>CAZAYY010000001.1:0-81581 GCA_964489525.1 uncultured Anaerolineales bacterium
TCAACAGATCGCTGAAGTCGGAGTTGACGAACATCGTGGCCTTTTACTCTCCAGGCGTGTACTACCAGTTCCCAGGCAGCCTTGAACCGCTCATTGGCGGGTTGGGACTGCCAAAACTTCAGGTCAAATGACCTGTCCAGGTCAGCAAGCTTGCCCTTGCGTTCAGAGATAATTTTATCCATAGCTTGATTATACCTTCATCGGTGATGGCGATGGGTGCAGGATACTGCGCTCTGCCAGGGCTGGGTGTTGTGCAAACTGCGTTTGCTTGGAAGATTGTGCGCGGCGGCCGGCGTTGAGGATGGCCAGGATAACTTCTTGGGGGAGGAATTGGTCTTTGAATGTGCTGAACTTCGTTCAGTCTCGCACGGGGCATTTAAGGCGGATGGCGTTGCAGACGTTCATCCTCTATGACATTCCGTTCGTTGGGATGAGCCCGAAACCCTGTTCGCGAAAATGGGGGTCAAAGGTAAACGCTTTACCGATTCCAAATTGGCGCATGATCTCAAAGCTGGTGCAATCTACCAGGGATAGGTCGCGGCGATTGGCTGCCAGCAGCCCGCTCATGGCTTGTTTGTGGATCACCTCATCAAGCCAATGCACTTCAAGCACTGGCAAGATATTACTTTCAAACAGTCGTACCGCTTCTATTCCAAACCGGTGCTGGAGCAGGGCCGTTGTTTCCAAAATCACGTAATTGCTGCTGAATAAGACGAAATCTGCGTGAAGTATTTCTTCCCAGCTTTGCCGGGCGGCAGCGTGAAACCTGTCGTTGGCGTTTAAAATGGCAAGAAAAGCGGCTGTGTCAATAAAAATGTTCATTCGCCCAACGCCTCAGCCAGGTAGGCATCATGGTCTTCTGCCAGGTTCTGTGGGCCGATTAACTTACCCGCTGCAGCCAGCGCTTTCTGGCGCGCAATTGCGGGGTCTTGCGTTCCACCCGCGCGCAGCAGGTTATCCACACTGATGCGGATCAGCTCGGCCACAGATTTGCCCTCTTTCGCTGCCAGGCGCTTTAAAGAGCGGGCTTGCTCATCCGTGATTTGAATTTGTGTCCGAATCATAACGGCCTCCGTATGCTGTTATTACATCACTTTTGCTATAATGATAACAAATTTCAAATGGATTCGCAAGAGAAATTGGGTATGGCGAACCAAACAGGTAAACTGTCAGTCATTGTTCTAGCGGTTTATTCGTGTTAGGCCGCCTATTTTTCATGGCAGTGGAATTTGTCCTATAACATTCCCGTCAGTTACAATTTGTAAGCTTTGATTGCCGGCATCATAAACCAATTCGGCATTTTCAGGAGGTGTTTCCAAAGCAAAAGTGAATAGAACCCGGCAGCCAGCCTGGGTGGTGCTGTTGCAAACAGAAAGCACGAAATCAATTTTGTTCGGTTTGGAATTAGATTGTAACCGGTAGTGATATTGTTCAAGCGTGATATCAGCTAAAGAATCGTAATTTTGGTAATCTGTGTCATAGGCGAATTCTAAATAGCCGTTTTTGAAGACATGGATATAACCCGTGCGTTCATCAGCCACCAAATCAACGATGTCATTATGTGCCGCTCCCTCTAAATTAAAGGATTCGATTTGAAAACAGTACCCGCCTACAATATAACATCGGTATAGCTTGTAGAAGTCCCATGAATCAGCAATGTTGTAATTGGTGGTCAAATGATAGCGGTAATGGTTTGTTTCTAGCGTCTCCAGAATTCTCTCGTGTCCTCCGGAAGAACGATAACTGCTCACGCAAATAAGTGGAAGGGCAGTGAGCAGCAGCAAGCGTTTGTAGCCGACCTTCAAACTTGAAATAAAAATTGCACACAGGAAAACCAAGTTAGCGATTAGAATCACTACCCCCAGTATGTAATCAATATCCAGGTTTCTCCCCAATGGTTCTGAATATTTCTGTCGTGACCCCCAGAATGTGGCCAGTAAGTGAAAGATAGGAACCGCAACAAGAATGATATTGCTGCCCTTTTGAGCAAGTGGGGTTAGCTTCTTGAGCACTTTTTTATCCGAAATTATGACCCATAGCTTGTTGCCTGGCCCAGGATACTGCGCTCTGCCAGGTCTGGGTGTTGTGCAAACTGCGTTTACTTGGAAGATTGGGCGCGGTGCGCTTGAGGCGGGTGGCGTCGGAGACGTTCATGCTTTACACTATTTCTTCAAGTAATTGAACCAAATCGCCATAGTCATAGGGCGGACGCTTACGAACGGCCAACACATCAATTGCTTTTTCGCTTTCAGAAACGGCGTAAACAATTCGCCAGTTATCCAGGCGAATGCGAAATAACTGGCGATCGGGGCTACTGAATTGTAATTGTTTGCTGCGAGGCGGTTGCGGCTGCTGAGCTAATTCGCGAATAGCTTCTCGAATACGTTGTCGAACGTTGCCAGGTAAATCTTTGATTTCTGCCAAAGCTTCCGGCGTAACATATACTCGAAACGGACTCATTCCAGTTCCTTTTCGGCTTCATCCCATTCGATCCAGCCGGCACGCTTACGATCTCCGCCAGCAGCTTTTAAATTGGCAAAGGCTTGTTGAGCAACCTGGACATCCTCAATGGTTTCTAACCATTCAACCAGTGCTTCCCAATCCTCTGCTGTAAGCACAGCAAACCGCTTCCCCTTAACGGTGACAAATTGGACAGATTGTAAAGCTTGTGTACCAGTCATCTTGGCCTCTAGATAGGGTGAGAATTCTCAATAAAGCCCTATATTTTGATTATAACAAAAATCTGCAGTCAAAAAGCTGCTTTTGGGTTGCTTGTATATGGTGAGATGAGTCATTGGGAATTTCCGTGGTAAACGGGGGGTATCAATCATTCATTAATCTTTTTACGATACATGGGCCGCCGCCTGGACCAAATCGAACAGCCGCTGGAATTTTTCAGTGAGGCCATCGGATAGCCGAGCCACGCTCAGGGTGCCCATACAATCAATTTCAGATAAAAATTTGAATTTGGTTATGTTTTCTGGCAAGGATAGAAAACCCCAGAAGCAGGCCAACCTACCTCTGGGGTTCATTACGTAACGATCTGTTGAGGATAGCTCAATCTATAACCGTTCTGATGCAGCCCGAAGCGGGTCATGCCGGAGCCGATGACCGAGATGAGCGGTCCACCCAGCAGGGCGTAGAATGCTTGTATGCCTTGCAGTCGTCGGCCCGGATTTATTGGGTCACTCTATCCAGCAAGCGGACAACGCCATTCGAGCCGTCCACTTCCACCAGTTGGCCGTCTTTAAGCAGTTGCGTCGCCTCATCCACACCCGAAACACAGGGCGTTCCGTACTCGCGCGCCACCACCGCACCATGCTGCAGCGCTCCGCCGATTTCGAGGATGATGCCCGCTGCGTTGATGAACAGCGGCGTCCAGCCGGGGTCGGTGGCGCGCGCTACCAGGATTTCACCGGGCAGGAGCGGCTTTTCGTCGGCGGTATGCAGCACCTTGACGCGTCCCTGCACCACGCCGGGCGAGATGGGCACGCCGCTCAATTCACCGTCTTTGGCGGTTCTGCGCGGCGGATTGAAGACCTTGCCGCGCGAATCCAGGATGCGCGCTGTAAGTTTGTTCTTGCGAATTTTTTGGATCAACACGGCCTGCTCTTTTGCCAAAACGCGAATATCCAAGAGCGGGTCTGCCAGGGCGCGGTCAATGTCGGCGATGGTCAGGTCGAAGATTTGCTGGGGTGTATCCAGGCGGTCTTCGGCCACAAAACGCTGGGCAATTTCCAACACGCTGCGGCGGAATGAGTCAATTACCATGATCACGTAGTGCTTGCCGGTTTCACGTTGTCCGCCGAGTGTCAACCAGGTCTGGTAGAGTTTCTCGAAGGTTTTGACTGCGCGCCGGCTTTTCTTTGCGGCAAGGGCATGCAGGGCTTGATAAGCCGCCTCACGTTTGGAGCGGGATTCATCAAAATAGGATCGTGAACTTTCGCGCTCGCGAATGAAAAGAGACAGGGTCTTGAGCTGCGTGAAGATTTGGGTGGGATTTTCCTTGGGGCGCTGCGTGGCGGGGTCTATTTCGCCAGGGCAGCGCATTCCGAATTCGGAGAGAAAATGCTCCCAGCGTTGGGCAAAGTCCGGCGAAAGTGCCCCCTGTTCGAGGTCTTCCAGGAAGCGGGCGGGGTCGTCGTAGCGGGTCAGTTCCTCTGCAGCCGCCAGTTCATACATCCGTTCGCCCATTTCAGCGGTTTTGTTGCCGGGCAGCGCCACGCCGAGATTGACGAGGTGGTCGCGAGCGTTTGCTTCATCTTTGAATAGATTTTGGATGCGCCGCTGGGCGATCTGCCCGGCGAGGATGATCGGGATGCCGTAATCGCCGTAGAAAAACGTGAGCAGGCTGGTGAGGGCGATGGATTGCTCCTGCAAGGTCATGCCCGCACTGTTAAAGGTCGTGATGCGGCGCGCTTGTTCGGGTAGGGCAGCCTGGTATTTCGCCAGCGAGCGCTGGGGGTTGAGGGTGGCATTCAGCACACCCAGCATCATCGGCAGCACCTTGAAAACCACAGCGCCGCGCATCGCTTTCAGTTTTTTGGGCATTTCGCCACGCGTGTACTCCTGCATGTCAATGCTGTCCAGGATTTCCAGCACGCTCGGGTCGCCAAAACTGCCCGGCGCCAGTGCCGCGTTGCGCATCCCCAGCCTGTGGGCGTTCGAGATATTCATGTAATAGCCACCCCTGGCCGTAAAGACGATGCCATCCATGCCAATCGAGTCTTCGGCAACCGCTCCGCCGACTTTGTTCAATACATAATGCAGAAAGTCTGTACCCAGTACAGAAAGCGGTTCCTGTAGGCCCTGTTCTATGAGCGTGGAGTTGGCGTACAGGCGTTTGGGCGCGCCGGGTGCGGTGACCATTTCGGGCGGCAGGGGTAGGTAGGTGGTGATGGGCCGCGCCTGCAAAAGGAAAATCTTCCCTTTGTTGATCGCCCATTCGATGTCCACCGGTTTTTGGTAATGCGATTCGACTTGTTGAACCAAATCGGTCAACGCCAATGCTTGCTCGTTGGTGATGGCGTTTTTTTGATCTTTCTCGCGGATCGACTTCTCCGTCCCCCCAGCCTGATTTAACTGAATGACGGTTTGCTTACTCCCGACTTTCGCGGTAGTGACTCGGCGATTGGGCTTGTCTACCACGAACAGGTCTGGTTCTGCCTCCCCAGCCACTACCGATTCGCCCAATCCGTAATTGGCGTTGATGACGGCTTCGTCGTAGCAGTTGTTGAGCGGGTTGAGCGAGAACGCCACGCCCGCCGCGTCAGCATCCACCTGCTGCTGGACAATCACCGCGATCCGCGGTTCGGTGAGTGCAAAGCCGTGTTCTTTTTTGTAGAGGAAAACACGTTCATCAAAACTGGACACAAACGAATGCAGGATCGCCGCTTCGATGTTTTCCAAAGTGACTCCTAAGGTTGTTTCGTAGCCGCCTGCGAAAGATGCGCCTTCCAGGTCTTCTTCGGGAGAGGACGAACGGACGGCAAATAGGTGTGCATGGTTGGCTTTGCGGAACGAGTCAAACGCTTGTTCCATTTCATTTCTTTGTTCCGCAGTGAAAGCCAGGGTGCGCGCCAGAGATTGAATCGCTTTGGCGGTTTGGCTTAGTTCATGGGCAGCGGCAGTCGTCAGCATGGAAAATTGTGGCAGGCGTTGGAGGGAGTTTAGCCAGGGTTTGAAAAAATCTACTGTGAGTACAAATCCTGGTGGGACGGGCATGCCAATTTGCGTCATTTCGATTAAAGCCAAGGCCTTGCCGCCCGTTTGTTCAAGGGCGGGGAGGTGTTTTACATTGAATGAAAAAATGGTGCTCATGAATGTGCGCTAAAAACCTAAAATTTTGTAATATAATTGCCTTGAAATCACAAAATTTGATTATAGATAAAATTTTGTAATTGTCAATAGTTTTGATTATAATAATTACAAATATGTAAAGATGTTTGCTGTATGGAGTTTTGGTCAAATGGATGGATTTGAACGCCGCAAAGAACAAAGCAAAGAAGAAATTCGCAAAGCGGCCTGGGAATTGTTCAGCCAGTTTGGCGTGGACAAGGTCAGTATGATGGACATTGCCAACAAAGCGGGGGTCTCGCAGGCAACCATCTACAACAATTTTGGCAGTAAAGAAGCATTAGTGCGGGAATTTGTAAACGGCGCAGTGGAAATGCTCGCCAGAGGTGTGCAAAAGACTATTGAGCCTGGGCGGTCATTTCAAGAGAAAATGGCAGGATTCTTTCAGTTCATTTCGGCGATGATGGAAAACGGGAAACCATCCGCCGCTGGAAATGCGGTCTTTACAGGCAGTCTCGATTTGCAGAACGACCCTGAGATCAAAAAAATCCGCATGAAGGCAGAAGAGGAGATGATTGCCCTGCTGCTGGGTTTGATCAAGGAAGGAAAACAGCAGGGGCAGGTAGACCCTGATTTATCCGAGGAAGCGCTGCGGCTCTATTTTACAGCCTTTATGAATATCTTCCCAAGCGCGGAGTTCCAACGTCAGTATTCTCGCCATCCAGACCTGGTAGGAGAACTTGGATCGTTGATGTTGTATGGATTAAAGGGTCTTTCTTGATTTTTTGTGAAAGCAGAATGCGCTTCATGAATTTAACTCTTTCGCCAATACCGGAATGCTGAACTGCGGAGCATTTGGGTTGCCTCTGAAGCGCTCTTTGACTTTGTCATAACCCACCTGACTGAATGGACAAACAGCCAGGCAAACAGCACATCCATAATTTCGAGTGAAATAATCTCGACAAGTCGCGTGATCAATACACTGCATGCCGCCGTCTCCGCGAGGTTGCGGCTGCTCGTAAATTGCATCTACAGGGCACTTGCGTACACATTTATGGCACATCGCGCAAAAGTCCCGCACCCATAAGTGTTCGTTCTCAGTCTGAAACGGAAGATTTTCGATATTGGTGTAGATGGTATTAATCCGTAATCGAGCGCCTACATCGGGACTGATGAGCAGGCCGTGATAGCCAATGGCGCCTAAACCGGCCAGTTCTGCCAGATGCACATAATCGGTTACACCACCAAGCGCGGTGCCAGGGTACGCCGCAAACCCCTCGCTCCGCAAAAAGTGGGCTAACTTATTGCCAATAACCGCCATATTCTTGTAGCCGCGCATCACCTCGTGCTGCGAATCCCAGCTAGGGGACGTATCTATGGGCGCTTTGTCCATTTCTACTGTAAATACAATCGCATAAGGGTAAGGAATCTTCTTTCCTTGAAAAATCGCGTTAGGCGGCACTTTAACATAGCGAATATCCTTGACGCCCGCATCATACGCCATCTGTTCAAGGCGAGTGATCAATTCAGGCGCTGCATGGCTGTTTTTTGGCACGACCGGATGATCGTACATCCGTGATGCAATCAGCATATTGAACATGAGCGGCACAGCCTTGCTGATGGCTTGCAACCGCTGCTTGCCTTTAAGATTTGCCAGCCCCACCTCCCTGGCAGGCAGGCCCGAATCAAAAGGTGTACGCGGCTTCGATTCTGCAGCGGGAGCCACAAAGGTTGTCAAATGATCGGAATGACGATCCATACTTTCAAGTAGACCGTCAAGCGATGGGGCTTTTGTGTTTTTATTCGCGCGTCCCATCAGGATTTTGAACATTTGCAAAAACATGATGAACTCCAATTTTTTACAAGGCGGCGATTTATTGTTAGTTGTTACTAACAATAATATCACTTCGTTTATTGTTAGTCAATACTTGCAAATGGTATAATTACATCAGGAGCTAACCATGCCAAAAGTGATTGCAGACCTACAAATTTTCCGGGCAGTGATGGAAACGATCGGTGCGCGCGGCTATGCTGGGGCCACCACTCGCCAGATTGCCGAATCCGCTGGGGTCAGTGAAGTAACCCTGTTTCGAAAATATGGCAGCAAAATCGAACTGGTTAAGCGCGCGATCAACGCCCTTGTGGAGCAAACCGAATTTGAATTGGCAACGCAATATACAGGCGATATTCGAGCTGATTTGCTGCGCGTGCTGCAGGCTTACCAGCAAACGGTCATCCTACACGAACGTTTTTTCTTTGCCCTGTTTGCTGAATTCAGGCATACCCCCGAGCTGACCGATTCGTTCTCTCAACCGTTGGGTTTGTTTCAATCCATTGGGGATTTACTTTTGCGCTATCAAACTGAAGGTGTCCTCAGGCCCGAAAACCCTCTGCACAGCGTGGCCTCCCTGCTTGGGCCGCTGCTCTATTTCTCAATGATTGTGCATTCGGTGGGTGATACCTCCATGCCGCCGGTGGATTTGGGGAAACATATCCAAATTTTTTTAGAAGGTCGGTTCAAGCCATAGTCAATTGCTGAAGAAGACCATGCTGCGCCCGGGTTCTCACAAACCATCCATCCAATCATGAACCATAGGTGGCCGCCTGCCCAGTTCGATTTTGCCGCGCACTTACTGTTTTGCCTTTCAGTCAGGTATGGCGCAGGTTGATAGTTGAGGAAAAGCTACTCGTCAGACGACAATCTCTTCCCATCCGGGATGAAATTTGGAGGGGGTGGGCCTTCTTGACCGTATCGTTCCAGATCCTGCAGCAGGTTGAGAGGACTGTAGGTGGGCTCATACCCAATTAGCTGACGTGCCGGTTCAATGTCATATACATCTGGTTTGAGCGCCGGATCCAGGCCGAACCTGGCAGCTGTCTCGGAATACGGTGCATAAACTTTTAGAAAGGTGGTTCCTGGTCCTTCTGAATCCCATGTTTGCAGGTCGTGTGGCGTGTATTCATACTTGCCATCCACAAATAGAGACAAACAGGAGTTAAGACTGTGTGTTGATAGTTGATCCAGGCTCTTTATCACGGCTTGGGTAACATCATCAATATGTACGGCACCTTTCCAATACCATCTGGCAAAGTCCGGAAAGGCGGTGTACACAGTTCGGTTCCAATAGGGAATAAATGAACTGGGACGCAGGATAATCACATCCATATTGTGACGCTGTTGGTAGGTCAGGGCAATTTCTTCTGCAAGCACCTTGGTGTGACCATAAATCCCAAACCGATCTCTGACACTTGTGGTGGAAATGTAGACGATTTTCGAGATCCCCTGTTCAGCCGCGGCCTGAAACACATTAAAGGTCCCGTTTACGTTGAGATCCCAGAAATCGTAAACATTCTTCTGGCCATTTACCAGGTGAATCCCATGCCAGGCAGCAATATGGACGATCATATCCATACCCTGCAGACTCTTTTTTAGCAGTTCCCGGTTTAGAACGGTTCCTGAGATGTGCTGTCCGCCCTGTGCTGCAATAGGTGGGCGAATATCCAGGGAAGTGACCTGGTCACCCCTTTGCACCAGATCCCTGGTTAATAAAAGTCCGAGATCCCCCGATCCACCAGTCAAGAAAATGTTCATTAGAATCCTCCGGGTTTATGGTTGGGTGATTATAACCATTTCTAAACCTTGATTTGAAAAATATGTCCTAAATGCTCCAAAGATAATTCCTCTCGAAATAATCTCCTGAATGAAATCATCTTTACTTTGAAGCGCCAGAGCAATTTCCTCCGGGGTCTTTCACCCGGCAGGTGTCAGCCTGGAGAAATCTTCTGTACCATACTGAAACTCAAAGAATCTCTGGAACAGTCTCACTCCTGATTAACTTGCAATACCTGAAAAGACGTTCGCATTTCAAACCCTGAAGGCCGTTTTTACCGGAAGATAAGGGGCAAGAAAATATTGCTGGTGGTAACAGCGCTGCATGTCGAACCGTTGACCGTGAGGGTAACCTGGCTGGGTTGGTAGTCGGCGCTCCAATCAACAGAGAGCGCATCACAGCCAGCCATGCGCAGTGTGATGGTTTCTCCATCTTGAAAACCGGGTATATTCCGGGCAAGGTCTGTCCCAAAGGCCAGCGAGAGCCCAAAAACGCCGCCGCTGCCCACCGCGGCACAGCCAGCCCGTTCGCCGCGCGGGGTAATCAGTTCAATCACGGTACCAATCGGGGCAGGTGTGCCGTCCAAATAAGCGCGGCCATACAGCAGGGAGGCGTATGGGGTGGCTGAAACCCCTGCACAGCCCGGGGGTTCGGCAGGGGGCAGGCTTCCAACAGCCGGGTACTCCAGGATTGCTGGTTGCGTCATGTGCACCAGGTAGCCCTGCCCCTGGCGAAAGGCCGAAAGGGTTTGGTAGTCTGCGGGTAGGCCGGGTGCATACGCGCCCAACTGCCCCACAACCAGGTCATAACTGCCCGCAATCGAGGCCAGGGCTTCGGCAGGGGGCAGAGGCGCATCGCCGCAGTACCCCAACCAGCGCCAGCCCGTTTCCAGCGGGATGGGTTCGAGCGGGTTGGCCTGGTTGCCAACCAGGATGAGCCTTTGCGGTTCGGCTGCATCCAGGTGCAGCCAGTATGCCCAGGGGGTGGACAGGTGTTCAAGCGTGTTCGCATCGCCACCAAAGGCGCCATCCGCACCCAGCAGCAGCGTGTCAAACGCTGCCAGGCTGCCCAAGGCCGTGGGGATGCTTTGCAGGGCCGGGTTTGCACAGGGGGCAAACAGGTTCCAGCCCGGCGCGGTGGGTTGGGTATGGATAGCGCCGTTCCAGGCAGCCAGATCCAACAATTCAGCGTTGGGGGAAACGGCCAGCAGTTCCAGGGGAATGGTCGCCAGCCCGGGGGCTGTGGGGCGGTTGGCTTCGAAAATAGCCAGGGTGCCATCGCCGCTGAATCCAGGTTCGCTGCCGTAAGAATAAGCCCCAATTGAAAAGGTGTCGTCTTCTTGCAGCGGGCCAACCTGCCCTACGCTGCGCCCGGTGCTTTCCAGGGCGCTGCCCAGGCTGATCGAAAGCAGCCCGGCCTCCCCTTCCGGGCTGCCCGCGCTGATTTCATACCCGCCCAGGTCTTCCAACCCATACCCAAGCAGGGCAAGCTGGATCGTTTCAGGCCCAAACCCGGCTGGCGCCCACCCCGCTGCCGGTCCCACTGCCTGCAAGAGTTCCGCACCGCTTAACAGGGCCAGGGATGTTTCTTTGCCAGGTTGGCCATTCGAAGTCCCAGCCAGCCCGGCAGGGCTGCCGGATTGGGCCGGGGTTTGGCTGGCGCTGCCCGGCAGTTGCCCGGCGGGTTGGGCGAGGGGCGGTGTAGAATTGGCTGGCCCAGGCTCCCCGGAACAGCCCGGGATCCACAGCGCAGCCAGGATCAGGATCAAAAGCCAGTGGTGCCAGGTTGCTTTCATGGGGTTCCTCCTGCATTTTGGTGTGCGGGTGGTCTGGTTGCCAACCATGGTTATTCCACCTCAATTGTGAAAGTGGCCTTCCAGGGTTCCGCAACGTCATCCCCCGGGTCGTCGGGGTCGTTCAAATAGGTGAGTTTCACCTGTGCGCCGGTGTTCCAGCATCCGCCATCATTCCACCAGCGGTTGTCCCAGCCCACCCAGGTTTCGGGTTCGCAAAAACCCAGGCCAACCCCCAACCAGAGGTCGCCGGTGAAGGCCGTACAGCCCTCGGCAGTGTCGCAGGTGCGCCCGCCCTGGCTTTTGCCCGATTGGCGAATGTGTTCAATCACCAGGGTAACCTCACCACGGGCGCTGATCAGGCACAGCCCTGTGCCGTACACGCTGGCCCGCAGGTAGCCGCCGTAAATGGGGTCGCTTCCCCCTGAAGGCTCGAAGTACCAGAAGCGCACTTCCCCGCTGGCAGCCACAATGACGGTGCACGGGCGGATGTTGTATATTGGGAAATTGCCCCAAACGGCCACGTACACCCCCGTAAACAAACCCGGTGGAGCGGCACTGGCCGATTTGCCGTTATCTGCGCCGATTTTGTCCAGCAGGTCTTTAAAACCGGCCTCGCGCAGCACAGCGCTGGTCGGGTTGATTTTGCCAAAAAGCAGGGCAGCCCCCACGGTATAGCCGCTGAATGTGCCCTCGCCGCGCAGGCCCAGGTAGAACATCGGCTCGTAGTTGTACTGCCCGGCTCCGAACACGGCTCCGATATAGCGGAATTTTAACTCAGAGATGGTCAGGTCTTTCAGCGCCAGGCTGCCTTCAATCCGTTCATAGCCGGCTTTGGTGCCAATCAGCAGGGCAAAATCGGCTTTGATCTTAAAGTCTCCGGTCAGGCCGGTGCTGACATTTTTGCCGATAATCAGGATTTCGCCGTCCCGGTTGATTTGAAGGCTCAGCCAATCGGCGTTGACCAGGGTCTGGTTGCTCACGCTGACATCTACCTGCGACCCAAACGCCAGGCTGACCAGCCGGTAATCTTTGCCCGCTTTTTCGAAAATGATCTGGCCCATGCCGGTATTGAATTTCACCCCGGCATTGCTGAGCAGCGAACCCGTGGAAAGCCCTGTAATACCGTAGGACTCTTTGCCTTTGAGTGCCAGCACCACGGGCTCTAACACCGCATAGGCTTCTTTGTAGCTCAGCGAGGTAGACTGCCCGCCGGACTGCTTGATCCATTTGCTCCAAATGACCGAGGCCAGGTCAACCGGGTCGTTCTGGTTGTTGGGGTTGCGATCCCACCCGCCGTAGTTAAAATCGGAAGCCCAATCTGCAGTTCTCTTTGAAACCAGCGACCAGTCGTTGGGGTTGAGGATGGTGAAATCGTGCAGCGCCAGGGCACGGAAGGCGGCCTGGCTGGCGGCGTAGCCGAAAAAGATGCCAAAATCGCCCACGAAGCCTGCCGAGCTGTCGAAGTTGATTTCCGCCACCACAGCGATATCGGATTTAACCACTTCCAGGCCGCTGAGCGGCAGAACGCTGAAATCTTTAAACAGGCCCACCAGCGCCCCGCCGGAGGTATTGGCCATGAATTTGACCGGCAAAAATTTACTGATGACCCCGTTGATCAGGGGCAGCGCCAGGCTGAGGGCAGGGTTTTTGGCCGACCCCACCACCACCCCGGCCCCCTGCACAATTTGGGTGACGATGCCCGCCGCGCCGCCAATGCTGATGGGCATGGAGCTGTATACCGGCCATTTGCTGAGCAGGGAATCGGCCACGTAGGGCAGAACCCCGGCGTCATCCGCGGCGCGGGCAGATGGGTCGGGTTCCACTTCGCCAAAGAAGCTGACCGCGCCGTTGCCATCCACAACCACCAGCCCGCAGCCAAAAACCTGCCTTGCTGCGCAGGCTTTTAAGGATGCCCCGGTCAGGACGCCGTCTGCATCCAACAGGGCAGGTGAAAACGGGACCAGGTTGGCGGCTTGTGCCAGGCCCAGGGTGGAAGGCAGGCTGGTGTGGTCCAGCGGCCGGGCGTAGTAGCGGCTGAGCTTGATGTCGCGCAAGGCAAAGGCAACGCCACTCACCCGCAGGTAGTCGGGAAGCTGCTGGTTGGAAGCGCCGGTAGGCAGCGCCAAAATGTCGCCATAATCCCCGTCCGGCAGCCACTGGCTGTGCAGGGTGATGCTCACCGGGCGCGAGGCCTCGGCAAGGGTTGTGGGGTTCTGGCCCAGGCCGTTGATATAGGCCTTGCCCTGCAGTTCAAGCACATGGGTGAACGCAGCGGGTAGCGGCTCGCCGAAGCTGGACTGGTAGTCTTGCGGGTAGCTGGTCTGGCTGGTGGGCACAAACTCGGCATGGTCGGGGTATTCCAAAAAGTTCCAATACTGGTGCAGCACCGGGCCGGCGCTGCCAATTTCCCCGCGAGCCGGGCAGGCATCCATTGAAAAGCTGTTGACCCCATCCAAAACCCATTCAAAACTGGCGTTGGTCGGGTAAGGCAGGCGCAGGCTGAACAGGCCGGTGGTGGGGTCTACCAGGGTATTGTCCAGGAAAACCAGGTCTAGCTGGCTGATCGAAAGTTCATAGCCGCGGTAGCGGATGGCGCCGTAGCTGTCTGCATGGAAATGCACCAGACCGCTCACCCCACCCCGGCGGACATACAGGTCGAAATCTACATCGTTAAACAAAGCCGGTTCAGCGCACGGGTATTCCACCGCGCTGTGCTGCGCCTGGATGTTGAAACCAGGCTCCAGGCTGGCATAGGCTGGCGCAGTGGCCTCAAGGGAACGCCAGGCGTTTTCGGCAGGGGCTGGCGCCCAGGGGGCCAGGCGCGGCCAGCCATTTTCGGCGTAGGTCGCACCTGCGGCGTAGAAGCTGGCAGCGACTTCCGGCCGGTTGGTGTCCACCGCCATCCCCTCCAGCCAGGCCAGGCCGGCCGGGCTGAATGAAACGCTTCCGGCCAAAATGCCGCCGGGTAGAACGGGCAGGTCGGCCAGCCCGGTTTGGAGGGTGGTATATACCGGGGGAACCCCGGCGCGCCAAGCCGGGTAATAGCCTTCTTTTACCAGGTAGCTGAGGTCGGTGCCGATGGCCTGGTAATCGAGGCTAAGGGCTGCGTCAAAAAGCAGCCCATCAAGCACCTGGCTTTCAGCAATTTCCAGGCTGGCCCCGCTGGCCATCACCACCACAGCCCCAGGCAGGCTGGTGTTGTAGGCCACTGCCTGGGTGGTGGTGAACGCACCCTGCAGCCCTAACTTCGAAACCACGACATTGGGCGAGGTGTATACTGGGCGCATGAAGGCCAGGTTGTTGTCTGGCAGCGCCAGGGTTGGGTTCAACGGCGCAGGCACCGCCACCGGGGTGTATACCAGTCGGGAAACCGTGGTGGCCTGTCCGCCGAGGCTGGCCTGGCCCGCTCCAATGCTCAGGCCTTGGGGTGAGCTGATTCTCCAGGGTAAATTTTCATCCACAATTTCGTACCCGGCCAGGTCGAACAGCGGTTCGTACGAAAAATCGGGCAGGGCGTTGAAGAAAACTGCAAACACCTGGCTGCTGCGCCACCCGGTGGTAGTAGACTCTACTACCTTGATATTGTGGGGCAGCCCCAGCAGCACTTCAATTTTCGCCAGTCCCGGGGTAAATTCAATGTGGCCTAAATACTGCTGAAATTCAGCCGGGGCTTCTTTATAAACATCCAGTGTGGTAACAATTCGCCCGCTGGTATGTATCCACTGCCCATCTTGAAAGGTCACCCCCACGTTGAGCACATCGGTTGGGAAAGCGTCTAACCCGCTGGTGCGCAGCATCCCCCGGCCGTGCAGGTTGTCTAACGAAACCGTAATACCGCAGGCCGGGTTATACTCGCGGTAGGCGCTCATCAGGATATACCAGCCATGCGCCAGTTCAATCCGGGCGGGCAAATCACCCCCGGCGGGAATTTCCGTGTAGGAACAGGCAACGCTGGGGCCGGGTGGCAGGGGGGCGGAAAGATACACCGGCTCTGGCGCATCGCGCGGCCCAATATTAAGCGATTCCCAATAGCCCAACACTTCCCAGGAAAGCGGGCTGAAGGCTAGGGCCATGTAATTATAGGCTTGCTCCGGGCTGGGGTCGGATGTATCCACGATGACCCAGGTGTTGGTGAACATGCCGCCCGGGCCAAAGGTGCCCTGGGTAAGGGTGATGGGTTGGACCGGGGTAACCTGCATCCAGTTTTGGCCTTCTCCCTGGCGGAAGAGCGCCACCCAGGGCTGCAGGCTGCCCGGCTGGACATCTTCCATCTGAAAACCGCTGAAATAGACGTTGACCGCTGGCGTGGCTCCTGCATCCCATTCCAGGCCGAGTAACTGCCCGGCCTGGGTCAGGTGACGGTGGGTGCCCAGGAAATTGTTCGGGTTGCGCAGCAGCACAAACTGCGAACGGCTCTGCCCGTTCAGGTTGGTGTTATAAATCTCCACTTCGAGCGTTTCCCCATCCCTGGCGGAAAGCGTGGGCGTGTCGCCGGGCTGGACAGAAACCGTGGATGACTGCACCTGCAGAATCCCCTCGCTGGCCCGGTAGACCTTTACCTCGCGCCGCTCCAGGCCGGCGGCTGAACCCACCAGGTCAAGGTCCACTTCCCACACCAACGTGTCGGGGTTTTGACTGTGGTAGTTCTCGCCATTCCAGGCGGGGGCCTGCGGGGGTGTGCCCGGGTTGCTGGTATCGCAGTAGGGCGGCTGGTTTTCGGCTGGAACCAGTGGGGTGACATTGCCGTAGGCATCCACGGCTTCAAAGCGGTAGTACAGGTTGGCGGGGTAGGGAGCCACGTAGTCTTCGCTAAAAGTCACCTGGCCGTTTTGAATTTCGAGCCGCCGGATAAGCTGGAAATCCGCCAAGGACCCACCAGGCGTGAAATCAGCGCCGGGTTCAAACGCCCGGTAAACATTGAGCATTACCAACCCCGGTGTCAGCCCGGCCAGGGCCAGGGGCGGTTTGTCCGAACAGTCTGCCCAACCGTTGGTGTTGGGGCTGAAGGCCGGGGCGGTGCGCGGGTACAGCCCGGCCTGCACTGGCGGCGCGGCGGGTGACCAGTTTCCGGCATTGTCGCGAAGCTGCACACTGTACCAGAAAACCTGGCCCAGCGGCGGGGTGTCTGTGATAGACAGGGTCACTGTAGGCGAGACGCGGTGGCTGGCCACCACGGGCAGGGGAACCCCGCCAGGGGTAAGCTCTGTCCACAGGGTGGCGGTCAGGGTGGGGGTGGGGCTGCGCACAAAAAAGGCGCGTAAAGGCAGGCTGGTTTCAAGTGCATCACTGTACACCAGCGTGAGCGTGAGCAGGCTGTGGTCAGGGGCAGCCAGCGCTTCCAGCGGCGGGGCGGCCGCGGGCGGGTCGAGGTCGCGCACTGCGGCGGCCACATCGCTGCACGGTCCTGGCTTGCCCAGCAGGTCGAGCGGGCACACCCGGTATTCGTACCCGCCAAACAAAAGACCGGGGAAAGCAGCCGGGTAGGCGTTGAACAGGTTGTCTTCAACAAAATAGCGGCCATCCGGGTCTTCCAGGTCCTGCGGGGTGCCGGGGCGAATGGGCCGGAAGCCGCTCATCGCCTCCAGGGGTGGGTTGACCCACTCCCAGGAAGAGCCAGTGGCCGGCCCGTTGCGGTAAATCGCATACCCACCCACGGCTGGCTGCGAAGCGCTTGGGCTGGGCATATCCCACACCAGGTACACACTGCCATGCGCCCGGCGGTCGGCCTGGGCGCTGTCCCAGTCGTAGCGTTCCCCGGCGGTGAACGGGCGCAGGCTGTTGGGTTTGCCTAACTCGGATGGGCCGTCGAAAATTGCCGCCTCGCGCAGGTTGGCTGGGGCAGACAGGCTCGCGCCTGCTGGCACGGTGACCGGCCCAATGATGAGCCAGGCCTGGTCCTTGGGGGAAACAAAATACTCCACATCCCCCGGTGGGGCGTCGCCGTCTATAAAGGCCAGCCCAAGCGCCATGGCTGCCTGGTAATACTGGTCGGCCAGGGCGCTGGCCCGGCCGGGTTCTGCCAGTAAGATGTCGTATATATCTTCCACGCTCAGGGGTTGGGATGGATCGAGGGCCAAATCTACCCTGATTTGATTGAGCATGTTGGGCCACTGAGACAGGAAGCCTTCCAGGTCGGATGGGCTGGTGACCATGCGGGTCTCGCCAATGGCCACAAAATTTTGCCCGCCCGGCGCCCGCCGGTAAATGACAAATTCTGAGCCCGGGCCTGTATGGTCGGCAGGCAGACCGAACGCCTCCCAGCGCCAGCGCAGCAGCACCCAGCGGTATCCCTCGACAGTGTCCTGCGCCCAAAGCAGGTTGCGTGCATCACAGGGCGCCCGCCAGGCGGTGGCCAGGGTGGTGACTTCTTCCACCTCCACCAGGCCGTTCTGGTTCAAGTCGTGTTCAGGGCGCAGGGGCACAAGCCCCACCCGTCCCGCCGCAAGCTGGATATCCTGGATGCTGACGGTTTTGGTCCCCGGTTTGGCGTCCAGGGCCACATTGCAGGCCGAAACCAGCGGGGTTCCTGGCGGCAGGTCGTTATCACGGATGATTACACTGTGATTGGCCAACCCCAGCCGGGCATGGGCGCTGGGTACAGCGCTGGGGTTGTAGAGCGTCACCAGGATGACTTCTTCATTTTCATTGGCTGTGTCGTCCAAAAGCTGGATGGGTATCGTTTGGGTGGTTTCGCCCAGGTTAAAAGTGAGGGTTCCACTGATTGGGGTGAAATCCTGCCCGGCAGATGCCGAGGAACTGGCCAGGGTGGTTGTATACTGCACCGTCACCTGGCTGGAAGCCGGAAAGGCCAGCCGGACAGGCAGGTTGAGCACTCCATTTGTCTCAACAACACTGGTGGTTTCCGTTTCAAACCCTACGGTGTTCTGGTACATACCAGCGTCAATCCCGGCCTGGGCCTGGCCGTTGGCAAGTGTGAAGGCAGCGGTGCGCCAGGTTGCCGGGTTCACATCGCTGTCCAGGGCCTCATCGGCGCCCTGGTCCTGCAGGGTGAAGGTGTAGCCGGTGGGTTTGAGCACTTCAATCCGATAGCTGCCGGGTTTCAACCCGGAGAAGAGATATTCGCCGTTCGCGCCGGTGCTCACACTGTCCAGGGGCGTGGCCTCGTCGGGCGGCAGCAGCAGCAGGGTCACCCCGGCAATGCCGGGTTCGCCGGGGTCTTGCAGCCCATTCTGGTTCAGGTCTTCCCAGGCCCGGTCGCCTACCGAAGATGGTTTATAAAACCCGGCGTCCCAGGCGAGGGCGTTCTGACCGGCAGCCAGGGCAATGGCAGCGGTGCGCCCGTTGGTTGGGTCGGCGTCGCTGTCCAGGGCGTCGTTGGCCCCCTGGTCCTGGGGACTGTATTGGGCATCAAACGGCTGGTCAAACACCACCTGGTAGCTGCCCGGCAAGAGTCCTTCGAAGCGGTAGGCCCCGTTTGCCAGGGTCAGGGTTTGGGTGAGAAACTCGCCCTGGCGGAAAAGCGAAACCGCAAGGCTGGCAAGCGGGGCGCTCTCCTGGCGCACACCGTCTGCGTTTGCATCTTCCCAGGCCATACCACCCAATCCAGCCGGCTGGACGACCTGGATAGAAGAGATTGCCGCGTCACTGGCCAGGTTTCCAGGGCTGCCAAGCTGGTGGGCGCTCGCTTCGGTGTGCAGCAGGAAGCTGGCTGCACCCACCACAAACCCACAGGTATAGGTTTTGCTCGCCCCGGCTGCCAGGTTGCCCAGTGCCTGGGTGCATTCCGAGATGGGGAAGGTATTGGTTTCTTCGCCAAATGCGCTCACAAACAGGTTTTCCAGGTTTACCGAGCCGCTGTTGGTTACAACAATCGTAACCGATATTGGGCTGTTCACCAGGACGACCGGTACGGAAGGCTGTTGGGCAATAACCAAATGGACCGGGAGAAAAGTTCCTGTGGGCGTTGGGGTTTGGCTGGGTGTTCCCGTAGAAGTGGGCGTAAAAGTGGCTGTAGGCGGCTGGGTGTTCGTCGGGGTTGGGGTCGCGGTTTGGGTGGTTGTGCTGGTGGGGGTTGCGGTGTGGGTGCTGGTTGGGGTGTGGGTCTTTGTAGAAGTAGGCGTTGCTGTGGGGGTGTTTGTACTCGTGGGGGTTGCGGTTTGGGTATTGGTGCTGGTAGGTGTCGCGGTCTGGGTGTTTGTTGCTGTGGCCAGGCTGGTTGGGGTTGGGCTGGGTTGGGGCGGAGGAGGCTCGCCCGGGGAATAACGGCCAATGTACAGTGATGGCTTGCCCCCGGCTAACCTGAAGTATCCTGCAGCCCATAAATCGTAAACCGGGCCTGCTTGATGTAAAATCGCTGCTTTTGGCTCGCCATCTGCCAGACCACTGCCCAACGGCATCCACTCGGTGCCATCCCAACGGGCGGCATTTTGGACAGGCGTCCCCCCTGCCGATGTGAAAATTCCAAAAGCGTACAGGTAACCCAGGTTGTCGGCAGCCAGGGCGAACACTTCGCCGGTTTCTATACCAGTTCCCAGGGAGGACCAGGAGGAACCGTTCCATTTTGCAATGCGACCGGTCGAAGCCCTACCAGCAGAAGAAAAACCACCACCCGCATAGAGATTGCCAAATCCATCTACTGCCAACGCATACACAGGCGCGTCCATGCCAGCCCCCATGGCAGACCAGGCTGTGCCGTCCCAACGGGCAATATGATTGACCAAAACCCCGCCGGCGTGGGTGAAATCCCCGGCGGCGTAGAGGATGCCATCATCATAGGCCAGCGCCCGGACCGAGCCGTTCATGCCGTCCCCCAGGGCATGCCAGCTATCGCCATCCCAACGGGCAACGAACAGAGCGCCCTGGCCGGAAGCATTGGAAAAATCCCCCCCGGCATACAGGCTGCCTGGGGCAGCAGCCAGGGCATACACCGTGCCATCTACCCCATCGGCGAGCGGAAACCAATTGGAGCCATTCCAGCCTGCAATGCCGTATGCGCTGACTTCACCCGCCTGCCAAAAGCTGCCTCCGGCATACAGATTGTAGTCTGAACCTATTGCCAAAGCATATACCGTATGATTGACTCCGGCCCCAAGGGCTTCCCAGGTTGTGCCGTTCCAAAAGGCAATGTTGAGCGCATCGGTGAGCACATCCTGGTAATAACTGCCGCCGGCATACACCAGTCCATCCGAGTCAGCGGCCAGGGCATAAACATATGAATACAACCCCTGGTTGCTGCCGACGGCAGACCAGCTTTCGCCATTCCAGGCGGCAATGTAGCCTGCCTCGATGCCGCCAGCCTGGGTGAAATCACCACCGGCGTAAATGACTCCAGAAAATTCCGCTATACTGAACACCGCTGGGGCGCCAACGTCCACGCCAACCCCCAGGGCGTGCCAGTTGGAGCCATCCCAGCGGGCAATTCGCCCGGCGAAAGTCCCACTCGCATTGGTAAAATAGCCGCCTGCGTACAGGTCTTCTTCTATATAAAACAGCGTAAGCACAGTGGAATTAACCCCCTCCCCGAGGGGCTGCCAGGTTTCGCCATTCCAGTGCGCCACAAAATTCACGGGCGTTTCTCCGATTTGCGTGAATGAGCCTCCCGCATACAATCCCCCATACAAATCTCTTTCCAGAGCAAACACGGCGCTGCTGGGGCTGCCAATAGAAGACCAGCTCTCGCCATCCCATCGGGCCAGGTTGGCAATGCTTTGCCCGTCTACCTCGCTGAAAGTCCCGCCGGCATACAGGGTATCGCCAATCGTTTCCAGCGCCAGCACATCCGGGCTGCCGCCAGCCGTGCCCGTCCCCAGGGCCGACCAGGTTGCCCCATCCCACTTTGCGATGTGGTTTACAGTTAAATCCCCTACCGTCGTGAACGCACCCCCTGCGTAGACATTTCCAGCCCCATCCACAGCCACAGCCCAGATGTGGCTGTTAAAACCATCCCCAAGCCGAAGCCAGTTTGTTCCATCCCAACGCTGGATGCAGGCAAAAAACCCGCCGCAAGGTGAACCATACGCGCCTACATAAAGAAAATCATCTTCGTCTACAGCCAGGGCCTGAATTTCATATTCTGAAGAATGATCCAGCGGCCGCCAGGTTGTGCCGTCGTAGCTCGCCAGGTACTGGGCAGGCGCACCGCCTGCCAGGCTAAACCTGCCGGCCACATAAAGGTGTGTGCTCGAAGCGGCCAGGGCATGAACTGTGTAATTTACGCCAGAACGGCCAAATTCCGCACTCCAATACGGGTCTTCAGCCGTACGGAATCCACCGGCATCTCCTCCGGATGGCGCTGCATTTGCAGAGACAGCCGAAGCCGCCCAGGCGTTAACCCCTTTGGCAAGGGCAGCGATAAACAGCAGCAGTAAGATAGACTGAATGGCTTTTTGCCAGGGCCAGGATGGGATGTTGGTTTTAGCCATCACTTTATCCTCCACAATTCCCACGAAAGACGCAGATTCCAGGCACCACAGTATCCATGCATTTTTCAGCATGGCGGTGATTTCTGGCAAATCTCCAGGAAAACCAGGCGAGGGTATGTTGGGGTGGAGAAGAAATCGAGTTGACAGCAAAAGCGCCCGGCACCGCCAGGCTTTTTTATTCACCCATTACCAGGCAGATTTCCCCTGGCGGGCCTGATCTTCCAAACAAAAAAAACGTGGCGGTTTTTTGGCAATCGCAAGCGGGTTGCCCTTGGGTTTAACACCCCCCGTCCTTCCTACCGCCAGGGCAGCCTCACCGGCGAACGCTTTCTTTAATTATTTAAAGTGTAGACCTTTTAGAGGGCGGCGTCAAGCGGCTTTGATAGCGTAATCGCATCTTATCCAACCAAGAGTTTGAGGAGATCATCCACATTCCAACCGCACTATTCATGACATAGTTGTCATTCCATCATCAATTGATGTTAGGGTTATGTCCGAGTCTCGCAGTGACAATAGGTAGAGCGTTACCCGATTTTATACACTCATTTTTTACTCTCTTATCGCCGGATGAGGGGTATATAGACGAGGAAGCCGTGATACTCATAGACGCCCAGATCTATGACGGCATCTACAATCCGGGCGTTGCCGTCCAGGTCGGTGGGGCTGGGATTGAAAGCGTTCTGCCCCAGATTGAGTGCAGGAGAGGTGTTTTGTAGCCGGTAATTGCCCGAGGTGGTGGGGGTGGCAAAGGGGCTGGCCTGGAAGAAAAAAAGCGGATCGGCATCGGCCAAGTTGCTGCCGTTGTCCGTACCGCAGGCGGGGTTCCATACCCCGTCAGGTTTGCAGCCGCTCACCAGGCTGAAGGTAAAGGTGGGGGTGGAACTATCTTGGTTGGCAACTTGCGACCCGATAGTTGCCAGGTTGCCCCAGATAAGACTGTTCCGGATCAACGGGTTGCTGGCACTGCGATTGAATATCCCGCCCCCTGTCCCCGCACGGTTGCCGGAGAAGGTTACATTGGTCAGGGTGGGACTGCTGTCTGTGTTGTACATCCCCGCTCCAAAGGTTGCATGATTGCCCGAGAAGAGTACTCCCACGAGGATGGGATTGCTGGAGTTGTTCTGGATCCCTCCGCCGAGGTCGGCCTGGTTGCCGGTAAATGTGGTGTTGACCAGGCTCGGGTTGCTTTCTGAGTTGAACATTCCACCACCAAACCACGCCTTGTTGCCGGAGAATGTCGTGTAGGTTAACAGGGGATTGCTTTCTTCGTTGAACATCCCACCCCCATTGAATGCGGCGCTGTTGTTTGCAATGGTAACGTCCGACAGGGTAGGGTTCGCAGAGAAGATGTTGTATATCCCGGCACCGTATTGGGCAGAGTTGTTGGAAATGAGTACGGTGAAAAGGAGGGGGCTGCTGTACCAGTTCCAGATCCCGCCGCCTTCCAAGCCGGCTTTATTGCCCGAAAAGGTCGTGTGGGTCAGGAGGGGGCTGCTTTCTTCGTTAGCTAACCCACCACCCAGGTAAACTGACTCGTTGCCGATGAAAGCCGAGTCGGTCAGCGTCAGATCGCTCGCATAAGTGTACATCCCGCCACCGGCTTGGCCCGCGTGGTTACCGGTGAAAGTGGCATAAGTAATGCTTGGGCTGCTGTTATCGCTGGCCATCCCTCCACCAGAGCTGTTAGCCCGGTTACCCGTGAAGGTAATATGAGCAATGGTCGGGCTGCTGCCACCAAGGGTGACCATTCCACCGCCAACAACTGCCTGGTTGCCAGAGAAAGCCAGGTTTACCAGCACCGGGCTGCCCGAAACGATATATAAGCCTCCGCCGCAGTGAGGACCGCAAGGCGCTACGAAGCTTAAAGTTGCCATCCCGCCCGTGATGGTGAAGCCATCCAGCACCGCACTACTATCCGTCCCGCTGCCGGTGACTACGTGATGGGCGTTATTTCCGGACATATATTCTGTGTCGGTAATCACTCCATAGGAATCGGTGGTATCGTTCTGGTAAAGGTCGCCGCTCAAGACAGTGAGGTTGGCTGTCCAATTGCGTTGGGTGCGTTGGGTTTCGGTGCCAACAAAACCACCGTAAATTCTCACTCCGTTTTTGAGGGCAAAAGTGCTGGTGAGCAGGTCATCCGTTTGGTCGAAGCCTTCGTCGGGGTAATAAACGCCTGCAGCCACCCAGATTTCACAGCTTTCGACGACAGCCAGGGCATTTTGCAGTTTAGGGAACGCGCTGGGCCAATCCTGGCCGATGGCGGCACCAGCAGCATCCACATCCACAAATAAAACGCCTCCCGCCGGGCATAACAAAACCTGATACTCATAAGCACCTAGGTCAATGATGGCATTTGCAATGCGCGGATTGGTGTCCAGGTCGGTAACGGTAGTATTGAAGGCATTATTCCCCACGTTGAGCGCAGGGGAATTCTTTTGCAGCCGGTAGTCGCCCGATGTGGTTGGGGCGCTGACTGCGCTGACAGGGGTGACAAAGAGCGGATCGGCATCTGTCCGGTTATTGCCGCCGTCCGTACCGCATTTTAAAGTATCCCATAAGCCACTGGGGCTGCATCCCTGCACAAGGCTGTAAGAATAGGTGGGGGTAGAAGAACCCAAGATGAGATTCTCCGGGCCGATAGTTGCGCTGTTGCCCCAAAAGATGCTGTTCCGGATGATTGGGTAGCTGAATTCAGCGTTGAACAATCCGCCACCGTACTGCGCTTGGTTGCCAGAGATGGTGGCATTGGTCAATACCAGGGTGCTACTCTGGCTGTTAAGAATCGCACCGCCAGATTGGCTGGCCTGGTTGCCGAAAAAAACAACATTGGTGATATTTGGGCTGGAGGAGTAGTTGTACAGCCCGCCACCGTCCAAGGCGTGGTTGTCAGAAAAGGAAACGTTGATTATGGTTGGATTGGAGCCGATGTTGTACATTCCGCCACCAGCAGAGGCTTTGTTCCCAGTGAAAGCGGAGTTCGTGATGGTTGGGCTGCCGCCGCTGTTGGTCATTCCGCCGCCGGAGCTGTGTTGGGCTGATTCAGTCGCCAGGCCGGCAGTGATGGTGAAGCCATCGAGTACCGCAGTGTTATTTGTCCCGCTGCCAGTAGTGACGTGGTAGGCGTTGCTGCCAGTGGGGCTGCCGGCGTCATTACCATCCAGGTCGCCGTTCAAGATGGTGGGCTGGGTAACCCAGTTTCTCTGGCTGAGCTGGATTTCGGTCCCGGCAAAGCCGCCGTAGAGGGCAACGCCGTTCAGGAGGGCAAAGGTGCTGGTGCGCAAATTGTCAATTTGGCCGGCACCAATGTCGGGATAGTAAACACCGGCGGCCACCCAAATCTGTTGGTTGGCGGCTGGGCAGGCAGCAGCCTGTGCCAGGGCATCTTGCAGGCCGGTGTAGGCGTTAGCCCAGTCTGCACCATTATTGGCGCCAACGGCTGCGGCTTTCACATAGATCGGGGTAAAGGAACTGCAGATGGCAGAAGTGGGGGCCGGTCGGCTCATGGCCAGGGAGAACACGAGGGCGAGTATGACCGTGACGCTCTTGATTAACAAGGGGGGGTGGAAATAATGGGAAAGTAAAGACAGCATGGACTTCTCCTGTGATGGACGCATAAGGGAAAAACCACAGCGACCTTCGCAGGATGAAGGGGTTTGGATACTGTGTAATCTCCAGGGGTTCTTTGAAGTGTGTGGACCGCTAAAGGGTTAAAAAGGAGTATATCATAGGCGAGAGGAGTGGGAAGATTCTTTAAATTCCCCCTTTTGCAAACTTGGTGAAATCTCTTGTGCAGTGCCCGTAAAACAGTGCATGACGCGCCAGAATAATCACGAAATACTTGACCGGCAGCTTTTCTTCGTAGAGGTGCAAAATCCCGCGGAGAAGCTTTTGTTTGTTAATCAACAGGTAAGCAGTATGGATACTCCAACCCCTCGAAAAAATTCGCTTTCCAGCCGCAATCAGGTGGGGCAGCACTGGCGAGGTGACCAGCCCATTCGCCACACTCAGAGGGGTCTTTAAAAATGGCCTTATCGGCGGTGGGCGCAGGCTGCTCCGCTCTGCCAGTTCTTTGGTGTAGCGCGGTTCAGCGTACTGGATGACCGCATACCCACCAATAATCAGGTATCTAACGTTGTTGGCGTTGAAAAGACTCAACAGATCGCTGAAGTCGGAGTTGGCGAACATCGTGGCCTTTTACGCTCCAGGCGTGTACTACCAGTTCCCAGGCAGCCTTGAACCGCTCATTGGTGGGCTGGGACTGCCAAAACTTTCAGCTCAAATGACCTATCCAGGTCAGCGAGCTTGCCCTTGCGTTCAGAGAAAATTTTATCCATAGCTTGATTATTCTTTCAGCAGAGAATTTAATTTTTCTGAAATAACCCAAATGGCTGTAATAAGTCACGATCTGTATGAGTAATTATTTTTGATGCGGTAGATTGAGACATCAGGCAAGGTCTTTTTAATCTAATTATGAACCATGAGATGTCGCCTGCCAATATTGAGCAACACCTGGAACATCTCGTCGCGAACGGGTTCGCCAGTTCTGTTGACCAGTATATTGCCAACTACAACCCAGGCTGTCTTGCTTATCTAGAATCACTTTTAGTGATTTACCTAGTTGGGCGGGCCAAATACTTCTGGTGGAAAGAAAAATTGGGTCATGGCCTGTACGACCGGTTCTTTTGGCCCAACGCTGTCGGCAAATTCGGGCCAGAGTTCTGTCATGGAAAAGGAGTATAGATGGGTGTTGAGGCAGCGGCGGGCAAAGTGCGGCGGCAGTTGCCCATCAGGAAAAAATGCTTGCAAACAGCGCCGCATGGCCTCCTGGTCCTGGTTTATCGTCCAGAACCAATGAAAAGCGATATCCCATTCCGCAGGGCCCAGCATGGCCTCCGCCCAATCAATAAAACCTGTAATCTTTGCTTCACCTGCCTGGCGAGCGACGTAAATGTGGGCGTGCGAGAAATCGGAGTGGGTCAATACCAGGGGTTGGGTCAGGAATTCGCGCGCTTCTCCGTTCATGTGATCGAGCAAGGCCTCTCGCTGGCGCAGGGATAAGCGCTCAGCAGCCTGGATTTGCGCATTTCGTTCTGCCAGCATGGCAGCCGCATATTCGTACCGTCCGCCAAATCGTGCTTCCACGTGTGCCAGCGTTTCCTGTGGCAGTGGGTGAACTGCCGCAGTGATGGTTCCAATTTCGTGAGCAATTTTCAATTGCTCCGGGCGGGTCAGTGTTTGCCAGGTGTGCTGCAAAGTTGCTCCGGCAATCTCAGTCATAATCAGATAGGGCGGCAGTTGCGAACGCTCTCTCGCAGCAATAAAACGCGGGGCGGGAATAGCCGGATTTTTGGACAGGGTTTGCAGAACATTCGATTCGACGTGGAACTGGCGCTCAGAATTTGGCCCATAAAGTTTGAGACAGCGTTGGCTTCCGATCCGAAAAACGGCGTTATTGCGATTCACATCGGAACCGGAGAATTTTTGTTCCCAGGTTGTAATCATTTCAATCTCGCCATGTGCCACGTTCGCATCGTTGCAGCAGGCTGTCGCCAGGTCTGTCCAATCTTTTGAGTTCATCGTTTGGCTCCTATCATTGATGCTTTAGCGGCGCAAAAGCGGCAGGTATACCTGGTGCGGGGTGATGATGGCGTAGACCTGGATCACATAGGTGAACCCATCATCCCGCTGTCCCTCCTGCCCACCAGCCAAATCTCCAGGGCTGGAAATGATCAGTTCAGCCCTGTATTCGCCAAAAGGCAGGCCGTGGTTCAGGTTCACCAGCAGGTTGTCCGGCGTTTGGCCTCCGGGGGCGGAAAGGGTCAACCAGGTGGCCGTAGTGACTGCCGTCCACGAGATGGGGGTGCTGTAATCCAGGTTATACACATTGATCAATGCCGCAGTTTCGCCGGGCTGGTTGGTGAGGACAATTAAGCCATCATCGGGTGAAATGCGCAGTTCAGTGGGCTGCAGCGGGAGCAGCGCGGTATCCGTAACCACGCCCAGGGTAAACAGCAGTTCGCTGGCATCCCCGTGGCTGTCCACGGCGCGCAGGGTGATGGTATGTTCGCCCGGCGCAAGCTGCACAGGCAGCACACTCCCTGTGCCCAGCAAGCCCGACACATCCGATGTCCAGGAAATTTGAAGATCGTCCAGGGCGTCGCCGTCCGGGTCGGTGACCCAGGCGCGCAGCGGGATGGTTTGATCCACCAGGAAAACCGCACCCGGGGCGGGGTGCGCCAGCCCCAGGTCCGGGGGTTGGTTAGGCACCACAAACGCGCCGCTGTCTGCGTACACGGTGTGCAGCCCATCACTGGCCATCACCCGCAGGCGGGCAGCAGGGCTGGCGCTGATTTGGGAGCGGGAGATGGTGAGCGTGGGGGTCACCAGGTCGGTGGCCAGGGTGCGCCAGCTTTGGCCGTCATCCGGGCTGAACAGTACGCTGAAGTACAGCAGGTCGCCGTCCGGGTCGCCCGCTTCCCAGGCAAGCGCAATGTTTCCCTCGCCCAGGATTTCCGGCGCCAGGGCGGGCCAGGCAGGCTGCAGCACTGCACTGAATGGAGAAACCTGTTCAAACAACAGCGGGGCGGTCAGTGTCAGCGTGGGCGGGTTGGGGCTGGCCTGGATGCTGCCCAGCAAAGCGCTGCTGGGACCGGTCACTTCCAGCAGTTCCACACCGGCTGGCAGGGCCACTGCCTGGGTGAACAAAACCTCCGCGCCGCCTTCGTAAGCAGAGTTGTCGCGCATTTCCAGCGGCACGCTTTGCAGCAGAACCCCGCCCGCACCGCGCAGCACAAGGGTATACTCGCTGGCTGCCGGGGGCAGATCCGGGTAGGCTTCCGGCAATACGTACAGCGGCATAAACGCAAACTGGCTTTCAATGGCGTCGTAGATTGCGCTGAACAGCAAAACCGGGCCAGGCGCGCCTTGTGCCTGGCGGGTTGATTCTTCCCTGGGTAGGTTGCCGACAAAATTGATGATCGCTTGCCAGGTATAATCGCTGATCCATTTGTTATTGCAGTAGGTCATGATATCGCCGTACCGGTTGTACCAATACGTCTCCTCATCCTGGATGTTAAAGCCCACGAACATCCGCGTTCGATCGCCTAACAGACCATCCTCGTAGGGATAGTTGTCGTCCACGCCTTCGGGTTTTGTGCAGGGCATCCACTCATCATCAGTAGGTGCATCCACATGCTGGCGGCCTTGAACATGCCCGAGTTCGTGCATCAGCGTGCGCCCATCCGTTGAATCAACAACGAATAAAGTCAATCCAACCGCCATCCCGGCAATTTTGAATGTGCTGTTATCGGCTCTGCGCCCGATGATTCCGGCATGGTCGGGGATCAGGCCTCCGTAAATGGTGCCCGCCTCGGTTGCACCGGAGGCAATATCTCTTGCCAGCAAACCTGATAAAAAGCCCATAACCTGGTTGCTGGACGGCTTGGTTGGGGCAGCGGGCATGACTGCCGAACGGACCTGGTAATTCATATTCACCGGGTAGTGATTTCGCATCATTTCCAACATCGCTGCCAGGTTTTCTTCGTTGGGGCGAATAATGGTGCAGGGTTGGAACAGCGGGCAAACGTTGTAAGACACTTTGTAAATCACCAGCGAAGCGTTGGGCGGTGGGGAAGTAAACGAAACTTGCAGGCTGATCTGGTTGTCGGTATAGTTCTCTTCTTGAATAGCCTGGTCGGCATTTATTTCTGCCACCAGGTTAAGCATTCCCTGGCTCATGTGCGCAGGCAGTTCATACCAGTAGTGCGTGTTGAAGCCCTCTTCACCTATAAACCCTTGCCAGCCGGATTTAAGTGGGCGCGGGTTTAACGCTTCAAGGCGCTGTCCATTGGCGTACACATCCATTTTGACATTGTCCGGTGGTCGATTTCGGCATTCGGGGAAAGCGGTTTTAATAACCACAGAAGGAGAGTAGCGTATAAAAGTCTGGCGACCAGCAACCAGAGGTACATTTTGCGTGTAGGCCCCCTGGATGGTTTGGACAACCTGGATCTGGCTCTCGAAGTTTCCAGTAAAGTTAACGCAAATTGGCGGCGTATCATCGTCTTCGATGGATGCCAGGATCTGGACCGGGCTTTGCCTGTCCAGCCTGGCATTTTGCGGGTTTTGTAAAACCACACTGAAAGTTTCAAGGGGTTCTTCCAGGTCATCTTGCAGTACCCGCAAGGTGCAGGGCATCAGCACCTGTCCCGGGTCAAAGGTAATGGTCTGCAGGCGTTCAACACTGTAATCCTGCATGCGCGTGGCAGTACCGCCGCCAAACGCACAGGTCACCCGCACCGGGATGGGCGATGGAGCAGAGAGCTGAACATAAATCAGCCCAGTCCCTCCTGAATTGGCCTCGGAAAATGTTACAGCGCTCTTCTGAAAAAAGACGGAGGGAATATCATCGTCTTCAATAACCAGCGTCATCTGGTTATCAATGTAGGGGGTGGGTAAGCCGTTGGTGTCGCGCAGAAGCCCAAACACGGCATTGGATGGGTTTGCCAGTTTTAACCCGATAACCTCATCGTTTTCGCCCGTTATAGCGTCGTTGGTGATGGAGAGTGGGAAAGCCTGGCTGGTTTGCCCGGGGGCAAAATTCAGAGTTCCGGGGGTAAAGCTGTAATCGTCCGGGCTGGCCTGGATGGCCAGACTGAGCGGGTCGGGGCTGGCCAGCAGGTAGCCCACCCGCACTTTGTGTTGGGAAGGGCGGTCGAGGGTGACAACGACCTGCACCGTTCCATCGCCTTCGCTAACGACCTGGCGGCGCATGGCAAAACGCACCACGGGTTGGGGGTCGTTGTTTAAAATGTCAAAAGTGGCTTGGGCTGGTTCCCCCAGGGTAAGCGCGCCAATCGGGGAATGCAGGCTGACCAGCAGGCGTTCCGTCTCTGGCTCGTGGATGTTGTCGTTGATGATATTAAATGGGATGGTTTGTTCAGTTTGCCCTGCGGAAAAGTTCAGCACGCCATCAACCCCAGTGTAATCCTGCCCGACGGTGGCGGTTTCAGGGGTGAAGGCATACGAAACCTGGTAGGAAAAAGCCGGGTTGGGGTTGAACAGCCGCACCACCAGGCTGACCTGCCCGGCGCTTTCGGCTGCGGAATACGCCTCGCGCTCAAATGTCACATACGGCGCGCCCAACACCGTGATTGGTACGCTGTCGGTAGTGATGGATGGGGCCGGGCCGCCGGTGTTGCCCATATCGTTGCTGGCAATCTGAATGGCGGCAGGTCCGCTGTAGCCCCCGGTGGGGCGGAAGCGCAGGCCATCCAGGGCCCGGTTCACCAGGTCTATGCGCGCTTTAAAGCTGATGACGGCGTTGTCGCCGGTGTAGGGCAGGGTGAAATTCAGCCCGATCACATTCGGGTTGAGCGCCAGGGTGCCGTTTTCCGCTCGCAGCGTAACGCTGATGGGCGTGTTGGTGGGTACATCCACATCGCTCACCGCCAGGCGGTTGCCCGCCGCAGCGTATAAGAACGAGTCCGTGTTTGGGGGGATAGTTTGCGCCGGGGGCAGGGCGTGGACGGGCGGGTCGTTTACCGGCGCGACAAAGATGCTGAAGAAAGCCTCCAGGGTTTTCTCTCCACCTGCGCCGCTCAAACCGCCATCGGCAGCCTGCACCTTCAAAGAGGTTTGCCCATTGAAATCGGGCGCCAGGTGAAGCTGCATGCCATCCAGGGCGGCGTTGGTGTCGGTCAGGGTGGCCTGCCAGGTCATCACCGTATCTGTAATGCCGTCGCCCAGGCTGAAGACCAGCCCTTGCTGGCTTGCCAGGGTGAGGGCAGCGCCGGTCCCCATGGAAAGGGTCACCCGCAGCGTGCCGGTGTAAATGTCCGGGTCGTAAAGTTCCAGGCGGTTTGCACCGCCAAACGCAAAAGCCTGGTCTTCCTGCAAAAACAGAAACCCCCCTGGGGAGCTAACCAGGCGCGGCGCATCGTTCACCGGGGAATAGAAAATGGGCACAACGTGGGTGGCTACCCCCGGACCGCCAGCCGCAGGGTGGGAAAGGTCGTTCACCTCGACCAGCAGGCTGGCCGCACCGGTATAGTCGGGCAGGGGGGTCAGGTACATATCGAGCAGGGCGGCTTGCAGATCGGCCAGGGTGCCTTCGGCAATCAGAGCCGCATCGCCAACACCGTCCCCTTGCAGGAAGGTCAGCCCGGCCGCCTGCCCCAGCGTCACCCAGCCGTGCGTGGCTTCCACCCGCAGGCGCAAAACCGATGCGCCTGCGTCCAGGTCATCCAGGGCAAAATCAGTCTGGTAAGCGGGGGAGAAGGCCAGCGGGTAATCTTCGGGCAGGCTTTGGGTGCCGGGCCCAGCCAGGGTGGGGGGAATGTTGGGAATAAGGTACTCCACTGCGCCAATGTCGCAGCGGGCAGTTGCGTCCCCATCGCCATCCGCCGGGCGGGGAGCAGTGCGCTGGTCGTGGTCCAGCGCCAGGGTAGCAGCCTGGTCAGAGAAGCAGCCCGCCGGGTTTCCGGCGTCAATGGCCGGGCTGGATTCGTCCAGCAAATGGGCTGCGGCGTACGGCAAAGCCTCCAGGCCAGGAGTGGCAGCCAACGGTGTAAGCAGCGGGTCGGTGTTCACCTGGTCGCCTGCCGCATTCAACCCGCAGCCAGAACCGTCTTCCAGGTTGTAGCCCTGCGAAGACCCGCCGGAAAGCACCGCACTGCAGTTGTTGGGCGCGCCGTTGGCAAGGCCGCCAGCAATAATGGTGTTGCGAATGGCAGTGCTGCCGTTGATGTGGGCTTGCAGGTTGCCGCCGCCGTTGGCCTGGCGCGCCACACCATCCGCCAGGGTGACATTGTACAGGGACAGGACACTGTTAGAATCGTTGCCACCAGGCGTCCGGGCAACGCCCCCGCCAAAGGCGCCCTCATTGGCAGACAGGGTGACGTTCACCAGGGCAGCGCTGGCATTGCCAGAGAGGAAAACCCCGCCGCCCCCGCCAGCGGCGGTGGCCAGGTTGCCGGCCAGCAGGCTGTCTTGAATCAACGCCTGGGTAGCGGGCTGCAGGGAAAGCGCGCCGCCGTTCCCGCCATCCGCTTGGTTAAGCTCAAAAGCGCCCCGCTGGATGTCCAGGTTCAAGTCAGATGTCCAGATCGCGCCGCCGCCTGCCGACCCTGCCCGGTTGCGGGTGAACTGGCTGTCGGCAATGGTGACATTCGGTTTTGGCCCGCCGCAGCAGGGCTTTTCCAGGTACAGCGCGCCGCCGCCGGTAGACGTCCAATAGCCAGTGCGATTGTTTTCAAACAGGCTGTTGTGTACCGTAAGCGAACTGGCTTTCAACCAGCCAGCGCCGCCCTGGGAAGAAGTGCTGTTGTTGCGAAAAACCGAACCGGTCAGTTCCAGGCTGTTGGCAGACAACACCAGCAGCGCCCCGCCGCCGCCGGATGTGCTGGTGTTGGTCAAGAACTGGCTGGATTGGATTGCCACGGACGCGGCATTGATGCTCAACGCCCCGCCGCCTGCCGCCGTGTTCTCGGTAAATAGCGTATTGCTGATCACCCCATTGGCATCCATGCGGATCGCCCCGCCGTAGCCTGCCGGGCTGCCGTTGTCCAGCACGGTGTTGTCGAAAAAGATAGAGTTGTAAATATTGAGTGTACCCGCGGCATAAATGGCCCCGCCATCCAGGCGGGCTCGGTTGTGTTCAAAGGTGCTGTCGTAAATGTTCACCGTGAAAACAGCGCCGCCCAGCCGGTCAATGACCGCCCCGCGCCCGCTCTGGTTTAGGGCATTGACGGTGTTGGTGTTGCTGTAAAAAGCACTGCTGGACACGCTCAGTTGGGCATTTTGCCCCATCTGCACCACCGGGTAGCTGTGGTGGTGCAGGTCGCTGTTCTCAATGGACAGGCTGCCTTCATTATAAAACGCCCCGGTCCAGTTGCCGCTGAAATCGCTGTGGACCACCTGCATTTGCGCCCCACTGGCAATATACAGGTTTCCCATTGGCCCCCCGGCATCGTCATAATTGGCGTTGCCTGTAACCAGGGTGTCGCTGATCAGCGTGGTGCTGCCGCTTTGCGCCCACACTGCCGCTCCGGAGAGGCAGCAGCGGGCATTGTCCTTGAGCACGCTGGAACGAATTTCCAGCGTACCCAGGTTGTTGATAGCCCCGCAACCCCGGCAATTTGCCCGCTGCACCGTCAATTCCACCAGGGTGAGCGCAGTCGTGGCCGGGACATTAAAAATCCCCACAGCATGATTCCCATCCAGGGTCACCAACCCCCCGCCGTCGATCACATAGGTCTTGCCGGCCTGGAGGTCAATTCGGGCGGTAAACACAATCGTCACCGGGTCGGGCCCGCAGTTAAACGTGACATACAGGTTGTCCCCACTGCCCAGGGCTGCCACCAGTGCATTGCGCGTGCAGCTTTCGGGGGTGCCGCTGCCCACCACAACCGGATTCAGCGCCAGGGCGAGCTGCGCTTCGCCAGGCGCTGTACTATGCGCCTGCGCCGAACCTGGCAGCAGCCAAAACAGCCCGATAACCAGGCAAATCCCAATCACAACCGAACCCAGAAAGGCCAGCGATTTTTTCATAACGGCTCCAAGGAGGTAAATTTGCAGTGCTGAGAATTATAAATGGAAACAGCGTCTTTTGAAAATCATTAATGGTTGTACCGCTCGGAATGACACGCAGTGGTTGCGCCCTCCAGTAGGGATGGGTCACAGCGCAGCGGAAACGTGGCAGTTCCCCAATCCAGATCCTGCAGAACGTGAATAACTCGCTTGACGCGTTCCCGCGTTACCGTTATTTTCAAGATCTCCTGTGTCTGTCTTTACGACACACTAGGGATACCGCTCCAGACCCACCAAAAAGGATATTAATAAAAACCTGCGGTAACGCGGGAACATTGTAGATACGGATAGGGTCGCGAGCGCATTCCCCGGCAGAATGCCGCAAGAACTGGCCTACCGAGGCCCAAAGCCCTTTCGTTCTGTTTGTATTGATCTGTTCTGCTTACAATAAAGTACACAATGATAGGCCAATCCTGGCCAAGTATAATATTTACATGTCCATGCGCTTAAGAACCACCAAACTTTTTCACCCTACACTGACCCGGTATTGGATAGAACGCGAACGTTTGCTGCATCAGCTAACTACAAGCTTGCAAAGTGAACACCTGCTGACCCTGGTTTCCGCACCAGCGGGTTATGGCAAAAGCACCCTGGTCGGCGCCTGGTTGACAAAGATAGCCTTACCGGCAGCCTGGTTATCTCTCGACGAAATGGATGACGATCCCGGGCGTTTTCTGCTGTATTTTATTGCTGCCATCCAACGTACCGAACCAGCTTTTTGTACCGAGTTGTTCGCCGCACTTCAGGCCGGGCAGCTGCCAACAGCAGATGTGCTGGTAACGATTTTTGTGAACGAAATGTCCGGCTGGGCCGATAGGCGCATTTTGGTGCTGGACGATTTTCAATGCATCCAAAACAGCTTCATTCTGGAGATTTTAGGCCACCTGCTGGCCCAACAACCGCGTGCGTTGCAACTGGTGATCATCACCCGGGAAGACCCCGCCTTACCTCTGGCGCGCCTGAGGGCGCGCGGCCAGTTGACCGAAATCCGCGCTGCTGACTTGCGCTTTTCGGAGATTGAAGCGGCCCGACTGCTGCGGGATGGGCTGCGCTTGGAGCTATCAACGGACGATGTATCTCGCCTGACAGAGCGTACCGAAGGCTGGGCTGCCGGGTTGCAGTTGGCTGGCTTATCCCTTCAGGGGCACGAGAATCCCGGATCGTTTGTCCAAACCTTGAGCGGCAGCCATCGCTTTATCCTGGATTACCTGACGGAAGAAGTGCTCAAGACCCAGCCGTCCGATGTGCAGGATTTTCTACTGAAGACTTCGATTTTGCCGCGCATGAGCGGAGATCTGTGCGATGCTGTAACCGGACGCACTGGCAGCGCCAATCTGCTGGAACGCTTGCTGGCGGCAAACCTGTTCATCATCCCGCTAGACGACGAGGGGAGTTGGTATCGCTACCACCACCTTTTTGCCGAACTGCTTCAGCACCGCTTAAAGCGTGAGTGCGCAGACTGCCTGTTTGAGCTGCACCAACGTGCCAGCCAATGGTACGAAAGCCAGGATATGCCCACTGCCAGCATTGAACACGCGTTGGCAGGAGGGGATGAGGCAAGGGTGGCAGCGCTGCTTGAAAAATTTGGCTGGCGTTTGTTGACACATGGTCACTCACGCCTTTTCCTGAAATGGGCTGTTGCGCTGCCCGATGCCCTGCGCAGCAGCAGCCCGAAACTCAATCCCGTGATTGTGTGGGGCAAAATCCTGCACGGCGATTACCAGCGAGCCGTCCCCTACCTGTTGGCGGCGCAGTCAACATTGCAAAGCCTGCCGCCAGGCAGTGTCGAAGCCCGAGCCCTGCACGCCGATCTCCTGGCCTTGCAGTCTTTCATCGTCAAGGCGCAGGGCAAGAACCCCGAGTCCCTGGCGCTGGCAGAGCAGGCCCGGGCGCTCGCGCCGAGGGATGATGTGCGTCTGGTCGCTTCGACAGCGCTGGCGTTGGGGACGGCGTATCGCACGGTGGGGCGTTTTTCCGAAGCCATCGAAACGTTGGAAGAAGCCTTGCGCGCCGCTCATGCCATAGACGATCATGTCACGGCAATGGTAGCGATGGCGCACTTAGCTTTGATCTGGTTTCCGCTGGGTCGTTTGCACCTGCTGGCCGAACGGGCAAAAGCGGTTGTTGAACGGGCCGAAACCCTTTCGCGAATTGCCCCGGCAATGAGCGGTTCGGTACATGCTGTGCTGGGACAGGTTTATTACGAGTGGAACCAGGTGGAAGAAGCCCGGGAGGCGCTGTTGCATGGCGCTCGGCTGGCAGCTTTAGCCGAACAGCCGGCTTCGGTGGTGTATGCCAATGTGCACCTGGCGCGTCTATACCAGGGCCAGGGCAACTTGCAAGCGGCCGCGGAATGCTTGCGCGTGGCTGGTGAGACGCTGGCAAAAGGAGGCCCGGACTGGGCACGCCCAGATTGGATTGCCCAACAAGCCAGCCTGCTGGTGGCACAGGGCAGCCTGAACGAAACAGAAGCCGCGTTACGCGCTTCCGGCATAGCAGCAGAGGAACCGGTCAGTTATCGCACGGATGTCATCCACTTGGCCTGGCTGCGCTGGATGATTGCCAGCCACCACCCTGCTGCTTTCTCGCTGGCGAAACGGATTGTCCACAGCGCCGAAGCCGAAGGGCGCAGCGGCACGTTGATCCAGGCGTTGGTGCTGGGGTCAAACGTGGGCGGCGGCGCGGGCTGGTTGGCGCGTGCCCGTCAGCTCGGCGAGCCTGAAGGCTACCAGCGTGTTTTTATGGATGCAGCCAGCGGCCAGCAGCCGGTTGTTTCTCAAGAATTGATTGAACAACTGACCGAACGCGAGTTGGAAGTGCTGCGCCTGCTGGCTCAAGGGCTGACTTACGCCCAGATAGCCGGGCGGTTGGTGGTCAGCGTCAACACGGTGCGCTATCATGTTAAGGGCGTATATGCCAAGTTGGGGGTGGAGAAGCAGACCCAGGCCATTGAGCGTGGGCGGGCGTTGGGGCTGATTTAATCCAAAACCACATCTTTTTGCTGAAACGGACTACATCTTTATGTAGTCCGTTTTTGTTAGTTGGGTTGTACACTTAGGCTTGAATCAGGAGAAAGTTGATGATCACAACAGCCGATCCAAACACCTATACACTAAAATTCTCCGGCGCGCCGGACGATGATTTTCTGGCCGGCTACTGCCCTGAAGGCACCCGTCTGGTTGTCGAAAGGAACACCTTTACCCTTTCCAACCTGCGCACCGACCAGGCTGGCGTCTTGGGAATCATCCGCAGCCTGCACAATCTGGGCTATGTACTCCTATCCTTATCTACTGAACCAGGAGATCATTCATGAATAAACGATTTCTTATCACCTATGCCACTCGGGCTGGTTCCACGCCAGAGATTGCTGCAGCCATCGGCGAAACACTTGCGGTGCGCGGTTTCAAGGTGGACGTCAAACCCGTCAAGGTTAAACCAGATCTCAGCGGCTATGACGCTGTCATCCTGGGCAGTGCCATCCGAGTGGGCAACTGGCTGCCTGAGATGGTGGATTACATCAAAGCCAACCACGCTGCGCTCCAGGCGCTTCCGGTCGCCATTTTCACCGTCCACATGCTCAACCTGGGCGAGGATGAAATCAGCCGCGCCGCGCGTACCACCTATACTGCGCCCATTCGCCAAATAATTAACCCCACAGATGAAGCCTTTTTTGCTGGCAAAATAGACTATGCCACACTCTCGTTTCTTGACCGGTTGATGACGATGGCTGTCCAAAAGCAGACTGGCGCCGCCATCGGAGACAAGCGAGATTGGAATAAAATTCACGCCTGGGCAGAAAAGGCGTTGGGATGATGCCAGACTTCTTTAGAAAGGAAAAATTTCATGAAAACCCATCATCGCCCATTTATATACGAGAGCTCAGATTTTAAACACATGTGTGCCCTGCTTGTGCGCGACAACGCCAGCAAGCGAGACTCGTTTGTCTGGCACGTTGCCCGGTTGGTAGACTGGAAATACAACTTGTTTAACTTCAAACGGTGTTTCCCCGGTAATTATGCGAGTGCGGCGCATCTGTGGTTCAACTTTTATGATGAACTGATCGGGTTTGTGATTTCTGAAGAGTTCAACGAACAGTTCGACATCATTGTGCTGGAAGAATACGAGTACTTGTACCCCGAAATGCTTGCCTGGGCTCAGGTTGAATGGGGGCCGCAGTACCGTCACCTGCTCACCAGCGCCGCAGATGTGCACGAAAAACGCATTTTTGCGCTCGAGCAGGCTGGTTATCAACGCACCGGCGATGTGGAGATGACCCGCATTTTCGATACTGCGTATTTTCGTGATGTGCCCTACCCGGCTGCGCCGCTGCGCTTTGAGAGCATGGCAGAAAACAAAAATTATGCCAACCAGGCCATCTTGCGGCGCAGCGCCTGGCCCAATCATCGCTACGACCCGCAGACAGATGAGGCCATTCGCGTGTACATTCGCACCAGTCCAATCTACGATGCCCGCTTTGATTTTGTGCTGGTGGATGAATCTGGCACCCATGTATCCGGTTGTGAAGCGTTTATTGATTATGCTAACAACACGGCAGAAATCGAGCGTGTTTGCACACACGCTGAACATCATAATAAAGGCTATTCAAAGATGACGCTCCGCGCCTGCCTGCGCGTGCTGCATGAAAATCATATCGGCACGGCCTATATTTCGGGCGGCTACGACAAAACCATCCACCTTTATGGCGCGTTGGGGCACATCAACGAGTTTGCCACCCTTTTTTACAGGTTGGATTTAGGAGAATCAAAATGAACCCTGTCTTAAAATGGCTTATCCCTCTAATTTTTATCCTGGCCCTCATCACTGCTGGCGCAGGATTGTTTATTCGAGGCGGATCAGGCCCTTATGCATTCCAGACTGTGCGCGGGCAGCAGGTACAGATGTATGGGCGCGGCATTTATGCAAACGATTCGCTGTTCAGCGGCGCTGCCTTTCGCGGTACCGATTTCGTCACTTTATTGGTTGTGCTGCCGTTATTATTGTCATGTTACTCTTTATCTTTGCGCGGTTCCCAGAATGCGCAAATTGCCCAGATTGGCATATTGTTTTATTGCCTGTATATCGGCGCTTCAATGGCCTTCGGGGCAGCCTTCAATGCGATGTTCCTTTTTTACACGGCGCTGTTTTCATCCAGTCTGTTTGCGGTCATTACCGCTCTGGCGACATTCAACTTGCAAACGCTCACGGTGCGCATTAAGCCTGGATTTCCGCATCGCAACCTGGTAATTTTTAACTTTGTCGCAGGCTTTGGCACTTTATTCATCTGGTTGAGCGATATCATTGCGCCGCTAATGAATGGCAGTGTGCCCGAGTTGCTTGGACCTTACACCACCATGTTCACACATAGTTTTGACTCAGCAGTCATTACCCCAGCGGCAGTAAGCACTGCGGTTTTTCTCTTGCAGCGCAAATCGCTTGGACATTTGTTGGCTGCGCCAATGCTCATTCTGTGTACCTTGATTGGGGTTGTGGTTATTGGCCAAACCATCAGCCAAACCCTGGAGGGAATTACTTTCCCGATGGGTGTTTATATAGGCATGATAGGCTCGTGGCTTGTCATGGGTGCATTTGCCATCGGCCTGACCATATCTTTCTTTCGCAGCCTTAACAAGGAAAATAATATCCCATGAAACACCAAAATGTGCTCCAATGGCTCATCCCCCTGATTTTTATTCTGGCCCTGTTCGCCGCGCTGGCGGGCGTGTGGCCCGCCACGGGTACGCCTTACCCGCTGACCACCTTCCGCGGGGAAGAGGTGACCATCAACGCCCGCGGGCTGTATTACTGGGACACGGTCAGTTCCGCTGCCCAGATGCAAGCCAATGACCTGGTGACCCTCATCCTCGGTCTTCCCCTGCTGGCGATTTCCTTTTGGTTAGCGCTGCGCGGCTCCCTGCGTGGACGGCTGCTCCTGGCGGGTACGCTCGGCTTCATCCTGTACACCTACATTACCATGATGGTGGGGGCGCACTACAACGCCCTCTTCCTGGTCTATGTCGCCCTGTTCAGCCTGAGCCTGTTCGCCCTGGTGCTGGTGCTGATATCTATTGATCTGGCGACTCTGCCAGCGCACTTCTCCGAAAAACTGCCGCGCCGCTGGGTTGCAGGACTGCTCTTCTTTGCCGCCGCTTTTCTCTCGTTTGCCTGGTTGGGGCGCATCGCTTCCACGTTCTCCCCGGGAGCCGTCCCAGCGCTGGAAAACACCACCAGCCTGTTCATCCAGGCCATGGACCTGGGGTTGATCGTCCCAGTTTGTATCCTTTCGGGTATCCTGCTCTTGCGCCGCCACGCCTGGGGCTACCTGCTGGCTTCGGTTGGGCTGACCAAGTTTCTCACCCTCGGCATCGCCGTCAGCCTGATGGGGCTGAACATGGCCCGGGTCGGCGTGCCGGTCAGTGTGGTTGAGTTGGTCATCTTCCCTGGCATGGCATTGGCCGGGGTGGTGATGACGGTTATTTTGTTGAAAAACGTCAGAGAATAGTACAATGAAACAACGGTATTGGCAAATAACCAAAGGATTATGACCCTATGGCAAACAAACCCACCATTTCATCTCCCAGGTTAATCCTGCGCGCCTTTTGTCCCACTGACGACGAAGATTTGCATTCCTATCTCTCAGATGAGCAGATTTACCAGTTCGAACCGGGAGAGCCAATTGACCTGGCCCAGGCCCGCACGATGGCGCAGGATCTCGCTGCATCACCCAATTTTTGGGCGGTTGAACTGCAAGAAACCCACAAAGTTATCGGGCAGATCTATTTCAAGCACATTGAGCCGCAGCACCTGATGACCTGGGAATTGGGCTACATCCTCAACCCGCAGTATCAGCGGCAAGGTTATATGTCGGAAGCTGTGGCAGCGTTGGTGCGCTATGGGTTTACCCAGGCCGCTATCCATCGCGTGGTGGCTCACTGCAACCCAAAAAACGTCGCATCTTGGAAACTGTTGGAAAGAGTTGGCTTTCAGAGGGAAGGATTGCTGCGCCAAAACATCTTCTTTCGGCAGAATGCGCAAGGTCAGCCTTTGTGGACTGACACATTTCTCTATGCCATGCTGTCAGCGGATGCTAAACTTGTTTAGCCGCCCTGCAATTTTCTCCATAATATCCACTTTTACCGCTTCTGAACGCCTGATGCTCCAGGTATTGGTGTATGATTTTGACATGGAGAACACACACCAGTTGGAAAATGTACTCCAAAAAAGAGATATGCTTTAGAATATATTAAAATATCCGATGGACATCCCTGTGGCAAGGGCGCAGCAAAATGGATGACATGCTGTGCTTTTGCTTGGCCTATGAGAGATGATCACCGCAAAGGAATCACACACAATGACAACAGCTTCAATCCCCAATACCCTGCAGCCGGTGAAAAAAGCCGAGCGCATCCAGATCCTCGACATTTTGCGTGGCTTTGCCGTGTTTGGCATCCTGGCCGTCAATATTGGCGGGTTTGCCAGCCCGGCTTTTTACCCTGGTTATCTCCCGCCTGAAAACCTGCCCTGGTACGATGAGATTGCCGAAATGCTCATGCTCTTTTTTGCCGAGGGCAAGTTCTACACCATTTTCTCCTTTCTGTTTGGGCTGGGTTTTTCGGTACAACTGGCGCGTGCAGAGGCCAAAGGCAAGGATGTGCGCTCGTTCTACCCGCGCCGCCTGTGGGTCTTGTTGGGGCTGGGGTTGCTGCACACCGTTCTTTTTTGGATTGGCGACATCCTGCGCATGTATGCCCTGCTTGGATTTGCCCTGCTGGCTTTTCGGCGCCGCTCCGACCGCACGTTGGTCACCTGGGCGGGGATTTTCTTCGCCCTGGGATTCGTCATCCTGGCGCTGATTGGTGGGCCTGCCGGCGGCGGGAAGGTTGAAGGTATGCCCATGGATGTAGTAGCCATGGCCCGCCAGGCTTTCACAAGCGATTCTTTCTTTACGGTGGTCATCTTCCAGGTTTTTTCCGGCGTGATTTCGTTCATCATCATCGCCCTGACCCAGGGCGCCACCGTGATGGCGCTTTTCTTGCTCGGCCTGCTGGTGGGACGGATGAAATTCTTTGAACAACTTCCAGAGCAGCGGAACCTGCTTAAGAAAATTGCCCTGTGGGGGCTGCTCATCGGTTTGGCGTTCAACGCGCTATTTGTCTTTACCGAAAATCCATGGTGGACAAGTTTGGGCTTTATCATTGGCGCTCCGGCGCTGGCGGCAGTGTATATCAGTGGGTTGTCCTTGATTTCGTTGAAGGAGCGCGGCGCAAAACTGTTGGCACCGATCGGCCAGGTGGGCCGCATGGCGCTCAGCAACTACGTGCTGCAATCGGTGATTTGCTCGCTGATTTTCAATGGCTACGGACTGGGCTTGTTCGAAAAAGTCGGTGCGGCGTGGTTGTGGGGCATCACCTTTGCGATTTACCTGGTTCAAATTCCACTCAGCGTTTGGTGGCTAAGCCGCTTCCAGTTTGGCCCGCTCGAATGGGTGTGGCGTTCGCTGACTTATGGAAAAAGACAGCCGTTTGTGTTGGAGAAAGGCTGAAAAAGCGCGCGGCCAGGCCTCGGCAGCAGGTTGTTGGAGACCGATATAGGAGTGAGGGATGAAAACCATCTTGTTTGCCCCCGAAACCATTAACATTGCTGAAACCACGCGCATGATCGAGATCGCCAAAGCTTGCTGCGGTCAGTTTCATTGTGTCTTTTTCGGCTATAGTGACAAATTTTCTGGCCTGATCGAACAGGCCGGTTTTGAATTTCGACGCATGCAGCCCTGGTTGACGGATGAGAAAATCGAGCATTTGTGGAAAGTTGACAGGATGGAATCGTTTGAAGACCCTTTCTTGGAGGAAGAACTTCGACAGCGCGTGGAGAGCGAACTGGCGCTCTATGCCGAATTGAATCCGGCGGCGCTGGTGATAGGCTTCACGCTGAGTACCGTTATCTCTGCCCGCGCTGCTCAATTGCCGTTGGTGTACGTGATTCCCTTTCCGCTCTCCCGCCCGTTCCTCGAAGCAAACCTGAGCACCTGGCCCGACGCATTTGATCTGTCTGCGTTGCGCTGGATCCCCCAACGTTGGCTGGATACTATCGCCAATCGTTGGCTTTTAAGCACCAGGTTGTGGATCAAACCCTTTACCCGCTTGGCAAAAACCTATGGAATTCGCCCCATCCGCCGCCTGGTAGACATTTACGAGGGCGATTACACTTTAGTCACCGACATCCCCGAACTGACCGGGGTTACTAAACTGCCTGAAAACTGGTATTACATCGGCCCGATTTTTGCCCATCTGGACGGAGAAATTCCGCCAGAAATCCTGGCTCTGCCGCGGGAAAAACCGCTGATCTACTGTGCCATGGGTAGTTCAGCCAATCGCGATATTCTAAAAACCGTGCTGGAGAGTTTTTCAGGTGCGCCTTACACAGTCATCGCCCCGGTGAAAGCGCACTTGAAAGATGGCGCAGTGCGTGTCCCAGAGAATGTCCATATCTTTGACTGGCTACCAGCCCACAAAGTAAATCCATTGGCAGATCTTGCGGTAATTCACGGTGGGCAAGGCACGGTGCAAACAGCTTGTGCATCTGGAACACCGTTTGTGGGCATAGGCTTGCAGCCCGAACAGGAAAGCAATATTGAATTTGTGGTAAAGTTCGGCAGCGCTGTTCGCATTCGAAAACGCCGCCTGACACAAAAAACACTCTTAAACAGTCTCGAACAGCTCATCAACGACCAGCATGCAAAAGATTTAGCTGTGCGTCTGAAGACCATTCTTACTGCATGGGATGGCACCCAACACGCTGCTGATTTCCTGATCGAAAGGTTTCATGAGCGGTCACTTTTGTAAGCCAGCAGGTAAACCAGCGCACCAATCGAACCAGTGGCCAGGGTGAGCAGCAGCCAGGGCCAGGGGTTGCGCCCGGCAGCTTTGGCATCCTGCCACATTTCTGCCATTGACAGGGGCGAAATTCAGGCATATAGTTTATGCATCAACCATATTGGTTTTTGGGAGCATTCTATGAATCAGGCGGAAAAAATTTACAGTGCCCTGGTAAGATCGCACATGCTGCTGAGCGAGAGCGATGACCGTTTTTTTGAGCGGTATCATCTTGGCAAAACCCGCTATTATGCCTTGCTTCATATTGATCAGCAGCCTGGTATTTCACTCAGTGAATTGAGTAAGCGCCTGTTGTGCACGAAAGGGAATACGACGCGCATTGTTAGAGGACTCGAACAAGAAGGAATGATTGCTCGCCAGGTGGATCCTCATGATAACCGGGCAGTGCGCCTGCTGTTAACGGAGCGAGGAGCAAACCTGTTAAAAGATGTAAGTCATGCATACCAGGCTCATAAGCAAACTCTTTTTACCTGCCTGGAAGATGGAGCGGCAAACTCTTTGATTGAAAACCTGGAAACGATCAACCGGCACTGTATCACGCTGCTGCGCCCTGAGAAAGGGGGTTGATTTTTTTACGGTCCTTACCGTGAATATAGTTGACATATAAACTATCCGGGTATAAAATCAAAATGGTTTATATATCAACCATTTTGATTTCTCGGCTGAAGTTTTTGTTGGGATAACGGACTTATTTACGCAACCAACACAATATCTGAAAACTTGATTCCTGGAGAAGGTTTATGGATGTCAGTCGCTTGCCTGATGAAAACGCCTACCGCTTTGTGGCGGTGTTGAATAAGAAAATTGAAACCGGCAAACTGATGAATGCCCTGGGGCACATGGCTGCCGGGCTGGCTGGAAAAGTTTGCCAGCAGGAGATGCACTTTCTCAACTATCTGGACAAGGATGGGGGCAGCCACCCGGGTATATCTCATTTTCCCTTTATTGCTTTGGTTGCAGATAACTCGAATAAGATCAGAACTGCCCGTCAGGAGGCCATTGCCAGGGGCATACCGTTTACCGATTTCACCAGCACCATGACCATCGGCAGCAGCCAGCAGCAATTGGATGCGACCGAGGCAGCCTCGGAAGCCGAGTTGGAGTATTTCGGACTGTGCTTATTTGGGAAAACGGAAATCCTGCGAGAATTTACCAGCAAATTTTCACTGTTTAAATAGGTTGTGATGCAGCCATGACCCTCGATCAAACACACACGCCCAGGTTGCAGGCTGCACAGTGGCTGCCTTTTGGCGCCATCAAACCCGCCGGGTGGATGCGCGCCCAGATGGGGCACGATCTAGAACACGGTTTTGTCGGTCATTTGGACGAGCTCGTCCCCGGCCTGTTTGCGCAGGATGATATCTATGGCGCAAACAGGCTGACCAAAGCGGCCAAGACCAAGGAACTCGGCGTCGTCGCCAGGGAGACCCGCTGGGAAGTGCAGTTCTTGTGGTGGAACAGCGAAACCCAATCCAACTGGCTGGATGGCCTGGTGCGCACCGCGCTGCTCACAGAAAATCCGTTTTTTATCGAAAAGGCCCGCACCCGCATTGAACACCTGCTCGCCACCCAGGATGCGGACGGCTACCTGGGTATCTATGCCCCTGATTTGCGCTTCAACTTCAGCGGCGAAAACGGTGAATTGTGGGCACAGGCCTCGCTTTTCCGGGTTTTGCTGGGCTGGTACGAAGCCACCAGGGACGAACGCGTTCTGACAGCCGTCCGGCGGGCGGTGGCGGTGACCATGCGCGCCTATCTGCCCGGGCAATCTCACCCCTTTGACGTGAAAGATGACTTTGCCGGGGTTGGGCACGGGCTGGTTTTTACCGATGTCCTCGACCGCCTGTACCAACTCACTGGCGAAGAAGGCTACCTGGCTTACGCCCGTTGGCTTTATACCGAATACAGCCGCCAGCCGCTCAGCCAGGATGATCTCCAACTGGCGCATTTGCTGGATCCCGCCTACCGCTTCAAGGCGCACGGTGTTCACACCTACGAACAGATCCGTTCACTGCTGACCGCGGCTTATGCGATGGATGATCCACAGCTGGAAACAGCGTTGGCTGCGGCGTTGGCCAAACTCGAAACCTGCCTCACTCCCTCCGGCGGCCCGATGGGTGATGAGTTTATCGACGGGCGCGAAGCTGATGCGGGCGAAACTGGTTACGAATACTGCTCCAGCCATGAACTGCTCGATACCTACACCCACCTGCTGCAGAAAACCGGCGCAGCGAAGTGGGGCGACCAGATTGAATGGCTGCTCTTCAATGCCGGGCAGGGGGCGCGCCACCCGAATCAGCCTGCAATTGCCTATCTAAAAACGGACAATTCTTTCTCGATGACCGGCCCGCTCCATCCAGATGATCCGCAAGACCCTGCCAACCCGCAAATTCGCTACAAATATTCACCCGCCCACCAGGATGTGGCGGTGTGCTGTGTGCCCAATGCCGGGCGGATTTTCCCGTATTATGTCCGCTCCATGTGGCTGCGCTCGGAAAATGGGTTGGTGGCAGGCCTGTACGGGGCCTGTGAAATGCAAACCGAGATCCATGGCGTCAGGGTGAGCATCCGCGAGGAAACCCAATATCCCTTCGATCTGACCATCAACCTATCCCTGCGCCTCGAACAGCCAACCGCATTTGATCTGGCGCTGCGCCTGCCAGCCTGGGCGGATGGATTTGAACTGAGTGGCGTCGACAACCATGAAATTCGCGATGGATTCATCTATATCCAGCGCGCCTGGCAAAACGGGGATCACGTTTCCTTGCGCTTTATCACCGGGGTGAAAACCCACGCCTGGCGAAACAGGGAGGTTTATTTCAGCCACGGCCCGCTGCTGTTTGCGCTGCCGCTGCCGGGAGAATCCAGGCCAGGGCGCAGCTACCCGCGGCACGGCTTTCAGGATGAATATGTGGACGCAGCGGGCCGCGACACACCCCACAGCGTAAGCCGCGAGCAAACCTTCAGCCTTGAACAAGGTATCTTCCACCCACAGCACCCCTGGGAATCCTTGGCGCTGCGCGGCCTGCTCTCCAACAGCCCGCTACGCCTGGTGCCAATGGGGGGGACGATTCTGCGCCAGGTCACCTTTCTATTCAAGGAGTAAAGATGTTGCCCACACTGCTTACAGGAACGATCGAGCCGCTCGTTGAACACTTGAAAAAGCACGGACAGGCGCCGGAAGCTTACCTGCTCCATGTTTTTAAATCTCACGATGTCGTTTTGTTGGCCGAAGAACATGCCATCCGGCATAACCTTGAACTGGCTCAGCGGATGATCCCCTTACTCTACCAGGCAGGCATATATACCTTTGGCATGGAGTTTGGGGCGAGTGAAGACCAGGCGGAACTGGACGAGTTGGTGACTGGTGCTGCCTATGATGAAGATACAGCTCGCCGGATCATGTTTCGTTACAACACCGGTTGGGCTTATCAAGAATACCTCGACATTTACCGCACTGCCTGGGCTTTCAACCGCAGCCTGCCCGCATCGGCCCGCAAATTTCGTATTCTGAACTTGAGTTACCAATACAACTGGGCTGAGGCGCCAGTCGTGCGTACGCCAGCCAATGCCCAGAAAATTTATCACCGCGGCCCGGTGGATGCATACCGCGCCGCGCTTGTTCGGCGGGAGATATTGGATAAAAACGAGAAAATCCTGATCTTAACCGGCACACCCCATGCATTTACCCGCTACCGCATCCCGTTTTTTGATTTCAACGCCCCAGATTTTGTGCGTTTTGAAGAACGCAACCTGGGGCAGCTGCTTTACCAGCAGGCCCCAAAAAAGGTGTTTTGTGTGCTGCTGCACCAGCCATTCGACAGTCTGCACGAGGGAGGAGCGAGAAAGCTATACCCTGCGCGTGGGGCGATTGACCAGGTGATGGCCCAATTCCCAGGTCAGGCCAAGGGTTTTGACCTGGTTGGTTCGCCTTTTGGCAACCTGCCGGATGACAGCTACTACGCCAGCGGGTATCAAGATTTTCAGCTCGCCCAGTTGGCGGACGGTTATATCTATCTCCAACCTTTTGCAGCTTATCAAGGCTGTACCCTGGATGAAGCCTTTCTTACCGAAGCCAATTGGCCAGAAGCGCAGCGCCAATTCCCCGACCCAGACTGGCATCGCCGCCCACAAACCCTTTCCGAGTATTGGCAGCAAATTCGCGCTTATGTGGACATCCAACAGCGCTTGGCCGGACTTGAGCCGCCCCCCTGGTTGACCGGAGGAACACTGTGACACACATTTCCCCGGTTGAAATCGAAATCCGCCCCGGGCAGTTGGGCGATCAGGATGACCCGCAATTTCATGAATTTATCCCAAAACTTCTGGATGTGCCCGCTGCTGAACGCTTTTTTAAAGTCCTGCATCCAGCCGGGGTTCACTTTTATCAGATAACTGCTGTATAGGAGCTAAGGTGCATATGAATCACGCTGTTCGTTGGACTGTTGAAAAGATCACCCAGCGCCTGGATTTAATTGAGCCGCTGGTCTATCGCCGCCGGGTTGCACTGCCACATTTCTGTTACCAGTTAGTTCCGGCTGGCTTGACCGACCCGGTATCGCTAAACAACCTGCCGGAAAGCGGCTCGGAGATTGTCCCAGGAACCTATTGGGGGCAGCCTTTTACCAATTTTATCCTGCGCACCACCTTTCAAATCCCCGCTGATTGGGGCGCCGGCCACCCGTTGGTACTCTATTTGCCGCTTGGTGATGCCAAAAATTTCAGCCACCCCGAAGCATTGGTGTATGTGGATGGGCAGGCCTATGCCAGTGCCGACCGCCACCACCAGGAGATTCTGCTGCGTCCGGATTGGGCCGATGGGCAGGCACACGAACTACTTTTACACGGCTGGACAGGGCTTGGCGATCACTGGAACACGGAGAAGCTGACCCGAATGGTGATGCACACCGCTTACCTGGCGCAGCTCGACCAGCCGGCGCGCCAGTTTACCAGCATCGCGCGTGTGGCGCTTGGCGCAGCCCGGGTATTGGAAACCAATTATCCCAGCCGTTCCAGCCTGCTCAACGCCCTGGATGCCGCTTTCCGCATTCTTGATACCCGCGAGCCGTTTGGTGAGGCCTTTTATGCCAGCCTGCCGGCAGCGCAGGCCGCTCTGGCGGATGGTATTGCTGGCGCTGGCGCGCCGCTGGAGGTGCGCCTGACCGCCACCGGTCACGCCCATATTGATGTTGCCTGGTTGTGGACGCTGGATCAGACCCGGCGTAAAGCAGCGCGCACTTTCTACACGGCGCTGCGGCTCATGGAGCAGTTTCCCGCCTATCACTTTACCCAAAGTCAGCCTCAGTTATACGAGTTTATCCGGCAGGATCACCCGGCGCTGTTTGAGGCCATTCGCCAGCGAATCGCCGAGGGACGCTGGGAGCCAATTGGCGGGATGTGGGTTGAGGCAGACTGCAACCTGAGCGGGGCCGAAGCGCTGGCCCGCCAGTTCCTGCTGGGGCGCTCCTATTTCCGCCGGCACTTTGGCGCACAAGCCGAATCGCCTGTGTTGTGGCTGCCGGATGTGTTTGGCTATGCCTGGGCGCTGCCGCAGTTGATCAAGCAGGCAGGTCTGGAGTATTTCTTTACCATCAAATTGGGCTGGAACCAGTACAACCGCATCCCGTATGACAGCTTTTGGTGGCAAGGGCTGGATGGCACTCGCGTCTTGACCCATTTCGGCACCACCCCTGAAAACAGTTCAACCACGATCGCCACATATAACGCGCCGGCAACACCGGAAGCTGCGCTGAACTCATGGAAGAATTTCCAGCAAAAAGATCAGCAGACGGAAGTATTCATGGCCTTTGGTTATGGCGATGGCGGCGGCGGCCCAACCCGCGAGATGTTGGAAAATTTACAGGCGCTCGAACACTTTCCGGGTATGCCCCAGGTGCGCCAGCGCTCTGCTGGGGAATTCTTCCGTGACCTGGAAGCGAACTCCGGCGCCGGGCTGCCGGTGTGGAACGGCGAGCTGTACCTTGAATACCACCGCGGCACCTACACCAGCCAGGCGCGCAACAAACGCGCCAATCGCAAAAGCGAATTTGCCCTGCACGATGCCGAATTTCTGGCTTGCCTGGCCAACTGGTTTGACCCGGCCTACACCTACCCGGCTGAGGTCTTCCAGCAAGCCTGGCAGCTGGTTTGTTTGAACCAGTTCCATGACATCATCCCCGGCAGCAGCATTGGCGAAGTGTATCAGGAGTCACAGGCGCAGTATGCCCAGGTGCAGCAAATCGTCTCCTCTGCCAGTGCTCAGGCCCTGGCCACCATCGCCAACAGGTTGGGGGGTGAAGTGCTGCTGGTTAATCCAACCAGTTTCATTCAATCTGGCCCCGTTGTCGTTCCAGGTGTATTTGACACGGGTTTGGCGCTGCGGGGGCGGGCGCTGCTTACCCAGCCGGTTGAAGTGGGCCTGCTGGTGGATGCCGGGGAACTGCCGCCCTACAGCGTAACCTTGCTGGAGACTGCGGCGGCTTCCCCCGCTTTCCCGGACCCGCATGCTGACAGCCAGGAGCCGCTTTGCCTGGAAAACGATTGCTTGCGGGTGGAATTCACCCCTGCCGGGGATATCAGTCGCATTTTCGACAAGGCCAACCAGCGCGAAGTGCTACCTGAAGGCGTGCTCGCTAACCAGTTTCAGGCTTTCGAAGATCGTCCCAAGTTTTGGGATGCCTGGGATATTGATATTTTCTATGATGACCGGGTGTGGCTGGCCGAACCGGCGTCTGCGCTGCGTTGGGTGGAGCGCGGCCCGCTGCGCTGGACGGTTGAAATTCCCCGGCGCATTTTGAACAGCACCTATTCCCAGCAGATATCGCTCCAGCGCGGCTCTGCTCGCCTGGATTTTGACACAAGCCTCGATTGGCGCGAGCGGCATATCCTGCTCAAAGTAGCCTTTCCGGTAGAAATCCTTTCGCCTGTGGCCACCTATGATATCCAATGGGGCAATGTTCAGCGCCCAACCCACCGCAACACCAGTTGGGATTGGGCGCGCTTTGAAACCTGTGCCCACAAGTGGGTGGACCTCAGCGAAGGCGGTTACGGCGTCAGCCTGCTGAATGACTGCAAGTACGGGCACGACATTCACGATAACGTACTGCGGCTCAGCCTGCTGCGCTCGCCTACTATCCCCGATCCCGAAGCTGACCAGGGCAACCATCGCTTCACCTACAGTTTATTACCCCACAGTGGAACCTGGGAAGGCAGCACCCCGGCGCAAGCCTATGCCTTGAATGATCCCGTCATCGCCTTTGTCTCTGCACCCCAAAACCGGGCAAAACATCCTGCCGAGATGCAGTCTTTTGTGCAGGTTTCCGATCCGCATGTGATTATCGAAACCGTCAAGCGTGCCGAAGATGGACACGGGTACATTGTCCGGCTGTACGAGAATCAGCGGCGGCGCGGCGAGATTACCCTGCAGACGGTATTTTCGCTGGCCAGCGTTCACCGGTGTACCTTGCTCGAAGAGAACCAGGAGCCGCTTGCGCACCTGGACACCCTGGTGCGCTTCACGATCAAACCCTATGAAATCGTCACCTTACGGCTTGTTGTTAAGAAGGGGTAACGCGATGATCACTGGAGAGAACGGGCGAGTTGATGTTTATTAAACCCTCCTCACCTCTCAGCGCTTCTGCTTTGAGGTGGAGCGTCCGCACTACCCGGTTCCTGGCAACGCGCACATTTTTTGTGTGGCGTCCCTTGTCGCTGGAGTGAATCATCTTAAGATCGCTCATTTGACTATACAGGGATGCATTGATTAAGTTATTCAGTCCCTCCGGCCCTAGCACGCGCTCCACAGCCAGCCGGTTGCGCGCTTGTACCTCAAAGTGCGCTACGTTAGCCTGCGCGACCTGAGCCGCGCCCTGCCCAGCCCGGAGCGCTTCAGCGCCAACAAAGTCGCCCTCCCCGGCCACCCTCTCTGGCAGGCTAGTCACTTTCGACGAGCGCTGCCATGTCCAGGCCGAAGTCCTGGCCGCCCATTTCCCCGATTCCCAAAGGGAGGTCAAGCTGAACCCCAATCCACCTCCCACAAAGTCGCCTGATATGCGCGTGTCCCTCCCCCTGCCCGCTGCGCTTAGCCCAGCCAGCCCCCCGGCTGACCGATCCGGGCAAACAGCGCCGGGCGCTGACTCCCCTGCCGCCGCTGCCGGGAGACCTCGGCTACTACCTGCTGGTTTCCGGGCAGCAGGGGGCTGGTGCATGTGGGTAGTTGCAAGGCCGGGCTGTTGTGCGGCCAGCGCCAGCGGGGGTGTGGGCTGCACCTGAGGTGATCGCCGTCGAGCAGGCACTTTGTGTGCGCTGTGCGCAGGTGGCGGGGCTACCCGCCCTGTTTGCCGCCCGGCAGGCCGCGTTTGAGCGGCAGTTCCCGGAGTATGCCGGGTGAAAGCGGCCTGCTGCGCCGCAGCCCCTCGAGCCAGGGCCCTTGCGCCGCAAGGCGCAATGCTGGCCCGCAGCGGGACGCTAGTCCCGGGCGAGGGGGGCGCAAGGCGCTTTGGCCGCTGGCAGAATACAAGTTATCCACAGATGGACGCAGATTTGCGCAGATGCAGATCAGGAGAAAAGAAGATGGAGATACAAGTTCAAGGTGCCTCGACATGCACCCTCAACGCCGGGCGTGTGTTGGAAACCCAGGCCGGGTAGGCGCTCATCCAGCTGCCGCAGCGCTTGTTATTCGATCAGGTGTTGGACTGGCTGGAGCAGCAGCTGAAGGTCGAGACAGGCGGCAATTCGGACAATCGCTCGGTCACAAATCTCAAGGGATATAACGAAGAGCCAGCCTGGTCTCCTGATGGTAAGTGGATTGCTTTTTGGTCGACCCATACTGGAGACCGGGAAATATTGTTGACCAACCTGGATGGGAGCATCCTGTTCAACTTGACCAACACTCCAGGCGCAGATGAATTGCCTGATTGGACTCCATAGCTAAAGCCGGTGTTAGATTTATAGAGGGTGTGATGGCAGCTTACGCCACCATCACACCCTCCAATAACACCATTGGAGTGCCCCTCCAGCTTTGGAACGATCACCCCTGGCATCAAATCATGGTAAAATGGTCCCAGCAGTGCCGCAGAGCAGTGCGCAAAATGTAGATAAGGCAAGACCACTTTACCGGCGGCTTTCTTCGTAGAGGTGCAAAATCCCGCGGAGAAGTTTTTGTTTGTTAATCAACAGGTAAGAATCATGGATACTCCCACCCCCCGCAAATCGCTTCCTGTCGGACGCTCCCGGCCTGGGCACACGCCTTTAAAAGGAAGTGAAGCCCTGCGTTGTTTGAACCCTGAGCAGGTTCGAATGATAGATGCTGCCCTGGCAGACCTGGGTGAATATGGTGAACTGCACCTGGTGATCGAAAAAGGGCGCCTGCGATTTTTGATCGTTCAGAAAAGTATTGATGCGCTCAAGTGGCAGAGCGCAGAAGTGGAATAAGTCTGGGCAATGTTGAATCGTTTTGATTGGCAGGTTGGCTGCTTCTAAGGCCAACCCCACATCCGGAGTTTTGATGTACCCGTCGTCGATGTCTGACCTGAAGGAATCTTCAGTACATTGGTATGCCTTGCGCAGCAAGCCGCGCAAAGAGGAAGCCGCCTACCGCGAGGTTGTCAATCGCGGTTATGAAGCTTATTTTCCGCGCCTGCGGGTTAACCCGGTCAATCCCCGCTCGAAGAAATTCCAACCCTACTTCCCTGGCTATTTGTTTTTACGCGCCGATGTCCAGGCTGTGGGGATTTCCGTCTTCCAGTGGATGCCGCACACCCTGGGTTTGGTGATGTTTGGTGGTGAACCGGCTGCCGTTCCTGAAAACCTGGTTCACGAACTGCGCTCCCGGCTGGCGCAGGTACAGGCTGCTGGCGGCCAGGCTTTTGCCGGGCTGCAGCCAGGCGATGTGGTGCGGGTCGAATCTGGCCCGTTTGCGGGTTACGAGGCGATTTTTGATGCCCGTCTGGATGGCACTGAACGCGTCCGGGTGCTGCTGCGCCTGCTCAACAGCCGCCAGATGCCCCTCGAACTGCCGGTGGGGCAGGTGGTGCGCTTAAAAAACAAGGCCTGATCCACGCCGCCAGCGGTCTCCCGGCCTGGATAGGATGGACTTAACGTCCACGTCCAGGCTCCTGGCTCCAGGTTTTTCAAAAAATGTCCATGTCGGAAGGGCGGAGCGCGCCAGGGTATCGAATTCTCCCAAAAAAAACTTTGTGCTTCCCCCTTTACGCCCTTTGTGTTAAAAATTCCCAGGCTCCAGGCTCCTGGCGCTCCTGGCTTCCCACAAAACCAAAAACTCCCCACGAATAAAGGAATTAACCATGAAAAAAGCATTAATCACCGGTATCACAGGTCAGGACGGCTCATACCTTGCCGAGCTGCTGCTTGCCCAGGGCTATGAGGTCCACGGCATCATTCGCAGGGCCAGCGCCTTCAACACCCGCCGGATTGACCACATCTACAAAGACCCGCACAGTAAAGGCGGTGCCAACCTGCATCTGCATTACGGCGACATTGGCGGCAGCGGCAATCTGGTTGACCTGATTTATGAAATCCGCCCGGACGAAGTCTACAACCTGGCGGCACAGAGCCATGTACGGGTCAGTTTCGACATGCCCGAATACACGGGCGATGTCACCGGCCTGGGCGCCATTCGCCTGCTGGAAGCGGTGCGCAAGAGCGGCATCAAAGCCCGGGTCTACCAGGCTTCGTCCAGCGAGATGTTTGGCGCAGCCAAGCCTCCCCAAAGCGAGCTGACTCCCTTTGTGCCGCAAAGCCCGTATGCCGCCGCCAAGGTCTATGCCTACTGGGTCACCCGCAACTACCGCGAGGCCTACCAGATGTTTTCCACCAACGGCATCTTGTTCAACCACGAGTCGCCCCGCCGCGGCGAAACCTTTGTGACCCGCAAGATCACCCGGGCTGTGGCGGCCATTAAGGCTGGAACCCAGAAAAAGCTCTACCTGGGCAACCTCGACGCCCGCCGCGATTGGGGCTATGCTCCCGATTACGTCGCCGCCATGTGGAAGATGCTGCAGACCGACAACCCCAACGATTTTGTGGTTGGCACCGGCGAGGCCCACTCGGTGCGCGAGTTCCTGGATGAGGCCTTTGGCTATGTGGACATGGATTGGAAAGACTATGTCGAGATTGACCCGCGCTACTTCCGCCCAACCGAGGTGGATTACCTGCTGGCCGACCCGACCAAAACCCGCACCCTGCTCGGCTGGGAACCGCGCGTCTTCTTCAAAGACCTGGTGCGGATTATGATTGACGCCGACCTCGAGCTGATTGGCCTGGATTCGCCTGGCGCTGGTCGCCAGATTTTGGAAAAGCACCATGGCGCCTGGCACCGCTGGGACAGCCAGGTGATCAGTATGGAGAAATAGCGCCAGGCCTGGCTGCTGTTTTAAATGAAAAAACTTGCACCGCTGCTCGGCCTGCTGCTGGGCGGCGTGGCCCTCTGGCTGGCTGCCCGTTCGGTAGATTTCTCGGCCGTCTGGGAGGTATTGGCGCAGGCTTTGCAAGCGCCGCATGCCTGGCGCTGGGTCGTCCTGGCCTTGATCAGCATTTCTGCCAACAACCTGGGCAAGGTGCTGCGCTGGGCGGTCCTCACCGGGAGTTCTGGGGGTGCACCAGGTGAAGGTGCCCCAGACACGCGAAGCTTGTACGGGCGTCTCTTCTGGCTCGGAATGGTTTTCGCTGCCAGCCAGCTGGTCAACCTGGCCAGCCCCGGCCGCCTGGGTGATTTTGGCCGGGCAGCGCTCACCCGCCGCCTATCCTCAATTGACTCTTCAAGCCGGCCTACGCTGTACCCGTCGCAAACGCATGGGTTTGGCGCGGCCTTCGGCTTGGGCCTTGGCGCCCTGGTTTTAGAAAAACTGCTCGACCTGGCCGCCTTTGGGCTGCTGGCCCTGACGCTTATCCTGGCGCTGCCGTTTGGATCCGAAGTATCCGCAGGCTCGCTTGTTACACTGCCGCCCGAACTTGATTCCCTGCCCGTTTTCGCCGGGGTTGGGGCTGCGGTACTGGTGGGGCTGCTGGCGCTGGGAATGTTGTGGGGGCGGTTTGAGAGCCGGCTTTTACCAAAGGTGTTGGCGCTGGCCAACCGGTTTGCCCCCGCTCGCTGGGCGCCTGGCTTGCAGGCAGCCCTGGGCAGCCCGGGCAGCCTGAGCCAACCAGGTACCGTTCTGGCCCTGGCCGGGCTGACTGCCTGGGTCTGGTTTACCGCTTTGCTGACCAATCAGCTGGCATTTTGGGCTGTGGGGCTGGATGTTCCGCCGCTGGCTGCGTTGGTGGTGCTGGTGAGTTTGCAGGTGGGCATTTCCACTGGCCTTGCCCCTGCCCATGTCGGTATTTTTGAACTGGCCTGTGTGCTGGCGCTGGGCATGTTTGGTGTTCCGGCTGCGCAAGGGCTGGCGTATGGCCTGCTGCTCCACGGCCTGCTTTTGGCCTGGCATATTGCGGCCGGCGCTCCTGCCCTGGCCTGGTTGGGTGTGACCCTGCGAAACGAAGATTTTCCCGGGCGTCCGCAGGCCGCACCAGGGACGAACAACTCCCCTTTTTCCGACAAGCCCCCCCAGCGTGTGGCCACCCTCCAGGTGCCTTTCCTCCGGGTGGACATTCTGGGCGTTCCAGTGGCCTGCCTGGATAAGCCCGGCCTGTTGGCAATCGCCAGTGCCTGGATCTCAGGAAACGAGGTTTCCTCAGGGAACGAAGTTTCTTCGGACCCAGCAGGTGCGGGCTTTCCGCAGTCAGCACCACGTTTGGTCACCTACGTCTACGCCAACTGCCTGAACATCTCGGTTGAACAGCCCGCCTTCAAACAAGCCCTGGCCCAAATGGACCTGGTCTATGCCGATGGGGTAGGGGTTGTCTGGGCTGGCCGGCTTTTGGCTCGAAAACAAGACAAACCCGAGTGCCGCCTGCAAAAGCTTACCGGAGCAGACTGGTTTGGCGACTTCTGCCAGCTGGCGGTCCGGCGTGGCTGGCGCATTTTTCTGTTGGGCGGCCAACCCGGAGTTGCCGAACGAGCTCGCCAGGCCCTTGAATCCACCTACGCGGGTATCCAGGTGGTGGGCGCCGCCTCTGGCTTCTTTTCACCTGAGCAAGAAAGCGACCTGCTGGCCGAAATTGCCCGCTGCACCCCGGATGTCCTCTTTGTGGGCATGGGCGCACCTCGCCAGGAATTCTGGCTGCAATCTGTGTCCGCCCGGCTGGCGGAAGAAACCCCATCTCTCCGGCTGGCCTGGGGGGTGGGGGCGCTTTTCGACTACCTGGCCGGGGAAGAACGCCGGGCCCCGCGCTGGATGCGCCGCCTTCCCCTCGAATGGCTGTGGCGCTGGAGCCAGGACCCCAGTGGCAAATGGCGCCGCAATCTGCTGGGCATCCCCAAGTTTACCTGGCGCATCCTGCTTCAGTGGATAAACTAACAAACTGCGCATAGCCGATTTACCCCTGAAACCTTCCTCCTCTCCATCCCTCCACCCCCCCATCTCCCAGCTATCTTCCAAATTCATAATTCTTAGTTCTTAATTCTTAAATTCCCCCCTGATGTCTTCATCCCCAACCGCTCTGATCACCGGCGCTGCCGGGCAAGATGGATATTACCTGAGCCAACTGCTCCTCGAGCAGGGCTACAGGGTGTTGGCGCTTGACCGCCCCGGCAAAATCGGCCAGTTCCCTGTGGGGGAGAAGGGCCTTTCTGCGAGCGCCTTTGCCGCAAATTTCCAACCCGTCCCATACGACCTGAGCAACCTGGCCGGCTTGCCAGACTTGCTCGAAAGCACCGCCCCCGACGAGGTCTACCACCTGGCGGCGCTTTCTTCGGTGGGGGGGTCGTGGGCCGATCCGGTTGGCTATGTCCAGGTCAACGCTGCCCTGGTGGCCGCCCTGCTGGAGGCCCTGCGCCGTGTTCGCCCCCAGGCCCGTTTTTACCAGGCCTCTTCCAGCGAACTCTTTGGTGCACCCAACCACTTCCCCCAAAACGAAGCCACCTCCTTTGACCCGCGCAGCCCCTACGCCTCTGCCAAAGCCTGCGCCCACTACCTGGTCAAAAGCTACCGGGAGGGCTACGGCATGTATGCCGTTTCGGGGATCTTGTTCAACCACGAATCGCCCCGCCGCGACCTGCTCTACGTCACCCGCAAGGTTACCCACGCTGCCGCTCGCATCAGCCTGGGCCTGCAGGAACGGCTTGGCCTGGGCAACTTGAGCAACCTGCGCGACTGGGGGTATGCGGGCGATTATGTGCGCGCCATGTGGCTCATGCTCCAGCAAGACACCCCTGAGGATTATGTCATCGGCACCGGCAAGCTGCACACCGTGGCCGATCTGTGCGACCTGGCTTTTGGCTGCCTGGGCCTGGATTATCGGGCCTACGTCTACACCGACCCTCAGTTCTACCGCCCCCTCGAACCCGGCCTGATTGTCGCCGACAGCAGCAAAGCCCACCGCCAGTTGGGCTGGCAGCCCCAGGTTTCCTTCGAAGCCCTGATCCAGATGATGGTTGAGCACGACCTGGAAACTCTCAAACAATCCACCTGATCCGCCCCGCACCACCCGCCCAAAACAATTCCCAATTCAAAATTTAAAATTTCCAAATTTTCATTTTCTGATGCCCTCCATCTTATTCGTTTGCACCGGCAACATCTGCCGCTCTCCCCTGGCTGAAGGCCTCTTCAAAGACCTGCTGGCCAGCAAAGGCCTCAGCGACCACTGGCGGGTCAGCTCCGCCGGCACCTGGGCCTTGCCCGGTGAGCCAGCTGCCTACGAAGTCCAAAACATCCTCACCCGGCGCGGCGTGGACCTGACAAGCCACCGTGCCCGTGAAGTCAACCGCACCCTCATTGCCAACGCCGACCTGGTGTTGACCATGACCCGCAGTCAGAAAGAAGCCCTGCAGCTCGAGTTCCCCGGCCAGGCCAGCCGCATCATGCTCATCAGCGAACTGGGCGGCATGGTCTACGACATCCCCGACCCCTACGGCGGCCCGTCGGAGCTGTACGGGGAGATCGCCGGCGAACTCGAAGCCCTGCTCGAAATGGGCTGGAAAACCACCTTCGCTAACCTTGCCCGAGAGGGCTAAACGAACCCGGCACCCACAAAACGGTGCTCCGTTTCGGGGAACTGCTTTGATGATGGGTGTTCCATCTGTAAGGATGGAAAGAGCGTACGCTCTCTCCATCCTTGGCCGTTTATATTTTCCTTGACCAATCCAACCTCTGATCCAACCCCCACCCCAGACGTTTCCGCCGCATCTTCCCGCATTGCCGCACGCTACACCAGCACGGGGGTGCCAGCGGCCCATCTTCCCCCCGCTGTCGAACCCGGGCCGCTGGCTGCCCAGCTTTTCCAGGCGGTCTGCAACACCCTGGCAGGCGTCCCCAACGCCGGCGAATGGGTATATCTGCCCGCAGAAGCCTGGCCGCTGCTGCCCGGCATAACCGATTTCGAAGGGGTTGGCCCCCTGCTCTTCACCGTCCTGCGCCGCGGCAGCACTCTGCCCCTGGCCAGCCTGGCCAATTCCGCCCCGGCCATCCAGGCCCTCGGCCAGCAGTACTACAACACCGCCGCCCAAAACACCCTTTTCCATAAAGCCCTGCTGCAAATTTTGGCTGCTTTCCAGTCTGCGGGTGTGCAGCCGCTTCTCTTAAAGGGCGCTGCGCTGGCTTTTACCCATTTTGCCCAGGACGATCGCCCCGTCTACCTCGACCCGGCCCTGCGCCCCATGGTGGACCTCGATTTCCTCGTCCGCCTCGAACAGCGCGGCGCGGCCCTCGAAGCCCTCGAAAGCCTCGGCTATACCGACGCCGAACCCGAAACCGTGCCCGGCCTGGCCCAGCACACCCTCCACGCCGCCTACTACCGCGGCGGCCCCGCCAACCGGGTTGGCGTTGAACTGCACTGGAACCTGATCGCCGGCCCCGCCGACGAACGCACCGTGCCCTCCGAATGGTTTTGGGCCCAGGCCCGCCCGGCTGTGGTGATCCCAGATTGGGTGAATTCCTGCGGGGTCCAACCCCAAATCCTCACGCCCACTGCCCACCTGCTCTACCTTGTGGGTCACCAGGGCCTGCGTCACCCCGACTACCTGCGCCTGCTCTGGCTTTACGACATCCACCTGCTGCTCGTGCGCCACTGGATCGCAGTCCGCCAGGCTGGCGCTGAGGATCGCCAGGACACCTCGCCAAACCATTCCTTGTTGGACTGGGACACCCTCGCCCAACAGGCCCTCGCCCTCGGCTGGGGTCCTGCCCTGGCCGCCGTCCTCAGCGAAGTGCAGGCCTGCTTTGGTTCCCCACTTCCCCCGGGCTTCCTCGAGCGCCTGCCCGGCCCGCGCCTGGACCCGCAGCCCGCGTTTCAACGCACTCGCACCCAACACACCTGGGACGAACTGCGCCGCCTGGCCCCCCTGGCCCGCATCCAGGCCATCTTCGCCCTGCTTTTCCCCGCCCCATCCTACATGCGCTGGCGCTACCAGAAACGCCCCGCCGGGGCATTTCCACCCGCCGGGTCGCTGCCCCTCATCCTGGCCTACCCCTACCGCTGGTTCGACATGGCCGCCGACCTCGCCCGCACGCTCATCAAAAAGGCCCGCCGCCGGTGAACCGCCGCCTGCTTTGGCTCTCCCTCGCCGTCTTCCTGGCTGCCCTCGCCCTGCTGCTCCTTCTGCCGCAAGCGCTCAGCCGCAATCTGGCCGGCCTGCAGGCCCTCGAAGTCTGCCTCACAGGAAACGAAGTTTCCTCGGGCCCGGCTGCCCAAAATCTCCAACCTGGCTTCCCCTTCTTCGCCGCTGGCCTGGCCCGCTGCCAGGGGAATGAACAGGCTGCCCTGCAGTCCTACACCCAGGCCTTCGCCGACCCCCACACCCCGGTAGACGCCGTGCGCGGTGCCTTCCCGACCGATCTCGACCTTGCCCGCCAGGCTGTTGCCGCCCGCCCCGATGACCCCGCCTCCTTCTTCTGGCTCGCCGACATCCTCCGCTCCAGCGACCCCGCCGCCGCCATCCCCGTCTACGAACAGGCCCTCACCCTCGCCCCGCGCGAAGCCCTCGCCTGGGACCGCCTGGGCCATTTATATGAAGACGCCCAGCGCCTGGAAGACGCCCTCCACGCCTACAGCCAGGCCTGCCGCTACCTCGACCAGGGCAAAAACGGCTGCCTCAACGCCGGGGGTGTCGCCATGCGCCTCGAACGCTACGCCGAAGCCGCCGACTTCTACCGCCAGGCCCTCCGCCAGCTCCCCAACTACCCCCCCGCCCAGGCCGGCTACACCGCCGCCCTCGAAGCCCTGCAAGGCCCATAAGAGTTTCAACACAAAGCACACAAAGCGGGTATCTGGCCGCGAATGGCGCTAATTTCCGCGAAGTCGGTGAAGCAGGCAGGCCCATACATTACGCGAATTTCTGCAAAGCGAAATCAAGTGAACGAAATCCTTCATAAAGAGCTTTCTTTTCAGATTGTCGGGGCGGCAATGGAAGTCCACCGTATTTTGGGGCCAGGTTTTTTGGAAGCCGTATATGAAGAAGCACTTGCGCAAGAACTCACACTGCGAGAAATTCCTTTTGAAAGACAAAAACAGCTCAAAGTGAATTATAAGGGGGTTGTGGTTGGGGAATACATTGCGGATATCGTGGTCAATGACACCGTGATTATCGAATTAAAAGCCAGGCCCAATCTGGTTCCAGCCAATGAAGCCCAGGCAATCAACTACCTTGCCGCAACGGGATATAAACTTGCGCTCATCTTAAATTTTGGCACACCTTCTCTGCAACAAAAGCGAATTGTCCTTTCAACCCAAAAGCCAAAAAAAAACCTCAACAAATCAGTGTAATTCTTAAGTAGAAAACAACAGAAAAATTCGAGAAAATTCGCGTAATTCGTGGCAAAAACTCCCTATGACTGAAACAACCTCCGATTCCTGGACCATGATCATCCGCCCCCGCCGCGGCTGGTGGGACCTCCGCCTGCGCGAACTGTGGGACGCCCGCGAACTCGTCGGCCTCTTCGTCTGGCGCGACTTCGTCTCCGTCTACAAACAAACCATCCTAGGCCCCCTCTGGTACCTCATCCAACCCCTCCTCACCACCCTCACCTTCACCGTCATCTTTGGCCGCATCGCCAGCCTGCCCACCGACGGCCTGCCCGACTTCCTCTTCTACCTCTCCGGCAACGTCATCTGGCACTACTTCGCCGAATGCCTCACCAAAACCAGCGTCACCTTCAGCGCCAACGCCGGCCTTTTTGGCAAAGTCTACTTCCCCCGCCTCGCCGTCCCCATCTCCATCCTCATCTCCAACATGATCGCCTTCGCCATCCAATTCGGCATGTTCCTCGCCTTTGGCGCCTACTTCCTCCTCTCCGGCTCCGCCATCGAACCCAACCTCTGGATCCTCACCCTCCCGCTCCTGCTCCTCCTCATGGCCGGCCTCGGCCTGGGCTTTGGCCTGATTGTCTCCGCCCTCACCACCCGCTACCGAGACCTGCGCTACCTGGTCAGCTTTGGCATCTCCCTCGCCATGTACGCCACCCCCGTCATCTACCCCGTCTCCTCCGTCCCCGAGCGCTTCCAATGGCTCATCCAGCTCAACCCCCTCGCCCCCGTCGTCGAAACCTTCCGCCACGCCTTCCTCGGCGCCGGTAACGCCAGCGCCGCCGGCCTCCTCTACAGCGCCGCCTTCACCGCCGTCCTCCTCCTCCTCGGCATCCTCATCTTCAACCGGGTGGAGAACACGTTTATGGATACGGTGTAGGGGGAGATAGCTTGTAGCGGGTAGCAGGTGGCTTGTAGAGGATAGCTTGTAGGAAGTGGCTTGTGGCGAGTAGCGAGTAGCTTTTGGATAGGAATGCTATGGAAAAGGATCGGCCTGCTTTTGAGGATCTGGTTGCCTGGCAAAAAAGCCTGGCTTTCGCAAACGAAATCTTTGAGCTAACCGAACGTCTCGCCCAGGGGCGCAAGCATTTTCGCTTATTCGAACAAATCGAAGCATCCGCCGCCTCCGTGCCTGCCAATATCGCTGAAGGCAAAGGCCGGGCGACGACCAAAGAGATAATCCATTTTTTCGTGATTGCCCGTGGCTCTCTCTACGAAACCCTGACATTTCTGCGCCTCTTTCACATGCGCGGTTGGATTTCTGCCGAAGAACACCAACGGCTGGATGCGCTGGCGCTCGAAGTGGCCCGCCTCCTCAACGGCCTCCTCCGCTCCTACAAATCCTAACCCTCCTCCCCACCTGCTGCAACCTACAAGCTACAAGCCACGCCCTACAACCATGAAATCCCTCCTCATCAACCTTGCCCTGCTGCTTGTCTCAACCCTGCTCACCCTGTTTGCCCTGGAGGGGTTTGTGCGCATCGTCATGCCGCAGCAGCTCATCATCATCCGCCCCGACATCTGGATTCCGGATGAAAATGGCTTCGGCTGGCGGCAGGCGGCCAACGTCAACACCACCCTCAACACCGGCGAGCGCACCGTTCGCTTTGTCACCGATGCAAACGGCAACCGCATAGACCCCGCCGGTTCCACAAACGCTGAAAAGCGCATTCTCGTCATAGGCGACTCCTTCCTCGCCGCAGTCCAGGTGGAATATGCCGACAGCATTCCAGGTCAGTTAGAAAAACTGCTGGCCCAATCCTTAAACGAACCCGTTCAGGTCGTCAACACAGCCGTCGGCGGGTGGGGACCGGGCCAATACCTGCGCAAAATGCGCACCGAACTTGCATCCAACCAATACGACCTCGCCCTCGTCTTCCTCTACACAGGCAACGACATCCTGGTTGGGCTGGAAGATTACGCCCCTCCCAAACAAAACCAGATCCGCCGCTCCCTCCGCCTTCCCCAGGCCCTCACCAAAGCCGAAATCATTGACGCCTGGCTCTACCCCTTTAACGACTTCTTTGAAGAGCGTTCCCACCTCTACACCCTGGTCAAAAACCGCACCCAGTTTCTGCTCATGCGCCTGGGCCTCAGCCGCTGGTATTTTGCTGAACCCCTGCTGACCGCCGAAGCCGGTTCCCCCCGCTGGGCCGACACCACCGAAATGTGTGCCCGCATGGCCGAAGCTGCCGCAGCCCACAACACCCCGGTTCTTTTCATTCTGCTCCCGGCAGACCACCAGGTAGACCCCGCCATCGCCTCTGCCTATATGCAGGTCATGGGCATCACCCAGGATCAGGTAGACCTGGAACAGCCCTCCCGCCTGCTGTCCGCCGAATTTGCCCAACGCAGCCTCCCCCTGGTGGACCTGCTCCCCAAAATGCGTGCAGCCCACACCGCTGGCGAGCCCAATCTATACGGAAAAATAGACACCCACCTCGCCCCCGCCGGCCACCGCCTGGCCGCCGAAACCCTCCTTCCACTGCTGCTGCCGTATCTGCAGGCAAACCCAACCCCATAACCCTTCTACCCCGCCCTCCCCCGTCCTCGGTCTCCGGTCTTATACCATGCCCTCAGCCAACCAACCCAAAACCCTCTCCAAGTACAAATCTTTATGGATTGTACTGCTTATATTGTTGGCCGTCCGGTTGGTAATTTTTGCAGTTGGAACAAGGGCAGGGGAAGGCCGGTTTATCGCAAACGATACAGGGGGGTACGAGTCTATTGCCCAGGCCTGGATGCTGAGCGGCCAGTTTAGTGTCTCTCCAGAATATTTGGATATTCCTGAAACATTGCGAACGCCAGGGTATCCTGCTTTTTTGGGTTTTATCCACACCCTCTTTGGCGATGGTTTTTCCGCGGTGATCTTGATCCAGATGTGGGTCAGCCTGGGCACCGCCGCGATTGTGTATAAAATTGGTCAAAAAATTTGGGGGGAACCTTATGGCGTATGGGCAGCCCTGTTGTTTGGCCTTGAAGCCGCCGGGTTGGGCCTGGTTTTCCAGGTTCTGACGGAAACACTGTTTACATTTTTCCTGGCTTTATTTTTGTTCGCAGGGCTAAACTGGATCGAGAAGCCCGAAAAATGGGCTCCCCCCCTCCTGGCCGGGCTTTGGTTGGGCCTGGCTGCACTGGTGCGCCCGGTGGTCTACTATCTTCCCCCGCTGGTAGCGCTGGCAGCACTCGCCGTGCTCTGGCGAACACACAATCGCAAAGTCGCCTTTTTAGGCGCTGCCCGTTTTTTTTTGCCCGCCCTGATCCTGATTGGCGGCTGGCAGCTTCGCAACCTGGTGCTTACAGGCAACCCCTCCTTCAGCCAGATCGCCGGTGTTAACATGCTCTATTATCGTGGGGCGGCTGTTCTGGCTGAGCATCAAGGTGTTTCGATCCACGACGCCCGGCTGGCGTTAGTTGGCGAGGTTAACCCCTGGAATTTAGCAAACTTAAACCCAGAACAGCAACTGAGTCAGCGCTGGCAAAGCCAGGGCTTTGAACTGGCCAGGGCATACCCTGCCGCAGCGCTGAAAGTAACCCTGTCTGGAATGGCCAACATGTTTTTGGGTTCAGGCGATGGGTATGTTTCCGGGGCTTTAGGTGAGCAAGTTGGCAAAGAAGGCCCGTTAGGGGACATACTGCGCTTATCATTTCAAGACTACATCCAGCGTTGGGTTGTGGAGCGGCCTCTTTCGCTGTTCGTTTTTATCCTTTCAGTGTCCCTTCAGGTTTTGCTTTATGCTGGTGTGATCCTTTGGGGCTGGCAGGTCTTTAAAACCCGGCGTATTTCACTCCAAGAAGTATTCTTAATTGGTGTAGCCATTTACTTAATTGCAATTTCCGCCGGCTCCGAAACCTATTTTCGGTTCCGCGTTCCAGTGATGCCCGCTTTAGCCGTAATTTCTGCCGCTGGTATAGGATACTTAAAAACCAGGTTTCATCTTCATAAGCATACCCGGTAAAGCCGCACCAACGATTTTTTAAGTTCAACCTCAAGTTCAAATGTCTGTTATAAAAGTCGAAAACCTCTCCAAATCCTACCGCCTCGGCGTCATTGGCGCCAAAACCCTCCGTGACGACCTCAGCCGCTGGTGGGCCAAACTCCGCCGCCGCCCCGACCCCCTCCTCAAAATCGGCCAGTCCCCCCCGTCGCCCCAGGTGGGAGAGGGGGGTAGGGGGGTGAGGGGCGCTCCTCCGTCTTCCTCCGACGACCGCATCTGGGCCTTACGCGACGTCTCCTTCGAAGTCCAGCAAGGCGAAGTCCTCGGCATCATCGGCCGCAACGGCGCCGGCAAATCCACCCTCCTCAAAATCCTCTCCCGCGTCACCGCCCCCACCTCCGGCGCCGTCAAAGTCAAAGGCCGCATCGCCAGCCTGCTCGAAGTTGGCACCGGCTTCCACCCCGAACTCACCGGCCGGGAAAACATCTACCTCAACGGCGCCATCCTCGGCATGAAGCGCCTCGAAATTGACCGCAAGTTTGCCGAAATCGTCGACTTCTCCGGCGTCGAAAAATTCATCGACACCCCCGTCAAACGCTACTCCAGCGGCATGTACGTCCGTCTTGCCTTTGCCGTCGCCGCCCACCTCGAACCCGAAATCCTCGTCGTCGACGAAGTCCTCGCCGTCGGCGACGCCGAATTCCAGAAAAAATGCCTCGGCAAAATGGGAGAGGTGGCGCAGGGCGGCCGCACCGTCCTCTTCGTCAGCCATAATATGGCGGCGGTGCAGAGCTTGTGCGATGCAGCGATTGTCTTAAGCTCTGGAGTTATTAGTTTTCAAGGTGCAGTTTCACTTGCAATCCACACATATAATCAAATTTTGTTTCAGGGTGATATACCTCGTGCAAATTCAAGTGTTACGATAAATTCATTAATTCTAAAACATCCAACAGGGCAAGTTAGTTTTTCTTCTACCGACACATTGGTTGTTCAAATAAATTTTGTAACAAACATTCAGTTAGCTAATTGTTACATGAATTTTGTGGTTAAAGATGGTAATGGGCAGCTCATTATTCATACACGAAATGATTTTGTCGGTTTATCTAATTTGGTATTTGAGCCCGGAAATCATAACTTGCAAATAACAATTCCCCGACTAAGTCTAAAAGCGGGTATATATTCCATAATCTTCTCCATTTATGTAAACTCGATTGATACATTTATATATTTAGAGTCTGAGCCGCACGTTTTAGAAGTTATAGGTCGGCAAGAAGGTGGAATTATGGATATTCCTTGTGAATGGAAGTTTGGTAAGTATGAATATTGATCGTGATTTATATAAACTAACTCTTGAGCAAAATTTTTCTTCAATTTTCAAAAGAGCCTATAAATTTGGACGCCGGTGGGATGAAGGGCTTTGGCGATTGCTTGAATTATCTGCTTTGCAAATAGTTATCAAAGATTTCTTTGCTGAACCTGTGTTAGATATTGGCTGCGGAAATGGTGATGTTTATCATCTGATTTTTGGTACTAAGTATTTGGCCTACGGAATTGATAATTCATACAAGGCACTAAATTCTCACATTAGTGATAAGTTATATCGTTCAACTGTTGTTGGTGATGCGCGGAAACTTCCGTTAAAGAACGAACACTTTCGATTGGTTTTTTCCAACTCGGTGGTAGAACATATTTCCGATCCGGAGTTTGTGATTTCGGAAGCCTACAGGGTCTTGGTGCCTGGGGGCAAATTTATCTTTACTACGCCATCTCCATTATTTCGTAGCCCAGATTATTACTATTGGAGAAAATTCTTTTATCCATTAGGTTTAGATCAAATAGGAAAACGAATAGCCACAAAGGAAGATATTATTTATCATCATGTAAGCATTCTTTCTTATTCTCAATGGAGAGATATATTATTAAGATATGGTTTTAAGCAAGTTCATCACTGGGAATATGGGAGTAAAAAGGCATCTCTTTTGATGACAAGATTTTCAGGTGCCTCTCGTATCAAACTCATATATAACTTCATTGCATATTTTTTAGGTGACGACCTGTTTTCCAATGCTTACGCAAATTTGCCAGAACATCAGTGGGTAAATTTTTATAAACAAGCTTTAGCAGATTATTTACAGCCACTTGAAGATGGGGAAAAAGGGTGTGGTCAAATAATTATAGGTTATAAGTGAGAAAATGAGAACAATTCGTATTCTTTGGATATGCGCTCATCGCACACATAGATATGAAGAAGTAAGTATGTTCCTGAAGGCTGGCGCAGAGGTTGTACCAGTAAAGACTCAGGTTTTTGAATACCCTAATGCGGTAGAAGAAGAAGAGGGCCTGGACAATCTTTATCCTAATTGGCGTCAGTCAAATACTATACCAGATGAAGTATTAACGCACATTAGAGAGATAAACTATTTTGCAGACTATGCTCGGTTAACAGATAAAGAAAAAAAAATCATCAACGAGTGGATTGATGTTGTAATAGTAGCCTCATTCTCTGAAATTGCAGCCAGTTTCTTGGATTGGTTTTCGGGGTATGTCATTTTGCGGGCTTTTGGTGGCTATGCTTATTCGGGGGTTTTTAAGCCGATGACTGTCAAGGGCCATAGACTATTAAACAAGATATCACGATCTGCTAATTACTATTGGTCGCCAAATATCCCTTACCTGACTGAGCTTGAAGATCCACGTATTACGCGTAATGAAATGATTATTCCGCCATGTGTATCACCCGATAGATTCTCCGAAAAGTGGGTTGCGCTAGAATCGAAGCCTTATATTTGTGAAGTCATATCTCTCATTGAAAAACACCGCTGGAGTGCATACCAAGACTACAAAACCACATTTGCGGAATTACCTCTAAAAATTTTAGGGCAAAATGACAAATCTGGAGCACTTGCCGATGATCCTATAGTAGTTGGGACTTTATCTGATAAAGATTATTATTCATATTTAGTCACGAGTAGGGCTATGGTATATTTAGGATTACGGAGTAAGTATCATATACACTACCATGTGCTTGAGGCATTGATGATAGGATTACCGGTAATATTTTTTTCTGATGGTTCAGTTGCTAATATTGCTAGATTTTACGGAATATCAAATGATTACTTAACCCAATCTGGTATGAGTGAAACAAATATTGATGCAATCAATATTTCAAAAAAATGTCTTGCAGATATCAACTTTGCTATTGAGTTGTCAGAAAAACAGGAAGCTTTGCGCGAATTATTTTCCCCAACAAAAGCGTATCGACAAATAGAAGAAATGGTTAGTAACGTTAGGTATAAGGTGAATTTTAAAGAGCAATATGCACCCACGAAAAAAATTAAGTACACCGGTAAGACAATGTATCGCTTATTAAGATTCATTACCGGGTAGAAATCCGCACAATTTATTATGTTAGAACATCTGATTATCCGTCTAATCATTCAGCAAGATTATGAAAGCCTCGCGCTGCTATTTGAGAACAATAACCGCCCTGAAATTACAGAGTTTTTCACTCCATTTACACTCAATAGTAAAAGCGCATATCAAATTTGCAATCAAAAAAGCCTGGATAAATATTATGTGGCTGTATTGAACCAAAAATTTATTGGGTTCTGTATGTTGCGTGGATGGGATGAGGGTTATGAAACACCTAGTTTTGGGGTATTTGTAGACTATATGCATCATGGGATGGGCTTTGGCAAAGCGATAAGTCAATTTGCACTTCAAGAAGCTGTGAGATTAAATTGCCCTAAAATAAGGTTAACGGTGTTTTCTAAAAATTATCAGGCGGTATCCCTTTATAAATCGCTTGGGTATGAAGAGATAGACCGTCAGGTTCTTTTATTAAACAATCAACAAAATGAAAAAATAACAATGGTTAAGAACTTGGAGTGAAGATGATTAGCTATCCTACCCGTCCTATCAAAGTCGCCATAAATGCACAATTTGTGCAAAATAAAGCTGTTGGCGGGGTAGAGCGAGTTGTGGCTGGCCTTATTCATGCATTGGGTCAATTGTCCGATGGTGATGAACAGTATCAGATTATCCACACATGGAATAAGTCTGGTTGGTTGAAGCCCTATATTGGGCCAAACCAGACTCTTGTTGAAGCACCGCTGCAACAAACAGGTCGACCATTTAATAGATTTCCAGTTTGGTTGCGTTCATTAGCGCGACGTTTTGACAAGGTTTTAAATTTAGTTGTTAACCCTCCATGGCCTGGATATCAAGTGCCAATTTCAGACGGCTTTTATGAGAAGTTAAATCCAGATGTTATTCATTTCCCTAAGCAAAACTTGACAATTTGTGCTTTGCCCACAGTTTATAATCCCCATGATTTGCAGCACCTTCACTTGCCAAAATTTTTTACACCCGCAGATATTGCCTATCGAGAAGCAACCATGCGGTATGGCTGTCAATATGCCCGAACTGTAGCGGTTGCTTCTAGTTGGATCAAAAAAGACATCTCCGAACAATATCAAATTGATTTAAACAAAATTCAAGTAATTCCCTGGGCACCACCATCAGCCCCAAATTTTGAACCTTCGGCGGAAGATTTTGCAAAGGTTTCTCAAAAATATGCGATAAAAATGCCTTTTGTATTTTACCCTGCGATGTTGTGGCCTCATAAAAATCATCTTGGCCTAATTAGTGCCTTCGCACTTGCTCAAAAGAAAGCCAACCTTAGTATTGGTTTAGTTTGTACTGGGAGCGAAAACCCTGAACTTATGTCTGTTCTTAAATCAAAAATTCAAGAGCTGAACCTGAGCGCCACAGTACAATTTTTGGGGTCAGTTTCGGCGGAAGAGTTAAAAGTTTTGTATCGATTAGCGCATTTTGTGATTGTCCCCACTTTATTTGAGGCAGCAAGCGCGCCAGTATTTGAAGCCTGGCTGGAGAAAGCTCCAGTTGCTTGCTCTTCAGTTACATCCTTGCCGGAACAAGCCGGAGATGCAGCGCTCCTTTTTAATCCTTATTCTATTGATGAGATTGCTGCGGTGATAATTAAGATGACAAGCGATCAAAAATTAAGAGAGAATTTAGTCCAAAACGGGAACAAGCGTCTCAAAATCTTTTCGTGGGAACGTACAGCAAAAGCTTATCGAGCAGTGTATCGTCGTTTAGCACGCGTGCCATTAACTGAAGAAGATGTTTGGTTGCTGAATCATGATTGGATCGCAGCCTCCTGAGTACGCTATGGGCTGTACCTTTATGTGCCTCGCCCCCTTTGTTTGATAGTATTTGATTGTAGACACAAACTTGATGGAGTATAGCTAAACAAGATGAATACACAAACTGTTATACCGGTTGCTAAACCAGCATTAATTGGCAATGAGAGAGCCTATGTGCTTGACTGTATAGATACCAACTGGATATCTTCCAATGGCAAATATATTCATGAATTCGAACAAGAATTCGCAAAATTTATTGGTGTTAATTATGCGCTGTCTTGTTCAAATGGGACGGTTGCTTTACACTTGGCGCTTTTAGCTATTGGGATTAAGCCAGGCGACGAAGTCATTGTCCCAACCTTGACATTTGTTGCAACTGCAAATGCTGTGATGTACTGTGGGGCTACTCCTGTTTTTGTTGACTCGGAAACCGAAACTTGGAATATTGACCCGCACCTAATTGAACAGCGTATTACGAATAAAACCAAGGCAATTATTGTTGTGCATTTATATGGGCACCCAGCTAATATGGACCCTATAGTAGAACTGGCAAAAGCCTATAATTTGAAAATAATTGAAGATGTGGCCGAGGCCCACGGGGCTACCTATAAGGGCAGGCCAGTTGGGAGTATCGGAGATGTCGCCACATTTAGCTTTTATGGAAACAAAATAATGACTACCGGTGAAGGCGGGATGGTTGTAACAAATGATGCCGCGATAGGTCAGATGGTTCAACAGCTTAAGGGACAAGGAGTGTCAATCGACAGGAAGTATTGGTTCCCAATTATTGGTTACAACTATCGAATGACCAATATTCAAGCAGCAATAGGACTTGCACAACTTGAGAGGATCAACTGGCATATAGAACGCAGAATTTGGCTTGCTGCACAATATAAACTGCGTTTGGAGAGTATTGATGAGATATACATGCAGCCGGAAGTTGTTTGGGCTAAACATGTTTATTGGATGAATACGATTATTGTAAAAAAAAGAGACCCCCTTTATAGACAAGCCTTGATAGAATTCCTTGATTCTGCCGGTATTGAAACGCGCCCGGTCTTTATTCCTATGCATAAATTGCCGCCTTATATGGCTTTAGTTAACGACCAATCTTTTGACGTGGCAGATTTATTGTCAGATTGCGGTTTTAATATCCCCTCTTTTGCAACCATCACAATCGAAGAAGTCGATTATATTTGCAACACTATCAAGCATTTCTTCAATAAAACCTAGCCTCAAAATGCCTTTTCTCTTTATCACCTGTATGCCCCTGGCCGCGCCGCGTTCGGCCTCCATGGCCTTCATGGGCGTTTTGCTGGAACGCTACCCCGATGCGTTCACCTGGTTTTCCTTACGCGGTGCGCCTGAGCCGGGTGCCTACCTGGGTATTCCTGCCGGGCAGGCAGCGCGGCTGTGGTTCTCGGCCTGGCCGCAACCGCTCAAGCAGTTCCTGGCGCTTGGCCCCTGGGCCGTGCGCCAGGGCCGGCAGGCCGCGGCTTTTGGTCACGCACAGGGCGTCCAGGCGGTGATTGCCGATCTGGCTTTTGAATCTGTCGTCGCCGGGCGGGTGGCTGCGCAAACGCTTGGCGTTCCGCTGCTCGCCTGGGTGCATGACGACCCGGTGAACCGGCTGGCGGTTAAAGGGTATCCGGCCTGGTTGCTGCGCTGGTATGAAGGGGAGTTTGCCAAAACCCTGCGCGCCGCCCGCCAAACAGCCGTCATCTCCGACGCCATGGGAAACGATTATCGAGCGCGCTACGGCGTGGATACCACTACCTTGTATGTCGGTGTGGACCCGGAAAAATGCCTGCCGCCGCGCCCCCTCGCCCCGGCCAAAACGCCGGTAGTCATCGGCTCGGTGGGCAGCCTGAACGCTGCGGAAAACGGGCGGCTGCTGGTTGAGGCGCTCCACCTGCTCAACCGCCAGGGCGCGCGCCAGTATCACGTCTTGCAGTTGGGCCGCCCGGCGGCTGGCTTGCCAGCTGACCCCGCAGTGGAAAACGCCGGTTGGCTGCCGGAAGCAGATTTCTTACCGCGCCTCGCCAGCCTGGATGTCGGCTTTATCACCTGGTCGTTTGCCCCGGAGCACGCCCGCACCCGCCAGACCTCTCTCCCGCTGAAACTCCATTCCTACCTCCAGGCCGGGGCGCCTGTCTTCGTCTTCGCTCCAGCCGATAGCGCCGTCGCGCAGTTTGTCGCCCGGTATGGCTGTGGCGCAGTCTGCACCCAGCCGGACGCCGCCGCCTTGGCCGCCAGCCTCACTGCGCTGCTGGAGCCAGCCGCCTACGCTTCCGCCCAGGCGGGCGTCTCCCAGGCCGTTCAAGCGTTGTCACGTCAGCGATTTTACGAGAACTTCGAAGTTTTTGTTGGTTTATAGGGGCGTAATGGTGTCTTTAAGGAGCAGTGTAAGACGGCAGCTTCCCTTCCTGGTTGATAAGGTGACTGGACTTACTTTAAAGCCACAAAAAGCGGTGGTTATCACTGGCTTTTGGCGGAGTGGAACGACCTGGTTTCAGCGTATGTTGGCAGATGCGCTGTACGCCAAAACCATTTTTGAGCCGCTGGAAGCGGATGTACAGTGTGCCTATTTTGCCAGATATGGAACGCCCATAGCATTCCCCTCAAAAGCTTTTCTAAAGGCTTACATGCCTGTAATTGAAGAACCGCTTGTGCCGGGTTCAGCTTGGTACCATTTATTTGCCGATGCTTTGTCTGGTTCCATCCAGGGGAAAAGGGTTAGAATGAATCGTACAGGCCTTTCGGAAGCTTTCCGCCGCCGGGTGGTGGTCAAGCTGGTGCGTGGACACCTGGCTGTTTGGGGCCTCAAGCGGACTTTTGGGCCAATGCTGGTTCATGTTTACCGGGACCCACGTACTGTGTTGACCAGTATTGTTCGGAATAAGTGGGGTGGAGAGTGGCTTAACAGTATTTCCCTGCACGCCTACTTGGTGGCTCAACAGAGGCAAGGCGCAATTTTTTTTACCCCCTGGTTAGATATGATTGAGTATTACGACCAGCAAAGTTACTTGGCTCGCCTGACCGCATATTGGGCGCTGACGGAAGCATATATAGAAAATTGCGCACACCAACATGCCGCCTCCGACTTGTTGGTCTCCTATGAATCGCTCCTTTTGCAGCGTGAGGAAACCCTCGCAAACATCACATCGCTGCTCGGTGCAAAATTCCAATCAGGTATACAGGTAGCTGATAAAATCAGCCCAACTACAGTAGCTGGCCGAGAAATGGCCTCTATAAATGACCGCCTTGTGAGTTGGAAACAAGAATTAACATTTCAAGAGATTAGCCTGATTGAGGAAACGGTTTGCGCCTTTGGCCTGGAACATCGCCTGACTCAAGGGTAATGTAAATAACTCACTATTTCCCGCCAGCAGTTCTTTAAAAATTTCGAGCGTTTGCTCACCCTGGTATGACCATCCCAACGCATCAGGTTTACTTTTATACCCAGGGCCTGCCCCTACCTGGCGGTTCGGGCGCCCAAATGCGTATCTATACCAACTTGCGCGCCTACTGCGACCTCGCTTACCCGGTCGAAGTAGTCTACCTGGGTCGGGAGCCTGTGCCGCGTCCGGCGGGGATGGATTTGCTGGTGCAGTGGACTGCATTATCTTTAACCGCCCACCGACCCACAGTCTGGCAGCGCCTGGCCTACCGGCTGGGGTTTCCCTTTTCTGCGGTGCTCGATACCTTGTATCCCACCCGCCGCCAGGTGCAGTTGGTGGTTCGGGAACGGGAGCAGCGTACCCCAGGCGCACTACATCATTTCGAATACGAATTCACCGCGGCGGCCGCGCTGGGTTTGTCTGGCGTCCGGGTCATCTGGAGCCATCACGATGACCTGCTCGACCGGTATGCGAAGCTGAACATGGTGCGGCAGGCCGTCGGGCGGGGCAAAGAAGGCCGCCGCTATGCCCGGCGGCTGGAGGATTTGAGGCGAGTCGAACAGGCTCTTTCCCGGCGCTCCAATCTGGTGCTGACCATCGCCGCCCACGAAACCGAAACCTTGCGCGCCCGCATGGGGTTGGACAACATTCATCTTTTACCAATGAGCTGGCCGGACGAAATTCCAGTTTTGCGTACCTCCCCCTGGGCTGCGGAGGGCAAACTCCGTTTGCTCCACCTCGGCAGCATCGACGCCCTGGTGGGCTTCACTTCGCTTCGTTTCTTGCTGGCCGAAGTTTTCCCCCGGCTTTCGCCGGATACCCTCGCCCGGCTGGAACTCTGGGTGGCGGGCAAGGCCGGCGACACGGAATACACCCGGCAAATCCGCGCCCTGGCTGCGCCTTATCCCCAGGTGCGCTTTCTCGGTTTTGTGGCAGACCTGCGCAGCCTGTACGCCCAGGCGGATGTGCAGGTGGTGGGTTCCGACAGCGCCACCGGCTTGCGCACCCGCATCATTGAATCCTTCGTCTATGGCGTCCCGGTGCTTTCCACCGCGGAGGCCGCCGCCGGGGTGCTGGGGCTGGCTCATGCCGAAAATATTTTCCTGGCCGCCGACCCCGCCGCCTTTGCTCGTCAGTTAGAAGACCTCGCTGCGCACCCTCAGAAGCTGCCCGCCGTCGCGCTTGCCGCCCGTCAAACATACGACCAGCACTACAGCCGCGCCCGTTCTGCCGCCGTCCTCAACCAACTCCTCTCCACATACGCCCCCTTTTCCCCCTGATTCCCTTTTCTCCTTATTCCTTGTTCCTTTTCCCTATCCCCTTCCCTCACCCATGCCCCGCGTCGGCCGCCACCCCCTCAAAGAAAAAAACCTCAAGCTCGACCTGCCCGCCCCCCAGCGCGTCAGCGTCGCCACCATCACCCATATCCCCGTCCTGGAAGGCTACTGGGCGCACAGCCTGGAAGTCCTCAAACACTTCTTCGCCAGCCTGTATGCCAGCACAGAACAGCCCTTCGACCTCCTCGTCTTCGATAACGCCAGCTGCCCGGAAGTCCAGGCCTACCTGCTCGACCTGCGCCAGCAGGGCCGCATCCAATACCTCACCCTCTCCACCTACAACCTGCGCAAACTGGGCGCGCTGGATTACCTGCTCGCCACTGCTCCCGGCGAATACATCGCCTTTGCCGACAGCGACGTCTACTTCCTCCCCGGCTGGTTGGAAGAATCTATCAAAGTATTGGAGACCTTCCCGGAGGCCGGGGCGGTCACCGCTTTGCCCCTGGCCGCCAGCAATGTCCCGGTGCATCGCCGCTCCTTTTTTGAAAAAATGCAGGCCGATGCAAGCGTTCAGGTAGAGACCGGCTTGTTCATCCCAGATGCCTACATCACCGCGCATCGCAACAGCCTCGGCAAATCGCCCGAAAATTATGCCAACACCCATGACCGGATGGACGTTCGCCTGACCAGGCAAGACGTGCCCGCTTACCTGGCTGGCGCAGACTTTCAGTTCACCGCCCGCACAGACCTGGTGCGCCAGTTTTTGCCGCTTACCAAAAACTACACGGGCGAAACCTTTGACCCCATTTACAGCCCGGTTCTCGAAACCCGCTTTGCCGCCGCCGGATACGAAGGCTTCTCCACCATCGAATACCTGGTCCACCACATGGGCAACCAGTTGCCCGATTTACCGGCTGAACTGCCCTGGGTCAATTGGGCCGCGCACCCCATTGCCCGGCCAACCCTCGCCGCCGACCGCAAGAAAAAGCCGCATTGGTTCTGGGGCCGCGCCCGTGTACGCCGGCTCCTTCAGCGGCTCAACACCGCCGTCTACCGTCTTCTGTACGAAGAATAGTGCCCATGCCAGTCCAGACCCCGGTCGCCCTCATCATCTTTAACCGCCCCGACCTCACCGCCCAAGTCGTTGCCGCGCTGCGCCAGGTTCAGCCTCGCCGCTTGCTGGTTGTGGCCGATGGCCCGCGTACGGCGGAAGAGCAAGAGCGCACGGACGCCGCCCGCGCCGTCATCGAAACCATTGATTGGGAATGTGAAATCACCCGGCGGTATGCAGACAGCAACCTCGGCTGCAAACGCAGTGTGTCCGGCGGCCTGGATTGGGTTTTCTCACTGGTCGAAGAAGCCATCATCCTGGAAGATGACTGTGTTCCCGCCCCCAGCTTTTTCCCCTACTGTGCCGAACTGCTGGAGAAATATCGGCAGGACGACCGGGTCATGATGGTGGCTGGCACCAATCTGCACCCAGACCTCACCCCCAAAGCAGCAAGCTACTACTTTTCCCACTTTAACTATATTTGGGGCTGGGCCACCTGGCGGCGCGCCTGGCAAAAAAACGATGTTACCATGCAGCGCTGGGCGGAACTTAACCAGCTATCCTGGCTCAAAACCATTACTGGCGATTCAAGAACGGCTCAAAAACTCCATCCAATTTTTCAAAACGCCTTTGAAGGTGGGGTTGACACCTGGGACTTTCAATGGAGTTATTCTTGTTGGCTGAATCACGGCTTGTCAATTGTGCCATCTGCTAACTTGATTTCAAATATTGGTTTTGGTGCAGAAGCCACGCATACTCGTACGCCTGGTCCTTACATGAATCGGCTCCGTGGTTCCTTGCCCTTGCCTTTGACCACTCCAGTTTCTGTTGAACGTAAACTTTCCGTGGACCGGGTTGTTTTTGCTCGAATGCTAGGAGTTGAGTTAAGCAAAATAGAGGGGGTAAAACGGAAGTTTTTTAAATTTTTGCGTACCCTTCTTAAATATACCTGGGGCGAAAAATTTCGCTCTTAACAAGCAGTATGTCTCTGCTGGTCTCGATTATCCTCCCCACCTATAACGCCGCGGCGTATCTTGACCGCTCTTTGCAAAGCATCTTTAGCCAGGCCTTTTCCGCTTATGAAGTGCTGGTCATCGATGGCGGTTCTACCGACGGTACCCTGGCTATTCTCAACCGGTATGCCTCCCGCATCGCCCGCCTGGTGAGCGAACCCGACCAGGGGCTGTACGACGCCATGAACAAAGGCGCAGCCCTGGCTTCCGGCCAGTGGCTTTACTTCATGGGCGCGGATGACATTCTGGAAAACTGCTTGCACCAGGTAGCCCCCTACCTCAAACATCCGCGCACGGTGTATTACGGTGATGTCTACCTGCCGCACAAGAACAAAACGTATGCCGGGCGCTTCCGCTGGCACACCCTCGTTTCCAAAAATCTGAACCACCAATCCATCTTCTACCCACGCGCAGTTTTTACCCGGTACCGTTTTGACCTGCGTTATCCCGTTTACGCCGATTACGCCCTGAACCTGCAAGTATGGGGCGAGCGGAAGTTTAAATTCCGATACATTCCCATGACCATTGCCCAACACAGCGCCGGCGGCGTCAGCCACACCCAAACCGACCTGGCCTTTGAACAAGATAAAGCGAGGTTGATATCACAGTATTTTGGAACGGCTATTGCTGTTCGTAAATTTATTTCAAATGTTAAATCAACATCTGTACTTCGTAGACCAATTGCATCCATAAAGAAATGGTATCCCTTCAAAAAATAATCAAACTAAAAACATCGCCACTTATTTGGATTGCCGTCCTCTCGATAATACTCGCTGGTTTGGCAGGCTGGTTTACGGCGTCCGTTCAATCCGAATATTATGAAATTGCTCCGTATTTTTATGATGCGGCGGCTTATGACGCCTATAATGCTCGCCTTGCGGTGCGGTTAGAAAAAGAATCTCGACTTCAATTAGCCTGGGATGAATGGTTGCACAATAATCGGCATCCATTGAGAACCGTGCCGCTGATTTTATTCGCCCCAGAACTATTACAGAAACCCACTGGACATCTTTTCACTGCATTGCCAATGCTCGCAATTTTTTTGGGGCTATCTGGCTGGACGATTTGGTTACGAACAAAATCGCCTCTCTATGTCACAGGTGCACTCATATTTATTTGTGCCCTTCCTGGTCTCACCAATTTTCAAATAGGGCTGTCCGCATATTGGTTAGATTTGCATACTGCGTTCTTAACAACCGCAGCTACATTATGTTTGATTAATGCAATTGATAATGAGCGTTTCACCAAATATTGGTTGCTTGGGTTTTCTCTCTTGGCGCTAGCTGCTTTTTATAGTCGGTTTATTGCCATTGTATTCTTAATATTTTCTTGCGGCCCGCTTTTCCTTTACCTGGCAATTCGTCTAAAGAAGAGTCATTCCACTTATAACTACCTGGCTTTGCTTGGACTACCAGCCGCTATCCTTTTCATCGGGTCACTTTATCCCATCGTAGCCAATTTTTCCAGCAATTTAGATTACTATGGCGGGCCCGACTTTGTTAGCCTGAGACTTCCATTTCAGGCCGTGTTCCAAACAAATTATGGAACATTACGGCGTTTGTTGAGCACCCGGTTTTACCCGGCTTTTTTAGGTTTAGTTGCCTTAATCAATCTTTTTATTAACGCCCGTGCATTCAAACATATTCTCCCGCTGTTATGGGTGTTTGTATCCAATATTTTTTTGATATTCATTTTAGGTTCAAACCAATATTTGCTGGTTGTTTATAGTGCCCTTCCGCTCCTCCTTCTCTGCATTATCCCATTTTATCGAAAATCAAATTACCAGAGCTTCATTTACGCTTGGGAAATAGTCGTGTTGACAGGCGCAATTTTTCTGACGCTGTACCGAGGGAACGAAATACTGAATTATTTAGATAAACAACCTGTTCAAAGCGCCAAAATTTCATATCGTGCTTTGGCTAATGTAATTTCTCAGGAATCTTATCCTGTCACTTTTGAAACCATGACTCAATATGAGCATATGCCATTAGCGATTGAAACCTATTATCAAACTGGCCAGTTGCCTTTACCCATAATTTGTTTCCCTGTTTCTTCGCGTTGGGATTTGATTTTTGAAGGTAAAACTTCTGAGGAAATTGTCCATATTATCCTGACAAAGCTAAACGGTGAAGTCAATCTCTTAATAACGCCTGATGTCCTTCCACAAGAATGGGAAAATACCCAAGATTTACGGCAATATGTTATTTATCATGTATGGAGTGCCATTGTTAATTCACATAACTGGGAATTGGTTGAGTATATTAATAGTGGCGAATCTGGTAGGGTTGCCGTTTATCGCAACACGAAACCTATCGATGCTTATAACACTTATCAGCGGAAATTAATTTCTCCCGCGATGAGTGGTTATCTCCCATAATAGCATACTGAATTATTCAATTGAATACCGCTATTCTTGTTCCCTTCTATCTCCCTCAGATTTCCCTGGATGCGCGCCTGGCCCTGCAAGCCCTGGCGCGTTGGCTCCCTGCTGCGCCGCGGTTTCTACTCGCGCCATCTGGCCTGGAGCTTCCGCTTTCCTGGCCGGCGGTTCACTTCCCCCCCGAATACTTCACCAGCGTCGCCGCCTACAGCCGCCTGCTCCTCTCACCCGCCTTCTACCAGGCCTTCGCCGCCTACGACTACATCCTCATCTACCAGCTCGACTGCTTCGTCTTCTCCGACCGCCTGGCCGAATTCTGTGCCCTGGGCCACGACTACATCGGCGCCCCTCTCTTTAAATCTGACACCGACCCCACCCTGGGCTTCTCACGCGTCGGCAACGGCGGCTTCTCCCTCCGCAAAGTTTCCAGCTTCCTCCGCGTCCTCACCTCCCCCCACATCCCCCCCTGGACCAAACTCTTCACCCACCCCTTCCCCGACCTCGCCGTCCAGCGCTCCCCCCGCCCTCCAGACAGAGCGCCCGGGGGCAAGTCTCTCTTCCCCTCTCCCGTTCAGGGGGAGGGGTCAGGGGTGGGGGTCTCCTCCCCTTTTCCTGAACGAAGGGAGGGCAGGGGGGTAGGTCTCTCCCACCGCTTCCGGATCCTCCGCGCCGCCCGCCGCGGCGTCCGCTGGTACACCCAAAACTACACCCTCAACGAAGACCTCTTCTGGTCGGACCGTGCCCGCCTCTTCGACCCTGGCTTCGACATCGCCCCCATTCCCACCGCCCTGCGCTTCGCCTTCGAACGCTTTCCCCGCTACTGCTACGAACAAAACCACCACCAGCTCCCCTTCGGCGCCCACGCCTGGCCCAAACACGACCGCCAATTTTGGGAACCATTCCTCAATCCTAAATCCTAAATCTCAATTCTTAAATCCTAAATTGCTTCCCCTCATCTCCATCCTCATCCCCAGCTACAACCAGGCCGCCTACCTCCCCCAGGCCCTGGACGCCATCCTCTCCCAGGACTACCCCAACCTGGAACTCATCGTCATAGACGGCGCCAGCACCGATGGCAGCGTCGAGATTCTCGAACACTACGCCCCCCATCTGACCTATTGGGAAAGCGCTCCCGACCGCGGCCAATCCCACGCCATCAACAAAGGCCTGGCCCGTGCTTCCGGCGACCTCATCACCTTCCTCGGCGCCGACGACCTCCTCCTCCCCGGCGCCCTCGCCCACCTCGCCTCGCTTTGGCCCGCCGCCCAATCCCACAACTGCGGCGCCATCATCGGCGCCTTCCACTTCCTCAACTCCCCCGCCCTCCCCACCCCCCTTCCTGAAGGAAGGGGGGCCGGGGGGGTAGGTCTCCCCGTCTCCCGTCCTCCGTCCTCTGGCCCCCCCCCCCCCCCCCCCCGCGCCCGCACCCCCC
>CAZAYY010000001.1:81591-275284 GCA_964489525.1 uncultured Anaerolineales bacterium
GCCTGTTCCGCCGCCCGCCCGCCTCCCTCCATGCGTCTCCCGCCCTCCGTCCTCGGCCCCCCTCCTCCCCCGCCCCGGCCCCTCCACCCCGGTCTCCCATCCCCCGTATTCCGTCCTCGCCCCCCCCACCGACCTCACCCCCAACGTCCCCTACCGCCTGCACCAGGTCAGCACCTTTTTTACCCGCGCCGCTCTGGACGCTGTGGGCCGCTCCGTCCGGGAAGACCTGCACTATGTGATGGACCGGGAACTGCTCTACCGCGTCGCTGCCCGCTTTCCGCTCCTGCTCACCGCCCAACCCCTCGGTGCCTTTCGCCGCCACCCGGAAAGCAAAAGCCGCGCCGCCATCCTGCCCTTTGCCGAAGAATTCGCCCAACTGCACCTCTCTGCCTGCACCGGCGACCCCGCTGCTGACCGCCAGCGCCGCCGCGCCGCCCGCCGCTACCGCGCCAAAGGCCGCCTCAACCTTGCCCGCACCGCCCCCAGCATCCCGGCCGCCTTCCCCGACCTTCTCCGCGCCGCCCGCCTCGACCCCACCCTCCTCTTCACGTACGGCTACTGGCGCGCCTGGCTTCGTACCTTTTCTTCTGATTAACTTTTTCTTCGAGCGCTTGGTGTTCCCCTTCGTGTTCTTTGTGCTAAATTTTTCTAAATCAATCTTCCATGCCTAAACCCCACATCGTCCTGGTCATCGCCCGCGGTGAAGCCGTCCGGGCCTTTCTCTACTCCGACACCCTTCCGGCTTTGGCCGAACGTGCCCGCGTCACACTGCTCTCCCTCGTTGACCACGGCGAAGTCATTGAAAAAGTGCGCCCCTACGTTCACCAGGTGCTGCCACTCAAAGACTACGGCGAAAACTCAGCAGTTGCCTTCTTGCGCGAAGTCTTCCACACCGCCCACTACCGCTGGCTGTGGAGCGAAAATGTCAAATCCTACTGGGGCCGCCACGACGCCCGCGTCCGCAGCAAGCCGAAAGAGTTCCTGCGCCTGTGGGGCTGGCGCCTGCTGGCCATTCCCCTTGCCAACCGCCCCATGCTGCGCCTCGCAACCCGCCTGGACCGCGCCCTCACCTGGCGTTTGCGTCCCACCCGCCATTTCGACCGCCTGTTTGCCGAGCTTCAGCCCGACCTGGTATTCAACGCCTCTCATATCCACGGCCCCCAGGCCGATCTGCCCATGCGCGTCGCCCATCAGATGGGCATCCCCACCGCCGTCTTCGTCTTCTCCTGGGATAACCTTACCTCCCGCAGCCGCGTTTTCGTGCCCTACGACCACTACCTGATGTGGAACGAAGGCATGAAGTCCCATTTTCTCGATATGTACCGCCCGGACATTCATCCGGAGCAGGTGCACATCACCGGTGCACCGCAGTTCGACTATCACTTCAATCCGGCCTTCCACTGGAGCCGGGAGCAGCTTGCCGCCGAAATCGGCCTCGACCCCGCCCGTCCCTATATTCTCTATACCACCGGGCGCGATGTGGATTTCCGGGATGAGCACCGTATTGTCCAGGCTTTGGTTGACCATCTTCAATCTATACCCGCCTCAAACCGACCCCAACTCGTTGTCCGCACCTACATCAAAGGCACCAGCGACGCCATGAAAGCCATCGGCGCCCATGGCTACCCCGACACCTTCTTCCCCCCCATCCTGTGGGACAGGCAGTGGATCATGCCCCTGCACCACGACCTGGCCGTCTACACCAACCTGCTGCGCCACTGCGCCCTCGGCATCAACCCCGCTTCCACCGTCTCGCTCGAACTGATGATGCTCGACAAGCCTGCCATCAACCTCGGCTTCGAGCCGCCCGGTTCCAATCTGCCTTATTGGTCGCGCTTTGCCCGCCATATTGACTATGACCACTACCGCCCCGTCGCTGCCTCCGGCGGTGTCATGGTTGCCCGCTCCCTCGACGACCTCTTCGCCCTCGTCCACCGCTCCCTCGCCAACCCCGCCGAACAAAGCCCCGCCCGCCTCTCCTTCATGCGCAAAATGATGAGTGACACGCTGGATGGGGGGAGCGGCCGCCGCGTTGCCGAAGCATTGCTAGAATTTGCCGGGTTTGATTAACCAGGAGACTGTTTGAGATGAATTTATCCCTCTATCGTTTGATGCAAAAAATCGGCTTGCCTCCTGTGGTTTGGATGTTTCCAAACCCCACCAAAATCTATGAATTTAACCAGGTAGTTTCAGGGGTACGCTTACAGCCGGGGGAAACTATTCTGGACTTTGGCTGTGGCAAAGGACATTGGACCGCGGCCCTGGCGCGTCAGGTTCACCTCGCGGTCGGCCTGGATACTTCTCCAGGGCAGGTCCAAACCGCACAAGCGGCTGTCCGGCATAGTGCATTGAAGAAGCGGCTCAAGTTTTTGTGCCAGCGCATTGAAGATGCAGACTTTACTGAGAATAGTTTTGATCATGTGTTTAGCTTTTGTGTGTTGGAACACATAGAAAACCTGGCCGAAGTCCTGGGTCATATGCGGCGCGTTTTGCGTCCGGGAGGCGGGCTGCATGTTTCAGTGGATTCCTTGGGGAATTTAACCGACCCCGCCCTACGCCAAAAACACAAGCACGATCATGCTGTTTATCAATACTTCACCCCGGATTCCTTGACGACTCAATTGCAGGATGCCGGCTTTGCAGTCCAAACGATGTTCCCAATTATGCACAGTTCGTTTGCTGCCCAGGAATTTACCCGGCGCATCCATGAAAGCTATAAATATGGCCCTCTTGAGCGCTACCGGGTTTACCAACGTTTGCTGCGTGAGGACCAGGCTGCACAACCTGGTGGAGGTTTAATGCTCGTTGCTCATGCAGTGGTGCAGAAATAACGCTATGAATTTAAATCAACACCCGATTTTTCTAAATTGTTTTTCCCGCGGCGGCTCCAACATCTTCTGGAATATCTTCCTCAGCCACCCGGACGTCGTCTCCCCCATCGAAGAAACCCTCCAAATCTTCCGTTGGGACTGGCGCGCCCCGCGCTGGGCCGGGCTAAAAGCCATCTTGCTCAGCCGCCAGCCGGGCTTCTTTGACCAGTGGGCGCTAACCCCCCGCCGCCCCCTCGGCCCGGTTGCCGGGCGCTTCCTGGACGCCGAACTGCACCGCTGGAAACTCAAAACCCTCACCGACTCCGAGATGGTCTACAAATCCGAGACCGAACGCTACACCCCCGCCGAAGTGCAGGCCGCCCGCCTGTGTGCGAAGAACAATAACGGCCTGGTTTTCCTCACCGCTCCCCTCGCCGCCCTCTACCCGGGCGCCCGCTTCTTCGCCCTTGCCCGGGAACCGCTGGCCCTGTACGAAAGCCACCTGCGCCGCCGCACCCCCCCTTCTGCCTCTCCCGAACAGTTCGCTGATTTCTATAATACCCTGGTTAACCAGATGCTCGCCGACCAGGCCGCCTACCCCGGACGCGCCTTTCTCTTCCGCTTTGAAGACCTGCTCGCCGACCCCGCGGCTGCCGCCCACACCCTCTACACCCAGGCCGGCCTCGACCCCGCCCGTGCCCCTCGCCTGCGCTTCAAAGCCAAGCCCCACCTCACCGCCAGTGGCGAACACACCACCCCTTACCAGGAAGGTCGCCATTACTGGTTCGCCCCCGCCGACGTCCACCAGATTCTCGAAACCGAAATCAACAGCTTCCAATCCTCCCGCGTCCCCCCGGCCGACCGGGACACACTGCTGTCCCTGACTGCCGAAACCCGCGCGGCGCTTGGTTACTAACTGTCATTGCGAGGGTACTCCCGAAACAATCCCTTGTCTCAACAATAAGATTGCTTCCCTTCGCTTCTCTCTGGGCAGGCTGCTGCGCTCGCAATGACGGTTAAAATAAACATGCCCAAAATCCTGATTATCTCCGACGTTTTACCGTTTCCCGGCACAGCCGGGCAGCAGCAGCGGGTTTTCTATACGCTCAAAGCACTGCGCGAGCGATTCCAGATCACATTCCTGACCACCGCGCCCCGGGCAGAAGCGGCGTCTGTCCAAGAAAAGCTGCTTGCCCACTGCGACGAGGCCATCGTGCTGCCTGCCCGTTACCCTGGCAGCCTGGCCAACCGGTTCTGGCATAAAGCCGCCGGAACAGCCTGGGCGCTCGCACACGGGCTTAAGTTTTCCAATTACCTGGTTTCCCGGCTGGAATATACCCCCGCCCGAATCCTTTCTGCCCTGGGCAGCCGCACCTTTGATTTCGCCCTTTTCGAATACTGGCACGCCCACACCCTCGTCCCCCATCTACAAAGCCAGGGCGTCCGCTGTATCCTCGACACCCATAACATCCTCTGGCAGTCCTATTCCCGCCAGTTAGACGCTCTTCCCTGGCTCTCCGTTCCCCTCAAACGCTGGTTTGTCCACCGCTACCAGCGCCAGGAAGAAGCCGCCTGGGCCCATTTCGATACCCTCATCACCATCAACCGCGCCGAACATACCTACCTCCAAACCACTGTCTCCCCAACCCCGTCCTCCGTCTCCCGTCTTCTCTACCTCCCCATGGGCATAGACCTCACCCGCTGGCCCTCCGGCTACACCCCCGCCAGCCCGCCCCGCCTGGCCTACTACGGCGGTCTGGGCAGCGCCCACAACCAGCAAGACGCCCTAACCTGTTACCGCGACATCATGCCGCTGGTCTGGGCTCAGCGCCCGGACGCTGAACTCTGGCTGGTGGGCAGCAGCCCGCCGCCTTTTCTCCAGGCTTTGCCTGCCCAGGACGGGCGCGTGCACGTCACTGGCTTTGTGGAAAACGTCCAGCCCACCCTGGCCGCCATGACCGCCATCCTCTGCCCGTGGTCTGGCACCTACGGCTTTCGCAGCCGCCTGGTGGAGGCCCTGGCGCTGGGCGTGCCAGTAATCGCCTCGCCGGATGCGGTTTATGGGATGGATTTTGTGGAAGGGCAGGGGCTGCTCTTTGCCCAGTCCCCCGCCGCCTTCGCTACCCACGCCCTCGCCCTCCTCGCCGACCCCGCCCTGGCCCGCACCCACAGCCAGCACGCGGTTAGCGCCGCTGCCCAATACAGTTTTGATGCCACGTATGGGCAGCTGCCTGCCCTGCTCCTTGCCCCGCTCCGCCAGGGGCTTCCCTCCACTCAGTCAGGGCTTTAACCCGCACCATCCACCATGCTCACCATCTTTCCCGGCTTTAACGCCCACTACTACGCCTATTACTTTGCGGGGTTGGCAGAAGGACTCGGCCAGCCCCAGGTGCGTTTTGCCACCGCCGGTTTTCCCGCTCTCCATCCCCATGCCCTGGCTCTGATCCTGGATAACAAGCGCATCTACATTTCCGCCGGGGATGGAACCGGGCTGAACCAGGCTGCGCTCGAATGGTGCGATGTTTATGCCAAAGTAAACCTGGATTGGGGCCTGGTTCCCGATCATCATCGCCGCAAAGTGATTCCCATTGGCCCCAGTTTTGGCATTCGTTTCTGGTCACTGCCCCAAACGCTCATCCTTGCTGCAGTAAATTACCGCAGAGCCAGGAAACACATTCCCCAGCCCAGGGAACACTTCGCCAATTATTACCGCCAGTACTGTCATCGGCTGCCTTTATCCGCATATACTCCCGGTATTAGCGAACCCAATTACATTTTTTACGCTGCCAGCCTCTGGCGCAAAGAGCCCGAAGCCAACCGCCTGCGTGCCAACTTCATGGAGGCTGCCCGTTCTGTACCCGGAATTACATTTGAAGGTGGTTTTGCCCCTGGAAAGCAAGCCGAAATTCGAGGCTTTGACCATTTACTCATGCAGGCAAAGCTGACTTTCCCGGATTACCTGCAGCGGACAAAAGCCTCCCTGGTGGCCTTCAACACCCCGGCTGTCCAAAGCTGCCTGGGTTGGAAGCTGGGCGAATTCCTTGCCCTGGGCAAAGCCATCATCTCCACCCCCCTGACCCGCCCCATGCCCGCCCCGCTGGTTCATGGCGAGCACATCCACTACGTAGATGGCAGTGTGGACTCCATCTACCAGGCAATCCATCAAATCCAAAATGATTCTAGTTATCGGCACAGCCTTGAAAAAGCCGCTCGCTCTTATTGGGAAACCTGGTTATCTCCAACCAAAGTTATGGCGCGGCTTGATTTGGGAATGGAATAGACTTAGCCCCACCTAGCCCCGCAGGGGCTTCGCTTGCCTCATGCAGGGTTTGAACCCGCACCATAAAAAATCCCCATTTTCCCTCTTGACAAAATAGAACAAATATTCTATAATATCCCTGCCGGTTCCCCAACCGGCGCTGCACCTTAACAACCCAATTGGGCATAGCGTCCCCGCCGCTCATACCACAATCATACCAATTCATACCATTTTCCCGTCAATCATACCACCATATCTGGGGAAAAACCCTCACTAACCCCTCTTTCCCCCATACCTGGACTGCTTAAAATCCAAAAAAAATTTTTTCCAAAAATCGGCAGTTTTTCATACCACTTCATACCAATAAACCGGGTTCACCCCTCATAACTGCTGCCAACGAACTATCCAGTACCCACAACTACCTGTGAACCTCCTCATCATTTCCCACAAGGAAACCTGGGCTGCCCCGGCTTCCCCAACCGGCTTTGCCTCCACCGGCGGCTTCCCCTACCAGGTGCAGGCCCTCTCCACCCTCTTCACGGCCACCCGCGTCATCACCGCCCTGCGCCAGTCCCCGCCGCCCGCCGGCCTCACCCCCCTCACCGGGCACAATCTCACCGTCACCCCGCTGCCCGAACCCACCGGCAGCGACCTGCGCCGCAAGCTGGCCCTGCTTACCTGGTTTCCCCGCCACTTCCGCACCCTCTGGCGCGCCGTTCGCGCTGCCGACGCCGTCCACACCCCCGTCCCCGGCGACCTCGGCACCATTGGTCTGCTCATTGCCCTCGCCCAGCGCAAGCCCCTCTTCGTTCGCCACTGCGGCACCTGGGGCGACCGCTCCACCCTGGCCAACCGCTTCCTCGCCTGGCTGCTCCCCCGCATCGCCGGCGGCCGCAATGTCGTCCTCGCCACTGGTGGAGACGCCGCCCCGCCCGAACCCGCCAACCCGGCCATAGACTGGATCTTCTCCACCACCCTCACCGCCGAAGAGTGGGAGCAACTGCCCCAATCCCGCCCCTGGACGCCTGGTCAGCTTTTGCGCCTGGTCACCGTGGGCCGCCTGTCCCCCGCCAAGAACACCGCCGCCGCCATCCAGGCTCTCCCCATCCTGCGCTCCGCCGGCCTGCCCGTTCACCTCGACATTGTCGGCAGCGGCGAAGCCCGCCCCGCCCTGGAGCACCTCGCTGCCAGTTTGGGCCTCTCCGCCCTGGTCACTTTTCATGGCAACGTCCCCCACGCCCGGGTGCTCGAAATCCTCTCCGCCGCCCACCTCTTTGTCTTCCCAACCCGTGTCAAAGAAGGCTTTCCCAAGGCCCTCATCGAAGCCCTCTCCTGCGGCCTGCCCGCCATCGCCACCCGTGTCTCCGTCATCCCCCGCCTGCTGCAAGACTGCGGCCTTACCCTGGATGACCCCACCCCGGACGCCCTCGCCGCCGCCATCCAATCCCTCACTGCCGACCCCGCCCGCCTGCCCGCCCTCGCCCACGCCGCCCGCCTCGCCAGCCAGGGCTACACTCTCGAAGCCTGGGCCGCCGCCATCGCCGCCAAGCTCACCGCTGCATGGGGAAAAGAAGCCATAAGCCTTAAGCTGTAAGCCATAAGCGATACGCACCCGCCACAACCTAAAACCCACAAGCTACAACCTACACGCCACAAGCTACATGCTACAACCCACAAGCCACAAGCCTTCGCGTTTCACCTCCCCCCGTCTCGATGAAATTCCAAATTCCAAATTTCAAATTTGAATTCCCAACTTTCCTCACCCGCCACCGCCGTGCCGTCCTCTGCTTCCACGGCATCTCCGCCCACAAGCACCCCGGCCTACCACTTGGTGTCCAACCTTACCTCGACCGCCACGACCTGCGTGCCATCCTTGGCTGGCTGCAAGCCCGTTTTACCTTCCTCACCCCCGCCCAGTGGCTCGACGCCAACCAACCTGGCCTCCTCCTCACCTTTGACGATGGCTTTGCCAACAACCTCGAACACGCCCTACCAGAGCTGGAAGCCTTCAACGCCCCCGCCGTCTTCTTCATTGCCACCCAACATGTAGCCAACCCGCGCGACTGGCTGCACTTTGTCCGCACCACCGCCCGCAGCCAGTGGGGTACCGAAACCCAGGTCCCCCCCGACCTCGCCCACGAATTCTTCGACGGTCTTTCGGTAGATCAGCTCACGGATCTGGCCCGCCATCCCCTGGCCAGCATTGGCGCCCACACCGTCACCCACCCGCTGCTGCCCGAGTGCACCCCCGATCAGCTCACCTGGGAGCTTACTACCGCCCGCCAATCCCTGCAAACCTGGACCAACCGCCCTGTAGACTGGCTCGCCTACCCCGCCGGCCAATACACCCCCGCCGTCGCCGCTGCGGCCCGCCAGGCCGGCTACACCACTGCCTTCACTCTCCGCCGCGCCAGTCCCACCCCTGGGGTGCCCACCCCTGAATACAGCGCCGTACCCGCCGCCTTTGCGATCCCCCGCATTGACCTCTACCAGGCCGACCCCACTTACCTCTCCCTCAAACTCAGCGGCCTCCACCACCGCCCCGCCTGGCAAATTACCCATCCCAAATTGTAAATCCCAAATTCCAAATTGCAAATTACAAATTGCAATTCCCAATTTCCCCCCACATTTAACATTTAGCATTTAACATTTATAATTTCCCCTTGTCTTCTCCTCTCAAACTCCTCTACCTCGTTGGCCAGCTTGGCCTGGGCGGCAGTGAACGCCAGCTCTACCTCCTGCTCCGGAGCCTCGACAAAACCGCTGCCCAAGCCCTGGTAGTCGTCTTCAATCCCAGCCCCCACCTGGAGCTGAACCAGGCCCTCGAAGCGGCCGGCGTGCGCGTCATCCAGATTCCCCGCGGCTGCGCCTCCGTCCCGCGGCGCATGGCCTTCCTCTTCCGCCTCTTCCGTCGTGAGCGTCCGCATGTCGTCCACTCCTGGACCATCCACGACAACCCCTATGCCGGGATCGTTGGTTGGCTGGCTGGTGTCCCGCTGCGTTGGGGCTCTCTGCGCGGCTCGCTCAGCCTGCCCTGGTTTGCCACCCTGCCTCGCCTGTTCCGCTGGCTGGCCTTGCACAGCGTCCAGCGCATCCTGGTTAATGCCGCCTCGCTGCAAACTGAACTGGCTGCCGCCGGGGTTGCCCCTGGCCGCATCCACATCCTGCCCAACTGTGTAGATCTATCCGACCCACTGGTAGATTGTGACCGCCATGAAGGTCTGCCTGTCCTCCCTGCCGACTTGAGTGCGCTGGGTATTCCCCCCGGTGCAGCGGTGGTGGGCATGGTGGGCAACCTACGCCGGGTCAAGAACCACGCCCTCTTCATCGAGGCTTTCACTCGCCTGGCAGCCCGTTTCCCGGCCGCCTATGCCTTCATTGCCGGGCAGTCCCTCCCGGACGAGCCCGCCCTGCCTGCCGCCCTCACCGCCCAGATTGCCTCCGCTGGCCTGGCGCACCGCATCATCCTGGGCGGTTTCCGCGCCGATGTCCCCGCCCTCATGCGCCGCTTCTCCGTCCTCTGCCTGGCCTCCGACAGTGAAGGCACGCCCAACGTCATCCTTGAAGCCCTCGCTGCGGGTACCCCCGTGGTGGCCACCCGGGTGGGCGGCGTGCCCGATGTCGTTCAGGACGGGGTTACTGGCCTGCTCGTCCCCCCCGGCGACGCCTCCGCCCTTTCCGACGCCCTGTCCCGCCTGCTCGCCAACCCGGCCCTGGCGCAGCAAATGGGCGCCGCTGGCCAGGCCAGGGTCCAATCCGACTACGCCTGCCCGGCCATCGCATCCCACCTGCTTGCCCTCTACCGCCAACGCTTACAGCCTGAAGCTTAAAGCAATGAACCCCTCACAACAAACGCCCAACCACCAACGAATCTCCACCGCCTCCGAAACCGACCCCGCCGCCCTGGCTGCCTTCCTCGACCGGATGTATCCCCCCGCCAAGAGCGCCTTCATCCAGCAGCATGGCGACTGGTGGCACGGGGGTGCCCAAAACCGCTGGGTGCTGCTCGTGGACGGTGTGGTCGCTGGCTACTGTGCCATCATCCCCACCCTGGCCGCACTCCACGGCGAAGCCGTACCCGCAATCTGGTGGGTGGACCTGGTCATTGACCCCGCCTACCGCGGCCAGGGCCTCCAGCGCCTGTTCGACGAGCGGGTGCGCAGCCTGGCCGAGTTGAAGCTCGGCTTCCCCAACGCCGCAGCCGCTGCCATTCACCGCAAGCACAACTGGGGTGTGCGTGAAGACTTCCATGCCCTGCTGCTTCCACTGCGCCCCCCGCAAATGCGCCTTTTCCGGGATGGGCTTGTGCGCCGTGCAGCCGGGCTTGCCTTCGCCCCCCTGGCCGCAGCCTGGCGCTTCTACCTCCGAAAAAACTCCGCTTCTAAATCACAAAACCTACGGCTCTCCAGCCGCATCGAGCCAGGCTCCTTGCTCAACCCCGAAGCCCTCGCTGCTGTAGCGGCTGCCCACCCCCCTGGCGTTCCGACCACCCTGCGCACTGCAGACTACCTGCGCTGGCGCTTTTTCGACGCCCCCTACGCCAACCAACTCACCTATTACGCCGGCTACACGGCTCCAGCAGAACCCTCGCTCCTCACCGCCGCCCTTCCGGATATTGTTCTGGTGGTCCGCACCCTCGAACGGGCCGGGCGCCGTGAAGTGCGCATCTTAGATGTCTTTGGTCGCCTGGACGGCAGCCCGCAAATCCAGCGCGCCCTGGCTGCCGCGCTGCGCCTGGCTGCCAGCGATGCCGCCCGGGCCGGTGCAGTCCAGGTTACCGCCCTGGTTTCCCTGCCCACCTTACTGCCCGCCTTTCGAGCAGCTGGCTTCTGGCTGCGCAGCGTGGGCCGTTTTTGCTGGCATACCACCAACAGTGCCCACTATGCCACCCTGGCCGGCCCCTCTCACTGGGCCCTCGCCGACAGCGACAACGACGAACCCGTCCTCTAATCGCACAATCCCAAATCCCAAATTCACAAATCCTAAATCTTAAATCCTAAATCCCCATTCCCCCATGCTCTCCCCCGTCCTCCAAACCACACGCGATCAACAAGCCCACCTCATCGCCCGCCAGGCCCAAACCGAGTATCTCCTCCGGGTCCTGGGCTTTATTGCGTTCCACATCCCGCTGGTCTTTTTGATGCGTTGGAATACGGATCTTGCGACCGTCCACGCCCTGCTGTCCCTGTCCGTAGGGCTGTATTGGTTGGTGCGCGAGCAAAGCCCCGCAAAAGCACTGTACGTCATCGCTTACCTCACAGGCGCCGAACTGCTCTGGCGCGCCACCGGGGCCAATGTGTTTTGGGAGTTCGGGAAGTATGCCAACGCTCTGCTTCTGTTAGGCCTTCTCATCAAATACAGGCTCTACAACCACGCCGACAAAACCATTTTGCTATATTTCGCGCTCTTGCTGCCTTCGGTGATTCTGCTGCCAAGCTTCGACCGGGACGCCATTTCCTATGTCCTTTCCGGCCCATTTGCCCTGGCGCTGGCCACCCTTGTTTTCAGCCAGGCCCGCCTGACCCCCACCCAACTGCGCCCGATGATGGTGGTGATGGTTGCCCCCAGTGTGGGGATGGGCGCCCTGGCCCTTTCAGGCATCATTGCGGCCGGCGGCCAAATTTATTATGGCATTTCGGAAGACATCGTCTCGGCAGGGATTGGCGCCAACCAGGTCTCTACTGCCCTGGGCCTGGGCTCTTTCGCAGCTTTTTTGTACATCTTGCTCGACCGGCGCAGCCGCCTGCTGCAAATCATCATGGCCGGTCTTTCCCTCTGGCTGATTGCCCAGGCTGCCCTGACCTTTTCGCGCGGTGGGGTGTGGACCACCATGCTGGCGATCCTGGCCCTGGGGTTTTACCTGTTTCGCGAGCGCCGTTCTCGCCAGTTATTTTTGGGCTCGTTAGCTGCCGCCGGGCTGTTGATGGCTTTTGTGGTCTTTCCCGCCCTGGACGCTCTTTCGCAAAGCTCGCTCAGTGCACGCTTCCAGAGTCTGGACCCCACCGGCCGGGATGTTCTGATCCAATCTGACCTGGATATTTTCCAGAACAACCCAGTGCTGGGGGTGGGTCCAAACCAGTCGCGCTTTTATCACGAACTGGTGTTCAAAGCTTCGCCAGGTCATACTGAGTACAGCCGGATGCTTTCTGAGCATGGCATTTTTGGCCTGGCCGCCCTGGTGGTGTTGTTCTGGGTAGCGCTCCAGCGTGTGTTTGGCAGCTCCGGTGCGCCAACCCGCCTCTCCGAGTTGAACCGCAAGGCCTATGCCGCTGGCTTCACCGTCTGGGGTTTGTTCTACATGGTCCACGCCGCCATGCGCCTGGCTGCCCCGTCCATCACCTTTGGCCTGGCTGCGGCCCAATTTGTGCTCGACCCCGAGGAAGAACCTCAGGCCGAATCCGAGTACGCTGAATCCCATTCCTCCTACCCGTAATCCCAAAATGATTTCCGTTCTCATGGTCACCAGCGAGTGGCCCACCCCAGAACATCCCGAATGGGCCCCATTTTTGGTGCGCCAGGTCGAGTCTTTGCGCAAATTGGGCGTGGATGTGACCGTCTTCCCTTTTCGAGGCGGCGGTAATCCACTCAATTATGCCCGCGCCTGGTGGAGCCTGGCGCAGAGACGCCTCGGTGAGGCGTCTGCCCCCAAAACATTTGATTTAATCCACTGCCAGTTTGGGCAAAGTGGCCTGGTCGTCCTGCCAACCCCGCTCCCGCTGGTGGTCACCTATCATGGCAGCGACCTGCAGGGGTTTGTGGGACCCGGCGGGCGTTTCACCTTGCAGGGTTGGCTGCTGCGCCAGGCCAGCCGCTTCGTTTCGCGTTTTGCCTCTGCCAACATCGTTGTCTCCACGCACCTGGGGCGTTACCTGCCTGCCTCTGCCCGGCCTGTCACCATCCCGTGCGGCATCAACCTCGAGCAGTTCAAACCCATCCCGCAGGCCGAGGCCCGTGCCAGGCTGGGCCTGCCGCTTGACCAACCGTTGGTGGCCTTTGTGGCCAATCCCAACAACCCCATTAAGCGCCATCCCCTGGCGTTGGCCGCAGTGGCCCAACTGCCCACCGACCTCAACGCTGCCCTCCTGACTGTTTCAGGTGTTTCCTATGCGGATGTGCCGCTGTATCTCAACGCTGCCGATGCCCTGCTCCTGACTTCCCGGCATGAAGGTTCGCCCACTGTAATTAAGGAGGCCCTGGCATGTAATTTACCCGTGGTGTCCCTGGATGTCGGCGATGCAGCCGAACGCCTGGCGGGCATTAAAGGCTGCGTGGTCTGCCCGGAAGCGTCCCCAGAATCGCTGGCGGCTGCCCTGGAGCCGATCTTGCGCACCCGCCAGCGCACCAAGGGGCGTACTGCCGCCGCCAATTTTGACGAAGACAGGATTGCTGAAAAGATTCTTGAGGTTTACCGCCGGGTTGTGGTATCAAAATAAAGTGAAACTATCCATCCCCGGATATTTACAGCGCCAGTCAACCAGCCAGATTGCGGGCTGGATTCTCCTGGCTTCGCTGCTGGTACAAATCGGATTAATTGGGTCTTTAGACTTCAGAGATGTGAACTCCACCCGGTCCAATGATCAGTTAGAGTACCACAAGTACCGGGTCTGGATTCATTCAGGGCTAAACTACTACGAGCAGGGCATTCGCCCACCGATTTACCCCTACCTCACTGCATTTTTGTACCAGTTCACCCCGGATGTAAACCTTGTCCGCGTTGTCCAGGTCTTTGCGCACCTCGGATTGTGCCTGGTCTTTTTTGTCCTCGCCCGCCGGCTGGCGGATGAGCGGGCCGCCCTGGTCACCCTGGCTCTGCTGGCGTTTTACCCTGGCCTGGTGTATTTGAATATGATGCTCTTTGCCGACACCACCTTCACGGTTCTGGGTGGGTTGGGCTTTGCCGCTGGTGCGCTGATGCTGTCTGAACTTGAAAAGGGTGGCAAGGGCTGGCGCTGGGTGTTATATGCAATCCTGGCTGGCCTGGCCATCAGCCTGGCCTATATGACCCGTTCTCCAGGGGTTTTCTCGCTGGCTGCTTTAGGCCTGGTGCTGCTGTGGAAACGCCCGGCCCGCTGGTTTTCTGCGGGCGTTGTGGTCGCCGGTGTTTTTGCAATTTCGATTGTTCCGATGCTGCTCCAAACCCATGCGGCGCGTGGGTACTGGGGCACAACGGAAAATATCTTTTGGTGGGCGCTTTTACTCGGAAACAATGCCAGCAGCCAGGTTGTTCTGGTTTGGAAGGGTGTGGATTCGGTGAGTGAAACCCTGGCAAGTTCTGTCGAGGCCTGTCGAGACCCCCAGTACCTGTACAAAGGCTACCAGGACTGCACGGGTGAACTGCAAAAGGCGGTTCTGGCAGAGATTCAATCTCGCCCAGGGCTGGCGTTTGCCCGGATTTTTGGCAAGGCCTTTGATATCTGGACGCCTGAGCGCAGTTTTGCGGGTGATGTCCAGGATGGCGATTGGGGTCCGCTGCCGGGTTGGGCCTGGCTGGCTGCGGGCGGCATCGCCAACCTGGGTTACCTGGTGACGCTGGTGGGCGGCCTGGCTGGCTTTTACCATACCTCCCAGAACAAGGCCGGCCTGCCGCTCTGGGTTTGGTACGCCGGATTGGTTCTCCTCCTGACCACTTTTGGCATTGCCCTGGTCACCTGGGGCCACCCCCGCTACCACAAGCCGCTCATTCCCATCCTGGCGCTGTTGGCCGGGCCGGGACTGCTCTGGTTGCGCAGTTGGGTGCGCTCCCGTTTCTCGATTTAAGCTGGATAGCATATTTTGACATTTCCTTTTGTTTCGGTGATTTTGCCTGTACGCAATGAGGCCGGCTACATCCGCCGGGCGCTGGATGCAGTGGCTGCTCAAAGCTACCCTGCAGACCGCATTGAGGTGCTGGTGGTAGATGGCATGTCCACCGATGGAACCCGCGACCTGGTCGCCAGTTACCGTTCCCTATTTTCCTCCTTGCACCTGCTGGATAATCCCGGTCAGATTGTGCCCACGGCGCTCAACCTGGGTATCCGCCAGGCCCGCGGCGAAATCGTGGTGCGGGTGGATGGGCACTGCGAAATCGCACCCGATTATGTTGCTCGTTGTGTTGCGCACTTGCAAGAAAACCCGGGTGTCTCCGGAGTGGGTGGGCCAATAGAAACCATTGGTGAAACACCCATAGCAGCCGCGATTGCGGTGGGTATGAGTTCCGGTTTTGGGGTGGGTGGTTCCGCTTTTCGCACCATCAAAGATCAGACGCTGCTGGTGGATACCGTGGCCTTTCCCGCTTACCCGCGCCCGGTACTGGAGCAGGTGGGCCTGTTTGACGAAGAACTGGTTCGCAACCAGGATGATGAATATAACTACCGGCTGCGTAAACTGGGCGGTCAGGTTTTGCTGGCCGCTGATGTGCGTGCCCGCTATTACAGCCGCAGCACACTGCGCTCCCTCTGGCGGCAGTATTACCAGTACGGCTTTTGGAAAGTGCGTGTGCTGCAAAAACACCCCCGCCAGATGCAGCTGCGTCAGTTCGCTCCGCTGCTGTTGGTGCTGGGTTTGGTGGGCAGTTTGCTCCTCGGACCTGGGCTGGCGCTGGGATTGGACGTTGGCTGGGGCTGGTGGCTGCCTGGCCTGGCCTGGGGCGGCTACCTGGCCTTAAATCTGCTCGCTTCTGCGTATACTGCCCAGGAACGCGGCTGGCGTCACCTGCCTTATCTGCCAGTCGTGTTTGGCATTCTGCACATTGCCTACGGCCTGGGTTTTCTGCATGGCCTCTGGCATTTTCGCCGCCGCTGGCGGGCACGGGGTCAGGAACAGAATGACTGAACAGCCGCCAGATCTGCAGCGTTTGAAGGAGGAATATGCCCGGCGTGAAGCGGTTTCCGTTGGGGAAACCAACTTCAGCTACTCGCTGTTTAACCCAGCCAACCTGTTTATGCTCCAAAGTCGCCAGCGCGCCTGCCTCGATTTGCTGCGGCCCTTTGCTCCCTTAAATCGCCGGGACATTCTGGATGTAGGCTGTGGCGCTGGCGGGGTGCTGCAGGAGTTATTGGCTGCAGGCGCCCATCCTGCCCGATTGCACGGCACGGATCTGCTGCCCTATCGCCTGGAGCAGGCCCGTGATCGGCTGTTACCCAACCTGGCCGCTGCGGATGGCCAGCATCTGCCCTACGCCGATGGGTCATTCGACCTGGCACTGCAGTTCACCGTGTTCTCGTCTATTTTAGATCCAGCCATCCGGTCTGCCATGGCCAGGGAAATTGCCCGGGTTGTGCGGCCTGGGGGGGCGCTGCTTTGGTACGATTTTTGGTGGAACCCCACCAACCCGCACACGCGCGGCATTCGCCTGGCAGAAACCCGGGCATTGTTCCCGGCAAGCCGGATTATCTCCCGGCGGATAACCCTGGCGCCGCCCCTGGTGCGCATTTTGGTGGGTAAGCTGCATGCCTGGCTGCTGGCCAGTTTTTTAGAACGTATCAGTTTGTTTAATACCCATCATCTGGCTCTAGTATATTTCCCGCAGCAAGGATAAGTAGTTTAATTTAAAAGTTGTTACCTGTTTAATGTCATCCGAAGTAAACTATAATAATATTTCACTGCTCAATTGCTTTGTAGTAAGTGAATACTTTAAAGCGAGTTTACTCGCCAGGAGTGAAAATATTTCTTAAATTATGGAGTCCATAACCGATAAGCAAATTAAGAAGAACGAATACATTTCCAACCAACCTACAACTCCGATTTTTCCTCAAAGAAAATTCCCATTCCGAGTGCTTGACCAGGCTTTCCGCCGGCTTTTTGATATTTTGGTTTCCGCTGCTGGCCTATTTTTTCTTTCGCCTTTATTCCTTTTTATTGCCATCCTGATCAAGCGCGATTCACCGGGGCCAATTCATTATTGGGGCAGTCGAGTGGGGCAGGGCGGTAAGGTCTTTAAGATTCTGAAGTTTCGCACCATGTACGAAACCCCGCGCAGTCACGCCGGCCCGCGAGTGACCGCCCAGGGCGACCGGCGCATCACCCCTATTGGCGGTTGGCTGCGGGATACGAAGCTGAACGAGCTGCCGCAGCTCTGGAATGTCCTCAAAGGGGACATGAGCCTGGTGGGTCCGCGCCCGGAAGACCCGGATTTTGTTAAACAGTGGCCGCCCGAGCTGCGCAGCGAACTGCTGGCCGTGCGACCGGGGATCACCAGTCCGGCTTCGATTGTGTACCGCAATGAAGAAGCGCTGTTGGTGGGTGACAACCCGATTGACGAGTACCTGCGCAGCATTTTGCCCGGCAAACTGCGCCTGGATTCGCTGTATTTGCGCAGCCGTACGGTGCTCTCCGATCTGGATGTGATCTTTTGGACCCTGGTGGTGCTGATTCCCCAGGTGCGCAGGCAGCCGATTCCCGAACACCGCCTGTACTGGGGCCCGCTGGCAATTTTTGTCAACCGCTTTGCCCTGTGGACTATCGTGGATTTCCTGGTGGCGCTGCTGGCTGTCGGCACGGCCGGAGTGGTCTGGAGGCTGGGCTCCCCGCTGCATATTGGCTGGCCCACCGCGCTGGGCCTGGCGCTGGCGTTGGCGCTGCTCTTCAGCCTGGTGAACAGCCTGCTGGGCCTGCACAAGGTGTATTGGCGCAAAGCGGCTGCGGTGGAGGCGCTTGACCTCGGCCTTTCGAGCGGGATTGTGACCACTGGCCTGGTATTGGTGAGCACGCTGCCCGAGCCGCCGGTGCTGCCTGGCACCCTGATTGCCACCAGCGGCCTGCTGGCCTTCATGGGCTTTGTGGTGGTGCGCTACCGCGAGCGGGTGCTGACCGGCTTTGCTACTCGTTGGTTGGCCTGGCGCGGCGGCGTCAAGACCCTGGGAGAGCGGGTGCTGGTGGTGGGAGCGGGTGACCTGGCGCAGTTTGGCCTGTGGCTGCTGCGCAAAAGCGACCTGGGGCAGGCCTTCAGCGTGGTAGGTATGGTTGATGACAACCCGCGCAAAATGGGCCTGCGGGTGGACGGCTGCCCGGTCTTAGGGGCCACGGCAGACATTCCCGAATTGGTTCGCCAGCATGATGTGGGCGTGGTGATGTTCTCGATTTCGCGGATTTTGCCCGCTGATCGCCAGCGGATTTTGGCGCTGTGCGCCCAGACCAATGCGCATCTGGTCATGATTCCGGATATTATGAACGTGATTGAAACCTATTTCAGTATCCAACCGAAGGCTGTTGAGTTGGCCGCTGGGCATGACACAGGAATTCCCCCCCGCCTGATGCGGCACTGGCTGCAGGATCTGGACGCCCACCTCTCCCTTGGCGATGTAGCGGGTGCCCGGGATCTGATCCAGTCCATTCGCAGCCAGCTAGACCAAGACAAGTAAGTTGAGAATTTGGAGAAACGCAATGACAGCAGCCAGCCACACCCCCAACCCTGAGAAACTAAGTTTCTTTTGGAAGGTGCCGCTTTCTGACCTGGACTACGGCCCTGAAGAAGAAGCCGCGGTGCTGGGTGTATTGCGCAGCCGCTGGCTGACCATGGGCGAGGTGACCCGGCGCTTTGAAGAAGCCTTTGCTGCGGCGATGGGTCTTGAACCGGCCTGTGCCCTGGCAGTGGGCAATGGAACCCATGCGCTGCACCTGGCCTGCCTGGCGCTTAATATTGGTCCAGGAGACGAAGTGATTGTGCCCTCGCTGACCTTTGTGGCCACTGCCAATGCGGTGCGCTACACCGGCGCTGCAGTGCGCTTTGCCGATGTGATCAGCCTGGAAGATTTGACCATGGACCCGGCTTCGATCGAAGCCCAAATTACGCCGCGCACCAAAGCCATTCTTGTTATGCACTACGCTGGCTACCCCTGTCGGATGCCGGAGATCATGGCCCTGGCTGAGCGCTATGGGCTGGCGGTGATTGAAGACGCCGCGCATGCTCCTGGGGCCAGCCTGAACGGGGTGCCTCTAGGCCGTTGGGGGGATATTGGATGCTTCAGCTTTTTCTCGAACAAAAACCTGGCGGTAGGCGAGGGCGGGATGGTGGTGACTCGCCGGCCCGAACTGGCCGAAAAAATGCGCCTGCTGCGCTCGCACGGGATGACGACGCTGACCTGGGACCGCCACCGCGGCCATGCCTACAGCTACGACGTGGTCGAGCTGGGCTATAACTACCGCATGGACGAAATCAGGGCTGCCTTGGGGCTGGTGCAGCTGGAGAAGCTGGCTGCCAACAACGCCTGCCGCCGGGCACTGACCGCCCGTTATTGGGCCGAACTGGCCGACCTGGAAGCCGCTGGCTGTCTGGTACTGCCCTTTGCCCGGTTGTACGCCCAAACAACCGAAGATTGTTTGCCCAGTGCCCATGTATTCCCCATACTTCTTGGGGAAACGGAGTTTTCGAAGAAAACCAGTTCGCCTGGCGTTTCCCGGCCCGATTTTGTGGCGGCGATGAAAGCCGCCGGTGTGCAAACCAGCCTGCATTACCCCCCGATCCACCAATTCAGCCATTACCGCAAATATGATTCGCATAGCCAAGGGCAGCCTTCTCTGCCAATTACCGAAGCTGTGGCAGCTCGCGAAGTAACCCTGCCGCTTTTCCCCACCATGACCCCTGACCAGCAAGGTCTGGTGATTGAAACCATCCGGCGTTTTTTACTACAAACGATTAACGAATAAAAACAAACGAAATATGGACCGAATCTTCCCCAACCAATCCTCCCCCGACCTGAGCGGCAGCGCTACGCTTTCGGACGATGTCCGCCGCTACCTGATGTTAGCCCTGCACTGGGCCTGGCTGTTCGTGCTGCTGACAGGCCTGGCCGCAGGCTATGGCTACTATCAAAGCAGCCGCCAGACGCCGGTATACCGCGCCTCGGCGACGATGTTGATCAACGAATCGCGCAATCTGAACGAATATGCCAACATCCTGGCCAGCGAGCGTTTGGCGCAAACCTATTCCAAGCTGATGGTGCAGCTGCCCGTACTTGAAGGGGTAGTGGAAGAACTGGGCCTGCAGATCAGCCCGGGAGCGCTGAAAGGGCGGGTGAGTGTCAGCGTGGTGCAGGACACCCAGCTGATGGTGGTCAGCGTGGAAGACACTGACCCGGTGCGAGCGGCCGACATTGCCAACACGATTGGCAGCGTCTTCACGGCTCAAAACCAGGAATTTGTGGCCTCGCGCTACCAGGACTCTAAAGAGAGTCTCTCGGCCCAGCTGGCCCAGGTAGACAGCCAGATTCAGACTGCCACAGAATCGCTGCGCTCGCTGGAAGCGTTGGCGGCTCAACTTGCCGAGCAGGCAGGCGAAACAGACAGTACCGAAGTCTCAGGAACTGGACAACCTGCAATTGTTGACCCTTATGCCAACCTGACGCCCGAGCAGCTGCGCGAGCGTGACCGCCTGGAGACCAACCTGGCGCTCTACCGCCAGATTTACGCCAGCCTGTCGCAAAGCTTCGAACAGGTGCGCCTGGCTGAAATTCAAAACACCTCAAATGTGGTCATCGTCGAACCGGCCTCACCTGGCGGCAAGATTCGCCCCAACCCGAGTCGAGACGCCAGCAGCGCTGCTGTGATCGGCTTTGTGATTGCCGCCCTGATTGTTTTGGTGATGGAACTTCTGGACGACACCATCAAAGGCCCCGATGAAGTTACTCGCTATTTGGGCCTGCCGGTTTTGGGTCTGGTGGCCCGGATTGCCGACCAGGAGGAAGGGCCCATCACCCTGGCCGAGCCAAGGTCGCCCATATCAGAAGGCTTCCGGGCCTTGCGTACCAACATCCAATACAGCAGTGTGGACCGGCCGCTGCGCACCCTGCTGGTGACCAGCCCGTCACCCAAAGACGGCAAATCGACGATTGCAGCCAACCTGGCTGTGGTGCTGGCCCAAAGCGGGCGTTCGGTGTTGATTACGGATGCCGATATGCGTCGTCCGGCCCTGCACAAGCGTTTTGGTGTGCCCAATCGAGCTGGTTTGAGTGACTTATTTGTGCGCGCTGAACCTGCCCTCGACCCAAGCCACGTGCGCAGTACCAAGGTGGAAAATCTGGACTTGATGACCACAGGCGGCTTGCCACCCAACCCGGCCGAACTGATCAACTCAGAAAAGATGAACCAGATTATCGAGATGATCCTGGGGCAGTATGACCTGTTGGTGATTGACAGCCCGCCGGTGATGGCGGTGACAGATGCGGCGGTACTGGCTGCCCGGGTGGATGGGGTGGTTTTGGTGATTCGCCCTGGCGAAACCCGCGTGGCAGCCGCCCGGCAGGCTGTAGAGCAGCTGCGCCGCAGTAATGCCCGGTTGTTGGGGGTGGTGCTTAACGACGTTGAAAACAAGCGCACCCGCTATTACTACTATTACCGCGGCTACTACGCCTATGAATACCAGTATGGCTACGGCGCTGGCGCGAAAAACTCCAGTGCGAGGGGCGGTTATCGATCGGACTCAAAAAACAGGAAATTCTTTGGAATATTTCGCCAAAAGTAACAAGGTTCCTGCGATGATTGAGAAGAACAACCAGGAATAAGCGTGCGAACTTTCCAGGTAGCACTTTTATTCGTCGGCTTGGCCCTGGGTGGGAGCGCTATGCTCAGCAACCAGGCCTTGCCCTGGGCAGCGAGCGGACTGCTGCTCCTGGCAATCGGACTGCTGGTGCAGCGCTGGTTAGCTGGCAGCGGTCTTTTGATTCGTCCGAATATTTCGCATAGCCATAATATAGAAAACAAAACAGGGGGAAAAAGATTCCCTGAAAAAGAGTGGTTGATTTCCTCTCGCCTGGCCCTGGTGGGGGCAGCAGGGTTGTTGATTATGGCGGTTCTTTCTGCCGTGATTTCAGCCCAACCTGAAATCACACTTCCCCAGGTTTACCGCCTGGTTGTGGGTATTGGATTGGCGGGCGTAATTGCTTTGACCGCACCCGCGCTGCAGCCCGCACTGGTAGGGTGGGGGGCTGCGCTGGCCGGGCTTGGCCTGGCTGGATTGGGGCTGTTTACCGTAGCGTGGACCGGCGACAAGCTGCCATTTGTACCCAAAGCAATCTATACCTGGCTCTTTGAAATAAGCCAGCTGCTCCAATCTGGCCCAATACGCGATTCAATCCATCCCAACGTTTTTGCAGGCAACCTGGTCCTCCTATTGGCGCTCAGCCTGGGAACAGCCTGGGGGTTGTGGTTTGTCCGCCCCAGGAGAGTTTGGCGGCAGCGCAAACACGCCATGGATGTACCCATCCCAATTTCCAATGCAGGCGCTACTACTTCTGGATGGTGGTTGTATATCAGTATGGCGGGATTCGGTGTCATCCTGGCCCCAATGTTGATTTTGCTTGGCTTGAGCCAGTCGCGGGGCGGGTTGATGGCATTGGCTGCCGCATTCGTCACCCTGGCAGGGGTGCATGTGCTGTCCAGGCTGCGTATGTCCGAACTCAGATTTATCCACACCTCCCGGCAGATGCTCTCTCAAGGCCTGGAGTCTACCGAAAGAAGAGAAGTTTCTTCAAAATCAAAACCCCTCCAGGCTTCTACCAGGAGGTATTGGCTTGGCGGGTTGGGTGCGATTCTGGTCATTGGATTGCTTGCCTTGCTGGCCTGGAACAGACTGCCAAGCATGCCCCCATGCCAAGAGCTGCTTTCGCTCGCCAACTCTTACCTGGCAACCGGGCTAGATTTCCGCGTGGAAGTCTGGTCGCGAGCCTGGATGATCATCCGTGATTTTCCGCTAACCGGGGTGGGCATGGGTCTGTTTGCGGATACAGTCCAATGGTTTTACCCATATACACGCACAGATGCAGCAGCTGGCATGTTCGTCCCCCATGCCCATAACCTTTTTTTACAAATTGCCGTTGACCTTGGAATTCCCGGGCTGATATCCTGGCTGCTGGTGTTTGGCGCCGCCATTCATTCTGCCTGGCAGGGAGCCCGCCAGGGGCTGGCTTTACAAAACGGCTGGCTGCTCGGACTGGGCACAGGCCTGCTGGCCGCCTTCAGTGCAGCAGCCGTGCACGGGCTGACCGATGCAGTCGTATGGGGCATGGTCCGTCCGGCCCCGCTGCTTTGGGCGCTGTTCGGCCTGGCTTTTGCGCTGCCAGACTGGTCAAAATAAAGACGTACCCTCCCTCTGTTCATCCAAACCTGGTCTAAAAAACTTCGTTTATTGAAGAATCTTTGTTTCCTAGGGCTGCTTGAAAAACTTCGGTTTTTTCGAGCAGCCTTTTTTTTTATTCCAAGCACCAGTCCCATAGCTGAATTCGCAAGGGACGTAGAAGAAATTTTGTTTCTTGAAGAAACTTTATTGCTTCCACGTCGCCTAAATCGCCTGCCCCTTGAACTGGCTCCAATACAGGTTGTGGTAAAAACCACCGTGTGCAAGCAGCTGGTCGTGGGTGCCTTGTTCCACAATCTGCCCCTGGTGGATTACCACCACGTTATCCGCATCCCGGATCGTACTCAGGCGGTGGGCAATCACAAAGCTGGTGCGGCCTTCCATCAGGCGCAGCAGGGATTTTTGGATGCGCGCTTCTGTACGGGTATCAACCGACGAAGTGGCTTCATCCAAAATCAAGATCGCAGGGTCGGCCAGGATGGCGCGGGCAATCGAAAGCAGCTGGCGCTGGCCCTGGCTCAGATTGCTGGCGCGTTCGGAAAGGCGGGTGTTGTATCCATCAGGCAGCTGGCGAATAAAATGGTCGGCATCTGCCAGACGGGCCGCCGCAATGACCTCTTCATCCGCAGCGTCCAGCCGGCCATAGCGAATATTTTCCAGCACGGTGTCGGCAAATAAAAAGGTGTCCTGCAGTACCAGGCCCAACTTCCGGCGCAAATCTTCCTTGCAAATGCTGCGCAGCTCCTGCCCATCCAGCCAGATATGCCCGGAATCCATTTCGTAAAAACGGGTCAGCAGGTTTATGATGGTAGTTTTGCCCGCCCCGGTGGGGCCAACCAGGGCGACCGTCTGCCCGGCGCTGGCCTGGAGGGTCATATTTTTAATGATAGGCACACCTGGTTCATACCCAAATTGAACCTGGTCAAAGAGTACGTCACCCTTGAGGACCTTCAACCCAACCGCATCGGGTGGGTCCACAATCTCTACCGGCGCGTTGATAACATCAAAAACCCGCTCGGCGCCAGCCAGGGCCGCCTGGATGGCGTTGAACAGGTTGGCCAGCTGCTGCAAAGGACCAATAAAACTTTTCCCATAGTTGATAAAGGTGGCAATCGTGCCCACGCTGACCAGACCTTGCAGCGCCAGGTAGCCGCCGTAGGAAGCCAGGATAATCACAAAAAAGTTCCCAAGTACATTGGAAAGCGGCATGAGCATCATAGCATACACATTGGCAGACACCGCAGCCTGGTAGACTGCCTGGTTGCGTTCCCGAAAGGTTTCAATCACGGAATCGTTGCGCCGGAATGCCTTAACCACCTTTTGCCCACTGATGGCTTCTTCAATCACAGCGTTCATCCCGCCCAACTGCTTTTGCAATTCCCGAAAACCCTTGCGGGTGTAGGTGGCAATGAAATTGGTAAAAAACACCATGATGGGGATGATCAGAAGGGTGGCCAGCGCCAGCGATGGGTTAAGCACAAACATCGCCACCACAATCCCCACCAGCGACAGGCTGCTGGCCACCAGGGCAGTGACATTTTGCGAAACAGCCTGGTTAATGGCATCAATGTCATTGGTCAAGCGGCTCATCAATTCACCGGTGGCGTGGGTATCGAAAAATCGGATGGGCAGCTTCTGCATATGGTCAAACAAACTACGCCGCAGGTTTTTAAGAGCTCGCTGCGAAACCTGGGCCATCATCCAGTTGGCGATCACATGGAAAAAGTTGTACAAGAAATACGTCAGCAGCATTAACCCAGCAATCCGCAACAGGCCAGGTGCATCACCGCCGTTAATGAAGCGGTCAATCGCCACACCGATCAGGTACGGGCCAGTCAGGCCAAGCAGAGTATACACAACCACAGAAATGGTAACCAGAATCAGCCGGGTACGAAAAGGGCTGAGATAAGGCAGCAGCTGGCGCAAAGCGTTGCGCGGACTTTTGGCTTTTTCAACCTTGCCACGCATAGGCCCTCCGCCCCGGCCTGGCATGACCCGGGGACGTTCGTCGCGAGGCGTAGATTCGGGGGTAGTGGTATGGGTACTCATGATGGGTTTGCCCCCGTAAGAAACGATATTTCCTCTGGGGCATCTTTATTTCCTAAATGCATTTGGCGGTCGGCTTCGTGAAGCCCATTCCCAAGCTGGGAGGCATAAATTTCCTGGTAGATGGGACTGGTTTCCAGCAGCTCGGCATGGGTACCTTCGGCAACAATCTCTTCCCGATCAATCACAACAATCTTGTCCGCCTTAAGCACCGTACTGATCCGCTGGGCAACCACAATCGTTGTGGGCACAATCATTGTGGGCACAATCGTTGTGGGCTGAAAATCTTTGGGTGCAGACCCTTCGGCCAACCCGGCAAGCAAGCCGGCATGAATTTTGGTCTCCGTTTCCACGTCCACCGCACTGGTGCTGTCATCCAGAATTAGGATTTTTGGTTGCAAAATGGCCGCACGCGCAATCGCGATACGCTGTTTTTGCCCTCCAGAAAGGTTCACGCCGCGCTCTTCGACATGCGTGTCATACCCCCGGGGAAGATTGAGAATAAAATCGTGAGCCTGGGCAATTTTGGCAGCCGCGACCACTTCTTCATCGCTGGCTTCCGGACGTCCATAGCGAATGTTATCGCGCACGGAACCCGAAAACAAAATCGTCTCCTGCGGCACAATCCCAATCTGTGCCAGGAGCGAATCCTGGCGAATGGTGCGGATATCAACACCATCCACTTCCACAGATCCACTGGTTGGGTCGTAAAAGCGGGGGATTAAATGAACCAGTGTGGTTTTGCCGGAACCAGTGGCGCCCAGAATTGCCGTCGTTTTCCCTGCAGGGATGGTTAAATTGAGATTGCGCAGCACTGGCAAACGCGGGGAATCCATCGCCGGATTGCTGTATTGAAACGACACCTGCTTAAACTCAACCTGGAGTGGACGATGATTGGAGAAACTTGCACCCCTAAGAACCGAAAGTTCCTCTAAAACCTCCGGTTCTCGAACCTGTGGTTCCGTATCCAGGACCTCGTTAATCCGCCGGGCCGAGGCAATGCCATTGGCCCACACATTGGCCAGCATCGTCATCATCAACAACGGCCCCATTGTGGTGGATAGGTAATTGATGAAGGCCACAATCTGGCCATCGGTCATGGTGCCCTGGATTACCCGCAGACCGCCTGCATAAACCACCAGGACAATCCCAATATTGACCAGAAAGGTGAGCAGGGGCGAGAGCGTGGACATGAAGGTCATCACGTGGATATTGCGGTCGGTCAGGTCTTCATTGGCCGCTTCAAAGCGCTCATTTTCGCGATCAGCGCGCACAAAAGCCTTGACCAGGCGGGCGCCGGCAATGTTTTCCTGCAAAACAGTGTTGAGATTATCCAATTTTTGCTGGATGGTCATGAAAAGGGGTTCCATTTTAATGCTGAAAGCCACAATAATCGCCCCCGTAACCAGCAGCAGCGGCAGCATGCGCAGAGCCAGGCCCGGGTTGGTGGTAAACATCAGCACCAGGCTGCCGATCATCAGCAGCGGGGCACGGGTGCCAATCCGCAGGGAGACCTGCAGCACCCGCTGGACTGCGCTGGTGTCGCTGGAGAGGCGCACCATCAACCGTCCCGTGGTGAAATGATCAATATTGGCGTATGAAAAGGACTGAATCTTAACAAATAGCGCCTCGCGTAGATCGCGGGCCACCCCTTCCCCGGCCTGGATCGAAAAAAGATTATTGCCCAGCGCCAGGGTGAACTGCAGTAGCGAAAGCCCAATCATGATCGCCGAGGTCTGGATCACCACGGGCATATTGCCAGCGTTGACACCCTGGTCAATAATGCGCTGAATCAGGCGCGGAATGGTCAGGTCAATTACCAACACCGAGGTAAGCAGCAGCAGGGAAAACACGGCCAGCCGGGTATAGGGTTTAACAAAATAGAGGAGTTTTCGGATGTGGGGCATCGTTGTTCAGACCTTTTTAGATACTTCGTCGCGAGAAACTTCGTTCCTTGAAGAAACTTCGTTTCTTAAGGCCGATTGTAAAAGTGCCAGGCCCGAGGCAATGGTGTGCAGATCTTCGGGACCCAGAAGTTCCATTTTCTCCATCATCCAGACCCGGTTTTGTTGAAAAATCTGGCTGAGCAGATCTTCCCCGTGCGGCGTCAGCGCCAGGTGGACAAAACGCCGGTCGCCCCGGGCTTCGTGACGGGTGATCAACCCCTTTTCCACCAGCAAATCGGCTGCCTGGCTGATGGCAGAACGGCTGATCTGGCGTGCATCGGCAATGTCTTTGACCGAAGTCAGGCCTTTGCGGATGTGGCGCAGTACGTGGAACTGTTCCACACTAATTTCAAATTGTTCGATGGCAATCCCACGGACGTGACTGCGAACAAGGTTCCACACCCAGGGTATGGTTTCCCAAAACTGTTCAATAGCTTCCCTGGCAAGGTTCTGGTGATCCTGGAAGATACTCGTTTCTTTCGGGTCTTCGGCTGGAAACTCTGAAAAAACTTCGTTTCCTATGGGTATTTTGCCTGGCATAATTACACCTATAAATTAATCATTAAGTTACTTAACGATTATATCCATGAATCAAACCCATGACAAGCCCGGTCGCAGCAAGGGGAACAGATACGGGGTCGCTGCAAAAAAGATATAATTCGCGAGAAACCACATCCTGTTTTTCCAGGCTCCCGGCTTTGCCCGGTCGCCTGCAAGGTAGATTGACATGACCCAAATCAACCCCGAAAGTTCGGTGAAAAAATATATTAAGGCCTTTTTCCGCATCCTGCTGGGTGTGCTGCTGGCGCAAGCTGGAATTGCCCACCTGACCTTCGCCCGGGCAGAGTTCCTGGCACAGGTACCTGGCTGGCTACCGGGTATGGGAACACTCTACAGCGCAGACACGGTGGTTGTGCTTTCAGGCGTGGTAGAAATTCTTTTGGGGGTGGCGCTGGTGCTGCTGCCCCAGCGTGCGCTGGTGGGTTGGCTGACGGCGGCATTTTTTATTGCCATCTTTCCTGGCAACATTTCGCAGTATGTCAACCAGATTGACGCATTTGGGCTAACTACAGATACAGCACGGTTTGTCCGTTTATTTTTCCAACCTGTGTTGGTCGCCTGGGCGCTTTGGTCCACCAGTGCTCCATTGAAATTTCCCAAAAAAGCAGGATCATCAACTATACACCCGCGCTGAGCACTAAAGTACGGCGAAAGATTTTATATCGGGGCACAATGGATCGGACAGCACCGGTTCATCCAAAGATGGGCGCTGGTTCTCATGGAAAAACAAGGTTGCCTGGTTACAATTAGGAATGAATATCCAGTTTTTTGACCTGAATCTACCATTCGTGTCTAAATTTTTCAGAAAGGTTTATCACAATGTCTTTAACTCAAAGTAACCTCACTTCAGCCACTGGGGTCCGCATCCCAACCGAGTTTAGTGATGCAGCTTTCCGCGCCAACCCCTACCCATTCTATGCCGAGATGCGCAAAAATGCCCCCGTGGTCTCGATGAAAGCCATCTTTGGACAGCCAGCCTGGCTGATTACCCGCTATGAAGACGTGGTCAATGCCCTCAAAGACCCGCACTTCTCCAATGATCCCAAAGTGCTCGCCCAAGACCGCAACCAGATGCGCTCCTGGTGGATGCCTAAGGTGTTTTCGATTTTGCAAGAAAGCATGATCACGAGTGACAACGCCGAACACCAACGCCTGCGCGGCCTGGTGCACCTGGCTTTCACCCCCAAGCGGATCGAGCAAATTACCGCCCGGGCGGAGCAGGTAACCCATGACCTGCTCGACCAGACTGCCCGCAAAAATTCCATTGACCTGATTCGCGAATTTGCCCTGCCGCTGCCGCTCACAATCATTTCAGACCTGATGGGCGTGCCAGAAAAAGAGCGGATGGGGTTCTACCATGCTGTTTCACCCTTTTTGGACAGCATGGCCGGCAGCCCGCTGCGCATGTTGGCCCAAATCCCCAACGCCAACCGCTTGCTGCGCTTTTTCCAGCGCATGATCGCCCTGCGCCGGGCCGACCCGCAAGACGACTTGATCACTGCCCTGGTGCAGGCTGAACAGGCTGGCGACCGCCTGAGCGAAGATGAACTGCTTTCGATGATTTTCTTGCTGCTGCTCGCCGGGCATGAAACCACTGTCAACCTGATTGGCAACGGCACCCTGGCGCTGCTTGAATTTCCCGACCAGATGGAGCTGCTGCACAACACTCCGACCTTGATTGACCGGGCGGTGGAAGAGCTGCTGCGCTACGGCAACCCCGTCGAACACGGCACCAACCGCATCGTTAAAGAAGACGTCACCTTGCACGGGGTGACCATCCCCAAGCACAGTGCGGTGCTGCTCATGCTGGCATCGGCCAACCGGGATGAAAATGCCTTTGAAAACCCCGACCGCCTGGACCTCAACCGCCATCCCAACCGGCATGTTTCCTTTGGCCTGGGTGTCCACTACTGCCTGGGAGCACCCCTGGCGCGCCTGGAGGGTAAAATTGCCATCCAGGCCCTGGCAGAGCGGTTCCCACATATGCGCCTGACCGTGCGTCCAGACCAAATTGCCTGGCGCACTGCGGTGGCCGTGCGTGGGGTGAAAGCCCTGCCCGTAAAACTGGTGTAGAAACTTCGCTTCTTCTAAAACCCCTGGGTGGGGTAACAAAAAGGACCCAAAGTGTTTCACACACAAAGAAACTTTACCAGGTAAAGTCAACCCCGTATGGAAAACTTCGTTTTCACAGACCCGCGTAAACCCAACGCTGGCGCCTACGACGCCTATATTTTCGACCTGGACGGAACGGTCTACCTGGGAAATGAACTGCTGCCGCATGCCGGCGAAACCCTGCTCGCCCTGCGCCGCCTGGGCCGCCGCACTGTTTTCCTCTCCAATAACCCCACCCACACCCGGCAAAGCTACGCCGAAAAACTCACTCGCCTGGGTATTCCCACGCCGCCAGAAGATGTTCTCAACTCTTCGGCAGTCATGGTGAACTTTCTGCTCGAAACCATGCCTGGTGCACGCCTGTTTGTGATCGGTGAAACACCCTTGCAAGAAGAACTGAGTGCGGCCGGGTTTAAGCTCGTGGAAAATCTACCCGGCGCTGGCGCGGCGAACCGTATCCAGGCTGTAATTGCCAGCTTTGACCGCACCTTTGTTTACCGCAAGCTGCAAATTGCCTTCGACGCCATCTGGGCGGGAGCGCGCTTTTTTGCAACCAACGCCGACCGCTACTGCCCGGTCCCCGGCGGCGGAGAGCCAGACGCCGCCGCCATCATTGCCGCCATCGAAGCCTGCACCAACACCAAGGTAGAAGCGGTGGTGGGCAAGCCTTCAGCCTACATGGCCAGGGCCATTTTAAATCTGGTGGGAGTGCCGCCCGAAAGATGCCTGATCACCGGCGACCGGCTGGAAACGGATGTGCTGATGGGCCTGAACGCCGGCATGCACACCGCGCTGACCCTGACGGGCGCCACCCGCCTGGAAGAAATCGCCCCATCCGGGATTACACCCACATACACCATCCGCAACCTGGGCGAACTGCTTGAAGAAACCTAGTTTCTTAATCTGCAAGCCAAATTCAAACCGGTTGGTAAAGTAAAAACGAGCCCGCAGGCTCGTTTTTTTTATTTAGAAATCACTTCTCCAGGTTCACCGTGGGCGGGAAGCGGAAAATCAGGTCTTCCCGATACCAGACATCCAGCGAGCCATTACCGTTGTTGAGCACATTGCGGCCAATCACCTGCCCCCAAACCAGGGCTTCATCGGGTGTAGCACCACCGCCATTGGCATTCAACTGGGTGTTGGGAATGTAAACCGTGCCCACAATCCGGTTGTTGCCATTGCCTCCCACTGCAATCTCCTGAGAGGAGCGGGACATCAGTGCAATTCCCGCATAGGTACAGGAAGAAGTGGTCAGGCCAGGCTGGCCGGTGCAGTTTATGCTTGTAGGCGCTGAAAGCTGCAGGTCGCCGTTGCCGGCAAAATACATCCCGGCGTTTTGAAAATAAAACAGGGCGCCATCGGCTGTGATGGAGTCACTGCCAGTGATGCGAATTTCGCCATTGGAAACACAGTAAATTCCAGGCTCGTAGGTCCCCGGTCCCAAATCATCCGCATCCCAATTGCCCGGGTAATAGGTTGAGCCAGCGTTATACCCGTTGGTAGTACAGGTTGGGTTCGCCAGGGGAGCCAGCGGGTCGCCAATCGGCACGCCGCCATTAAACCCGGTTTGGACCGGCAGCGGGGAGACATTGTCGGTGCCGTTATAGTTGTAGGAACCCACGCTGGTAATATTAAAGCCCGTATCCATGGCCCGGATACCATCGTTGCCGCTGCTGGATGGTTCGTCAATGGAACAATGGTTTGAGGCGTTTTCTGGGGTATTGATGAACATACTGCCATTATAGGTGCGAATACCGCCGCTGTTACCACCACCGGTGATTTCCAGCAGGGTGTCCGCCCCGCCAGATTGCAGGCAGTTGCCCAGGGTAACAATCCCAAAACCGCCCATCGGTACCTGGGTAGGAGAAAAGCGTCCCTGGGAATTGACGGTCGTTTGAAGTTGTCCAAAAACCAGGTGAGCAAAAGCGCTGGGTACAGAACTGGTGATGGTGGCATCTACCAAATGATAGGTGTATCCATTGGATGTCACCTGGGTGATGGTGAAGTTGTCGGGCGTCAGGGCGTAGCCATTGGCCGTTGCCACATTGGCCGCCACAATTTTGGCTTCGTTCGCCGTTGCACCGTTGAAAATGGCCCAGGCCGAGGCCATTACTGCAGCATCGGCTACATTTTGGGCCGCGCGCCGCTCGGTCAGGATCATGCCGCCATCAATGGCCAGGGCGGCAAACCCCATCATCCCGATGATGCCAAGGACCAAAAACACCATCACCTGCCCGCTTTCAGATCGGGACTGTCTTTCCTTCATATTTCCTCCATTGAAGATGCGTACATCTTTTTGGCCAGCAGAAATGGCAAGATAAGCCTGAGGAGATTTAAACTCCATGGGCTGCAGGTCCATGCCTTGCACTGGCAAGTAAAATTTTTGTTCAACAGGAGGGAAACGCACGCTGCAAAACAAAGCTTCTAAGAAACTTTGTTTCTTCTACAGCATAAAAGGAAAGAAGGTGTATGGAATTAGCCGGTGAGCTTCACTGGCTGGCGGGTTGCTGGAATCTGTGGATCAATTAGAAATATAGAATAACGCAAAAAATGTCGCGTAATAAATAAAAATCCACCGGATACCCTACAACTTGTCAGCCATGGTGATGAGCACATCGTACCCAGACCTTCTGCTTGCATGTCGTATTGCTTCGCGCAGTTTTCCAACTGCTGATGTTCCAAATATATTTTCGCATAAAGATACGGCCTGCCCACAAATTTACCAGGCAAAAAACATCCCCCTTAAGTACTATCAGAAATTTTGTTTCTTCTAAACGACAATTTTTGCCCAAAAAACTACTAACCAAGACCTTTTGCAAACAGCGCCAACTGGGTGCGGTTTTCAAGGCCAAGCTTGGCCAGCAGATTGCTGACGTGTGTGCGGGCAGTGCTTAGAGAAATCCCCAACTGGTTAGCAATTTCCTGGTTGGTGAGGCCGTCGGACACCAGGCGCAGCACCTCCTTCTCTCGTTCGGTAAGCACAACTTGCCCGGCCTGTGCAGGCTGCCCATTCCCTGCAGCCTGGCGGATGCCAGCCAGCAGTTCTTCAGGGGAAGAATCCTTAAGCAAATACCCTCGTACACCCAGGCGCAGCGCAGCCGCCCTCTTGTCTTCCTCGCCAAAGCTGGTCAACACCAGGATGTGCGCATCGGGATCCTGGCCCAAAATCGCCGTAATGGCTTCCAGGCCGCTGGTTCCTGGCATGACCATGTCCATCAGAATAACATCCGGGCGCAGGGCAGCTGCCAGGGTTATGGCCTCACCTCCGTTTGTGGCTTCGCCCACCACCTGCATTCCATGGCGCTCGGTCAAAATGGCGCGCAAACCGCGCCGCACCACGGCATGATCATCACAAATCAAAATACGAATGGGCGTCGCTGCTGAAAACATGCTCATGTGTGTGAGTATATCACCCGGACCGTTGTGCCCTGACCCGGTGCGCTGTGAATTTCCAGTGTGGCACCCAGGGCTGCGGCGCGTTCGTGCATCGAGCGCAGTCCAAACCCCTGGGGCTGGGTTAGCGGGTTGAAGCCACAGCCATTGTCGGAAATTTCAAGCCGCAGCAGGGGTGGAAGAAACAAAGTTTCTTTCAGGGTTTCCAGCCGGACGGACACCTGGCTGGCCGCGGCATGTTTGACCACATTGTTCAAGGCCTCAATGGCCAGGTAGTACAGTTCAATTTCCGCATCAGGAGTCAATGCGATTTCATCAGGAGTGTCCAGCGTCACCTGCAGCCCGGCCCGCCGTTCAACCACTTCCAGCCGCTCGCGTAGGGCATCCAACAGGCCGGTTTCCTGCAGCGCCAACGGGCGTAGTTCGTAAATCAGCAGGCGCAGCTCGCGCAAAGCATTGAGCGAATCGGCTTCAAGCATGTCTAGCTGGCTGGCCAGGGATGGTTCCTGCCCAGGAAACCCCTCAGCCTGCTCTGCAGTCTCCCGCGCCCCACGCGCTAGCAAGGCCAGTCCATATACCGACTGGGTTACCGAATCGTGCAGGGCCCGGGCCAGCCGCTGGCGTTCATCCACCTCATGCTGGATGCGCTGGTTGGCTTTGGCCAGCTCGGTTGTGCGGGCTTTGAGTGCAGCGGTCATCTGGTTAAAGTCATGGCTGAGCAGGCCGATTTCGTCCTGGCTGACCGGAAGAAACTTCGATTTCTCCGGATCTTCTTCCGGCAGGTGAACGTCCAGGTTGCCCCCGGCGACCTGGCGGGCGGCCTTGGCCAGGCGCTGCAGCGGGTCGAGCAATGTGGCTTGAAAAATCAGCGGGAAAAGCCCAAAAAGCACCACCATTCCAAACAGCCCGGAGCTCAACAAGGACAAGACCCGGTTGTGAACAGCCCGGACATCATCTTCTACCAGGTAGCCCACCTCGTAAACATCCTCTCCAAAATAAAACAAATGCGCCTGGAAAGGGTAGGGGTAGGTCGAACATGCGAAGCATGTCAACCCATCTGTACCGGAGGATGACACCGTCGAACGAGGCAGCAGCGGCCAATCGCTCAGGTCGGATACTGCGCTTTCAGATGGGCCGATTTGAATAGCGTTCGAGAAAAAATCCGCTGCCAATCCATCTTCAGCTACAGAGATCTCCAATACATCTGCCAGCTGCTCAACCGGCGTTTCCAGCCCGGGGCGCAGGTACACCACACTGGCCGCAGCCGGGTTTTGCGTCCAGGCTGCCAGGTAAGCCACCTCAGGGTATGGTGCCATCACCCGCCCGGACAACAAGGATTGGTACACCAGCAGACTGGACTGGCGGCGCTGAACAGCCAGGTCGTTTTGCAGATTATCCAGCTGGCTTTGAACGCTCGGCAAAAAGAAAGCCAGGTAGGCGACCAGCATCAGCCCCAGCATGCCCACGACGTAGCTGGTGCGCTGCGGGCGGGTCCGCAGCAAAAGCCAGGCCATAGCAGTCATCGTCAACGTTCGCAGAACCCCCAGCCAGTCCGCAGCATTGACCGTGAGCGTCTGCTCTCCTACCAGCCATTCGGCCAGGACAGGCAGCAGCCCCAAACCCACAGCCCAAACAACCCAGGGACGCCCCCAGGCCAGGACCAGCAGGCTCGCTTGCGAAAGCCCAAGCAAAAGCCATTGGGTCAGTGTACTGCCCTGAATTACAGCAGCCACGCCAGCCAACGCTGCCAGCCCGACAAACAATAACCCGATGCGAGCAGATCGAGTTTGGATCCGAGGTAGGCCCAGGTCGAGCGCCAGGCACAGGTTGGCCAGCAGCCATGCAAGCACACCCAACCCAGAAAACAGCACACTGCCTTGGAGGGTGCTCACCCCAATCAGCAGGCTGCCCAGCAGCAGCAAAGCCAGGTAGGCCTGGAAGAAATTTTGGTGAAAAACCCGGTTGCTTGAAGAAACTCCGTTTCTTAGGGCAAAGCCCAACGCAGCCAACAGCGAAACAGCCAGCGCAAGGCTGTGCAGCGAAAGCGGGGTCAGGTAGAACGGGAAAAGAGACATGCAGGAATTTGCGATTTAAGCGTGTAATCCAGTATGATAAGCCTGAATGGATTGAAACTTAACGACACTAAGTTTGCACTTTTATTATATAACCAAATACCCCAGTTTCCCCGGTTCAAATGCTCGAATAGGTGACTGTTAGAATGGCCTGGAAGTCAGCACCCAGGGCTTTTACCCAATTTAAGTGCACCGTGAGTGCACCCGCCGGCACAATACGCGAAGGTTTCTCAGGCACGCAAGAGCGAGAACAGCCCAGGCCGGCTTGACCTTTTATCTCTTAGGTTATATAATTTATTAAACTAGTCTGACTGGTCAGAAAGGATCAATAGATGAAAAATATTTGGCAGCTTCAAGAAGCAAAAAGCAAATTTAGCGAAATGATTGACCAGGCTCTCGCCAATGGTGCGCAGGTTGTCACGCGGCGCGGAAAAAAAACCGTCGTTATTGTGCCATTTGACGAGTATCAACGCTTGACAAAGCAGACCGATAGCCTGTCACAGTTTTTACTGGCATCACCCCTGGCCGGATCCGATCTGACCATAGAGCGTGATAAAAGTACTCCTCGCAGCATTGAGATAGAACCATGAACTATCTGCTAGACACTTGCGTGATTTCAGAATTTACCCGCCGCCAACCGAACCAGAACGTGATTGACTGGATTGATTCGATTGATGAAGAAAAGTTATTCATCAGTGTGATATCCGTGGGTGAAATTCAAAGGGGAATTGAGCGTCTACCGAATTCCCATCGCAAAACTGAACTACTGGGTTGGATGAATAACGGGTTACTTCAGCGGTTTTCAGGGCGAATAACAGGTATTGATGCACCCACAATGTTTGTATGGGGCTCACTAACCGCACGGTTGGAAACCGCAGGTCAGCCAATGAGCGTTATGGATTCGCTCATCACTGCCAGTGCGCTGCAAAACAACTTGATTGTCGTCACCCGCAATATCGCCGATTTTCTACCCAGCGGGGTACAACTGATCAATCCTTGGGAATAAAGTTAGCGATACCACGCCAAGACCTTCACAAAACCCACCGGCCACCGCCCCACCGACCAAACAACCGCCAATTTCTATTGCATTAATTTAAATTTCTCGCAATCATTCGTTTCCTGAAGAAACAAAGTCTCTTTGAATCAGCATCGCCGGGTCGCCAAACAGCAAAAAGGTTTGCACAACTTCACTGGCAGGCATAATTTGCAGTGTGGCTTGCTGCGCCGCGAGCACCACCGCACCCAGGCGTGTTCCGGCTTCGCTCCCGGCAGAGGCCTGCTGGTGAAGAATCAGGCTTTTTGCAAAGGCCGAGGTCAAGAGCGCCTGTTCGGAGGGGGTGGTCAGGCTGGTAGCCGCCAGGGCAGCCACTGCGCCGCCGTTCGGGTTCCACAGCATCACTTCGGCCAGGGATTGATTTTGTGGGTGGGTGAACAGCCCTGCCAGGCAGGTGATGTTGAGCATAATCGTCGGGGGGTTGTTCAGCGCTGCAGCGTGGTCTGCTGTAAACAGGCGCTCTTTGCCCAACTGGCGCAAGCTGCCATGGCCAAAATAAGCGAAAAAGAGGGGACCCTCTGCCAGGGCCTTTGCTACTTCAACCGAAGTCACCTGCTCGCCCTCACCAGGCGCCGGGGCATAAAGATGGCCCAGCGGGGCCGGGAACAGCGCCAAAAAAGTCTCGGCATCCCGCGTAAAAGATGCATCAAAGTTGTCCGCCATGGCAAAAACCAGGGCCTGGGCGTTGGCAACGCTTTGGGCGTTGGCAACGAACGAAGTTTCTTTCTGCACCCAAATACCCACCTGCTCCGGCGTGCTGGTGGGCAATCGCCCGAGCGCCAGGGTGGGGGTACCCTGATCCAGGTACGTGTAAGGCAAATCGCTGATGGTTTCACCACCAAATTGGGTATGGATAAAAAAGCCGGGTAGTTTGTTTTGACCCTGGCTGCTGCCCAGATAGTTGTGCGGGTCGTAGCTGTAGTCGCCCACCAGCAGCAGATACGCGGGCGGGGCTGGCCAGGCCTGGGCAGCATATGCCAGAAAAGCCTGGATGGCGTCAGGCTCGGGCAGGCCCCTACCAAACTGGTCGTAGATGGCCTGCAGCGGGATCGCCCGCGCCCCCCCCAATTCGCTGCCGCGTTTTTCCAGCAGCGGAGCCAGGGGTTCAAGCAGTTCTTCTGGGCCAATCGCCAGGTAGACAGCCGCCAGCGCCGGGTCGCGCAAATCCGGGGTACGTTGAACAGGCTGCAGCACAACCCCTGTGGCGGTAGTCAGCGCCGGGCGCTCGAAAATGGGCATGATTTCAGGTGCGCTGCCTGGCCCAGGCAGCACCCGCAAGCGGAAATCGTCGAGAAAGACCATGGAAATGTACCCATTTCCCGAATTCAAATTCTCCTGCTCAGGCGCCAGCAGTTCCAGCCGCAGCCGGTTCGAGGAGCCAGGTTTGAGCAGGTCAACCGGCAGTTCAGCCCGTACCTGCCAGTCAGTGATGCTGTTCCAGGTGCTTTCAGCGGCCAGGGTGTCGTTCAGGTACACCTGGACCTTGTGGAAATCGACCAGCCCAGGGGCCTGAGTTTTGCTCCACAGGTTGACCACCAGCTCAACCTTACAGTCTTGGGCGATGGGTACAGCGCTGCAGGCCGCGACCTGGGCTGCCGTCCAACCATCCAACAGCGTATTTTGGACAACCACCTCTTTACTGGCAGGCGCAATCAGGCGCTCCCAAAACCAGGGAATCTCGACGTTGGCCTGTGGTTCGTAAAGGTGGTTTTCTTCCATCACATGCCAACCCGGGAGAGAGAGCATACTCCCTTCAGCGGGCAGAGAGAACTTCGTTTTCTCCAATTGCTCCAGGCTGGCAGCATCCGGCCCCAGCAAACAGCTCACCAGGGATGTATAGCGGCCGGTGGAAACCGCGCCAGGCTGCAGCGCGGCGGGCAGTTCAAATCGCAGGCGAAAATTGCGCCCCTGCCCTCGGGTTTCATAGGCCACAGGCACAAAAGAACCGAAATCTTCGGGATCAGGCGAAGGGCAAACCAGGGCAAGCTGGCTGACCAAGCCCATTTCTTCCAGCAGAGCCCGCCAGCCTGCTCCCACTGCAGTCAATCGGATTAAATCCGAGCCGCTGACTTCCACAACTGCCCCAGCCAGCTTCGCTGGGTCCACGATGATCCAGGTCAGCGGCGGGGCAGCCTGGTCACCCGGCACAGGGGGAGCAGGGGGCACACCTACCAGGCGCAGCACAAAGTAAGCAAGCACCAACAATCCCAGGGCAAGGAAACTCGCCAGGAGCAGCCGGGTTGAGTGCAGCCGGGTTGTAGCAGATGAGTACTTCTCCAACCCCGAGAGATTGGGGCCATGCGATGAGTGCATCGCCGAGATAGGTACATCTCTTTTCGAAATGAAGGTTTTTTTTAAAAACGAGCACATATTATTCCTGAACCCCTGGCCAAAGTCCCTTGCTGGGTGTACCATGCCCGATGTAGGCGCTGGGTACAGCGCTGGCGAGGGATGCTTCGGGTTTCATGCGGTCTGGCAAAGCGGAGTTTTACACGGCGTGGGGGAAGAGTTCCATCGTTTACGGGTTCAGAGGAAAAAAATTCTCGATCCAAATTAATCTGGAGCGATTGGTGCGTTCATCCAAATGTATCTTTGATGTACGCACAATAGGCGAAGACGATCTTTTTTTCATTTTCGATAGCCGATTTGAGCAATGGTTTTAGCGTTTTACGATCTTCCGTTCGAACGGTTACCTGTTGTAATAGGCCAGCCGCCTTTCTAAGTATACAGTAATTATAACGCCGGGCACGGGCAAGAATGTATACGGCACGATATCCTGATGGGCAATGCACAAAATTAACCACCATTCGTAACGATGGTGAAAATCTTACTGTGACCATTCACTGTTATGATGATGCTGCAAGCCGCAGTTGCAAAAGGAAGTGCTAAAATCACTTCATTATGGATAAAGAATCTATGACTCGTATTGCCGTAATTGGAAATGCTGGTGGTGGTAAATCAACAATGTGCAGAAAATTAAGCACAGCCTTGAATATCCCATTGTTTCCAATTGATAAAATACAGTGGAAGTCTGGATGGAATCCCGCTCCGTACGACGAAGTGAAAGCACAGCATGACCGCATCCTCGCTCAAGAAAAATGGATTATTGATGGTTGGGGAACATTCGATTTAATCGAGACTCGTTTCAACGAAGCAGATACGATTATTTTTGTTGACCACCCATTATTAATTCATTACTGGTGGGCTGCGAAAAGACAGTTTGCGACAATATTTGCACCAAGACCAGACGGACCCGAAGGCTGCCCAATGCTGCCAATGACGATTCCGTTAATAAAGATGATTTGGAATATTCATTTTCATTTGCGTCCAAGACTTTTAGAAATGGTCAACAGGTATCGTTCAAGGAAAAAGGTGATTCATATTAAGTCGCCTAAAGAGTTACAAGCATTCATGGCAATGTACCGTTAAAAAGCAGGTCTTTTATAAGAAAAAGCGGCACAACGCAAGCCGTAATGCCGGCGCCTGCGGCGCCCCGTTGGGTTGAAAACGTAAAGGAAACCATCAAAAAGAACCATGCCAAAATCCGTTCTTGATTTGTACAAAAAATATTTTCAAGAAAGACAGTTTGAGCGGCTTGATTTATTTGAAAGCATCGTTGATAAATTCGATGTTCAGCGAGTTTTGTATCCTGGTAGTTTTGTCCACATCACACCTTCTTTCGTTTTCCCAGATGTCGTTTATGTGGACAACGACAAACAAGCGAAGCAATTCTTTGGCAAGTCCGAAATTTTCATGTTCATCGCTGAACGAAAGCTTTACCCACAAGAATCAAAAGTCACTTTTCATTTTGCCGATTACAGAAATGGCTTTGATGAGCCGCTTGATACTTTTGATCTTCTAATCTCGCAGTACGCTGGGTTTGTAGGACAACATTGCAAGCCATATCTGAAAACAGGTGGGTTCCTTTTGACAAATAATAGTCATGGCGACGCAGGTTTGGCAGCCATAGATGATGATTATCAGTTGAAGGCTGTGTTCTTGGTTAGAAATGGAAAACACCAAATCAGCGAGAAAAACCTGGATGATTATTTTGTCCCGAAGTCGCAAATTCAAATCACAAAAGGAGATCTCGAAAAACTTCAAAAAGGTATTGGTTATAAAAAGACAGCGAGTGGATATTTGTTTCAAAAGGTTCAGTAAGAGGCAGGTTTAAGTCTTGAAACAATGGTCTCTGCCAGTTCTTTCAGCCCTTAGGCTGCATGATGTGCTTCCTGAATACAAAAACAGAATATACACGGGTAAAAACTAAGGGTGATTTTTGGCTGGTTCACGATCATTATGACCATCTTGTGCAAGAAACCTATTGGTGCAATGAATTCGTCCAAAGGATATCCGGTAGCGGTTATCGCGTCTAGTTTTACGTCACAAACCCCCTGCTTCACCAGCGCAATCAAACTCCAACTATTAACGCTGAAACTGCCTCTTGCGAAAAGCGCTGCAGGCAGCTCCAGAATCTCAATGACCCGATCTTGCTCCAAATAGTCAATTTAGCCACGCCGCCACAAGTAAACCTTAATCAAACCCTGGATGTAATCCGGCAGGGTGCCAATCAGCATTAAGATAAAGATATCTGGCAAACCCAGGCGCATATAGGCCAGGTTTGTCGCCAAATTGAAGCGGTCGCCGTAGAAGCTGCTCACCTGCCAGAAGACGATTATAAGGATCAGGGTGGGAATCAGGAAGCTGATCGCCACATCCCAGGCGCGTTTGGCAGTTGTCCACTGCCGGCTGCGTTCGTTCCAGCTGCGCAGAGAGAGGAAATTACGGGTATGCAGTGCGGATAGGGCCAGAACAAAAATCCCCAAACCCCAACCCATTTGCTGCACCGACCAGCCCTGGTCTACCGGAGGCGGGGTGCGCCCCAGGACGATAGCCTCCACGCTGGCAGTGAGCTGCCCGGCGGAAACAAAATGGTCCACTTGATAACCCTGGTTGGTGAGCAAGACGAAGGCGCGTTTGCGGTCAGGATAGAGGTTAACCTCAGTGCGGAAGGTCTGGTTGGCGCCGCCATGTACGATTTTTGCCCCGCCATCGAAAATGTACCAGCCCATACCGTAAGCGCCGATGCCTGGGGTCAGGATGCGTTTAAGCATTTCGGGCGATACCAGGCCCGTTCCGCCGGTTTCAAAGGCAAGCGCATACCGCGCCATATCCTCGGCAGTGGAAACGATGAACCCTTCGCCCACCCCGTACACCGGAATTTGCTCTCGCATTGGAACGGGGAAACCAAAAACGCGGGTATACCCGCGCGCCAGGGCCGCTGCGTTAAATGGGTCTGCGGTGGATGAGACCATGCCGAGCGGCGCGAGGATATGCTCTTGAACATACCCGGCATACGCCTGGCCGCTGACCAGTTCAATCACATAGGCCAGGACGCTGTAGCCCAGGTTGAAATACTGGTGTTGGGTCCCAGTAGGGGCCGTCAGCCGGGCCTGGGCGAGCGCCCGGACCGCTTCTTCCGGGGTGGCGTCGAGGGGCACAACAACGCCAAAGCCAGCATCAGACAGACCGCTGGTGTGGTGCAGCAGGTGGTTGAGGGTGATCTTCGCTGAGGCGGCTTCATCCGCGACCCGAAACCAGGGGATGTAGGTTTGGACTGGCGCATTCAGTTCAAGTTTGCCTTGCTCGGCCAGTTGAGCAATTGCCAGGGCGGTAAAAGATTTGCTCTGTGAGCCAATCAGCATCTGCGTTTGGGCGGTCATGGGCTGGCCTGCGCCATCCACGCCGTAGCCCTGCAGGTAGGTGGTGGCGCCGTTTTCAATGACCGCAATGGCGACGCCAGGAAGGCCGTGTTTCTCCATTTGGGCCTCGATGACCGCGTCCAGTGCAGCGAAGTCCACCTGGTTCAAAGGGGTTGGGGCGGCGGTCGCGGGGGTTAGAACGGCCAGCAGCAAAAGAAGGGTGATTATGAAGGCAGCAAAGGTTTTCATGGGTCTCCTATGGTTTGATTCCAATTGAATCGTGCCCAGCAGGTGTGTACACGGCGGGACTTCCCACCATTTGAATGAGCATTTGCACTTCAGCCTGCCAGGTGCGCACCTGGCGCAAACTTTCCTCCAACCTGGCGGGGTTCTTTTCGTACCCTTGGGCCAGGCTGGCGAGGTGTTCGTAGTACCCGGCCAGCTTTTCCAACGGGGGCAGGGGGCTGATTTCTCCCGATTTCAGGGCGGTTTCCAGTCTGGCTAAGGCATCCAGCCATTCTTCTACGGTCATCCCGGTGGTTTTTTTGAAATCGCGCAGCACCCACTGCCGCTCAAAGAGCGAGCGCTGTTTCCAACCTTCAGACTGTTTGGCTAATGTCAGGCGAATTTGAGCGCACAATGCGGCCGCAGTCTGCCGGTGATTGGGATCGAGAATGCCAGCCTGCGGCGCGGTTTCCTGCGCGGCGTAGGGTCTTGGGGCCGCCTTCAGGGCCTGGAGGGAAGAGATTTCCATGCCCTTGAACTGTGCGGCCAGCGCAATTGCTGCGGCAAAGCCAGCGCCGGCCTCCTCAGGCGATAGGACAGCATTTTGATTCATGGCAAAGAACTCATCCACCGTCATTCCCATCAGAGGAGCCAGGCGTTCTACTGCGCGGCTGGCAGTTGCCGTGGGAACCAATCCCGGCCCGATCGTGAAAGCGATTACCCCCGTACCCTCTAGCTCGGCGTCGAGCGTAGTGGCCAGGTGAACTTGAGCCGCTTTGAAGGTTTCGTAGCCACCCAGGAAGGCTGTGCCGGTGGAAGAAACGCAAACGAAGACACCCTGCCGGCGGCTGACCATATCGGGTAGAAAGGCGCGCGCCATGAGCACAGGCCCACGCAGGTTGACATGGTAGCTGGCGTCCCATTTTTCGATGGGTAGTTCTTTGACAGCGCCCAGCACGGCAATGGTGGCGTTATTGATGACGGCATCCACCTTCACAAAGCGGCGGAGGGCAGCATCGTGCAAGTTTTGTACGCTGGTTTCATCGCCCACATCGGTCTGGACGAAGTAAGCTCGTTCGCCAGGGAACTCAGCATTCAGGGTGGCAGCGGCCTGCGCTCCCTGGGGGCTGATTTCAGCAAGAACCACATTTGCACCCAGCCAAAGCAAAGCGCGCGCGGCTTCAAAGCCGATTCCGCCGCCCGCCCCCGTGACGATGACCGTCTGGCCGTACAGCGTTTCGGGGGAAAATCCAAGTTGGGAAATAATCAAGGTAGACATGTGTACACCTCTTTGATTTAAGCATTTTTCTTGAACCAGGCCATCAAAAGGACCATCAGCACAGCAAACCCAGGCCCCCAGGCGAGGATGCCCAACAGATTGAGCGGGATGTTGTTCAAAATCTGGCCCAGCGCCGAGAGCAGGCTCAGGACGCCGCAGGCCAGCAAAACCCAAAATATGGCGGTTTCGCTGGCTTTCTCCCGCCGATTGCTCCTAAAGGCAGGCGCAAGGCACAGGCAGGCTAACCCAAAGTAAAAGCCCCAGGCGAGCACTTCCAGTGCAGCCATAATGGATGGCCAACCATAAGGTTGAAACCAGGCCAGTCCTTCGGTTTGCCCCAGGGCCTGAGCCTGTGGAACAACGGTCAGGCTGTTGTAGCGGTTGATGCTGGTCAGGGTGGCGAAAACCACCATCATCACCAGCGAAGCCTGGCTGAAAAGCTGTCTGGATGCCTGCATTTGCCGGTGCAGCGTTACCCAGAGCAGGAGCAGGCCGGGGACAGAGAGGAAGGTCACGGCGCTGATGAGGGTTTGATAAGGCTCTGCCGGGGGCAGCCCGCCCGTCACTGCGGCAAGGGTGACCAGGCCGAAGTAGAGCAATCCGCCTATCAGATTTATCAATGCCAACCAAAAGCCATAACTTTTCTCCATTTTTTTTATCCTATTGGTGTGCAGGTGTAGGCCATTCCCCAAGCCGGGCGCATAACGCTTTGAAAATGCCTTTGTTCTTGCTATTAGTTTACAACCTATCCCCTTTGGCGTCCCCAACCAGCAGGAGAGTGTCGTACTGGCCGAATGGATAGGTTTGGCCATCTGCCGGCCCTAAGCGTCCCCCATGAGCTGGCGTAAACAAAAAAGGGGCTGCTTTTAGCGGCGGTCCCCTTTTGACCAGGTTTTGGGCGGACGCCTCAAACCAGGCGCTTTTGAAGGGCTGTTGTCACAGCCGCCACGCGGTTATCCACGTCCAGCTTCATCAAGATATTGCTGATATGGTATTTCACGGTAGAGAGGCTGACCACCAGCCGTTCGGCGATTTCGGCGTTGTTCAAACCCTCCACCATCAATTTCAATACATCCCGTTCGCGCTCGGTCAGGGTTTCGGTCTCCTGAGCGTGCTGGCTGGCGTGTACCAGCGCCTGCGCGGCTTCGGGGGACAGGGTCATCTTGCCGGCCCGGGCTGCTTTGATGGCGGCGGCCAGTTCGCGGGCGCTGACGTTCTTCATCAAATACCCAATTGCCCCAGCCTGCAGCGCGTGCTGCACCAATTCATCTTCATGGAAACTGGTCAGGGCGATGATTTGAATACCAGGGTGCTGCTTTTTGATGGCGGCAATGGCCGCCACGCCATCCATAATGGGCATCATCAAATCCATCAGGACGATATCCGGCATGAGAATCCCGGCCCGGACAACAGCCTGCTCCCCGTTTTCGGCCTCGCCAACCAGCTCCATATCGGGGTTCACGCTGAGAAACGCGCCCAGCCCGGAGCGCACAACGGCATGGTCATCTACAAGCATGATGCGGATTTTCGTTTCCATAAAAGCCTCCAAATAAAAAAAGCTTAGTTCATTGGCTCCCCTGAAGGCGCCGGCCAAACGACTGAGATTTGGGTTCCCTCGCCGGGTTCGCTGTAAATAGATAGCCTGGCACCAATGGCTTCGGCGCGTTCGCGCATAATTTTCAGGCCGAGATGGTCGGCAGTGACTGAAGCCATTTCAAAGCCGGAGCCGTTATCGGCCACGGTCAGGCGGACGGTAGCGCCCAGCCGCAAGGTAATCACAGCCTGGCTGGCCTTGGCGTGTTTGACCACGTTGTTCAGGGCTTCTTGCGCCAGGCGGTACAGGCCAACCTGCACATCGGCGGGCAGTTTGCGCTCCCCTTCCGCGCTAAGCTGGATGTTGATGCGGGCGCGCCCAACCATGGCTTCGGTGAGCTGCCGAAGCAGGGTGGGTAAGGGCACTTCCACCAGTGCATTGGGACGCAGTTCCACCAGCAGGGTGCGCATTTCGGCCAGCGCGCCGCGCGTCAGTTGGCGCACCTCTTCCAGGCGGCGGCGGCCTTCATCGGGATTCAGTGCCCAGATGTCCGGGAGCACATCCGCAATCAGGGTGGTTGAGAACAGAGTTTGCGTTACTGCGTCGTGCAGGTCGCGGGCCAGGCGGGTGCGCTCAGCGGTCACAGCGTCTTGGGCAGCTTTGGCGCGCAAGCGTTCGTTCGCCAGGTTGAGTTCTGCGGTGCGTTCCGCAATGCGCTGTTCCAACTGCTGGCGGTGTGCGGCTTCCTGGTTGGCCAGGCGCTCGGCAGAAAGTCTTTCTTCCGTAATATCTTCGATAATCCCAATGACCATGTGGGGGGCGCCATCTGCGGTACGCGCCAGCGAATCGGTCAGGCGGCCCCAAAAAACACTGCCATCCTTGCGCACAAAGCGTTTTTCACTGTGAAAAGATTCAATCTCGCCGGTCAGCAGTTGGCGAAACGCCTGGCGATCCATGCCAATATCATCGGGGTAAATCATGTCCGTGATGGTGATATGCTGCAGTTCTTCCGCCGAATACCCAAACATGCGCTGCATGGCCGGGTTCAGCCGCTGGTTGGCTACCAGGTAGTTGAAGCGGGTTTCATCCAGCGGCCGGGCGCCATCCTGGCCAAGGTCAACCAGCACAATGCCCATTTCTGCCGCATCGTACAGGGTGCGAAAGCGCGCTTCCGACTCGGCCAGGGTGTGGGCCGCTTCTTTTTCTTCGGTGATGTCTTCAATAATGCCGACGATGTAGAGCGGTTGTTCCCACTCACCACGCACCAGGGCAAAATTGACCCTCCCCCAAAAGATTGAACCATCTTTGCGGATATAACGTTTTTCCACCAGGTATTGGTCGCGTTCGCCAGCCGCCAATTCCAGGAATAAATCGCGGTCCAGGTAGCGGTCGGCTTGCAGGACCATATCTGAGGGGTTAATAGCGGCCATTTCCTCAGCGGTATATCCCGTAAGTTCAGTTACTTTGGGGTTGATTTGGACAATGCGCCGGTCAAGGGTCATCAGCGCCACACCGACCGCGGCATTTTCAAACATGGCCTTGAAACGCGCTTGGGATTGGCGCAGCTCGGCCTCAACCCGCCGTTGCTCGTCTACCATTTTTTGGAGTTGGGCGTTTTGCTGGCGCACCGCCCGCACCCGCCATTGGAATGCAACCGCGATGAGGGCCGCGCCCCCCAGGAGCAGGCCCATCTGAAAAGGCCAGGTTTGCCAGAGGGGCGGCGTGACCGTCAGCTTGAGCGCTGCCCCGCTTTCGTTCCAGACCCCGGCGCTGTTGGCGGCGCGCACGCGGAAGGTATAGTCGCCGTGGGGCAGGTTGGTGTAACTGGTGTAGTGGCGCGTACCGGCCTGCACCCAGTCCTTGTCGAAGCCTTCCAGTTTATAAGCGTATTGGTTGCGGCGCGGGTCGTGAAAATCGAGAGCGGCGAACTCAAACGCGATGAAGTTTTGGTCGTAGTTCAAGCGAATCGTTTCCGCCGGGTTGAAGGGCTGTGGTGTGTTGAAAATCGAAAAATCAGTAATCACCACCGGCGGCGGGAGTTCGTTTTGGCGCAGGTTGAGCGGGTCAAAGCTGCTGAACCCATGCACACCGCCCACGTAGAAAGCGCCATTCCTGGCCTGGAAATAGGCATTGGAATTGAACTCGTTGCCCTGCAACCCATCGGTTTTTTCATAAACCTGGAAGGTCTCGGCCTGCGGGTCGAAGCGCGCCACGCCGTGATTGGTGGTCAGCCAGAGGAAACCCTGCGCATCGCGCAAAATGCCCATGATGGAGGCATTGGGCAGGCCGTTTTTTTCGGTATAGATGGTGAACTGGCCGGTTCGCGGGTCGTAGCGATTAAGGCCGGCTTGCGTGCCGAGCCAGACCAGGCCATCTGGCGTTGGCAGAATGGTCCAGACGCCATCATTGCTGAGGGAATTGGGGTCGGCGGGGTCGTTTTTTAGCGTGGTAAAAATGGCAGTGGCGGGGTCCAGGCTGGCGGGGTCGGACAGGTCAAGCCGGTACAGGCCGCCGCCCCAGGTACCCGCCCACAGCTCATCCCCTACCAGGCCAAAAGAGACCGGCGGGGCCGGCATGGGGTAGTTGACGAAACCAGCCGCACCAGGGTCGCGGCGCGCCAGCCCAGCAAAAGTACCCACCCATAGCCGCCCGGCCCGGTCCCGGATGAGATTCGTAACCTGGTTTTCCAGCAGGCTGGCGGGGTCGGCGGGGTCGTTTTGGTATCGGGTGAAGGTTTCGCTGCGCGGGTCGAAGTGGTTCAGGCCGCTGCCCAGGGTGCCGACCCAGAGCGTGTCGTCGGGGTCGGCGGACAGGGTCAGCACGATGTCGCCGGAAATGCTGGCAGGGTTGGCGGCGTCGTGGCGGTAGGCCGTGAATGCACCGCTGGCCGGGTCAAAGCGCACGAGGCCGCTTTCAATGCTGCCCAGCCAGAGGATGCCATCGCTGGTTTCGGCAAAGGCACTGATGTGGTTGCTGGGCAGGCTGTTGGGGTTGGCGACATCGTGGCGGTAGGTGCGGAATTGCAGGGTGTCGAGGGTCAGTTTGTTGATACCGGCGCTGAGTGTGCCAACCCAGATGACGCCGGAGCGGTCGGGCAGGACAGTGAAGGTATTATCGCTGGAGAGACTTTCCGGGTCGGCGGGGTTGTGGCGAATCCCGGTGAAGCTTCCCTCTAAGCCCATGCGCCACAGGCCGCCCGACCAACCGGCCAGCCAGAGCGAGCCGGTGTGGTCGAAGGCCAGGTCGGTGAAGTTATTATCGGCCATCTGCTTGCCAAAGGCCTGGGCGTTGTCGAAGTGGGCGCAGGCGCCGGTTTGGGGGTGGTAGTGGTCGAGGCCGCCGCCAGCGACGCCGTAGCCGCCGTAGGCGATCCACAAGCTGCCGTCCGGGGTAGGTAATATATCGGCGATGTTTGGGGAGGCCAGGCAGTCCCCGGTTTGGGTGATGCGCTGGGCGCTGCCAGTGCCCGGGTCGAATAGGTTCAGCCCCGCGCCGGGGGTGCTGAAGGCGCCCGTGCCAACCCACAATTTGCCGTCTGCGGCGGGGAGGAGGACCGAGAGGGCGTCGCTGCTCAGGCTGGTTGGGTCAGCGGGGTCGTGCCGGAAATGGGTAAAAACGCCGGTGGCCGGGTCAAAGCGTTCCAGCCCGCCGAGCGTGGCAACCCAATAAACCCCTTGTTCATCCTGGACGATGTCGGTGACGATGGGGTGACCGAGGCTGTCCGGGTTGGCGGGGTTGGGGGTGTAGCGGGTGAACTGTTGGGTGGCCGGGTCGTAGCGGTTCAGGCCACCGCCCCAGGTGCCAATCCACAGGTAGCCAGCTCGGTCTTCATAGAGGGCGATAATACTGTTGTGACTGAGGCTGGCGGGGTTGGCGGGGTCGTGTTTGAACTGGGTGAGGGTGTAGCCATCATAGCGGTTCAGGCCGTCTTGGGTTCCAATCCACAGGTAGCCCTGGCGGTCTTGCAGCAGGGCCAATCCTGCGTTTTGCGAGAGGCCGTCGTCAATCGTGATGTGTTCAAAGCGCAGGTGCGCACCTGGGGCAAAGGTAAGGCCGGCGGTTTGGGCGGCAGCGGGGTGAAAGGCGGCGAAAAGCAGCAGGCTGAGAGAAACAAGCATCAAGATACGGCGCATGACAGGCCTCAACCCTTTAATCTTACCATTCTTTGACCCAGGGTTCAGCGAGGTCATGTTTTTCATTGCAACCTCACGATTGGAGCAAATGCTCACTAAGACCCTGGCTGGCTCGCGGCGTCACCAGGTAAAAGGCTAACCCGGCCAAGAGTGTGGCAGCACCCACAAACAGGACGGCGGCATTCCAGCGCAAGATGCCGCCAGCGAGAGCTTGTGAGAGCGGCATAAGCGCCATGTTGGCAAACAAAATCAGGCTCATCAACCGGCCAAGCATTTCTTTGGGGGTGCTGCGCTGCAGACCGGTAATCATCAGGATGGAAATGTAACCGTTCAACAACCCCATCACCAGCATGTCTGCCGCAGCCAGCCAGGTGATGGTGATCCAACCGAGCGCACCCATTCCCAGCCCAAAAATGGCAAATAAGGAAACCAACAGGATTTGCAGGGCTTTTTTGCCTGGTTTGGGTAGGCCTCCTGAGAGCAGGATGCCCAGCAGGTTGCCCCCGGCATACCCGGAGATGATGATGCCATAAGCAGCAGCCCCTTCCGGGAAGCGTGTGTCGGCGAGGTAGGGGATGCCGACCACCACCGGGCCGCCGAAAGACAGGTTGGCGATGGCGATGATCGTGAACATCAGGCGCAGGGCCGGGTCTTTGAGCATGTACCTGATGCCCGCGCGCACCGCAGCGAACACGGCGCGGAAATCGGTCTGGCTGGCGGAGGTATGCATCTCACCGCCAGTGCGCATCAGCCAGAGGGTGATGATGGAGATGGTGAAGGTTAACGCATCCAGGGCAATCATTACGCCCGCCCCCAGCTCTTCATCGGAAAAAGCGGCAATTACAATGCCGGCCAGAGCCGGGCCGAGGAATCCAATGAGTTGGGCGCTGCCCTGCGTGAGAGAGTTTCCAGCTTGCAGGTTTTTCTCCGGCAGGATACGTGGGGCAATGGACATGGACGCCGGGCCGAAAAACCCGCCCGCGATGCCTCCCACGAGGGTGTACACATAAATCATCCAGAGTTCGAGCGTGTTGGTGAAGATTTGTGCGGCGAGAAACGCAGAAATCAGCAAGCGCAGGCTGTCTGTGACAAGCATGACCCGACGGGGTGAGAAGCGATCGGTGATGGCGCCGCCCAACAGGGTGAAGATGGCGCGCGGAATGCCTGCCAGCGCCATCACTGTGCCGAGGGCCAGCGGGTCGCCGGTCAGTTTCAGTACCAGCCAGGCTCCGGCAATGGCATGGAACTGGTCGCCGAGCATAGAGGTGGCCTGCCCAATCCAGAGCAGCTTGAAATCACGGATGCTCAGGACGGCGCGCAAGGGGTTGGGGCTGGGTTGGTTGAGCGTAGTTTCCATGGTTCACAAATTCCTTTTGATGGCTGTTACCTTGCCGGAGGCTGCGTTGCCTATCTATTCGTTATTGGCTGGTAATCCAATGATAGCCTGGCTTTAAGCAAAACTCCCCCGTCGAGGGGGGAGTTGATTATGGCCTATCGGCCAAGGTTTGGACTGGTCAGTTGGATAGGTTGTACAGGCCCACAGCATCAAACCAGCAAAAACCAAAATATTAGCAAGAACACCCCCACGGCCGCCCGGACAAAAGCGATATGAATGTATGGCAGTACCGGAAAAACCTGTGTCTTCTCCAGCGCGGCCCACTTGTGGATGTCTACCCCTGACGCAGCAACATCGCTCGCCATCTTAAGCATATCCCGCCGGCTGCGATAGCGCACGATGCCAACCTGGTCCCAATCATCGGCTGAAACGGGGTGGAGGAAACGCCCCTGAACTTGGCCGAAGAAAACAGGGTGGCCGCCATATTTGAGCAGCAGCGGGATGATTGCCCGATTGTAGCGGTTGTTGGCAACCATCACATCCTCGCCGAACGAATTTCCTTCCGGGTAAAGCGCTTTTTGGCGGAACTTCATCAGGTTGACCATATAGAATTCCCGCCCATCATCATTTTTTGCCAACGCGCGGAATTGGTCGATGATAGGGGGTTCTTCAGCCTGCGGTTCTTTCCCGCTCCGGCGCTTTATTTCCGCCAGCAAGGATTCTACTTCCGCCTGGGCCAGCGGCTTGCCCCTGCCGCCGTACCAGAACAGGAACACGATATACAGGATAACCAAAACAACCGGCAGGAAAAATTGAATTGTTGGCATGGCTTTTAATCTCGTTGCTTTTTCGGCGCAAAAAAGCGTTCTGGAAAAATGTAGGTCGTGTTCTTATCTTTGAGCAGGTCAATCAGCTTGAGAATGCCCAGGTAGCCGGATGGCGCTCCACACCGACCAGGCCAGCATCAACGCGGCCAGCGGCAGGAAAAGCTGGTTGCCAATTGCCCCAGGCGGGGTATGGGCAAAAGCCACCGGCTTCATCGCCCCGACCAGTTGGCGCAGCAGCACTTCCAGGATCAGCATCAGCCACATGAGTGGGACCAGCGAACGGTAACGGACGACCACCAGCAGTTGGATGATGGCAAACAACAGTTGCGAACTGCCCCACAGCGCAAAGGCGAAGATGATACCCTCTGCGCCTGCCACCGTGAGGTCCATCCCGGCGATGGAGCCAGCGCCGCCATCCGGGGCGAGCAGGTGAATGCAACTGCGCACAGCGCTGAGGATGGTATACAGGGTAAAAATGTAGAACGGAATTTTTGAGCCGCGCAGGGTGTTATCAGCTTTGGCGGGGAATAGAACTTCAAGCACGTTTTTCACGGGCACTATACTCCTTGGTGAATGGGGCAGGTGGGTTAATTATTTTTTGCAGCAAATCGCTGGATAAGAAAAACGATGAAGGTGATTACGCATAGCGCGAGGTAAACAAACATGAAGTATTGCCCGCCAAAGGCCGCCTGCATGTGAACCCCTGCGATTTTAATGCCCGCGATTCCCAAAAGGTAAGTAAGCGGGATGATAATGAGTACGTAGGGGGAAATTTCCCTGGCTCTGCGACTGATCAAGAAGAATAGGAAGCCGGTCAGAAAGTTGGAAATTCCGAACACGCCCAGCAAGAAGAATTGATCCGGTGGCGTGGTGACGGGGTCAAATCCGGCAACATGGACCGCAGACCAGCGTAACAAAAAGGTGTGCATGAAACCGCGAATTAAATCCAGGATACCGAGAAAAAATAAGACTGTGGATGGTAGCGAGTAAATGTCTTTGAATTTTGCTTTCATAATCGGTTTCCTTAATAGTTGATTGATTTCCTATAACTGCTCAGGCATACGTCGTTATGGCAAAATAATTTGATTGTCATTGCGAGGGTACTCCCGAAGCAATTCCATCGTTTGCCAGGAGGCTGCTCCGGAGTAGCACGCAGCAACATTACTTAGCAGTTACGATTTCCTTATGGAAGCGTTGGTTACGGCGTAGGTAAAACCGGGATGGTTGTATCTCATTTGAAGTTGTATAATTTACACTGTATAAATTATACATGGTATAATAAATAAATCAAGGGCTTACCCGCCCAAACTCATCCAGGAAATTACCCATGCCCCGGCCAAAAAAGACCCCCGCCCAATTGGAAAGTGCCCGTCAAGAAATTCTCGATACGGCATTGGCTATTTTGCAGGAATCTGGCCCAGACGCCATTACCAGCCGGGCGATTGCCGAACGGATGGGCGTGGCACACATGTCGCTGTATACCTATTTTGAGAATCAGGCCGCGATTTTACGCGCACTCCGTTTGCGTGAAATGTCCAAATGGCACGCAAAGCAGGAATTTTTTAATCAACGTGCTGAAACGGAAAACATCGTTCTTGTGGTGGAAGATTTACTGCGATTTTTTATCGCTTTTGCGCGTGATAATCCCAACCTGTATCGGATTGCGTGGGTGATGGCGGAGGTGGGCGGCGAAACACCCGCAGAAAGCCAGCAGCGGATGCAGGTGACGACCGGAAGGTTGGCGACTTTGCTGCAAAAGGGCATGGAATCTGGCGCTTTCAAGCCGCGCAACCCTTTCCTGGCAGCCGGGGCAGTCCTGGCAATGGTGAATGCCCCATTTATTTTTTTCTACAGCGGGAAGCTGGTGGATGCCACTTTGCGCGAACAGTTGGTAGAAGAGGTGCTGGCTGCTGCGATGCTTTACCTGGCCAAGCCATAGCGGGTGTTTATGGCGCAATGGGTATCCCCTGCGCAACCATCAGCGCCAGCAGCGGCAGGGTGGCATCCAGCAGAAAGTGCAGGGCCATCAGGTAGGGCAGGGTGGTGGGACGGCGATCCATGAGAAAGCCAGTCCAGAGCGCGAAGGGGAAGAATTTGACTGCCAGCCACAGGTTGTAGCGCCAATCCCACTGAAACGAGAAGAACATGTGTTGGATGGACAGCCAGAAACCAACCAGGCCAATCACCAACCAGCGATTCATTCCGGCGGCGCGCAGGCGCGGGGCCACATAGCCCCAGTAGGCGGGTAGTTCAGCCAGGGCCTGGGTGGTGGGCATGAGCAGGAACAAGGGGTAAATGGCCCACAGCGGCAAAGGCTGGAAGAGCAGGGTGTTGGGAAAGTTGGCATCGCCCCACAGCGCCTGGGCGAGAAGGGTGGCGGGCGGCATGGCGACCACCGCCGAGACGGCCCCCCCCAGCAGAAACCAGGCCAGGTCCCCTTTCCAGGTGGTGCGGTTGGCGAAGTACATCTCCCGCAGGCGCACCCCTTCGAGCCGGCCAAAGCGCACCAGCAAGGCGAGGCAGGCGATGTTGGCGACCGTGACAAACCACAGCCACCAGGCCGCTGAGTCTGCAATGGCTGTATCGCTCCCGGCGAATTGATAGACCACCGCCAGCATGAGCAGCAGCGCAAAACTCACAACTGAGCGCAGCACAAGCATGAACCAGGCGCGGCGCAGGGGAATTTGGCCGTTAGCAACTTTCCCGGCCAGGTTTTCAGGGGCGTTAGGCAGGGTGATATTCATTTCTTCTCCAGGTGACTCCAATATACAGCGCCGCGACCAGCAACCCGCGCAGCCATAAAGGCAGGAACAGGACCGTGATGAGCAGGAGGACAACCAGCCCGGCCAGGAAAATCACCAGCGGCTGCTGCCATGCGGCGCGGTTGAGAAACTGCCCGCCCGCCCATAAGCAGGTCGCCAGGGCCGCCAACCACAGGCTGATTTCAGAGGCGGTGACCAGCCCGGAAGCCGGGCGGCCTTCGGCGCGCGCCTTAAGCGTATCCAGCATTTTCAACTCCATGACCACGTCCGGGATTTCCAGGGCAATAACCGCCGCCGGGGGCATAAAGGCCGGGTCAAAACTCTCCCGCACCACCAGGCGCGTCTGATTTGCGCCTTCCGGGAACAAGCCAAACACAAACGTCCAGACCGGTTGGCCGCTTTCGCCGGCGGCCTGCCAACCAAACCACTGGTAGGGTTCAATGACATGCACCTCGCTGGGACAAAAACTGCCTGACATGCAGATGGGCGTGCCAATTTGGACATCTTGATATTCGGGTAGGATTTGGTCCGCCGTGTGGATATCGAAGCCGAGCAAGTTCTCCAGCCAGTCGTAGCTGTACCAGCCGCCGCGCCCCTGCCCGAACTGCACCAGCCAGGGCCAGATTTGCTCCGGCGTGGCTTCAATCAGGATAGCGCGTGTCCAACGGGAGCCGCTCAGGTCGCCCGGCATCGCCCGCTGCACGTCAGCATCACTGGCCCCCCAGCGCAGGTGCAGCGGGCGCAGCAGACTGTATCCAATGGTCAGCGTCAGCAGGGCAATCACCGCCCCAGCGAAAAAGCGTTTCGGTTTTGTGTTCATCATAATAGCTTTCCTTTCACTCAGGATTATATACCTGGATCGCCGGGAGCTTACCCGCCAGGAGGGGAGTTATTCACTGGCCAGGTGGATAGGTCTCAACGGGCCTCAGCCTGGAGAGAACCACCATGCCGAGCAGCAACGCCGGGATTCCAGCCAACCCGGCTTCCGGGCCGAAGGTGCCGCCAGTGAACCAATGGGGGCCGGTTTGCCAGGGAAGGAAATTATGGTACAACGGATATGGATTGGATAAGCGCGTCCAACGCGGCGAGGCTGGGCGTAAAACTGGTGGCCGGTTGGTTGTTGAGCAGTTCGGTGACGCCAGTATAGTATACATCCATTGGGGCGGCCGGGTCGGATGCGAAGGGATACGGCAGGCCGCCGGCTGGCAGCGGTGCATCGGCGGCGCTGGTTTCGGCCAGCACGGGGCTGGTGAGGGGCAAAATTGCGATAATGTAATATGCGCCATCGCCGGTCAGACCGATGTAGGTGTAAATCAGGTCGGTGTTGTTGGCCGGGGCTGGATACTGGGCGTACTCGGTGATGTAGCGGATGCCGCTGCCATTTTGAAACGAAACGGGCAGGATTTGCGCCGAGAACAGCATTTGCGCATTGAAGAACGGCGCGCCGGGCAGTTCGGCTGGCGCCGGGGTGGTGTTGGGTGCATAGAGATAGTTGTTCAAGCGGTGCATACTTTCAAACGCCGCTGGAACCAGTTCAGCGTATGCCGCAGCAGGATAAACGTAGAGGACTGGCTGGTGGGTTTTTCCTTGTAAGACATAGTAATCCGCCAAATTGAGCTGCAAGTGCCCCGGGGTTTTTTCCCACCAGGCCGCATCCTCTCCATCCAGGCGGGGGAAGTTCATCCCGCTGGCCCCATTGGCGATGCTGTCGGGGAGGGTCACGGTCAGGGGGGCATAAGTCACCGTGGTTCCGGCGTTGGCAGCGGGTTCAGTGGGCTGAAATTCGCCCGGAATCGCCTGGGTCAGTGCAATGAAGATTTCCGGCGTAGGGGTTGGCGGTTCGAGGGTGGGGGTCGGGGGCAGCGGGGTTTGGGTGGGAACGGGTGTGCCAGGGAGCGCGGCATCCGCAGGCAGGGTGGGCGGTACATCCGGTTCGATGATGCCGCAGGCCGCAGTGGCCAGGACGAAAAGAATAAAGAGCAGGTTGAGTTTTTTCATGGTCGAAGTTCCTTTCAATGGTTCGTATCTTCCTGGGGTTTTTATTATCCAGGCCAAAATCCAATATCCTGGTTTTTGGTTAAAGTTCCTTTCAATCGTTAGTATATTCCTGCAGCAGTAAAAACACCCCCGCCGATGGAAGGGGGGCGAATAACCTTTTGGTTAGTATTTGGACTGGTCAGGTAGTTAGGTTGGAGCGCTGACAAAGCGGTGCTTTTCACAGTGTGGCGAAGAGATCCATCAAGCCATCTCATTCATGCCTGGTTGTGTCCATCGCTTCAATCATTGAGGAGGGTCAGAAAACAGCATAGTTATGGCAAAGATTATCACCGGGTAGAGGCAGAAGCAAGGAGTGTAATATTTAGCTTTTCCCTGAGTTTTCCGCCAATATTTTCATTGCCAGGCTTTGAAAAGAGCGCTTCAGTGCAACCGGGTCAAAATCCACCAACATCTTAACCGGCCAGCGTTCGATTTCATCTGGAAATTTCCCCGTGCGATTTAAAGCCACTGCAAACCAGTACAGATCAAAGCCGGTATCTTTCTGGCGGGCTAGTTCTGCCAGTTCCTCGAACTTGGTGTTTTGCAGTAGAAAATACAGGTCAACAGCATCGCGTGGTTCAGCCCGGCCAAAAAAGGCCAGGGTTTTGTCGGCGCGAATATCTTGAAAATTATTGACCATGACTCCAGAATCCCCTAATTCAACTGGAGCAAATCGAAATAGTGAATCAAGCGCCAGGTCAATTTTGAGCCTGTTCTCACCCTGGCTCACCTGAAACTCGACGAAGCTGGCAAAGCGGCGCACAACAGTGATTTCCATATCCATGGATTGAACAGCTTTTTCAATCCGATATGAAAACGGAACGATCAGATCCGCTTCGCTGGTGAACAAATCCAGATCATAAGAAAGCCGGTGTCCCAGGTAATATTCGGCCAATGCTGTGCCACCGGTCAGGTAAAAGCGCTCCTGGTCTGGCAAATTGGCAAAAAGCCGCAAAAAAGCCTTTTGGAAATCGGAAAGTATGCCCTTACCCTTTAGCATGGCGCGTCTCCAAAAAACGCTGCCACAGGCTACGCACATCTTCAGGCAGGATAATTTCATCAAACACGGCAGCGATCTCATCCAAACTCAAGGCGCGTACATCTTCTGCCCGGCCATGTGTCAGCACCTGCTGGATATACCAGCGGCGGTGGAATGGGTCAGACAAATCAATCTGATCTGTGCTCCAAACAATGTATGCGGGTGGGCGAAAGGTGGTCACATTTAAATTATAACTGCTTTTGGGGTGATGCACCTTTTGTGGACAAAAAGCAGGGCAAAGAAAACTCCCCTTATGGATTCATATCTTAGCGTGGGTCAGAAGGGTCCAACACGTCTGCATCTGAAGAACCTTCGGTTCTCAAACCTTCGGTTCTCGTGTCATCCTGCAGAGAAAAATCGTCCAGCAGAAAACTGCCTTCCTGGCCGCCAGGTGAATGAGACCCAGTGGTTTGCCCAAGCCGGGAAGCAAACAACGCCGCGCCACCTACCAAAACCGCACCTCCCAACAGCAGCGCAGCACCTGCGACAATCAATCGGGTGATGACTGGATCAGAGGCACCCGGAGTCGCAGCCCCTTGCAAGGTGCCCGGCCGGCCAGTGGGGAGTGGCAGCAGGGTGGGGGAGGGAGAAGGACGGAAAACCCCAGATGAACCCGCTTCAGGTGAGCGCGTGGCGGCCTGTGCGGCTGCTGTCAGGGTGAGCAAAATATCAGCAGTGGGCGACGGTCCCGGTGTAGCAAAATCGGTTGGATTGGGTGAAATTTGGGGGTTGATAATCGCAGTAGGAATATCCAACGTCGGGACGGGCGGCGGGTAGCCACCTGGGAAGGTGGGAAAAGGCGTAGATGTGCGGGCTGGGGTGCGAAAAGGCGTCCGGGTGCGAGTTGGGGTGCGAACAGGCGTCCGGGTACGTGTAGGCGTTCGAGTGGGCGTCCTCGTCACGGTAGGAGATAGGCTGGGATTGGGTGTGATGGTAAGCGACGGGGTTGGCGTAGGTGTTCGCGTTAAGGTAGAGGTTGGCGATTGGGTTGGCAGCTGTGTGCCCACGGGAGCAAGTTCAGGCCCGTGATAACCCGACACATTGTTCAGGTCTATATCCTCCAGGACATAGAAATAAGCCTGCCCGGGGGTGACATTGGGATCGCAAAACGCGTAAATGGCTCCACCCAGGGTATCCCCACGGGCAGGAATAAACAAAACCGGCTGGCTGCTGTCTGAGCTGGATTGCGGGCACTCATCTACCTGGATGCGCTCCATGGCGGCTGCATTGCTAAACGTTCCCTGGCCCCGGCGGATGTAGAAACCAATGTTGTCCACCTCTGTGGCCGTTTCCCATTCCAGGCGCACTCGGTAGGCGCTGGAACTCCCGGCCGGGGCAGGCTCAACCTCTGCAGAAAAATACACCAGGGTGACTGCAGCCTGGACAGGGCGAGCCAACCACCCCAGAAACAGACCTACCGAAGCCAACAGCCCAAGCAGCAGCATGGCAAAAGTCCGGGTAAACCTCATACTGCGTGCTCCAATGCCAGCAAATCTTTTGAAACCAGTTCACGGACAAAATCCAGAACATCTTCTTCCGCCTGGGCTGGTTCAACATCATAGATACCAGCAATCGCCTCAACAATCTGGGCAAGGGTGCGGCTGCCGTCAGCCAGGTCCCAGATTGCCGCACCGGTTTCATTCAAAATCTTCACCTGGCCCTTTTGGGCAAACACCAACACAGCCTCAACGCCCAGGGTGCGGCTGACAACAGCAGGGTTGCGCCGGGGAACTGCAGAAAGCCATTTTTCCGCTCCAGCGCCCGACTTTTGGTTTGATTGACATGCTTCGTTTGTTCCATCGCTGTTCATGGTTTCACTTCCTGAGGAACAGGTTTGTTCCGGCGCTGCCGCGCCGCCAATAGCGTTTGAACAGACTGACTTGTCTGAATCGCCAGCAGCAGGCGCAGCAGCGCCCAAAGTGGGCGAAAGCGCAGCCGCTGAAGCCAACCGCGCGGAAAACCCAGCCTGCTCAAGCCCGCTGCCAGGCGCAAATCCCAACTCGAGAGCCGGGCCAGCCAGCGGCTGAAGCCTTTTCCAGGCAGCACCCGCCCCTCAACCGCCACCACGACCCCAATAACTGCATCCGGTGAGATGTGAGGGTCCGCATCAGGCAGCGCATCACCGCGCAGCAGCAGACCGGGCAAGGTTTCCAGCAGCCGGTGAGTCACCCAGGGAATCGATTCCTGTCGCTGGGAAGACGCACTACTGCTGGTTGTCCAACCAACGGTAGTATAAACCAGCAGCGCCCCCGAAACCAGGTCAGAAGAAACTTCGTCTCGGTCTACCCGCCGAACCCACAACCGGGCTCTTGGGGGCAGCGACGGTGTCATGCTGGTACCCACCACCTCCAGCGAAAATTCAGTCCCAACTGGCAGGGCCAGCGCGGCCAGATCGGCCAGGTGCAGCGCTCCTGGCTCAATAAACTCGTTTTTCATCGCGCCACCACCGGTAAAAACACCCGGCGGGTGTCCAGCGCCGCAACCAATTCCAGACTGCGCTGGTTGCCAGGCTGCCCAAGAGGGGCCACCACCACGGCAAAGGGGAAAGAGGCATAGGGCAGCGCATCAAGCGAAATCGTGACACCTACGGTAAACGTCAACGACTCACCAGGGGCAAGCGGGCCAAGCAAGGCAGGGAAAACCGTTGGCCAGGAGGTTCCCTCAAGAGGTTCCAGCCCCACCGTAAATGTCGCTGGAACGGTGATGGGGTTGCTTTCTTCGATCGTGTTGGTCAGCGCCAGTGTAAAAGTCACCCGCTCACCCACAAAGGCCGAACAGTAGGGGTAGGTCTCAGACCCACCCCTACTCTCAGACCCACCCGTGCAGCCCCCATCCAGGGCCAGTTCAAATAAATCAGCATACACCGCCGTCGCAGTCAGGTAGGCGGTAAGGGAAATCTGCGGCTGCAGTTGGGAGGTCAGCGTCACTGTCAGCCGGGCCGTTTCGCCCAGCGGAATGCCGGGCAAGGCATTCACCCGGACAGGCAGCACGCCGGATCCGCCAGCACTGACCGGGCCGAACACCGCAGCCCCACCCGCCACAGCGAAGTACTCTTCGCCCACCTCCCAGGCAGCGGGGTCAAGCGGAGTACCCTCCGCCGAGAGCGCCTGAAAGGTGTAAGTAATGTCATAGCGATCCGGAAACGCCAGGCGGTTGCCCACCTGCAGGTCGAAAACCGCCGGAGCAACACCCACCAACGCTTCGGCGGAAGCGGCTTTTGGTGCCAGGGTAAATCCCTCGCTGCGGGCAGTCGTGCGCAAGGTGAGCTGGCGCATTGGCCCGGTAGCGGGGGACTGAGGCGTTATTGAAAGCAGTGTCTGGCCAACGCTCAAGCCCAGGGCAGTTCCGGGAACCTGGACGGTGACCGTCAGGCGGGCACTGGCGCCGGGCTGCAGCGGGCCAACCACCGCCGGGTAGCTGGCCGGCCAGTCGGAGAGCCCGCTCAGGGTGTAGCTGGTCGGGGTAATGGTCAGGTTGGTAATTGTGACCGGGTAGCTGGCTGCCGTACCCACCCAGGCCGTTTGGGCAGTCTCGGTGCAGGCCCCGGCGATGAGTACATCGCAGGCCAGGGTCACCTTCAGCTTTTCGGTCAGCGCCCGGGTAAATAATGTGGTCGTGTAGGTGGAGGGGTGGTCGGTCAGCGACCGGGTTGACATGCTTTGCATATTCGACCCACTTTCAAACACCAGGGTAGAGACCGCCATCTGGCCATCCAGAGCATCTGGGGGCACCGTTACCAACACATTCAGTAAGGTGCCCTCCCCGGGGGCCAGCGGGCCAATTTCCAGATTGGAAACTTGCATCGCCCAGGGCGAATCGAAATAGGTCAGCACCAGCGAGCCAGTTTCCACCCCGGAGTTATAAATCTCCAGGCTGAAAAAGGCCTGCTGACCCGCCAGGGCGCTGCGCTCCTGCAGCGGCGTGACATACCAGCCGCTCGTCTCGGCCCGGGTTTCCAGCACCGCCTCGCTTGTTTTCGCCCGGTCGCCCAGCGAAACCAGCCGTACTTTAACGGTATCGGTGATCCCATTAACTACATTGGGCGGGATGCTGACAGCCACGGTCAGGCTGCCTGTCTCTCCCGGGGCCAGCAGCGGCGTTGCCGCGCCTGGGAGGGTTTGCCAGTTGCCCAGCTCGGCCAGTTCCACCGCAAAGCGGTCGGCAGCCAGGCCGGTGTTGGTCACCGGGATGGTATAGACCACCGTTTGCCCGGCGTCACCCGCCAGGTAGAAACGCCCCGATGGGACGTCTATACCCGGCACCCGGTAGGGATTGGGGATGCGGGTGGCCGGGTCGCCAAACAGGTTGAAGGTATGCACCAGGTCCAAAAAGTTATTTTGCACCACCAGGCGCACCTTGCCGGCATTGAGTGCCGGGCCGAGGGTCCACTGGCCCTGCTGCAGCACCGCCGCGGAAATCCCCCGCTGCAGCTGGTCGTGACCCGTGGCCACGCTCAGCCCGTGGGCAGCAAACACACCAATCCCACCGCCGTTAGCCGCCAGCGCCAGCTCCACCGCAAAACTGCGGATGGTCGGGTGCATCCAATAGCCGTCCAGGCAGGCCATCGAAAGGATCACTGGCAGCTGGTCCAGGTTGTTCAACCGGGGAATATCCGAAATCTGGAACAGGCGTTGGTTGGCCCAGTGACCCACCGAGCCGTGGCCGCTGTAGCTGAGGAACAGTGCACCTGGCCCATTAAGCTGGTTAACCAGGTCGGTTGTCAGGGTCAGGCAGGCCGGGCTGCCAAGGCTGGTGCAGTTGTAATCGTTGGCATAGATGCGCACCGGTTCAAAGGCGTCGCTGGCACTCAAAAAGTCGCGAATGATCAGGTCGGATTTGCCCGCAAAATCCCCCGCCGCATCGGTATCGTCCGCCAGGAAAAGGAAATTGGATGAGTATTCGTCTATACTCGCATCTCCACCCGTTTCGTACCCCACCAGCTTGTTCACAAAGGCGGTAAGCTCGGCCGGGGTACGCACCGGCAGCCGCCCGATATACAGGTCGGCCAGGTTGTCCATTCCCACCACTGTAGCCAGCAGATGGGTGCTGTCCACCTGGCCCTGGATCGGGTCGACCAGCGCCAGGACGGGCGGCATAAAGACCGTGCCGCCGCCAAACGGGCCCGCCCGCATGTTCCAATGGCCATTGCCCACCAGCACCACATAGGCCGGCGGCTGCTGCCAGGTCTCAAAAGCGTAAGCCAGGAAATTGCGGATGGCAATCGGGTGGGGAATGCCGAAGTTAAAAGCCCGGTACAGATCCGCAACGTTGATCACAGCGGCTTGAGAAACTTGTTTCTCCGGGTCCTGGCTGGTGCGGTGGTCGGCCAGCGGCTGGGCCGCCGCCAGGAAATCGGCGTGGGAAATCAGCAGGTAATTGGGCTCACCCAGGGCTTGCCAATCGGGCGGCACCCAGCGAGTCAACCGCTTGGGACTGCGGATGGCGCTTTCAGAGAGGACCAAATAACTGCCCCCCGGCCCGCTCCAGGCCACTGTCCCGGCCGTGAGCGTGGCCCCGTCCAGGCGCACGGGCTGGCGTGGATCATCCACCGCATACACCTGCACCGGGCCACCATCGAACCCGCTGACCTGGTAAGTAGAGACGCCCCGGCGGAGCGTCTCTTCCGGGTAGCGAAACACCAGTTGGTTGCTAATTGCCTCGAATTTGCGGGCATACTGGATTTCAATAAAATCCATGTACATATCCGCCGTCCCCATGGCTACATCGGGCAGCATGCTGAAGGCAATCGTATTGTTCCCGACCAACAGGGCCGATTGGGGTACCGGCTCGTCTACCACGTAGCGGGTATTGTCATCCCAATAAGCGTCGTCCACCAGCAGACCGTTCAGGCTAAAGCGGGTATGGTGGTCGGGGTAGCCGGCTGAGGCAGCCCGTGAAGCCACCTCGATGCGGATGTGGGCGTTGTAGCCTGGCACGGCCGCCGGGGCACTCAAGACAACCACGTAATTGCGGGTCTGCGGCAGCGAAGTGCGCGCCACCGTCCAGCGCTCCCAGAAGAACATGTCGGCGGTGTACCAATCGTACGACCACCACTGGTTGGCAGGCTCGGCCCGCACAGTGGCGGTATAGTAAGCTGGAACCGGCAGCTCGGGCTGCGGGGTGGCGTCTTCGGTGAGCATGAGGGTTGGAGAATCGCCGGACAGGCTGAGGAAGTAGATATTGTCCGTCGTATACAGCTCAAAATGGGTTGCCAGGCTGCACGCACCCCGGCACAACCAGTGCCAGTTGTTGGCCGGGCCAGGCTGGCTCATCTCGGCGGCATAGCGCTCGGCCAGAATTTGGGATGGGTAATTCGTTTGCGGGGAGAATGGCATTGACGATAAGTACGGCGCACGACCAAACCGCTGGCCATAGAAAAGCAAATAATCCCCCGGATCCAGGCTGCCATCGCCGCCATCCTCCAGCCAGATTGCCACCGGGAGGCCGAGGTTGGTCATCGCCAGGGAAGCAGATGTAAACGGCGGGGTGAACCCGGCGGCAGCCAGGTCGGCATACGTCACCCGGTAGAGCCCGTCCTGGTCAACCGCAATTTCAAGCAAAGGGCCGCCGGTAGAGACGTCCCGCTGGGACGTCTCGGCAACGGGTACGTCGCGAGTGGGCATCTCGGCGGTATTGGTAACCCGCCAGGCGCGCCCGCTCTCGTAATTAAGCAGCATGGCCGCGTAAAGCGATTCAAAATCCGGGTCATAGGCCAAAGACACAGGCCCATCGCTGGCTGTTACCTTCTCCCAATGCAGCCGGACAGGAAAACCACCCCCGAAGAAACGAGTTTCTCGATCCCCCAACCCACCCGGCAAGGTAAGCCGGACCACCCGCTGGCTGCGCAGCATCATCGGTTCCGCCGGGTCACCCCCCTGAAGCACAGTAAGGGACTCCTGGCCTGAAGAAACAAGTTTCTCAGAAACAAGCTTCTCGGGCAAGGCAGCTTCAACCGAAACCACTACCCCAGGCGGGACCGCCAACAAAGCCGTATAGGCTCCTTCTGGCGGAACGCCCACGGAGCCAGGGGGCAGCCAACCCGGGTCGGGATCGGACTGCGGACCGACCACGGGCAAATACAAAAGTTCAATACCGTTTTCATCCGAACGCAGCAGCTGGAGGGTATAACCAGTGGAGACGTCCAGCATGGGCGTCTCTTCCCCACCATCCTCCCCCTGTTGTGTTGGCGGCTGTTCGGCTGCACCTGGCAAGTACACTTCCCCTGGAGAGCCTGGCAAGCCCGCCTGACTGCCAACAAATTCGCCAGCCTGGGCGCGCTGCATCGGTCCGGAAAACCATACCCACCCGGTCACTGTTAAAACGATCAGCACCTGGACTGCACCCAACAACCATCGGGCCCGGAAAAACAAGTTTCTCGGAACAAAACCGGCCCGAGACTTTCGAGTTCGGGGGCGAGCAAGCGAAGTTTCCTTCTGTGAAAAACGCCAAGATTCAAACAAAAACAGCACCGGTTCCACCTGACCAACCACACGGGCTCAAAACTGAGCAGCGAAGCTGGCCTTTAAAATAAAGGATGGTTAATCCTAAGTTTACGATTGGATTATAGCCGCATAAGATTAATCAAAAATCAACAAGATCAGACCCAAATCAGCGCACTAAAAAAAACCACAGCGCCGTAAAAACGCTGTGGGTACGCGATCTGTAAAATTGCAGCAAAGAGGCGAAATGTCAGGGTTGGTACCCAAAACCGTCTGAATCCAACGGCGTCAGTCCAAGCGGGTCACTGTCTCCCAGCGGCCCACCCAACGGACCGGAACCCGCCCGGGTAACCAGGCCGGTTTCATAAACCACCTGGGGTCTGATATACATCTTACGGATAGGACGCTCTACCTGTGAGAGCTTGTGTGGGGCATCCGTTATCCCCTCTGTATTCTTTTTCTTTGTCATAAAAATCCTTAAAAACTGCAGAAATATAAATAGATTACTGTGATTGTATCGGATTTTCTAAAGTTTGTAAAGAAAGAATATATTTTAAGGAATCAGCCATGACGAGTATGGCGCAGCTAGGTTCGCAATGCAGCCCAAAAAGATGGGTCACGCCGGAAATGCAGGTCATACACCGGGACAGATTGCAGCAAGGTTTCGACCCGCCCAACCAGCGCAGCAGCCCGTTGTGGGTCAGCCGAAATTACCGGCACACAACCCAACAAAACCGCCAGGGCCAAGGCAGGGCGCAGCGGCTGTGCAAAAACCACGTCATCTTTCACCAGGCGATACAGCCCGCCCAACACGCCGCACAGGGGATTGGGGCGCACCTGGCTGGGGTTGGTGAACGGCGTGGCATACACCCGAGAATCGGGCAGCAGCACCACCAGGTCGTCATTTAATACCTGCCCAGGCGGGGCAAAGCCGGCTGTCGTAGTTTTCCCACTGCCTGAAGGCCCAAAAAAAAGTTGGACAGTAGGCCCTTTCTGTGACCCTGAAGGGTGGGTGAGCACCCCGGCGCCATGAAACAACAGCCCGCCTGCTTCAAATGCCAGCAGTGCTGCCGCCACCCGCAGCGCATAGTCCACTTCAGCAGCCCAAAAGAGACCAAGTTTCTCATAAGCCTGGTCGGATGCACCAGTCAACCTGGGGTGGGGGAGGGGGGGGAGAAACAAGTTTCTCTGCAAAACCAAACGGGCATGCCGGGCAGGCAGATCCAAAAACAACGTGCTTCGCTCCGATTGCACCTGGATGCATCCATCCGCTAAAAATTCAGGATCAACACCAAATAAACCCGCTCCAGACAACCCCGGCGAAAAATTCACATCCTTACTTTCAAAGGTAATCGCCGTTTCCACTTCCATTTCCAGGGAACACACACCCGGTGCCGGTCGCTCTGGCGACAGCACAAAGCCTGCATACAAGTCCTCGATAGACAATCTCTCCAATAAGTTGCCAGGCACAAAAAGACGCACCCAGATTGGCGGGCTGCCGCCTGCCCTGTGGGAGCTGTCCTCCGGTGAAAGATACCCGGTCAGCGCCAGGTCAAAAGAGTGCAACGGGGAATCCATCAGGCCTCAGCGCCGGTACCTTCGCGATCCCGCAGCCATGATCGCTCGCTGTAAACCATCCAGGCCGCGCCAGCCATAAGTACAACCGCCAGCAGCAATTCTCCCAGGCCACCGCGCTGGGCCACAGCCTCGGTAATCCCCTGGGGTGTCATCACCCCGTTAACATCCATTTCGTCAAGCTGGTAGTAATACACTCGTCCCGGCTCCACATCGGTATCGGTATAAGCATATTGCCCACCCTGGATGGATGACCCTTTTGCCGGAATCAGCGCCGGGGTGATCCGGCGAAACCCCTCAGTTTCACTTTCTGAACGGCTCAGATAAAACCCGGCAGCGTCTTGCTCCGTTTCGGTGGACCATTCCACCAATATTACCGGGTGAAAAAACTGCTGCCAGGCCAGGTATCCGGCGTAAACCGCCAGCCCCAGGAGGAGCACTGAAACCAACTGAAAAAACCATTTTGATTTGAACATAGTTGAAATTGTACGGGGGATTGCGCCTGGCGTCAATCGGGCAACCTGTAAATTTTGGCTGTTCACTTCCATGAAAGAAACAGCCCCTCAAAAAATGAGGGGCTGCAGCAAACAACTCTTCAGGCAAACACCGACACAGGCGTTGGGGTATCCACTACCTTATTTGATGACAAAGGGACCAGCGTTACCAATGGGCATATCACACAGCCGGAGCTGATGGAACCATCCGGACGTATACTTTAGCGGTGGATGATCTGGTTGCGTTGGCACGGTCGCGTCTGACACGCTCGCTGACAGAAGAGGAGTGCCGGCTATTTCTCCATCAAAACAGCTGTCCATAACCTGTTTTACCAGTCATAAGAAACCCGAGCACAGTGGGGCATGGCCAATCACCAACCTGGCAGAGGTTTCTTTTTACTTCTGATAAGTACTATTATCAGATATATTAGATTTTTCCAAAAAACGCGGTAAAATCAGCCCATGCCTTCCACATTGGCTGGTATTTTCCTGGCTTTATTCTCCGCTGTCTCCTGGGGCAGCGGAGATTTTGTTGGCGGGCTTGCCACGCGCAAACTGCATGTCATGCAGGTCCTGTTTCTCTCAGCAACCTTCGGGATGTTTGCCCAACTGGCATTGGCACTTGCCTGGGGTGAACCTTTTCCCGCCAGGGCCGATATCATCTGGGCCATGGGCGCCGGTTTTGGCGGCTTCTTTGGCTTAAGTGTGCTCTATTATGGGCTGGCACATGCTCAATCTGCTGTGGTCACCACCGTCTCATCACTGACCAGCGCCGCCCTGTTGGTTCTACTTGGCTATACGCAAAGCGGAGCGCCTTCTAATTTCCAATTCGCCGGCATACTTTGTGGTCTGGCCGGCATCATCTTGCTCACCTGGCTGCCAACCGCACTGCCTTCAACTGGCCCCGTGCCCGCCATGTCCCGCAGCATCTGGCTTGGCGTGGCTTCGGGGTTGGGCTTTGCCGTTTTCTTCGGTATGGTCGTCCAGGTGGATGACCACTTTATCTTTGCGCCACTGGTAGCCACCCGCCTGGTTTCTGTCCTGGCATCCCTTGGCTTTTTGCTGGCCTTGCGCCAACCCCTCCCCTCCCCCACCCAAAACCCGGTGGCGCTGCTCGCCGGGCTGCTCGATGCCGGCGGCAACGTTCTCTTCCTGGCCGCCACAGCCCGGGCGCGGCTGGACGTGGTCTCCGTCCTGGCAGCCACCTACCCCGCTTTTACCGTCCTGTTAGGCGCTTTAGTTTTGCGCGAGCACATTCGCCGGCGGCAATGGCTGGGCATACTGCTGTGCGTTAGCGCAGCCGCACTTTTCGGGTTGAACTGATCTCTTTCAACCCATTAATCGGCTTACAAACCTTGGGTTTTTTCCGCTTTCTGTTATGATTAAGACGAAAAATTTGTCAGGTAAATCCACCCCATTCTTTCCACAGGCGAAAACCCCATGAAAGCACTGGACCAATTTCCCTTTACCTTCTACGGATCCACGTTTGCCATCATCCTGGCAGACAACCGCAAACTATATATCCCCCTGCGCAGCGTATGCACTGCCCTGGGCATCGACTTTGCCAGCCAGCGCAAGCGCATTTTGCGCGACCCTGCCATTGATGATGCCCTGGTCAACATTCCCCTTGAAACCCCCTACCAGGATGGTACGCGCGTTCAGGATGTCGCCTGCCTGTGGCTCAACCGCCTGCCCTACTGGTTGGGCACCCTGGATGCCAGCCGCATCAAACCGGATCTGCAAGAAAGCGTTATCCACTTCAAACGCGAGTTTGCCGATGTGGCCTGGGCGGCCTTCCGAAGCGAAATCTTGCCCGCCGACATGCTGGCCGAACTGGATGTAACCCTGCCCCCTGCCGAACAAGAATACCACCGCCTGATGGACGATGCTGCCGCCCTACGCCAGAGCATTCAACTGCACAGCGAACAGCTGGAGCAAATCAGCACCCGGCTCAGCGGGTTGGAAGCCCGTCTGGTTGGCACCGACTTTATCAACAGCGCTCAGCAGCGCCGCTACCTGGAAATGGTAGGCATTCTGGGCGAAGAACTGAAAAAGAAAAAGGTGGGCAACCAGGCCATCGTCCACAACCAGATCAAGCGCGAGTTCAAAGTTCCCTCCTACCAGCTCATCCCCGAAGCCGATTTCTCCAGGGTTGTCCAGTTTTTAGCTGGCTGGTTCGAACGGGTTGCCCCACCTGGCACACCTGTGCCAGCCGTGTTTAGCCAACCCGACCAGTCCCGGCTGTTTTAGCTAGCGCAGCGCATCCTCCACCACCTGGCGTACTGACGCTGTGTCCAAATCCTTCTTATCCAAAAAAGCAATCGCACCAGCAGCCAAAGCCCGACGACGAAATTCCCGATCGGGGTAAGCACTAATCATCACCAGGCGTGTGGCTGGGGATAGGTTTTTAAGGCGGTGAGCACACAGGATCCCATCTTCATTTTCTAAAACCACATCAATCAGACCCAGGCGCGGTTGGACCTTTTCACCAATCCGTAGCGCATCGGCAGTATTGTCCGCTTCATAAATGCTAACGGATGGGGCAATCCGGCCAATCAAATGACTGAGCTGTTTGCGGTAACGGGGATTATCATCCACCACCAAAATAGCAAGACCGGGTGTTCGCTGCGATGCTGAATGCATCTCTTGATGCGCCTGGCCGGATGCTGCCAGAACCTCCGGATGCTGTAAGGCATAGTTCATGGCTTTGAGCCGGCTATCGACTCCCAGGATTTTATACAACGCAGTCAGGTGGTTTTCCACAGTTTTAACGCTGATCTCCAACTCCTGGGCAATGTTGCGATTATCGGCACCTTGTGCCAACAGCCGCAGCAAATCGCGCTGCCGCCGGGTCAACCAGGTAGCACTGGGCACCGGTGTCGCAAAAACCGGGTGATGGGTCAACTGAACAAACAAAGTGCTGGTAATCCAACGTTCGCCTTGCAAAATCCGCCGGACGGCTAACTGTAAATCGGCCAAAGGCTGGTCTTTCAGGTGGTAGCCATTCACCCCGGCCTTGAGCAGCCCCACCACATACGTTTCATCTGCAAAAGCACTCACCACCAGGATTTTGATATGCGGGTAGCGAGTCTTAATTTGCTGAACCGCAGCCAGCGGTTCAAAACCAGGCATTTGCACATCCATTACGATCATATCCAGCGGAATTTGAGCCAGGGCTGCCCATAAATCCTGACCGTTCCCCACCTCTGCAACAATCTCGATTTTTTTAGAGGTTCCCTCCTCAGGCACATTCACCTCCAGGCCAGCCAATGCGTTGCGCAAGCCGGCCCGGACAATCGTATGATCATCCGCCAGAATAAGCCGTTTGAGGGAGTCCGGCACATCTTTCACTGAACCTGGGAATCTTTCCATAAAAAGTATTATAACGCCTTGAAGCACCTGGGAATTACAGGATGGGGTGCAAACCAAAATTCCGGACTGACCAAAATTTTCTGTTAAAATCAAGGTATGGAAAAACACAAATCCTGGAGCGGCTTTTTGTTTGCCGACAATTTATCCAAAACTTTTGACAGGTTAACCGCTCTCAAAGATGTCACGTTTTCCCTGGGCAAAGGGGAAATTCTTGGCCTGGTAGGCCGGCAGGGAGCAGGCAAGTCCACTCTGTTTCATTTGTTAAATGGTGGGATGCAACCCTCCACAGGTAAAATTTATCTGGACGGTGAGCCACTGCGCTTGACCAGTCGCAGCCAGGCCCAAAGACTGGGTGTGGAAACAATCTATCCGGTGTCTAACCCTGTCGAACAAGGTCTGGTTTTTAACAACTTTGGTTCTGATCGAGAAATGGGCAGCAAAATGGCGCGCTGGACATCCGGGCTGGTCGAGCATTTTAGCGTTGTAGAGAATCTGCTGCTGGGGCGTGAACTAACCCACCGAATGGGAATTTTAAACTGGAATCGCAGCGTTCAATTTGCCCTGGATACGTTGATTGAGTATGATCTGCCGCCCGATCTGATACGTGAACCCGTACGCAATCTCTCCGATGAACAAAGGCAAATTCTAACCATTGCCCGAGTACTATCACATCCCTGCCGATTATTATTGGTGGATGATATTATTCCAGCGCTCAGCTACCACCGGCAGCAGATCGTGCTGGACAAAATCAAACAACTGGCTGCACAGGGAACCGCAGTTATCATCAGCAGCGATGATCTGAAACACCTGTTTTCAATAACAGACCGCATTTTGGTGCTTTACGAAGGCCGCCTGGTGGCCGACCGGCGCACTGCCGAATCTGTACCCAGGGAAATCGTAGAACGGATGGTGGGCTCCTCACAGCAAGAGCAGATAACCCCTCTCATTTGGGCCCTCGAAAGCTACCACAACGCCCAACAACAAGCCGAAGAACTTAAGCGCACCCAAACCACACTGGAAAAAAGCCTTGAAGTGCGCAATTTACTCAATCGCCAATATGTCGAACAGTTGGGCACCCAAATTCAAGCGCTGGCCCAACTGACCAACGCCCTCCAGGCCACTCAACGCCGCTTGATTACCGAGCGCGAAGAAGAGCGCAAAATATTAGCCCGCGAACTGCACGACCAGGTAATTCAAGACTTGCTTAGCTTCAACTACCGGCTGGAAGAAATCGAAAACCAGGCGGATTCAACTGCGCCACGCCACGACATTGAAGCCATCCGCCAGGGTATTCGGAGTGTTGTGGTTGACCTGCGCCAAATTTGCAGCGACCTGCGCCCTCCCACCATTGACCACCATGGGCTTTCAGCTGCGATTGAATCCCTGGCGCATGACTGGTCTGAGCGCACCCAGGTACGCATCCAACTCGAAATTGATCCCGCTTTGGGGCGCCTGCCTGAAACCATTGAACTTTCCGTTTTCCGGATAATTCAAGAAGGCCTGAACAACATCCGCAAACATGCTTCGGCCCGCCGGGTCTGGCTTTCCTTACAGCGGACCCCATCAGCCAGCCTGCTGGTTCGTCTGGAAGACGATGGCCGCGGTATGCCTGCACCAGCCGACCTGGCATCTCTCTCCGCCAATAAACATTTTGGGCTGGTTGGCATTAGTGAACGAGTGGCACTCCTGGGTGGCACACTGCACATTGAATCACCTGAAGGCGCCGGGATGATTTTGCAAATAGAAATTCCCAGCCCACATCCACATGTACTGTCCGGGGCATTTTAGGGGTTTTCCCCTAGTTAAAATAGGGGAAAAGATTAGAAAAGTGGGGATACAGCAGGGTTAACAAAGGGTTAATCTTTTTATAATTAATGTAAGATGAAACGCCAGTAGAAAGCAGGAACCATTGGCTGTCTATTTACAATCTACCAACTGCGGTTTTCTGTACTAAACAGCGCAACCCCAAACTCGCAAGCTGGTGCCAGGCATAAATATCAGGATTGACGGCAATGTATAAATCGCACAAGTTGTTAGAAACATGTGCCCCCAAACAAAGCCTTCCCATTACACACAATGGGACGCTTTGCCTTTTATTTTAAAGCACCAAGGAGGAAAATTCAACCCATATCATTTTGCGCACCTGTCCATTTTTTCTAAAAACAATTCTATAAAAATCAAGAGGAAAGAAAATGTCTAAGAAAACCTTATTAACCTTGTTCGCAATTTTGCTGATCGGCATGCTGGCTCTGGTTGGCTGCGGTGGCACTACCCAAGAAACCGAAACTGGTGGCGATCAACTGGCCGTTGGCATCGTACTACCCACCAAAGATGAGCCCCGCTGGATCCAGGACGAAACCCGCTTCAAAGAAGCCCTGACCGCCGCTGGCTACGATGTTGAAATCTTGTTCAGCCAGGGTGATTCCGCCAAGGAAAAAGCCAACGTTGAATCCCTGATCACCAAGGGCATCAAAGTGCTCATCCTCACTCCACAAGATGGTGCTGCAGCTGCAGCCGCAGCAGAAGCCGCCCGCGCGGCTGGCGTCAAAGTCATTGCCTATGACCGCCTGATTTTGAACACTGCCGCCGTGGACTACTATGTCACCTTCGACAGCATCGCCGTAGGCGCCGCCCAGGCTCAATACCTGGTTGACAAAGCCAGCGGCACCGGCAACCCGCTCTACCTGTATGCCGGTGCAGCCTCCGACAACAACGCCTTCCTGTTCTTTGAAGGCGCCTGGAACGTTCTTCAGCCCAAGATTGCGGACGGCACCTTCGTCATCAAGAACTCCAGCGAAGCAGTGGCCCTGCAGGGCAAAGCCTCCCTGACCCGCGACGAAATGGCCAAAATCATCGGCCAGGTCACCACCAACTGGGATTTCAACACAGCCAAGAGCCTGGCAGAAGCCAACCTGACCGTGGCTGGCGCTGCCGACAAGGGCAATGTCTTCATTCTCGCTCCCAATGACGGCACCGCTCGCGCCATTGCCGATGCCTTCGCCACCGACAAGGATGTCACCAGCTACACCGTCACCGGACAGGATGCCGAAAAAGCCTCCGTTCAATATATCATCGACGGCAAGCAGTCCATGACCGTGCTCAAAGACGTCCGCACCCTGGTTGGAGATGCCATCACAGCTGCCCTTACCTTCCTGGAAGGCGGCACACCCCCGCAGACCAACACCTATAACAATGGTGCAATCGAAGTACCGGCCAAACCCTCCGAGGTCATCGCTGTGGATAAGGCCAATGTGAAAGCTGCCATCATTGACTCGGGCTACTGGCCTGCCTCTGATTTCACTGGGTTGAGCGGATCTGCTACCGCTACTGGCAAAGTTGGCATCGTACTACCCACCAAAGATGAGCCCCGCTGGATCCAGGACGAAGCCCGCTTCAAAGAAGCCCTGACCGCCGCTGGCTACGATGTTGAAATCTTGTTCAGCCAGGGTGATTCCGCCAAGGAAAAAGCCAACGTTGAATCCCTGATCACCAAGGGCATCAAAGTGCTCATCCTCACTCCACAAGATGGTGCTGCAGCTGCAGCCGCAGCAGAAGCCGCCCGCGCGGCTGGCGTCAAAGTCATTGCCTATGACCGCCTGATTTTGAACACTGCCGCCGTGGACTACTATGTCACCTTCGACAGCATCGCCGTAGGCGCCGCCCAGGCTCAATACCTGGTTGACAAAGCCAGCGGCACCGGCAACCCGCTCTACCTGTATGCCGGTGCAGCCTCCGACAACAACGCCTTCCTGTTCTTTGAAGGCGCCTGGAACGTTCTTCAGCCCAAGATTGCGGACGGCACCTTCGTCATCAAGAACTCCAGCGAAGCAGTGGCCCTGCAGGGCAAAGCCTCCCTGACCCGCGACGAAATGGCCAAAATCATCGGCCAGGTCACCACCAACTGGGATTTCAACACAGCCAAGAGCCTGGCAGAAGCCAACCTGACCGTGGCTGGCGCTGCCGACAAGGGCAATGTCTTCATTCTCGCTCCCAATGACGGCACCGCTCGCGCCATTGCCGATGCCTTCGCCACCGACAAGGATGTCACCAGCTACACCGTCACCGGACAGGATGCCGAAAAAGCCTCCGTTCAATATATCATCGACGGCAAGCAGTCCATGACCGTGCTCAAAGACGTCCGCACCCTGGTTGGAGATGCCATCACAGCTGCCCTTACCTTCCTGGAAGGCGGCACACCCCCGCAGACCAACACCTATAACAATGGTGCAATCGAAGTACCGGCCAAACCCTCCGAGGTCATCGCTGTGGATAAGGCCAATGTGAAAGCTGCCATCATTGACTCGGGCTACTGGCCTGCCTCTGATTTCCAGAACCTACCGTAAACCTGCTTTGTTCAACAAACGGGGCGCCAGGAATTCCCGGCGCCCCGTTTGTCAACTGGTAAAATAGAGATCAATCCCACCCCGAAGGTTGGAACGACCTGAATGAAATCCGGGCGGTTGGGAGCCAACCCATACAGCCTACGGGCACAATCTCACCAACCAGCCTTATGTTCGCCCCAGGCGAACCAGGAGCAAACCATGAAAACTCCCATCCTGGAAATGAAAAGCATCACCAAAGAATTCCCCGGTGTTAAAGCATTGAGCGACGTTACCTTCAGCGTGGAGGAAGGGGAAATTCATGGACTGGTGGGTGAAAACGGTGCAGGAAAATCCACCCTGATGAAGGTGCTGAGTGGGGTTTATCCCCATGGTACCTACTCAGGCGAAATCATCTTCGCTGGCAAGCTGCAAAAATTTTCCAATATACGCGACAGCGAAAAAACTGGTATTGCCATTATCTACCAGGAACTGGCATTAATACCTGAAATGACAGTTTATGAGAATATTTTCCTGGGAAAAGAAATCACAAAAGGTCTGACCATTGATTGGAACGAGACCATCAAACGCGCTGGCGAAGCGCTGCGTAAAGTACGCCTGAACATCAACCCTGAAACACCCGTGAGAGAACTAGGCGTAGGTAAGCAGCAGCTTGTTGAAATTGCCAAAGCTCTTAGCAAAGATGTTAAGCTCTTGATTTTGGACGAACCAACCGCAGCCCTCAATGAAGACGACAGCGAAAACCTGCTTAACCTTTTGCGCGAATTGAAAAGGCAGGGGGTTACGTCTATTTTGATTTCCCATAAACTCAAGGAAGTCATTGCCATTGCCGACGCTGTCACAGTGCTGCGCGACGGCCAAACCATCTGCACCCTGAAAGCCACCAGGAACGAAATTAGCGAAGCCACACTGATTCGCAACATGGTCGGTCGGGAAATTAAGGATATTTTCCCCAAGCGCAGCCTGCGAGAACACCAGGAGATCGTCCTGGAAGTGCGCAATTGGAACGCATACAACCCCAAATTGGGGCGAAGCATCTTAAAAGAAATCAACTTCAACGTCCGGCGCGGCGAAATTGTTGGCATCGCTGGGCTGATGGGCTCTGGACGCACCGAATTGGCGCTGAGCGTTTTTGGCAACCCAGATGGCTATAACATTCAAGGGGAAGTGCTGCTCAAAGGCCAACCACGCCGCTTCCATCACCCCCAGGATGCGATTGCTGCCGGAATTGCTTATGTAACAGAAGACCGCAAGGGCAATGGCCTGGTCCTGATCCAAGACATCAAGGAAAACATCACCCTGGCCAATCTAAAAGCTATCGCCCGCAATCTGGTAGTTAATGCCAATGAAGAGATCAAAGTTTCCAACCATTACAAAACCTCCCTCAACATTAAAACCCCCAGTATCGAACAAAAAGTGGGGAAACTAAGCGGCGGCAACCAGCAGAAAGTCTCACTTGCCAAATGGCTGTTTGTCAAACCAGATCTGTTGATTTTGGATGAACCTACTCGTGGTATTGATGTAGGTGCCAAGTTTGAAATTTATACCATTATGAACCAGCTTGTTGAACAGGGCATGAGTATTATCATGATTTCATCCGAACTGCCCGAAGTGCTGGGGATGAGCGACCGGGTCTACATCGTATCAGCCGGCCGCATTACAGGCGAACTGCCCATTGCTGAAGCCACCCAAGAAAAAATTATGCACCTGGCCACCAACTGAGGAGGAACCACATGTCTTTTTTCACCGATCTAATCAAAGTCCTGCGGCAGAACATCCGCGAATATGGTATGTTTATCGCCCTGTTCGTGATTATGGCTATCTTTTCTTTCACCACAGATGGCATTTTCATCTCATCGCGCAACATCAGCAACCTGCTCAACCAGACCGGATACATTGCGGTTTTAGCGGTAGGTATGACCTTGGTGATTGTCATTCGCCATATTGACCTTTCAGTGGGCTTCCTGGCTGGCTTCATGGGAGCAATTGCTGCAATTGCTCTGACATCCTGGGGCTTGCCAGTTTTCTTGGTGATTCCGCTGGTGTTGGTCCTGGGTGCGGTGGCCGGCTGCGCCACCGCTTTTCCGGTGGCACAACTGGGCATCCCATCCTTTGTAGCCTCGCTGGCAGGCTGGCTGATTTACCGCGGCGCGATCTTGCTGGTCACACTCAAAACCGGAACCATCATCATTCCAGATACAACCTTTAACGCCATCGGTAACGGCTACATACCCGATATTCCCGGTCTGACTTTTTTGCCAGATGTCCATAAGCTGACATTGCTCCTGGGCCTGGTCGCCATTGGATTCTACATCTACAGCGAAATCAACAGCCGCAAAAACAAAATGGCATATAACTTCGAAGTGCTGAGTCAGGGCGTGTTTGCACTCAAGTTGGTATTTACCTCAGCACTGATAGCCCTGATCACCTGGGTACTGGCCGGTTACAACGGTCTTTCTTGGACGGTGGTAGTCGTTTTGATTGTTGTTGGCGTTTACCATTTCATCACCACCCAGACGGTACTGGGCCGTCACATCTACGCGATGGGTGGCAACCCGGAAGCAGCCCAGCTTAGCGGCATTAACGTTAAACGAATCATTTATGTCGTCTTTGGTTCAATGGGCATGCTCTCAGCGCTCTCGGGAATCTTGTTTGCCTCGCGCCTGCAGTCGGCAACTACCACTGCCGGAACACTGTTTGAACTGGACGCCATTGCAGCGGCCTATGTCGGTGGTGTTTCGGCAGCTGGCGGTGTTGGCAAGGTAACCGGCTCAATCATTGGCGCATTGGTGATGCTCTCGCTAACCAGTGGGATGAATCTGATGAGCATGGACATCTCGCTGCAATACATCGTACGCGGCGCAGTGCTTGTGGCTGCAGTTGTATTCGACGTAGCCACCCGCACCAGCGCCAAATAACTCAGCCAAATGGTGCAGAGCATAGACATGTGGAGTATGTCTATGCTCTGCATGTTTTACGAACCGGTTTTTGAACTACTCCCACGCACACCTATTATCCCAAGCAATCCGGGCCTGCCTGTTTTTGCCAATAACACTCAGGGGCAACTTTTGGCAAAATTGGGTTCAGGCACATGGAGCATGTTCTGTTTTATTCTTAGGACATGAAACAGTCAGCAAACTTGCGCTGCATTTAACTTCGTTTTTGAATTGCGCGATGGTGACAGCGCATCAACACCTCAAAAACAAGCCTGATTTCCAGGAAAAACTTTTGGAAGAACTGGATTCGCTCTACCCCTCTCCACAGATTGCTACCTGGAAAACAAAATCAACTCCACAAAAAACTGCCAGGAATTCCTGGCAGTTTTTCTTTTAAAAGTTCCACGCGTTTTTATTCGAGGATACCGCCCCACCCTGGCATAAGGGCGTCTTCCGCCTGGTGTACAGAATCTGTAACCAAATCCCGCTTACCCAAGAATCCACCTCCATCTGCAGCAGGCCAGGTTGTCACAAAAAGTAAGTTTGTTTTTATAATTCCTAAAAATATATCGATATATTTTTCAATTTTCTAAAATAGATATTGACATTTTCCGCCAATCCTGTATAATAAAGATAAAGAGCAACCACGAGTACGGTCTTTGACCAAACTTAACCAGCACAGGAACAATATGACGACAACAAAACATCTGGCGCACAAATTTATCCAGCTGCTCACCCGATTCGTAGGGTCAACTGCCAACAAAGCGCCCCAAAATGAAGCGGGCTTCGCCCAAGCGATTTACCCATCATCGGCACCGCAGCCGAGCCCCGAATCCGCCGGACATGCGGCGAAAGCCAAGTACGCTTCTCCGAAGTCGGCCGATACGGATGTAATCCGGATGGCCTGATAAAACAAAGGAAATTTGTATGGACCCTCTTCTAACCTACTGCCCCGTTTGTGATCGGGCCCACCGGGCCCGCGAGAGCCTGGTCATCACCCGTCTGGAGTGCCGCCAGTGCGGCACCACAATTGAAGGTGCTTTTACTAGCAGCCAGTTTGCCAACCTTTCCCCGGCCCAGCTCAATTTTTTGGAACTGTTCATCCGCAGCGAAGGCAAACTCAGCCGGATGGAAAGCGAATTGAATCTCTCTTACCCCACCATTCGCAACCGGCTGCATGAAATCATTCGGGCTCTCGGTTACGAAGTGGGCGGCGAAGAGCCTGCCCCCGGGCTGACTGTAGAAGAACGCCAGCGCATCCTGGAAGACCTTAACCAGGGACACATCACCGCCGAAGAAGCCATGCGCATGCTTGGCAACCCGTAACCTAAAAACTAAGCCCACCCGGGCCAGGAAAACCACCCTTACCCAACCCTGCAGGAAACTTCGTTTCCTCAGGACACGAAGTTTCCTCTGGAGGAAGCCATGGAAGAAAAAAATAACCAAAAAAGCAAAACGATCGATTTAAGCCCAGAACAAGCCCTGCCTAATGTAATCGTCGAAGCCCGTGGCCGGCTGAATATCCATGGGTGGAGCGAAACAGCCATTGAGGCTTCAAGCAAGCAAGGCCAGGTGGAACTGCACCAGGCCGATCCCATCGGCGATACCCCGGGAGACATTGTTGCCAGCAGCCTGGTTGATCTGAAGCTGCGCATGCCCTCTGATGCCAGCCTGGTGATCCAATCTGCCTACAGCGAAACCAGCATTCAGGCCGTCCATGGCCCGATCACCATCCAGGCTGCTTACGGCAAACTGGCACTCCAAGACACCGGCCCGATCCACATCCAGCAAGCCAATGGCAGCATCAGCGCCAGCCAGGTCAATGGCGATTTCAGCATCGAACGCGCCAGCGGGACCGTGGTAATCCAGGGAGTGACCGGCACCTTTCACGCCGAATCCATCGGCGGCAACCTGACCTTCAGCCAGGGCGGTAGCGCCGTCCAGGCCACAGTATATGGCAGCGGGTTTTTAGAGATTCACCCCAGCGCCATTGAAAGCCAGGCAGTTTACCAGGTCAAAGCATACGGAAACCTGGTTTGCCGGCTGCCCAAAGGCGCCCAAGGCTCCCTGCAGATCAAAGGCTATGGCGGTGCAGTGATTAAAGCCGGGGAAATCGCCAAGAAAACCAACGGCCCGCAAGTGTTGGAATGCACATTGGGCGATCAGCCCGGCTTCCAGCTCAACCTGGAAGCCAACGGAAACCTCACCGTACTGGAAGCAGGTATCCTGGCAGATGGTGACCCAGGCCGGGTAGATTTCAACCTTGACTTCGAAACACCTGAGGATGGCACGCCTGAATCAGATCCATTCGAGGGCAAAGAACCTTCCGTGATCGAGATCGGCAGCCTTGCTGCCGACATTACCCGCCAGGTGCAGGAGCAATTGGCGGCTCAAATGGCCACCCTGGATTTACAGCTTGAACAATTAGCCTCCAGATTACCCCATATGAGCACGGAAAAACAGGCCGAGGTTATGGAGCGCGCCCGCGAAAAAACCGAACGGGCTCGCGAAAAAATTCAACGGGCAGCCGAAAAAGCTGCCGAAAAAATGGAACGCAAAATGGAAGCAGCCCAACGCCGGGCCGAACGCGAAACCGAACGCTTCACCCGAGAAGGCAGCCGGCGTGGTTTCAATTTTCGCTTCAACCTGGGCGGTTTTAGTGCGCCTCGCCCACCCGCCCCACCAGCCAGCCCGGGTGTCTCCTCCCGCTCCACGGTTAGCGAAGAAGAAAAACTGGCTGTACTCAAAATGCTTGCCGAAAACAAAATTTCTGCCGAACAAGCCGATTCGCTGCTGGCAGCGCTGGAAGGTAGGGAGTAAAACCTATGGAAAATACCAGTGATGCTGAGATGTACCCATCTCCCATTGTCCAGGCCCGCTTGAAAATCCTTGAAATGGTAGAACAAGGCAAAATTAGCGCCGCCGAAGCCGCCGACATGCTTGTAGCCGTGGGGGCTGGGTACAGCGTGAACGCCGAAGAACAAGAGGATGAACAACAATCAGAATGGACGAGCCCAGCGATGGCCGGTGGGTACACCGAAACACCGCAACCCCGCACCACCGCCGCCTCGCCCCAGGTCGAATGGGAAGCAGATGCGATCTCGCAACCCTCGCCAGAACAGGAAGTTTCGTCCACGCCAGCTTCAACGCCACCGGGTTTTGCCCAGGAACGAAGCACACTTCGCTCACAATCTGAACAACCGCATCAAAGCGCACCGGCTGGCCCCGGAAGAACGTCCTCTCCATCTGGGAACACTTCCAACTTCAGCAGTGGCGAAGCCGCCAAAATCAAGAAATGGCGCAGTTGGTGGACGATTCCCCTGGCAATCGGGGTGGGCGTCGCTGCATTTAGCGGCTGGCTGATGTATGTTGGCTTCCAACGCGAATGGAGTGGGTTTTGGGTAGGTTGTTTATGGCTGCCTCTGCTGATTGGTGTTACGCTCACCACCCTCGGTTGGCTCAGCCGCACCGCCATCTGGATGCATGTTCGAGTGAACACAGGCCAGGATGAATGGCCCCGCCGAATCGCCATCAGCATGCCCATTCCCCTACGGCTGACCGCCTGGGCACTAAAAGCCTTCGGCCATTTTATCCCTTCCGAGGTGCCTTTGCGCAAGCTCAGCCACCCGGATATTGATGAAATCGTCCAGGCGTTGAGCGAATCCCTGCAGCCCGATGACCCCCTTTACATTGAAGTGGAAGAAGGCGAAGGGCCGTCCCCACAAAAAGTGCAGGTATTTATTGGATAAATGCGGCGAGACCCGCTGTACTCAGCGCCCGCTGTACTCAGCGCCCGCTGTACTCAGCGCCCGCTGTACTCAGCGCCAACGCCCCAACCACAAAATGATGTATGGAAAAAAGGAGTTGTACTATGGCAACCACAGAAGAACGCATGAAAATACTGGCAATGATTCAAGAAGGCAAAATCAGCGCTGAAGAAGGCGCCAAGCTGCTCACTGCCCTGGGCAAATCTGCCCAGGGTGGAATGAAAAAACCAGCCCAGCGCCCAACGCCGTTGGGCACCCGCCCTGGCGGACCGCGCTGGCTGCGGGTACGGGTCACGGATATGAGCACCGGTAAAACCAAAGTGAACGTCAACCTGCCTCTGCGCCTGGTAGATGCCGGGCTGAATATCGCCGGGCACTTTGTGGAAGATATCAATTTTGAAGAAATTTCCGGAGCCATTAACGAAGCCCTGGACGAAAATATGACCGGGAAAATTGTCGATGTGGTCGACGGCGAAGACGGCGAACACGTAGAAATTTTTATTGAATAGGGCCTTGCTGTCGACTTCTGTGGTTGTTCCGGGTACACCAGCCTGGAACCTGTCTGTTATCGTCCGCCTTCAAGATAAACCTGCACACAAAACAACTGGAGTGGTTAAATTTTTGACCACTCCAGTTGTTTTGTGCTCTTTGGAAATGTAGAGATGACAACTCACATCCGTTTTTTTGTAAATATAAACGCCGGAAGGTCACTTTGCTAGCTTAAACTGCTAGATAGTTCCTGGGTTTACTACTCCCTGTTTACGGCACTCTCCGTTGTACTTTCAATCCAGTCATGATCTGCTGCGTTTACCCCTGGGCTTTTCCAGGTCCATGGTTTTGTTTTTTGGCACTGGCCAGAGCGGGCTCTGTCGGTAGTCCTCATTCCGGGTAAGGTTTGAGTCCGGCCTCCCCCTCTGACGAATTGTTGGTCATGACGACTCAAAAGTCGCTGCAACCCTTCGGGTTGTCTACCCTTGAGGTTGGACCTTATTTTTTGCTTACTCAACCATTTGCATGGTGTTCCATGTTTTTCGCATGGTATTCCATGCCCGTGGGCTGGGGCTTTCAGGCGGTTGCATGTCAGTATGTTTCTGGATGTTAAGGTACGGGTTTGAGTCGTGTCAGGTCTGTATACCAGTGGTTAAAGCGAACCTGTCCGGCGTTATTTGTTAACTTCATTATAGAAAACTACAAAAGAAAAGCACCTGTCAAATGTCCTATTAGAAACAAAAAACTTCCCGATCGAAAAGGGACATATGACACTTGACCATCTTCTGATTTCTTGAAAGTGTGCTTATGCGCAAAATTCAGCCGGTGGACAGCCAGCAACGAGCAGCCAGCTCAATAGGCTATAATATATTCATGCGCAACGAAAGGCTATTAATCATCCTGGCTGCTGCAGGCAGTTTGCTGGTATTGTTGGGCATTGTTTTTGCAGCCTTCATTTCCGGGGCCACCTGGGAGCGGGACCGCTGGCTCACAGCCCAGCCCGAGCAAGCAGCGCAAACCAAAGCGGCCGAAAGCGCCTCAACCCAGGGCCCGGCCATTAATCCATATCCAGCTCCTGAGCAAACGAAGAATGCCGATACACAGCAAGGGGGAACCAGGTTTCCTGGCGACCAAACACCAACCCTGCCATCTACCGGAATCGCAATTACCGGCCTGGTTTGGCATGACGCTTGCGTGAATCTACCCGGTGACGCCAATCAGCCAGCAGGCTGTATTCCCGCTGTGAATTTTATTGGCTTCCAGGCCAACGGACGTTTCGACCCGGGTGAAGAGCCGCTTGGAGGTATCCTGATCCAGCTCAACCAGGGTGCCTGCCCTGGCTCGGCCTATGTAGAAACCCAAACTTTGGTGGATGGCAGCTACCGGTTTCAAAACCTCACCCCTGGCACCTATTGCGTGCGCGTGGATGGGGCACCGCTGCTGCCCGGTTTTTGGACCAGCCCGGAGGAGGCCACACTGTACTCAGCTTCCGGCACAGGCCTGGCCCAGGTCGAGGTCACCCTAAGCGGGCCCGACCCTGCCTACCCGCCTGCCCTAATCCAACCACCCACCCGGGTCGATTTTGGTTGGGATTACGAACGGCTGCCTCAGGATACACAGCTTCCTCAGGATACGCAGTTTCCTCCATTAGCGCAGACCCCCACCCCCTCGCCTGGTGGAAATGGAGTTTCCTCTACGCCAACCCCCAACCCCAGCGCAATTCCCACTTTCGCCCCAGCCGGTTCGCCAACCCCCACCCCCATGCTTTGTGATCTTGTCGAAGTGCTCAGCGAAACCACCCTGGGACCCGGGGCGCGCATCCCGATCTCCACAGATTTCCTTAAAACCTGGCGGGTGCGCAACGCCGGCAGCTGCACCTGGACCACCGACTACCGCCTGGTTTTTGCCGGAGGTGCGGCCCTGACCGAAACCCTGATCATTCCCCTTGAAAACAATGTGCCCCCCGGCGGCGCGGTCGATCTCTCCCTCCAGCTGCGCACCCCGGCTGAAGCAGGCCGATACCAGGGCTCCTGGCTGCTGCGCAACCAGTTCCGCTCGCTGTTTGGCAGCGGCGCCCAGGCCAACACACCGCTGCGCCTGGACATCCAGGCCATTACCCCGCCCAGCCCCGGCCCTGGAGAAGGCGTTCTGGCTTATGAATTCACCAGCCTGGCCTGCCTGGCCACCTGGCGAAACAGCGCTGAAACCATCCTGCCCTGCCCTGGCTCCACATCTTCCACAGTCACCAACGCCATTGCCGCCCAGGCCGCAGCTGGCAGCGCTGGCAGCGCCATTCCTGGCAGCCGCCCCGACCAACCCACTGGATTTATGGCTTTTCTGGAAGATCCCGACCTGGAAAGCCGGGTTGAAAACGAACTGGCTTTATGGGTGCGTCCGGATCTTGCCCCCGGAGGAAACTCCGGCCAAATCTATGCCGTTTACCCACCCTATACAGTTGTCCAGGGCGACCGGCTGGTTTTTGAAGTAGGCTGCCTGGCAGAAAATCCAGATTGCGATCTGATTTTCCAGGTAGACTACCTGACCCAGAACGGAGCGCTGCGCACCTTAGGCCCCAGTAACGGCTGGCCTGAAGCCGACGACAGCCAGACCACCGAACAAACCATTGACCTTTCGGCGCTGGCCGGCCAGCGGGTGCAGTTCATCCTGCGCACCCGATTGGGAGAACGTTTGCTTGCCAACCTCGAAACATGCGCAGGATGTCCAGATCCCTGGATCAACGCCAACGGTTTCTGGTTCGACGCCCGCATCGAACGCTAAATCTGGATAGAGGAAACTTCGTATCCTGAGGAAACTCCGTGTCCTGAGGTTAATCGGCCAATGCCTGGACCGCGGCATTCATCAGCGCCACCCGTTTGCTCAACTTTGCGGCGATATAAGCGTGCAGCGCGGCGGCCTGGTCAGGGAAATCAGCTTCCAGGGCTTCAATTTCAGCTTTGGAAATAAAATACACCCGCCCTGGGGCGCTGACAACCACCTGAGCCGAAGCGGGTGTTCCCAAATAAAGCCCCAACTCACCCACCAGGCTGTCCTGCCGCAAGGTGCGCAGCCGGCGAATTTTGCCACCAGGTTCCACAATTTGCACCGTCAGTTCGGCAGTGTCTACAAAAGTAATCCCGGAAAAACGCTGTTTTTCTGGGGGTAGCCCCTGTTCAATCAGAATTTCACCATAAACCACCTCTCGCCTGGTCAGGGGGAAGGGCAGATCGCCTGCAACCCTTGGGGTTGTCGAAGCCCTTACTTCCTCGGGTCCTGAGGAAACTTCGTGTTCTTCGTCGGAGCGGCGCAAAAGAGGAAACTTCGTTTTCTCAGGAAAATTCGTTTCCTCCACTTTGTTTTCCAAGGCATCCAATAAACGCGATTCACACCATTCCAGGCCGTGGTCCAGGTCAGGGAAAAAGCGCACAGGCAGGCTGGCCTGCTGGGCCAGTTGAGCGGCATTAAGTTGGTGTTCAATGGGCTTTGCCATCCGGGTAAACACCAGAGTCACCTGGCCAGTGGCCGCTGCACCAAATGGCTTCAAATTCTCCAGCGCCCGGATTGCCGAAGAATCCATTCCACTCACCAAATGCATATCCAGAATCAAAAAGCGCGGCAGCCCCAACCTGTCATCGGAGGAGGCGAGATTTCCTGAGGACATTTGGGCGTCGAGCCGGCTGCCAAAAAACAAATACCCCTGCAGCTGCAAAATCTGGATGTGATCCCCATAAGTCTGCAGCGCTTCCCGGTCTGGTTCAGGCCGGTCAACATTGCTGGAGAAGGTCTGGGCGGTCAGAACATTGCGCACTGCGCCAATCCGCCCATAATTAACAGCAAACAGGGCCATGGTAATCAAGATTCCACTCACAATCCCGGCAGGAATGTTAAAGAATACAATCACCCCAAATATCACCCAAACCACAACATAATCCTGACGAGGAAGCAGTTTACGGTTATCAAAAAACCACTGCTTCATCAGCATCATCCCCAGGTAAGCCAGTAGCCCGGCCACCACCATTTGCGGCAGCAGCGCCAGGGGAGCCAGGCCAAAAACCAGGGCAAGGCCAAAGGTCAGCGCCGCCACAATCACAACCCCCCGGCTGGCAAGCCTAGCGCCAAGATGCCCATCGCTGATACCCATCTGGCGGGGCAGCAGGGTCAGGCCGGTGGAGGGGTAGCCGGTAAATCCGGCCAGCAGCCCTGAAAGTAGGTTAGCCATCCCGGCGGCCATCAGGTCGTGATCCAGGTCGAAGTCTTGCTGGGTAGAGAGTTCAATGCTGCTGTAGTTAAAGAGTGCCCCCAACAGGGCGATGAAAACCAGGGTGAAGAGGGTTCCGCTTTGGGCGAAAATGCTGCCCCAATCGATCTGCACCAGGCTGCCCGGGTTGAAAGCCTGGCCAAAAAACCGCAAATTGGCCGTAAAAGACCCGCCGGCATTCATGCCGCCGACAAGCCAGCCGTCCTGCCCCAACCGCGCCACCAGCCCGGCGCCCGGGCTGGTGAACCAGGCGACCGCATAAAAAGCGGCAACCCCGAGCACCAGCAGCGCCGGCAGCCGGAGGAAATTAAGGTTGGCCAGGCGCCCTGGCCGGTTCGGGCGGATGGTAGCCCAAAGCAGCAGCAGCCCAAAGCCAATCCCCGGGACCCAGTGCAGCAGCAGGTCTGGTTGAAAGGATTCCAACGACAGGCGACCGCCGGTCATGATTTTGAGTGCGCCGCCGACGATCAGCCACCCGCCACCGGCCATGAACCCGCCAAACACGGGGTAGGGCACATAGCGAATCAGTTTGCCCTGGCGAAACCGGCCCAGGAGCAAAAAGACAGAGCCGGTCAGCAGGGCGCCTAGCATCAAGGCGGCGATGACGGTGGGCAGCAGGCCGGGCCCACCGCCAAGATAGGCCTCGGAAACCCCAGCTGCAAGCAAGGCCAGAACAGGGGCAACCGCTGATTGCGGGAAGGCGATGATCCCCGGCCGTGAAGAAAACAGGCCGATGACCAACATGATAATGACCCCGCTCAACAGGGCAATCCCAATCCCCACCCCGCGATCGCCCGCCAACGGGCCGGAAAAGACGAGCACCGCAAACGATGTAACATTAATGACCGCCAGGAGGCCGGTCACAAAGCCCGCCAGAATGATCTTGAGTCCACTTGAAACTGGGGTGGCAGAACGCGAGGATGGTTCAGCGTACGTCGCTTTGGGTTGCTGTTTGATCATATAAACAATATTGTAATCGGATTACCGATTAATATAGGAATTTTCTTTTTTGCTGTTCAAAATTTCTTGAATTTCGAACAGCCCTGCCCGGAAAGTTCACTTACGCCCGGAAAACAGTCCAACCATCAGGGGTTGGTGCGGCTGGCCAATTGGGCTTGCGCCAATTTTGTCCAGGCAGAATCGGGGAAATCCTGCCCTAAGGCGACCAGTCCAATTGTACCAGCGGCGATAAACCGCAAGTGTGCGGTGACTTCATATGCGTATGGCGAAACCGTAGGCAAAAACCCCTGCTTTTGCAGTTCGACCAGCGCCAAACGTGCCAGGCGGGCTGACGGGACCGCACCTCCCCAGAAACCCTCTTCTTTTGCTGCAGCGTCCAGCCGGGCTAAAAACCGGTCAAAGGCCCGTTCGCCGCCAGCATTGGGGCGCTCTGTTGGGTCCGGGAAAGGTGGCGGGGGCGGGGTCAGAAAAGCGGCCAGTTCGGGTTGCACAGCCAGGTTCAGCAGGGTGCCCGCCCTGCGGTGTACAGTTAGAATCTCTATACGAGCCACCGCATTCAGTGGTGAGTGCTGCGGAAAGGGCAGAAGGGGCGGGTCTGGAGAAAGGGTGCTTTCTACGACCCATCCATACACAAAGGCATTGAACTCAGCGTTGATTTTTTCGTCCAGGCGAAGCGTGTCCAGGCCCAGGCTGCGAGCCAGCGCCTGAGTGGGGCAAAGCAATTCCAGCAGCGGCTGGCCATGCACAGCATGGCCATAGGCTTGCAACATGCGAAGCATGTCCAGTTGGGCAGATGCTGAAAAATAGGCGGCAAAAGCCACATCCGGGGCAGCCTGGGCTAAACCTAAAGAGGCCAGGTTTTCTGGGGTAGCCAGGTGGGCGCAAAAATCCATGGGCAGGCCAGCCGCATACGGCGGACGAATACTCTCGACCAATGCCGTTTCAACCATAGCAGAAAACAGGGTGGGCTGGGAACGGTTTCCCGCTTCAACCAGGGCTGCAACAGCCGCAGCGAACTGCGTTTGGGCCGAAGCCTGGCCGGAAAGTATGTCTGCTCGCACATATTCCGCCAGCGCCAGGTGAATTCCACTTAAGACCCACATCCCAGCGGCGGCCTCCCCTACCAGGCTGGTCTTGGCTGCTTGCAAGATTTCTACCCGACTGGCAAGGTCCGCGTCTTGAAAAAGGGTGCTTTTTGAGGGGAACAGCGCAGCCGCCAGGGCACAGGCCGTGGGTAAATGGTCGTCCTCACCTGCTATCTGGGTTGGCACTCGTGGTTCATTGGGCCAGGGTACAGGCCAGTCGTGAATTTCTTCCCACACACAGCCAAAATTTAGATTATACACACTGGCTATACGCAATTTATCGCCGGAAGCAAGCTCCCACCCGCTGATTCCGGGACCAAATATCAGCCGGGCGCCTTCGGGCAGAACCATCCGCCGGGCACTTTCTCCTGCCCCAAGGGTAACAGTTTCCCGTTCTATTAACCACCCGCTTTCGTTCATTACATAAACCCATACCTGAATTGCAGTACTCCCCATATCCTGCTCATCCCTTGAAACCAACAGCGCTGGGCGTTGGGCTGCTTCGCCCAATGCGGCCGATGAAACAAAACTTCCGGCGGGAAGCCAGTAGACCGACATGCTCGGCGCAAATACCTGGTTTGCATGGGCAAGTTCGTTGGGAATCCATTGATATTGCCCAGGTGTTTGCTCGTTCATTGGCAGCCAACCAAACAAATTGGCCCGCACCGAACTGGCTTGCACCAGCCGTTCTTCCCCAGGATCACCATCCAACTCTACATCCAGAACAACGAGGTCAAAGCCTTTGATTATCAAATTGGAGTTCCCCTTCAAACCGGGTAAAGCCGCCAACGGCACAGATTGCGCCAGTACCTGGCTCCATAAGGTCCACACCGGCCTGGGGGGGAAAGCGGTCACGGGCAAATCCGCCAGCCGATCAACCCACTCTATAGGAAATCCGGTTTCTTCCGATTGCGCTGGAGCACAATCGGAGAGAATGAAAGACTCCAAAATCGCCTGGATATAGCCAAAAACAGCCCGGGCATTTGGGGAAATCAAGTAGTCCCCCCGGAAACTACCGTAATCATATTCCAGCCAGGCTGTCTGCTCCTCAATCAGCGCAATTTCAAGGGCTTCAAACAGAGGCGACATGGTAGAAACTTCGTTTATTCCACACCGTCCATGGATGGATCCGGACACCAGCTGCAGCGCTCCCGCTTGGCTTCCCTCGCCACCGCTGGATGCCGACAGGAAAGTTCCTCCAACCCCCAAGGGTGTGAGTCGCATCGAAAATGCCGCAACCAGCATCCATGTAAAAGACAAAAACAAACCTATCCGCCAGATGGTCCTAAGCATCAACTTTTGCATACTTCACTCGCTTTGATTATACAACCCACCTCTCACCCCAAAATCAACAGGAAAAATCAGTTGCTTTTTTCTCATTTTGCGCGATACTTTTAATATCTAAGTATGTTTTCATAAGGAATTTATCTTTCCTTGTAAGAATCTTTTCCTGTTCAACATAATGGGATTCCAGGCAAACACAATCTCCCCACTACCAAACGTTATCCTCAAGGGAAACTTCTTATACCTTTGTGGTTAACAACCCTACCGGCGTGTTTCATCATCCCGCCAGGCGGCGTACCCCGCCCAACGCTTCCCCGCCCATCGCTCTCAAAACAAAAAAAATCGCCCGGCTTTCCCGCCACACACGCCACCGTGTCACCCCACACGGCCCACGCAAGCACAGCTTGCCCCCCCGAGGAGGTTTCCATGTCCCACAATCGTATTTGGATTATTGTTCTGACAGTTCTGGCCGGGTTGACGCTGGCGGCGGGAACAGCATTTGCTGCCAGTCAGGCGCTGGTTTCATCAGAACCGGGCTCAATCAACACCGATCTTACCTTACCCACGACCAACTCCGTACTACCCACAAACGCCTACCAGGCGCCCGCTCATTCGAGTACTCTCGATTCGAGTACTCTCGATTCGAGTACTCTCGAACCATCACCTCGCTCGGTCTCGCCGCAGTACCTGCTGGATATGCGGTATAACACCCTGTCGGGTGTGGTTGCACCGGGCACACTGGTCACCGTCACCCGCACCTCGGGCAGCCTAATCTACGGCGCGGCAGTGGCGGACGCAACCGGCTTTTTCTGGACCAATTTTTTTGACGACGCCGGAAACCTGACCTACCCCGCCTCAGGAGACACCCTGAACATTTATCATGATGGCACACTGGCATCCACCTGGGGACCCTTGGTAGACCCGACCGGTTATATAGATGTCCTGCTAAATCAAGTGCATGGCAATATCGGCCTACCCACCTGGCCGGTTACACTGACCATTGGCCTTTGGGGCGGCATGCCCGCTACCGGCCCTGATGGTTATGCTGGCCTGCCGCTGCAAACCAGCACCAGCGATGGCAGCGGCAATTTCACCGCCAGCTTCTCCGGCGTAGACCTGGGCGCCGAAAACATGGCCGCCATAGATGTCACCATGTCCCCCGGTCATACGGTGCGCAGCTATGCCGTCCCCGGCCCAACTCCAGTCTTCCTTGTCCAGCAGTATGGCACCCATATCGCTGGCTACGGCCCGCTTGGTGAAAATGTACATGCCACCGTATATATCACCTACCCCACAGACATCCGTTGGGAAGGTGACACATCAACCTATGGTCCATTTGGCTGGTACGATTTCAGCGCTCCCTTTGAAGCCGGGCGTTTTGCCCCTGGTGACGTGGTGGAAATCACATTTGATGACGCCACAGTGGTCAGCACAACCCTCTATGACCTGGGAAACCTGCATTTTGATGTGGATACCGAACAAATGACCGGGGTTGGCCCCGGCGGCAGGCCGGTACGCGCCAGTTTCTGGACCCTTAACAACCAGGAACTGCTCTACACCCAGGCCGTTGCCATCATCCCGACTGGTGGTGAACGCACCAGCGGTGACAGCTTCACCCTGACCTTCCCCGCCGACCTGCGCTCCCGCAATTATGTAGACGTCACCGTGCCTGATGTAAACGGAAACCAGACCATGCTGCTCTCGGGGCCACCGCATATTCAAATTGCGCTGGATCCCTACAGCCAGAGTGATGGCCTCTACTTGCGCACCGATGGCCCCAACCAACCCATCACCTACACCCTGCAGCTGCCCGATGGCTCCACCTACACCCGCGACACCGGCCCGTTGTCTTCGGACATGGGCAACCTGTGGTGCTCGGAATGGTCTTGCTATGCAATTATGCGCGGCCCTGGTTGGGGACCGATTGATTTCACCCCCGGAAGCACCGTCACCATCCAGACCCCCAACTGGACCGGGAGTGTTGTCATTCCAGAAGTAACCTGGGAAGTGGACTTCGATAACGACAGCGTTTCCGGGCAGGCACCCGCTGGCGACATAGAAGTGACGGTCAAAAGCTGGCATCCGGAATATTATCCCCAGAATGGCTTAACCACCCAAAACACAACTTCCCCCAGTGGTGGGTATAACGCGGCCTTCCAGGGTTTCGACATCCGCCGCGGCGACCTGCTGGAAGTGCGCCATTACGACCCGCTCACTGGCTACGGCGTACTTGCCAGTTTTTGGGACCACGAAACCCGCAGCATTACCGCCTGGTGGCCAGAGGGGGTGTTCGTCCACAACCCCACCCCGGACGAACCGGCCTTTGCCCGGCTGTACGCCGCTGACCAGACCACCCTGCTGGCAAACAGCCTCCCAGAAGCCCACTGGAACCCGACAGATTACTGGCTCATGTTTGGCATACCCATTGAACCCGGCCAGTGGGTCCACGTCTACCGCCCCGGCGGCTGGGAAGAATGGCTCCAGATTCCCGACATGACCCTGAATTTCGACCTGAACACCAACCTGTTGTGGGGTGATGCTCCCAAGGGGCAGGTGTACCTGGAAGGGGAAGGCTACAGCCTGTTTGCCCCAGTGGATGGCTATCTCTTCGATGCCGCCTCTTTTGGGGTGGACATCAACACATGGAGCTGGTTTAACACCCTATACCGCGCTCCCGACGGAAACCGCGCTGCCATCTCCATCAGCCCATTCCGTATCCGCATCGAAACCGGCCCGGACAGCGGCGGTAACCGCCGGGTGTTGGGCGAAGGCGCTCCTCCTGGCGACCCCATCACCATCACGGTAAAGGATGGTGGATCCCTGGTGGCGGAAGCGGTCATCCAAACCGAATTTAATGAAACTTTCAACAGCCGTGAAGACCTTCCGGAAAACGCCCTGGGTGTCTTTCCACCAGAAGGTTCCGATTTCGGGAACGAGATAACCATCGAATTCCAAAATGGCTATACGCAAACTTTCCCTGTGCGCCCACTTTGGGGTGAAGCCAATCTCAATACAGATATCATCACCATTGAAGTCTCCGGACCTGCTTCCGCAGAACTCACCTTCTATTGGGGAGAAGGCGACCGCTACCAAAACACCTACTACTTTGGCCAGATTGGTGCCGGTGGGCCATTTACGTTGGACCTGGCAGCCGATTTTGGCTACGACATCCTCCCCAACACCTATTTCGAAGCTAAGCTGCAAGATGATAATTACCTCCAGCAGTATCTGTGGTCCATCCCGCAGCCCGACCTCGATATTTGGAAATGGAATATCAGCGGGCATGGCCGGCCCGGCGGGCAAATTGCCTACGGCATGGGTCTACAAAACCACGGTACGGGTGTGGCCGAAAACCTGGTCATCACCGACAGCCTGCCTGCCGGAACCACCTACGTGGGCGACACCAGCGGTCTGCCCGTAGATTGGGACAGCCAAACCATTACCTGGACGCTGCCCAACCTGGCCGGCAACAGCAACTACGCCGGTTCGCAGCCCTTCAACTGGGTGGTTTCGCTGGATATTGACCCGCAGTGGATCACCGGCAGCCAGGTCATTGGGCCAAACTGCGTGGGTGTTACCAGTTCCAGCCCCGGTGAAACCAACCCGGACAACAACACGCGCTGCTCCGACCCAATGGATGTCTGGGAAGACGATGTTGAAATCCAGGTAAACAAATGGCCAAATGTGAACGACCCGGCCCCTGGCCAACAGTTTGAATTTACCGTGCAAGTCTGCAACAACCGCGGCTCGGGCGTTGGGCCTGTTGTGCTCACCGATACGCTGCCAGCCAACCTCACCCTGCTCGATTGGTACGTCCGCGACGAGTGGCGCCCCATCTGGCAAGAAATCTACCGCCCGTCTGGCCCTGGTGACCAACTCATTCTGCAGGCTCCTGCCCTGCCCGGCAGCACCTGTGAAGAGGTTGCTTTGCGGGTAGCGCTTGACCCGTCTGCCCAACCTGGCGACCCCATCCCCAACGATGCCGTGGTCTGGGCAGCCAACGATGTTTACTGGGATAACAACAGCTCATACAACGAACCCCAGGTTGGGGAACCACGCTACGACCTGGCGGTTTACAAAAACGTCCACAGCTACGGTCTGATGCCGGTACCCGGCGGTATGGTGGCTTTTGACCTGACGATTGAAAATCGCGGCAACATTGCTACCACCATATACCTCTCAGAATCCCTGGGCACCGGGCTGAACTTTGCCTTTGCCCAATGGTACCAGGGCTACGGCGACAAGCTGCCTGTGCCAACCTATATCTCAGGCGCTGCGGTTTGGGACCTGGGTGCAACCCCGGCCTATGCCAACCAGGGTTATGTACTGGGTGTGGGGGAACAGCTTGGCCTGGGCGTCTACGCCCTGGTGGATCCATCTGTCTCCCCGGGCAGCGCCTTAGAAAACTGCGCCACGGTTATTCCCGGTGATGAGGACGTGTTTTGGGATGACAATACAAGTTGTGTCCTGATTGGGATTAACGACTACGGCCCCAACCTGGCTGTCATCAAAACCCACAACTGGAACTGGGAAGGCCAGCTTGGCTATAACATTGAATTCTACAACTATGGGGATGAACCCATCTACAATGCCTGGATTACCGACACCCTGCCCGATTTAACCGCCTGGGACGGTTGGTGGGACAGCGGCAATGTGGGCCTGGACTGGCAGTATTTCAACACCTTTACGCAAACCGGCAGCACCCTGGCCTGGAATTTCAACATCATTCCACCGTTCCTCAGCCGGAACACCTGGTCCTACGGCAGCCTGGCCTTCAACGCCAACCTGGATGAACCAGGCCAGCGCGCCCGCTGGTACACCAACACAGTCAGCATCACCTCACTGCCTGGCGAAATCAGTCCATACAACAACGAGTTCACCGACGTCGCCTTCAGCGGCGGCGAGTTTGAATGGCTGGATATTGATATTTACCGCAACCACATCTGGGGCAACGCCCCGCAAGGCCCGGTTACCATTACAGTGGGCCTGAGTGAAACCTACTTTGGCGCCGGCTGGTTCGACTGGTCCGACACCCCAACCCTCAACCCGGGCATGACGATCTATGCCGCTGCCGGGCAGGGCCTGCTGCCGGTTGCTGCCGAAATCCCCACCCCGTGGGAAGTTTGGGTAGATTCCTCCGCCGGCCTGGTTTGGGGCCAGTTGGGCATTCCCAACACCCAAATTGCCGTGAATGGCTATTGGGAAGGCGGCTATCTGGAAATCCATACCGACGCCAACGGCTACTTCACGGCCACCTACCCGCTGGCCGGCTTTGGCGCCATGCCGGTAAGCGCCCAGGTGGAAATCCTCTACCGAACCCAAATCAACGGGTCCAACGTCACCTTCCACAGCTATCACCAGAGCCCCGACCTGATCCTTCAGGTGAACTATGGGCATGATTGGATCGAAGGACAGTATGACCCTGTCTACACCGTGGTACTTACCATCACCGAATCGGATGGCGTAACCGTAAAAGACGTGGCCACCCTGGTCAGCGGTGTTGTGCCCTGGTGGGGCGGCAGCACCGGCTTTTCGACCAACTGGGAAGATTCGATCACCTGGCACGGTCGCCCTGGAGGCTACTACCCCGATATTCAGTCGGGCGATTGGGTCTTTGGGGTTGTGCTTGAAAACGGGAAAACCGCTCAGGTCCAGATCGGCGAAATCTCTGGCAGCCTCGACGCCCCCACCAATTTCTTCTCCGGGACAATCTACGTCCCCTGGCTCGACCCCCAGGAACCCCTTTGGACCTCGGTGCACCCCTGGGGTGCACCCGAAGGTGTGCCCGGCTGCGGCGACTGGATTTTACCCAACGGGACCGACCCGGCCACCTGCGACTGGAGCGAAACCTGGGATGTGCCCTACAACAACGATGTGGCCCTTTCATACACCGACCCGCAGGGCCATGAAATCTTCAACACCTTTTCCGACCCGGCTCCCTACCTGCGTCTGGATAAATGGGCCGAAGGCACCCCGGCCACCGGCAGCAACTACCGTTGGGTCATTGAAATCTGGAACGATGGCCAGGAAACCGCCCAAAACGTAGTGGTGACTGATACCCTGCCCGCCGGGGCGGAATATTCAGCCGATACAGCTGGCGTTGCAGTCCAGGATCTGGGCGGCGGCGTGCTGGTTTGGGAATTTGGGGCCCTGGCCCCTGGCCAACACCACAAATTTTACCTGTACACCGCCATCACTGCCGACCCCGACACCTACCTGACCAACATGGCCCAGGTAGGCAACCCCGGCGGGCCAGACACAGGCAGTCTGAACGACAAGATGGGCTCTGAAACCCGCCTGGTTTTCGAAAACATGGCCGACCTGAGCATTGGCAAAGGCTCCTGGACGGGCAACCCAACCGCCGGCCAGACCTTTGTTTGGGACATGAACATTTGCAACCAGGGTCCAACCAGCAGCGGCTGGGTGCAGGTCAACGACACCCTGCCGGCCTGGGCTACCTTACTTACCTGGTGGTCGAACCAGCCCGGCTGGAATGACAACACGCAGGGCCAGTCCCTGGAATTCACCCTGCCCGGCCTACCAGAATGGGAGTGCAGCCAGCTCTACCTCTGGGTAGAAGTAGACCCCTTGATATCCATAGGTGAACCAATCTCGAACACGGCTTACGTGGTCAGCCTCCCGGACATGAACCCCGACAACAACGAATCCACCTGGTGGAGCAGCATTGGTGAACCTTTCAGCGACCTGCACATTGAAAAGTACCTGGAAAACAGTGTCCTGACCCCCGGAGGCTACCTGATTTATCAAATTTACTACAGCAACAACGGCAACCTGGCCGGCGAGAACGTGGTGATTACCGAAACCCTGCCGCTGAGCACCACCCTGGCGGAAGCCTGGTACCAAGACAACCAGGGCAATACCCACGCCTTCCCGCCCACCTGGACCGTTGGGCAAACTGCAGTTTGGGATCTTGACCGGGTAGAACCGGGCTTCGACGGGCGCATTTACATCAAAGCAGCTATTGACCCGGCTGCCCCGGTCGGGCTGGAACTGACCAACACAGTTGAGCTTGGCCACAGCGGACAAGAGCGCTACCCCGATGACAACACCGCCTCCTGGACAGAGCAGGTCTACCCGCCAGGCTCCAATCTGCGCATCAGCAAGACCCATACCTCGCGTAACGCAGATGACTACACCTTCTCTGAGGTCGAATACGAACTGCTCATCGAAAACATTGGCGATGAGATTGTGCCCTTCTTTACTGTCACCGACATCCTGCCGCCGGGCATTCATTGGAACGGCTATTGGCAGTTCCATTGGGATTGGAACCGCCTGGATGAGTTTACCGATATAGACGGCCTGGGTGAAGTGCTCGTCTGGTATATGCACGATATCTACCCTGGTGACACATTCCGCATCTATCTCCGGGCCGAGCCGAGTACCCTCGGCCTAGGCCAATCCCTGCCCATGCAGTGGTACACCAACACAGCCGTGATTACCACCCCGGCCGGTGACCCCACCCCCTGGGACAACACGGCGCTCGACTATCTCTTCTCCGGCCCCGAAGTAGGTTGGGTGGATCTCGACGTTTACGGCAACCACATCTGGGGGTGGGCGCCTGCTGGCCCCATCACCATTACCCTGCCATTCACCGAAACGGTCCTCTATAGCGACAGCTTTGACTTCTGGTTCGATGGCCAGCTTGTACCAGGCGACACCGTAACCGTTACAGCGGGCAGCGGCTATGCCCCAGTAAGTTTCACCATCCCCGATCCATTTGACGTAGAAGCAGACTCTGCCACCGGCATGGTCTGGGGCCAGGTGGACCACCTGGACAACCAGCCGATTGAAGTAGATCTGTATGGCTATTACGGCCAGGTGGCAACCACTGACAATGCCGGCAATTTTAGCGCCTACTTCCCCGAATTCCCGCGCGGGGGCGAGGGTGAGGTACGCTACCACAGTTGGGTGGATAACACCGAAGTCACCTATCACCGGTACTTCCGCTCGCCCGACCTGACTTTGGAGGTGAACTACGGCCACGACTGGATAGAAGGCCGCTACGAGCCGGGCTATACCGTTGTCCTGACCGTGACCGAATCGGACGGAGTAACCGTAAAAGCCACCGCCACCCTGCCCACGGGCTACGTGCCCTGGTGGGGCGGCGACACCGGCTTTTCGACCAGTTGGGAAGATGTTTTTGACTGGAGCGCCTATTCCGATGGCCAGCGGCCCGACATCCTGCCCTACGATCATGTGTACGCCCGGGTGCTGGAAAACGGACGCAGCGCCCATGTGCAGCTTGGCGAAATGAACGGCAGCCTGGATGCCGCCGCCGACCGCTTCGAAGGTACCCTGTACGTCCCCTGGCTCGACCCGGACACTCCCCTCTGGGTGGAATGCCATGCCTGGGACAACCCCGGCGGCGTGGACAACATAAACGCCTGGGTACGGCCTGATGGTCTGGACCCGATCGTTTGCGACTGGAGCAGCCAGTGGGACATCCTGCCGGGCCATGATATAGGTGTAAGCTACACCACACCCGACCAGCCTGGCTCCGAACCCGACCACCGGGTCTACAACGCTTTCCGCCAGCCTGCGCCGTATGTCCGCCTGGAAAAATGGAGCCAGGGTTCGCCCGGCGAAGGGGGCAGCCTGGTCTTCTACATCCACTACTGGAACGAGGGCGACGCGTCCAGCCAGGGGCTGGTGATAACCGACACCTTTATTGGCCTGGCCTACCTGAGCGACACGAGTGGGGTTGCCCCCAGCCTGGTGGGTGAAACGCTGACCTGGACACTGCCCGACCTGCAGCCCGGCGAAGATCGCCAGTTCATGCTGTTGATGGAAGTGACCGCTCCGGAAGGGAGCGTGATCACCAACACCGCCCAGGTGCTGGTGACGGACAACCAGGCCTATCCCTGGGAAAGCCGGGGGGTTTGGGAGCAAACCGTGCGCTCTGGCGAAGCCGACCTTTCCATCGAAAAATGGGCGGTCACCGGAGACCCATACAGCGGCCTGCCGTTCCTGTACACCGTGCAGGTGTGCAACCCCAACCCTGCCAGCGTGGGCAATGTGCTGGTGACCGATGTGGCTTTGCCCGGCCTGGTGATCACCGGCTGGCAGGCCGAGCTGCCGCCCGACTGGCTGCCCTGGCAGGAGGTCGCCTTCAGCCCCGATTCGCTCACGCTGCTGCTGCCAGCCCTGTCCGACTGGGAATGCGCGCGCTTCGACGTGATCGCCGAAGCCGCCCCCGGCCTGCCTTTTGACGAGTGGATGACCAACACCGCCGCGGTAACCTCAAGCGCTGTAGACCCCAACCCGGAAAACAATGCGGCCGAAGCCAGCGCCCGCAACAGCCGCTGGCCGTTCTTCAACCTGACGCTGCGCAAAAGCCTGAGCAAATGGGGCAGCATCCTCGTCCCCGGCAGCCAGGTGTGTACAAATATCGATCTACGCAATGAGGGCAATCTGCCGCGCTACGCCCTGGCCCTGAACGACACCCTGCCGGAAGGCGCTACCTTCAACCAGCTCTTCCGCCTGGGGCAAAACCAGTGGGTTCCGCTGGTTCCCGACAGCGTCAACGGGCAGGAAGTCACCTGGAGCTGGCCTGTGCTGTATGCCAACCAGGAAGTGACCTTCATCTTGTGCATGGACACCGACCCCGGCCTGGCGCCGGGCGTGACGCTCGTCAACACAGCCAGCGTGACCGCGCAGCCAAATGAATTCCGCACCGACGACAACACCTCGCAGGCCGCCTTCAGCCTGCAGGCCCCCGGCCCCAACCTGGTGGTGGAAAAAACCCACTCCTGGCACGACCGCCAGCGGCTGGAATGGGCGTTAGAACTGACCAACTTTGGCAGCGAAAAGATCTACAACCTGACCTTTACCGACACCCTGCCAGCCGGGCTGACCTGGCTGGATGAATATTGGCTCGACTGCTCCGGCTGCGAGCTGGACACCTCCGGCCTGCCCGACCTGGTGCTGCGAGTGCCGCAGTTGGATCCCAACCAAACCTACCGCATTTCCTTCATGACGGGCGCCGACCCGGCTGCCCTCTTCACCTGGTATACCAACACGCTGACCAGCAGCCCGCTGCCCGGCGACCCAACCCCGGAAGACAACCAGGCACAGGACGCGGCCTACAGCGGCAGCCTGGTGAGCTGGATTAACCTGCAGATCGGCAGCAACCATATCTGGGGTGAGGCGCTGACCGCCCCGCTGACCATCACCATCAGTTCCAGCGGGCGTTCGATCGCCCCACTGGTGGTCAGCGACCCCGGCTATTTCGACCTGTGGTTCCATTACAGCGAACTGCCGCCGCTGCAGCCTGGAGAAACGCTGACGATTGAAGCGGCGGGCTACCCGGCGATGGTGATTGCCCTGCCCGCCCCGTTCTTCGCCCTTGCGGATTCCAACCTGGACCAGATCAGCGGCCAGGTTGGCGTCACGGAAGCCTTTGTGGAAATCTACAGCGAATGGGAATACGGCAACCAGGGCCTGTGGACTGACGCCAACGGCAGCTTTACGGCGCAGTTTGCCGATGTACCGCGCGGCGCCCGGGGCGTGGTGCAGGTGCATCAATGGCTGCCCGACGATACCAGCGGGGCCTGGGTCGGTTTCGAACTGCCTTACCAGGCCAATGACCTGCTCCTGCGGGTCAACAGTGACCATGAATGGGTGGAAGGCTTCTACCCGCCCGGCTACACCGTGGTGATCACCCTGACGGAGAGTGACGGCGTGACCATCAAAGACACCGCTGTCCTGACCACTGGCTATGTGCCCTTCTGGAACGGCGAAACCGGCTTTGCCAGTCACTGGCAGGGTTGGCAAAGCGGGCAAAACCCCGACATTCAACCTGGAGACTGGGTTTATGGCCGCGTCGTCGAAAACGGGATGACCAGCCAGGTGCAGCTTGGCGAAATTGAAGCCTACCTGGATGTCGAGAACGACTCGGTCTTTGGCGACGTGCTCGCTCCCTGGATTACCGAACTTACCCCGGTGCGTTGCGAACTCTGGGGGCCGCGCGACACCAGCGGCGCCCCAACCCGCTATGCCGGGGTCACGCCGGATGGCCTGGACACTTTCTTCTGCTCCTGGGCAGGTGAGTGGGACATCTGGCCGGGCGATGATGTGGGTATCACCTACACCGAACCTGATGGTGATGAAGTAATCCGGGTGCTGCGCGAACCTATTCCCTACTTGCGCATCGAAAAATACCAGTACGGCACCCCCGGCGAATTCGGCAGCGCCCTCTTCCACCTGCGCTATTACAACGATGGTGACGGCGTGGCTGAAAACGTGGTGATCACCGACACGATGCAGGGTGCAATCTATGGCCTGTCCAACCCGCTGCCAGATGAAATTTTAGACAGCAGCACAACCCTGGTCTGGCACCTGGGCGATGTTCCACCCTATTCCAGCGGCGATATCTTCATTGCCGCCCCGGTGGCAACCGGCGTGGGCATGCCCATCACCAACACTGCCCAGATTGCCACCAGCAGCCCCTACAACCAGAGCAGCCCGGAGGAACGCCAGGCTGTCTGGAGCGGCGTGGTAGAACCCAATGATGTCCAGCTGCGGGTGTATAAGAGCGGCTGGGTAGACACCCCTGTTGCCGGTGACTTTGCTGTCTTCACCGTCAAAATTTGCAACGAAGGCAGCACAAACTCCGGCCCATTCACCCTGACCGACACACTCGGTACTGGCCTGGAACTGGTAAATTGGTGGGGCGATTTCTGGGATTACGCCGCTGCCACACCAACCCAACTGGTGATTGAAAATGCCCTCTTGCACAGCGGCTTATGCCAGTCTTTTTACCTGCAGGCAGCCGTTGACGCCAGCCTACAGCCTGGCGCCCCGCTGACCAACACAGTCGTCATCGCCTCTGACTCAGACAACGACACCAGCGACAATACTGCAGATTGGTACGGTACGGTGGGCCAGCCTCAAACAGGCATCGGCATCTGGAAATGGTTCATCGGCGGCGAAATGGTGCCCGGAGGCTGGGTTCGCTATCACGGCCAGGTGACCAACCTGGGCAACACCAGCTTCATCGATCCATTGATTGTCGTGGATGAAATTCCCACCACCAGCGGCGGCCCGCTCATCTTCGAATCGCTGGCCTGGAAGGGCTACGACTTCAACAGCCACGACCCCTTTGACCCCCTCGAGTTAACTGACGAAATTGTCGCCTGGGAGATCGCCACCCTGCTGCCCGGCGAACGGCGTACTTTTGAACTGATTTTCCGTATCCCGGTGGATGCCCTACCCGGGGATATCCTGACCAACACCATCCGCCTCACCGAAGTGCCCGGCTGCTCAGACGAGTGCTATCTGGAGCACACTGTGGTGGAGCAGATCTACGACCACGGTCCCAACCTGCTCATCCGCAAGTATGGCGATTGGTACCGGGAAGGCACTGACACCCACAAAGCGAATTTCAATATGGACGTCTTCAACATCGGTGATGAACCCGTCACTTTTGTCACCCTGACCGACACCCTGCCCGACGGAATGTTCATGGAATACGACGCCTGGACACAAGATTGGAACAATGTCGAGAACTACACCAACCTGGCAAATGGTTTTGCCTTTACCTTCATTCAAATCAACCCTGGCGACGTCTTCAACGTGAGCGCCGACGCCACCACCGGAGCACCGCCGCTGCAAGGCGGGCTGGTGTTCACCAATACCGCCGATATCACATGCGTACCCGGCGAACCTACCTGCACCGATAACCACGCTGAACGGGCTTTAGGCACCGGCCCCAACCTGTGGGTTGAAAAAACCTTTGCCGCCGGACTGCCCGACGCTGGCGAACAGCTGACCTACACCCTGTCCTTCGGAAATAACAGATTGTGGTGGTACGGCATGGCGGGCAGCGCTGTGCTGACCGACACCCTGCCGGACGGCCTTCACTTTGTGACCGCCACACTGATCTGGCAAGGCATTGAACAACCCTTCGCCCCATTGAGCATTACCCCGTTGCCGGGCGGCGGCGAGGAACTCCTTTGGGTGTTCTGGCCGCTGAGCCCTGGTGACGAAGTTACCCTGCAAGTGGTGGTAGAGGTATCCAGCAATACAGCCGGCGGAGCAGTCCTGGTAAACCAGGCCGCCATCGGCAGCACAGATACTTACCAGGACGGCGAAATGAACCTGGAGGACAACACCGCCAGCGCCAGCGTCACCCTGCTCTCCAGCATCGGTGATTTCGCCTGGCACGATCGGGACGGCGACGGCCTTCAGGATGAGAACGAAATTGGCTTCGATGGGGCTACGGTGCAGTTATACGCCGGCGCGGCGCTGCTGGATTCTTACACCACCGGCGCAGACGGCTACTACATGTTCACCGGCCTGCCCGCCGGGGAATACGAACTGCGCGTCGTGCTGCCCAATGGCTTCGTCTTCAGCCCCGCCGACGAGGGCGCTGACGACGCCCTGGACAGCGACTTCGACCCTGCCACCGGCCGCACCGGCATTCTCACCCTGCCTGCAGATAGCGGCAGCCATTGGGATGCTGGCATCTACCAGCCTGCCGCCGTCATGGGCACAAAATATCACGACCTGAACGGCGACCGCAGCAACCTGGGTGACCCGACACTCTCCGGCTGGGTCATTGAAGTCTACGCCGGCGACTGGGAACCCGGCGCCACCCCGCTGGTTACCGGCACCACCGACGCCAACGGCTTCTTCTTCATTGGCGGCCTGGCCCCCGGCGCCTACACCGTGCGCGAAGCCCTGCCGGCGGGCTGGGTGCAGACCTACCCTGGCATACCCACCGCCCCCGGCGAATGGCCCACCTACCTATCCAGCGGCACAGGCCATGGCGGGATGAATTTCTACAACTTTGAACTATTCGACCTGAGCGGCGCGGCCTGGGAGGACCGCAACGGCAACGGAACCCAGGACGCCGGTGATGCCTTCCTGGCAGGCATCACCATCCACCTGGACCTAAACAACGACGGCAGCCTGGACGCCACGACCACCACCAACGCCAACGGCGCCTACAGCTTCGCCAACCTTGGCCCCAGCAGCGTTGTACCCAACGCCCACAAAATCAGCCTGAACCTGGGCGCCAACCAGTTCCAAAGCTACCCGGCGGGCGGCCAGCCTTACACCATCATTGCCACCAGCGGCACCAGCCAGTCCGGGCTGAACTTTGGCCTGTACGACGGCATCACCCTGAGCGGGGTGAAATTTGAAGACCTGAACGCCAACGGCATCAAAGAGATTGGCGAACCCGGCCTGGCGGGCTGGACGATCCAGCTCGACCGGGACGCCAACGGCAGCGTGGACGCCAGCGCCGTGACCGGAGCGGGCGGCGCCTACAGCTTCAGCGGATTGGCGCCCGCCACCTACCGCGTCACGGAAGTGCTGCAAGCCGGCTGGACCCAGAGCTGCCCTGAGGCCAGCGTTGTACCCAACGCCTACCAGCTGGCGGCGCTGAGCGGCGACTTCTTCGACGCCCTGCACTTTGGCAACTTCCGCAGCGCATCCATCAGCGGGATGAAGTACAACGACGCCGACGGCAGCGGCACGATTGGCCTAAATCGAGTACCCTCGATCGACCTGCCGCTGGCCGGCTGGACCATCTACCTGGACGCCAACAACAACGGCCTGCTGGACGCCGGCGAAGCCAGCGCCGTGACGGGGGCCAACGGGGCCTACAGCTTCAGCGGCCTGCGCCCCGGCCTGTACCGGGTGCGCGAGGTGCTGCAGAGCGGCTGGACGCAAACCTTCCCGGGCAGCCCCAGCTTTGCCCACGCCCTCTTCCTGACCAGCGGGCAGGCAGCTGCCAACCTGAACTTCTTGAACTTCCAACCGCAGGTGATCCTCGACCCGCTGGTGAGCGACCTGCAGCCGGAGAGCGGCCTGAACACCGCCCCGGTGCAGATCGTGATCTTTGGCCAGAACTTCCAGAGCGGCGTTGAAGCCGGCCTGGTAGGCCCGGCCTCGCGAGCCGTCTACCCGCTGACCATCCTGGCGGCCTCCGGCAGCCAGATTGAAGCCAGCCTGCCCGCCGGCCTGCCCGCCGGGCGCTATGACCTGGTGGTCAACAACCCGGTGCCCGGCCCGCTGGGCGGCAGCTTCACCCTGGTGGGCGCCTACACCTCGCTGGCGCCCACCCCGCCGGTGGTGAGCCGGGTGACCCCCGCCAGCGGCCCCAACGACCGGGCCATGACCCTGGAGATCGAAGGCCAGAACTTTGCCAGTGACGCAGCGGTGGAATTGAGCGGCCCGGCTTCCGTAGCCCTGCTAAACGTTCTTTACCTGGACAGCACCCGGCTGCGCGCCACCGTCCCGGCCGGTGTGGCCCTGGGCCTCTACGACCTGAGCGTGACCAACGGCCCGGCCGGCGGCGGCCTATCCGCCAGCCTGGCGGGCGCCTACCAGGCCCTGCCGGTGATTTTGAGCGACGACCTGCTGCTGACCGCCAGCGATTTACGCCTGGTGCCGCACAGCCTGGTGCAGGGCGATCCCGACCCGCAGCTGCAGCTGGCCGTCTACCGGGTCAACAGCCCGCCGGGCGCCCCAACCTGGACGGATGTCAAGGTCTGGTTCTATATCGCCAACACGCGCGCGACCAGCGGCCCCATCTTCTCGCAGGTCGTCACCCTGCCCGCCATCGCCCCCAACAGCGTCCTGACCGTGACCGTACCCTGGCCGGCCCCGCTGGCCGGAGATTACACGCTGTATGCGGTGGTGGACCCGGACGATGATTTCGAAGAAGCCGACAGCCTGAACAACCTGGCCCAGCGCAGCGTGACCATCCTGCCGCCCACCCCCGACACCACCCCGCCGGAAGTGACCGGCTTCACGATCAACGGGGGCATCGAGATGGCCACCAGCCGCCAGGTGCTGCTCGAAACCAACGCCAGCGACCCGGCTCGTTCAACCGCAGTTGCCAGCGGCCTGGGCAGCTTACTCTTCCTGGAGTTCATCTTTGACCAGAACCTGGGCGACTGGCGCCTGGTGCAGGAATCCGGCTGGCTGGTATACAGCCAGGCCAGCACGGCCTACCCCTGGCGGCTGAGCCCCGAAGCGGGCATCCACTACCTGCAGGTCTGGGCAGCCGACCTGGCCGGCAACGTCTCGGCAAGCCCGGGCGAAGCCTACATCAACCTCTTGAAGACGCTGCCGCAGCTGGTCGAGAGCCAGGTGGACCTGTACCGCTTCACGCTGGAAGCCGGCCAGGGGGTGACCGTAACCCTGACCTCGCTGGGCGGGATCGCCGATCTGACCGTCTGGCCGCCCGACTGGACCCCCGGCACGCCCCCGGCTGCCCTGGATGAGAGCAACGCCTCGACCAAGGTGGTGACCTTTACCGCCCCGCAGGCCGGCCTGTTCCAGTTCGAGGTGGAAGCCTACACAACCACCTACTACCAGTTCAAGATCGAATTCGAGCCTTCCCGCTCTGTATCGAGTACGCTCGATCCATCGAGTACGCTCGATCCGGCCCCCTCGTCCATCCTTGAACCCACCCGCGGCCGGCTGCTGCCGCTGACCAACACCTCTTCCACCCCCATGGAAAACACCGGCCTGCCGCCGGCTCCCAGCCAACCCGTTGTGGTGGAATACAAAATGTACCTGCCATTAATCCGTAGACCGTAGGCGGATTGATTTACAATAAAACGAGACCGGAGCCCTCTCCGGTCTCGTTTTTTGTTATACAAAATATATTCCCCTAAGGAGACGTGTGCCTGTGCCCCCGCACACGCCTCCCGTATCGTGGCTGAAGCCGCCACCTGCACCCCCGTTTGCTATAATCAATATATTCTACAGGCGTTAATTCAGCGTGATTTTTGATGAGAAAATATGTTCCCAAAAAGGATAAAATAACCTGACCTATGACCCAATCCCCCACAGATAAGTACAGCTATGAAATTGTTCGCAGCCGGCGGCGCACATTCAGCCTGCTGGTAGACCGGCATGGACGGCTTGTGGTGCGCACCCCCCTCAAAGCCAGCCTGGATGAAATACACCGCCTGGTCGAAAAACACGCCGGGTGGATCGCTAAAAAGCAAGCCCAGGCCCAGGCACGAGCGGCCAGCCTGCCCCCTCCCAAAACCTTCCAACCCGGCGAACGCTTTCTATACCTCGGCCAGGAATACCCCCTGGTCATCGTCCCCAGGCAAAAAGAAGCCCTCTTGTTTGATGGGCGCCAGTTTCTGCTGCGCAGTAGCGGTGTACCCACCAACCAGACCCCAGAACAAATCCAGCCCAAGGCCAAACAGGCCTTCGAAACCTGGTACAAAGCCGCTGCCCGTCAGGTGTGCACCGAGCGAGCCAACTTTTACGCGGCCCAGTTTGGCCTTTCTTTTACGAGCCTGCGCATCTCCAGCGCAAAAACGCGCTGGGGCTCGTGCGGGCGTGGCAGCCTCAACTTCACCTGGCGGCTGGTGATGGCGCCTCTGCCCGTGCTTGATTCGGTCGTCATTCACGAACTGGCCCACCTGGTGCACCGCAACCACTCTCCCGCCTTTTGGGCACAGGTACACGCCTGGATGCCCGACTATCCCCAGCACCATGCCTGGTTGAAAAAAAACAGCGCCAGGCTGGTGCTATAATTCCATAAAACAGCCTGGATACCGCCCCGCAACCAAGGAGATCACCCGATGGAAAACCCGGATTCCCTGTTTTTAATCATTATAGTTGTCCTCTTTTTTGGGTTTTTGGTTTTTGCACTTGTCATCAGCCAGGTGAACCAACGCGCCCAACTCAAAGCCTGGGGAGAACTGGCCAGCCAGACCGGGCTAGAACTGCACCCCGGCAGCGGCTGGTTCAGCAGGCCTTATGTTTCTGGCCGCTACCAGGGTCACCAGGTCAGGCTCGACACCTATGTGCGCCGCCACGGCAAAAACTCCACCACCTATACCCGAATGGTGGTAGAAACTACCAACCCCCTGGGGGTGCGCCTGGGGCTGTACCGCGAATCGGTCTTCACTAAAATCGGGCGCGCCTTTGGGGTGCAGGACATCGAAGTCTACGACAGTGAACTGGACGCCTACCTGAGCATCAAAGGCGAACCCCAGGACCTGGTGCGCCGCCTGATGATGATGACCGATGTTCGCCAACGCCTGCTCGCCGCCAAAGAGATTTATATTGAACTCGAAGGGAAAATCCTGCATACCCGCCGCACAGGCATAGATCGCGACCCGGTTCGCCTGAAACAAACCCTCGATTTGCTCAGCGCCCTTGCTGAAGGAGTAGACAGGTTGTAGCAGGCAGCCCGATCACACCAGCATGCTTTACCTCACCTGGCGCTACTTTCGTAATCTTTTCTTTTTGGCCCTGGCCACAGCCAGCAGCCTGGTAGCACTCAGGTTTGCGGCCCTCAGCCCTATCAATTGGCTGTGGGGTATCCCAATTTTTTACCTGGCATTCCTGGTCTTGAGCGCCTTTCGCTTTACTCACCCACCCCGGATGCGGGATTGGTCGCTCACAACGCCCTCCCTGGACGGCATCCCTTACGAAAAAGTACTCTTCAAATCGCGCGACGGACTGACCCTATTTGGCTGGTATCTGCCCGGCAAAAGCAGCGCTGCAGTCATCCTGGTTCACGGCCTGGGCGGCTCCGGGCGCATCATGGAGGTCTATGCCACCTTCCTGGCCCGGGCTGGCTACCATATCCTGCTGCTTGACCTGCGCGCCCACGGCAGCAGCGATGGCGACACCTCCACTTACGGCGTACTCGAAGCCCACGATATCGCCGGTGCGGCAGACTTTTTGCGCTCTCGCGGCAGCGTCGAAGCTGGCAAAATCGGAGTATTGGGCATCTCCCTGGGGGCGCAATCTGCCCTGCGCGGCGCACTTCAAACCAGTTCCATCGGCGCCCTGGTACTGGAAGGCCTTGGCCCCGCTCACCTGCAAGACCGCATCCGGCCAGCAAACCCGGAGGAGCGCAGCAAAAAAACCTTCTACCTGCGCAACCGCCTGGTATATGCCCTTAAGTGGCTCGAACAGTGGATTTTCAATTTCTTCTCCGGACATTCTCCCTCCCCTCTAAAAACAGAAATCGGCAAAATTGCGCCGCGCCCGGTGTTGTTAATCGCCTGCGGGCGCTATGAAATTGAATTCAACCGGCTGTTTTGCGCCGCTGCCCAAGGCCCCTGCACCCTCTGGGAACTGCCCCAGGCGAAGCATGCCGCTGCCCTGCCCCACGCACCCCATGAATACACCCAACGAGTGCTCGCCTTTTTTAACCAGGCCCTCAGCGAAACCAGCCCCTCCATTGACCCTACCCCAACCGGCTGATCCACGCCTCCAACCCGGGTGCGTCTAAAAAGCCTTCAGCCCCCCCGTTGGCGCCCACTTTGTACGAAGCAAATACCACTGCCCGGCGTAGCGCATCCAGTGGGGCCAACCCACTCGCAAACCCCGCACAAAACGCCGAAAACAGCGCATCGCCAGCCCCAATCGTGTTCACCACCGGGCGGGTATCCACTGCCGGCAAATGGGCTGCCTCATTTTTCGCCCCCTCAAACAGCAGTGCCCCCTGCGCACCCAAACCAATCACAATCACCCCACAGCCAAACCGGGCATACACCCGCCGCACCCAAGTTTCCGGCGCTTCTGGCAAATGTTCGTTGCTCATAAACAACACCTGGGCGGCTGCCATAAAATCCTGATTATACGAATCCTCCAGGCTGCCCAGGGCGTGGACATCCACCGCCACCGGCACACCCGCTGACTGCGCCTGGGCGAGCATCGGCCGGGAGAAGTTGATATTGCACAGCACCGCCAGGTCATACCCACCCCGGTCCAACGGTGCGCTGCCGGGGTAGGCCGTTTCCTGGATATCTTTTAAGTCCGTGAAAATCATCCGGCCACCATCCGGCGCAAACGCAATCACCGATTGTGGGGTAACTGCCAGCCCCCGCACCACGCCCCCGCTGGGAATTCCATCCCGCGCAAGCTGGCGCAGCACCAGCTCCCCGGCCAAATCTTGCCCCACCAGCGAAAGAAAATCCACCTCCATACCCAGGGCAGTGAGCGCTTTGGCCACGTTATACCCCACCCCTGAAACGGTGGTGTTCACCCCAAAAAAAGGATAGCGCACCGGCTGGTAATGAATCGGAAACCCATCGGTACGCAGGGTCGTTTCAATGTTAATCAAACCCGAAACAAGTACTCGTGGCATAAAGCACCTCTACCGAGTATTATACAGGCAGTGCTCCTTTCTTTAAACCCGGGGGGTAGTTCACTTTACAGGCATTTTTAACTTTAGCACCCGAATTAGGCAAAATTTCTCATTGTACAAACCAAAAAAACCTTTATAATTGCATCGCTTACAGCACCTTCTCCGCAAACATCCAATGTAAATCGTTACTGCCGCAGGATCCGGTCAATTCGCCGGATCCTGCCGGTATATTTATTGATTTGGAACAACAGCCGAAAGATTTAATCCAGCCTGAAGTCTTCCGGTCTAAAACTTTTAACAGGCACCCAACAGAGAGGAAATATGCACCACAAAAAAACGTTCGCCATCCTGTTCACCATCATTGCCCTAGTTATCAGCGCTGCTGCTGTCCGCCCAAACCAGGCGGCGCCCGGCCTGCAAACCGATCCGCAGGGGGTTGAGGCCGCCAATGCCCCCATTGGCACAGCCTTCCTCTACCAGGGCTCCCTGGCCGATGGCGGCTCCCCGGCCAACGGCAGCTACGACTTCACCTTCAAGCTGTTCGACGCTGCCAGCGGCGGAACCCAGGCGGGCAGCACCCTGAATCAAAATGGTGTAACCGTCACAAATGGCCTGTTCAACGTCTCGCTGGATTTTGGCGCCGTTTTCAACGGGACCGCCTATTTCCTCGAAGTAGCCGTGCGCCCGGCTGGCAGTGGAGCCTACACCACCCTCAGTCCCCGCCAGCCGCTCAGCCCCACCCCGTACGCAATCTATGCCAACCAGGCAGCCAGCGCTGCGACCGCGACCAGCGCCGCCAGTGCCCCCTGGAGCGGGTTAACTGGCATCCCAGCGGGTTTTGCTGACGGCGTGGACAATGACACCATTGTCACCTGGGCCACCCTCAGCGGCATTCCTGCAGGATTTGCCGATGGCATTGATAACGACACCGACACCCTGGCTGCCCTCACCTGCGCCAATGGGCAATTAGCCCGTTGGAACGGCAGTGCCTGGGAGTGCAGTGCCGATGCAAACACCACCTACACTTCCGGAACGGGCTTAAACCTGTCCGGCACAACCTTCAGCCTGCTGGCTGCCTTCCAACTGCCCCAGGGCTGTGCCGATGACCAGGTTGCCGCCTGGAATGGCAGCGCCTGGATCTGCACCGACGATCTCGATACGGACACCGACACCCTGGCTGCCCTCACCTGCGCCAATGGGCAATTAGCCCGTTGGAACGGCAGTGCCTGGGAGTGCAGTGCCGATGCAAACACCACCTACACTTCCGGAACGGGCTTAAACCTGTCCGGCACAACCTTCAGCCTGCTGGCTGCCTTCCAACTGCCCCAGGGCTGTGCCGATGACCAGGTTGCCGCCTGGAATGGCAGCGCCTGGATCTGCACCGACGATCTCGATACGGACACCGACACCCTGGCCGCACTCTCTTGCGCCGACGGGCAATTAGCCCGTTGGAACGGCACGGCCTGGGCGTGCAGCGCCGATGAAAACACCACCTACACCTCCGGGACGGGCCTAAACCTGTCCGGTACAACCTTCAGCCTGCTGGCTGCCTTCCAGCTGCCCCAGGGCTGTGCCGATGACCAGGTTGCCTCCTGGAACGGCAGCGCCTGGGTGTGCGCCGATGACCTGGACACCAACACCGACACCCTTTCCGAACTCTCTTGCGCCGACGGCCAGGTCGCCAAGTGGAACGGCAGCGCCTGGGCCTGCGCCAACGACACCGACACGGATACAAACACCACCTACACCGCCGGGGCCGGGCTCACCCTCACCGGTGGGGAATTCAGCGTAAACACCAGCCTCATCCAGGCCAGGGTCACGGGCTCGTGCCCGGCAGGCCAATCCATCCGCCAAATCAATGCCGATGGCACTGTGGAATGCGAAGTAGACGATGTGGGCGGCGGTGGAGGCGGCGGCACCATTACTGCCGTGAACGCTGGAACCGGCCTGACCGGCGGCGGCAGCAGCGGCAGCGTGAGCCTTGCCATCGGCGCCACCTACCAACTCCCTCAAACCTGTTCCAATGGGCAGATTGCCGCCTGGAACGGCAGCGCCTGGGAGTGCGCCAACGACCAGGGCAGCGTGGGCAGCGCCTGGAGCACCAACGCCAACAGCGGCCTGAACCCCTCCACCGCCAGGCTGGGCACCACCGACGCCGTCACCCTCACCATTGTGGTGAGCGACAGCCTGGCGCTGCGCATCCAGCCCGGCCCGTGGGACAGCTACTACCAGCGCACCTATCCCAGCTTCGTCAGCGGCTTCATCTCCAACACCATTGGCGCCAATGTCAGCGCCTCGGCCATCGTGGCAGGTGGCTACCAGACCTACCCGAACCAGATTTTCGCCGACCTTTCGATCATTGGCGCCGGGACGAGCAACACCATCAGCGGGGGCAGCAGCAGTGCCATCCTGGCCGGGGACAGCAACACCGTAACCGGCGGGGGCTCTTTAATTGGGGCGGGCGGAAACAACACCGCGTCCGGGCTGTATAACGCCATCCTGGCCGGAAGCTACAATCAGGTCAGCAACCAATTCAACGCCATTGGCGCTGGTTTCAGCAACCGCATCAGCGGCGAACGCTCCTTTGTGGGCGCTGGCGACGACAACATCATCACGGGTGTAGGCGGGTTTATCGGCGCTGGCCTGGGCAATGTCATCACCTCCACGACCTTCCCCAGCTACTACAGCGGCATTGGCAGTGGCTACGCCAATTACATTGCTGCGGACCAGGCCTTCATCGGCGGTGGGCAGCAAAATGCCATTACCAATACCTTCGGCACAGTGGGCGGCGGGTACTTCAACATCGTCACCGGTGAATACGGTGCAATCGCCGGGGGTGCGGGCAACCTGGCCAGTGGCAGCGGCGCTTTCGTGGGCGGCGGGAATGCCAACATCGCCGCATACACCTACGCAACCATTGGCGGCGGTTCTGGCAATTCAACGGCTGCCGAGTATGCCACCATCGGCGGCGGCGTTTCCAATATCGTCATCGGTCAGGCCGGAACGATTGCTGGCGGATGGTTCAACGAAATCAACAATAGTGCGGCTAGTTTTATCGGGGGTGGCATCGGTAACCAGGTGATTTCGAGCACATTTGGCGTGATCGCCGGTGGCGGGAGCATGGATATCAGCGAGATCAACCGGGTCACCGATAATTATGGTGCCATCCTGGGCGGCGCTGGCAACACGGCCGGCAACGATAACAGCAATGAAACCGATGCAGCTCACGCAGTCGTGGTGGGTGGCCTGTTCAACACCGCCAGCGGACAGTACAGCTTCGTCGGCGGGGGCGACACCAACACCGCCAGCGGTTATGCGGCGTTTGCCGGGGGCGGGGCGGGCAACACCGCCAGCGGCCCCCTGGCCGTGATTGCGGGCGGGGCGTCCAACCAGGCCTCGGAAAATGCTTTTATCGGCGGCGGCATCTGGAACCGCACCTTCACCAGCACTTTCGCTACCATCGGCGGCGGGGGTGGGTCGAACGATTATGAAGGGAACTGGGTCACCGATAACTACGGCGCCATCTTGGGAGGCCGGGCCAATCTGGCCGGCAGCGTTAACGGCGACCCGGCCGATGCAGAATATGCATTCGTGGGCGGCGGCTACCAAAACAGCGCCACAGCGCAGTACAGCATTGTCGTTGGCGGTGATAGCAGTACGGCCAGCGGGGGCAACAGCTTCATTGGCGGTGGGTATTCCCACCTGGTCAGTGGCGAAGCAGGGGTCATTGTGGGCGGCTACAACAACGCGGTCGTCAGCTACAGCAGCGCCATCCTGGGCGGTAACGAAAACGGAATAGAAGGTCAGCTCAGTGTGATTGGCGGTGGGTACACCAACACCGTAATGGCCGATTACGCCGTGCTGGGCGGCGGCGCCACCAACCTCGTCACCGACAACTACGGTGCCATCCTGGGCGGGCAGCAAAACCAGGCGGGCAACGACAACCTGCTCCTGGCAGATGTTACCTACCCGGTGGTGGTGGGCGGCTATCGCAACACCGCCAGCGGCCAGTTCAGCTTTATCGGCAACGGCAACAACAACACCGCCAGCGGCTATGCCGCTTTTATCGGCGGCGGGGAAGTTAACAATGCCCAGGCCAGCAACAGCTTTATCGGCGGCGGCTATGGCAACACCACCAGCGGCCAGACCAGCGTCGTGGGCGGAGGCCAAAACAACACTGCCAACGGCGAACACAGCGTAGTGAACGGCGGCCTGAACAACACAGCCAGCGTAAGTGGCAGCTTTGTGGGTGGCGGTTCACTTAACTCAGCCAGCGGCATTGTTAGCGTAGTCAGTGGTGGGCTGTCCAATGAGGCCAGCGGCCACTACAGCGTCATTCCTGGCGGCTATGACAATGCTGCCAGTGGCGAGTACACCTTCGCGGCAGGCAACCAAGCCACGGCCAGCCACACCGGTGCATTCGTCTGGTCTTCCGGCGGCAGCGCCACCGCGTCCTGGGGCAACAACACCTTCACCGTCCGATCCCCTGGCGGCGTGCGCTTTTACACCCATGTTTCCGACATCACAACCGGCGTTCAACTGCCGGCCGGTTCTGGCTCCTGGGGAAGCCTGTCGGATGTGAACACCAAGAACAACTTCCAGTCCATTGACCCGCAAAACGTGCTGGAAAAAGTGGCCGCGCTCGACATCACCACCTGGAGCTACAAAACCGAGCCAGGCGTCACCCACATCGGCCCCGTGGCGCAGGATTTCTACGCCGCTTTTGGCGTCGGACCGAACGACACGACCATCTCCGTGGTAGATGCCGATGGCGTGGCGCTGGCCGCCATCCAAGGCCTGTACGCCGAAGTGCAAGACCGGGACACCCGGATTGCGGAGCTGGAAGACCGGCTGGCGGCGTTGGAATCGGCACTGGCGACCGAGGCTAACCCCGTCTCCGGTCTCCCGTCATCCGTCTCTTCCCCCGTCCCCGGTCTCCCGTCTTCGGTCTCTTTGGCCCTCCTCGGCCTCGGCTTGCTTGCCCTGGCTGCGGCCCTGGTTTTCCTGGGCGTTCAGTTGGGGAAGCGCTCCCCCAGCCAGTCATAAGGACAATCCATGCAGCGAAAATATTGGATCACCCTGGCCATCTTGCTCTGCCTGGCGCTGCTCACCTTCGGCGTGAGCCGCGCCAGCCCGGCAGTCCTTACCCTGCCCTGGTTCTCCGTAGACGGCGGCGGCGGTCGGGCTTCCGGCGGCAGCTTTTCTCTTGAAGCGGCCATCGGCCAGCCCGATGCTGGGGCCCTCTCCGGCGGCGGCTTCACCCTATCCGGTGGCTTTTTGCAGCCCCAGGCCGAGCCCCAGCCCGAAGTCTTCAAAATCTACCTGCCGCTCACCCGAAGATGAGATACAATCGTACCCATGACGACAGAGCAAATGGTAGTGTTGGTCACCGGGGCAACCGGTTACATCGGTGGGCGGCTTGTGCCCCGCCTGCTGGAAGGCGAACTGCGGGTGCGCTGCCTCGTGCGCGACCCGGCCCGGCTGCAAGGCCGCCCGTGGCAAAATCAGGTTGAAATTGTCGCTGGCGATGTCTTGCAGCCTGCCAGCCTGGGTCCTGCTTTAGCGGGGGTTTCGGTTGCCTATTACCTCGTGCACAGCCTGGGCAGCGGAACCGACTTTCACCAACGCGACCTGGATGCCGCCCGCAACTTTTCAGCCGCCTGCGCGGCGGCCGGGGTACAGCGCATCATCTACCTGGGCGGGTTAGCCCAGGCCTCCCCTGGGCTCTCCGAACACCTGCGCTCACGCCAGCTCACTGGCGACGCCCTGCGCAGCGCAGGGGTTCCCGTGACAGAATTCCAGGCCGGGGTCATTGTCGGCTCCGGCAGCCTCTCCTTCGAAATGATTCGCTATCTCACTGAGCGAGTGCCGGTGATGGTTACCCCGCGCTGGGTGGACACCCGCACCCAACCCATTGGCGTGCGCGAAGTGCTGGACTATCTCGTCGCCGCACTGTCCACCCCAGAGAGCACCGGGCGCACCATTCAAATTGGCGGCGCAGAGGTGGTGACCTACGGGCAAATGATGACGACCTACGCCGAAGTGCGCGGCCTCAAACGCTGGATGGTGCCCGTTCCGGTGCTGACCCCGCGCCTTTCGTCCTATTGGGTAGACCTGGTGACGCCCATCCCGGCAGTCATCGCCCGGCCGCTCATCGAAGGGCTGCGCAATGAAAACGTCGTTACCGACGACAGCGCCCGCCAAATCTTCCCGCAAATTGAACCCGTTGCCTACCGCGTTTCAGTGGAACGCGCCCTGGCCCGCTTGCACGCCAGCAATGTTGAAACCGCCTGGAGCGACGCCCTGAGCACCACCCGGGGCAGCTTACCGCCAGTCACGCTGACAACCCACGAGGGCATGGTGGTTGAAAACCGCCAATGCATCGTCCCGGCTTCCAGCGATGCAGTTTTCAAAGTGTTTACAGGCATCGGCGGAAAGCGCGGCTGGTTGTACATGAACTGGGCCTGGGTAATTCGCGGCTTTATAGACCGCCTGGTGGGCGGAGTTGGCTTGCGGCGCGGGCGGCGCGACCCGGATACTTTGCGCGTGGGCGATGCCCTGGACTTCTGGCGGGTGGAAGCGGTTGAGCCCGATCACCTGCTGCGCTTACGGGCAGAGATGCTTGTGCCCGGGCAGGCCTGGCTGCAGTTTAAAGCCGCCCCCCTTCCCGACGGCACCACCCTGCTCAGCCAGACGGCTTTTTTTGCCCCCAAGGGCCTTTTCGGCTGGGCCTACTGGTATGGGCTTTACCCCATTCACGGGCTCATTTTTAGTGGGCTCATCCGCCAGGTGGCCCGGCGGGCTGCCCAACCAAAAAAAGATGCGTGGTCATGACGACCACGCATCTTAATCAACGGCTATTGCCCGGAAGCCGGGCGGCGGGCAAAGCCGCGCAGCCAGCCCACCACGCGCCAACTTCCTTCGCCAGCCACGCGAATATCGCGGCGCAAAAACAACTGCCAACCCAACAAAGCAAACAGCGCCGCCAGCCCTAAAACACCCCAAAACCAACCCAAATTTAACCCATTCAAGGCCTCGCCGCCCTGGTAGTAATCCAGCGGAGAGAGATATTTAGCAAAATCTACCAACCGCTCATCAATACGTGCCAGTGAACTGAGAAAAAAAGACCCCACCAAAGCCAGGCCGGCAGTCATGGAAGCCATTCGCTGGGAAGGCAAAAGCAGGCTGAGCAGCAGCGCCCACAGCCCAAAAAGCACCAGCTGAGAAAACAAAGAAAGAAAGGGCAGCAGCAAATTGCCTGCGTCCAGGCCCAGTTCTGTGCTGGGCAGTGCCACTGTCAACCCCAACCAGGCCAGCGCCAAAATTGCAGCCAGCCCAACCAGGTAGCCCAACAACCGCCCGGCATACAGGCTGGTGCGCGAAACAGGGTGGGCCAGCACCAGGTCAAGAATCCCTCCCTCCTCATCGCCCGCCAGCAGCCCGGCCCCGGCAGCAATCGCGAAAATGCCCAGGATAATTGGCATATACGAGAAAAACTCGATGTGCAAAAAACCAGAGGGGGTAAACATATTGGTGATATCTCCAAAGAAAGCAAACATCTCCTTGGGGTAAACCTCCAACAAAGTGACAAACTGCTCCTGGTTTTCCACAAAAGTCTCGTAAAACAACATCAGGTATCCACCCAAAACCGCCAGCGCCAACCCCCAGCCCAAAATTGCACCGCGCAGGCGTCCCAGGGTGTACACAAAAATCGTCTTCATGGCTGCCTCCTTAATTCTCGTAGTAAGCCAAAAAAATCTCTTCCAGGGTGGGGCGCTCGGTTTCAAAATCCAACACTGGGTAAGCGGCCAACGCCTTCAACAGCCCATCCATCTCCCCCTCCACCTGTAAAAACACCTGCTGGGGCACATCACCCGAAAGCCGGGAAACGCCTGGCAGGCGCAGTAGCGGCTCGTAATCCACCGGCTGTTTAAAGGTCACCCTTGCCCGCTTAAACGAACGCTGCACCAGGCTGGCCGTTTTGGCCACATCCACCACCACCCCCTTGCGGATAATCCCCACCCGGTCGCTGATGGCCTGCACCTCGCTGAGAATATGCGAAGAGAAAAACACCGTAGCCCCATTCATGCGTGCTTCAGAAACCAACTTAAGCACCTCCTGCTGGATGAGTGGGTCCAGGCCAAAGGTAGGCTCATCAAGCAGCAGCAGTTTCGGCCGGTGCATCAGCGCCAAAATCACCCCTGTTTTTTGCTTGTTGCCTTTCGAAAGGTTCTTGATCGAAATAGACAGGTCCAGCGCTAACCGGTCCGCAAGCTGGCGCACATCGGTCCAATCGGCATGATTGCCGCGCAGCCGGTTGAAAAAGCGCAGGGCAGCTTCCACAGTGAAATTGCTCTCCATATGCAGTTCACCCGGCAGGTACCCCACCTGGCGGCGCACTTCCAGGGACTCGGCCTGGGGGTCCAGCCCCAACACCCGCAGCATGCCGTGGTTGGGGCGAATCAAATCCAACATACAGCGAATGGTCGTGGTTTTCCCCGCCCCATTTGGGCCAAGAAAACCAAAAATCTCCCCGGCGTGCACCTCCAGGTTCACACCGCGCAAAGCCTTTACAATCCCGTAGGATTTATGCAAATCCTGGCAAACAATGGCTGGTATGGTCATCGGCTTGTTCCTCCAATTTCATTATACGGTCATTGTCGCGCTTCAGGAAAAACCAACCAACCCAGATTTTGTGGGGAAAAGAGTATCGCTTCAATTTGCACGAAACCCTTCCTTCCCTTATAATAAAACCATTGTAAAGGTGGATAGGTTTTCAAACGAGGGAATTATGAATCAAACGATTGTGACTGAAAATTATGGATTTACCCATTTGTTTAAATCCTCATGGTATGTGTACAAAGAGAAATTTATGGTCATTTTGCCCATTATCCTCATCGTATACATCCCCATCAGTATTGGTTTATCTTTTGTGAATGTAGAAGCATTATCCTTGGAGTATGGACCCGCAAGCGCTTTACGCATATATAATCTGATTTCGAGATTAACGGATGGACTGATTGGGGTTATTGCGGTTGCCGCTATCGCTCAAATTATAGACAACCTGGCCCAGAGCAGAACAATCGGCTGGGCAGATGCTTTGTCTATTGGATTGACCCGCTGGCCTGCTATGATTGGCACCAATATCCTGGCGGGAATCATTCTCCTGGGGCTCACCTTGTTGCTGATTTTGCCCGGAATTATCTGGGGGTTGTACTATTCTTTCATCATTTATGTGGTCGCCCTGCGACCCGCCAGCGGCAAACTTGCCCTAAATTACAGCAAGTCGCTGGTTGAAGGACAATGGTGGGAAGTCTTTGGGACATTATTTGCAGCCAACATTTTAATATCTCTCTTGGGGTTGGTTTTTGTGCTGCCATTTATGTTTCTACCCCAAAATCAGGTGTTAGACATCATCGAAAGTATCTTGCTTTATTTCCTCCAAGGGTTTCAAATTGTGGTGATGGTTGTATATTTTTTGAACCTGGAAAACCAAAAATACCCTCCCGTACCTGAAATAACGGAACAGACCCCTGAATTCTCCGATGACACTTTAAACCCCGTATAATTTTCCCAAAAAGATGCGTGGTCATCATGACCACAAGCCAGGCGCCCGTATTATAATGACGCTGTGAAAAAGCGCATTTTGTTTCACGTCTTTGGAACACCGGTCACCCTGGAGGGCTGGGCCTGGGTGCCATTCGCCTGGGCTGCGGCCTGGGGTCTGTTCACCTGGCTGGCAGGGCGTAAAAACCAAACTTTCTATCCAAACCATCCGCCAAACCAGCCCCAACACAGCCTGGCCCGCCGGGCGGCTCTCGGTGCAGCCCAGGCAGGAGTTGTGCTGGGCTCGGAGTGGGCTCACAACCTGGCACACGCCGCCGCAGCTCGTTGGGTGGGAAAACCAATGGATGAGCTCAAAGTGCTGGGCGGGCTGCCCTTGTGCGTCTACGCAGATATCAATGACCACACCGTCTCCCCAAACGAGCATATCGCCCGGGCGCTGGGCGGACCGTTGTTCAACCTGGCGTTGATGCTGGATCTGCGCATGGCGCATGCGCTGCTGCGCAGCCTGGGGTTTGCCAGGCCGGGCAGTTTTTCAGGCGAAACCCTTGACACCGCGGTGAGCTTTAACACCTTTCTCGCCACTGCTTCATACGTCCCGATCCCTGCGCTTGATGGCGGGCCGCTGGTTAAGTGGACGCTGGTTCAGCGCGGCGCCAGCGTGGCCGAAGCCGATGCCCAGGTAATGCGGTTGAACGGCTGGCTGGCGGGGCCTTTATCCCTGCTTGGGTTTGGACTGCTGCAGCGCTGCCCGCGATTTTCGGGCAGGTGGTGGCTGGGCAGTGTTCTTGTGCAGTTTGGCCTGCTCTCCACCCTGGTGGCCCTGGGATGGATCAAGGAAGAAAAATACATCCAGATACGGGAGAAAATTTGATTTTTTATGTTTGACTGGATTGCTTTTGATGCAGATGATACCCTCTGGCAAAACGAGGAATATTACGCCCAGGGGCGCGACCTGTTCCGGGCACTGCTGGCGCGCTACGGCCTGCCAGACGTCGCCGATGAGGAAATTGACGCCGTAGAGATTGCCAACCTGCCCTACTATGGTTACGGAGCAATGAGCTTCATCCTCTCACTGGTAGAGGCCGGCATTCGCCTGACTGGGGGCCAGATTGCCTCTGCCGACATCGAAGCACTGCTGGCGCATGGCAAGCGGATGCTCAACCACCCGGTAGAGGTATACCCCCATGCTGCAGCCGTGCTGCAAACCCTCAGCACCCATTATCCGTTGGTGGTCATCACCAAAGGAGACCTGCGCCACCAGGCCGCCAAGGTGGCTGAATCTGGCCTGGAGAAATACTTCCAGCATATTGAGGTAGTCAGCGACAAAAACGAAAACACCTACCGCGGCCTGATGCAGCGCCTGGGTGCAGCACCCGAACGCTTTTTAATGGTGGGCAATTCGCTGCGCTCAGACATCTTACCCGCCGTGGCCGCCGGGGGCCGGGGCGTATACATTCCCAACCGCCTCACCTGGAGCCACGAACACAGCCACCCCACACCCGATGCCGCTGCCCGCTTCTGGCAGCTTTCCCACCTGGGCGAACTGCCCGGCCTGCTGGCCGAGCTGGAAAATGTCCCAGGGGTTGGTCATTAAACGGTTATAATTTTCCCTTGTAGCATCCCTGGCACGGGTGAAACCCACTGCTCCAGATTGAGAGAGACATGCTTCCTGAAAAGATTGGCCGCTACGAAATCATTTCCGAAATAGGCCGGGGGCGTAAATCTGTGGTCCATAGAGCATTCGACACTTCTTTTAAACGCGAAGTGGCGCTTAAGCTCATGCTGGAAGACAGCCAGCTCGACCCCATGTACCTGGTGCGCTTCCGCCAGGAAGCTGCTATCATTGCCTCCCTCGAACACCCCGCTATTGTTCCGGTATACGACTTCGGCGAATACGCCCGGCAGCCATTTTTGGTCATGCGCCTGATGCGCGGCGGACGGCTCGCAGACCGCATCCAGTTGGGACGCATCCCTCTGCCCGAAACCGCTCGCATTTTCGGGCGCATCGCCCCGGCGTTGGACTATGCCCACCGCCGCAACATCCTGCATGGCGACCTGCGCCCTGATAACATCCTTTTTGACGAGCGCAACGAACCCTACCTGACCGATTTCCAGATCGCTACCCCTGGCGAACACCCCCAAATTGACCCCGCCAGCCCCTACCTCAGCCCCGAACAGGCTCGCGGCGCCGCTTCTCTCGACGTTGCCAGCGACACCTATTCCCTGGGCGTCATGCTCTACCAAATGCTCACTGGACAGCTTCCCGCTGTGGCGGCTCCCGGCGAGGCCCCTCCAGACATTCGCGGCATTGCGCCCGAACTGCCTGAGTCTATCCAATTCATTTTGGAGCGCTGCCTGGCCCCCGACCCGGGCGATCGTTATCGCAACATCCAACAGATTGCCGACGACGTAAACATCGCTGCTGCAGGCAGCACAACCACCGCAGCCCAGGTAGGCAGCCAACCCACAGCCACCTTCAACCATCACGACACCCTGGTTTCCAGCCCCATGCCCGGGGCACGCAGTGAAACGCCCCCCACGGTCATTTCTCAACCCGGTGGGCGGGTGCCTGCAGGCAGTTCGCAAACCATGCCCTTCCCCCGCCCCACGGCAGCTACCCCCACCACAACCACCACACCCCAACCTGCCTTCAACCAGGGTCCAGCCCAGGGAACTCCGGCTAACCCTACCCCTCAATCCAAAAACCGCCGGCCCGGTTTATGGATTGGCTTAGTTTTCCTCATTCTGCTTGTCGGCAGTGCTGGCCTGCTGGCCGGGCGCGGTTGGTTTGCAGCAGTCGCCCCCCAGCCCACAAATACCCTGGCCCCAATCGCCGCAGATACCCGTGAACAGCCAGGGGCCGTCCCTCAAAGCACCCCTACCCTGCCCATCGAATTAACCCTCACTGCCATCGTTCAGGAATTGAACGCCACGCTCACGGCAGTGGCCTTCGCCCAGGCTCAGAACGCCACCCCTACCCCAGAACCGCTCCCCACCGAAACCCCCACGCCCACCAGCCTTCCCGCCCTTTCCACTGTACCCGCTCCAGAAAAAATTGTGCTCAACACCACATTCGGTGAAGACCCTGGCTTTTTCGCCCCTGACAACCTGGCCGTGTACCAAAACGACGCACTTTACATGGGCCCGTACGATCGCTGCGACCTCGACGCCATCCCACCCCACAGCGTTCCCAGCTGCCTGCTGGTGTGCACAGCCTGCGGCGAAAGTGGGGCCTTTCGGGTTGAGTTCGATGTAGCCTTTTCAGACGGACGGCGCTCAGATAATCTGTTTGGCGCCGCCCTGCGCTTTACCGATGAAAACGGCAACGGCCGGGTGGATAAAGAAGATTATTTCCTCGGTTGGGGCTACAGCGTGAACATCCGCACCAAGGAACTGCCGCTCAACGACCGCCCGCGCTGGTTTTTATACGAACACCTGCCCAACCAGGCTGTAAACCCCTGGCGCTATATTGACAGCGAAATTGCCAACCTCACGGTGCTGCCGCGCGACCCCAACCGCATCAAGTTCATTTACGCCATCGAAACCTACTATCCCCCGCCGCCACCCACACCCACCGGCATCCTTTTTGCCACCCCCACCCCGGCACCCCTGCCCGACCCGGTGGAATATCTCTATATTGAAATTTACATGAATGATGTCATTGTCGGCCGGATCGTTAATTACGACAAAGCCATTGCCATCAAGCAGGCTCGCTACGTCCCCGCTTTACCCATGGAAGGTTGGTTTGGTCTCTGGGTAGCCGAAGGCAATCTTCAGGCTCGTTTCGATACCTTCCGCTATACCGAACGTTAATCCCGTTATTGACAGGTTTACGGGCTGTTGAAAAAATTGGGTTTTAAGAGCCCGTTGTTGCCCTATTTACAGATAAAAAAAGTGCGAGCAACCCATAAATCGCCTGGTCGCTCGCACTTTTTTGGACCGCTTTTTTTCCTACGGCCAGCTAAACCTGACCGTTAAATCTGTCAGGTTGATTCCCATAATCTGCTGGTTGGCCATTATCCAGGCCGTGTCGCCAGTGACGCCAATAGGATACAGGTAAAAAATGATCGAGCGTTCTTCACCCAACGCCACGGGTATCGCCCCCTGGCTGACACCCGTTTGCAGGTTAAACTTCTCCACCGTCAGGCGGATGGGGTCATCTGCACCTTCAAACAACAGCAAATCTTCATCACCCACCATGAAAAACCAGGCTTCGCTGGATACAATCCGCGAGTTTTCGCTCAGTTCGTTTTTCGCAGTGGGCAAAACAGACCACAAACGCTCCCCAGACAAATTATAAGCTGCTGCCGATACCTGCGCTGTACCGCGCCGCTCGGTAGATTTAAACAGCAAGATATGGTTAGAGCCACCACTTACGGCCAGCGCTTCAAGGTCAATATCTTCTTCAGCAGGAATGAAAATATAGCGATCTTCATCCGTGTTGAACACAAGCGCTCCTTCCGACTCGCCAGCCACCAGGTAGCCATCGTCCAGGATATACCGCGAAAAGGTTGGACTGGGGTACTGGTCTTCCGGGAAGGTAACCTGGACAACCTGAGTGCCAAGAGCCGTGTTCCATTTCTGGTAGCAGGCCGGTTCATACCAACCTGCCAGGGCAAACACGTGCTGGCGGGTTGCCAGAATCGGGCTGTACAGGTCTGGCCACTGTGGGCTGTCAGAGAAGGTATCGTTGGGGCAGGCAGGAACCAGCGCTTCGGCTTCCTGTCCAGTGGCAGGGTCAAAACGGCGATACAGAACCTGCGGCGGGTCTAGCTGGTCTTTAACCACCGCAAAACCACCCGAAATGGCCATTGACCGCGGGGTTTCCTCCAACTTCACCTGCCAGCGCATCTCACCCGTTTGGGGGTTATAACCCGTCAGAACCCCATCAAAGGTGAGCACCACCAACGCATCTTCCAGAGCGGCCAGGCAGGTTGCACAATCATAGGGCAGGTTGTCACTCAATGGGGCTTGCCAGAGCACATCCCCGGTCTGGCGGCTGCGGGCCGAAAGTCGGGCCTCATCCGCCAGGTAAACGCGCTGGTCATCCATGGCAACAATCGCATTGATGTTAACCGAAGATTCCCCGGTGAGCGATGACCAGCGCAGCGGGGCCTCGGCGTTCAGGTCCAGGTAGCTGAGAAATCCGCCCCCCTGCTGGGAAGAGGCAAACACAATTGCAGGCCCTTCCGTTTCACTTTGCGGCTCCAGGTGGATGATCGAGTAGTTATAGATTTCCACCGCCGGTTCAGGTTCAAAGATACCAGGGTTTTCAATGGTGATGTTGGTTATACCGGTGTTTCCCAACAGTCGCTGAACTGAGCTTTCCATGGCCCCGAAAAAAAGAAAAGGTGCAATGCACGAACCGAGGAAAAAAATCACCAGGAAGACCCAAACCACCCCACTTACGGGTTTGGATGCTGCCGCAGGTTTGCGGTTCTCAACCACAACAACGTGATTGGAACTGAGTTTGCGTTGAATGGTGGTGCGGCAATAAGGACATTTAAGAATAGTCGCACGCTCATCAGGAATCTCGACGGGCGCGCCGCAATTGGGGCATGAGACTTCATCAACAGGCATATCGGCCTCCAGGCAAACCGGTTATTCGTGATTGGAATTTTTAGAATGGACCAATTATACCCGCTTGAAGAAACTGTCGCAGTAAGAAAAAAGCGGCGGCAGCAGTATGCCATCTCCGGCTTGCTGCTGATCGTCTAAAACTTACAGCCCTGGTTTCTACTGCCAGATTACGACTTCATCCATCGCCCCATCCAAAAATGATATACTGTCATTTATACCGCACACCAGGTGTACAGGCGCTTGCTGTTTATCTGAAATTTTTTAAAGGAGCCTTATCATGAATCAACTTGCCGAGTTTTACGCCGTTTGGGATGCCCGGCTGACCCGTTGGATGGCGAAAAATGGGCTGCGCTTTTTGCGCATCAGCCTGGGAATTGTGTTCTTCTGGTTTGGCTTTCTCAAGTTTTTTCCAGGTCTCAGCCCCGCACAGGACCTGGCCATACGAACCATTGACATGCTCACCTTTGGCCTGATTCCTGGCCAGGTCTCCATCATCATCCTGGCTGCCTGGGAGTGCGCCATTGGGCTTGGGCTGATTTTCGGCTGGTTCATGCGGGGCACACTGCTGCTGCTCTGGCTGCAAATGATGGGCACCATCACCCCTGTGTTCTTTTTCCCAAATGAAGTGTTCACCGCCATCCCCTACGCCCCCACCCTCGAAGGCCAATACATCATTAAAAACATTGTCATCATCAGCGCCGGGATTGTGCTGGGCGCAACCGTGCGCGGCGGAACCCTGGTACCCGACCCACAAGAACCAGCGAAGTAGAAAACAAAATTTTCTACTGGATTCCATGCCAACCCTCAAGTGAATTGTACGGGTGCAGCACGTGTACGTAGATGGGTAACCTGCCCCTCAATTCTCCCATCACCTGACTGAAAACATTGGGGTTTTAACCCCTTGCAGAGACCGGGCACTCTGGCATCCCCTCTCATTTCGTTGCATATCGCCGCAGACGGCGAGCGACCGCGACCGAGAAACCTTTTTCCAGATTCCTCCGGCCTGGCAGCCACCTGGGTTATTCTCAGGTAGGGGCGGGTCGCCGCGCAGCCGAAACCAATCCAGAGACGTCCTGGCGCATTCCGCCTCAGCCCGCCTGCCCACCCGCTGACCCGCCCCTGGCAGCAAGATTCCTCCGGCTGCTCCCTTCGGAATGACAAGACGCAAATTTAGAAGTATTCATAGTATAATACTTTAATTACATCTTATTTCCCGGAGGAATTGGCTGTGGAAAATCCGTTTTTTGGCAGAGAAAAAGAACTCGAATCGTTAAAAAACCTGGTCAACAGCCCCATGGCGCAGCTTGGGGTGGTGTTTGGCGCCCGTCAAAGCGGCAAAACGGCCCTGCTGCGGGCTGCGCTGGCCGCATGGCAGCTCGCTGGGACCCAGCCGCCGGGGTTGGCTGTCTTTTGGACCGCCCGCCCCGATTCACCCGATAATCTGCTGCGCTCGTTTTCCCAAACCCTTTTCCAGGCGCTGCTTCCCGGGGCAAAGGTAGACCCCTGGTTGAGCTACGGCTCCTGGGAACGGGTGTGGGATGAGTTGTCCAAAGCCAGTGCCGACCGCCGGGTGGTGCTCGTTCTGGACGATGCCTTCGAACTGCTGCGGGCGGTTCCAGGCTGGCTGCGCAGCTTACAGCAGGCCTGGTCGCAAAAACTGCGCGGACGCAGCCAGCTGGTTTTGCTGCTGGCGGGAACCCCGCTCGGCCCGGCCCAATGGCAGGCACTGGCCCGCCCAACCGGGCTGCTGCGACAGGCCGGGCTGCTTTTGGAGGTACCTCCCCTGCCCTACGCCGCCGTACAGGCCTGGTTTGCAGATTGCAGCCCGCAAGAACAAATCCAAATCTACGCGGCCAGTGGAGGGCTTCCCGGGGCGCTGGCGCTGGTTGAGCAGCGCCGCCAGGTTGAACCCCATTCTCCTGCCCTGCGCCTGCTGGCCCAATCTCGCCTGGCCGAACAATTTGCAGCCCCGCACACCTACCAGGCGCTCCTGCGAGTTTTGGCTCGCCACCCTGCCGGGGTGAGCCTGGGGGATTTGGCTCGCCTGGCCGGCGTACCTCGATCCAATGTGCTCAAATACCTGCACATCCTCATCCAGATGGGTTGGGCCAGTCGCAGCCTGCCGCCGGGGGTTCCACCCAGCGCGGCCAGCCGCAAAGGACGCTACACCCTGCCCGATGCCGCCCTGCGTTTTTTCTTTTGCTGCCTGGATGGCAGCGAACCCGCACAGCATGCGGATATCACCCGCTTTATCGCTGGCGATACCCTACCCACCCTTTGCCAGGAGCGGCTGGCCCGGGCAGCCTCAGCCGGGCGCCTGCCATTTTCGCCGGAGACCATCAGCCTCATCTGGGAACAAACCACCCTTCAGGCCGGAACCCAGGCGCTGGCGGTGGCCATCTCCCACCGGCAGCGGGCTGTGGCCATTGCCGCCTGCCCGGGTCAGGTTCATAACCAGGCCCTGACCGAGGCGTGGCTTGAAACCACTGCCCGCCGGTTGATTCCCGCCAGCAGCGAACCCGAAACCTGGCGCATCTACCCCTTCACGGACCTGGAACAAATCCCGGTATAATCCAACCAACCCTGTTCTGGAGACACCCATGAAAGCCATTCAGTTTAACGCCGCCATCCCCCGCTACCTGCTCGGCATCAGCCTGGGAAAACTTTTCCCAGGGATTTTATGGAGCGGGCTCTCCTGCACCGATTTCGCCGACATCCCCGAACCCAACCTGCCCGGGCCCAATTGGATCAAAGTCCGCACCCGCTACGGCGGCATTTGCGGCAGCGACACCGGCACCATCCACCTGCACACCAGCCCATACTACTCCCCTTTCTCATCTTCCCCCTTCACCCTCGGCCACGAAAACGCCGGAACCGTGTTGGAAGCCGGCCCGCAAGCGGGAGATTTTAAACCAGGAGATCGGATAGTCGTTGAACCAGTGCTGTGGTGCGCTCCACGCGGATTTAAGGACCCCTGCCCTGCCTGTGCCCGGGGCGAAATCAACCGCTGCGAACGCACGACCGCTGGGATGCTCTCTCCGGGCATTATTTTGGGGGCCTGCCGGGACACCGGGGGCAGTTGGAGCCCTGTTTTCCTGGCACATACCAGCCAGGTCTACCGAGTTCCCGATGCGGTCAGCGACGAGAATGCCCTGATGGTCGAACCGTTTGCCGTTGGGCTACACGCAGTAGCCCAAAATTTTCCGAAAGCAGAGGATGTGGTGATCGTTCAGGGTGCGGGGACCATCGGGCTGACCGTGTTGGCAGCCCTCCAGGCGTTGGGGTCCACCGCCCGTACGATCGTCATGGCGCGCTATCCGTTCCAGGCCGAAGCAGCCCGCCGCCTGGGCGCCAGCGAGGTGTTGGTGACGCGCGGCACGGATGTATATGCCGAGGTTTCCCGCCTGACCGGCGCTGCCCTGCATACCCCCATCCTCGGCAAACGGGTGGTCACCGGCGGCGCCAGCGTCGTTTTTGAGTGTGTCGGCAGTGACAGCGCCATTGATGATGGCCTGCGCTTCACCCGCTCGGGCGGCAGGCTGGTGCTGGTTGGGGTGCCCGGCGTGGCCAAAGGCATTGATTGGACCGCAATTTTTGCCCAGGAACTAACCGTGCAGGCTGCCAACATGTACCACCATGCCGAGCCTTACCAGGGCCAAACCTGGAAGGCATTCGACCTGGCCCTGCACCTGATGGCTTCAGGCAAAGTGGACCTCGGTTGGATGGTAACCCACCGCTACCCCCTTTCGGCCTATAAACAGGCGCTCCAGCAGGCTTCGCAGCGCGGCACCCAGGGGATGATTAAATCCGTTTTTGATTTTTCGTGACCTTGCTGTTTAGGGAGCCGGGAAAACAACCTCTTCCAACACCTGAAGGCTGGGACGCACCGCACCCGGCGGCTGACCCAGGGCGCGCAGGCGCACTTTTAGCCCCGGGTAGTCCGCCTGGACAGCCTCCCAGGCCCGGTTCAGGCACTCGGAAGCCGCCCGCACCAACCCCACGCCCGGGTATACCAGCAGCAGTTCGCCCTGTTCCAGGGTTTTGAGCGTGGCGCCAGCCGTAAGATTGGTCCCCGTCAGGGCATACAGCCGCTCGCAGAGAACCGCACAGGTGGGAAGCGCAGGCCCGCCAATCGTGCCCACTCCCGCCGCCGTACCCGCTGGCAGCATTGGAGCGGGTGCCGCAGGAGCGTTTTCCAGGGCGTGACGGATCGGGTCGGGCGGTTTAACAGACCTATTCCCGGCTGAATCTTCTGCAGCAGCCCCCATTTCGGGCGCTCCAACCGGTTCAAACACCCCTGTGCCGCTCAAAAAAGCCGCCAAATCACTGCTCGCCAGTGCATCCAAAACCGGCCGCAGTGTGGGATCTGGAAGCCGGGCGTACGGGTCAACCAGCCAGGCGCTCAGCTGTGCGGGTGGATATTCCGCCAGGGCAGCGTACAGGGGGGCCGGTTCGCTGTGGGTATAGCGCGAAAGGGCAAACTGCACCGGCATCCGGATGCCCCCTTGACCGGTTGAAGCATGGGCATAGGCATAGATCAGCCACCCCACCAACCTGGAATGTGCGGCTGGCTGCCGGGAAAGCGCCTGGATCACGTTTTCTCGGGTTTCTGGCAGCATCCCGGCCGCCTGGAAAATTCGCTCCAGGTCCCACCCACCCCCTCCTCCACCCGCCTGGGCCCGATTTTCAAGGTCAGGTTGGGGTAGATTAATCGAATTTTGGATTGAAAAGTCTTGTTTTTGATTTAAACCCATTGTTGTGTCCGGCGCTGTCCGGGGTGCTGTCCGCTTTTGACCGGCAGGCTGTCCACCATTGTCGTCCCGGCTGTCCGGTTTTGTCTGTCCGGGCTGTCCATTTTTGCCGGGGGTGTGTCCGATTTTGTCCAGGGCGCTGTCCGTCATTGTCCGGGGGGTGTCCGATTTTGTCCACGGCTTTTCTGGGGTTCTGTCCGGTTTTGTCCGGCGCCGGAGCGCGCTTTCAGTGAGGTGGTCAGGGGCAGGCGCCAGGCTGGCCTCTGTTGGGCGGCCCGCTGTGGGTAGAGAGAACTGTCCGGTTTTGTCTGCCAGGTCGCTGGCGCACGCCGCCAAGACCTCGGCGTAGCGGGCGTGGTCGTCCGGGTGAATCGGTTCTTTCAGGTTGACCGAGAACTGCATGCCGGTTGACGTTGCTGTCCAGCTGCAAAACAGCGCCAGGGGGGTGTTTTCTGCGCTCAACCAGCGCCGCACGGTGCGGTCGGTGACGCCCAAAAGGGCTGCCAGGCGGGTTTTACCCCCCTCCACCGTCACACTTCCTGCGCCCTCACCGCCTTTATAGACCAATGCCCGCAGGATAAGCGCCAACCAGGCCTCGCCATTGCGAAACGCAGGCAGCCAGTGATCAATAAAATAGTGGGTAATGGCAAAGGTGCTGCCCGGCTGGACGATACGGGCGGCAATTTCATCGCACAGGTTGGCCGCAGGGCTGTCCAGGGGGCTGTTATAGAGCGCTGCGACCATCTTGTGCAGGGTGAGCGGTGAGGCCAGCATGGCCGGGTCGTTCAGGGCGCTGGCGGGTGCCGGGCTGGCGGCCAGCAGTTCGGGCAGCGCCGCCAGCAGCTCGTTCAGGTGCTCGTGCAGATCGGCCTGGATTTCCTTGGCTTTTTTCGGGCTGTGTTTGCGGCGTTGGGAAAGAAAACCGGCCAGCAAACGCAAATGATGGGGTGCGACAGGCACATCCACCTGCACGCCCCAGGTTGCCCCTTCCCCGCGTCCCTGGGGTGTGCCCACCTTACGGGCAAACCAGGCCAATGGACCCGGGTCGGTCAGCAGCGCCGCCGCCTGGCTGTGCCCCAGCCCCGACCAACGGGCCAACTGGCGCACCGAAACCTGCCGCAGCACTTCCCCGCCGGACGACCGCACCACAAAAGCCGCCTGGCGAAAAGCCAGCGCCAGCCAGGCCCGCGCCGGACCGAGCAGGGGAAGCCAGTGAATTAAAAAGTAGCGTGGGATGACCACAACCCGTTGGGGCTGCACAATCGCGCTGTAAGCGCTGTCAGAAAGCTCGCTTAAGGACAGGTTTTCAAAACTCGCGCCTCGAAGCGGACTTTCTGAGCCCTTTTCCCCTTGACTTGAAAAGTGCTTTTGTGATATTCTATGCATAGTCAAAACCCCGCATTTGCCACGCCCAGGCAATGCACTTTTTTGCAAGAGGTCCACGCCACTGGACCTCTTGCGCTCTTAAGTGGCAAATGCTATTTCAAAATGATTCACTCCATCTTAAGTTTCCGTTGTTGCCAAAATCATTGAATCCGTAATAATTTCTTCATTGCTGTCGAGCAGCATCTGGAAGGCCTGGTTCGCGATGTTCAGCAGCATACCCGGAACCCCGCGCGAGATCTCGATCAGTGAATCCAGGGCATCGTCGGTAAAGAGCGGCGCCACCCGCCCTGCCATCCGAACCCGGGCATCCACCATATCGGACGCGCTGCGCCAGGTCAGCGGGCCCAGCGTATTGCGAAAGCCCACATACTGCGTCAGTGCAGGTCTTTTCTCTTCCAGTGAAAAGACATTGTCGCTGCTGAAAATGGCCATCTGCACCAGGTGCAAATTGCCATTGTTCCAGGCCGCCATTTCTAACAGCGTCCCCAGCACATCGGCCTTAATCGGCGAATCAATGGCCAGGAAAAGGCTCTGGTTTTGGGCGCCAAGTTGGTCCACCAGGTCGCGCAGCAGGGCAACCCGCCCTTCGTACGTGCGCTCGGTGGGCAGGTCCAGGGCGGCGTTGATCTTGCGCACCAGGGCAGTCGGCGTCGAAAGCTCACCGTCAATCAAAACACCCAGGGCGTTCAGATCACTGCCAGGGAAAGCCACCCCTGCCAATCGCCGCGCCAGGATGGATTTACCCGTCCCGCTGTCACCTCGGATGAGGGCAATGCCGCGTTTGCGCTTTTCGGCTACAATCCGCAGCACCTCCATATATAGGGTCAGGTGCTCATGGCAGGCAAAGAAATAGCGCCCATCGGGATACGACAGGAAGGGGTTTTCAATTAACCCCAGGCGCTGCATTCTTTTAAGCGCCGAAGCGCCGCTGGTGGTGGGTATGTTAACTTGCATGCATGCTCCAAAACCAAAACCCAGGCTGGAAGAGGCCCGGCCCGCTTACCAAGATTATTGCATAAAACCGGGGATTAATCAAGATATTTTGATAAAATTGGGTAAAACCGTTAATTTACTGAAAAAAATGCGTATAGGTTAATTTTTTCAAAAAATACCGTTGCGCAAGCGTGCAAGGCTGTGTTATGATTACGTTAATGTTTTTGCGCAGCGCACGTGAACCGTAACGCGCTCCGGGAAACCCCCTACCCCGCTGCGCCAGACGGATGGGAGCAAAATCCAATGTACGTAATTACCGTAAGCAATCAAAAAGGTGGCGTGGCCAAAACGACCACGGCTGTCAACCTGGCGGCCGCGCTTTCGCTCATCGAGCAGCAGCGCAACCCGGATAAACCCAAGCGGGTCTTGCTGGCCGATATGGACCCACAGTGCCACGCCGCGACGGCCGCGGCCGGCGGGGTTTTTGGCGAGGGCCGCGAGCTGCAGTACCGCGAGACCCTGGCCGACCTGCTGGTGCAGGAGGATCCGCCGCCCGTGGTTTCGCTGATTCGTGAGGCCCGCATTCCGCGCAGCGAAGGCAAACGCAACCTGGACTACATCCCCACCACCAGTTCGACCATGACTGCCGCCAGCCAGGTGATGGTGAACCTGGATGCCCGTGAATATCGCCTGGTGGAAGCGCTCGAACCCATCGCTCCCTTGTATAAATATGTCGTTGTCGACACCCGCCCCTCGCTGGATGTGCTCACCCTCAATGCCCTGGTTGCCGCCACCCATCTCGTGATTCCGATGGAACTCACCGCCCTGGGCGTGGACAGCCTGCGCGACATGCTTTCCACCGTCGAGCGGGTGCGCCGGCGCTTGAACCCCAACCTGCAAATTGCCGGCATTTTGCCCTCGCGCTGCAATTTACAGCGCGGGGAGTCCCAGGAAATCCTGGACCAGTTGATTGAACAGTATGGAGACCTGGTGCTTTCCCCCGTCAAAGAACGGGCTGAAGTCACCTATGCCCATTCCGCCGGGCTGGATATTTTCAGCTTCCGCCCGCCGCGCAACCGCCAGGGCGGGTTGGCTTCGGCTTCTCCAGCCACTCAGGAATTCGCCCGCATGGCCGAAGAAGTCATCCGGGCCCTGGGGTAGCCTGTTAATCAGGGGAAAAGTGTGCCCGCGGGCACACTTTTGACGGGTGCGCCGGGTGGTGTGCCCATGTAAGGAAGGTGTTTCATGAGCAAAAGAAAAACGATTGATCTCTCGCAGCTCCGCCGGGACAATGCCCAGGTAGATGGCTTCTCGGATGACGCCCTTCCCCCGGCTGAAAGTGGGCGCAGTGGGCGCGGCGGCCGGCGGGTGGAGCTTTTGCCCCCCAGCATGATGCTGCCCGACCGCTTCCAGCCGCGCCCACTGCTGCCGGCCTGGATTCGCACCCGCTTTTTTGCGGGAGAAATTGATTGTTATGAAGCTGCCCGCATGTGGCTCGAACTGGCCCAGGCCGACCCGGCCATGCAGGAGCGGGTCAACGCCCTGCTGCGGATGGGCCAATCGTTTGAAGATTATGGCCAGATCAAACCCATCACGGGTTCCTGGCAGGCCGGGGAAGACCGCCGTTTTTTCCTGATTGAAACGGGCGAGCGCCGTTTTTGGGCAGCCTGCCTGGAAGCCGTTCGCAGTGCCCAGGCTGAAGAGCCGCTGCTCCAGGTCCTGGCGGTAGCCGTACCGGCTCGCGAGCGCCAGGTGATTGAAAACATGCACGCCGAACCCCCGACGGCTGTCGGGCGGGCGCGCGAGGTGGCCGCTTTGCTGCTCGAAGCTGCGGGCGTTCCCCCGACCCCCGATTTTTCAGATGACTATGAATATTTCCGCAGCGCCCTGGGTTTGCGCCACAAAATGGAAACCTGGACCCGGCTCGAACAGATTATGGGCATCACGCGTCCCCACATGACCCGCCTGTTGAAAATTCTCAATTTGCCCACCCCGCTTCTGGAAGTGGCCGACCGCTACCAGGCCCCCGAGCGCATTTTGCGTGAGGTGCTCGAACTGCCCCAGGACCAGCGCGAGGCTGCCCTGGTGGCGGTTTTGTCTCAGGGCGGCACCCATGAAGATGTCCACGTCCAGGCCCGTCGGGCTCAAAACAATCCCCCTCAGCCCGAGCGCCCCCAGCCAGAACCGCTGCAAAAAGCCGCCCGCAAAGTCAAAGGTGCGCTCAAAGACCTCGCCCAGGCCAGCGCCAGCGGCGAAGACCCCGCTGACGCCCTGGCAAGCTGGTTGGTTTACGAAATCCAGGACTGGGAAACCCTGCTGGAGGCCGCCGCCCTCTTCGAAGCCCTGGCCAAACAGGTTAGGGCCAGGGTCAAGCGGAAATAGATCCGTTATCGGTGTTTTTAGAAAAAGTGTGCCCGCGGGCACACTTTTTTTATTTGCCACAGCAATCCCCCCTCCATCCTGTTCATCCTGTCCATCCTGTTAAATTCCTCCCACCCTTGCCATCCCGTTGACACGGAGAACCACAGAGAGAAAATACAGAGAGCCACCGAGTTTTTAAGAACATCTCTGTGGCTCTCCGTGTTTCTCCGTGGCTCTCTGTGTAATACGCATCATAAATCCCGAACCGCGCAGCAGGAGGAATCTTTCTGCCGGGGGTGGGTCAGCGGGTGGGCAGGCGGACTGCGCTGGAATCAGCCAGGACATCTCTGGGTTGGTTTCCGCCGCGCGGCGACCCGCCCCTACCTGCAAATCACCCAGGTTTTGACACTCCCATAAATGGTGTGCACCATCCGGCGCCCATGTGGGGGAGGTGGCCGCCAGGCCGGAGGAGTCTTTCCCGGCTCCCAGCTCCCAGCTCCTGGCTCCTGGCTAAAGGCTAAAGGCTGAAGCCTCCCCCCAGTGGGGTAGGGCAGTCCCCCGATTCAGAACAAGTTTTCTATTCGTATAGCCGAATTTCTCATCTTGTCTCAATCCCTTTCTTCTTTTTAGCGCCCTTCGCGTGCCTTCGCGCTTTCGTGTTCCCCTATTCCTTCGCCCCTTCACAATTCGCCACCAGCCACCCGGCTCCCAGCTCCCAGCTCCCAGCTCCTGGTTCCCAGCTCCTGGCTACAAGCTCCCGGCTACAAGCTCCTGGCTACAAGCTCCCGGCTACAAGCTCCCGGCTTTCCCCCGCGAATAGGAAAAAAGTACCATTTCCCTGCACCCCCGGCGCTCATCCGGAATTCACTCTTTTGCCTGAATATACGAAAACAGCCCTTCCTGGCGGGATTTTATGAATATGTTGCCTTTTTCGAGGCTTTTTTGGTATACTACCGTCCGATTTTGGCTGGTTTTTCATTGCTGCTTAGACTTGCATTAAAACCCGCTATCGTATACAATTGGAAATAGTACATTTGCGAACTCAGGGTATGGGCATCCTGGGTGCAGGCAACCACCGTGGCAGTGTTGTCAGCGAGCAGTCAAAGGGGGGCGAGCCATAGACACTTTCACGCTTCCTGTCTGTAAATTGCCCAAAAATATTGGCTGCAGGTCTTTTCTGAGAAAGAAATTGGCTTGCTTTAATCAGGTATTTTGATATACTTATCACGAACGCGTATAGATTGCGTATAGTTATGGTACAATACTGCGAACAATTTCAACCATCTACCAACGACAGCCAGGACTGCCGGGCTGTTGCATGGTTTAACCAGGTCGTCTTGCCGGTGCGCACCGGCGCTGCTGGCCTGGTTTGGACCCTCTCAAATTGGAGGAGCGATGCCGCATAGAGAGAATCCGCCGCATACTGGCTTTTTCCAAACTTGCATGTACTCACCGGACTGCCTCCAGGCGCAAGCGAAGTCCTTCGCCAGCCCCTGCCAGGCTTTTATCGTTTTAACAACCCCATCCGTCCACCTTTTTAGCAATTCTTTTTAGAGGAGCGTGTTCAATGACCGCAAACACCAAAAGTAGTAAAGCCCCCCACTCTGCGACCGGCGCAGCCCTGCGCCTGGTCCTCCCGGTCCTGATTGCAGGCCTGATCCTGCTCGGACTGGGTTTGGCTCTCCAGCCGGCAGATGCTGCGCTCGCCAGTGATGGCATCGCGGCCCTGTCGGGGTCAGCCAAGCAGCCCTTGCTCGCCCGGCCAGAAGCGGACCCGGTGTCGGTAGTGGCCGCTGCGCCTGCCTTGGCTCCCAATTTATTTGGGACGCTGGGCAGCCTGCAGCAGCAGAACTTCGACGCATCCGGGCTGCCTGCCGGTGCAACCACCTCGGGTACCCAACCCAACGCAGTGTATGTCCGGGCTCAGTCCCCGGCCGGCACCAACTGGGGTGATGTCACCTACTACATGATGGTGGAAGTTGCCGTGATCTCCACGACCACGGGCCTGCCCGATTGGGACAACGCCGAGCTCTTCCGTTCGCCGGCCATGTCCAAGAACTTTGGCGAAGCCAAGTTCTACCCCTGGACGCTGATCTGGGGCCTCGAAACCGGCAAATACTACGCCTGGCGGGCCTATGAAGTGGCGGAAGACCAGGGAATGGGCAACAAGGTGGCTGCGGCTACCGCCAGCCTGGTTGTTGGCGCTCCTCTGAACAGCTTCAACACCGTGGGCGCCCTCGGCGGCGGCACGATTTACGTCATTACTGCCACCGACGATGCCTCGATTGTGCCCGATCAATTGTGCTCCTTGCGTGAAGCGGTCATCGCTTCCTGGAGCAACGTGATCGTCAATGAGTGCCCGGCCGGTCACCCGACCCTGTTGGACGTCATCGTTTTGCTGGATGACACCTACCACATCACCAATGATGGTTTCGACGTAGACACCGCCGACATTGACTTTGACCCCGACGGCGGCCCGACCCTGATCATCGGCGCTGGTATGGGCGAGACTTTCATCGAAGTGGAATACACCCTCTACGCTCGTGCATTTGAAGTCCTGCCCTCGGATGGCGCTGTGCCCGGTTGGGCTGTGCTTGGTACAGTCGGCAGCGCCCTGACCATGCAGGACCTGACCATCTCCGGCGGCCGCACCAACCTGCGTGCCGGCGACCAGTGTGTTGCTCCTCCGGCTTCTCAGGAGTATGATGGCGGCGCGCTCTACAACGCCCACCTTCTTGACCTCGATGGGGTTCGCCTGACCGATAACCAGGCCAACGACGGCGGTGCGATCTACAACACCGGCTTAATGAATATTGATAACAGCGTGATTGACAACAGCCACGCCTACAACTACGGCGCTTCGAACTGCGGCGGCCGCGGCGGTGGTATCTTCAATACCGGGAATATTTATTTGACCGACTCCACCATCACCGGCAACACGGCAGATGCCCCGCTTGGAAATGAAGGCGGCGGCGGTATCTACAATACGACCGGTGCTGGCATCTGGATGGATGGCGCTGTGATTACTGAAAACACAGCCCGCGCTGGCGGTGGTTTGAACAACCGCGGTTCGGTTTGGGTGGGCACTCCGGGCCTTGATGCCGGCTCGACGTTTGACGGCAATGAAGCTGCTTTTGGCGGCGGTATTTTTAACTCCGGCGGTTTATGGCTCTATTACAGCACGGTGTCCAACAACACGGGCACGGTGGTTGGCGGCGGCGGTGCTGGCGTCTACGCCCTCGGCGGCGGTTTGTGGATGCAAAACACTACCCTCAGCGGCAACCAGGCGCAGGGCGCCGGCGGCGGCTTGTGGGCTGGTAATGGCGCATCCATTTGGCTCACGCATGCCACGGTTTACAACAACGTTGCTGGCCTGGGCGCTCCAGGCTATGCCGGCGGCGGTATTTTCTCCAACAACATCTGCGGCGCTCCGGCTGCAGGCGACCCGTTTATCTTTTTGCAAAACAGCATTGTGGCGGGCAACACTTCCAGCGGCAACCTGGGTGCGGGCAACAACATTGCCAACACAGTGATCACTGGCGGCGGCAACCTGGTGGGCGTCAACAATGTGGGCAATTTTGCTCTCGGCATGTGCCCCAGCACCCCCGGCAGCCTGGTGGATCAGTTGAATACCGGCACAGTTTCGGCCTGGACGACCGATCCGAAACTCGGCCCGCTGGCTGAAAACGGCGGCCCGACCAAAACCCACATGCCCCTGGTCCTCGGCCTGGGCAACTACAGCCAGGCGATTGACTTTCCTGGCACCGCCAATATCTTTTCTGATGACCAGCGCTACTTTGCCCGCCCGTGGGACGCCACCAACGGCGTCTTCGGCGGCCAGAGCGACATCGGCGCAGTCGAATTCTACGGCCTGCTCACCGGCCCCGGCGGCCCGGTGTACAATGCCACCCAAGGTATTGCGTACCCGACCCTGCAGCTCGCCCTGGATGATGCGAGCATGAATTACTACACCTCCACCCAGGAGATCTGGGTGATGGTTGGCGTGCCCCAGCCTTTCTACTGGCGCGATGGCACCTACCAGATTGGTTTCATTGACAGCCCGGTCCACCTGATGGGTGGCTGGAATGGTGCATTCCCCGGCGAAATCTTCTCCGGTGACACCCTCCTGGATGCCAATGGCGACGGCCGCCACTTCAAAATTGTGGGCGATCCGCTTGCCGTTACCATCGAAAACTTCAACCTGCGCGAAGGCGATGCCACCCAGGGTAATGCCGACGGCTACGGCGGCTCGATTGCCGTTTACGGCTCCGACCTTACTTTGCTCGGTTCCATTCTCGAAGGCAACTACGCGGCTTACGGCGGCGCTATCTCCCTGGCTTCCTACCTGTATGTGGACTCCACTTCGTTCATTACCAACACGGCCGAGTATGGCGGCGCAATTTACGCCGAGGGCGAAGTTGATCTGGTCTATGTCGATTTCCTCACCAACACGGCCACCTGGGAAGGCGGCGCATTCTACCTGGAAACAGGCGACCTCTTAGCGAATGCCATCAATGCCCGCGCCAACAGCGCTGGTATCAACGGCGGCGCCTTCTTCCTGTATGAAGCCAAAGCACCCTCGACCTTTGATTGGGTGAACTTCCGCTTCAACGACGCAGCGGCTGGCGATGGTGGCGCAATCTTCAACGCCCACTTCGATACCCTGGTGGTGACCGGTCCGGCCTACAGTGAGTTCTACACCAACACCGCAGGCTATGACGGCGGCGCGATCTACTCTGACCTGCCCCTGTCCCTGACCAACGTAGAAATGTACCAGAACACCGCCGATGAAGAAGGCGGCGCGGTCAAAGTGGATGATGGCCAGGATGGTTTGGTAACAATCCTCGCCAGCCTCTTCACCGAAAACGCGGCCTTTGGCACGACTTCGTCCGACGGTGACGGCGGTGCGGTTTATGCCAGCGGCGACGTAATGGTTACTGGTTCCACCTTTACCGAGAACGCAGCCCGCCTTGCGGGCCCGTCTGGCGGTGAAGGCGGCGCGATTTACTCCACCAGTGGCAACGAAATCACCATTCTGGACAGCTACTTCTACGACAACGCAGCCTACGATGAAGGCGGCGCCATCCAGGCGGATGCCAACATTGATGAAAGCGAAACGGTCAATATTGACGTCACTTTCAAGATTACCAATACCTACTTCGAAGGCAACTATGTCATCAACGATGACGGCGGCGCCGTTCAAATGAACCTGGGTGTCATGTACATCTGGGATTCTGAATTCTTCACCAACAGCGCCCAGAGCGACAGCGGTGGTGCTGTTGGTGTGGATGTCGGCAACATCGAAATCTACCGCAGCCAGTTCTGCTACAACACCGCTGCCGTAGATGGCGGTGCGGTTTGGGTGCGTGCTGGCGGCAGCTACCTCGGCACAGCCTACATCGAAGACAGCTACTTCTGTGAAAACGTTGCTGGCATCAGCGGCGGCGGCGCCTGGGTTGATGGCGCTACCACCATCGTCGGCACCACGGCCCTCGCCGTTCCGACTGGCGCCCCCTGGACCACTCCGGTGGGTGTGGCCAGCACCATCTTTGAGTTAAACGAGGCGCAGGGTAACGAAGGCGGCGGTGTGTACGTGAATAACGGCACCCTGACCATCACCAACACCCAGTTCCTCACCAACACTGCGGATGAAGATGGCGGCGGCGCTCATGTTGAGGAAGGCGATGCCTATATCTACACCTCCATGTTCATTGCCAACGAAGCGGCTACCGACCCGGACGCCGATGGCGGTGGTTTGAGCCTTGAAATCGGCAGCGCCTGGATCTGGACCACCTGGTTCGAGCGCAACAATGCTGAGGACGAAGGCGGCGGCGCCCGCATCCTTAACGGCGACCTGTATTTGGACGATGTCACTTTCCTGCTCAACACCGCTGACAACAATGGCGGCGGCGCCTGGGTTGAAGGCAATCTCTACGACCTCGGCTCCAGCAGCAACTTCATCCTCAACACAGCCGATAACAACGGCGGTGGTGCCTTCGTGGATGACGGCGATGCCCGCCTGCACCTGACCATCTTCTACACCAACACCGCCCTGAACAATGATGGTGGCGGCTTGATGGTGAACAGCGGCAGCGCTTACCTGACCAGCACCGAGTTTGTCTATAACGAGGCAGAGGTTCACGGCGGTGGCGCTTACGTATCCGATTTCACCCAGCTCAACAGCAGCAACCTGTTCGACCGCAACGTTGCCCTCACCGGCAGCGGCGGCGGTCTGTGGACTGGTACCGGCCTGACCGACAACACCACCGACAGCCACTTCTATGACAACGAGGCAGAGGTTCACGGCGGCGGTGCCTATGTTGATACCGGCGATGTCAATCTGCTCGAAACCGACTTCGAACGCAACTCGGCCTACCTCGGCTCGGGCGGCGGTCTGTACGTCAACGATGGCAACCTGACCAGCGAAGACACCCGCTTCATTGACAATTTTGCCGATGTGGACGGCGGCGGCGCCTTCGTCAACGGCAACCTGGACGACACCAACTCGCTCTTCCAGGATAACTACGCTGGCGAAAACGGCGGTGGTGCCTACATCACCGGCTCGTCCACCATTGACAGCACCAATTTCTTCTACAATATTGCCGACACCGGGTCGGGCGGCGGTTTGTGGAGCGGTCTCTTCGTAGACGACTCCACCTCTGCCAGCGAATTCCGCGGCAATACGGCTTACTATGACGGCGGCGGCGCTTACGTGAACAGCGGCAACGCCACCCTCAACCTGACCATGTTCTACACCAACACGGCTGGCTACAGCGGTGTTTTGAGTGTCACGTTGGGCATGGGTTCCGGCGGCGGTTTGTACGTCAACAACGGCAACCTGCAGGCCACCAGCACCGTGTTCTACACCAACACTGCCTGGAATGACGGCGGCGGCGCCTATGTTTCGAACGCCACCACCCTGATCAGCCAGAACATCTTCCAGTACAACACGGCTGGCGTCAGCGGCTTCTACAGCGTTACCCTGGCCAGCGGCTCCGGCGGCGGCCTGTGGACGGGCAACACCCTGACCGATATGACCTCCGACAGCCAGTTCGTGATCAACACGGCCTGGAACGATGGCGGCGGCGCATACGTGGATAACGGCGATGTCGCCCTCAACCTGACCGACTTCCTGACCAACACGGCTGGCCTCAGCGGCGTGTTTACCCCGACCATTGGCTTCGGCTCCGGCGGCGGTCTCTACGTTAACAACGGCGACCTCGACGCCACCTCGGCCAATTGGGAATACAACTGGGCCTTTGATGACGGCGGCGGTGCCTATGTGGATGGCGACACCCGCCTGCACAGCTCGAATAATTTTGCTTACAACTTGGCCTTCACTGGCTCCGGCGGTGGTCTCTACACCACTGGCTACCTGCAGGACATTGACACCAACAGCCAGTTTGTCTTCAACACCGCAGCCATTGACGGCGGCGGCGCCTGGGTTGGTGCGCAAACCGAACTGATTGACACCGACTTCCTGACCAACACGGCCGGGTTTGACGGCGGCGGTCTGTTCTCGACCGACTACCTGACTGCAACCGACGCCACCTGGGTGGACAACGTTGCTGGCGATGACGGCGGCGGCGCCTATGTCGAAACCAGCGGCGCCTGGCTGCTGCGCGGCACCTTCACCACCAACACAGCCGTAGGTTCTGCTGAGGTTGGCGGCGACGCGGGCGGCGATGGCGGCGGCCTCTGGGCCGACAGCTACCTGACGGCCACCCTGACCACCTGGTACACCAACACGGCCGAAGATGACGGCGGCGGCGGCTACATTTCCGCTGGCAACGCCTGGCTCTACGATGCCTACTTCCAGGACAACTACGCCCTGGGTGCAGACACCACCGGTATTGCCGATGAAGATGGCGACGGCGGCGGTTTGTACGTCGGCGGCAGCGCCTGGTCCTGGGGCACCGAGTGGGTGACCAACGCAGCCGAAGACAACGGCGGCGGCGCCTACATCGAAGTGGACTTCACCACGGAAGATAACTTCTTCGATCGCAACAATGCTGGCGCCCTGGTCCTGCCGGACGTCAACGAACCTACCGAGGTATTCTACGGCGATGGCGGCGGCGCCTGGGTTGGCAACAACTACTACGACACCTCCTCGCTCTACGATCGCAACATTGCCGATTTTGACGGCGGCGGTACATATGTCACCAATGCGGCCACCCTGACCAGCACGGTCTACCAGTACAACACGGCGGCCGGCGGCGATGGCGGCGGTCTCTGGGCCTACACTGCCTGGATGACCGACACCCTCTACCTCGACAACCTGGCCGGCGATGACGGCGGCGGTGCCTACGTCGAATTCTACTTCGAGGTCTACAACAGCGAATTCATCACCAACCTGGCTGGCGGTCGTGAAGACGAAGCCCTGGGTGGTGGTCTTGCCAGCCAGTACGGTGGTATCGTTGAAGGCTCGACCTTCACTGAAAACACCGCCACCAGCCTCGGCCTGCTCCCCTACATCGAAGGCGCCTTCGGCGGCGGTATTTACGTCCGTGAATTCCTCTATATCTACACCTCGACGGTCGAACTGAACACCGCCCGCGGTAACAACGCGGCCGGCGGCGGTATCGCCGTCAGTGAAGCCTCTCCGTTTGGCGGCGGCGGCGGCACCTACCTCTACATGGAAAACACCGAGGTGCTCACCAACACGGCTGAAAACGCGGCCTTCCCGCTCTTTGCGGTTGGCCCGGCCTGGGGCGGCGGCGTATACGTCCGCTGGGGTGATGCCTATATCACCACCAGCCACTTCATTGCCAACGAAGCCACCGATGGTGTGCTTGGCGGCAACGGCGGCGGTTTGGTCGTTTCCGGCTTCGCTCAGGTCTTCCGCACCGAGTTCCTGCGCAACAGCGCCACCTCCGGCGGCGTGGACAGCGGTGGCTTCGGCGGCGCGGCTTACATCTCCGGTGGGCCTTTTGGCTCCGGCGGCGCTTACTTTGAAAATGTGATTGCCGCTGGCAACCTTGCCGTTGGGCAGGAAGGCCATGCCTACGTATTCGATGGCGTGGATGGTCTTGTGCTGCACAACACCATCGCCGGCACCCCGCCGCTGGTTCCGTCCTGCGGCTGTATCAGCGAAATCCCGCTCGAAGGCTCTGCGATCTTCATCGCCGACTTTATCGAAGAAGCGTATGTTGAAATTCTCGACACCATCATCACCAGCTACACCGTCGGCATTCGTGCTGAAAACGTGGGCGGCTTCGGTGTTTACGGATTTGAAGACTGGAACCTGTTCTACGATGTGGCCACCCCGGTGATTGGTCTCGTTCCGGGCGTCAACAGCTTCGTGGGCAACCCCCACTTTGCCGACCCGCTCAACGATGACTTCCACATCCTGCCTCCGTCCGAGGCGATTGACGCTGGCGATTACGTCGGTGTGGATCAGGACTACGACTACATCTTCCGCCCGCAGGGCCCGGCTGTCGACATCGGCGCCTACGAACTGGCCCAGGTGGTCTGCGCTTACCCGGATACCGGCTGCCACTTCCATGTCTACCTCGACACGGCAGTCCTCCCGGCGCTGCTCACCATTGACGTCTACACCAGCACGGCCCCGGCAGAACCCTACGTCTACGTCGACCTGGCTGAAACCCACACCTACATCAACGACAACGTCTACGCCCTGCTGCTCACTGGCAGTGACATGACCGACTCCGTCAAAGTGGACAACACCAATGGCGACGCCTTCCCGTACGGCGCTGGCGTCTGGTTCATGGGCCTCGGCGAAGCCGACTACACCGTCCTGACCGGCACGGTTGCGGTGATGGATGTCGTCTACGACTTTGACGAGTCCGTCACAGGCTCGATCACCGGCACCGCCACCACCGACGAAGGCACCCTGCACTTCTTCAGCGTGGAAGGTGACTCCTTCGACTTCCTCGACAAGGAAACCCTCACCCTGAACTACAACGTGCCGATGAACAACATTCACATTGGCGATGCTCGCCCCGGCGCCCACGCGGTCTTCACTGGCGGCTACGGCACCTTTGGCGATGACTTCTCCCGTGTCACCCCGACTGCCCCGTTGAACAGCTTCACCCTGTTCCTGGTCAACCCGACCGACACGGTGACCTTCAACGGCTCCAGCGCCATGGACATGTTCATGAACCACGGCCTGGATAACTTCAGCGGCGAATACTACTACAACGGCCTCGGCGGCGACGACCAGCTCTGGCAGTTCTTTGGCGACCTCGCCAATGTCGGCCACATCTTTGGCTCCGCTTCGTACTTCGACGGCGGCGATGAAGATCCCGACACTGACGGCGACTTTATCCGCCTGAGCCACGGCTCGTTCATCTCTACCACGCACAACTTTATTGACCCGGCCTCCGGCAATGTCCTGGTTGCAGGCGTCTACCTGCACTACACCGGCCTCGAGCCGATCCTGGATCAGCTGACCGTAGCCGATCGCAACTTCAACTTCATCACCGGCCTGGGCGACGATGTCTACCTGGGTGACGATGCGGTCGCTGGCGACAACATGAACGAAATCTCCAGCAACAACAGCGAAACCGTCACCTTCCTGTGGGCCACCAACTCGGTCAACGTCTACACCCTCGACGGCGATGACGATGTGGTCGTGATGCCGTTCGACTCCGCCAGCACGGTGGATGTCGACTTCGGCGACCCGACCTCCGTCAACATCTGGCTTGGCGATGGCAATGACACCCTGCTTGGCGACACCCTCACCAGCGCCCTCTCTGTTTGGGGCCAGGCTGGCAAGGACGTCATCGAAACCGGCTCCGGCAACGACTTCCTCGCCGACGGCTCCGATGACGACGAACTGCAGGGCAACGCCGGTCACGACTGGTACCAACTGACCCCGGGCAGCCAGGACCTCCTGATTGACCCGTCCGGCCACGACACCCTGGACTTCAGCGGCGCCAGCCTCGACATCACGATTGACATGGACAAAGACACCATGCAGATCCTGGATGTCGCCGGCAACACGATCACCCTGATCGGCCGCTTTGAAGACCTGTATGCCACCAACAACGCTGGCGGCGACACCGCCACCATCAAAGTGCTGGCAGACGATGTCCGCTACGCCGATGGCAATGATCCTGTTGTTGAAGATACCGACTGGCTGTGGGTGGACGCCGACGGCCTGCCTGTGGTTGCCTTCGTGGAAACCCCCGGCAACGTCCTGCTGCCCAATGGCGACACCGTCCCGTACGATGGTTACGTCCAGATCCTGGGCATGCAGCCCGTCTACTTCTACGACTGGGCGGATGTCTGGATTATCAACACCACTGCCGACCTCGAACTGCTCAAGACCGGCCCGCTGACTGCGACCGCTGGCACCGAGATCGTCTACACCGTGGTCATCACCAACAAAGACCGCACCGACATGCACATCTGGCCGGTGGCCGCTGAAGCCGCCACCTTCCAGGACAACCCGGCCTCCGAAGGCATCGTTGCCATCCAGGCTGCCTACCAGCGCTCCACGAGCATGGAATGGATTGAGTGCGCCGACATGTGGTCTTGCGACTTTGGCGAGATCCTCTACGGCGAGGTCATCACCCTGACCCTGACCGGCCTGGTAGACCCGGCCATGCCGATTGCCTACCAGCTCATCAACGAAGCCACCGTCTTCGCCACCAACACCCACGTCTACGAACAGGCCGACGACACCGACTCCTGGACGACCACGGTTGAAACCCGTGTCTCCCTCGGCGTCGAGAAGCAAAGCCTGAACGACACCATCGTGGCTGGCGGCGCTCCGGTGCTCTTCACCATCTCCGTCTGGAACGATGGCCCGTCCAACGCCTACAACGTCCAGGTCACCGACACCCCGGCCCTGTCCTTCACCCTGGTGAGCGACGTGGAACCGGCCCAGCAGTCGGCCATGTACAACATCGTCTGCTCGGGCGGCGTCTGCACCATCCCGGTGCTGCCTGCCGGCGCTTCGGTTGAACTGTATGCCCAGCTCGAAGCCAGCTCCGACATCTACGAAACCATGAACCTGCTGGCCAACAGCGTCTGCATCAGCGGCGTCACCGCCACCTACGTCAGCTACAACCCGCGGTGTGACGATGAGACCATCAACGTGGTTGATCACTTCGACCTCGAAATCGTCAAAGTGGCCACCGACTGGCAGTTTGCCGGTGAGTACATCACCTACACCCTGTATGTTTCCAACAACGGCCCGTCCGATGTCTGGGGCTTCAGCCTGCGCGATCAGCTGCCCACCCTGCCGACCAACGCCATCATCAGCGTGGTCAGCGCTCCGGGTTGGAACCAGTCGCTGTTCGCTGCCCAACGCATCCTGACCTACAACGAAACTCGCCGCCTGCCGGCAGGGGAGATGTTCGAGTACACCATCGTGGTGGACACCAACCCGAACATTGAACCCGGCACCAGCCTCGAGAACGTGGCCACCATCACCGGTTGGAATCCGTCCAAGACCGAGCTCTTTGCTCCGAACAACACCTCTCGCGCCGACACCTCGATCGTTGCCCTGGCCGACCTGGATATCACCAAGACCGGCCCGGACACCATCGTTGCCGGCACTGAGATTCAATACACCATCACCGTGACCAACACCGGCCCGTCCAAGGCCCACAGCGTGGTGATGGTAGACAACCTGCCCGACGAAGTCATCTTCATTGATGCCACCGTCAACCTGGGCGCTTGCGACAACAGCACCTGCCAGTTGGGCGACATGGAAGTCAACGCAGTCCGCACGATCACCATCCGCGGCCTTGTGCGCTCGGATGTTGCCTCGGGCGTCACCCTGACCAACGTTGCCACCGCCTTCTCGGACTCGAACTACGATGCCGACCCGACCGAAGCCGTTGCCACCTGGGATACCGACGTCACCACCGAAGCCTGGCTCTACATCTCCAAGGATGATGAGGGCAACAGCATCATGGCTGGCGGCGACCCGATCAACTACTACATCGTGGTCTGGAACGACGGCCCGTCCGATGCCTACAACGTCGTCATCACCGACGCCGTCCAGGCTGGCTTTGTCCTCAATTCCGACCTGATCGCAGGCGACCAGTATGAAGGCATGGGTATCACCTGCACCGGTGATACCTGCACCATTGACCAACTGCCCGCTGGCGAAGATGTCCTCTTCATCGCCACCGTCACGGCCCTCTCCTCCACTGAGGAAGGCGCGGATGTGGAAGCCAACGAAGCCTGCATCGCCAGCTACACGGCCGATGTCAAGGGCGGTACCTGGTGTGACCTCGAACTGACCGACGTCCTCAACGAGGCCGACCTGGTCCTCAACAAGACGGCCACCCCGACCACCACCGCTGGACGCACCATTGACTACGTCCTGACTGTCACCAACGCCGGCCCGTCCGACGCGACCGACATCGTCATCGTAGACACCCTGCCTGTTCCGGTTGTGTTTGAATCCGCCAGCCCGGCTTGTATCTACAATGCCGGCACGGTCACCTGCAGCCTGGCCTACCTGGATGTCTTCGACACCGCCAGCTTCACCATCACTGTCACCGTCAACCCGGATGTCTGGCCCGGCACCAGCCTTCACAACTCCGCTGTGGTGACCGCCGATGAGTTCGACCCGGATCTGAACAACAACGAAGCCAATGCCGACACCAGCGTCCTGGCTGAATCCAACCTGACCCTGGTCAAGACTGGCCCGGCCACCGTGGTCGCTGGCACCGAAATGACCTACCAGATTGTGGTCACCAACGAAGGCCCGTCCGATGCCCGAGATGTCACCATCCTGGACGACCTGGCGGATGAGCATGTCTCTCTCGTCAGCGCCAGCCTGATGGGCAACCCGTGCAGCGGCGCCACCTGTGAATACCTCGGCCAGCTGGCCGCAGGCGACAAGATCACCATGACCGTCACCGTGTTCGTTCACAGTGATGTCGAGTCCGGCACCATGATCTACAACACCGCCACCGCCGACACCGACAGCTACTACGACACCAACACCGCCGACAACAGCATGACCATCATGACCGAGGTCGAGACGCAGGTCACCCTGAACATCGCCAAGGAAGATGTCAGCAACGAAATTGTTGCGGGCGGCGATGCGGCCATGTACATCATCACCGTCTACAATGCCGGCCCGTCCGACACCTCGGATGTCGTGGTCGTGGACACCCCGCAGACCAACTTCAGCCTGGTGGGTGACCTGACCGCTGGCAACCAGATGATCTCTTGCGCTGGCAATACCTGCACCATCAGCTACCTGGCTGTGGGCGAATCGGTTGAACTGTACGCCCTGGTCAAGGCTTCCCCGAGCACCCCGGCTGGCGTCCAGAACGCCAACCAGGCCTGCATCACCAGCTTCAGCGCCGACATCGCTGCCACCGTGCCCGCCAACGGCTGCGACATGGAAACCACGGTTGTGGTTACCAACGCTGACCTGAGCCTCGGCAAGATGGCCCCGGCCACCGTGTTCGCTGGCGAATACATGACCTACACCCTGGTTGCCTACAACAACGGCCCGTCGGATGCTCTGATGGTCACCGTCATGGATATGCTGCCTGAGGGTGTGACCTACGTCAGCTCCGCCGGTGCGGTCTGCATGATGACGGACGTCCAGGAATACACCTGCTCGCTCGGCACGCTGGCCGCCAAGGCCTTCGCCACCTTCACCATCAAGGTCATGGTCGATGCCGACATCGAACCCGGTGTCAGCCTCGAGAACTATGCCCTGATCACCTCCATGACCCCGGATAGCGACCTGTTCAACAACGCCGCTTCCGCCGACACCAGCGTGGTTGGCCTCGCCGATCTGCAGCTCGATAAGGATGGACCGGACACCGTGGTTGCGGGTGAGCTGATCACCTACACCATCACCGTCTACAACGACGGCCCGTCCGACGCCCAGGCTGTGGATATCAAAGACGACCTGCCCGAATGGATCAGCCTCGTCAGCGCCACCGTGGCTCTGCCCGGCGCTGAAGGACCGGTCCTGTGCGGCGGCACCGTCTGCCAGGTGGGCGACCTGCCCGCTGGCGCCACCGCCACCGTCACCATCGTCGGTATGGTTGATGCCTCCACGCCAGAAGGCGAAATGCTCGTCAACCACGCCGCCGTCTTCTCCGCCACCGACGACGAAATGTCGGATGACAACCACGACATGGTTGAAACCGAAGTGGAAACCGTCGCCGATGTCGTAATCGAGAAAGTTGCACTGACCGACCCGGTTGCCCAGGGCGCCTTCGTCCTCTACGAAATTCATGTGGAGAACTACGGCCCGTCTGACGCTCAGGATGTAGTCGTCACCGACATCATCCCCGCTGGCCTGACCTTCGTCTCGATCAGCCCGTCCTCTGGCTGCACCTACCTGGCCGGCACCGTCACCTGCACCATCCCGACCCTGGCCGCTGGCGCTGCCGTGGACTACATGCTCGTCGCCATGGTTGACCTGGATGTCTTCGACAACACCGTCATCACCAACACCGCCACCGTGGCTTCCGACACCTTCGACCCGATGGCCGACAACAACACCAGCAGCGACAGCTTCACGGTCTACCCGATCCTGCGTGAAACCGACCTCTCGGTCACCAAGACGGCTACCCCGAACGTTGTGGCTGCCGGCGAAGAAATCGCCTACGAGATCATCGTTACCAACCACGGTCCGTCCCGGGCTAGCTCGGTCGAGTTGATTGAAAACCTGCCTGCGGGCGTCACCGTCATCAGCATGGTTGCCTACAACCCTGACGATGAAGGCACCCAGTGTGACGAAGGCGGCGAATGCCACCTCGGCACCATGGAAGTTGGCACCGTGGCCACCATCAACCTGATTGTCAAAGTGGACGCTGGCATGCTGGCCTCCACCCTGATCAACGGCGTCACGGTCTTCGCCAATGAGCCCGATCCGGACCGCCTCAACAACTACGCTGAGGCCATCGTCACTGTCATGGTCGACGCCGACCTGTCCATCAGCAAGTCCGACAGCCCCGACTACGTTGAGGTTGGCGAGAAGTTGATCTACACCATCACCGTCACCAACAACGGCCCGTCGGCTGTCCGCGGCATCAAAGTCACCGACATGCTGCCGGAAGAGGTCACCTTCATCGCCATCAGCTCCGATGAGGACTGCGTGGAAGCCTACGACGCTGACTGGAACCAGACTGGCGTTATCACCTGCGACGTGGATGACCTCGCCGCTGGCGAAACCGACACAATCGTCCTCGAGGTCCTGGTAACCGACATCCTGGCCGACATGACCATGATCTACAACACCGCCTGTGTCGCCGGCGACCGGCCCGACCTCGACAGCAGCAACGACTGCACCACCATCGACACCACGGTCCGCTCCTTCGCCGACCTGCGTGTGACCAAGACCGCCAACAAGGATGAAGTCCTCAAGGGCATGCCCATTGAGTTCTACATCACTGTCCGCAACCTTGGCCCGCACATCGCCGTCAACGCCACCCTCGAAGACGTCCTGCCTGGCAACATGGTCTTCATCAACGCCGGCGTCTCCCAGGGCTCCTGCTCGCACGACATGGGCACTGTAAGCTGTGACTTCGGCCACCTGCTGCAGTACACCGAAGCCAACGGCTGGCCGGAAGTCTACATCACCCTGCGTGTCTACGCCAATGACGAAGGCACCTGGACCAACTACGCTGTCGCCAGCTCCGAATCCTTCGATGAGGATCCCGACAACAGCGTGGGCAGCGCCACCGTCACCGTCATTGACGAACGCCAGGTCTACAGCCTGTGCTTCAACGACAACAACCTGGCCAACGACGACCTGAGCAAGTGGTTCCTCGGCGACAGCGGCCGCACCCTGGCTGACCCGCAGTTGGTAGACGTTTACCAGAACGTCACGCCTCTTGGCGACCGCAACTTCATGGGTGAGTTCGGCAAGCGCACCGTGACCGACCCGGCTGAACTGGCTCGCCTGGTTCTGACCGACCTGCCCGAGCACAAACGGGTTCGCATCGAGTTCACGCTCTTCGTCATCAAGTCGTGGGACGGCAACACCATCGTCGATCCGTTCAACCCGCCCACCATCATCGGCCCCGACATCTTCAAGGTCACCGATGTGAACAGCGGCGAACACATCCTGCACACCACCTTCACCAACTGGCAGGTGAACGACGAAGGCGGCAGCCCGCTCTTCTACCAGGCCTACCCGGCGGCTTACCCCGAAGGCACCTACAACCCGCAGGCTATCGCTGCTGACCTGTCTGCCCTCGACTACACCGCCAGCCCGGCTGTGGTGATCAACAACGCTCCGTTCACCGGTTCTGCCGAACGCAACACCCTCGGCTACTACTACCGTGGTATCGAAGGTATTGGCCCGCTGCGCCCGATGGATTCGGTGTACAAGATTGGCTACCGCGACACGTTCTACCTCGGCGGCGCTGATGCTGACCCGCTGGTCATCTTCAACCACACCGCCTCCGACCTGACGCTTGAAATCGGCGCTCCGGACCTGCAAGGCCGCTTCTACGAAACGGAATACCAGGCCCTGGTCTTCGACGAAAGCTGGGGTATCGAGTGCTTCAACGTGTACGTCCAGGGCACCAACCTGCTCTACACCGTCTACCTGCCGATTGTCGTCCGGTAATCCCCGGATAAGCCAAACCGGCTGACGTAACAAAATTACAGCCCGGAGCCACCCGCTCCGGGCTGTTTTCTTTCCCAGGCCTTTCTTAAAGTCCGGGGGTGGGGGTTTCCTTTTTCTTGTGCTGTATTCAAAACGCGTTTATAATTCCCCTATCCACTCCCTGTTGGATGAAAACCAAATCGCAAGCAAAAATTGCCCCCCCTTGTCCATATTCCACCCATGTGGGTTGTAATGGGGTATTGTTTTTTAAAAAGGATATCTCGCCATGCCGAACTCGCTATTTTCCCCGCGTTCGATTCGCAAACCTGCCGTGTGGGCACCCGCTTTGTGGGTCTTTGCCTGGCTGCTTGTGGCGGCTGCCGCTCCGCTGCGCGGCTCAGCACAGGTTCCCACCCCGCCGCAGGCCGCGGATGCTGTCCACGCCGCCTGGCAGAAAGCCAGCAGCCTGGACGGCCACCGCTTTGTCACTGACATCCTCCAGCGCACCTATCCTGCCCCCCGGATCACCAACGTTGGGCGCAGCAGCCGTACAGATGCGCTGCACCTCCAGGGTGAAATGGACCGCGGCCGCGAAACCTTCCAGATGGGCATGTGGAATGACGCCGGCAACGTACTCAATGGGGCAGGCAGCCTTGAACTCAAGATCGAAGATGGTCAGGCGTTTGGCCGCCAGGTGGGCGGCGAATGGCAGGCCGTTGAAGACATCAGCGGGGTGTTCGCGCCCGGGTCCGATCTGTTGGGCTACCTGGCTGGTGCGAAAAATATCCGCAGCCTGGACGATCTCTCCGCTCCCCTGGACTTCGATTGGCGCCCGGGGATGGACCTGGAAGAGCCGCTGCAGGCGGAACCCTCGCTGCCGTCGCTTCAGGTTGCCCGCTACGCCTTCGATTTCGACGGCCCCCGCTTTGCCGAGTTTATACGGGCCCGCCTCGAAGAAGACCTGCGCGCCACGGGCAAGCTGCCGCCTGGGGTTTCGCTCGATTCATCCAATCAATATCAACAGATGACCGGCAGCGGCGAAATCTGGCTGTATGCGGCTGGCCCCCACGCCGGGCTGCCGCTCCGCCTTCTGGTCCAGTTGGATTATCCCGAACAGCGCAGCGGCGAGAAAATCACGCTCGAAATTCGCACCACCTTCACCGGCTACCTGGATGCACAGGCGGAATCCCCCCAAACCGGTTTCCTCGGGCTGGTGGGGTGGGGCTCCCTGGCAGCCGGTCCGGTTGAAATGTTGAAGGCGGGGCTTGCTGCCGTGTTGGAGAAAGCCCCGGCCGCACTGGCCTGGGTCGGCCTGTTTTGGCTGATGGGCTGGATGCTGGTTCACAGCCGCAGCCGGGTGCTGTACGCTTCCCTGGCAGGGGTGCTGATTCTTTCGTTGGTTGCCGGGCCGCTGCTGCAAACGTTCCAGGTTGCCGGGTTTTATACCGCCCAGGCAGCCCAATCCAGGGAGTGGGAGGCCCAACAAGCCGAAAAAGCCGCCCAGGAAGAACGCACAGCAGCCCAGGCGGCTGTGCTCGACCCACACGAAGACCCGTTTGCCCGGGCTGCCCGCCAGGCCAAGGCGGCCGAGGTATTGCGTATAGCCGATTTTGTTCCCGGCAGCCCTGCGGGTGATGTTCTGGCTTCCGCAGCAGGGGCTGCTGCCACAACCACGTCCAGTGCGGTTCAGCTGGACATTACCCTGGATGCAGACCAGGATGGCGTCCTGGATGCGGAAGAAATCCGGGCCTGTGTGGTCGGGCCGTTCTACAATGGCGGCACTGCCCAGGACTGTGATAACGATGGCCTGACCGATTTCCAGGAGTATAAGCTAGGAACGGATGCCTTCAACGCCGATACCGACCGCGATCTCCTGCTGGACGGCATCGAGGTCACCGGCTTTGAATACCCGCTGAATTCTGGCATCCGCTGGTACACCGACCCCCTGGCTTTTGATACCAATAAGGATGGCGTGGCCGATGGGGCAGAGTGCAAACGCCGCATCCAAACCCCATCCACCTATTGTGAAGACCAGGATAACGATGGCGTGCCGGATGCTTTCGACAGCGATAATGATGGCGACAGCGTCCCCGATAAGGTGGACCTTTCCCCCTCCTCGTCCATCGGCAGTCCTTCAAATCCATTTTATGGCCCTGAGCCCCTCCAGCCGGACGCTGCCGGGCGGCCTTTCAGCTTCACCATCAACGACCTCAAACCCAACAAACCTGTCTTTGTAGATTTTCAACTGCGCCCCACCAACCCCGACCACCTCTGGTTCACCACCAGCGCGCTCGATTGGCCTTCCGGGGATACCGAAGGCCAGGTCCAGCGCCGGGCGGGCAACGATTCTACCCTGTCCGACACCGGGCCTACCGCCAATGGCGATATGACCCTGATTCCCATGCTTGAAATCAGCGTTCCCTACCAGGCCGGCCATTATGCCAACCTGCCCGTCAAACCGAACGCGCCGGCCCGCACCCCCAGCAACCTGGATAGCTGGCTGGATCAATCGAAACTGCAGCCTTATGGCATCACCGTCCGCGCCCAAAACGATCGGGGCGACCTGGTGATCTACATCCCGCTGAATGTGGTTGCCAATGGCGAAGGCGGCGAAAAAGTGGCTTTTGCCGGGCGCATGCTCTACTGGCCCGCTGCCGGTTCAACCCCTGCAAACTGGCAGTCGGCCCACCACGCCCGCCTGGTTTGGGCGGTCTATATGCTGACCGATGTCTGCAATCCGCCCGACGGCACCCAGGACCCCCAGGCGTACTGTGAAAACCCCGCCAATTGGGTGGTAGACCAGCCAAACATTGTCCACAGCTATACCGATTCTTTTTATCTCAGCGGCTTTGCGGTGCGTGAAGACCTGGGTATGCAGATGGCCGTGGTCCTTGAAAACCCGGCCAATGACCCCAACACCAGCCTGGACGATATGCTCTGGAAAGCCGCTTCAGCCATTGACCAGACTTTCATCGCCGGGCGCTGCGCCACCTGCACCGGGGCTTCGGCGGCTCGCGATGTGCCCATTGCCGAAGTGGTGCGCCGCCTCAATAACAACGCCGCCCTGAGCGATATCGAGCGCTGGGGCATCCCGGCCAACCGCACCCGCGCCATTTTGCTGCCATCTATGCAAACCCAGGATGAATTGATGACCCTTGCCATGGGTCAGACAGAAACCATCCTCAACACCCATTTCAAACCGGGCAGCACTCCCCTTGCCCCGGCCCCCACGCTCTTGTTTGTGCGTGAAGAGAAATACCGCTCCCTCAACCTGGATGTGATGCGCGACGCCAGCCCCAACATGACGTTTACCGGAAGTTCGCTGACGGCGCGCTTGAATCCTGCGGATGTCAAGGACACGGTGTTGGCCGCCATGCAGTGGGCGCCCTACCGCTACAACCCCAACTTAAAGAACGGTGTGGGGGGCTGGGAAGGCTACCCGGTTGACCAGTACCTTGATTTTCTCAAAATCAACGCTGGCCCCGAGCTGCGCGGCGATGCCGATTTATACATCCCTACTCATCCCGATCGCGAACTGGCCCTGGAAGGATCGCTGATGTTTGCCACCCTGCACTACATCGCCCTCTATGTCGGGGTTTCAAACCTGGTGCAGTTTGGCCAGGACGTCCAGCGCCTTGCTTCCATCACCGATGAAGCCGTGTATAACGGCAATTCGCTCAGCACCGGGGTTCGCCTGGCGGTAAAAGTCTACATCCAAAACCTGGTGGATGAAGGGGTTCAGCAGGCCACCATGTTCCAAAAGCTGGTGACCGGGATGAAAACCATCAAGGCTGCCGACTATAATCCCCAATCGGGCTATAAAGCCTTTTTTAAGTGGGCCACCAGTTCAACCACAGGCCTTGTGCTGACGGTGCTGGCCGTGATTATTGTGGTGGGCGTCTTGCTTACCCTGGTGATTCTCGACCGGCTTGGGGGGAATTTTATCAATTACAAAGTGATGATTGCATCCGTCACCCTGGCGCTCAGTGTGGTTTCAATGGTTTCTCTTGGCTACCAGATTGGCATCCAGACTGCCAAAGCCGGCCTGACCGCCTTCCAAAGTTTCTGGTCCAAAGCGTCCACTTTGTACAACGCTACCAAAACCGCCCTGACCAAGGCGGCCATCATCGGCTTCATCATCGGCGCACTGGTCACCTGGGGCTTTTTCCTCTACGGGGTCATTTCCGAGGGTGTCGAGCCGGGCAGCGTGGCCTTCAACCAGGCCCTGGCCGAAACCATCGCCCAGACTATCGCCCTGGCCATTATGACCGCCATTACCCTCATTCCGGTAGTCGGGCAGATTATTACTGCGATTTTGCTGCTGGTAGATGCCATCATCACCCTGCTGTGTGCGGTGGGGGCGGCCGATGGCCTGGTCTGCAAGGGCATCAACGGCCTGCTCGCCAAAGGCATTATGTACGCCCTGTATGGCGGCCAGCTTTTGGTAGACCTGAGCGATGAAGACCGCCTGAACCCGGTTATTGAAGACCAGAAGCTGCGCGAGCCGCGCAGCGGTGCCATTGTTGGGGCGGAGCTTTCGGTTTCTGCGGTCATCACCAACGCCATCCGCCTGGCCTCACCCGATAACTGGATGGCCTACCTCTATGCCTGGCAGTTTAACCGCACCAATCTACACTCGGCAACCTTTGACTATAAATTCCAAACCACCCAGACCAACATCCACGGCAGCCTGAGCCGGGGCGATATGCGTTCAAGCTGGCGCAACGGGGGCAGCTACTTCTCTCCAGGTAAATCCTACTTCGTGGATGCAGCCAGTACGGATGGCACCACGGTGGAGCTGGACACAGCCGGGATTAACCGCACCCCAACCCTCTACCTCACCGAGGGCTACGCTCTTCCTTTCCAGGAGTGCTGGCTGATTTGGACCCCATTCACGGGCTTTTTGCCGATTTGCTACCTGAACACCATCGACGGCAGCACCCATATTGATATGGGCCAGTACATGAAATACGACGTTTTCCCGGCCACCCTGGATGAGTTCTTCACCCTGGCTGCCCGCAATGGTGGGTTTGCCCTGGCCTGGGATGACCAGTTCCCCCGGCTCAAAGATGCCGATGGCGATGGCCTGCTCAACCAGGCCGATGGCGGCGCCGACCCCAATGATGCGGCCTGGGATAGCGATGGCGACAGCCTGTCGGATTATATGGAACTTCAATTGGGCACCAATCCGCTTTCGGTAGACAGCGATGGCGACTACCTGCCCGATGCGCTCGAAATTCGCTTCGGTACCAACCCCCTGCGCCAGGACAGCGACGGGGACGGCCTGACGGACGCCGAAGAAGTCTACCATCAGGATGTCCTCGACCAGGATTTTGACGGCAACACCAGCGAATGGCTCGGCGGCTGGTTCTTTGTCTACCAGTTTGACCCCAATGGCAATTCGCTCATCACCCGGGTCTTTTCCGACCCGCTCAACCCCGACACAGATGGCGACGGGCTGAGCGACGCCCTGGAAAAAGTCTATGGATTCAACCCGCGCGCCAAAAGCGACCCCAATGTCATCGGGTTGGAATCTGTCCTCCAGGAAACCTTTGCCCCCAGCCTGCTGCTGCGCTTTGAAGACGATGTGGACGCCACAACCTTCACAGACCTCTCAGGCAAATCGAACCCCGGGGTGTGCACCGCCGCGGCCACCAACCCGACCTGCCCGCTGCGGGTAGAGGGCAGGTTTGGCAAGTCCGTCGCCTTTGATGGCGTCAACGACCAGGTGCAAACCACCCTCAGCCTCAACCAAACCAGCACCGGCCCCGGCGCCACGCTGATGGCCTGGGTCTACCCAACCAGCTCCCAATCCGATTACCAGGTGATTGTTGGCAGTGACAACGGCGGCTGGGATTGGTCCATCGCCTATCGCGGCAGCACCTGGGTCATTTTCCACGGCTCCGAAGAGTCCGCTGCCGCCCAGCCGGTTGCGCTCAACACCTGGCAGCACGTTGCTGCAACCTTTACCCCGGGTGTGGGCGCTTCTTTTTACCTGAACGGCGTGCTGCAGTTCTCCACACCCGCCATCGGCTACGCTGGCCCCGGGTTACCGGATGCAGACGCTGCCAATGTCTACGTGGGCAGCCCCCGCTTTGCCGGGCGGATCGATGAGGTGCTTGTTGTGGAGCGCCCGCTTTCCCAGGCTCAAATTGCGGCCCTGGCCAACAATGCCGCCTACAACCTTAACGATATGCAGGTCAAACCCCAAGATACGCTTTCCTACCAGGCCACCGTCGAGAACAAACTCGATGCCCGCTACGCCCAGGGCCTGCTCGAAACCCGTTCCAATGACCCCGGCCTGCTCTTCACCGCACCCGTAGATACCTTCGTACTCCAACCACGCCAGACCAAAACGCTGGGCGGCACGATCACCATTGCAGCGCTGGCTTCCAGTGGGGCTTATTCGGTCACGCAGGAGGCCGGGGCACTGGTCAGCGACTGGCGCGAGCAGTCAGGCTATACCGACCTCTGGCTCCGCATGGAAGACAGCGGAACCCTCTTTTTGGATGCCTCAGGCAATGTGCCGCCCATCCACGCCACCTGCAGCGGTGCAGGCTGCCCAACGGGCGGCCAGGTCGGGCGGGTGGGCAATGCCGCCAGCTTCGACGGCACCGATGACTATCTGCGCGCGGACGCGCTCACCAACAAGGTTGCCAACCGGGCCTTTTCCTTTGGTGCCTGGGTTTATCCCCGCCAGGCCAACGGCGCTATCCTGGCCTTCAGCACTTCAACTGGTGGCAACACCAATGTGCTCTGGTACACCAGCGAGCAGCGCTTTGCCTATTGGGACCCCTTGACCGGTTTTGTCAGCACCAGTGCGGCCTTTGCGCCCAACCGCTGGTACCATGTCATGGTCACCATCAGCCAGAACGGGGCGGGAACCCTGGTGGTAGACGGCCAGAGCCTGCGCACCTTTACAACCACCTACCGCCCTGCAGCCAACGGCCGCTTCAGCGTGGGGCAGCGTTGGGTCAATTCCACCACCCCCGGGGCATTCTTCAACGGCCTGGTAGACGAAGTGCGGGTTTACCCACGCGTCTTCAGCGTGGCCGAAATCCGCCGCCTGATCAGCCTGCCCACCCTGGCGCTCAACATGAGCAACCGGGCTGCGCTGGATCAGTTTGGCCTGTCTTACATCTATTACGATTCTTCTGGCCAGGGCAACAACGCAACCTGCTCAGGCACCTGCCCGGGGCCGGGTTTTCTGGATTTCTTTTCACCGGTTACCTCATTTAGCAATGATTACCTCAACCTGCCCGGCAGTGATTCTACCCGCCTTTCCGGGGGTGCCTTTACCCTCTCTGCCTGGGTGATGCCCCTCAACAGCGGCGAAGCTGCCCGCGACAGCCATGCCCAGGGGATTATCGGCCAGAGCAGCGGCCAGACCGGTGCCTATCCGACCCTGCAGCGCGTCGGGCGGCAGATTCGCTTCGGCTTCGGCACAGGCAGCGAATATGTGTTTCATACCAGTGCCAACGTGCTCGAACTGGACACCTGGAACCACGTGGCGGCAGTTTTTGACGGGCAGATTTACCGCCTGTATGTCAACGGCGTTCAGGTGGTAGCCACCAGCAGCGGCGATGGAGGGGTGCCCTTTACCAACAAAACACCCACCACTGGCCAGGCCTTCATGGTCGGGCGAACCAGCAGCCAGGCAACGGTTTTCATGGACGAAATTTTTGTCTTTGAAGAGGCTGATGGCAATGGCGACGCCGAGTACATGCTCAAGTGGGATGGTGCCCAAATTTTCCGCCAGGGTGGGGTGGATAACTCCGGCGCCAAACGCTTTGTCAATATTAACATCGAGAAAACCTTTGAAAACAGCGCCGAAATGAAGCTCTGGGAGGATGATGTTGACCCAGGGGATGATCTGCTCGTCGCACGCACCTTCAGCAGCAACGAACCCAGCAAAGCCTGGGAGCTGTTGCTTTACGATGAAGGGGCCGGCCTGGGCCGGGACGGCAAGGGCTGGTTCTTCCTGGGCGACACCCATGTTCAGTTTGCCAATAATTATGTCAGCGCCTGGTACACCGGGCCAAGGTGGGCGATTGCCAACAATTCCATCCCATTTTATGGCCACCTGAACGATATTTCGCTCTACCAGCAGGCCCTTTCGCCGGATGATGTGCTCGGCCTGTACCAGGGCGGCTATGAAACCATCCAACACCGCTTCGATGATGCTCCCGGCGCGGGCCGCCCGGCTTCAAACACCAATTTCAAAAACTGGGTAGACCTGACCGGCCAGACCTCCTGCGCCACGCTCGAAACCTGCCCAACCGCCGGCGTGGATGGCCGCTCCAACCAGGCCATTTTGCTGGACGGGGTGAACGACACCCTGGCGCTGCGCAGCGTGTCCGAACTGGGCCTGGCCAACAACAGCTTCACCATCTCTGCCTGGGTCAAGGCGAACACAACCACGGGCGGCCGGGCCATTTTGGGCACCACCGCCGCCGATGGTCTGTTCGTGGGCATTGAAAACGGTAAAGCGGTCTTTAAATATCATGGCTACACCCTGACCGGTTCGGCCACGCTGCAGCCCAACACCTGGTACCACCTGGCTTTCCGGCTGCAGGTCAACCGCTGGTTTAATGTCCCCATGTCTTCGCAACGCACCATCTTTGTCAACGGCGTTCAAGATGCACAGGCAAATTCTTCCCTCGGTGCCGAATTGTTCAGCGGCAGCGGCACCGTCCTGGTCGGGCAGGCGCGCGGCGGCAGTCAATTTAACGGCATCCTGGATGAAGTGCGGGTCTTTTCTTCACCCCTGACCAACCAGCAGATTACGGATATGGTCAGCAGTGCGCCGGCCTTCCTGATGCGTTTTGAAGAAGCCCGCAATGCAACCAGCTTCCGCGACGATGCTGCCGGGTTTATCGCCACCTGTACGGGCAGCGCCTGCCCGCAGGCGGATGTGAAGGGCCAGGTCCGCCAGGCGGTGGAATTTGACGGCCTGGACGATTTGCTGGTCAGCAATTACAGCAGCACCCGCACCGATAACCTCAGCCTTTCGGCCTGGGTGCGTTGGAGCGGCCCGAACGGGCGCAGCCAGGTCATTGTCTACAATGGCAACAGCGGCTCGAATGGCTACGGACTGATGCTCTGGCACACCGGCGAAATCCGCATTATCGTCGGTGGGGTGGCCTATATCACCACCGGTCAGGTTCTTTCCACCGCTGGCTGGCAGCATCTGGCGGCCGTGCGCGAAGCGGGGGTCTGGAAGCTGTATGTCAACGGCGTGCTCACCCCGGTCACCGGCAACCCTATCCCCAATCTGCCCTCTGGTGTGCTGCGCATTGGCAATGCATCAGATGGGCTGGCCGCCTTCAACGGGCGGATTGACGAGGTGAATTTCCACACCAAAGCCCTCTCCAACCTGGAGACCCGGCGGCTGTTTGAATACCAGCTCGGGCTGGTGCATACCCGCCAATCCCATTCTGTTTGGGTAGATGCCGATCGCCCGGTTTCGGTTTTAGAAAGCGACGCCCTGTACCGCCCGTCCAGCGATACCGTGCTGCTTTTCCGGGCCAGCGACGCATCCAGCGAGGTGCTGCGTGTGGCCATGCGCACCAACAGCGGCAGCTGGCGCGACCTGGAGCCCTGCATAGATACCCTTAACCAGGCTGCCTGGTGCCCCAGCTTTATCCCCACTGCTGGGGAAGGGCGCTATATCTTTGATGTTAAAGCCTACGACAGCGTGGGGAACGAAGAGATTGCGCATAGCTATACAACCTATGTGGATGCCACACCGCCCACCCTGGCGGCGACGCTGGTGAGTGGCAGCATCCTGCGCCCCATACCCGACCCTGTACAGCCCGGGCGTTGGTATCTGCCCCTGGCTGGAACGGTCAGCGACCCGCAAATCAGCGGAACCAGCCAGCCCGGCAGCGGTGTGGTTGCGGTTGTGGTCACGCTGTTGGATGCCGCCGGCCTTCCGGCTGGCGAAGGCCAGCAAACCGCCGTCCTGGGTGCGGGGGGTGCCTGGACCGTGAATTACCCCTTCTTCCAGCCCGATCCCAGCGGTGCATACACGGTTCTGGTCGAGGCCGTGGATGCAGTGGGCAACCCGGTCTCTCTGTCCCCTGCACCTGAGATTTCCCTCGATACCACTGCGCCGCAAAGTTTGCTGGAAACCGTCGCAGGCGCTGTCCAGCCTGGCCTGCTTTGGTATTTGTTTAATGAATCCGAAGGTGCAGCCAGTTTTGCCGATCTTTCTGCAGACAACAATCCGGCAATTTGTGTGCCTGGTGGTGAATGCCCTGCTGCCGGGCAGGCCGGGGTGTGGGGTGGGGCGGTCTCGTTTGACGGCACCGGGCCCCTTCTGCAAACGGCCTCCGCCATTTCCTTGGCTGGGCCTTCGTTCACCCTGGCGGCCTGGGCTGCACCAGAAACCGTTCCCTCCGCTGGCGCAGCGACCATCGCGGTACATGGCACTGGAGGCTTGTATCTTGGCCAGCGAGCTGGCGATGGTGCCCTGGTGTGTGGTTGGGGGTCCAGTGAACTGGCTGCTGTGGGCCAGGCGCTGTCTGTGGGCGGCGCGGGCTGGCAGCATTGGGCTTGTTCGTATGATTCCATGACAGGGGTGCGTTCCCTTTACCTGGATGGACATTTGCAGGCCAGCGATATACCCACGGCGTATCCTGCCGCTGCTGCTGTGCTTACCCTGGGCGGCGACCCTGCCGGGGTGTCTCCATTTACAGGTTTGCTCGATGAACTGCGCCTGTACAGCGTCGCCCTTTCGCCCCAGGAAATTGAATTCCTGGCCTCGCAAACGCTTGGTACGGGGATGACCCTGCTGGGTACGGTAGAAGATCCCGCCAGTCCCCCTGCTGTCAGCAGTGGGGTGGCAAAAGTTGAACTGAGTTTTACCCCCCTGGCCCTCGACCAGGCGCCTGCCGCACCTTCCGGCAGTGTTCCCGGCCAGGCGCCGGCGTTGGCGCTCTACTTACCGCTGGACGATACCCCCAACCGGGATGGTGCCCTGTTGGTGACGGATATTTCAGGCCAGGGCAATTTTGCCCGCTGTCCCCTGCCCGATGTTGGCGGGCTGGTTCCCCCAACCGGTCCGGCAGCCTGCCCGACCGCCGGTCTGCAAGGGCGGGTTGGACAGGCGTTGTCTTTCGATGGCTTTTCGCAGTACCTGCGCCTTGCCAGTGTACCATCCAACCTGGGGCAGGCATTCTCCTTTGGCGGCTGGGTGCGTCCTGAGGCGGGTGGGGCGGTGATGTCATTCGATAGTCCCGCTTCCAGTGTCATAAATGCCATTTTCTATGCGCCCAATTCCCAGCCAGACCGCTTCTGCTATACCGATTCAGCCAGCAATCTGGCGCTGGCGTGCAGCCCGGCGTTGTTCCCGGCTGGCCGCTGGTACCATGTCTGGGTAACGATTGCCGCAAACAACAGCGGTGTGCTGTATGTAGACGGCGTCCCACAGGCCGCCTTCACCTCGGCTGTGCGCCCGGCTCCAACTGGAGCGCTGCACCTGGGCCAGGCTGCTCCCGCCGGGCTGCCCAATGCCTTGTTGGCTCTTCGCACCTTCAAAGGGCTGCTGGACGAGGTGCGGGTCTACAGTGCCGCTCTGACCGCTGCCGAGGTGCGGGCGCTCTACCTGGGTGCCGGTGGTGATCTGCGCCCAACCCTTTATCTGGCTTTCGATGAGGCTGCCCTAACCCACCAAAGCCCCCTGCAGGATAACTCCGGCTGGGAAAACCACGGCCAGCTGTTTAACCCCAACGCCAATCCCGCCTGGATGAGTCATCCGGGTGTGGTGGGCGCCTTTGCCCTGGCCCTCGATGGGGAAGATGATTATGGCGTTGTGCCCCACCATGCCAGCTTGAACTTTGCCGCAGATGAAGATTTCTCGGTTGCTCTGTGGGTCAAAGTGGACCCAAGCCAGCCAACCGGCCCTGCCGAGCGCCCCATCCTGGAAAAGTGGGTTGGCTCGGGTGCTTTCCCGTTCTCGATTCGCTACCTGGCCAGCGGGCCTTCCGCCGGGCGGGTGCAGGTGGCCCGTTCTGACGGTACTACCCAGGTTTTCCTGACCTCGTCTGCAGCAATCAACAACAGCAGTTTCCACCATATCCTTTTCGTTAAATCGGGCAGCCAGCTTGCCCTCTACGTGGATGGGGTGCTGTCTGCATCCGGCACCGACAGCCTCTCGGGCAGCCCGGCCAACACCGCGAACCTTTTTGTGGGCCGCCGCCCGGCCAGCCTGGGGGTGCTTGCTGCTGGTTTCCGGGGCGTGGTAGACGATGTGCGCATTTACTTGCAGTCGGCGCCCGACCCGCAGTCGGCTCCCGACCCGCTTCAAATTGCCGCCCTGGTTGCTTTGGCCTGGCAGCCTGCCACCCTGCAAACCTATGGATCTACCCAAACAGCCTGGTCGTTATCAGTCCCCGCTGGCCTTGAAGGGCTGTACCAGGTAGAACAGCGTACAACCGACCTGCTGGGCAACCAAAATGTCACAGGCGTCAGCGGCGACCTGGCTTTGGGCAGCGCTCCATGGCGCACCGCCATTGACACCCTTCCGCCGCGCCTGGAATATACTGCCCAGGCTATGGCGGGTGGAATGCGCTACACCCTGACCGTGACCGATTTCAATCTCGACCCCACCGCGATCGAATTCCCGCGCTGCGCCTTTGCCCAGCCGGAAGACGCCTATACCAGCGCCCCCTGGTACCTCACCCTGGTGGGCGAAACCAGCGGCGCTTCCAACCGCCTCTACAGCCGCACCATCTCGTGCGATTATCCGGATGGACTTGCCCTCAGCCTGGGGCTTGCCCAATCGGCGGCAAGCGCCTGTGACCTGTTTGGCAACTGTGTGCAGTGCAGTGGGCCGGGTGACTGTACCATGCAGTCCAGGGAACTTGTTTCCGCCACCGGCGAGTTTAATCTTGAGGCCGTGCTGACCAATCGGGTCGAAGATCCAGGCCAACGCACCGAAATGACGGGTTTCCTGGCCCTGCTCTCCGCCGCCTCCCCATCTTCGGTCTTCCGTCTTCCGTCTTCTCCCGCCTCCCCGCCTTCCGTCTTCGGTCTTCCATCCTCTTCTCCTCCCGCTTACCCGTCGCGCGGCATCACCCCCGGTTCGCTGGATCTCAATTTTGGCTACAGCGGCACCCTCACCGGCACTTTGCCCTGCGTTTACTGCGGCGAAAGCCCGGATGGCCAGCTGCGGGCCCCGTTGGTGGCGGCTGCGTTGCAGTCTGATGGAAAGATTTTGGCGGTTCCACGCAGCACCTATGAATACAATGGCGAAGGGGTTACGGTTGCCCGCTTCACTCCCAATGGCTTCCTCGACCCGACCTGGAAAGCAGACGAATTCTCCCCCAAAGAGGGCATTTCCACCCTGGACTCTGGCGGCCAGTTCTACGCCCTGGCAGTAGACGACACGGACCGGGTGATTGCCGTGGGCAACGACCGTGATGACCAGCTCTTAATTGCCCGTTATACCCCGACTGGCACCGTGGATCTTTCCTTTGGTGTTAATGGCTACACTACCACCTTTGCCCATTACCTGTGCGGCCAATACGATTTCATCCGCGACGATTTCTTTTCCTGCTCGCTCTACGACCTGCTCATCCAGCCCGATGGCAAGTACCTGGCGGCAGGCACCGCCGTGTACATTACCGACAGTATTTACAGCTACCACTGCGTGGTGGCTCGCTATAACCCCAATGGCACGCCGGACACGGATTTTGGCGATAACGGGCTGGTAATTCAATCCTTCTCCTCTCCCAACAACACCGAAAACTACTGCAAAGCGCTCGCCTTGCAGAGCGACGGAAAAATAATTGTGGGGGGACAGCGTTCTGAAGGGGTGAACGGCCTGCTCATAATCGTCTTGGCTCGCTATACGGAAGAAGGTGTTTTGGATACCACCTTTGGCAGCAGTGGTTTTTCCTACTACGCCCATGTCAGCGGCCATTCCTACCTGGAAGACCTGGCGGTTAACGACCTGGACGAAATCTACCTGGCTGGCACGGTTAACAACGGCCACAATGTCGAACTGGGGGTTACCGATCTGTTCGCCCTGCGCTTCAGCGCCAACGGCACCTGGTTGGATGACTTCCGCCTGGATGTCTCGGGTGGTGATGAATCTGCAGCCGGGTTGGCGCTGGATGGTGAAAACCTGCTCTTGGGCGGCTCGACGAGCGGAAATTTCCTGCTCGCCCGCCTGGATGCCAGCACCCTGGAGTATGACCCCACCTTTGGCAGCGCGGGTCTGGTTCAGACCTCTTTTGCCATTTCTGAAACCGTTACTGCCGAAACCATGCTCCTCCAACCCGACCGGCGCCCGCTGCTGTTGGGCGGCGGGTGGATGCCTGCCCCGGAGGACGATTGCTGTGCGACCACCCTGGACTTTTATGCCATGGCTCGCTACGAAAACAACTCCCTGCCTGTGCCGCCTGGCCTGCTTGCCCCGTCGGATGGCACCCTGTTTGCCACTTCTACGCTGACAATCTCGTGGGACGCCAGCCCCAGCCTGGATGCGTTGTATTACGAGTTGGAACTGGACGGTACGCCGATCAACGTGGGCCTGGTGACGGTCTATACCGCCACCGGTCTGGCCGATGGGGCCCACACCTGGCGGCTGCGCACCTTCGACAGCAGCGATAATTTCAGCCTCTACACCCCGCTCTGGTCCTTTACCGTAGACACCACCCCGCCTACCACTCCCACAGTCACTTCCCCGCTGACCGCCAGTTTTGTAAGCACAGCCATGGTCACTTTCTACTGGCAGGCCAACGCTGAACCCGACCTGGCGGGTTACTGGTTGGAAGTGGATGGCCAGGCCACCCAGGTTCCCATTTCCTGGGCCACCGGTTGGACGCTGGGCCCGTTTGCCGAAGGCGCTCACGCCTGGCGGCTGGCAGCCTACGACCAGGCAGGCAACGTGGGTCCCTGGAGTGCTGCCCAGGCCTTCACCATTGACATCACACCGCCTGCCGCTCCGGTCTTACTTGCCCCGCCTGCAGGAGCACTGCTCAATACCGGTACCCCGGCCTTCTCCTGGGCGGCCAGCACCAGCCCGGATGTCGTGAGTTACATTTTTATGCGGGATGGCTACTGGCCGCCCGACCACGGCACAGGTGTAGGTGCTGCTCTGGGGTACACCCCAACCATCGCATTGGCTGAAGGTGACCATTTTTGGTGGGCGATTGCAGTAGACCAGGCCGGCAATCACAGCGCATATACCAACGAATTTACTTTTACAGTAGACACCATCCCGCCTGCGCTGCCCACTTTGCTTGCCCCGGCCAATGGGGCTGTGCTGAGTGACACCCAACCCACCCTCAGTTGGTCGCTCAGCCCGAGCACCGACACGGCAGCCTATTGGCTGGAACTGGATGGGCAGGTGATGAATCTTGGCCTGGTTGATGAATATACCCCTTCGCTGCTTGCAGAAGGGGAGTATTCCTGGCGCCTGGCGGTCAGCGACCACGCCAGCAATCTAAGCACCTGGACTTCTTTCTTTACCTTTGAAATTGACATCACCCCGCCGCCGGTGCCGGTTTTATCCGCCCCGGCCAATGGGGCCTTCACCAGCGACCCGACCCCGGAACTGACCTGGGCGGCTTCCAGTACTGCTGCCGGCTACCGGCTCGAACTGGATGGGATTTGGCTGGATGTTGGCCTGGTAACTGCTTACACCCCGCCTGTTTCATTGACGGATGACGTCCATACCTGGCGGGTGGCGGCTTACGATGCGGTGGGCAACACCAGCGCCCCCAGCGCCCTGCGTTCGTTCAATGTGGATACCACCCACCCCGAACCGCCTGCCCTGCTTTCCCCGGCCAACGGTGCCTATATTCCCAATCTGCGCCCCACGCTCAGCATTTCAGCCAGCTCCAGTGCCGACATTTTGGGTTATGTACTGGTTTTAGATGGTGTACAAATTGACCTGGGTGCAGAGACGGTGTACCTGCCTCCCGACCCGTTGGCGGAAGGTACCCACGATGCACCGATTCTCCATTCCTGGCAGGCTGCGGCCTACGACAAGGCCTATAATTTCTCCAGCTTTACCAACTCCTGGCAGTTCATCGTAGACGTTACCCCGCCCGCTGCGCCTTCCCTGCTTTTGCCGCTTCCCGGCGAGGTGATTTCGACCACCACGCCCACCCTCAGCTGGGCCGCCAGCCCGAGTGCAGATGTGGCGGGCTACCGGGTGGAGCTGGACGGGGTGGTTGTGGACGCTGGAAACAGCCTGAGCTACCTGGTTAACCCGGTAGATGTGCCTTCCACGGCTGCCGATGGACTTTTCTCCTGGCGTGTCGCCGCGTACGACCTGGCAGGCAACCTGGGCGCCTACACCCAGCTTTACACCTACGTGGTAGATACCACGCCCAACCCCGTCCCCACCTTCACAAGTCCGGTTTCGGGCACGCTGCTGACCGGTTCGGACCTGTTGGTGCTGGAAGGCGATCTGTTTGCCTATATGCTGCTCGACACCCTGACCCTGACGCTGGCCTCCACCCATCTGCGGGTGGACTCCGAAGAAATCTATGTTGAGCTGCTGCCCAACAATTTGCGCCGGGCCTCTTTCTCGGTGGCTTGGAGCCCGGTTGGCCTGCCCGATGGGGTTTACACCCTCACCGCCAGCCTGCGCGATGCCCTGGGTCAGGTGGAGCAAACCAGCCTGGCGCTGACGATTGCAGTGCCTCCGCCTGTCCTCAGCCTGGATGCCAAAATTCCCCCTTCGGGGTATTTCTACAACAGCGAAGACGAACACAACGGCATGTTGGCCGTGAGCGGCACTGTCCAGGATCCGGACGGTGTCACCCAGGTGTTTGTGGGCCTGGATAATGCATCTGTCCCCGCCCGGGTGGAAAGTACGCTCTCCGATGATCGTTGGTTTGCCCTTGTTCCGCTTCCCGAAATGGACCCGGAGGGTGAATTCCGCACGCTGTGGATCCAGGCCCAAAATCGAATGGGGCGCACAACCACACTCACCCAAACCGTCTGGATTGACCTGCTGCAGGCCAGTGAACCGGGGCTGCAAACCTATGTGAACGATCTTCTGGTGAGTGAAACAACCACCTTTACCAACCTGAATACGGTGCGCCTGGAATGGACGGAATCTTCCTCTTCGGCAGCTTACCGGGCCGGGGCGTTGGTGACCGCCAACACCCTCTCTGGGGCCAGTACGCTCACCGCCCAGGGACCTGCCGCATACTGGCTGGCCAACTACATCGTCCCCCCGGCCAATGGCCATTTGTTCTTCCCGGTGGAAGCCAGCCGGGTTACCCCGCTCTTGTTCCGCAGTGACCCGGCGGGTAATTCCACCCTCGAAACCGGCCCAACGCTCTATTTTGACACCCCGCTGACCCCGGATTTCATCCACCTGGATTCGCAAGGTCCGGTCTACCGCGGTTGGATGGGTGGCGAGAGTGGGTCCAATGTCTGCGCCCTGGTGGGAACCAGCCGGACCGTTGCCCGTCAGGCCCAGGGTGGAGCCGCGCTGGACAGTGAGCAGCGTTTTTATGCCACCTGGGATGCCAGCGCCCTGCGCCTGGCCTGGACTGGCGCACAGTGGTCCACGGATGGCGATTTGTTTATTTACCTGGACACCCTGCCGGACGCAGGGGCGGACCGGCTCTACAACCCCTACCCGACCCCGGCACCTACTATCCGTTTCCCGGGCACCAGCCTGGTGCCTGCCATGCGCGCCGATTTTCTCGTCTGGGTGCAAGATTCTTCCACCGCCCAACTGCTGGCCTGGAACGGTTCGGCCTGGACGGTGGTCGAAGAGAGGACTCTCTTCGAACTTGCTGCCGATCGCTACCGTTTCGACCCGGCTGGGGCTGGAATTACGGACCTGTACCTGCCCTTCAGTTTGTTGGGAATCAGCCAACCTGCCTTTAACCCGGTCAGCCTGCTCGCTGTAGCCAGCGAAGAAGGCCGCCTGGCCACCTGGGCTGCCATTCCTGCCGCTAACCCGACCACCAGTGGGCGGGTTGGGGTAGAAACCGCTTCCAGCGCCACGGTCCAGCTGACCAACCGCCTGCGCTGGAGCAGCCTGGGCAGTGGGGTGTGCCCGTCCAGCGCTTTGCTGCCTGGCCGTACCGACCCGGCTGCGGATGTAGACCTGCAGGTGGAAATCACGGCTGACCCCGGCGGGGTGATTCTGAACTATGTTTCCGGCGGCCTGGGCGGACTGGCTGAGGATGAGTCCTTCTATGAAGAGGTTCTCTTTGGCCCTGCCATGCTCGACCCCGGCGAACTGCTGACCCTGGCCAACCAGTCGGAACTGCTCTTCCGCCAGTCCCCGCTTTCCCCTGGCCAGGTGGTGACATATACCGTGCGCGTTGCCAACAACGGCAGCGACCCGGCCGAAGGGGTCTGGCTGGATGTTTCAGCCTTCTTTGCCCTTGAACTGGGCGCGCAAAACCTGGCTTTCCCCGCCGCGATTGGCCCGGGCGAAATGGGCGAACTGGTCTTCACGGCGACGGTAACCGCCAGCGCCGGAGGGACCGAAGGTTCCTGGGCCGCACTCAAAGCCCTGGTTTACCCGGGCAGTGGACCCGACGCCGCTCCTGTGGAGTGGGTCTTTGCCAGCCACGCGGTAGACAACCAGCCTCCGCTCCACTTTGGCTTCGAGCGTGGAACCGGGGCGCCTCTTGTAGGCGCGGATGGAGTCCTGTCGCTGCAGGGCTATGCATTTGCCAGTTCAGGCATCTCCCAGGTGAATTTCGACGCGGGCAGCGCACTGCGCTTTGCGGGGCGGGAAGCGCCCTGCATTCCTGCCGACCCCCTGTCCGGGGACTGGCGCTGCGACCTGGACCTGGGCGGCCCGCTCACCCATGGGTCGTCCATCCCGGTTTCCGTCCAGGTGACCGATGGCCAGGGTGTAACCAGCGCCTGGAGCGCCCCGCTGCCCTTTGTGGTGGACGCCGAGCCACCGCAGCTTGCCCTGACCGGCACGCTGACCAACGGGCTGGTGCTCAATACTTCTTCTTTTGTCCTCCAGGGCGTGGTGACGGATTCCCATGCCATCGGCCCGGTGACTGTTTGCGTGGATGGCCGGTGTTTGCCTGCAGAGGTGGTTCCGACCACAGACACTGAGGTTGAATGGGCTTACACAGGCAGTTCGGTAACGGCCCCTGCAGCCTTCTGCAGTGCCCAAACCTACCTGGTAAGTGCCCTGCCCACCGGGGCTTCCCTTGGCTGGGTGGAACTCGGCCTGGCGCTTGAGCACCCCAACCGCAACGACCTGACCATTCGCCTCGTCTCGCCCCAGGGCACTGCAGTGGTCTTAAGCCGCCCGGATGTTTTCCTGGAATCCTCCGGCGCAGTGTTAGCCAATCTGAATGTCACCTTCCGCGACAATGCCCCGGACCTTTTCTCCACGGCCCGTCTCGACGACAGCCTGGAAGGTGTTGAGGGAACTTCGTTTGCGCTCAATCGCCAGGCCCGGCCTGCAGAAGCCCTGAGTGCTTTTTTGGGGGTTGGCGGTACCGAGGACCCGGCGGGTGAGTGGCTTCTGGAAGTGTGCGACAGTGGCAGCGAAGTTCAACCCGAAATTGGGGCTTCTGAGCTTAAGCTGGTGGCCTGGAACAGCCCCGAGAACGCCGGTTCCTGGAGCTTCGCCCCCGGAGCGGTTTTGGTTCTTGATGCGCTTCGATCTGCCGGCCAGGCGCTGGCTGCGAGCCGGGTGGATGGCGCTGCCCTGGCAGTTGAAGTCTATGCCAGCGATGCGGTGGGCAATACCACACCCCAGCCGCTGACACTGACCCTCTATCTTGATGACGAGGCCCCGGTTCTCACGGTTACCCAACAGATCACCCAGGCCAGCTTTGCCCCCTCCCTGGCGGTGCTCACCGGCCAGGCCACTGATGGCGGTCCGGGCGGGGTGGTTTCTCTGTCGGCGCTGATTCAAACCCCTGAAGGCGAACTTAAATCCAGCGCACTGTCTCTCGATGGGCTCACCTGGACCCTGGACCTTGAACTCGACCAGGCAGGCGGACACCCTGCGGGTGTCTATACCCTTTGGGTGTTGGCCGCAGACGCAGCTGGCAACCAGACCCAGGTTGGCCCCTACACGGTCGACGTTGTTCCGCTTTTTGCCAGCCAGTCCGAACAAGGCAGCCAACCCGGTGACACCCCGGCGCTCTTTTCCATCTATCTGCCGTTGGTGATGAACGACACCATGCCTGGTGCCAATCCGCAGGTGCCTTCGAATATCGGCCCAGACCTTGTGGCCATGGTGGAATTTGCTCCCAATCGCTTCACCCTGTCCAGCGATGAGCCGGTAACCATCACGGTTGTGGTACAAAACCAGGGCAACCAGCCCGCCAACGCTCCCTTCTGGGTGGACCTGTATATTGAACCCACCATCCCGCCCACCACCACCAATACCACCTGGGACAGCCTGTGCAGCCTTTCGCCCTGCCAGGGCATCGCCTGGTACGTAGAAGAAATCCTGGAGCCTGGCGAATACCTTGTCCTGACTTCAGAGCCTGGGGCCTATTCCACAGAAAACTCGCTGTGGAGCGGTTCTTTTGCCGCCGGCACCACAAGCCTCTACGTCTATGCCGATAGCCGCAGTGCTGAGGGCGATGGGGCGATCGCGGAGGGCAATGAGTTCAACAACCTGGGCGCCATCCTGGGCCTGGAAGTGACAGGTACACGCGCCTGGTTCCACCCGGCCGCCTACATCCAACTGCGCGCCCACCTGGGTGGCCCCGGCTGGTTCCTGGAGCCGTACCGTTCCTTTTCGACCCCCTGGGAGCAGTTCGGCCCGTAATTAATGTAGTTGCGAATTGATTCGCACGGTAGGGGCACGAAATTTCGTGCCCCTACCGGAAAACTTTGACCCTCCGATGATGCCGTAGGGACAGGTCGCCGTGCGGCGGAGGGGGTTTGGGTATACCATCCCTAATTGCGGCAAAATGATTCCCGCAGTACCCGCAGACCTGTCCTTGCCATTGAGCGCAATTCACCTGGGGGCTGGGCGGGTCTGCGGGTGGGCTGTGCCGGAGGGAACCAGGGCGATTTTGTACCTGTTTCTGCTGCGCTGCGACCCGCCCCTACTGGAGATCGTTACCCCCGCCTGCCATTCCAAACGGCGCAGCCGGAGGAATCTTTCCCGGCTCCTGGCTCCCGGCTCTTAACCATCTCCATGACCAATGGCCTATTCCTTGTTAATTGGAAAAATGAACCTAATAGTGGTAGGATATAAACAATTAATCCAATGCAATCTAACAACTCAGCCTGGCAAAAAGCCACAAATGCCTGGCATTTTCTGTACAATCTGGTGAAGCGCTTTATAACCAGGTTGATTTGGAGGTGTATTTATGCAACCGGTCAAAAGCAAGAGAAACACAGTCAGCCCCTTCTCTTCTCAGTCAGTGCGTAATGCGTACTCGCACATTAATGCGTACTCGCATTACAAGGGCCTCTTCAGGGGCGTTGGGCTGCTGTGGATTATCGGCCTGGCCCTCGGCCTGGCGTTGACCATAGACCCTTTGATTTTGCAGCAAAACGCCCTGGCGGCTTCCCAACCTGGCCAGCCATGGTTGTCCAGTGAAGCCCCACAAGATTCTGCCCTTCAACCCATGGCTGCACAGGAAACTTCGTTTGCGCAATGGGCTTTGTTTAATGAAACGCTGCCGCCTGCGCTGGCCGTTTCCAGGGTTCAGTCTGATTATCAACTGACCAACGGCAGCACCATCGTAGTGACCTACACTGTTACCAACCAGCAGTTTCCCGCAGATCCCCCTGAAATTCCAGCGGGCCTGTCTTCGGAAGATGTGCTGGCCCTGTTAGCAGACTACAACCTGGTCAACGACCCGAACACCATTCACAATGTGCTGCTGCGCCTTCAAACCGACCTTCCTTATACATTTCTTCCTGATGAAACTGGCGGCCAGCCTGCTGCCCAACCCTCTGTCTCCCCGGTAGGGGTTTTGGCCTGGGACCTGGGTGCGCTGCCGCCCCAGGCCAGCCAAACGGTTGTTGTGGCCTTTGATGCCTCCAGCCTGGCGGGGATCAACGATTTCACCCCCCTGGATGACGGCGCCGCAGCCTGGGGGTCGCTGGGTGGGCGAATGGTGACTGCTCAGGCCTATCCGGCCCAGCTTGCCCCGCCCAGCGTGGGCGACTGGCTGCAGTGGACTGTGGACGCTGACCGCTATGACCCCGAAATGCTCAACCAGGCGGCGCTGCTTGGACAGGACCCGCTGCGTATCTTTGCGTATGTGCAAAGTTTAGGCTACGAAGTTTATACCGGTTCACTGCGCGGCACGCGCGGCACCCTCTGGAGCCAGGCCGGCAATTCCACCGACCTTTCCAGCTTGCTCGTGGCCATGCTGCGTGCCAGCGGCATCCCGGCTCGCTACCGCCACGGCGAATTATCTCCAACCCAGGCTGCCCAACTGGTGGACAGCATGTTCCCCCAGCCCACCCGCTTTACCGGCTATGTTCCCGCTGGCCAGGCGCTCAGCAGCCCTCAAACCGACCCCTCTTTGCTGGCTGAGGCCAGCGACCATTGGTGGGTGGAAGCCTATTTGCCCGGCCAGGGTTGGACCAACCTCGATCCATCCTTCTCCAACGCTGCGGTTGGCCAGCAGTTTGCCACCCCACTGCCTGCCAGTGACCGGTTGGCCGAACTGCCTGATGCCATCAGGCATAAAATTACCATTGCCCTGGAAGTGGAAGACTACCATCCCCTCAATGCCGGCTTTGGGGGCCTCAGGCGTACCCTCCCTCTCAGTCAGACTTTTAATACCGTGGAACTCACGGGAAAGCCGGTAGCCCTTGCCCACCTGGTGGAAAGTAAACCCACTCCGGGTTTGGTTTTCACAGCGATTTCTCACAAGTACACCCCCTACCTGCTGGTGGGTGAGCGCGAAATTATTGGCGAAACTTACCAGGAACTGTTTACCAACTTCCCCTTAGGCACCATCTTTCGCACGGGTGCCTGGCTCAAGTTCACGGTTCTCCCCCCGGGTGGACCAGCGGAGTATTTTGAACGCGAGCTGGTAGATAAGATTGGTGCTGAAGCCCGTTGGACGGGTGCCACATTGGGTATTAAACAGGAGGGCAGCGACGCTCTGTTTACCGATTCCGATATTTACACCACCTGGTTTTGGCCCAACCTGGTCCCGGCATACGCTCTCGAACAGGCCCAGGCCCGGACGCTCAATCTGGTGGATGAAATCAACGCCGATTTAACGATCTTACAAACCCTTTACCCTAAAACCAACCGCACTGCCGCTGAAGATGCCCAACTGCGCCAGGTGCGCGCTCGCTTCCAGTCCAACATGGCCTCCTACCTGGGGAATATTGGCATTGCCTTTGGTGAACTGGCCGACCGCAACCTGGTCGAGTCTGGCGAGGGGCTGTTTGTGAAGGCCTATTACGCCGCCCCGCGCATTGTCACCACCAGCGTCGAGCCGGACGACCAGGGTGCGCTCTTCAGCATGGACTTACGCAAAACCGGCGCTCGCGCCATTCCCTATCCTGGCCAGGTTCTGACTGCTTCGGTAACCTTTAACATTGTCAAAGGGATTGTCGAGTCGGGCATGGAAGGGGTGGTGCTGGAAGCGAATACCGGCCAGCAGGCCGTTACCACTGCCTGGCTATTTTCCCAGGCCGCCGAGCAGGATATCCCCTCCTGGGTAGTTACTTATGACAACCTGGATGCACTCAACACCCTGGGTATTTCCGAACAAGGCAAGGCTCGCATTATCCAGGCCCTGGTGCAAGGCAAATTTGTGGTTGTCCCTGGTCAGGCTGTAGCCGTGCAGGGGAGTGTGGAAACCTACACCGGTTGGTGGGAAGTAGACCCGCTAACTGGCGAAACCATTGGTGTGATGGATAATGGTTTGCATATGGCTGCGCTTGAATACATCGCGGATATTGGCGCAGTAGCTGGGCCTTTTGTGGATTTCATGCTCGGCTTCACGTCCTACGCGCTTGGTTTTGTGGCCTACCATGTGGATAAAGCGATTGGCAGTGGCACCTTTGACCTGCCCGGTTATCTCACCACAGTTGGCAATGCCTCGCGCGGCCTGGCCTGTCTGACGGGCTTGAGCGGGATTTATGCCGGTGTAAGCTGTGCCGGCGGGCTTGATCTGTTTGGTGATGGGCAAAAAGCTGCGGAACAATATTTCAGCCGGGTTGTAACCGCCGACCCGCCGCTGCCCGAACAGTTTCAGGCCATGCCGCTGCGAGACCTCTCCCAGCCGGTGGTAGTGGGCGTGGTCAGTGCGCCAGCAGTTTACCCTGCCGGGCCGCTCGATCTCGCCCTGGAAACCAGTTTTATGCAACTTACCGGCGCAGGCAGCGCTGCCTTCCGTACAGAGGCCGCCCCGGCTGCTTTCTCCTTCCAAATGCTTAACCTGGCGGAGGGCGACCTGTACGACGCCCAGGGTAATTTGCTCGAGCAAGTCAGCCCATCCAACGGATCGCTGCTGGCAATTCCGGAAGGTGGGGCTTTTGGTTCTGGCCAGGCTTATTTGCTGGCTGAGGCAAGCAATCTTTCCGATTTCCCCGTTTCTTTGGAACTGGGCGGCGATTCCGGCGAAATTGGCGTGTCACTCTATGCACCAGCCGTGGATGGCCTGGGCGGTGGCAGCAGTTGGGGTCCTTTCAGTGCCCAGGTGGGTGGAGACGCCCCGTCCGTATTTACCATTGCCGGGGCGGATGTGACCGCAGGCGGAAGGGTGTACAGTGCAGCCGATTATGGCCCCTTCCGGGTGGAAACGACTTCAGCTGTTGCCCTGGCTGGCAGCGGCCCGGGTGCTGCACCTTTGTTTTCCCCTGCAGGCATTGGTTTGGCCCTTACCCTGGATAACAACACCCTGATTTTTGGCCCCGCAGCAGGTAGTGGTTTGGTTGGGGCAACCCCGCTCGACCCGGCCGCGCTGAGCACCAACGGCCTGGCTCTGGCTGCTTTTTCCGGCGAGGTGTTGGTCGAAGAACAAAACGCCGGTCTCGATAGCTACACCCTGGCCGGCCCGGCAGCCTTCTTTACCCTGGCGCTCGACCCGGCCCAGTCTGCCCCAGCACCGCTCACTGCAGCCAGCTTTACCCTTGATCTGGCTGCCAACTTTGCGGGCAGCTACACGGTTACGGTAACCGCCCCAGAGGGTTGGTTTGTCGAACTTACCTCCTCTGGAGAGGTTCAGGCCCTGCCGCCCATCGGGGCTGCACCGGGCGAGTACCCCATCCTGGTGGTGGTGCAGTCGGTTGAATACCCGGCCCTGTTTTTGAGTGCGGTTCACACTGTCACCCTGGCGCCCTATGAAGGCCTGGATCTGGCTGTCCAGCCTGAACCGCTGATCACCGTACCCATGGGGGGGGACCAGCCAGCCCAGGTGCCTGATGCTGCCTATACCATCATCCTGACCAACACTTCCAGTTCGGCCTATACATATACCCTCGAAATCAGCGGACTGCCGGATGACTGGGCCTTGCTCAGCCTGCCCGGTAGTTCAATCACTCTGCCTGCGGGTGGGGTGGGTGTGGTTGGCCTGTATGTTGCACCGCCCATCTCCGCTGGTTTACCCCCGGCTGGGACCACCTATCCCATCCAGGTTGCCGCTGAGTCTAACACCGGCCTTATTGCCAGTGACAGCATTGTTTTTACCATGCCAGCGGTGCCCTTTGCAAACCTGGCCCTGGACCCTCAGATTGTTACGGCTGTTCCGGGTGGTTTGGCTGGCTTTACGCTTACGCTGGAAAATATTGGCAATGCTGTGGGTAATTTCACCCTGCAAGCCACGCTGCCCGGTCCGGATTGGGCCCTGGCAGCGCCGCTCAATTCCCCCGTTGCACTGGCTGCCGGTCAGACCAGCACCCAACAGGGGGCTGTCCAACTACCCACTGGCGTATCGATTGGCGCCCAATACCGGGTGGATGTGGAAGTGGAAAGTGGCCCGACAGATTCTTTCACCCTTCTGGTATACAGCGAATCTGCGCTGAGTGTCCAGCAGGCGGCTGAAAACGCCGCAGGGGCCTGTTCATTGGGCGGCGGGGCAGCAATTTCCCTGTCTGCGGGGCTTTCCTTCCTGGGAACTGCCCTGAATGACTTGGAAGCTTCGTGCCAGGATGGCGACTGCGACCCTGGTCTGCAGACGCGTGTCGTTTCGGCTTTGAATGCCCTGGCAGCCATTGTGGAGACCACTTATCCGCTTAATGCTGCCGCTACGCTGGACGGGGAAAACCTGGCGCAGGCCCTGTCCGACCTGGCCGCTGAATTTGCTAACGCCGCCGACCCGATCGGAGAGGCGAAGCATGTTCAGGCTGCCGAACTGGTGGCCGAACTGGAGAATAGCATCTGCACCCTGGCTGCTCACCGCCTGGATGTGATGTTCGTCCCGGCCAGCCTGGTTGCTTTGGAAAACAGCAGCCTGCCGCTGGCGCTCCAGGTGACTAACCGCGGCAGCCTGACCACGACAGCGCTGCTGACCCTGACCCTTCCCGCCGGAGTGAGTGCAGATTGGGCTGAGGATTCTCTGACGCTTGCCCCCGGGCAAACCGCCAGCCTGCCCATTACCCTGCAAACCTCTGCGCTGGGCCAGTATCTGCTCCAGGCCGAATTTGAAGCGCTTGAATGGAGGAACCCTGGAGTTTCTTCGGGGTCTCTTCCCCCGGGCCTTACCCAGGCCAACCTGGCCGTACTGGATGCCTTTTTAAGGGTAGGCCAGGTGCTGCCCACGCCTTCCTTTGTAGAAACCGGCGCTGGCGTGGATGTCATGGTCCTGGCGGACCTGATTAACCAGACCAACCTGCCCATGTCTACCCAGGCGGTGGTTGAACTGCTCGGCCCCGGCGGGGTGGTTTCCGACACACTCACCCAAAGCCTGGATATTTTGTCCGCTTCCGTGCCTGTGCGCCTCAACCTGGGCGCGTTTGAAACCGCTTCTCTGCCTGCTGGCGTCTACACGGTTACAGTTGCATTCACGGATGACCAGGGTGACTTGATTCCCTACGCCAGCAGCTATGGGTTGTTGGGTGTGGGTGTGGCGATCGAGGCTTCGGCCAGCGTGTACCCTGCTGTGGTTCCTCCTGGTGATTGGGTGGTGACCACCACCATTCAAACCAGCCTCAGCCCGGCGGTTCTTACCGCCCTTGCTCCGCGCAGTGTACCTGTGGAAACGGCCGAAGCTGCAGAGATCGTCCAACAACCTATCGTTCACCAACCTGCCGGGTTGGCGCTGCGCGCACCCGGCTCCGCCGAAACTTTGATATCATCGGGGGCCTCAAACCAACTATCCGCGGCTTCAAACCTGGAGGCAGCCGCTTCAAATGTGGGGGCAGCACTCCCCAGTCTGGACGCAACCGCTTCCAGCCTTGAGGTTGCAGCCGTTGCCCTATTATCCAGCACAATCACGGTGACTTCCCCCCATCTGGCGGATGGACAAGACGCCGCCCTGGTCGAAGTGGTTGCTCGCGATGCCAGCCTCAATCCGCTTTCGGGTGTGTTGGTTTGGCTGGCTGCTACGGGCAGCGACAACCATTTTGCCCCCATTTCAGGCACCACCAACATCTCCGGTGTGTTTACAGCCACCCTCACCAGTACTTTCCCTGAAGTCAAACGCCTTTCGGCTGTGCTGGGCGATGGTGCTTCTGCCGCACAATTCCTTGGCCCGGTCTGGGTAGACTTTACAGGCGCAAGTTTGCAGGGTTCCCTGTTTTCCGATGCCAATGCCAACAATTTGCAGGAGCCAGGTGAGGCCGGGTTGGGTGGGGTGGCCGTCAGCCTGTATGATGCAGCCAGCGGAGTGCTGGTGCGGGCCACAGCCACGGATGCCCAGGGGGTCTACACCCTGACCCACCTGCTGCCTGGCCAGTACCGCCTCGAACCAGCCGCGTTGGTTGAATTTGCCTATTCCGGCAGCCAGGTGCTTACCCAGACATTGGCTGCCCATGATGTCCAAACTGGCCTCGATTTTGGTCTTTATACCGTGGCTCGGGTATCTGGCCAGGTCTGGAACGACCTGGACCAGGATGGCCAGCGCGACTTTGGCGAAGGCCCCCTGGCCGGGGCGCTGGTAAGCGCCTACGACGACAGCCAGGCCCTGGCCGCCTCTCAGTTTACCGGGGCCGATGGCCAGTATGCCTTTGCCCTGCCGGCGGATTTGCCCACTGCGCCGCAAAACTTTGTCTTTAATGGGGGCCCATGCGAACTTTCTTGCCCGGGGCCGCTGCCTTTGTTCGAGCCAGATACCGCCCGGGTTGTCAACGGCGATTTTTCGCTCAACCCAGCCCAGCCGCTCGATCCGGCATTTTTCCCTTCCAATTATGATTTTTCAACAGGCGACTTGACTGGTTGGAGCGCTTCGGGTGCCGCGGTAACGGTGGTCAGTGATACCTTCAACCTGGATGGCCCCTACCTGCGTTTGAATGCTGTCGGCACCTACGCCGATTCTTCTGCCTTCACGGTTCCTGCTGGAGCCACTGCGCTGCAGTTTAATTATTACAATTGGACCAACCGCAACGCGGCTGAATCCGTGCCGCTCACAGTCTACCTGCTCACCGGTGCCGGTTTTTCGGTTTCGATCAACCTGGGAACCTACCAGGGAACCGCAAACCAGGGCTGGCGAACCGCTGTGGTAGACCTGCAAACCTACCAGGGCCAGGTGGTTAAACTGCGCATTGCTTCCGACACCGATGGTTTCCGCGCCGGCCGGGCCAGGGTGGATAACTTCTGGCTGGTGGATGCAGTTCCCGGCTGGAGCGCGGCCAACATGCGCTATACCCAGGTGGTTTCCGATGGCTACAACCTGGACGGCGCTCACCTCTATTTCAGTTTGTTTGACCAATATGTGCGTTCTGCACCGCTGACCATTCCGCCTGGCACCCAAAGCCTGCGCTTTAACTATTGGTCGTATACCGCTGCTTCAAGCACAGCCAATGGTCCGTTCACAGTCTACCTGCTCAGCGGTCCTGACTACGCGACCCAAACTCTCCTGGGCAGCTTTTCAAGTTCGTTTGTTCAGGGCTGGCAAACCGGGGTAATTGATATCCGGGCTTACCAGGGACAAACGGTGCGTCTGCGCTTTAACACCGACACGAACAACTTTGGCACCAGCAAACTGCGCCTGGACAATATCTTCCTGGCGCAGGAAGTGCCCGGTTGGGATCTTTCTGATGCTCGCAATATCTTCATTAGTGCCTGGGATAATGCAGAAAACCAGGACAGCGGGGTTTACTCCCCGGCCAACACCGGTTTTGAGGAAATACCGGCTGCCCTGGCCGAACCCGACCAGGTTGCCAACCCTAATTTCGATAGTTCGCCCGTTCCGCTTGACCCTGGCCTTTACCCGGCCAATTATGACTTTAGCAGCGGACTGCTGGATGGTGGGTGGACCGCCTCGAATATCAACGCCACAGTAGTCAGTGATACCTACAATACTGCCGGGCCTTACTTGCGTCTGAACGCCACCAACATCTATGCCGATTCGCCTGTCTTCCTGGTTGCAGACGATGCAGTCAGCCTGCGTTTCACCTACTATGCTTTCACCAACCGCAGTGCCGTCGAAACCGCCCCGCTCAGCGTGTATGTTCTGACGGGCGAAGGGTATGCTGTCTCCACGCTGGTGGGGCAAGTGTGGGGCAGCCGCAACCATGGCTGGCAGCAGGCTCAGCTGGACCTTTCTGCGTTTGCGGGTCAGGTGATCCGGCTGCGCTTTAACAGCGACACCGATGGATTCCGCAGCGGGCGCGCCTTTGTCGACAACCTGTCGCTGTGGGGCGGTATTCCAGGTTGGACGGTGAGTGACGCCCGGGTGGTGGATGTGTTTACCCCCGATGTAGATGAAGGCAGCGGCCCCTATTTGCTTCTCGATGCCCATAACCAGGCTGCCACCAGCGATCCGCTGGTTTTACCTGCTTGCGATGCGGCCAGCCTTGCCCAGGGCTCTTTGGTGCTGACCTTCCGCTATTTTAACTGGGCGCCGCGCAACGCTTTGGAAACCAGCCGGATGGATGTTTTTGTGCTCAGCGGCTCCGATTACAGCCTGTCCACCAACGTCGGCACGTTTTGGGGCAGTTTCAATGACGGCTGGCAGACCGGCCGGGTGGACCTGAGCGCTTTTGCCTGTGCGGCTGACCCTGCCCCGGTTCGCCTGCGGTTCCAGAGCGACAGCGACGGCTTCCGGGCCGGGCGCAGCCGGCTTGACCAGCTTTCCCTTAGCCCGGCTGTGCCCGGTTGGGCAGTAGGCGATGCCCGTTTTAGCTGGCCCGCCCTTCCCGGAGCCGAGGTTCCGGGCCTGCCTGGCGAACTGCCCAACCCGAATTTTGACGCTGGCTGGGGCGCCCTGCCCTTGCTGGGTGCTCCGGATAACCCGGATTTTGACCTGGGACGCTCGCCCTTGCCCACTGCCAGCTATCCAGCGAACTATGATTTTTCCAGCGGTGATTTGGGTGGTTGGACGGTGTCGAGCGCCAGCGTGAGTGTCGTCGAAGACGCCTCCAGCGGGTTGGTTCCAGAAATTGAAGGTCCCTATCTGCTTTTTGACGCCTATAACCAGACCGCTACTTCACCCATTTTCATGTTGCCGGATGACGCCCAAAGTGTGCGCTTCTGGTATTTAAACTGGACCAACCGCAGCGCTACAGAACAGGTGCCTCTCAATGTGTACGTACTCAATGGCGCAAACTTTGAAACGTCTACCCTGATTGGTGTGGTTTATGGCTCACAGGAAGACGGCTGGAAAGAAGGTCGCCTGGACCTGGCTGCCTTTGTTGGTCAGCCGGTTCGGCTGCGATTCCAGAGTGATACGAACGGCTTCCGGGCCGGGCGCGCTCGGCTGGACAGCCTTTCATTGAACAGCGAAGTCCCCGGTTGGACGCTCTCCAGCGCCGAGCAAATTGTCATCCAGCCGTCAGGCGGCCTGGATGGTCCCTTTGTCTGGATTAACCAGCGCGGGCAATATATCGAGCAAACCCTGCAAATTCCGGCCGATGCCCAGCGCTTGCAGTTCAGCTATTTTGCCTGGACCGAGCGTAACCCGGATGAAAATGTACCCGTTTTTGTCCAGGTTCTGCCTTCCGATGAGGCCGGGTCGGCGATTGTCACCGAAGGAACTTTTTATGGCAGCCTGAACAGCGGCTGGCATACCGTTTCAGCCGACCTGACCGCATTCCAGGGCCAGACGGTCACCCTGCGCCTGGCCAGCGACAGCGATGGTTTCCGGGCTGGCAAAGCCTATTTCGACCGCCTGTCTTTCGAACGGTCTGTGCCGGGCTGGGAAGTTTCCAATGGCGAACTGGTGGGTCTTTCCAATGAACAAGCCCCTCCGGGCAGTGGGGTACCTGGTACCGGGTCGCACCTGCTGCTGGACGCTCACCGCCAGTGGGCGGCAACCCCGCCCTTCCGGCTGGGAGAAAATGTTTCGGCGATTACCTTTGACTACCTTGCCTGGACCGAGCGCAACCCGGCTGAGAACACGCCAATGTATTTGGAGGTGCTCACAGCGGTGTACCCATCGCCAGGGTCGGAAGACTTAGCTTTTGGCGTTGTCACCCGGGTAGGCACGGCCAATGGTTCGCGCAACCTGGGCTGGCAAGAAGCTACCTTTGACCTTTCGGATTTCCGCGGCCGCGTGATTCGCCTGCGCCTGGCCAGTGACAGCGATGGCTTCCGGGCCGGCAAAGCCTGGGTGGACAATCTTCGTTTTGAAACCAACGCCCCTGGCCCGGGCGGCTGGGTAGACAGCAACCCCGCTGGGGCCTTTTTGCTGCTCAACCGCAACAACCTGCAGGCCGATTCTGCCCCGTTTTTTGTCCTGACCGACACGCAGAGCGTGCAGTTTGCCTACCTGGCCTGGAACCAGGAGGACGGCGACCAATCCATCCCCCTGACGGTTTATGCTTTGGCTGAGTCCGGCCCGGTGCAGGTAGCCACACAGCTGGGGCAGGTGACGGGCGCCTGGGTGGATGGCTGGAAGACTGCCACGCTGGACCTTTCGGCCTTCCGCGGCCGGGTGATCCGGCTGCGTTTTGCCAGTGATACCAACAGCTTCCGCGATGGCCGGGCGGCGGTGGACGCAGTGACCCTGCTGGCTGGCGCCCCCGGTGCGGCGTTGGGCAGCCTGACCCCTCCGGGTGGTAACTTTATGCGTCTCTCCCAGCCCAATCTGCAGGCCACCTCTTCTGAAATCAACGTTCCAATTGGCTCGCCCTATCTGCATTTTGATTATTTCAACAGCAGCACCAACGGTGAACTAAACAGCATACCACTGGTGGTGCGGGTGTTGAGCGGGCCGGATTATGCTACCGTAACCATCCTCGCCACGCTGAACAGCCGCGGTGTGGATGGCTGGCGGCAGGCCGCCCTGAACCTGGGCGCCTTCCAGGGCCAGACCATCCGGCTGCGCTTTGAAAGCAGTGCCAACTCCTTCTCTGGTGCCTACAACCTGCTGGACAATGTTTACCTGGCCCCGGCCAGCGGGCTGCCGCCGGGCGACCTGGCCAACTACACCATTGAAGAGATCAACCCGCCTGGCTTCACCTCCTCCACCCCCGACAGCCTGGAAATTAACGTGGCCGCCGGGTTAGGCCAACTCGGGCTGGATTTTGGCGACTACCGGATTGATCGCTACCTTTCGAGTCTCGAAGCCGCCCCAGCCGAAGTGACGGCTGATGGCGTGGAATCTGCGGTGGTGACGGTGACCTTGCGCGCCGGGGATGGCAGCCCATTGGCTGGCTATGCCGTGGAACTGCTGGCCTCTGGCAGTGAACTGCTGTTTGAACAACCTGCGGCCCTGACCGATGCCTTCGGGCAGGCGGTGGGCCGGGTGCGGTCCACCTTTGCCCCGCAGGTGGCGCTGGTCAGCGCCCGCACGCTGGAGGACGGAGTCACCCTGGCGGCGGCTGTGCCAGTAACTTTTACCCCGGGCCTGCCCGATGTGGATATGTCCGGCCTGGAAGCTGCCCCGCCGGCGGTGGTGGCCAATGGTGTCGATACCGCAGTCTATACCGTCACCCTGCGCGATGCCTTTGGTAATCTCGTACCCGGTGTTCCGGTGGAGATGATGGCGATACCGGATGCCGCTACCACCCTGACGGTCACCGCGGCCCTGACCCTGACCAATGCTGCCGGTCAGGTGACCGGCACGCTGGCAGCGGACTCCGATGCCTGGGTGAGCCTGTGGGCCTATTTGCCCGGCCAGGCAATTACCCTGACCCAGGGTGCCCAGGTGCGTTTCAGCCGGGTGGACCCGCTGATTTCGACGGTCATAGCCACTCCGGACACCGCTCTCGCCAACGGCGCTGACCCAATTGTGCTTACGGTTACGCTGCTCGATTCCAACAGCCAACCCCTGCCAGGCCGTCCAGTTACCCTGGCAGGGGCGCCAGGCCTTGCGGCCCTACCCCTGACCAATGCAGCCGGGGTGGTGACCGCCACGCTGACCAGCGAGACCGTTGGCCCGGTGACCATCCAGGCCTGGGGCGATGGCATCTTGCTGGCCGCCCAGGCTGTGCTGACCTTCACGGTGGGTCCGGTAGACCCGGACGCATCCACCCTTGTGGCTGTCCCGCAAACGGTGATTGCCGATGGCGTTTCAGCCGCCACGCTGACCGCCCACCTGGTGGACAGCTTCGGCCACCCGATTGCAGGCAAAACCGTGCAGTTCCAGGCCGAAGGATTGGTTGGATCCGCACCCAACCCACCCAGCGCCGTGACGGATGCTGGTGGAATCGCCCAATCCAGCCTTGCTTCCGCCCAGATTGGCCAGGCCCAGGTTTGGGCGGTGGTAGCAGGGGATTTACTCACTCTCACCCAGCAGGCTGCTGTGGCGTTCGTTCCCGGCCCGGCAGACCTGGCCGCTTCGACTGTCGTGATCACCCCGACCGCCGCCCTGGCCGACGGGATCGAGACCGTGACCATCAGCGCCACGCTGCGCGACGCCAGCGGCCACCTGGCAGCCAACCGCCAGGTGCAGCTGGTCCTGTCGGGCGGCGCCAACACCGTACTGCCTGGCACACTGGCTAACACCGATGCCAGCGGCCAGGTGCAGTTCAGCGTGCGTTCGAGCGTGGTGGGCGAACGCCAGGTTGGGTTAACCGACCTGGCCTACGGCGCCAACCTGGTGCTGGGCAGCTTTGAATTTATCGTGGGCCCGGTAGACCCGGATGCTTCGCGGCTGACTGTCAGCAAACCAGCGGTTTTTGTCGGTCCGTTTGACCAGGCTACGGTGACCGCCCTCCTCTTGGATGCCTACGGCCACCCCGTTCCGGGTAAGAGTGTGCTGATTCAATCGAGTGTCCCGCTGACCCTGACCCAGGCCAGCTTGCTGACCGATGCCGATGGTAAGGTCAGCGCGGTGGTGCAGAGCAGTGTGGTGCAGACAGCCACGTTCACAGCCTTTAACCAAACCGACACCCTGACGCTGACCGAGCAGGCGAGCATCACCTTTATTGCCGGCCCGGCCTCGGCGGTGCAATCTACATTTGGAATGACCCCGCTTTCTTTGGTAGCCGACAACATCCAGACGGCGGTGATCACCGCCACACTGCGCGATGCTGCCGGCAACCCGCTGGTTAACCGCTGGGTGCAGCTGTTGGTGAGCGGCAGCAGCAACCGGGTTTTGCCCTCCGCTTCGCAGAACACCAACCACCTGGGCCAGGTGACCTACAGCCTGGCCTCGGCCTGGGCTGAGATCAAGAGCGTTTCCCTGCGCGACGTTTCAGGGAATGTCACCCTGGCGGTCGGGCAAATCGAGTTCCTGCCCGGCGACCTGGACCCGGCCCGTTCGACCCTGACCGCCAAACCTGGCCGGGCTGCTGCCGATGGGATTAGCCAGGTGACCCTGACCATCCAGGCGTTGGATGCCCTGGGCAACCCGCTGGCCGGGCTGCCGGTGGAAATTTATGGCGCTTCTGCCGGAATTACCCTGATCCAACCTGCTGCGCCGACCGATGCGCTGGGCTACGCCACAGCCAGCCTGACCAGCACTGTGCCGGTCACGGCTGTGCTGCAGGCTGGTGTCGATGGAATTTTGCTGACCAGCGATGTTACGGTGCTATTTGAACCGGTCTATGCCTTTAGCTTTGAAATCTTCCCAGTCACCCCGGTTAGCGAACCCGGCCGCAGTGAGGTTGTCGTTCATCCAGATGTAGGCGTGGGTGGGGCGGCCAACTTCACCCTGCGCCTGGTCAACACAGGCTACCTGCCCGACAGCTACACCCTTTCGCTGGTGGGCCTTGATCCGGCCTGGGTATCCGGCCTGGATGAACCCAACGTTACCCTGCCTGCGGGCGGCATTTGGGAGCAAACCATCGCCATCCAGCCCACCGGCCTTGCCGATGTCTGCCAGGCCGTGGGCAGTTACCCCTTCAGCGTGGATGCCGCCGCTGCCGCTGCTCCGCTGCAATCTGTACCTGCACAGGTCAACTTTGTCTCCAACCCGGTGATCTCGAACCTGCTGCCAGGGGGCGGCACTGGTCTGGGCGGCACCACCGCCCTGTTCCGCTGGCAGACCAGCGTGGATGCGAGTGGAACCGTCTTCCTGCGCCCGTTGGGGGCCACTGAGTATACCCAGTACCCTGGTTCGGGCGGGACGATTCATCAGGTGAGCGTAAGCGACCTGGAGCGCAACACGGTTTACGAGTGGTATGCCACCAGCGAATCGGACTGCGGGTCTGAGAGCAGCGCCGTGCGCACCTTCGAGGTGCTGAACGGTGTGGTCTTCACCATGCCGCAGTACACCTTTGAACTCGAGCGCGACTACAACCAGATCGTCAGCCTGAACGTCTTCAACCAGGATGTGATCTCGCACACGATTGTGATCACCCTCGAGAACCCCAGCGATGAACTGATTATCGGCTTTTTGGGCGAGGGCTCGATTGACGCCCCCTTTGTGCTGCAGCCCGGCCAGACCCACAGCATGGACCTGGCCATCCATGCCCAGGACGTGACGCAGGAGGACTTTATCCTGACCGCCCGGCTTGAGGCCACCAACCCGGGCCGAAACGGGCCCATCGAACACAGTGTACCGATCCACATCCATATTGAGATCCCCTATTTCGATTTCAGCCTCGAGCAGGTGAGCTTCGACCCGCTGACCCTGGCCACCACCTACAAAATCACCAACCACGGCGACCCGCTGACCGACCTGGCGGTTACGTCTGCCGTCACTGGCACCGATGCAAGTACCCTTGCCCAGGTCTTCCTGATGCCTTCCATGGTGCACGGCTACCTTAAAACCGGGCAGAGCTTCACCTTTACCGCCTACCCCGCGCTCGACAGCGGCTTCCAATCACTGAGCGGTACGATTACCGCCTCGGCGGGTGGCGTATTTACCCAGACCGCCATCAACCTGGCCCTGCCGCCGGGGACGAGCATGTATTTGGGCGAGGTGGAGAACGTCTCACTCGAATCGACCACTGCCGACTGGTACTGCACCAACCGCCCGGTGATCCACAACAACTTCACCCTGCCGCCGGGCTTCCGCCGGGCGGACGTGGCGCGGGCTACCTTCTACATGAACATCAACGCAGACCGCAGCTGGAAGAACGTGCTGCCGCACGACGTGGAACTGCTGATTAACGGCAGCACGATTGGCAAACTGGTCAACGTTATCCCGACCGGGCTGTACACCTTCCCGATTGACCCCGACTTCCTGAACGAAGCTCTGGCCGGGCCGAGCGCCAACCGGATCACCGTCAGCACCACCCACCTGAACGGCGGGCATTATGTGGTGGCTTCGGACATGACCGTTTCGATCTGCATGAACACCTACCGCGAGTGGGTGGCCGCCACCAGCCAGGCCGAAGCCGACCAGCTCGTCTTGCAGCGCAGCTACCTGATCCCGGCGCCCACCACCCTGGACGTGGAAGTGCTCTCCCCGGCCCCGGGTGAAACGCTGACCGCCAACCTGCCGGTTAACCTGAAAATCCGGGTGGACGATGACGTACTCTCGCCCCTGTTCTACACTGTGATTGCGGAAGCCGACAACGGCGATGGCACGGTGCTGCTGTTTGACGACGGCCGCCACGACGACGGCGGCTACAAAGACGGCATCTACGCCGGCACCTGGACCCCGCTGACCCCCGGCCCGGTGACCCTGACGATTGGGGCGGAGAGCTGCACGATCACCGGCCAGGCCGTGATCAGCCTGACGGTGGGCGCGCTGGACTATGCGGTAGAGATCACCCACGCCGCCCGGACCGCAGGTGCGGCCCTGCTCGAAGCCTCAATTGCCCCCCCGGCCGCACTCCTGCCCGCCCCTCCCCTGACCGAAGTCAGCTGGCCGGCCTTCCACCTGGGGGTGGTTGCCCCGGGTGAGGTAGAGAGCACGGCAGCCCATGTCTTGGCCCAAACCCTGGAGGGCCTGGCCCCCGGCGAAGTGCGCAGGGTAGCCGAAGGCACCCGGGTGCGCTATACTGGCCCCTCCGGCGCAGGGGAGCTGGCCCTGCCCCCGCTCTACGTGACCGCCGAGCGCATGCTCTCGATCACCCCGCCCGTGCACAGCGTCAGCCCGTCCGGCAGTGTGGTGTACACGGTGACCCTGACCCGCCCCGGCCCGGCTGGCGATCAGCCGACGCTTCCCTTTACCCTGACCCTGGCCGGCCTGCCCGCTGGCTGGGCCAGCCCGCTGCCGGAGGTGCACCTGTCGGGTGGGGAAACCGTGCACATGCCATTGACTGTGACCGTTCCGGCGGGTGAAGCCCTGGCCGCCTACCCTTTCAGCGTGGCGGCGCGTAGTGGCAGTGTGACCGACCAGGCCGGGGCGCTGCTGCTTGTGGAAAGTGGGCTGACCCTGGCCATCCACCCGCCGCTGCAAACCGCCCTGCCCGGCCAGCCGGTGGAATATACCCTGGCTTTATCCGGTACAGCCGGTGATTTCACCCTCGACATGCAGGGGCTCACCCAGGACTGGCGCTCCTCCCTCCCGGCCCAGGTTTCCCTGGCCCCTGGCGAACTGCTGACCCTGCCCTTCACCCTGACCGGCTACAGCCCGGCGGGGGCGCGTGCCTTTACGATTTCCGCCCAGCCGTCGGGTGCGCCCTCCCCAACGCCAGCCGCCTCGGCGGGGGCGATCGTCTTCCTGCAGGGCGAATACCGGGCGGGGTTGGCCATTCTGCCGCCGCTGGTCACAGGCGGCCCTGGGGTGACAGCCCTCTACACCCTGACCCTGACCAACCTGGGCAGCCTGGCCGACACCTACACCCTCGAACCCACCCTCCCGGTTGGCTGGGACGCCGCCCTGCTGGTGGCCCAAAGCAGCCAGCCGGTTGGCGCTGAAGCGCTGACCCTGCTTCCGGGCGCCTCAACCCAACTGCTGCTGCTGGTCACCCCGCCCGCCGGAACCCAGCCGGGCAGCTACCCCATTGTCGTAGAGGCTTCCTCGCCATCCAGCCAGGGTGCCCGGGTCGAAGCGGTATATGAAGTGGGTGGGTTTGGTGTAAGTGTACAGATTGACCCGGCCGAGCGCACCCTTGATGGACGAGCCCCGGCCACCTGGACCGTGACCGTAACCAACCTGGGCAGCCAGCCCGGTACCTTTGACGTTTTCTTAACCGGCGTGCCGGCCCTTTCCGGGCGCTTTGCAGCCAGTGGCGGCCCGACCGCCCAGGTGACCCTGAGCGTCGGGCAGAGCCAGGCCCTGCTGTTTACCGCCAGTGACTTCTCCTTCCTGGCCCCGGGGCCGTATCCCTTCGAAGCCGTAGCTCGCCTGGTATCCAACCCAGCGATTGCCAGCTCGGCGGCTGCCTCGCTGACCCTGACAGGCTTCCACGGCCTGGAGGTTGCCCTCGACCCGCCCGCCCAGGTTACCGAACTCACCGAAAACCTGCTGACCCTGGTGGTAACCAACACCGGCAGCCTGGCCAGCTGGTACACCGTGGACCTGTTTGCCCCCGGCAGCCAGCCCCCGGCGCTGCCCTTCCGGGTGTATTTGCCGATCTTGTTCAGTAATTACCAGAACCCGATTGACTGGCCCGATCCCACTCCGCCTAACTTCATCTCCGTCTACAGCAGCGCGGACCGCATCTACCTGCCCGCCGGGGCCGTGGCACGCATTCCGGTAGTGGTAATGGTTGGCCCCTATTCGGTGGACGAACCCAATGCGTATTTTGTCCAGGCCCATGTCACAGCCGACAGCGGCCTCGAAGCCGAAACCGAAGCCACCCTGGTCGTCCAGGCAGAGTTCCCGCTCAAAGTCTACCTGCCCATGATCATGCGCTGACGGGAATGACCCCTGAATTAATGTAGTTGCGAATTTATTCGCACGGTAGGGGCACGAAATTTCGTGCCCCTACCGGAGGGTGTTGGAACCTCAATCATGCCGTAGGGACAGGTCGCCATGCGGCGGAGGGGGTTGTGGGGAAACCATCCCCAATTGCGGCAAAATGATTCCCGCAGCACCCGCACCCCCGCCTGTTGTTCTTGACATTTATCACAGTTACTCCGAACGGCACAGCCGGAGAAATCTTTCCCAGCTCCCAACTCCTGGCCCCCGGCATGTCTCTGCGAGCGCAGCAAAGCAATCTCATGGCCCCAACCTCCAAATTTATGATAAACTCTTCTCTGTTCTAAATACCCCACAACTTATTTGCCAGCGGAAGTTGTAGTTTTATTTCCCCTTGCACCGCACGGTGGCTGCGGCATTTCCCATTGCCCCAATAGGAGATTTTATGCGATCCAAAACTTCCGTAATTGGCCGTGTTTTGTTTTCACTGTTCAGTGCGGCGGTCTTCCTCGGTGTGATTTTTAGCACTCTGGCTGCACCCACCCCAACAATGGCTGCAGTGGCTGCCTGCGAATACTACGTAGACGCCAACAATGCATCGCCATCAGATGGCTTGTCCTGGACCAACGCCTTCACCAAGCTACAAGACGCCCTGGCGCTCGCAACCAACCCCTGTACCATCCATGTTGCCGAGGGTGTCTACTATCCCGACGAGGGAACCGGCCAGACGAACGATGCCCGTGCCAGCACCTTCACCCTGAAAACCGGCGTGGCCATCTACGGCGGCTATCCCACCGGCGGCGGGACGCCCGACTGGCAGGCCAACCCCACCATCCTCAGCGGCGACCTGACCCAGGATGATGCTGGCAGCCCCAGCGGAACCAACGCCTACCACGTCGTCTTCGCCAACGGTGTAGACAACACTGCTGTAATAGACGGCTTTACCATTACGGGTGGTTTGGCGAATGGGAGTGTTATTGATGCTTTTGGCGGTGGAATGTACATTTACTACGCCTCCCCCACCCTGGTCAACCTAACGATCTCCGGTAACCAGACGCTCAATTACGGCGGCGGAGTGTATGTTTTCAGAGGTTCCCCGTCGCTGGCCAACGCCACCATTTCCTGCAACTGGGCGAATCGAGGCGCGGGGGTGTACACCTACGAAAGCAATCCTACATTGACCGGCGTCACCATCTCCTGCAACCAGTCTGAGTACGGCGCCGGGATTACCAATAGCGGTGGTAGCAACCCAAAGCTGACCAATGTGTCGATTTTTGGCAACGCAGCCATTTATGGCGGCGGCATGATTAACGAATTCAGCAGCCCTACCCTCATCAATGTCACCATTTCCGGAAACAACGCCTCTTTGGTGGGCGGCGGAATGTTCAACATTTCCAGCAATCCCTCTATCCAGAACACCATTATCTGGGGGAATTCAGCGCAGGTGGTTAACATCACCAGCACTCCTACCTTTACCAACACCCTTGTGCAGGGCGGCATCGCCGGGTTAGGCACGGATGGCGGTGGCAACCTGTCTGCTGACCCGCTTTTCGTTGCCCTGGTCAGTGCCGCCAGCGCCCCCACCACCAGCGGCGACTACCGCCTGCAAGATACTTCTCCGGCGCTCAACGTGGGTAATAACGCCTTCAACACCGAACCCACAGATTTAGATGGCAACCCACGCATCGTGAACACCACCATTGACCTGGGGGCATACGAAAACCAGACCCTGATTTGCCCTGTAGGCGGCATTTTGTATGTTGACCAGGATGCCAATGGCCTGAACAACGGTGCTTCCTGGATAGATGCCTTCATAAAACTACAAGATGCTCTGGCCGTCACCAACCCCTGCACCATCCATGTCGCCCAGGGCGTCTATTACCCCGATGAAGGCGCCGGGCAGACCAACAACGCCCAGGCCAGCACCTTCCAGCTAAAGAATGGCCTGGCCATCTACGGCGGTTACCCCACCGGCGGCGGGACACGGGATATTGACGCCAACGTCACCATTCTGAGCGGCGACCTGGCCCAGGACGACACGAACACCGATGGCAACAACATTGCCGAGACCAGGAATGATAAGGTTGGCGCCAATGCCATTACGGTTGTTAGCGCGGATAACTCCGTTACGACCGCTGTCCTGGATGGTTTTACGATCACTGCCGGCGGCAGCAACACTTCTAACAACAGCGGGGGCATCTACAACACGGGCGGCAGTTTTGCCCTGGCCCACCTCAGAATCTTGGGCAATACCGGAGATTACGGCGGCGGGATGGGCAGCTACTTCGGCACACTCACTTTTGAGGATGTCGAATTTTCTGGCAACTATGGAATTTACGGAGGGGGGTTGAGCATTGAACCAGGGAATGCCACGCTGAATGATGTAGATTTCATCGCCAACCAGAGCTTTTTCTGGGGCTCCGGGATGTATCTTGGGGGTGGCTATTCCCAACCAACCACTGCTGACCTGACCAATGTGCGATTTATCGGTAACCTGGGATTCTTTGACAGTGTTTATAATGTAAGCGGCGGCGCAGATGGCGGCGGCCTGGCGCTCTCCTATGTAGACGCTGTAACGGTAACGAATGCCCTGTTTTCCGGCAACGAAGTTGACCGGTGGGGCGGCGCGGTGATGCAGTATGGTGGCACTTCTACCTTTACCAATATCACCGTCAGCGGCAACCATGCAGCCCTGATTGGCGGGGCTTTCCGCATCTGGGGCGGCTCAGCAACCATCCAAAACAGCATCATCCATGGCAACTCGGCGGGCACAGGCAGTGAGTTTGCTTTCAACGGCAGCCCCACGGTAATCATCAATAACTCCATTGTTAACGGAGGCTGCCCAGCAGCGGCTGTGTGCAGCGGTGTTGCCGACACCGCCCCACTGTTTATCGCCCCTGAGCCTGCAGCAAACGCCCCCACAACCGCCGGCGATTACCGCCTGCAGAACACCTCCCCGGCGCTCAACGTGGGTAACAACGCCTTCAACACCGAACCCACCGACCTGGACGGCAGCCCGCGCATCGTGAACACCACCATTGACCTGGGCGCCTACGAAAACCAGACGCTCTTGCCCAGCGGGTCGATTTATTACCTCAGCTCCTCTGCCAACGGCACCATTGATGGCGTGGAATACAGTGATGAAGACATCCTGAGGTTTGACGGCACCAGCTGGTCTAT
>CAZAYY010000002.1:0-156070 GCA_964489525.1 uncultured Anaerolineales bacterium
CGCTCAAGCAGGTTCCTGCCTGTGAATACAACCCGATGGAAGCCATCAAGACCAATATTATTGGCAGCAGCAACGTGGTGGACGCCGCGCTGGATGCCGGGGTTTCCAAAGTCCTGGCACTCAGCACCGACAAAGCGGTCAGCCCGGTGAACCTGTACGGCGCAACCAAGCTGGCCGCCGAAAAGCTGATTATCCAGAGCAACGCCTATGCAGGCGGGGTTGGCACCCGCTTTAGCTGCGTGCGCTACGGCAATGTGGTGGGCAGCCGGGGCAGCGTGGTGCCCGTTTTCTTGAAGCAGCGCGCTTCCGGGCGGCTGACCATTACCGATGACCGCATGACCCGCTTCTGGCTTTCGCTGGAGCAGGGGGCGCGTTTTGTCATTCGCTGTATTGAGGCCATGCAGGGCGGCGAGGTGTTTGTGCCCAAAATTCCCAGCACAAAAGTGGTGGATCTCGCCAAAGCCCTGGCCCCCGAAGCAGAGGTAGAGATTATCGGCATTCGCCCAGGCGAAAAGCTGCACGAAGCCCTGCTCAATGAAGACGAAGCCCGTTCAACGGTGGAACTGGACGACATGTACGTGGTGATGCCAGTGGCTTCTCCCTGGCTTGAACTGGACTGGTACACTCGGGGTAAAACGCTGCCAGATGGCTTTGTTTATACCAGTGAAAACAACCCGGTTTGGCTGAGCATTGAAGAAATTCGCGATCTGATTGCTCCGTTCGAATCTGCTTTTGCTGCCGGTAAATTAGAAGGATAGTGCGATGCCCTTCCTCCCCTGGACAAACCAACGCCCCAAACGCCCAACCGCTTACGCTGGTGGGGCGCTGGTGCTGCCATCTGCCAGGGTTAATTGGGCTGGTTTTGCTGTGCAATCTTACGAGAGGAGCTTGAGCGTCCAACGCCATGCGCATCTTGATTACCGGGGCCAGCGGCCTGTTGGGCTTAAACGTTGCCCTCGAGGCCGCACCCCATCACACGGTTTTTGGGGTGGCGCACACCACCCCCATTGCCGCCAGCGCCTTCGAAACGCTGGTGGTAAACCTGGTCGAGCCGGATGCCGGGGCGGGTTCTCCCCTGGACCGCCTGCTGGCACAAACCCGGCCTGACTGGGTCATTCACTGTGCGGCGCTGGCCAACTTAGAGGTCTGCGAAAAAGACCCTGACCTGGCCTGGCGCATCAATACCGAGGTCCCCGAAAAACTGGCACGCCTTGTCGCCAGGGGCGGAGCGCGCTTACTGCACGTTTCGACCGATGCGGTTTTCGACGGGCAGCGTCCGCTCGGCCCGCCAGGCTATACCGAAACCGACTTACCCAATCCGCTGAGTGTCTATGCCCGCACCAAGCTGGCCGGAGAGCAGGCCGTGTCCGCCGCCAACCCCGAAGCCCTGGTGGCCCGGGTTAACCTGTTTGGTTTCAGTCCCAGCGGGCGGCGCAGCCTGGCTGAGTTTTTCCTCAACAACCTGCTGGCAGGCAGCCCAATGCGCGGCTTTACAGACGTTTATTTTTGTCCGGTTCTGGTGAACGAAATTGCCCACATCTTTTTTGAAATGCTGGATAAGGGGCTTTCGGGTTTGTACCATGTCTTCAGCAGCGACACCCTGAGCAAGTATGCTTTTGGGGTCAAAATTGCGCAGCGTTTCGGGTTGGACGAAAGCCTGGTGGCCCCGGTGAGCGTGGCCGAAGGCGGCCTGGTGGCGGCTCGTTCGCCCAACCTGGTGATGTCCACCCACAAGTTATCCACAGCCTTGGGGAGAAATCTCCCCCAGGTTTCCCCCATGTTAGACCAGTTTTACACACTTTATCAACAAGGTTATCCACAGCTTCTGGCAGAATTGGCCGCAAAGGAGTAAACCCATGCCACACTATAAAATCCCCGAAATTGAAATTGCCGGGCAGAAAATTGGGCTGAACCACCCGACTTATTTCATTGCCGACATCGCCGCCAATCACGATGGCGACCTGGAGCGGGCCAAACTGCTTATCCGGCTGGCCAAAGAAGCCGGGGCAGACGCCGCCAAGTTCCAGAATTTCCGCGCTGAGAAAATTGTGTCGGATTATGGGTTCAAGTCCTTGGGCGGCCAGCTTTCGCACCAGGCTTCCTGGAAAAAGAGCGTGTTCGAAGTGTATAAAGATGCATCCGTTCCCTTTGATTGGACGCCCATTCTAAAAGAAGCGTGCGACAAGGTGGGGATTCACTATTTTTCCTCCCCTTACGATGATGAGGCCATAGACATGCTCGACCCGTACGTGCCCGCCTATAAAGCCGGTTCGGACTTGATGTCCTGGCCCATCGGGTTGGTGCGCATGGCCCAAAAAGGTAAGCCGCTGCTGATTGCCACCGGTGCGGCCGATATCAGCGATGTGGCCCGCGCCATGCAGATTGCCATGGGTGTCACCGACCAGCTTGTGCTGATGCAGTGCAACACCAACTACACTGCCGACCCTGGAAACTACGACCATCTTCACTTAAATGTCTTGAAAACGTACGCGGCCATGTATCCAAACGTCGTGTTGGGCCTTTCCGACCACACCCACAGCCCGGCAGTGGTGGTGGGTGCGGTGGCCCTGGGAGCGCGCGTCATCGAACGCCACTTCACCGACAGCAACGACCGCGAAGGGCCTGACCATAAATTTGCCATGAACCCGCAGAACTGGGCGGATATGGTCCAGCAGGTGCGCCTGTTGGAACGGGCTTTGGGCTCCCATGAAAAGCGTGTGGCTGGCAACGAACAGGAAACCTACAAACTCCAGCGGCGCTGCCTGCGGGCTTCCCGCGACATCCAGGCAGGCGAAACCATTACAGCAGACATGGTCGAACCGCTGCGCCCGAACGTGATTGGCGCTGTGCAGCCCTGGGATGTGGCCATGCTGATTGGGAAAAAAGCCCTGGTTGCCATGCCCTACGGCAAAGAAATTCTTTGGGAAAATATCACCAGCCAGGAGAGCTAACGTTTTTATGCGTTTGCTCTATTTCTCGCGCGACTACACCACCCACGACCATCGCTACCTGAGCGCCCTGGCCCAGTCCACCTACCCTGCAGCGGGTGCTGGCGGCAGGGAGGGCGAGCCGCTGGATTTGTTTTACCTGCGGCTGGAGCGCCAATCACAGGAATACGAAAGCCGCCCGGTTCCCAGCGCAGTTACCCATGTGCCGTGGGCGGGTGGGCAAGCCCCGGCCCGGAAACAGGATGGCCCCCGGCTGCTGCGTGATTTACGCCGGGTGCTGCGCGAGGTGAAACCCGATTTGGTCCTGGCCGGCCCACTGCAGCGGAGTGCCTTCCTGGCGGCTTTGGCCGGGGCCAAACCGCTGGTCAGCATGTCGTGGGGCTACGATTTGCTCCACGATGTGCACAAGGGCCGCGATTGGGCTTGGGCTACTCGCTTTACCCTTCGGCGCAGCGCGGCCATGGTGGGCGACTGTGATACCATTCGCAATTTGGCCGTCCAGCATGGCATGAACCCCAATCGGATTATCACCTTTCCCTGGGGTGCAGACATTCAGCATTTTGCGCCCGGTTGGCGTGGGGCGGAAAACCCGCTGCGCCAGCGCTGGGGCTGGGGGGATGATGCTTTTGTGCTGCTCTCTACCCGCAGTTGGTCGCCCCTGTATGGGGTAGAAGACCTGGCGCGAGCCTTTGTGCGTGCCATCCAGCGCCGCCCGGAACTGCGCCTGCTCATGCTGGGCGGCGGCCCGCAGTCTGCGCTGATCAAAGGCATTTTCACCCGTGCCGGGGTGTTGGACGCGGTGCATTTTCCCGGGCAGGTGGGGCAGGAAGCGCTGCCCGATTATTTCCGGGCTGCCGACCTGTATATCAGCACATCCCACAGCGATGGCACATCCATCTCGCTGCTGGAAGCCCTGGGCTGCGGCACGCCCGTTCTGCTGACCGATATTCCCGGCAACCAGGAATGGATCACCCGACAGGGCGAATTGGGCTGGCTGTACCCGGATGGTGACGTTGCCGCGCTGGAACAGGCCATCCTGCACGCTGTGGAGCAGCGTACCGGGCTGCCCCAAATGGGTGTAAACGCCCGGCGCCTGGCCGAAACCCGCGCCGACTGGAACCAAAACTTCCCCCGCATCTTTGAAGCCTTCGACCTGGCCCTAAAACCCTGAATACAAATTCAAAATTTAAAATTTAAAATTTTATTTATTTTCCCCATGCTCAAACCCATTCTTGAAGAAATCTATCCCCTGCACCGCACCCTGGCCTGTGAAGGTACCGATGAAGCCCTGGCTATCGTGGGCCGTCACATGCCTGCCGCGGCCAATTACCATGTGGAAAACTTCGCCCCGCTTGCCCCGGCCTGGACATGGAAAGTGCCTGAACGCTATGTTGTTCATGCCGCCTACCTCGAAACTGAACACGGCGAGCGGGTAGTAGATTTTGCCGATAACCCGCTGCACCTGGTTTCCTATTCTCTGCCGGTGGATCGCTTGCTGACCTGGGACGAGCTGTCCCCGCACCTGTTCACCAACCCCAGCCTGCCCCACACGATTCCCTGGATTTTTAAGTTCTACGAGCGCAGTTGGGGCTTTTGCCTTTCCCAAAACCAGTACGACAGCCTGGACAGACAGGTTCGCTACCGGGCTGTGATTCGCAGTGAATTCCTGGCCGACCCGGAAAATGGCTTTCGGGTGGGGGTAGGCGTTATCCATCCCGAAGGCGGACCAACCCCGCAGGCGGGCGAAATACTCATCTGCGCCCACATCTGCCATCCCATGCAGGCCAACGATGATACTGCTGGCGTGGCCTCGGCCATTGGCCTGGCCCGCCGCCTGGCTGAAAACCCCTTGCCTCCGGGTTCGATGAGTGTGCGTTTCTTGTTTTGCCCCGAAACCATCGGCAGCATTGTCTACCTCTCGCACCACGAAGACCTCATCCCACAGTTGAAGGGCGGCATCTTCCTGGAAATGACCGGCAACCAGGGCAATATTGCCTTCCATCACACCCGCCAGCATACCGCCCTGCTCGACCGGGTGACGGAATATATTCTCAAACGCGAGGGCATGCCTTATACCGAGCGCGAGTTTGCGGCCTTTCCGCCCAACGACGAGCGGGTGATCAACGGACCGGGGGTCAATGTGCCCTGCATTTCGATTAACCGCTGGCCGTATGACCAGTATCACTCCACGGACGACAACCCGGACATCATTCATGAAGAGATGCTGGACGGGGCGGCTGCCGTTGCTGAAAAAATCGTCCGCATCTACGCCAGCAACTACACCCCGCTGCGCACTTTTCGCGGCCCGGTGTTCCTTTCCGGGCACGGCCTGTGGGTGGATTGGCGCGACAACTGGGACCTGAACCGGGCGATTGAGAAAATTATGATGCGCTTTGAAGGCGACCGCACCATATTTGAAATTGCCGAAGAACTTGGCCTGGATTACGGGATGATTCGCGACTATGTTGAAAAATTCCGTCAAAAAGGCCTGGTCATTCCCCAATACCCCTGAACCCTTCGCTCCTCTCCAGGCCCCATCCTACAACCCACAATCCACAACCCGCATCCTACACCCTAGAAGCCACATCCGACAACCCACATCCCACAAGCTAAATCCTACAAGCTACATCCTACAACCCACAACCCACAATGACCCCAACCGCCATTATCCAGGCCCGGATGAGCGCCAGCCGCCTGCCGGGCAAAGTTCTCAAAGAAATCGCTGGACGGCCCATGCTTTCCTGGGCGGTGGAGCGCGCCCGCCGGGCGGCCTGCCTATCCGGGGTGGACAGCCCCGTTTGGGTGGCCACCACCACCGACCCTGCCGATGACCCCCTGGCCGAGTACTGCACCGCCCGGGGCTACCCGTGCTTTCGCGGCAGCCAGTTCGACGTGCTTGACCGCTTCTACCAGGCCGCTCTGGCTGCCGGTGCAGAAGTGGTGATTCGCATTACCGCAGACTGTCCCTTTATTGACCCGGCGGTGATCGACGCTACCTACCAGGCATTCCAGGCCGCCGGGGCCGATTTCGCTGCCAACCGCCTGCCCCCGCCATTTCAGCGAACCTTTCCAATCGGGTTGGACACTGAAATTTGCACATTTGCCGCCCTTGAGCGTGCCTGGTGCGAAACCCGCGAGCCGTTTCACCGGGAGCATGTCATGCCCTATTTTTACGCCGGGCTTCTGGACAATGCCCCCGAAACCCTGGGGCGGGACGAGGAGCAGGTATTTACTGTCGCTCCCCCTTCTCATCCGGGTGCACCTTTCCGGGTAGCCCTTAACCAGGTTCCCGATGAAATCCGCCGCACTCATCCTGGTTCCGGCGCGCTGCGCTGGACTGTAGACACCCCCGCCGACCTGGACCTGGCCAGGGCCGTGGCTGCGGCTTTCCCCGGTCGGGACGATTTTGGCTGGCAGGAGCTGCTGGCCCTTTTTGAAAAACACCCGGAGCTGGCCCAAATAAACGCCGCCATCGCCCAAAAAGATGTGCGGGTGGTGGACACTCGTTCCCAAAAATAACCAATGTCCAACCCCACCCCCCATCCCCCCTTCCCAGCGGGAAGGGGGGATACAGGGGGGATGGGCTTCCCCTTTTATGATGACTTCACTTACCCTTTTTGCGGCGCCAAAGCCGTTTACCCAACCCCATATTGCCACCATTCAGCACAACGCCATCCGCACCTGGAAGGCGCTCAGCACACCGGCGTTTCCCGTCCAGGTGATTTTGATTGGGGATGAGCCGGGGATTGCCGAAGCCGCCGCCGAACATGGCGTGCTGCACCTGCCGCAGGTTCAGCGCAGTTCCTACGGCACACCCCTGATCAGCGATATTTTCGCCCTGGCCCGCGCTCACAGCGACAGCGCCATCCTTGGCTATATCAATGCCGATATTCTGCTGCTGCCCGATGTGGCCGAAACTGTCCGGCAGGTGGCCGCCCAGGCTGAAAAGTTCCTGGTGGTTGGGCGGCGTTGGGATGTGGACATCACCACTCCCCTGCAGGAGGCCCCCGGCTGGCAAGACGCCCTCAAAGCCGACATTCTCCAGCGCGGCACGCTTAGCTTTCCCAATGCCATTGATTACTTCTTCTTCGCTCGCGAGCAGTATGCCGATATCCCCGCTTTTGCCCTGGGGCGTTCGGGTTGGGATAACTGGATGATTTTCAAAGCCCGCCGCAGCGGGTGGCAGGTGGTGGATGTAACTCCCTCGGTGGTGGTTGGCCACCAAAACCACGATTACAGCCACCTGCCCGGCGGCCAGCCGCACCACCGCCTGCCCGAAAGTAAAGACAACGTCCGCCTGGCCGGGGGACGGCGGCGGATTTTTGACATCAACGATGCCTCCCGCCGCTGGGTGGAGGGCCGCCCACAGCCCGTGCCCCGCACCTGGGAGCGCTTCTGGCGCGAGGTCGAGATTTTCCCGCTGGTGCAGTGGAACTGCACCCCCCTGGCGCTGCTGACCTTCGCCCTCATTCGCCCCCGCCGGGCCTGGTATGAAGGCCGCCTGTATCTTTCTAATTTAAAAAGAAAATTGACCCAACCTGGATAAGTTTATGCGCGCTGGACAACACCCCCTGAAAAAAACCGGTGATACCCTGCCTCCTCCGCCGGAGGTGACCATTGCCATGGTCACTTTTATCCCCATGCAGAGTGGTTATTTTGCGCAAAGTTTTGATGTGCTGCGTCTCAGCCTGGAAAGCCTGTGGCAAAACACTGAGCCGCCTTACGACCTGATGATTTTCGACAATGGAAGCTGCGCGGAAGTGCGAGCCTACCTGACCGAACAGGCTGATAAGGGTAGAATCCAGTACCTTGTGCTCTCCGACCGCAATGTTGGTTTGCCGGGCGCCTGGAATGTTTTGTTTCGGGCTGCGCCGGGCAAGTACATTGCCTATGCCGACAGCGATATCTACTTTTACCCTGGATGGCTGCCGGCCTGCCTGGAAGTGCTGCAAACATACCCCAACGTGGGCATGGTGACCGGGGTTGCCTGGCGTTACTGGCTGCAGTTTTCTACCGCTACCCTGGCCTGGGCCGAAAGCCTGCCTGCTGAAGTGTCCACCCGCCGAGGCCATGTACAGGACTGGGAAATTTACTGGACCCATGCCCGCAGCCTGGGTTGGACCGAGGAGCAAACCCGGCAGCATTACGCCGAAACCGAGGACATTGTGCTCGAATACAAGGGCGTGACCGCCTTTTTGGGAGCGGGGCATTTTCAGTTTCTCACCACGCGTGAGGCCATCCAGGCGGTGGCCCCTTTTCCCCATGTCATGCCGATGGGAAATGAAATTTACCTGGATGAAACCCTCAACGAAAAGGGCTTTTTACGCCTCAGCCTGCCCGGGCGTTATGTTCGCCACATTGGCAACCGCTTCGACCCGGCCGATTTCCCCCAACATTTTGGAGAGAAGGCGCTTTCAAAGCGTCCATCTCCGTCCACTTACCCTGCCTGGTGGGTCAAAATTCTGGATTTTCCGTTGGTAAAACGCCCGCTTCTGTTTCTCAACAACCAGATTTTCAAAGCCTACTACCTGCGCCGCCGCCCCTGAGGCCCTATGACAGAACCCGTCAAAATTACTGCCATCATCGTCTCGTACAACGAGGCACGCTACCTGCCTGAGGCGCTGCGCCGCCTGCAGTTTGCCGATGAAATCATCCAGGTAGACCTGGGGTCCGAGGATAACTGCAAGGAAATCGGCCAGCAAGCCGGTGCGCGAGTTTATGACCACCCGCTGGTTGCCATGGGAGAAATGGTGCACCGGTTTGCCATTCCAAAGGCTTCTCACCCTTGGATTTTGTTTTGCGACCCGGATATGTACTACCCTGAAGATATTGGGCCGCGCTTGAAAGCCCTGCTGGCCAATTATGCAGACCAGCCTCTGGCTTCTGTTTATGTGCCCATGTTCACCTGCTTTGGCGGCGTTCCCCTGATGCACGGACAAAAAGGCGGTGCGCGTGGGTTTCGCGCACTGATTCACCGCGAGCGAGTGGAAATCAGTGAGCTGCTGCACCGCCGGGGCATTATGCCCCTTCCCGGTACATTTGACTTAAGCCTGGTGCGCCATGCCGGGGAAGCTATTGAACACCACTGGGTAGATTCGATTGACGACGCCTACCGCAAAGGCCGCCGCTACCTGCCTTTTGAAGGCGAAAGCCGCCAGGTTAATTTTCGTTTCACCGGGCGGTCCTTCAGTTGGAAGGGTATGGGGCGCGAACTGCTGCGCAGCCTCTACCTGGACTTAAAATCAGGCGTGTTTAAAGACCGCCGGGCAGTCCAGGTGATGGTCTTTCAGCTTTGGTATTTGACCAACGCCAACCTGAACTGGCGGCGCTACGCAGCCGCCCATCGCGAGCAGTCCCCCCGGTAAAAAACGGTTAATGCAGCCCCTGTCCCGGTCAGGGGGTGGGGTTAATACACCCTGTTTAATATCTTTTTTGGAGATTGATTATGCGTTTTTTGATTGCTGGTTATGGTTCCATTGGCCGCCGCCACTTTCGCAACTTGCTCGCCCTGGGCGAACGCGATATCGTCCTTTATCGCACCGGGCGCAGCACCCTGGCCGCCGCACCCGGCAGCCCCCAACCCGACGAACTGCAGGGCTTCCCGGTTGAAACCAGCCTGGAAGCCGCCCTGGCCCACAAGCCGGATGCGGTCATCGTAGCCAACCCGACCGCACTCCACCTGGAAACCACCCGGGCTGCCCTCGAGGCTGGCTGCCATGTTCTGCTTGAAAAACCCATTGCCCACATGCTGGACGAAGCGGTGGACCAGGTTGCCGGGCTGGCTGCGGCGCGTGGGCTGCACATCCTGGTGGGTTTCCAATTTCGCTTTCACCCGCTGCTGCAGCAGGCCCGCCAGATGCTCGCCGAAGGGGCCATCGGCCAGCCGGTTTCGGCCAGGGTGCATTGGGGCGAGTACCTGCCCGGCTGGCATCCCTGGGAAGATTACCGCAGTTCGTACAGCGCCCGCAAAGACCTGGGCGGCGGGGTGGTGCTGACCCTCTCCCACCCGCTCGATTATTTACGCATGCTGCTTGGCGAAGTGGGCGAGGTTTGGGCCTTCACCGGCCATACCCTGGGGCTGGACGTGGAAGATACCGCTGAAATTGGCCTGCGTTTTGCAGGCACAGGCCAGAGCCTGCTCGCCGGGGTGCACCTGGACTACATCCAGCGCCCCCCCAAGCACGACCTGGAAATCATCGGCACGGAGGGCACCCTCTATTGGGATGCCCTCGACAACTACCTGCATGTCTTCCGGGCAGATTCCAACGAGATTGAAGCTCACCCTGCCCCGGATGGCTTCGAACGCAACCACCTTTTCATCGCCCAGATGCAGCATTTTATAGACCTGGTGAAGGACCCTCTTGACCTAACCCCGGTCTGCACCTTCCAGGACGGTGTGCAGGCCCTTAAAATTGCCCGGGCAGCTCTCGAGTCTGCCGAAACTGGCAGGCGGATTTCAATTTTGGGGTAAAATCGCACCGGCGTAGTAGACGCCAATTATTTCTGCAATCCTTTTCATTATTTTATTAGGAGATTCCAAACGTGACCCCCACCCAAACCAATTCTGAAGTTGTCATTAGCCCGTACGGCGGCAAGCTCGTCAACCTGGTCGTGCAAGACCCGGCCGAGCGCACTGCCCTGCTCAACGAAGCCGTGAGCCTGCCCTCCATCCAGATTTCACAGCGCGCCCTGTGCGACCTGGAACTGCTCGCCACCGGCGGTTTTTCGCCCCTCACCCGCTTCATGGGCCGGGCTGATTACCAGCATGTGCTCACCGAAATGCGCCTGGCCAGCGGGCTGCTCTTCCCCATTCCCATCACTCTCACCGTCAGCCGCGCCGAACTGCCGCGCACCGAACGAGTGAGCCTGCGCGACGCCCGTAATAACCTGATTGCCATCATGCAGGTTGAAGAAGTGTTCCCCTGGGACCCGGCCATGGAAGCCCGCCTGGTGTTGGGCACCAACGACCAGCGCCACCCCCTGGTTTCAGAGATGAGCCGCTGGGGCGATTTCTGCATCTCCGGCGAACTCAAAGTGGTCAACCTGCCTTCGTATTACGACTTCACCGAGCTGCGCAAAACCCCCGCCGAAGTGCGCGCCATGTTGAACGCCATGGGCTATAAAGATGTGGTTGCCTTCCAAACCCGCAACCCGATGCACCGCATTCACGAAGAACTGACCAAGCGTGCTGCAGAAGAAGTTGGCGGCAGCCTGCTCATCCACCCCGTGGTTGGCCTAACCAAGCCTGGCGATGTGGACCACTACACCCGCGTGCGGGTTTACCGGGCGCTGTACGAAAATTACTACGACCGCAGCCGCACCGCCCTCAGCCTGCTGCCCCTGGCCATGCGCATGGCCGGGCCGCGCGAAGCCCTCTGGCATGCCATCATCCGCCGCAATTTCGGCGCCAATCACTTCATCATTGGCCGCGACCACGCCGGCCCCGGCAGCGACAGCACGGGCAAGCCGTTCTACGGTCCCTACGAAGCCCAGGAATTTATGAACCTGTACGCAGATGAAATTGGCGTCAAATCGGTTCTGTTCAAAGAGCTGCTCTACCTGGCCGATGAAGAGCGCTACGTCGAGCAGGGGCAGGTTCCCGAAGGCGCCCGGGTCTTCTCGATCAGCGGCACCCAGGTGCGTGAAGATTACCTGGCCAAGGGCCGCCAGCTTCCCGAATGGTTCACCCGCAAAGAAACCTCCGAAATCCTTTCCCAGGTGCACCCACCTCGCCACAAGCAGGGTTTTTGCATCTGGTTCACCGGTCTGAGCGGTTCCGGAAAATCCACCACAGCCGAAGTGCTGACCTCGCTGCTGCTCGAACGCGGCCGCAGCCTGACCGTGCTGGATGGCGACGTGGTGCGCACCCACCTTTCCAAGGGCCTGGGGTTCAGCCGCGAAGACCGCGACACCAACATCATCCGGATTGGCTTTGTAGCGGGCGAAATTGCCCGGCATGGCGGCGCCGTGCTTTGCGCGGCCATCAGCCCGTACCGCTCCACCCGCAACGAGTCGCGCAAAATGGTTGGCGAGAACTTCATCGAGGTGTTCGTAGACACCCCCCTGGATGTATGCGAGTCGCGCGACATCAAAGGCATGTATGCCAAGGCCCGCCGCGGCGAAATTAAAGGCTTTACCGGGATTGATGACCCGTACGAAGAACCCCTCAACCCCGAAATTACCCTCGACACGGTGAACTTCACGCCCGACCAGAATGCCCACAAAATTATCGAATACCTGGAGCAGCGCGGTTTGCTGCTCTCTGCCAACGGTTCTTAACCTTCAAACTTTGCCTTGAAGAGGTATATCTCATGAACATCCACGAACAATTTGACCTGAAAGGCCGGGCTGCCATCGTTACCGGCGGCGCCGGGTTGTTAGGCCGCCAGTTTGTCAAAACGCTTTTAGAAGCCGGCGCCCAGGTGGTGATTGCCGACCTGGCTCCAGAACAGGTGTACCCCCTGGCCAAAGAGTTCACCGCCCAGGGCTACCCTGCGCTGGGCGTCTCGGTGGATGTCACCGACCCGCAGGCGGTCCAGCGGTTGGTGGATAAAACTGTGGACGCTTTTGGCCGCCTGGACATCCTGGTTAACAGCGCCGGGATGGACCCCAAATTTGAACCGGGCATGGCCGAAAAACACACCAATGCGTTTGAAGATTATCCCCTGGAGCTGTGGAACCAGGCTCTGAACGTCAACCTGACCGGCATGTTCCTGTGCTGCCAGGCAGCCTGCCGGGTGATGGTGGGCCAGGCCAAAGCCCCTGCCCGCCCCAAGGGTTCCATCATCAATATCTGCTCCACCTACGGCCTGGTGGGGCCAGACCAGCGCATCTACCAGCGCCCTGGCCAGCCCACCCGCTACAAGCCCGTGTTTTACACGGTGAGCAAGGCCGGCGTGCTCGGTCTGACCCACTACCTGTCCACCTATTACGCCGGGACAGAAATTCGCTGCAACGCCCTCACCCCCGGCGGCGTGTTTAACAATCACGATGAGACCTTTGTGCGGGCTTACAGCTACCGCACAGTGATGGGCCGCATGGCCCACCCGCATGAAATGAACGGCGCCCTGCTTTTCCTGGCTTCGGACGCTTCCAGCTACATGACGGGCGGCAACGTGGTGGTAGACGGCGGGTGGACGGCGTGGTAAAAATCCCGGTGCTGGCGCTCATCCCGGCGCGGGGCGGCTCCAAAGGCATCCCGCGTAAGAACATCCGCCTGCTGGGCGGGGTTCCGCTGATTGCCTACAGCATCGCCGCCGGGCTGCAGTCGCGCCTGGTGGGCCGGGTGATTGTTTCCACCGATGATGAAGAGATTGCCAGCGTGGCGCGGGCCTGGGGCGCTGAAACGCCCTTTCTACGCCCTGCAGAACACGCCCAGGACGCCACCACCGACCTGCCTGTCTTCCAGCATGCCCTGGAATGGCTGGCCGAACACGAAAACTACCGCCCGGAGATTGTCGTCCAGCTGCGCCCCACGTCTCCCTTCCGCCCGCTGGACTGCGTGGACCGGGCTGTCCAGGCTCTGCTCGACCATCCAGACGCCGACTCGGTGCGTGGGGTGGTGCCTTCCGGTGAAAATCCGTATAAAATGTGGCGGCTCTCGCCGGATGGGCCGATGCGCCCGCTGTTGGACGCGCCAGGGCTCACCGAGCCATACAACATGCCCCGCCAGAAGCTGCCCCCCACGTACTGGCAAACCGGGCACATCGACGCCGTGCGCGCCGGGGTGGTGCTGCAAGGTTCGATGAGCGGCGCCGCCATCTACCCACTCGAAATTGACCCTGCCTTCAAAGTGGACCTGGACAACCTGCTTGATTGGCAGCGGGCCGAATGGAACCTGGCCAACCGTCCGCTTGAAATGGTTCGCCCGCAGGCCAGCCGCGGCCCGGATTTTTCCGCAGTTCGCCTGCTGGTGTTGGATTTCGACGGCGTGCTGACCGACGACCGGGTGTATGTCAACCAGGATGGCGTTGAAATGGTTGCTGCCAACCGCAGCGATGGCATGGGCATCGCCCTGCTCAAAAAGGCGGGCATCCAGGTGCTGATCCTGTCTACCGAAACCAACCCGGTAGTGACCGCCCGCGCCCGCAAGCTGGACGTGCCTGTCATCCAGGGCGTGGGCAACAAAGCCGCTGTCCTCCAGGAATACCTCCAGGTGCATGGCTTTGCCCCTCGCGAAGTTGTCTACCTGGGCAACGATGTCAATGACCTGCCCTGTTTTCCGCTGGTGGGCTGCGCTGCGGTGGTTGCCGATGCCCATCCGGATGTACTCCCCCAGGCCAACCTGATACTCACCCGCAAAGGCGGCTTCGGCGCCGTGCGCGAGCTGTGCGACATGCTGCGGGTAGCAAAATCTACTTAATTGGAGAGAAATCCATTGACCCTTTCGAAACGAGTGGTTGTCGCTTCGAACAACCCGGTAAAAATTGAAGCCGCCCGCCGGGCGTTTGAGGCTATGTTTAAAGACCAGCCCTTCACGTTCGAAGGCGTTTCGGTGCCTTCCGGCGTCTCCATCCAACCCATGACCGATGCAGAAACCCTGCAGGGTGCTCAAAACCGCGCCGGGCAGGCCGCTGCCCTGGTGCCTGACGCCCATTTTTGGGTGGGCATCGAGGGCGGCATTGAAGACACCCCCCAGGCCATGCACGCCTTCGCCTGGATGGCCGTCCACTCGCCCCGGCGCACTTCCCATGCCCGCACGGCCACGTTCACCCTGCCCGAAAGCGTGGCGACCCTGGTGCGCCAGGGTGTGGAGCTGGGTGTGGCAGACGACATGGTTTTTGGCCGGGAAAATTCCAAGCAAAGCAATGGCGCTGTCGGCCTGCTCACCCACGATGTGATTGACCGGGCTGCCTATTACGAACACGCCCTGATCCTGGCCTTGATTCCGTTTTTTCGCGAAGATTTGTATTGAAAGCGGATCGTTTGGCGTGGGTTGTTGGTGGTAGGGGCGGGTCGCAGCGCAGCGGAAACAAACACCGGCCCGGCGCAGCCCCATCCGTCAAAACCCAGCCTGCCCACCCGCAGACCCGCCCGTTCCGGTGGGGTAGGCCTCCTTCGAAACGACACCATATCCCCCTCGTGTCATTCCGAACGGCGCAGCCGTGAGGAATCTTGTGCCTTCACTTCAGTAAATAGAATCGCGGCAGTAATCCGCACCTAAAACAATTCAAGGAGCAATATATGACCAGAGAAATTCAAATTGGAAACCGCAAAGTTGGCGATGGACACCCCACCTACATTGTGGGCGAAATTGGCATCAACCACAATGGTGATATTGACATTGCCAAAAAACTGATTGACACCGCCAAATGGGCCGGGCTGGATGCGGTCAAATTCCAGAAACGCACCCCCGAAATTTGCGTTCCCCCCGAACAGCAAACCCGCATGCGCGAAACCCCCTGGGGCTACATCTCGTACCTGGATTACCGCTACAAGGTGGAGTTTGAACTGGAGCAGTACCAGGAGATTGACCGCCACTGCAAAGAACACGAAATTGACTGGTTTGTCTCGGTTTGGGATGAGCCTTCCGTGGATTTCATGGAAAAGAACTTCCAATCCGTGGCTTACAAGCTGCCCTCGGCTTCACTCACCGACCTCAACCTGGTGCGCCACATTCGCCAGACCGGGCGCCCGCTGGTCATTTCCACCGGAATGTCCACCATGGACGAAATTTACCAGGCCGTTGGCGTGGCGGGCACCAGCAACCTGCTCATTTGCCACGCCACCAGCACCTATCCCTGCCCGGAGGAAGAACTGAACTTGCGCATGATTGACACCCTGCGCAAGACCTTCCCCACTGTGCCGATTGGCTATTCCGGTCACGAAGTGGGGCTGCTGCCTTCGGTGGTGGCTGTCGCCTTTGGGGCCTGCTTTGTTGAGCGCCACATCACCCTCGACCGGGCCATGTGGGGCAGCGACCAGGCCGCTTCGGTCGAGCCGCAGGGCCTGGTCAACCTGGTGAAGAACATCCGCCTGATTCCGGCTGCGGTGGGCGATGGTGTCAAGCGAATTTACCCAAGCGAGATGTCTTCCCGCCAGAAACTGCGCCGCGTCCAATGAGCCTGTTTAACCACCTGCGCCTCAACGCCCTCACCCTGCGCACTGAAAAGCGCATCATCAGCCTCGCCCGGCAGGTGCGCAAGTTGGCCCCAAAGCCCTCGGATGCTGCTCCGGTGCTGTTTTTCAACGCCTCCACCCGGCTCAATGGCGTCAGCCAAAACGCTGCGTTTGCCTTCCTTGCAGCCTGCGGCGTACAAATGGCCGGCGTTCCCGTGGTGCACATGGCTTGCCAGGCGGGCCTCAGCCGCTGCCACCTGGGCTCGGTGGTGACCGGGGTGGAGCAAGACCCGCCCTGCCGTCGCTGTGTTTTGCAGTCGCGCTCCCTCACGTCCAATGCCCCCACCCTGTGGTTTGATTACCAGCCCGACCCCACCCTGGAAGCCCAGCTGGCCGACCAGCCGGTGGCCGAACTTTCCGCCTTTGAGTACGACGGCATCCCGCTGGCCGGGCTGGTGCTGCCTTCGGTTCGCTGGGTGCTGCGCCGCCACAACCTGTTGGACGATGCCCCCACCCGCTTCTTGCTGCGCGCTTTTTTGCTCTCGGCCCATTCGCTGGCCCGCCAGGCCGCCCGTTGGCTGGATGAGCACAAGCCGCGGGCCGTGGTGGTGTTCAACGGCGTTTCTTACCCCGAAGCGGTGGTGCGCTGGTTGGCCCTGCAGCGCAGCATCCCGGTGACAACTCACGAAGTCGCCCACCAACCCCTCACGGCCTTTTTCTCTCACCAGCATGTGACCGCCTACCCGGTGGACATCCCGCCAGATTTCCGGCTTTCCCAGGCCCAAAACGCCCGGTTGGACGAGTACCTGCAAAAACGCTTCAAAGGCGATTTCAGCATGGCCGGCGTGCGTTTTTGGTCGGAGCTGCAAGACCTCGACCCGGCGCTGCTGGAGAAAATCAGCCAGTTCCGCGCCCTGGTGCCTGTCTTTACCAACGTGATTTTTGACACCAGCCAGATTCACGCCAACACCCTGTTTGCCGATATGTTCGCCTGGCTCGAGCAGGTGGTGGAAATCATCCGTGCCCATCCCGACGTTTTGTTTGTGGTTCGCGCCCATCCGGATGAACTGCGCCCCGGCAAGGCCAGCGTCGAAACCGTGCGCGATTGGGTCAAAGCCCACGGGGTAGACCGCCTGCCAAACGTAGTGTATATTGACGCCCACCAGCCGCTCTCGTCCTACGCGCTGATTCAACGGGCCAAATTTGTGATGGTCTATAACTCCACCATTGGCCTGGAAGCGGTGATGCTGGGCAGGCCGGTGCTCAACGGGGGCAGCGCCCGCTACACCCCCCACAACACGGTTTTCCTCCCCGGGTCCGCTTCGGTCCACGCCGCAATGGCCCGCGCTTTCCTGGCCGCGCCCGACCTGGACGCTGAGATCCGGGAAACATTTGCCGCCCAGCGTGAAAACGCCCGCCGCTTCCAGTATTACCAGCTGTACAAAACCCCGCTGCCCTTCGACGCCTTCATCGAACCACACCCCACCGCGGGATATGTGGCCTTGAAGCCGCTTACCCCTGCCGACCTGGCACCCGGGTCTTCGCCCGCCCTGCAGGTCGTGGTGGAGGGTATTTTGCACGGCAGCGCGTTCTTAATGCCCTAGGGCGAACCCAGCCAGGCAAAATTACCTGGAACCGGAATCCCTATAAGGTTTTGACCCATGTTATTTTCGATTGTAATCCGAGCCTATAACGAAGAAGAACATATTGGCCGCCTGCTGAGCGGCATTTTGCAGCAAACGCTCTGGAATCGCCCGCTGCCCGGCGGCCAGCCCTCCGGCGAGATTATCCTGGTGGACTCCGGCTCCACGGATGCCACCGTGGCGATTGCCTCCCACTTCCCGGTGAAAATTGTTCATATTCGCCCGGAAGAGTTTACTTTTGGCTATTCCCTGAACAAAGGCATCGAGGCTGCAGCGGGCGAGTTTATCGTCATGGCCAGCGCCCATGTCTACCCGGTGTATATGGATTGGTTGGAGCATATGCTTGCCCCGTTCAGCGATCCCAAAATTGCCCTGGTCTATGGCAAGCAGCGCGGTATGGCCACCACGAAGTTCTCCGAACACCAGGTGTTTGCCCGTTGGTTCCCGGACCAATCGGTGCGCCGCCAGACCCACCCGTTTTGCAACAACGCCAACGCCGCCATCCGCCGCTCGCTGTGGCAGGAGCATCCCTACGATGAAACCCTCACCGGCCTGGAAGACCTGGCCTGGGGCCGCTGGGCCATTGAAAAAGGTTACCTGATTGCCTATGCCGCCGAGGCCGAAATTATCCACGTCCACAACGAAAAGCCCCGCCAGGTGTACAACCGCTACCGGCGCGAGGCAATGGCCTTCAAGCGCGTTTTCCCCAGCGAACATTTTTCGCTCTGGGACTTTTTCCGCCTGACCACCACCAACACCCTGAGCGACCTGTGGCACGCCGCCCAGCAGAGGGTGTTCCTGGAAAACTGGCGCAGTGTGCTCTGGTTCCGCTTTTTGCAGTTTTGGGGCACCTATCGCGGCTACCGCCAGGCGAACCAATCGCTCACCGGGCGGCTGCGCCAGACCTTTTACTACCCGTTGGATCTGCAGGCGCGCAGCGAAGGACCGCCTCCCTCCGGCCAGTCCGAACGCCAGCCCATTGACTACCGCAGTGCCCAGCCGCCTTCCTGACCTAAAAATTTCCAAATTCCAACTTCCAAATCTCAAATTTTATGATGAAAATCGCCGCCCTTGTCCCCATGCGCCACCGTTCGGAGCGCGTTCCCGGTAAAAATTACCGCCCGATGGCTGGAAAGCCCATGTTTCACTACATCCTCGAAACCCTGCTGGCTTGCCCGGAAATTACCACTGTGGCCGTCGACACCGACAGCCCGGATATCATAGCCGGCTGCAAGCAGCATTTCCCCTCAGTGGTGGTACTGGAGCGCCCGGAGCACCTTCGGGATGGCAGCATCCCGATGAATGAGGTGCTGCTGCACACCACCAGCCAATTGGATGCCGATTTGTTTTTACAAACTCACTCGACCAACCCGCTGCTCAAGCCCGCCACCATCTCCAGTGCCATTCGGGCCCTGCTGGCCAGCTACCCCAATTTCGATTCGCTCTTTTCGGTTACCCGCCTGCAAACCCGCCTGTGGGACCAGCTCGGCCGCCCGATTAACCACAACCCGGCCATTTTGCTGCGCACCCAGGACCTGCCGCCCGTGTACGAAGAAAACTCGTGCATCTACCTCTTCAGCCGCCAGACCCTGCTGCAGCGCCGCAACCGCCTCGGCGAACGCCCCATGCTCTTTGAAATCAGCGCAGATGAAGCCTGGGACATTGACGAAGAAACCGATTTCTCCATCGCCGAAATGCTCATCCTGCACCAAAAAACTCGCCCCAAATCCTAATTTCCAAATCCCAAATCTAAATTCTTAAATCTTAATTCTTAAATCAAAAATCTCCCAAGGATTTCCCATGCCCACCGTCCTGATTTCCGCCCCCTACCTGCTTCCCTTCATGGATCGTTTCAAACCCTTCCTCGAATCCCGCGGGTTCGAAGTGCTTCTGCCCCCTGTGCAGGAGCGCCTGGAAGAACACGAACTGCTCCAGTATGCCGGGCAGTTCGACGCAGCTGTCTGCGGCGACGACCGCCTGACTGCCCGGGTGATGGAGGCCTGCCTGCCCCGCCTGAAGGTGCTGGTGAAGTGGGGCACCGGGATTGATTCCTTCGACCAGAAAGCCGCCGCCCGGCTGGGCATTCCCATCCGAAACACCCCCAACGCCTTCACCCTGCCGGTAAGCGACAGTGTGATGGGCTACATCCTGGCGTTCGCCCGTCGCCTGCAGTGGATGGACCGGGCCATGAAATCCGGGGAATGGCATAAAATCAACGGTCGTTCGCTGAGCGAGTGCACCCTGGGCGTGATTGGGGTGGGCAACTGCGGCAAAGCCGTGCTGCGCCGCGCCCGGGTTTTTGGCATGGAACTGCTGGGCAACGACATCGTCCCGATTGCGCCGGATTTCATCGCCGAACACCGGATTGAAATGACCTCGCTGCAAAACCTGCTCGAACGGGCCGACTTCATCAGCCTGCACACCGATTTGAACCCCACCAGCCACCACCTGATTAACGCCGAAACCCTCAAATGGGTGAAGCCCACAGCCGTATTGATTAACACCGCCCGCGGCCCGATTGTGGATGAGCCTGCTCTGGTGGCCGCACTGCAAGAAGAGCGGCTGGCTGGGGCTGCCCTGGATGTTTTCGAGGTCGAGCCGCTGCCGCTGGACAGCCCGCTGCTGAAGATGGATAACGTCATGCTCGCCCCACATAATGCCAATTCCAGCCCGGCCGCCTGGGAGCGGGTGCATTGGAACTCGATTCGCCATTTACTCGAAGCCTTTGGCCAGTCGCTCTGACCCCTTACCGCGTTCTTCGCGTTAAACCCTCTTTCTCCCCCTGGAAAGGAAAAACCCACCATGATGAACCCAGAATCTTCTCGCATTGTTATGATCACCGGTGCTGCGGGCGGCATCGGGCGCGCCTGCGTCCACCTGTTTGCCCGGATGGGCTGGGGCGTGATCGGGGTAGACCGAGCCTCCTTTGGCGAAAACTTCCCGGCCAACGGTCTGTTTATCCAGGCCGATATCACCGAACCCGACCAGGTCAGCGCCATTTTTGAGCGGTCCCGGGCATTTTCCCCCCGGCTCGATGCCCTGGTGAACAACGCCGCGGTGCAGGTGGCCAAGCCGCTGCTGGAAACCAGCGTGGAAGAATGGGACTTGGTGATGAAGGCCAACCTGCGCTCGGTCTTTTTGGGCGTCAAACTGGCCCACCCGCTGTTGAAGTCCTCCGGCCAGGGGGCGATTGTGAACGTCTCCTCGGTTCATGCCGTGGCCACCTCGGCCAATATTGCTGCCTACGCCGCCAGCAAGGGTGGTTTGCTGGCCCTCACCCGCGCCATGGCAATTGAGTTTGCCCGCGACAACATCCGGGTGAACGCCATTTTGCCCGGCGCCGTAGACACCCAGATGCTGCGCGCCGGGCTGGTGCGCGACCACGCTGGCAGCGGCACCCTGGCCGAGCGCCTGGAAAACCTGGCCAGCAAAACCGTCAACGGGCGCGTCGGCCAGCCGGACGAGATTGCCCACGCGGTCTACTTCCTGGCCGATCACGTTCAATCTTCCTTTATGACCGGCCAGGCCATGATCGTGGATGGCGGCGCCACCGCCCGCCTGAGCACGGAGTAGGGTTCTGTGAAATCGCTTGCCAAAAAAATCCTGCCCGATTTTGCCCTGGAGCCGCTGCGCGCCGGGCGCGACGCCCTGCAGCGGGCGGCAGAGTGGCCTTCAGCCGCTTTCCACCCCTGGCGGCGGGTGAGCATTGCCCGTCTGGGTGCGCTGCACAACGCCTACGCCGGGCGGCGCTGTTTTGTGGTGGGCAACGGCCCCAGCCTGCGCGGAATGGACCTCAGTCCCCTGCGTGATGAAATGACTTTCGGGATGAACCGGATTTTCCTGATGTTCCCGGAACTGGGCTTCCAGACCTCCTTCCTGGTGGCCGTGAACAATCTGGTGATTGAGCAGTCCGCCCCCGAGCTGCGCGCCCTGCAAATCCCCAAGTTCTTTTCCTGGCGCTCGCGGCATCTGCTTTACCCTGCCGGGGAGCCCGCTGCCCCCGATGCGTTCACCCATTTCCTGTTCACCACCTACACAGGCCCCCGGTTTGCCCTCAACGCCGCCGGGCGCCTGTGGGAAAGCGCCACGGTTACCTATGTTTGCCTGCAGCTTGCCTTCCACATGGGCTTCGACGAGGTGATTCTCATTGGGGTAGACCATAATTTTGTCACCCAGGGGCCGCCCAACACCACCATCACCTCCCAGGGCGATGACCCCAACCACTTTGACCCGCGCTATTTTGGCAAGGGCTTCCGCTGGCAGCTTCCCGACCTGGAAACTTCCGAACTGGGCTACCGCATGGCCCGCGCTGCGTTTGAGCAGGCCGGGCGGCGTGTGCTGGACGCCACCGTAGGCGGCAAACTCCAGGTTTTCCCCAAGGTAGACTACACCACGCTGTTTTAACCTTTCCCCTTTTCCCTTACTCATTTCCCCTTTTTCCTTTCCCCTTTTCCCTTTCCCTTTTTTCTTTCCCCTTTTCCCTTTCTCATTTTCCATTTTCCCTTTCCCATTTTGCCTTTGAAATTCCCCCCCCACCGCCTGCTGCTGGTGATCCTCCTGGCGCTTGGGCTGCTGGTGCGCCTGCAAGGCCTTACCGCACCCCCGCTCGATTTTCACGCCACCCGCCAACTGCGCGGGGTGCTGATTGCCCGGGGGTTCTACTTCGCCAGCCTGCCCACCCTGCCCGAGTTAGAAACCCGCCAGGCCCAGGCTCGCCAGTTTCAAAACGCCATGGCCCAATACGAGCCGCCCATCCTGGAGTGGCTGGTTTCCCGGGCCTATTCCCTGTCGCCGCTTACGCCGGGCGAGCAAGAAGCGCCCTGGGTGGCGCGGCTGTTCACCGTTTCCGCCTGGCTGCTGGCCGGGTTGGCGGTGTATGACCTGGGGCGCAGGCTGTCTTCCCCGGCGGGAGGCTTTTTTGCCCTGGGGGTGTATCTTTTCCATCCCTTTGGTGCGATTGCCAGCCGTTCCTTCCAGCCCGACCCGCTGATGACCGCCTTGCTGGTGGGCAGCGCCTGGGCGCTGGTGCGCTGGCTCGCAAGCCCGCCCCCGGCTTCCATTCGGGCGGGGTGGCACTTCCCGCTTTTGGCCGGGGCGCTTGCTGGGGCGGCGGTTTTGCTCAAACCTTTCATCGCCCTGGTGCTGGGCGGGATGTTCGCCGCCGGCCTGCTGGCTCGCTTTGGGCTGGCCGGGTTGGTGAAAAACCCGCGCAATTGGGCATTGGCCGGGCTGGCGCTGCTGCCGGGCCTGGCCTACTACCTGGGCGGCCTGGGAGTGGAGTCAACCGGCTATTTCACAAGCTGGACGCTCGACCTGCTTCACATGGCGGCCCGTCCACAGTTCTACATCCAGTGGCTCTTGATGTTGGATGAGGTGGTGGGCTTCATCCTGCTGCTGTTGGCGCTGTGGGGCATGGCGCTGGCCGCCAGTGCGGATCTGCGCCAGCGGGCCTGGTTGCCCGGCCTCTGGCTGGGGTACGGCCTGTATGGGCTGGCCCTGCCGTACCTGATCACCACCCACACCTACTACAGCCTGCCGCTCATCCCGCTTGCGGCGCTTTCCCTGGCCCCCCTGGGCGAATGGCTGGCCCAATCCCTGGCGGCGCGCCCGCTGGCCTGGCGGCTGTTTGCCGCGGGCGTGGCGCTGGCTGCCGTGGCGTTTTTTGCCTGGCAGGTGCATCATTCCGTTGAAGATGCCCAGGAACAGGCCGCCTGGATTCCCACCTGGCAAGAAGCTGCCGCCCACCTGCCGGAAGATGGCCGGGCCATTGCCCTCACCCAGCACTACGGCTACCCCCTGATGGTCTATGGCTGGCGCTCCGTTGAACTCTGGCCCACCACCGGCGAGCAAGCTCTCTCCGCCCTGCGCGGAAGCAGCGCCCAGGATGTCGAAACCCGCTTTGCCGAACTCACCCAGGGCATGCGCTACTTCCTGGTCACCGACCCCGACCAGCTTGCCCGCCAACCCGCCCTGGAAGCCATCTTGTTTGAAAATTACCCCCTGGTGTCCCACGGCGAACCCACCCCCGGCCACCCTTTTTGGATCTTCGACCTCGCTCCCTGAAGCAAAATTAAATAAAGATATTCAGCCCCACCCCCCTTCCCGCCGGGAAGAGGGGAAACAGGGGGGATGGGTAAGCAACTACTTTCAAATTTCCAATTTGTAATTTTTTTATGCTCGTCTCCATCATCACCCCTTCCTACAACCAGGCGCAGTTCCTGGAGCAGACCATCCAGTCGGTGCTGGGGCAGAATTACCCGAACCTGGAATACATCATCGTAGACGGCGGCTCCACCGATGGCAGCGTGGAGATCATCCGGCGCTATGCCGAGCGCCTCGCCTGGTGGGTCTCCGAACCCGACAAGGGCCAGGCGGACGCCATCAACAAAGGGCTGCGCCGGGCAAAAGGCAGCGTGGTGGCCTGGCTTAATTCTGATGATATGTACGCCCCCGGTGCAGTCGCGCAGGCTGTGGATGCCCTGCTCAACCACCCGGGCGCCGGGCTGGTTTACGGAGATGCGGTTTCGATCGATGCCTCCGGACGCCCGTTGAACGACATGGCCTTCCGGCAGTATTCCCTCGCTGACCTGGCGGCCTTTAACATCATCTGCCAGCCAGCGGTATTCATGCGCCGTAATGTTCTCAGCGAGGTCGGTTATCTGGACCCCGCATACCATTACCTGCTTGATCACCAGTACTGGCTGCGCATCGCCCAGCGTTTCCCGGTTATGGTCCACATCCCCCAGGTGATGGCGTTTGCCCGTCAGCATGCCCAGGCCAAAAACGTCGCCCAGGCGGCAGGGTTTGGTGAAGAAGCCTACCGGATCGTGACCTGGATGGCCAGCCAGCCGGAATTTGGCGCCGTTTTGGCCGCCGAATCGCGCCGGGTTGAGGCGGCAGCCCACCGCTTTAACGCCCGTTATCTGCTGGATGGCGGCCAGGCCCTCCCGGCGCTGCGCGCCTATCTGCGCTCCCTGGCGCTGCACCCTCAGGCAGCCCTGCAGGAATGGCAGCGCATCCTGTTTGCCGCCCTCAGCCTGGTTGGGTTGGGCAGCCTTGGCCCCCTCTACTACCGCCTCAAACGCCGCAGCCTGCCCGCCTCCATGCGCTCCCTGGGCATCACCAACGTCTCGCAACTCTACCCCTGACATCATTTCCCATTTAACATTTAAAATTTTTCATTTAAAATTTTCCCCATGCTCGTCTCCATCATCACTCCCTCCTACAACCAGGCTGCCTACCTGGAGCAGACTATCCAATCGGTGTTAAGCCAGGACTACCCCAACCTGGAATACATCATCGTGGACGGCGGCTCCACCGATGGCAGCGTGGAGATCATCCAGCGCTACGCCAGCCGCCTGGCCTGGTGGGTTTCCGAGCCAGACCAGGGCCAGACGGATGCCATTAACAAGGGCTTTGGCCGCGCCCGCGGTGATGTGCTGGCCTGGCTCAACTCCGACGACACCTACCAACCGGGAGCAGTAGCCGAGGCAGTCGCCTACCTGGCCGCCCACCCCGAAGCCGGGATGGTGTACGGCGATGCCCGCTTCATAGACGCCCAGGGGAACGAGATTGGTCGCTTTGACGCCCAACAAACCAGCCTGAAGCGCCTGCAGCGCGGCGGGGTCTATATTCCGCAGCAGTCCTCCTTCTTCCGCGCCAGCCTGTGGAAGCAGGTCGGCCCGCTCGACCCGTCTTTTTACTTCGCCATGGATTACGATCTGTGGGTGCGCCTGGCCCGCCTGGCCCCCCTGCACTACCATCCCTGCCATTGGGCCAACTTCCGCCTACACACCGGCGCCAAGACCATCGCCTCCGATGCCCGCTGCTGGCCCGAAATGCTGCGCGTCCACCACCGCGACGGCGGCGGCTATTTTTCCTGGCTCTACCTGCGCTATTTCGCCCGCACCCTGCTCCTGCCCCTCATCCAACGCTGGCGCCGCGGCCGGTTTCGCAGCGGGTGAAAGGTGTTTTTAGTACCACCCTTCTATGGGATTGGTCCCGCCACAATATGAAGCGGTTGTCGGGATGCTGATGGCACTCTGTGCTCTCGCCCCGCGCGAGTACACAAACGATCCATGCATTCACCCCATCCGACGAAAACAAAGCCATGAGAAAACTTAAACTTCAAGTCCAAATGACGATTGATGGATATATTGCGGGTCCCAATGGCGAAATGGATTGGGCAAACCTTGATTGGGACGATGAACTCAAGGACTATGTACGAGAAATTACAACGCCTGTGGATTGTATTGTTCTCGGAAGAAAACTTGCACAGGGTTTTATTCCATACTGGGCATCCAATCCGCAAGAAGAGGGTGCGGATAAATTCAACAATACAAAGAAAGTGGTGTTTACAAAAACCCTTGAAAAGTCAGAATGGGATAACACGATCCTGGCAAAAGGCGACCTGGTTGGTGAAATCCTCAAATTAAAACGAGAAGATGGTAAAGATATGATCGCCTATGGGGGTGCCGAGTTTGTTTCCGGTCTAATCAAGCATGGGCTGGTTGATGAGTTTCACTTGTTTATTAATCCAATCGCAATCGGCTCTGGCCTTACCATTTTCAAAGAACTTGAAAACCAGCAAAATATGGTATTGGTTAAATCTACTTCTTTTGAGTGCGGAATTGTTGTTCTTCATTACCAACCCCAACGCAGTTAATTTTTTATCCGCCGTCCTCACAGTGTTCCCTTCGATGTGAAGATTCTGCCCTGATGCCAGGTGTTTTTCTGGTATTGAGGTTTCTCCCCATTCTGAAAACATTTCCTTGCCCTGTAAAGGAGCTCCTTAATGAAAACAATAGATAAACTCGGTACGTTTGATGATGTGGTTGCGGGTTCTTCTGGAGAAGTGGACAGGATTTGCCGTGCGCTGCGCACGTTGATTCAGGGGCTGCATCCGGATTGCGTGGAAGTCCCGCGCCCTGGTGAACGGTCTTCCTCCTATGGTTTTGGCGAGAAGAAGATGTCCGAGGCCTATGCATACATTATGCCCCATAAGGAATATGCAAATCTCGGTTTCTTCCATGGGGTAAACATTGAAGAAGAATGCCCATACCTTGAGGGGACTGGTAAGAAGCTCAGGCATATCAAAGTTCTCAGTCTGGAGATGGTGGAATCGCCAGCGATTCGAAAGGCTTTGAAGGCCTCCATCGCGGAACGCCGGCTTGCTTTGAATTTGTCCGTTTAAACACGAGGTCAAAAAAATGTCTGATCCTTCAAAATCCCCCCGAGGCTTTTACCTGCTGATGGGCATTGCTGCCATCGGTGTGCTGTTGGTTTTCTTTTTCCGGGAAAGCCTGTCCACCTTGTTGTCCGAGCCGCTGCTGACGCCGGGTGCGTGGCTGGCGAGCCACCCACATTGGAACGTGGGCAGCCTGGTGATCAGTGAGCCAAGCTCTTCGCTGTTCATTTTCTCGCTGGCCATTCTCTACTTTCGGGTGGCCTATCTTTTCTGGCGTGGGTCAGATGGACAGCAGTCCCGCCTGTGGTGGGCGGTGTTTATGCTCTTCTTTGGCCTGGGGGCAGTCCTGGCCGGGGTGAGCTACCAGGCGTTCAGCTTCGAGTTAAAATGCCAGGGGCTGGATGCCTGCCTGTGGACCAGTTGGTGGGAAATTGGCTATATGATTTTTACCGTGGCGGGTGTGGGGGCTGCTTTTATTGCCGTTGCTTATTCGGTGTTATCCCACAAAGCCCGGGTGTTCTGGACCGCCTATGCCCAGGTCAGCACAGCCATTTATGTGGGGGTCGTCTTGTTTGGGACGATCACGGCCAGCCGGTTTCTGATTTCGTTTGAGATGATGATCATCTTTGTCCTGGCCGGGTTTTTCGCCATTGCGGCGCATGCCCTCTGGCAGTACCGCCTGGACAGGAACCCGCTTATTAAGCAAATCTTGCAGGTGGGCATCCTGTTGATCTCGGTGATTGGGGTCTATTTTATCGGCCTGCTCTCTGGCTACGCTGGATGGTTGTGGGCGCGGGGAATCTGGTTTAACGCCAATGACCTGCTGCATGTGCTCTTGTTTGCCTGGGTTGTCTTTAGCTACAATGCCCTGCATAAAAGGCTGGTGGATGCACCGGCAGAGGATCGGGGCGTATGACCGGACACTTGAATAACACACCTCGTTTTATCGCCCTGCAGTGCCCCACCTGTGGCGCGGGTTTGCAAGTCGCGGCTGAAAACAATGGGTTCGCCTGTGACCACTGCGGAAACCGGTATCTGCTCGATCGCAAACTTGAAGACCTGCCCAGGCCCGAACAGGAACACATTAAACCCGATGTGACCTACACCCACCACATCCAGCAATGGCTGCGGGTCGGGGAGCTTGAGGTCTTTCTCCATCAGGTTGGCGTGGAGATGGTTGAAAAAAAGCGGGTGTTGTATATTGAAGTCTCTTATCGCAGCGCTGCACCCGGCGCGGTGACCTGCCGCCATGACCAGTGGGTGCTTTTTGACCGGGAGGGCTATACCTACGAGCCGGTCAAGGACTACGATTTTCGCACACTGTATGAAGACGGTGTGCGCCCCTATCTGGGGCTGTCGCGGGTGCTCACCCCTGGCAGAATGCTGCGCGGTTGGCTTGGGTTTGTGGTTCCACCCACTGCCGTTCTGGAATACATCCAGTTTTCCGGGGGCATTCCGGCGAAGACCGTGGAAATTGGGCTTCAGTTGGACGAATCGTGAGAGAATTTGGGCTGTACTACCCTTCTTGAAGTAAAGGAAAAATAGATTGAAAAACAAACCAACTTCCTGGCTGCGCTGGGTTGGGCTGGGGCTGCTGGTGGCCATCCTGGCCGGGGTGGCCGTGGGGGGCGGCTGGCTGGCGTTTTCGTGGGAAAAGCCGTTAGGCCCTGCGCTCGATTTGCCCACCCGCCCGCCGGGCAGTATGCTCAGGCCAGGTGTGCCAACGCCCGCTTCCCCGGCAAGTGACCCGGCTGCAACGGATGCCGCTTCGCTTTCCAATGACCCGGCGGCTACCCCTGCTGTGGGCCAGCCAGCGGCCACGGTGGCTCCCGCGCCGGGCAGCGCCGCCTCGCTGCCCGCTCAAAATCAGGTTGTAACTACGGCTGCTCCGCTGTGCGGCGGCCCGCCGGATATGGTCATCCTGGCCATTGCGGCGGATGCCGAGGTGGACGATTACCTGTATGGCCTTGCGGACGCCATTCGCGTGGTGCGCATTGATTTCGTCACGCCGCGCGTGGCGGTTTTTTCCCTGCCGCGCGATTTGTGGGTGGACATCCCCGGCATTGCCGAACACTACAACATCACCCAGGGCAAGCTCAACCAGGCTTATTTTTACGGCAACCCCGGCATGGGTTACTATTCCGGTCCCGGCGCAGGGCCTGGGCTGCTGGCCCGCACCCTGGTGGAAAATTTTGACCTGTATGTAGACCACTACGGAGCGCTGAACATGCGCACCTTTGTGGATGTGGTGGACGCCCTGGGCGGTGTGGATGTTTACCTGGAAACCGCCGTAGATGGCCGTGACGAAGAGCTGGGCGACTACGGCTTTTACCCCGCAGGCTGGAACCACCTGGATGGCCAGCAGGCGCTCAACTTCTCCCGGGTGCGCAACGTCGGCGGCACCACCGGCCGCAACAACCGCCAGACCCAGGTGCTGCTCGCCCTGCGCGAAAAAGCCCTCCAGCCGCAGGTGGTAGCCCAAATCCCCGACTTTATCCAGGCCTTTATTGGCCGGGTGCAGACCGACCTCACCCCCCAGCAGGTCCAGCAGCTTGCCTGCCTGTTTACCCGCCTCGACGGCGAAAAAATCGAGTTCGACACCATCCCCGGCAGCCTGCTGACCGAAGGGCGGATCTACAGCGAACAGCTCAAAGGCAACACCTACATCCTCAAAGGGGATTTCACAGAAATTGGCGATTATATTCACGCATTTCTGTACCCCCCGGTTCCTTAAAACCGTTTACAATCCATACCAACCACACACCCGCTTCTGGTATCCCGATGAATTTTTCTCCAACCTCCATTTCCGATGTTTTTCTGATTGAGCCGCAGGTGTATGGCGACGCGCGCGGCTATTTCATGGAAACCTACCAGCGCCAAAAATTTGCGCAGGCAGGCATAGACGTGGATTTTGTCCAGGACAACCAGTCTGGCTCGCGCCAGGGCATTCTGCGCGGGCTGCACTACCAGGTGCGCCAACCGCAGGGCAAGCTGGTGCGGGCGCTGCAGGGCGAAATTTTCGATGTGGCGGTGGACCTGCGGCGCAGTTCGCCCACTTTTGGCTGCTGGGTGGGGGCGGTTCTTTCCGCCGAAAACCGCCGCCAGATGTGGGTGCCGGCCGGGTTTGCCCATGGCTTTTATGTCCTCAGCACCTGGGCCGAGGTGTTTTACAAAGCCACCGATTTTTACGCCCCGCAGTGGGAGCGCACCATTTTATGGAATGACCCCACCCTGGCCGTTGCCTGGCCGCTGGTGGGCGACCCTATTCTTTCGGATAAAGATCAAGCCGGAGCGTTGTTCCGCGCAGCCGAGGTGTTTGAATGATGAAAAATGTATTGGTCACTGGCGGCGCCGGGTTTATCGGTGCAAATTTTATTCACTACTTGTTGGCCCACGACCCGGATGTGTTCGTGGTCAACCTGGATGTTTTGACCTACGCGGGCAATGAGGAAAACCTGGCCAGCCTGCCCGACCCCTCCCGACATACCTTTGTGCAGGGCGACATTCGCGACCGGGGCCTGGTAGACCGCCTGTTTCGCGAATATTCCCTGGACACGGTGGTGCACTTTGCCGCCGAAACCCACGTAGACCGCTCGATTGTGGATCCGGAGCCGTTTATCCAGAGCAACATTGTGGGCACCTTCACCCTGCTTGAAGCCGCCCGCCGGGCCTGGCTGGATGGCAAAGCCCCTGGCGCTGTTCGTTTTCACCATGTCTCCACTGATGAAGTCTTTGGCACCCTGCTGCCCAGCGACCCGCCCTTCCGCGAAACCACGCCTTACGCCCCCCGCTCGCCCTACGCCGCCACCAAAGCCGGCAGCGACCACCTCGTCCGTTCCTACTTTCACACTTACGGCCTGCCGGTCAGCATCACCAACTGCTCCAACAACTACGGTCCCTACCAGTTTCCCGAAAAACTGATTCCGTTGATGATTCTCAACGCCGTGGGGGGCAAACCGCTGCCCGTCTATGGGGATGGCATGCAGGTGCGCGACTGGCTGTATGTGGATGACCACAGCGACGCCATTCTGAAGGTGATTCGCCAGGGCGCACCCGGCGAAACCTACATGGTGGGCGGCGACAACCAGCCCCCCAACATCGAAATTGTTCGCACCATCTGCCAGGTGTTGGATGAACTCCAGCCCGCTTCTCCGCACACCCCGCACGAACAGCTCATCACCCATGTGGCCGACCGCCCGGGGCACGACCGGCGCTATGACGTGGACGTCACCCGGCTCAAAACCGATCTGGGGTGGGCGCCTGCCCACAACCTGGCCGGGGGATTGTTGGCCACTGTGCAGTGGTACCTGGAGCATCCCGATTGGGTTGCCGCCATTCAAAAAAAACACGATTACCAGCGCTGGCTGGACAAAAACTACACCAAACGTTAAAGCCCGGCGCACTGTACCCTTCGGCTTACAGCTTAAAGCTTAAAGCCTACAGCTTAAAGCCCATCCCCCCCAAAGGAGCACCCGCATGAAATCCGCTTCACCCATGAAAGGCATTATTCTCGCCGGCGGCAAAGGCACCCGCCTGTACCCGCTGACCATCAGCATCAGCAAGCAGCTTTTGCCGGTGTACGACAAGCCGATGGTCTATTACCCGCTTTCCATGCTCATGCTGGCGGGCATCCGCGAGATTTTGATCATCAGCACCCCCGAAGCGCTCCCGCTCTTTCGTGAGCTGCTGCGCGATGGCAGCCAGTGGGGCCTGCGGTTTGAATATGCCGCCCAGGCGGAACCGCGCGGCCTGGCGGATGCCTTCATTGTGGGCCGCGAGTTCATCGGCAGCGACCCGGTGGCGCTCATCCTGGGTGACAACATCTTCTATGGTCATGGCCTGCCCACTGCGCTGCGCCAGGCTTCCGAGTTGATGGATGGGGCGATCATTTTCGCCTATCCGGTTAAAGACCCCCAGCGCTATGGCGTAATTGAGTTTGACGAGACCGGCCTGGCCCTGAGCATTGAAGAAAAACCCGAAAAACCGCGCTCCAACTTTGCGGTGCCCGGCCTGTATTTTTACGACAACACGGTGGTGGCCATTGCCGCCAACCTGAAGCCCTCGCCTCGAGGCGAAATAGAAATAACGGATGTCAACCGGGCCTACCTGGCCCAGGGCAAGCTGCGGGTGCAGTCCCTGGGGCGGGGCACGGCCTGGCTGGATGCGGGCACGCACGAATCGCTCTTACAGTCCGCCCAGTTTGTGCATGCCATCCAGGAGCGGCAGGGGATGATGATTTCCTGCGTCGAAGAAATCGCCTACCGCCTGGGGTATATTGACGCCAACCAACTCAAAACCCTTGCGGCTGAAATGCGCGGCAACGAATACGGCCAGTACTTGATGGGTCTGCTGGCCCACCCGATGCCATTTTTCCAGGTATAACAAGGCAGGTGCATGATGCTCAAAATCCTTTTGACCGGTAAACTCGGGCAGGTGGGGTGGGAACTCCAGCGGGCGCTGCTGCCCCTGGGCGAAGTGATTGCGATTGATTCCAACGAACTCGACCTGGCCAACGGAGATGCCATCCGGCAGATGATGCGCAGCCTGCGCCCCAACCTGGTGGTGAACCCGGCCGCTTATACCGCCGTAGACCGGGCAGAGATTGAACCCGACCTGGCCTATGCCATCAACGCAGCCGCGCCTGGTATTTTCGCCGAAGAAGCCGCCGCCCTGGGGGCAGGCGTGATTCACTTTTCCACCGACTATGTTTTTGACGGCGAAAAAACCACGCCCTACACCGAGCAAGACGCCCCCAACCCGCTCAATGTCTATGGTCAGAGCAAGCTGGCCGGGGAGCAGGCGGTCACCCAGGCGGGCGGGGCGGGCCTTGTGCTGCGTACCAGTTGGGTCTACAGCACCCGCCGCGATTGTTTTGTGACCAAGGTGCTCGCCTGGGCGCGCAAGCACCAGGTGCTGCGCATTGTGGACGACCAGATGGGCAGCCCCACCTGGAGCCGCGCCCTGGCGGAAACTTTGGCGCTGATGCTCGCTTCGGGCGGCAGCGACCCGCTGGGCCTGCTGCGCCAGCACGCCGGGGTCTACCACCTGGGCGGGGCAGGCGCTGTTTCACGCTTCGGCTGGGCCGAATCCATCCTCGAAAACGACCCCGACCCGGCCAGCCGGGTGGCCCAACAGCTCTTGCCCGCCAAAAGCATCGATTTCCCGCAATCCACCGCCCTGCGCCCGCACAACGCCGCCCTGGACTGCACCCACTTTGCCCAAACCTTCGGCCTGAGCCTGCCCGACTGGCAAACCGCGCTCAAGCTGGCGTTGGACACTGTATAGCATCTCCCTTGATGAATGACCTCACCTGAACGGATTGTTTTCTTCACACCCTACGGCTGGCAAAGTGCCATGGTCCAGCTCCGGATGGCTGGGCCTGCCGCCGCGGCTGGTATGGAAGTGCTGGTTGGTTCGGACATCGAGCATTTCGCGCCTGAACGCATCCAGAATGCCGGTTTGGTAGTCATCCAGCGCGACTTTGTCCGCCGCCAGGAATGGTATCGCCAGGTGATGGACCTGGCCCGTGCTCACGGTAAGCCGGTAGTTTTTGAAATAGACGATTGGCTGCTGGCTCTTCCCGAACAGCACCCGGATCGCAAATCGCATTATTACAGCAGTGCCCTTTTCCCCATGCTGACCGCGCTGTTGGAAGCGGATGCGGTTACCACGCCTTCCCCGGTTTTGGCGCAAGAACTGCGCCGGTACAACAGCCGGGTATATGTGCTGCCCAATTTTCTGGATGACCGCATCTGGAGACTTCCGCCCCCTGCGCCCCCCACCCAAGCGGCGGGCCGCCTGGTGGTGGGCTACATGGGCGGCGGTTCTCATACCCCTGACCTCGAAGCGGCTGCGCCCGCGCTGCAAACCTTTTTAGACAGCATGGCCGCGGCCAACCAGGCGGTGACCTTGCGTTTTTGGGGTGCCCGCCCGCCTGGGCTTTTGCTTGAACGGCCTGAGGTGGAAAGGACTCCCCTGGCTTTGTATGACTACCCTCGTTTTGCGGAATATTTCCAGGCCCAAAAAGTGGATATTTTTATTGCGCCGCTGGAAGACAACCTGTTTAATGCCTGCAAAAGCCCCATTAAATTTTTGGAATACAGCGCCATGGGTGTTCCAGGGGTTTACAGCCGGGTGGCGCCGTACGAGCAGGTCATCCAGAATGGGTACAACGGTTTTCTTGTAGAAACCCAGGCAGAATGGCTGGAAGCCCTGCAGGAACTGGCCAGCAGCCCGCAGCGCCGGTACGAGGTGGGCCTGCAGGCCCAGCAAACCGTTCGCCAGGGTTGGCTGCTTTCGCAGCACGCCGGGCTTTGGCGAGAAACCTATGCAGAAATCCAGGCCCAATCCGAGCAGGCAGGGGCAAATACCGCCCTGCAAATTCACGAAACCTGGCTTTCGCTTAGCAAACAGCTTCAAACCTGGCAAGCCCAACTGCAGCAAAACCTGGAATCCGCCCGTCAGAAAGCCAGCCAGGCAGATGCGTTGAAGGCAGAAAACCAGGCGCTGCGCCAAACCAACCAGGCTTTAGAAACCCGGCTTGAACGCTATTACCACAGCCGGGAATACCAGAATGGGCAAAGGCTGGTCCGCTGGATAGATCGGCTAACCCCGCCAGGAAGCCAGCGTAAACAGGCGCTTCAGAGTGGGGTAAGGTGGGTTAAAAAAATTCTGGGGCGGGAAAAACCGGCCCAGGTTTCTGGTTTTTCCCAGGAGGGTTCCGCTGCTCGTGGCGGCCAACTCCCCGCTCCACCTCTCGACCCCGTTGGTATAATCCCGCATCAGGCTGAGGGTGGGCGCTTCGATGTGATTTTGTTTTCGATTATTGAATGGGATTTTCGCAACCAGCGCCCCCAGCACATGGCCCGTTGGTTTGCCCGGAATGGACACCGGGTTTTTTACCTGGACGTCAACTTCAATCCAATTTTAGCCGGCGGCCAGGCCGGGGAGCCTGTTCTCCGGGTTGTTTCTGATAACATTGCAGAAATCCGGCTGCCGGGTAACCAGGGAAATGTGTATGGCAAGGTGATGGACGACCACACCCGCGACCAGGCCACCCACGCCCTGGATGCCCTTCGCCGCGAATATCACATCGGCAGTGCAGTTTGCCTGGTGAACTGGCCCTTTTGGACACCGGTGGTGTTCGACCTGGAGCGCCAGTTTGGTTGGCGCGTGGTGTACGACTGCATGGACCATCATGCTGGTTTTACAGACCAATCAACGGAGTTTTTAGCCCAGGAGCGCATGTTGGCTGAGCGCAGCGCGCTTGTGTTGGTGTCTTCATATTGGCTGCTGCGTGAAATACAACCGCACAACCCCAACTGCCTCCTGGTTCCGAATGCTGCAGAATTTGCGCATTTCAACCCCCCACAGTCCCAGCGTCCGGCTGACCTGCCGCCAGCAGGCGCGCCCCTGGTGGGCTATTATGGCGCAATTGCCAGTTGGTTCGATTCCAGCCTGGTGGCTGGCCTGGCCCGCGCCCGCCCGGATTGGCAGTTTGTGTTGATTGGCAGCACAAAATCTGCTGACCTGGCGCCCCTGGACGGATTAGATAATGTTCACCTGCTGGGGGAAAAGCCCTATGCCGACCTGCCGGGCTACCTGCATGCCTTTGATGTGGCGATCATCCCCTTCCAGCGCACACCGCTCACCGATGCCACGAACCCGGTGAAGCTGTTTGAATATCTCAGTGCCGGCAAGCCCGTCATTGCCACTGCGTTGGAAGAACTGTCGTACTACCAGGAGTATGCAGCTTTGGCCTCCAGCGAAGCCGAATGGCTCCAGGCGTTGGATGAGGCGGTGCATTCACCCGGCAGGGGCAGGGAAAAGCGGATCACCTTTGCCCGCCAGAACACCTGGGATGCCCGGATGGCCAGCGCTGCGCCGAAAATTCAGGCGCTTTTCCCGAAAATCAGTATTCTTATCCTTACCTACAATAACCTGGACTACACCCGCCTGTGCCTGGAGAGCATTTACAAACACACCCAGTATCCCAACTTTGAGGTGATCGTGGTGGACAATGCCTCTCAGGACGATACACCCGGTTACCTGCTTTCTTTTTCCCGGCAGCGTTCGAACATGCAGGTGGTGCTTAACCAGGAAAACGCAGGGTTTGCCGCAGGCAACAATCAGGCAGCCCGGCTGGCCCTGCAAAGCCCCTCCCCGCCAGAGATGCTGGTCTTTTTAAATAACGATACTGTCGTGACCCCGGGCTGGCTCGAAGGCCTGGCCCATCCATTGAAAGACCCAACCGTTGGGCTGGTTGGCCCGGTTACCAACTGGTCGGGTAACGAAACCCGTGTTCCTATTTCCGAAACCGATTTCGATAAAATCATCCAGGTTGGACGCGCTTACGCCAGCCAGCACGCCGGGCAGTCGTTTGAAATCAAAATGCTTCCCTTGCTGTGTGCTGCAGTCCGCCGGGATGTGTTCGAACAGGTTGGTTTTCTGGATGAGCGTTTTGGAATGGGCATGTTTGAAGACGACGATTATGCCATGCGCATCGCCCAGGCCGGGTTGAAAATTGTATGCACCGAAGATGTTTTTGTTTACCACTGGGGGCGGAGCAGTTTTTCAAAGTTGGATGAAGCGCGTTATGCCCGCCTGTTTTCCGAGAACAAGCAAAAATTCGAGGAAAAATGGGGCGTCGAGTGGCAGCCGCACCGCTACCGGAGCCTGTAATTGACCATGATGAACCCTGTCGCCAGCATCGTCATTCTGACTTATAACAACCTCGTGTACACCCGGCTTTGCCTGGACAGTGTGCTTGCCCAACCTGCTGGTGTGCCATACGAATTGGTTGTGGTGGATAATGGGTCTACCGATGGAACGATAGATTACCTGGTTTCATTGTCTGAACAGCTTTCTCGTTCCCCTGTGCCAGGTCTTACGGCATTTCGCGTGCTGCCCCAGTCCGAAAACCAGGGGTTTGCCAGGGGCAACAACCTGGGGGCAGCGGCCGCTGCCGGGGAAATCATTGTTTTTCTAAACAACGATACCCTGGTGACACCGGGCTGGCTGGGCAAGCTGGCCGCCCATCTGGCAGACCCTGGGGCGGGCATGGTGGGGCCTGTTACCAATTCCATCGGCAACGAAGCGCGCATCCCGGTGGGGTACATCCTGCCGCCTCCGGGGCAAGAAGGGCAGCCGCCTGCCGGGATGGAAGCGATGTGCGCATTTGCGGAAGCGTACACAGCCGCCCACGCCGGACAGGTTTTTGAAATCCCGATGTTGGCACTTTTTTGCGTGGCGGTTCCGCGCCGGGTGTGGGATGTGGTTGGTCCCTTGGATGAGCAGTTTGGCCAGGGGATGTTTGAAGATGATGATTACAGCCGCCGCCTGCACCAGATGGGGTATAAAACCATCTGTGCTGAGGATGTGTTTGTCCACCATTGGGGCAGCGCCAGTTTTTCCAGGTTGCCTTCTTCGGAGTATTGGGATTTATTTGCCCGCAACAAAAAACGGTATGAAACCAAGTGGAACACAACCTGGGAACCCCCGGTCTACCGGACTGAGCTGCTCCCGGACAGGGTGCGCGAGTTGATTGATAACAACTTCTGGCTGGGGGTTCAGCTTTCAGAGCGCGATGCTGTCATTCGCCAGCAGCAGGCCTACAATGCAGACCTGAAACGCCAGCTTAACGATGTCCTGACCAGCAAGGGGTGGCTCTTCCTCGAACGTTTGCGCAGGCTGCGCACCCGGCTCTTTCCGCCCGACAGCGCCCGGGAAAAGCTGATGAAAAGCACCCTGGCTTTTCTCCGCCGGTTTGTGCGCTGGTATAAAAAAACCTTCACCCTGCGGGTTTCCTGGTATGGCTATGCTTTTCGGGCATACAAGCAGGCCCGCAGCGCCCTGTATGCGCCTTCGCTGCGCGGTCTGGCAGCCCCACATACCCCCGGTTTGGTTTCCATCGTCCTGCCCGTTTACAACGGGGAGCGCTATATTGCCGAATCCATCGAAAGCGTGTTGCAGCAGACCTACCCCCATTTTGAGCTGATTGTTGTGGATGACGGTTCCAAAGACCGGACGCCGCAAATTGTCCAGGAATATGCCCAAAAAGATGGACGTGTGTGGGTGCTGCGCCAGAAAAATGAACGCCTGCCCGCTGCCCTGACCCACGGCTTCCGACAGGCCAGGGGCGAATACCTGACCTGGACCAGCGACGATAACCGGATGAAGCCCGATTTCCTCGAAAAACTGGTCTCCACCCTGGCCGCCCACCCGGATTGGGATATGGTTTACGCCAACCAGGATATCATCGGCGAGGATGGCGAACCCCTGCGCGGCTCTGGCTGGTTTTACGATTACCAGGCCCCCACGGGCAGCGAACACATTCACCTGCCCATGGATCCTTCTGAACTGAACACCTGGCCAAACAACTATGTTGGGGCAGCCTTTATGTACCGGGCGCGGGTTAAACACCTCGTGGGCGATTACCTGCGGCTGTATTTTGGCGCGGAAGACTACGACTACTGGATGCGAATCAACGCCCTGCTTACCCTGCGCCATGTGGGCTTCCGCGAGCCGGTCTACGAATACCGCTTCCACGGGGCTTCGCTCACCAGCCGGGATGAAGAACTGGGTATCACCCGGATGCGCGATGCCATGATGGTCTTTGAAGATTTCCGCCGCGATTTTTACCTCACCCCCCTGGCCTGGACCATCGAAGGTCAGCTCGGGTTGGTGGATGAGATGAAAGGCTGGGCTGAAAAAGCCGGTCATCTGCTCCTGGAAAACGACCCGGAAAAAGCCGCATCTTACCCCCGCCTTTGGTTCCCGCGGGTGTTTGTGTATGCTGGCGAAGCGCCGCCGCCAGCCCCCTTTGCCCCTGTGCAGGGCGGTCTGCGGGTTTTGGTCCTTTCATTTGCTGCGGCCCCGCCTGCAGTGGGTGGGGGTTGGGATGTGTGCCTGCGCTGGCAGCCTGGGCGCAGCCCTGCCGGGCCGGTCCCGGATGGCTGGCTGGCCGCCGGGGACGTGGAAACCCTGATGACGGCGCTGGACATCCGCGCCCGCCAGGTGCATCTCGAGGCGATCCTGTCTTTTTTGGCCGGGCTGGCCCAGGGGGCAGCAAACCAGTTTGCTCCCCTGCCCGTGGCCGCTTCCTCTGAAGCGGCTCCCCTGGCAGACCCGCCTTCTTGCAAAATTTCAGTCATTATCTGCACCTACCAGCGCGGCCCGGCGCTGTTGAAAACGCTCGAAAGCGCTGCCACCCAGGATTTTCCCGCGGAAGATTACGAGGTTTTGTTGGTCAACAACGACCCCACCGACATGCTGGTTGGCGAAATTTTTGCTAAGGTTCACGCCGCCCATTTTGCCCACCGACCGGACCGCTTCCGGCTGGTGGTCTGCCCGCTCAAAGGGCTTTCATTTGCGCGCAATGCTGGTCTTTCGGAAGCGCAAGGCGAATTGTGCAGCTACCTGGATGATGACGCCATCCCCGACCCGGATTGGTTGAGCACCACCTGGGCAGCATACCAGCAGTTTCCCCAGGCAGGCATCATTGGCGGCAAAATTATCGTCACTTCGCCCGAACCGTGCCCGGAAGCACTCAAGCCCGGTTGGGAGAAGTTTTGGAGCCATTTCGACCCCGGTTTCACCGAAAACAAGGCTGTCCAACACTGGTGGGAATTTCCCTGGGGGGCCAACTGGACCGCCCGCCGCACCGCCCTGGCTGCTTCGGGTGGGTTTCGGGCCAGCTTTGGGCGAGTTGGCAAAAACTTCGCGGGCGGTGAGGAAATCGTGGCGGCGATTCTCATCCAGCGGCTTGGCTACCAGGTGGTGGTGGCCCCGGCTTCACGCGTCCTGCACAACCCCGACCCGCGCAGGTATACCTATACCCATGTCAAAAAAACCATCCTGGCGAGTAAATGGACCGAACTGCGCCAGCAAAAAATGCTCTATTTACCCATGCAGTTGGGGCCGCGCTATTTCCTTAAGGCCTTTGTGCGTCATGGCCTGGATGTGCTAAACCCCTCCCCCCGCCACCCAAGTCATTTGCGCCTGGAGGGGTTATACTATCTTCAAGCGCAGCTCCCGCCGCTGTGGGAGTACGTGAAGGATAGCTTTTTGCGTTTGCGCCGCACGCTGCCCTGACCCTTTTTGAGAAAAACAAGAACTTTCATCCATGTCATCCCTCCCTCCTGCCACGTACGATTCTGCCAGTGTTCAAAACCTGGCCATTGCCGAACTTAAAGAAACCTGGCGCTACCGCGATTTGCTGCGGTTGTTGGTCACCAGCAGCATCAAGACGCGCTATAAGCGCTCTACCCTGGGTGTGTTCTGGACGTTGCTCAACCCGCTGCTCAACACCCTGGTGCTTACCCTGGCGTTTTCGCAGTTGTTCCGTTTTGCCATCGAAAATTTCCCGGTGTACCTGCTCTGCGGGTTTATTTACTGGAACTTTTTCACCTTTGTCACCAAAGAAGGGATGAGCAAGCTGGTTTGGGGCAGCAACCTGCTCAAGCGCATCTACATTCCCCGCACCATCTTTGCCCTGTCGGTGTTGGGCAACGGGCTGATAAACCTGCTGCTTTCGGTCATTCCCCTGCTGGTAATTATGCTCATTTTACAGCACCCGTTTCGTTGGTCGCTGTTGTTCCTGCCTTATTCGCTGTTGGTGGTGGCGCTGTTCACGCTGGGCGTGACCTTGTTCATGTCCACCCTGGCGGTTTTCTTTGCCGATGTGGTCGAGATTTACAACGTGCTGCTCTCAGCGCTCTACTTCACCATCCCGCTGATTTACCCGCTGGATATTCTGCCGGAGCGGTTCCAGGCATTGGTGCGGCTCAACCCGCTGTATATGATGTTGGAAATGATTCGCATGCCCATTTATTTCGGCACCGTGCCCCCGTTTGCCCTGGTGGCTTCCGCCACGGGTGTGGCTGTGGGCATGCTGTTGTTGGGTTGGGTGGTGTTTACCAAGAGGGTCAATGAACTTGCCTACCGCATCTAACCCTGCCTCCGGCTCCCCGGTTCTTATCCGCCTGGAAGGGGTGGGGGTGCGCTACCAGGTGACCCAGGAGCGCATTCCATCCATCAAAGAGTACGCCATCCGCTGGATCAAGCGCCAGGTTCAATACAACCATTTTTGGGCTTTGAAAGATGTCAACCTGGATATCCACCGCGGTGAGGTTTTTGGCATCATTGGCCCCAACGGGGCAGGTAAAAGCACCATGCTCAAGCTGGTGGCGCGCGTCTTGCAGCCCACGGCGGGACGGGTGCGGGTGTGGGGCAAGGTGGCGCCTTTGCTGGAGTTAGGCGCTGGTTTTGACCACGAGCTGACCGGGCGCGAGAACGTTTTTCTCAACGGGGCCCTGTTGGGGTTCACAGAGGCGGACTTGAAAAAGCGCTTTGACCGGATTGTGGAATTTGCCGGGTTGAAAGATTTTATTGATGCCCCCCTGCGCACCTATTCCACCGGTATGGTCGCTCGCCTGGGCTTCTCGATTGCCACCGATGTCCGCCCGGAAATCCTCATCGTGGATGAGATTTTGGGGGTGGGCGATGCTGAGTTTCAAACCCGTTCCTACGAACGCATCCAGCGCTTCATGGGTGAAGGGGCCACCGTTCTGCTGGTGACCCACAGCCTGAAGCGGGTGGAGGAGATTTGCAGCCGGGCTGCCTGGTTGGAGCACGGCCAGGTGCTGGCGGTGGGGTCGGCCAAGTCGGTGGTCGGTCAGTACACCGCCCGGACCAACGAGAATGAATCGCGCCGTCTTTTAGACGAAAATGAAGAACGTACCCGCCGAAAAGGCAGCGAAAAGGTGATCGTGGAGAAAGCCTGGCTGACCGGCAGCGATGGGGAACTCAAGGTGGTGTTTTACCCTGGTGAAACGCTGCGGCTGCATGTGCAGTATCGCGCCAGCGAAACCGTGGATAACCCGGTCTTTGGCCTGGCCATTTTTCGGCAAGACGGCCTGCACATCACCGGCCCCAACAGCGCCCAGGCCAACCTCGATTTACCCGTGCTGCAGGGTGAAGGCATCCTGGTTTACGAAATCCCGGCTTTGCCTTTGCTTCCCGGGAAGTTCGATTTCATTATCGCCCTGCACAACCGGGCCGACACCGAGTTCTACCAGGTGTTAGAGCACACCTGTCCCTTCCGGGTGGTGGCGGGCGGCGATTTTACCCGCGAAGAATACGGCCTGCTCACGCTGAACGGCCGTTTTTCTCACCACCCCAACCCTTAACCCCCTACTACCCCCCATGACCAGACTCCGCTTTCTCTCGATCTTTGGCACCCGTCCCGAAGCCGTTAAAATGGCCCCGGTTGTCCAGGCCCTGGCGGCCCGCCCGGGCATTGAATCGTTGGTTTGTGTAACCGCCCAACACCGCCAGATGCTCGACCAGGTGCTGCGCCTGTTCAACATCCAGCCAGATGTAGACCTGGACCTGATGCGCCCCAACCAGAGCCTGGCTGGCATCACTGCCGCCATCCTCACCCACCTTGAGCCGGTGCTGCTGAAATACAAGCCCGATTGGGTACTTGTCCAGGGCGACACTACCACCGTCATGGCGGCGGCGCTGCTGGCCTATTATCACCGTATCCGGGTCGGGCACGTCGAAGCCGGGCTGCGCACGGGGGATAAGTGGGCACCGTTTCCGGAAGAGATCAATCGTAAAATTGCTGGCAGCGTGGCCGACCTGCACTTTGCCCCCACAGACTGGTCGCGCGATAACCTGCTGCGCGAAAATGTCCCGGCAGACCGCATTATTGTCACCGGCAACCCGGTGATTGACGCTCTCCAGCAGGTGGTGCGCCAACCATATGACATTGCTCCTGGCCCCCTTGCAGGAATCCCGCTGGATAAACGCATCCTGCTGGTCACGGCCCACCGCCGGGAGAATTTTGGCGCACCGCTCGAGGCCGTTTGCCGGGCACTGCTGCGGCTGGCAGACCAGCCAGGGGTTCACCTGGTGTATCCCGTTCACCTCAACCCCAATGTACAGGAGCCGGTTTACCGTTTGTTGGGCGGCCACCCGGCCATCACCCTGCTGCCCCCGCTCGATTACCTGCCCCTGGTTCACCTGATGAACCGCTCCACCCTGGTGCTCACCGATTCGGGCGGCATCCAGGAAGAAGCGCCGGGGTTGGGTAAACCGGTCCTGGTGCTGCGCGATGTCACCGAGCGCCCCGAAGGGGTCGAAGCGGGCACGGTTCGCCTGGTGGGCACGGATGAGGAAAAAATTGTCTCCGAAACCCTGCGCCTGCTCAACGACCCGCAGGCCTACGAGCAAATGGCCCAGGCGGTCAACCCCTACGGCGATGGGCATGCTGCCGAACGCATAGTAGACGCCCTGCTCGCCGCGGCCTGACCTGCTCGTTTCTGTTCAACGGTTTTTTCTTCCGCCCTTCCATTCACGCCCCATCTTTGTGGTGGGGGTGCGATCCCTGGCGTTTTCGCCCCACTCCATGGCCCCCAATATATTAATGATCTCCCCCACGCCCACCCACCCGCAGAATGCGGGCAACCGGGCGCGCATCTACAGCCTGGCAGGGGCTTTGCAGTCCCTGGGCTGCCAGGTGTATTTTGTTCACGAACAGCGCGAACCAGGCCGGGATGAGCCATGCACGCCTATTGGGGCAGCCGGTATGTGCCGGTTGCGTACAATTCACCCAGGGTCTGGGCCAAGAAAGCGCTGCGCAGAGGCCAGGCCGTCACAACCCTGGATGCCTGGTACAACCCTGGCTTGGACCAGGCCCTGAAAGACCTCGTGCGCAGCGTGACTTTTGACGCCGTAATTGTAGAATACGTCTTTCTCTCCAAAGCCTTTGAAAGCGTTTCTGCTCCCTTGAAAATTCTGGATACCCACGATGTGCTCAGCCAGCGAAAAGCCCCGGGGCGCTACTGGTGGGCAGCCCTGCCCGCAGAAGAAGAAAAAAGGGGTCTGGACCGGGCCGGGGTGGTGGTTGCCATCAGCCCGGAAGATGCCGCAGCCCTGGCTTCCCTGACCCAGCGCCTCGTGGTGACCGTGGGGCACCTGGTTCCGGTGTACCCACCTGCCCCAGGGCATGCCAGCCGCAAAATTTTGTTTGTGGGTTCCGAGAACCCCCTGAATCTGGAAGGGGCGCTGTTTTTCGTGCGAGACGTGCTGCCCTTGGTGTGCAGCGCGCTGCCGGGGGTCGAGTTGGTTGTGGCCGGGCGGGTTTGCAATCCGCTGGCAGCGGCTTTGGGCGCTAACCCGCCATGCAATATCACCCTGCTGGGCGAAGTGGCCGATTTAACCCCGGTTTACCAGTCTGCGGCGGTTGTGGTGAATCCGGTTTTGGGGGGTACAGGCCTGCCGATCAAAAGCATTGCCGCCCTGGGCTATGGCAAACCGCTGGTGGCCACACCCGCCGGGGCGCGGGGGCTGGATGGTGCTGGGGCTGATTCTCCGGTTGTGGTCGCCGCCACCCCCCGGTCTTTTTCAGATGCACTGGTTGAAATCCTTCGCAGCCCGGATCTGGCTTACCAAATGGGGCTGCAGGCCAATGCGCTGGCCGGGCAGTTGAACCGCACGGCCATCCAATCCCTGGCGGAGGTGCTTGGCCTTCCCACAGGCGCGGAAGTATGACCCAGGAAATTCCTGTTCCCCCAATTTCGATTGCCCTGGTATACCTGGGGCGGCGTGGTTCTGGCGGTGCGCTCAGCCTGGAACTGGCCCAGGCCCTGGCCGGCCCGGGCAGCCCGGTGCAGTTGTTTGCGGTGGTATCCCGTCAGGCCGAAAATGTTGACCGTTGGATTGCTTCAGGCTTGGATGTGTTGACAGTGGATACCTATGAAACTTTTGGGGGTGCGCTGCTTTCGTGGGCCAACCAGTTCCGCCTGCACAGCCTGGCCGGGCAAATTCGCACCCGCCTGGGGCGCCCGCCGGATGTGCTGTTGTTTCCGATGTTCCACACCTGGGCGCCTTTTTTGCAGGTTTACCTGCGCCCGGTTCCCTCGGTGCTGACCGTGCACGACCCCATCCCGCATCCGGGGTGGTTTTCCTGGCTGGATGCCCGCTTTCAGGACCTGTCGATCCGCCAGGCCAGCCGCTGTATTGTCCTCAGCCACGCCCTGGTAGAGGCCACTGCCCGGCGCGGCATTCCAGCCAGCCGGGTGGATGTTGTTCCCCATGGCCTGCTGGTGCCGCCCGCCGCGCTGCCCGCACCTGCCCAACCTGGTGTGCAAGAACCGCCCACAATCCTGTTTTTTGGCCGGATTGAGCCCTATAAAGGCCTTGAGGTGCTGCTCCAGGCATTTCGCCTGCTCAAACAGAAGGGTTCTCCGGCTCGTTTGCAAATTGTGGGTTCGGGGAATTTTGCCCCTTATGCGCCCCTGGCCGAGGGTCTGCCCGACCTGGAAGTGGTGAACCGCTGGATTGCTGAGGATGAAATTGCGGGCTTTTTCCAACAGGCCAGCATCCTGGTCGTTCCATACACCAGTGCAACCCAATCGGGGCCGGTATCCATCGCCGCCAGCTTTGGCCTGGCCGTGGCGGCCACCCAAACGGGCGGGCTGCCCGAGCAGGTGCAGTCCGGGGAAACCGGGCTGCTGGTTCCACCACGCGACCCGGCAGCCCTGGCGGCGGCGCTCCAAACCCTGGCAGCCAACCCCGCCCTGCGGGAACGGTTGGGGTTGGCCCTGCGCCAGCGCCACCAGGAACTGAATAACTGGCCGCGCATTGCCCAGTTGACCCTGGCCGTGTGCCGCCGGGCTGCAGCAGGACGCTGACCGGCAGCGGCGATGGTGGTATACTGGGGGCTGGCCTGCCGCTTTTGGGGTTAATATGCTCAATTCTTCTCATCGAAAAATTCTCCTGGTTTCCAATACCGAGTGGTATCTCTACAACTTCCGGCGCACCCTGGCCAGGGATTTGCAGCAGCAGGGCTGCGAGGTGGTGATGGTTTCGCCGCCCGGGCCGTATGCCGAAAAACTGCAAGCGTTGGGCTTTCGCTGGGTTTCCTGGCCGGTGGGGCGTAAAACCCTCACCCCCTGGGGGGAGCTGGCCGCCCTGCTGCGCCTGTACCAGGTCTACCGCCAGGAAAAACCCGATATTGTTCACCATCATACGATTAAACCCTGCCTGTATGGCTCGCTGGCAGCGAGTTGGCTGCCGCGCAATCAGCCCAAGCCGGGCATTGTCAACTCGATTACCGGGCGGGGATATCTCTTCATTGCCACCGACCTGCTCGCCAGGACGCTGCGCCGCCTGGTGGAGCCCATCTACCGGCTGGCCTTCCGCCCCGAAAACTGCTATGCCATTTTTGAAAACCCCACCGACCAGGCCTTTTTTATTGACCACCGCCTGATTCCCGCCCAACGCACCCACCTGGTCGAAAGTGTGGGGGTGGACCTGCAAACCTTCACAACTGGTCCCGAACCGGTTGGCGACCCGGTGGTGCTGCTGGCTGCCCGCATGTTGTGGGATAAAGGCGTGGGGGTGTTGGTAGAAGCAGCCCGTCTGCTGCGAGCGCGGTCGGTCCCGGTGCGGGTTGCCCTGGCTGGCCTGCCCGACCCCGGCAACCCCTCTTCCATTCCAGAAGAAACCCTGCTGGGCTGGCAGGCAGAGGGGTTGGTGGAATGGTGGGGCTTTCAGCAGGATATGAACGCCGCTTACAACCAGAGCCATATTGTCACCCTGCCGAGTATGTACGGTGAGGGGGTTCCCACGGTGCTGATTGAAGGTGGGGCATGCGCCCGCCCGCTGGTGACCACCCGTATGCCGGGCTGCCAGGATGTGGTCGAAGATGGTGTCAATGGCTTTCTGGTGCCCCCAAACGACGCCCAGGCCCTGGCGAACGCCATTGAAGCCCTGGCCCTCGACCCCGACCTGCGCCAAAAAATGGGTGCCGCCGCCCGTTCAACGGTCATCCAGCGCTTCACCACCACGGTGGTCAACGCTGCTACCCTGGACGTTTATGCCCAGGCCGGGTGTTGGGCATAATTAAAATTAACCTATCCCTATCCTCCACCCTCACACATTGATTTGCTTATGTCCATATCTTTCCCCCACACCCCTTCTTCGCTTTCCGGGTTATCCCCTGCGCCCCACCTGGCTGCATTATTGGTCCGTTGGTGGTGGGTTGCCGCCTGTATGTTGGCAGGCGGCATTTTGGGGCTGGCGTCCCACGCCTTTTTACAGCCTGTTTATGAAATTCGGTTTGGCGTGACCATTAATGTGGATTACTCGCAATCGGAAGAACTGACCGAGTTTGACCTGGACCACATCCACGAAGCCGCCGGGCGGTTGATGGTCAACCCCCAGGTGCGCCAGTTGGTGTTTGAACAGGCGCAGGCGGAAGGCCTGGTGTTGGATTTTGAACTGCTTGATGCATATCTGGAGCGGCGCCAATCACTTTGGATGGTGCGCCTGCGCTATACCGACCCGGCCACACTCCACCGCCTGGCGGAAATTTGGGGGGGAACCTATTACAACACACTGCAAGAAAGCCAGGCCCATGCCCTGAAAGCCTCTGCGCTCAGCCAATACCTGGATGAATTGGGCCGCTGTGCGCAAGAAGCGGCTGCTGGCGCATGTGTGCTGCCGAGTGAACAGACTTTCGAAGTCGAGTATAACCGGGTTTTTCAGGAGCGCGAAGCCGAAATGGCGCTCAGCCGCGGCCTGTACCCGTACCTGTTGTTTGACTACACCCACCCGCCCGAACCCTATTCACCCGAAATCTGGCAGCCAGTCCTCTACCGCCGCAGCGGATTGATGCTGGCGGGTATGGCTGCTGGGCTGGTGGTTGGGGCCGGGTTGGTTGCGCTCTGGCCGGTTAAGGGGGCAAAGCGCCAGGGTGAATTAGATGTATAAATCGCGCCGGTTATACGTCCAGTATGCCAGGGCCAGGCTGGCGGCCACAATCGCCGCCGCAGCCAGCAGGTAAGTGCCTTCGATTTGCCCGGTTTGGTACAGTTTGCCCGCATCAAAATACTTGAACGGCGAGAGATATTTGAGAAATTCAAAGTTCTCCTGCATACCCGACAGGATGGACATAAAGTAAGTTGTCAGGATGATGGCAATTGCCGTGGAACCAGACCGTTTGTAGCGCTTCATCATCGCTCCGAGCAGCAGGCCAATGGCGAGAAAAATCAGCGAAATCAAAAACATGGCCTGCATTTCCAGCGCCAGAAACTCATAATATACCGCGTCTGGGTTGTAGGACTGCACGGCGACGATGGATACCCCCCAGGTGACCAGCACAAACACAATCGAGTTAACCAACGCCGCCAGGGCCTTGGCGGTGATCACCTGGCTGCGGGAAACCGGCAGCACCAGCGAGAACTCCACGGTTTTATCCCGTTCCTCTTTGCTGATGATATCGCTGCCCCACATTGCCGCAGAAATGGCGCCCATCAACCCAAAGTAGATGAACATGATGCCGTAAAACCCGGTCAGGGTGGTCAGGTTGAAGGCCTCGAAATTCATGGCGTTTATCACTGCCGGGGGCATGGAATCCAGCATGGCCAGCATGTCATCATTGCCAGCAAAGGCCGAAAACTTGCTCACCCCCACCATAATCAGCAGGGTGATAATCACGCTCCAGATGATCAGAGATTTCAGGTTGGCTCTGAGTTCGCGTAAAAAGATATTCATCGTTTTTTCTCCTCAAACCACAGCGTGGATATCCCGGCGCAGGTACAGCCAGTAGCTGGCCGCCCCTGCAGCCAGTGTGACGGCAACGTTTAACAATACCAATGGGATGTCATACCCCTGATTTTGTACAGCGTAATTCACATCAAAATGCTTGAAGGGGGTGAGAAACTCCAGGAGGGAAACCCCTTCCAACCCGCTGAAAGCGCCCAGGACATACATCCCAAAACTCAACCCGAGCGCATAAGGGGTGACGCTGCGCACGCGCTTGACCAGCAGCGAGATGATCACCCCAACGCTCAAAAAGAAAAGCTGGAAGAGGACAGCGCCCCCCAACAGCAAAGCGAGGAGGCCGGGGTCGTATTCGCGCCCGGCCCGGAACATCTCAATTGCCAGGAAAGTGCTCACCCAGGCTGCCAGGTTGGTAAGGAGCAAGCTGGCAATCGCTGCCAGCAGCTTGCTGTTGAAGATTTCCGAGCGGCTGACGGGTTTGGTCAGTAAGAAATCGGCAGTGAGTTCGCTTTCTTCAATCGAAACCAGGCCAACCCCATAGTTGCTGGCCTGGATGGCAAAACAAAGCTGCACAAACAAGAAAAGCAGGCTGTAATACCCGACAACCGTTGAAAAATCGATCCCGGTCATGCCAAACGCGGTGAGCAGTTCGGGTGGGAACTTGTCCATCATATCGTTGAGCAATTCCGCCTGGTCGGCAAACGATGCAAAGATGGAGAAAAACAGGATAATTAAAGCCGCAACCGAGGCCGACCAGGTGATGATCGAGCCAACCCGGCTGCGAAATTCATGCTGGAAGATATACTTATTCATGTGCTTTCCTTTACTCGTAATAGTGCATGAAAATTTCTTCCAGCGTGGGTTCTTCAATGGTGATATCCGCAACCTGAATGGTGCTGACTTTTTGCAGCACGGTGTTGATGTCGCCCTTGAAAAAGAACCGGATGCTGCCATTTTCGGCCTGAAGGTTGCTCACACCGGGCATGTTAAACACCTCCATAGAAACGCCATTCGCCGATAGATTCACTTTTTTGTAGTTGCTTTGCTGCAGGGTGCGAATATCTGAAATTTCTACCATGCTGCCTTCGCGGATGATGCCCACCCGGTTGCACAGCCGCTGGACTTCACCCAGGATATGAGAAGAAAAGAAAACGGTAACCCCGCGGGCATTTTCCGTTTTGATCAGGTCAAAAAACTTGCGCTGCATCAGCGGGTCGAGGCCGCTGGTGGGTTCGTCGAGGAACAGCAGCTTAGGGCTGTGCAGCAAACCCTGCACAATCCCCACTTTTTTCTTGTTGCCATACGACAGATCTTCAATTCTGCGGTTTAAATCCAATTCCATGTAATCCGACAACTCTCGCATGCGTTGCTCGCAGTCGCAATGATAGAAGCTGGCGGAATATTTCAGCAGGTTGATGACTTTCATCCCTTCATAGTAAAAAATTTCAGAGGGCAGATAGCCAATCGAGCGGCGAATTTCCGGGCCATGGGTCAAAACATCTTTGCCAAAGACTTTCGCACTGCCGCTGCTGGGGTAAATGAGGGAGAGCAGCAGGCGAATGGTGGTAGACTTTCCCGCACCGTTCGGCCCGATGAACCCAAAAATTTCACCCTCTTCAACCTGGAATGAAACGTCTATAATCCCCCGTGCTTTGCCATAGTACTTGGTTAGCTTTGAAACTTCGATAACACTCACGGGAACGCTCCTTTATCAAAAAAACAAACGGATAAAATCAGGGATGATTGGGTTATGCGTTTACACAGCATAAGCACCTTAACACAAATCCCTAAAAATAAGTGTATATCTTAAAGAAAGTTTCGTCAATATATTATAGATATGACTGCATTGCGTTATAACTTCGGGAAAAACCTGTTTCCAGCCCTGTTTGCCTGTGGGCTTTTGCTGCTGCCCATCACCAGCCAGCCGCTGTTAGCCAGCCTGGCGCGCACCAATGCGGTGGCCCCGCCTGCGCTGCTGTTTTTTGCTATCCTGGCGATGTTCTGGTTGGTGCCGTATGCCTGGCGGGGGGGGGCGTTCCCTGGCCAGGTGAAGCCCTTTGCTGCCTTTTTGTTTGCAGCGCTGTTTTCTTCTGCGCTGGCTTTTTTCCGACCCATCCCCCCTTTTCGAGAATCCAGCATCCTGGAAGAAATAATCCCGGCCATCATCACGCTGGGGATGGGGGCGGTTTATTACTTTGTGACAGCAGCCTGGGCGCAGCGTACCGAGCGGCTGGCGGCAGCATTGCGCTGGGTGAACTATGGTGGGGTCGTGTTGGTGGGGTGGTCGCTGCTGCAGGGTGGCTATATTTTGTTTGCAGAAAGCCAGTTCCCGGCCTGGATGTCGGAAGTGCAGGGCCTGGTTTCCACCCGCCTGCTGTTTTATAACCGCATCACCGGGTTGGCCTTCGAGCCTTCCTGGCTCGCACACCAGTTAAACACATTCTATATTCCTCTGTGGCTGGCCGCCAGCCTTTCCGGGTTCTCGGCGCACCGCAGGCTGTGGAAGCTCTCCCTCGAAAATGTGCTGCTGGGGTTGGCCATTTTTATCCTGTATTTTTCTTTTTCGCGGGTGGGTTGGCTGTCGTTCTTCCTGGTTTTAGGGGTACTGACCCTTGAAGGGGTGGGCAAAGCCAGCGGCAGCGTGCAGCAAGCCTTGTTAAATTGGGTGCAGCGCTCGCGCTTTAAAATTCCCGCTCGCTTTGTTGGGTATGCCCGCCTGGCAATTGGGGCGCTGCTGGCCCTCCTGGTGGCCGGTGTGTTTGTGGCCAGTGGGGTCTTAATGATCCAGTACGGCGGCAGGCTCGATTTTCGCCTGGAAGGGATTGTGGAAAGGGTGTTGGGCGCCCAGGATTTTTATGACCTGGTCAACCGATTGTTCATTGCCGAGCGAGTCATCTACTGGGAAGTAGGTTGGCGGGTGTTTGCCCTGTTCCCACTTTTTGGGGTGGGGTTGGGCAACGCGGGGTTTTTCTTCCCTACCATGCTGACGGCATTTGGGTGGCGCTTGGTAGAGATAAAAGATATCTTGTTCCGCCTGTCGTTTGTGCCGAACACGAAAAGCCTCTGGCCTCGCCTGCTGTCCGAAACGGGCATGGTAGGTTTCAGCCTGTTTGCCGCCTGGTTGTATAGTCTCTGGCAGTCGGGCCGGCTGCTGCGCCGCCTGTATGCTGGCGAGAACAACCCGCAAACCCTTCCGGTTCGGGTGGTTGCCTGGGCCGGGCAGCTTGCCATTGTGGCTTTTCTAATTGAAGGCTTTAGTGTGGATACCTTTGCACTGCCTTATATTTGGGTGATGCTGGGGCTGCTTTCTGCGGCAGCCGGGGTTTCCGGGAAAGCGTGAACCGTTTAGGCCGTTGGGGCGTAGTTAACAGGTATCTTTCATTTACCCCCTTCCGCCGGTTCTTCAGGGGCGGAAAGGTCTGGAAAGAAAAAAGTAGGTGATATGGAAAGTAAAAATCGAAGGTGGATTGTTGTTTTCGCTGGCTGTTTGCTGGTGTTGAGCTGCTGTGTGCTGGTAGTTTGCCTGGGTGCTGCCGGGTTGGTCATTTATCGGGGCGGGCAGGTGGCGATGGACCCGTTTTTCTTGCCCACTTTTGAGTTTTCGTGGGAATACAGCAATAACCCCACCCCCGCGCCCACGCTTGCGCCCACGTTCCGCCGCACAGAGGTGGCGGGTACACCTGTGCCCGTTCAAGAAGATATGCTCGAAGCCCTGGGCGCAGTCCAGATTCCCCCTGCAGACCCATATGACCTTGCCCGTCGCATGGAGGGCAAAACCAACCTGCCGCCCAAGGGTGCAGTACCAGCGCCTGCTGCCTATACCGCCGGAGACCGCAAAAGTTTTTGGGTGCTCAACTCCGACACGGCAGCCTACAGCCAGGTGCAGGCTGTGCTGCGTTATGTTGGCGAGCAGGTCAATTTTTGGATTGAGGATGGTGTCCGCTATGACCACCAGGAACTCGTCAGGTTGGTAGATACCTTCAGCAGCGAGATCTACCCGGACGTGCGCGGCGTTTTCGGGAGCGAGCGCACCCCCGGGGTGGATGGCGACCCCCGCCTGGTGGTTCTCTACACCACCGGCATGGGCCGGGGTGTGGCTGGCTATTTCTCGTCCAGCGATGCCTACCCACCCGAAGTGGTGGAGTATTCCAATGGTCACGATATGTTTGTGCTCAGTGCCAGCAACCTGAGCCTGAACAGCCAGTTTACCTACGGCGTATTGGCCCATGAATTTCAGCACATGATTCACTGGGCCAGCGACAACAATGAAGAGGGTTGGTTGAATGAAGGCCTGGCCGAGCTTTCGGCTTTGGTGGCTGGTTATCAAAACAGCAGTTTCGATGAGACGTATGCCGCTGACCCGGACATTCCGCTGCTTCATTGGCCTGCTTCGGATGGCAATTCTTACCCGTTTTATGGCGGGTCCTATCTTTTTATGGCTTACTTTTGGGGGCAGTATGGCAGCCAGGCGGTTCAGTCGCTCATTTCTCACCCTGAAAATGGGCTGACCAGCCTGGACATGGTGCTTTTAGAGCCGGCCTTCTCAGCCCCGGCAAAGCAGGCGGATGATTTGTTTCAAGATTGGACGATTGCCAATTACCTGGGCCTGGCAGGAGAGTCCCTTTCTCCGCGCTATTCCTATCCCGAAGAGGTAAGCAGTTTGCCGGTGTTCAGCCCTGTTGAAACCATCTCAACCTGCCCAACGGACGAAGGACTACGGGCGGTTAACCAGTATGGGGTGGATTATGTTGAAATTACCTGCCCGGGGACATATCGCCTTTCTTTTGAAGGGTCCACCCTGGCCCCTGTGGTCTCGGCAGAATACCGCCCTGGCAGCGATTTTGCCTACTGGTCGAACCGGGCCAACGAATCGAACATGACGCTCAGCCGAAGTTTTGATTTTCGCAGCGTGAATGGCCCGCTGACACTCTCGTACTGGGTGTGGTACGACCTGGAACAAGGGTACGATTTTGTGTACTTGCTTGCTTCCACCGATGATGGGGAAACCTGGGAGTTTCTTGATCTGCCCTCCGGTGTCCGCCCTGGGCCGGATGATTTTAATTACGGCCCAGCCTACAATGGCAGCAGCCGGGGCTGGAAGCAAGAAACCCTTGACCTCTCCCGCTTTGCCGGGCAGAAAGTTACCTTGCAGTTTGAATACGTTACCGATACTGCAGTGGTGGGTGAGGGCTTTTTGTTGGACGAAATAGCAATTCCGGAAATTGGATACCTGGATGATGTAGAACCCCAATCGGATGGCTGGCAGGCGGCAGGGTTTGTCCGGCTGAAAAATGAACTGCCGCAAACCTACCGCCTGGCGCTCATCACCCATGGCCGCGGCACAGAAGTGACCTACCTGTCGCTCTCGCCGGTCAACACTGCTGATGTGGAGTTTTCTGTAGGTGGAGAGGTGGAAGCGGTAACCCTCGTGGTCAGTGCAACCACCCGTTTCACTTCGGTTCCGGCGGCATACCGGTTGCAAATATTGCCATAACCCGGCGTATGGGATCGGGCCGTTCCGGCCCGTTGTCCTCCATCCCCCATCGGTTTACAGGCTGGGGCTGTCCTTTTCTTTTTGGACAGCCCCAGCTGATTTAAAGGCAGCCCATGCCTTGGGCCTTCCATTTTGTAGTGACGACTTTAGTCGTTCCCGGCTGGATTCACCCAGGTGCGGGGCTGCTTCGCCCCCGGCGGGGCTCGCAGCGACATATTTGGTAATGTCCACCGCGTGTCATCCGAACGGTGCAGCCGTGAGGAATCTGGGGAGGGGTTTCTCGGTCGCTGCCAGGGGCAGCTGGCTGTACGAGCAAGGGCAGGTCTGCGGGTGAGTTCGACAATTCCTTCACCGCAATGGAGCAATCTTTACCTAAACCCCCTTCGCCGCATGGCGACCTGCCCCTACGGCATGCCGCGGTGTCCAAAGTTCTCCTGTAGGGGCGGGTCACAGCGCAGCGGAAGCCAATGCCAAACCAGGGTAGTCCCATCCGTCAAAACGCAGCCTGCCCACCCGCAGACCCGCCCGTCCCGGTGGGGCAGGCAGGACTTCTTTGCAGCGACTGAAGCAATCTCGGCTGAATTTGCCCAGGTGAAGGGGCTGCTTCGCCCCTGGCGGGGCTCGCAGCGACATGCCGGGGGATGGGCTGGGGTGTTGTTTCTTTGCATCCCTGTAGAGGCACGATATATCGTGCCTCTACTTTTCGGACAGCCCCAGTTTGGTTTAAATGTGGTTTATTGGCGCGGGGCGCGCAGTTGGGCGAGCTGTGCTTCCATTTCAGCCCGGCGGCCTGCCGCAGCATCCTGCATTTCTGTGCGCAGTGCCTGGAAACGGTCGGTGATGTCCTGGCGTAATTCTTTGCCGGGTGTGGGCGCAAACAGAACGGCCAGGGTTGCGCCCACCAGCGCACCAGTTAAAGCGCCTGCCAAAAAACTCAATGTCTTCTGCATCGTGTACCTCCAATGATTGTGCGGCGTTTTTCGCCCATATTTGTGAAAAATTCGGGACTTTTTTCCAACAGGGGGATGGGTAAAATCCCTACCTTTTGATTATACCGAAAATCTGGTCATGGAACGCCCCACATGGCAATCGTTCCATCGGCAAACGTCAGCAGCAGGGCGGTGTCATTCTTGATAAAACGAACACTGGTGAGGCCGCTTTCACCCATCGGCTGCGAAAAAACCGTGGTGCCATCCGGAATGGACAGGATGACGAGGGTGTTAAATGCCGCTGCAGCCAGCAGGTCCCCCGCAGCGTTGAAGCTGAGTAAACGTGGGTAGAGGTTGTCATTGCGATAATAATAGGTGGTTTCCCCGTTCAGCCGGTAGAGCTGCAGCCCAAAAGATGCACTCACAGCCAGGATAGCGCCATCAGGGCTGACATTGTGGGCATAAACCCCAAAAGTTTCAAAAGAAAACTCCCCGGCTTTGCGCGGGGTGGGGTCCAACTGGTACACCAGAACCTGACAGGGCTGCCCGCCGCATCCACCAGAGGCGGTGATATATCTGCCGGAAGTGGCGTACCGGAGCACATCGGGCGGGTATGCCATTCCAAGCAGGTTGTTGGATAACGCCCAATCGGGGCGCTGGTAGATATATCCCTTGTTCAGGCGGGAACGGGCGGCAAATTGGCCGTCTGGGGAGACATCATAAGGCTCCCATGGGCTGCACCGTTCCACCACCTGGCCGGTCAGGGCTGCCATGTCGGCTGCAATTAACCCTTCCTGGGCGCAAAACACTGCGGTGCTGCCATCCTCCGAAAAATATACCGGCGCGGGGAAGCTGCCAAACGGCCCGTCCGGCCATTGGATGGGCGGCAGTTCGGTTCGGGAGCCTTCAAACACATGCCAGGTGTACACCCGGTCATTGTCTATCCCCCTGGCCAGAAGTGCGCCCGTTTCATTGAACCCGGCATGGGTTAAATCTCCAAAAACAAAACCTTGCCGGACCAGGTTGGCTTTGTCGAAGGCTGCTGGCGTAAGGATGGGAAAAAGTTCTTCGGTGCTGAAGCCGGTCTGTTCCTGGGTCCGGATGCGGTTGTCCCACAACTGCCGGATCTGGAAAACGCCAGGTTCACGAATGTTTTCCAGCACGGCGTGACGTCCATCGGGTGCAAACCGGTAAAACTTGTAGGTGCCCCCGGTGCTGAGCTGGTAAACCACTTGACCGCTCATCAGTTCATAAACGAGCAGGTCTTCTGTCATAACCAGGGTTTTGTCGGCGCTGAACGGGTTTGGCGGAATAAACCCAATGGATGTCAGTACGCGGGCAAGCTGGTTTTTCTGCAGATCCCAGATGCCAAAATCTCCAAAGGTGGTGTAGGCAATCAGCTTGGAGGAGTCGGGCGAGAAAACTAAATTTTCGGGTACAGGCAAAATCATTTCTACGATGTAGGTGCTTGGGTCTCCTTGCGCCGGGAATACCAGCAGGCTTTTATCCCCGAAGCCGGCTGCCACTTGCTGGCTGTCATCTGAAATGGCCAGGGATATGATTTGCGGGTCCTGGCTGGGGGTTTTGGTTCCCGGGTAAGCCAGTTCGCGCCAGGTTGCGCCAGATGCGCCATCCCAAACCATCACTTCTCCCGTTCGCAACCCCAGAACGGCAAATCGGGTGTCAGGTGAGATTTGGAAAAGGGCAGCCCCGGGTTGGTAGCGGAGTTCCTGGTACGTTTGTGCGTCAAACAGCGAAACGCCAAAATCCGTGCGCACCAACAGGCTGGAGCCGTTGGCGAGAACCGCAACATCCCGAACCGCACCACGTCCCCAGCTTGCCAGCAAGGTCAGCCCGGCCACACTGCCTGGGTCCAGCGGCTGATCTGAAAATGGCAGCGGCGTTGGGCCTGGGGTTGGGCTTGCGGTTGGGGTGTGGGTTGGGGGCAGCGTGGCGGTAGCGGTGCTGGTGTCTGGAATACGGGTTGCCGTGTGGGTGGGGGTTGGCGGCGGTGTTTTTGTGGGGCTGGGTGTGGCGGTTTGCGTGGGGGCGGTGGTGGGCGTGGGCGGCAGCGTGGAAGGGGGGGCAGGTGTTGCCTCAGGTTGGCAGGCGGTTAAAGCCCACAGGCTGAACAAAACCGCCCAAACAATTCGAGAAAAAACAGCGCGCATAAACGGCATCCTCCGGCAAAGGAATCGGGTTGCGATATGACCCATATTAAAGATTATAGTACAGCTCCGCCCCGTTAGCTTCTTAAGAGAGAACCGCTGAGGCTCTTTAAAAAAACTCGGTGGCCCTCGGTGGAACCTGCTGCAGATATTCAAGCCAGTCCGAACGGCGTAGCCCCAAAATCGTTTTAAAATCCCCTGGCCGGGGGCGGGGGACTTAGGGTGTGGGGACCTGGACTTTCACAGGTGTTTTTTTATATCAGAAACTCCTGAGGAGATGCCTGCCTCGTGTTTGACAAACCTTGCAATTAGGATACAATCTGTTTAACAGAACTTTGAACTGTGCTCGTTTCATGCCCGGTGGCGGCCTGGATTGTTCGCAACCAGGACCGCTCATCCAGCCAGACCTGCACCCAAAACCATATCGTTATGAGGCCCCTACCCCCAAGGAGGGTACCATGTCTACTTCAACCCCTCTTTCCCCAACTTCCGAAAGCGCAGCCTCGCGCAAAGTAACCACCCTGGACCTGCGCCGCCGTAAAGAGCGCGGCCAGGTCTTCACCATGCTGACCGCTTATGATTACCCAACAGCCCTGGCCATAGACCGGGCCGGGATTGACGCCATCCTGGTGGGCGATTCCCTGGGCATGGTAGTCTTAGGCTACGAAACCACCCTGCCCGTTACCATGGAAGACATGCTCCATCACTGCAAGGCGGTGGCCCGTGGCGCGAAGCGGGCCTTGCTGGTCGGTGATATGCCGTTTATGTCTTACCAGGTTTCCCCGCAAGAGGCTCTGCGCAATGCCGGGCGCTTCCTGCAAGAAGGCGGGATGGACGCGGTCAAGCTGGAAGGCGGGCGCAGCCAGGCCGAAACCATCCAGCGCATTACCGCGGCCGGCATCCCGGTGATGGGTCACCTGGGGCTGACCCCCCAAAGCGTCCACCAGTTGGGCGGCTTTCGCGGCCAGGCCAAAACCGCCCAGGCTGCCAGAATTTTGCTCGAAGATGCCCTGGTTTTGCAGGATGCGGGCTGCTTCAGCCTGGTTTTGGAGGCCATTCCGGAGCAGCTTGCCCGGCTGGTAACCGAACGCCTGGATATTCCCACCATCGGCATCGGGGCTGGCGGCGGCTGCACGGGCCAGGTGCTGGTTACCCACGACCTGGTGGGCCTATTTGACCGCTTCACCCCTTCCTTTGTGCGCCAGTATACCAACCTGTACCAGGCCATGGCGGATGCTTTCCTGGCCTTCAAGGCAGATGTGGAAGCAGGCCGCTTCCCTGGCCCCGAACACGCCGCCCAGATGAAAGCAGACGAGCTGGCAAGGCTGCTTGAAATGCTCAAAGAAAGCCCGCTGCCTGCTGGATTAAGGGACGAAAAATGAGGACCCCATCCCCTCAAAGCCAGCCTCAACCCCCGCCTGACGTGTTGATAGTTGGGGTTGGGGCCATGGCCTGCCTGTTTGCCGCCCGGCTTTCTGCTGTTGGGGTCCGGGTGGGGATGTTGGGCCATTGGGCGGAGGCGCTGGACGCCCTGCAGTCCCGCGGCGTGCTGCTGGAAGCGGGTGAGCCGCCTTTTCCGGCGTACCCGGTGTGGGCCAGTTCCAACCCGCAAGATTTCCTTGGGGTCCGGGCTGCCCTGGTTTTGGTCAAATCCTGGCAAACTGGCCAGGCTGCGGCCCATCTTGCCGCCTGCCTGCACCCCGATGGCCTGGCGGTCAGCTTGCAAAATGGGTTGGGCAACCGCGAAACCCTGGCCTCATCCCTGGGTGAAAACCGGGTGAGCGTGGGGGCGGCCACCTATGGCGCAACCCTGCTTGCCCCGGGGCGGGTGCGCCCGGCAGGCGAGGGCGTGGTCACCCTTGAACCGCCGCCTTCTTCACCAGGAGACGCCCCAAAATCTACCCGGCTGGGCTGGCTTGCCGAGCATCTTGCACTGGCCGGGTTCATGGTGGAAAGGCCTGCTGCTGGCAGTGCAGTCACCATTGAGGGGCTTTTGTGGAGCAAGCTGGTGATCAACGCGGCCATCAACCCGCTCAGCGCCCTGCTGGGCGTGCGCAATGGCGAACTGCTCGAACGCCCCCAGGCGCACGCCCTGCTGCGCGGCCTGGCGCAGGAAGCAGCCTCTGCTGCGGCAGCCCGTGGGTTGGCGCTGCGTTTCCCCGATCCGGCTGCAGCCGCAGAAGAAGTGGCCCGCCGCACCGCGCAAAACCTGTCTTCCATGCTCCAGGATATCCAGCGCGGCGCGCCGACCGAACTGGAATCCATCTCCGGTGCCATTTTACGGGCGGCCGAATCCGCCGGCCTCAACCTGCCCTTAACCCGTTCTGTGTACACCCTGTTAAAAACCGTTGAATAAAAAAATGATAGAAAGCAAATGATGAAAACGATGATAACCCTCTCTGAACTGCGCACAGCCCGGGGCGAACTCGCCCGCAAAGGCGGACTGGTGGGGTTTGTTCCCACCATGGGCTATCTGCACACCGGGCATCTTTCCCTGGTGGAGCAGGCCCGCACCGAATGTGCAGCCGTTGTGGTTTCGATTTTTGTCAACCCCGCCCAGTTTGGCCCGCATGAAGACCTGGATGCCTACCCGCGCAACCTGCCAGGTGATCTGGATATGCTGGCCCAGGCCGGAGTAGACCTGGTTTGGACACCCACCGCCGCGGCCATGTACCCGCCCGGCTACCAGACCTGGGTGACCTACGATGCGCCGGGCGGCGATGTTCCCCTGGTCACTGCGCCGCTGGAAGGGTCCATGCGCCCCGGCCATTTCCGCGGTGTGGCAACCGTGGTAGCCAAGCTTTTTAACGCCGTCCAGCCCGATAAGGCGTATTTTGGTCAGAAAGACGCCCAACAGGTGGTGGCGATCCAGCAAATGGTGCGGGATTTGAACTTCCCCCTGGAAATTGTGGTCTGCCCCACCCGGCGCGAGCGTGATGGCCTGGCCATGTCCAGCCGCAACAGCTACCTGAGCCCAGCCGAACGCCAGGCCGCAGGCGTGTTGTACCGTGCCCTTTCGGCTGCCCGGAGTGCCTTCGACCAGGGCGAAACCAACCCGGCCCGTTTGCGAGAGATGATGCGGGAGGTGATTGCCGCTGAGCCGCTCGCCCGCCTGCAGTACGTTTCTTGTGCCCACCCCGATACCCTGGTGGAGCTGGACAGCCCCATTGCCGCCGGGCCAGCAGCCGGCGCACTTTTTTCCCTGGCGGTTTTTGTGGGCAAAACCCGCCTGATTGACAACTTTTTGCTGCGTGCTGGCGTTTGGATGACAGGCCAGTGACGCCAGCAGCACCATTTTATCTGTGGAGGCAGTATGCTCCTGACCATTGATATCGGAAACACCAACATCACCCTCGGCCTGTATGCCGGGGAAGTGCTCAGCGCCCGTTGGCGCCTGGCCACCGCCCACGAGCGGATGCCGGATGAATACGGCCTGCAGATGCTCAGCCTGCTGCGCCACAGCGGTTTCACCCCGGGGGATATTCACGGAATTTGCATAGCCTCGGTTGTGCCCCCGCTCACCGGGCGGTTGGTCGAGGCCTGCCGCAATTACCTCAACCCTGCGCCCGGCCAACCCGGCGTCGAGCCGCTGGTGGTGGATTCCGGGGTTAAGACTGGCATCAAAATCCTCTACAAAGAACCCCGCCAGGTAGGCGCCGACCGGATTGTGGACGCGGCAGCCGTGATGTCCCTGTACGGCGGCCCGGCCTGTGTGGTCGATTTTGGCACCGCCACCACCTTTGACGCCATCACCGCTGCCGGGGAATACCTTGGCGGAGCGATTGCTCCGGGAATTTATGTCGGCGCCGAGGGGCTGTATGCCCGGACGGCCAAGCTGCCCCGGGTGGATGTTCGCCGCCCGCCCTCGGTCATTGGCCGCACCACCGAACACGCCATGCAGTCTGGCCTGCTCTTCGGGTATGTGGCCATGGTGGAAGGTATGGTGGCCCGTTTCCGCAGTGAATTGGGGGTTGATATGAAAGTCATCGCCACTGGCGGCCTGGCCGGGCTGATTGCCTCGGAAACAGACGTGATTGACGAAGTGGCTCCCTGGCTCACCCTGGACGGGCTGCGCCTGATTTGGGAGCTCAACCAGGCCGGCCAATGAGGGATTGAGTAAAAAACCCCTCTACAACATCCTCAATGTCTGACAACGCTTCTCAATTCTTACACATCCAAACCCAAACCGGCTGGGGCAAAACCCTGGCCGATTTTGCGGCCTGGTGTGGAAGGCCTGCCCACCCCGAACAAAAAGCGCTCGACCTGGGCTGTGGGCCTGGGCTGCTGCCTGCCCTGTTGCAGGGCAGCGGCTGGCAGGCACTGGGGCTGGACCTTGACCCGCAAATGCTCGCCACCGGGCTGCACCCCGCCCTGGCGGTGGGTGATGCCCACTGCGCTCCGTTTGCGCCGGGAAGTTTTCACCTGGTTACTGCAGTCAATGTGCTGTTTTTGCAGGCAGACCCGTTGGGTATGCTGCGGGAAATGGCCCGCCTAATCCATCCGCAGGGGCAGGTGGTGCTGTTCAACCCTTCCGAATGGATGACCCTCCCCGCCGCGGCGCAGTTGGCCGAGGTACGGGGGTTGGATGGCCTGGCTCGCGCCAGCCTGTTGAACTGGGCTGGGCGTGCCGAACGCCATTTCCGTTGGAGCGAAGCCGAACTCTCTACCCTTTTTAACCTGGCGGGCTTACAATTAACCCGAACCGCCACCCGGATGGGACAGCCCCCCCTGGCTCGCCTTGTTGAGGGCGTCCCGCTGGTGCACCCTTAAACCCGATTTGGATTATCTGCCATGCCGCCTGCTGCACAAGTTCTCGATCTGTTCAACCTGCCCTACCGGGTTTTTCAACATCCTGGCCCGGTCCATTCCCTGGAGCAGGCCGCCCGCGAAAGGGGTCATTTGCCCGAGCAGGTGGTGCGCAGCATCCTCTTCCGGCTTGCCGAAGGGGAATATGTCATGGCGCTTATGGCCGGCGACCGCCAGGTGAATTGGAAAACCCTGCGCCGCTGCCTGGGGGTTTCTCGGGTTACCATGGCTTCTGAAGAAGAAGTAAGGGCTGCAACGGGCAGTCTGCCTGGCGCGGTCTCGCCTTTCGGGCTTCCCCAACCGCTGCGCCTGCTGGTGGACCCCGGTGTGCTTGCCCCCGCCGAGATTTCGATTGGCTCCGGTGAGCGCGGCGTGACCATCATTCTCTCCCAGGAAACCCTTCGCCAGGGACTGCAAAAGTTGTACCAGTCCGGCCAGTTGGCTGGCGATTCTTACGAAGTGGTCGAACTGGCCTGATTGGCCTATTCCAGCGTTGGCGGGTTTGTACCCCGCCCCACAAGAGGTTTTCTCATGAACGCTTTTTCCCATCAAGCTTCCCCCATGCCCGCCGGGCAGCCCCCCCAGCCCAGAATTTTGTTAGGCATCACCGGCTCGATTGCCTGCTATAAAGCGGCAGACCTGGCCTCACGCCTGCGCCAGGTGGAAACGGTGTTGTGGCATGGCGCACAGGTGGACGTGGTGCTTACCCAAAGTGCCCAGCAGTTTATCACCCCGCTGACTTTCCAATCGGTTACAGGCCGCCCGGCTTATACCGATGCCGACCTTTGGAGCCGTTCCGGCCATGTGCTGCACATTGGCCTGGCAGAGCAGGCCGACCTGGTGGTCATTGCCCCGGCCAGCGCCAACACCCTGGCCCGGCTGGCGCACGGCATTGCCGACAACTTGCTGACCATAGCCGCCCTGGCCGCCCGCTGCCCGCTGGTGGTGGCCCCGGCCATGGATGGCGGGATGTATACCCATCCGGCCACCCAGGCCAACCTCGAAATTCTGCGCTCGCGCGGTGTGTATGTGATTGGCCCGGCGGAGGGGCGTTTTGCCTCCGGGCTGAGCGGCATCGGCAGGATGGTAGAGCCTGCCGAACTGGTTGGCCACATCCGGGCACTGTTGGGACGACATGGCTTTGGGCGGGCGGCGCTTGGGCTGCCTGTGCTGGGTGTGTTGGCGGGTAAAAAAATCCTGGTTACAGCCGGCGGCACCCAGGAGGCCATTGACCCGGTAAGGGTGATTGCCAATCGCTCGTCTGGCAAACAGGGTTTTGCCCTGGCCCAGGCCGCCCTGGACCTCGGAGCACAGGTGGTGTTGGTTTCCGGGCCTTCGAGCCTGCCCACCCCGGTCGGGGCAGAAAGGGTGGACGTGGTTTCCGCGGTACAAATGCAGGCCGCAGTCATCCAGGCTGCCCCTCAGGCTGACGCCCTGGTGATGGCCGCAGCCGTTGCCGATTTCCGCCCGGCCCACCCCGCGGGTGAAAAAATTAAGAAAGAAGCCAGTGGGGAACCGCCCCAAATTGAATTGGTGCGCAACCCGGATATTCTCAAAGAAGTGGCTGCGCTTCGCAGTGGACCAGCCGCAGCCAACCTCAAAGTTGTGGTAGGATTTGCAGCAGAAAGCCAGGATTTGCTGGCAAACGCCGCCAAAAAACTGGCCGAAAAAAAGCTGGACCTGATTGCCGCCAACGATATCCGCGCCGAGGGCGCCGGGTTTGAAGGCGACACCAACCGGGTCACGTTGTTGTTTATGAATGGTGAGGTGCAGCCCCTGCCCCCACCCGGCGAACCGCCGCTGACCAAGTTCCAGGTCGCAGGGACAATTATGAAGCATGTTGCCCGCCTGTTGGGCGGCTCTTTGAAGGAGAATGAAGAATGAATAGGATTAACCCTGCCCCGTTGTTGCGCAATGCTGCCGGGCCAGCCCGAATTTCCCTGCTGCTGCGCAGGGCTGCCTGGGTTTTGATAATGGCCTGTTTTGTTTTGCTGGCGGGCTGCCTGCCTGAAACCCCGGATGTGCCGGACCAAACCCCAGCCCCGGTCGTTACCCAATCCGAGGCCACCCAAAGCCAGCCTACAGCCACCGATCAGGCCACCACACTTCCCAGCGCCACCTTGCCGCCCACCCAAACCCCAACGCCGCCGCCCACGGAAACCCCCGCGCCCACCCCAACGCCAACCCCCACCTCGACCCCTGTTGTCCTTGGCCCCACCGGCTTTCCGGATAACGTCAATCCGCTCACCGGATTGGTGGTGGCCGACCCTGCCCTGCTCAACCGCCTGCCGCTGTTGGTTAAGGTTTCCAACATCCCGCGCAATGTGCGTCCGCAGGCCGGGCTTTCCAGTGCAGACATGGTGTTCGAGCAAACCATTGGCGAAGGTTCCACCCGTTTCACCGCGCTGTATTACGGCCAGGATGTCGAGCTGGTTGGGCCGGTGCGCTCTGCCCGCCTGGTGGATGGCTCACTGGGGCAGGCTTATAACGCCATCCTGGCGTTTGCCGGGGCCGATGCCTTTGTATACCAGCGGGTCACAGCCGCCCTGGGGGACCGGGTGATCAACGAAGGCCCTTCCACCTGCCCGGCACTCTGCCGCGCAGATGGCGGCGATGTCAACAGCGTATTTGGCACCACCACCTTGCTCACGCAGCTTGCAACCACCAAATACAACCTTGTCCAAAACCGCCCGGATCTGAGCGGAATGCGTTTTGAAAGCCAGGTGCCTGCGGGGGGCAAACCCGCTGAAAGCCTCGAAGTTCGCTACACCACGATTACCCGTGCGGGTTGGGAATATGACCCGGAAAGCGGGACGTACCTGCGCTCCAGTGAGGATGTAGACGCAGCCAACAACGTCACCATGGTGCCCCTGATGGATCGCAACACCGGAGAACAGCTTGCGTTTGAAAATGTGGTCGTCATGTTTGCCCAGCATAATGAACTCAAACCCACCCTGCACGAAATCGTGATGATTGGCAATGTCACCGGTCAGCGGGCTTTGCTGTTCCGCGATGGACAGGTATATGAGCTGGTCTGGAAATCCGCAGGCAGTAAACCCTTCCAGTTTTTCCTTCCCGATGGCAGCCCGGCACCCTTCAAACCCGGCCAGACCTTTTTCCAGTTGGTGGGCCAGTTTTCGGTGGTCACCGAACCCACTCCGGGTACATACAACGTGGCCTTTTACCTGCCATGAAGAGCTTAATCCTGCACATCTGCACCCAGGCCGGCTGGCAGGTAGCCCGAACCGCCGGGGAATACCGGGCAGCATCGTTGGATACCGAGGGCTTTATCCACTGTTCGCGGCCCGACCAGGTTTTGCGGGTGGCAAACCTGTTTTACCGGGCAGTGCCCGAACTGGTTTTGTTGTGGGTTGACCCACAGCGTGTTGCGGCAGAGATTCGCTGGGAAAAACCCCCTGCCAGCGAAAATAATCCGGATGTTTTTCCACACATTTATGGCCCGCTCAACCTGGATGCTGTGCTGCATGTGGACACTTTTTCTTCGGGTCCGGATGGTGTGTTTGCGGAACTGCCCATCCCGCCCTGGGACCACGCCTGAATAATCGTCCTTTGGATTTCGTGGGTGCAGGGCAGGCGCCTTTGCCGCGAATTTCACGAATTTGCCCGAATGATGGTTTGGATCCGGGCCGCAGGGACAGGGGACTTTAAAACGATTTTGGGGCTAGCGCAGGCTGGCTTCGCTGCCTGCGCTAGCCCCAAACCCCGACTTTAAGAAAGGCCTGGGGTATATTCATAAAACCCTTGACATATTAGAAATTTAGTTCTAAAATTACGTAATTATCCCCCACTTAAGGAGAACTGCCATGCCCGCTGAACACGCGCTCACCTGGTTTGAAATTCCCGCTGCCAACCTGCCCCGCGCCATCCAATTTTATGAAACGGTGTTAGGGGTTTCCCTCGTTCCCATGGAAGTCAGCCCTGGCTATCCGATGGCCATGTTTCCTGCCGAAGGGGTCAATGGGGCGTTGATTACGGGTGAAGGCTACACCCCCAGCGCCGATGGCTCGTTGATATACCTGTCTTACCCGGGCGACCTGGACATTCCTGCGGCCCGGGTCGAACCGGCTGGTGGAAAACTGCTCGCCCCCAAAACCAGTATTGGCTCGCATGGCTACATTCTCATGTTCCTGGACACGGAAGGCAACCGGGTCGGCCTGCATTCCAACGGCTAGGGTTTCGTTTATGGAGAGCCGCTGCAGCTTTCGCCGCTCATCTTGACATTCAAAAACACGGGTGCAGCCGGAGGGAGTACCCACCTCCGGCATGTCTTTATGAATCCCGCCAGAAGTGAAGCAAGGTTCGCGGTGGGCTAAACCCGGCAAAGACCGCTTCAATGCTGGCCTCCCTCTCCACAACCAGAATTTTTAGGGGCATGGCGTTTCCCCTGAGATTAAGTTAAACTTCAGGCTGTGAACCGCTTCCGGATTGCCATCAAAACCATTCGCCAGCTCGGCTTGCGCCAGGTGGGCTTGTACGCCAGCTACCGCCTGCAAAAGCCGCTGCTGCGCTTTGCCACACCCCCTAAGGGAAGTTGGCCGCTGGTGCACCTGCCTTTTGCCATTCCTTCCGCGGCTGAACTCCAGGCTGTGTTGGGCGAAGAAGAAGCCGTTTTGCACCAGGAGGCCCTTGCAGTTCAGTCGGGGGCTTTCCGTTTTTTTGGTGCAGCCTTCAAACCATTTCACTGGTCCCATGCTGAACCCCTGCAGTCGTGGCTGCACCATGAAAAAAGCCAGTATGCCGGGGAGGACATCAAGTTCACCTGGGAGCCTGCCCGTTTTGGTTGGGTTTACCCGCTTGGGCGAGCCTATGCCCTGGACGGAGATTCCCAAAATGCCGTGGTGTTTCAGCGCCAGTTTGAGGCCTTCCTGCAGCACAACCCGCCCTTTTTGGGTCCCAACTGGGCGTCTGCGCAGGAGGTCGGGCTGCGCCTGCTGGCGCTGGTTTGGGCTGCCCGGGTTTTTGCCCCGGCGCTGTCTGCTGACCCGGCGTTTGAAAACACCCTGTCCGCTGCCGTGGCCAACCATGCCTGGCGTGTATCGCTGACCCTGGCCTACGCCCGAGCCCAGGACAATAACCACCTCCTGGTGGAAGCCGCCGCCCTGTTTACCGCCGGGTTGTGCGTTCCCTCGCACCCCCATGCAGCCCGTTGGTGCAGGCTGGGCTGGCAAACCTATCACCAGGCGCTGCTCCGGCAAATTGCACCCGATGGGGTTTATATGCAGCAAAGCGCCAATTATGCGCGGGTAATGCTGCAAACCGCACTGTGGATGTCCTGCCTGGGCGAGGCTGCCGGGCAGCCCTTCCCATCCCGCTCCACAGAACGCCTGTCGGCGGCCGTGAACTGGCTGCGCGGCCTGGTAGACCCGCTCAGTGGGCACACACCCAACCTGGGGGCCAATGATGGTGCATACATTTTGCCCCTGGCGAATGGATCTTTTCGCGATCACCGCCCCGTGCTCCAGTCAGCAGCCCTGGCCTTTTGCGGGGGTCGCGCCTTTGCCCCTGGTCCATGGGATGAAATGTCCCTCTGGTTTGGCCTGGGTGCGTCGGCTGCCCCGCTTTTGCCCACTTCCGCCCACCCCGATGTACTGCGCCACCCGGTTTCCCCGCATGCCGGGCGTGGGGCCTGGGTTTACCTGCGCACCGCTCGCTTCAAGCACCACCGCCCCGGCCATGCCGACCTGCTGCACCTCGACCTCTGGTACCAGGGCGTCAACCTTGCCAGCGACCCCGGCACCTACCTCTACAACGCAGACCCGCCCTGGGATAACCCCCTGGCAGCCGCCCTGGCGCACAATACCATTACCCTGGATGGTCAAGACCAGATGACCCGTGCCGGGCGTTTTCTCTACCTGGATTGGGCTGCTGCCTGGCACCAGCCTGCCGGGGCCGCGAGCCTGCTGGCGGAACACAACGCCTATCACCGTCTCGGGGTGCGCTGCCTGCGCCGGGTTGAAGCCGTTCCGGAGGGCTGGCGGGTGGAAGACACCCTGCTGCCCCTACACCCCAACGCCCGGCCCCAACCGCACACAGCCCGTCTGGACTGGCTGCTGCCAGATGTTCCCTGGCGGCTGGCAGGGCAGTCTCTTTCCCTGGATTGTTCTTTTGGCCCGGTTGCGCTAGAAATCCAGGCCACCGCCGGGCAGCGTTCTTTGCCGGTTTCCTTAACCCTCTACCGTGCCGGCGAGCGCCTTGCCGGGGCTGGCCCCGAAAACCCCCTGGCGGGTTGGATTTCGCCCACCTACGCGCTGCGTGTGCCGGCACTTTCCCTGGTGTGCGAACTGCACGATGCCCTGCCGCTCACCCTGTTTACCCACTGGCGGCTGCCAGAACCCGTGTGACCTGCATTTATTGGACACCCCATGACCTCAGAACTGACCCCACGCCACATTTTGCTGATCCACCAGGCTTTCGCCGCCCTCGATGAACCCGGGGGCACGCGCCACCACGAAATGGCGCTCTACCTGGCCGGGCGCGGCCACCAGGTGACGGTCATCGCCAGCCCGGTCTCTTACCTTACCGGTGGGAAAACAACTTCATCCACCCCCCCATCCGCAGATGAGCCGGTGCGCATCATTCGCACCTACACCTACGCCGCGCTGCATCGTTCCTTTGTCCACCGGGTGTTTGCTTTCTTCAGCTTCATGGCTTCCTCTTTCCTGGCGGGTTTGCGGGTGGGTAAGGTAGACCTGGTTTGGGGCACTTCGCCGCCGATTTTCCAGGGGCTGACGGCCTGGGCGCTGGCCCGGCTGAAAGGCGTGCCCTTTTTGTTCGAGGTGCGCGACCTCTGGCCGGCTTTTGCCGTGGCGGTTGGCGTTCTGCGCAGCCCGTTGTTAATCCGCCTTTCCGAAGCGTTGGAACGCTTTCTGTACCGCCGGGCCGACCATATGATGGTCAACTCCCCTGGTTTCCTGGAGCATGTCCGCCAGCGCGGTGCCCGGCAAATTGCCCTCATCCCGAACGGGGCCGATGTGCGCATGTTCGACCCGTCCGCCGCAGGGGTTGGCTTTCGCCAGCGTCACAACCTGGGGGATGCGTTTATTGCCCTTTACGCCGGGGCGCACGGCATGTCAAACGACCTGGATGTGCTGCTCGAGGCCGCCGCGCTGCTGCAAGCGCACGAAAACATCCTCATCGTGTTGTTGGGGGATGGCAAAGAAAAGCCCCGCCTGCAGGCCCGTGCAGCCGAATTGGGGCTGCACAACGTCCGGTTTTTACCGCCTGTGCCCAAGTTGGAGATGGCCGAAGCCCTGGCCGCCGCGGATGCTTGTGTGGGCATCTTAAAGCCAATTTCCCTCTACGGGTTAGTGTATCCCAATAAAATTTTTGATTACCTGGCCGCTGGCCGCCCGGTGGTGCTTGCCATGGAGGGCGTTATCCGCCAGGTGGTGGAAACCGCCGGAGCCGGAATTCCTGTTCCACCCGGCGATGCCCCGGCCCTTGCACAGGCCATTCAAACCCTGGCGCAGAACCCAACCGCCAGCCGTGCAATGGGGCTGCAGGGCCGCCGCTACATTGAAACCCATTTTGACCGGGTGAAGCTCGCTGAGCAGCTGGCCGAACTGGTCGAGTCCCTTGCCTGAGTGCCCATTGGCGGCAGGCCGGGAACCAAAAAGGATGAAAAAACGTTTAAATGCATAAGGTATGATTAAATTTTTTCCCCATAGGGGGAATTGGTGATCCGTTACAGCAATCAAACCAATCAGGAGGCTGACATGAATAAGAAAATGCTCGTTTTTGTCCTGTTGACGCTTTTTGCCCTGGCAGGCTGTTTGCCACAGGACAATCTTCCCACGCTCGTGCCCACCCAGCCCGGCCGCGATGGGGGAATTGTCCTGCCGACCCAGCCGCCCACCACCGGCGAAGTCGTTATTGGCCAGGCGCCAGTGGATAGCTTTGACATTTTATTAATGGAATCTTTCCCGCTGCAGGCAGCGATTGTGGTGCGCGGCAGTCTGCCGGATGGCTGCACCCAGCTTGGCGAGATGACCCAGGTGCGTGAGGGCAATGTGCTGCGGGTGACCATTCAAACCCAACGCCCTTCAGAAGCCATCTGCACCATGGCGCTGGTGCCTTTTGAGCAGCGCTACACCCTCGACATTCTTGGCCTGGAGCGCGGCGAATATTCTGTGGAAGTTAATGGCGTCAAGGGCAGCCTGCGCCTGGACGTGGATAATATTGCCCAGCCCATGAGCTACGGCCTGGGCGGCTATGTCTACCACGACACCTGCGCCAACTCGGCTGTCGGAAGCGGTGAGCCGCCCAAGGGCTGTGTCAACGTCAACGGCGTTTATGCCGCGGATGGCCGCATGGAAGCCGGGGAAGCCGGGATTGCCGGGGTAACCGTTCAGTTGGGCAGCGGGGCCTGCCCGGCGGTTGGCCTCGCCACCACCGTGACTGCCGAGAACGGGCAGTATGCTTTTGAAGTGACTGCCCCCGGTGCCTATTGCGTTTCCATTGACCCGTCTGCCGGGGGGAACGCAGCCATTTTGCTGCCCGGCGCCTGGACACAACCCGCCGCCGATGGCATCGCCTCCCTTGCTGTCACCCTGGATGACGCCATGCCCAACCAGATGTCCACCAATTTTGGCTGGGACCACCAGTTTTTACCCGAACCAGAAGCAGGCGAACCCGCCTGCACCAATCTGGCTGCCTGGGTTGCGGATGTCACTGTATCCGATGGCACGGAATTTAAATCTGCGGACGTATTCGACAAAACCTGGCGGGTTCGCAATATTGGCACCTGCGTCTGGACGTCGGAATATGCCCTGGTGTTCGACAGCGGCACGCAAATGGGAGGTAAAAGCCCCACCTCGCTCACAGAAATTGTGCAGCCCGATGGGACCATTGATATCACCGTTCGCATGACCGCCCCCAATGCTCCCGGAAAATATCGTGGCGATTGGGTCATGTCCGGGCCAGGGGAGAAACCCTTCCGGATTGGCAAAAATACCGACTCGACCCTCTGGGTTGAAATTGTGGTCCTCGAAACCGAAGCCAATCTCAACCTGGGTGACCCCAGTTGGATTGAGAGCTTCAACAACACCAACAGCTTTTTCCCGGTGAACACCGCCAACACATTGTTCGCCGCCGGACCGGGAGAAATGCTGATGCGGGCCAATAACCCCGGCCAGCCTGAAGAGTGGGGGTTGGCTTACCCCGAATTGAGAAATTTCTACCTGGAAGGCACGTTTATCACAGGTGAAACCTGCAGCGGCATAGACCGCTACGGCTTCATCGTGCGCGCCCCAGATGCTTCCAGCGGGTACATCTTCAACTTCTCTTGCGATGGCCGCTATCGGGTGTACTTATGGGATGGCACCAACTACATTCCGCTGCTTGACTGGGCCAAAAGCCCCTCCATTGTCCCCGGCCCTGAAGCCAAAAACGTCATGGGCATTTGGGCCAATGGCAGCATCTTCGAGATTTATGCCAACGGCAAGCTGATTGCAGAGACCAGCAGCGACCTTTATGATTTCGGGCGCATGGGCCTGCTGATTGGTGCCGGTGAAACTGCCGGGTTCGAAGTCACGGTTGAAGAAGTCCGCTACTGGGATTTAAGCCGCTAAAACCAATAAAACACTCCGCAGGCAAACCCCTAAAGGTTTCTAAAACCTTTAGGGGTTGTTTTTTTTTCCGATAATCTGTTTCCAAAAATGGTAAAATCTGTTTACCAATACCCCTTACCCTGACTCCTTGATGGAGTTTTTTTGTTTTAGGAGATCAAACCCGGTATGCAACAACCGCCTGCCAATGTCACATCCCGGCGCAACATGGCCATTTTGTTCTTCAGCATGGTTGTGGTAATGCTTGGTTTTGGGATGATCCTGCCCATCCTGCCTTTTTATGTAGAATACTTCGGCGCAAGCGGCAGCGCCCTGGGCTTGCTGATGGCCATCTACGGCATCATGCAGTTTGTTTTTGCGCCATTGTGGGGCAAATTGTCCGACCGGGTGGGGCGTAAACCCGTGCTGCTATTGGGCATCTTTGGCAATGCGGTCACCCAGGTGGTTTTCGGCCTGGCCACCAGCCTGGAAATGTTGTTTGTGGTGCGGGCGCTCGCCGGTGTACTGGCTTCGGCCACCCTGCCCACCGCCATGGCATACATTAGCGACAGCACGTCCGAAGAAGACCGGGGTGGTGGGATGGGGGTTCTGGGGGCGGCCATGGGCCTGGGGATGGTCTTTGGTCCCGGAATTGGCGGCTGGCTGGCGCAAAACAGCCTTTCCTTCCCGTTTTTTATTGCTGGGGCGCTCTCTTTGCTCTCGTTTGGCCTTGCTGTGGTGTTTTTACCCGAATCCCTGCCGGTTTCAGAGCGCACGGAAAAAGGCGAAATCCATTATCTCGACCATTTCCGCGAGATGGGGCAGGCATTGTATGGGCCGATTGGCTTCTTGCTGGTCCTGGCCTTTCTGCTTAACTTTGGCCTGACCAATTTTGAAGGGGTTTTTGGTCTGTATGCGAAGGACCGCTTCGGCTACGGCACCCTTGAAGTTGGCTTGATTTTAATGTTTATGGGGCTGCTCTCGGCGCTCATCCAGGGTGGGCTCACTGGCCGGCTTACCCGCCGCTTTGGCGAGGTTGCTATTATCCGTTGGTCTATGGCCAGCAGTGCGGTTGCATTTGTAGCCATGATTTTTGCCACCACCCTGCCGGGAATTTTGCTGACGATTGGGGCTTTCATTCTGAGCAACACCATGCTGCGCCCTGCCGTTTCATCCCTTACTTCCAAGCGCACCACCGGTGGCCAGGGGATGGCCATGGGGTTGAGCAACTCATTTATGAGCCTGGGGCGCGTGGTCGGGCCGGGTTTGGCCGGGTTTTTGTTTGATATCCGCTACTTTTTGCCTTACCTGGTAGGGGGGGTTGTCATGCTGGTGGGTTATTGGCTCTGCCTGGTGTACCTGGAAACACGTCAAGAGAGCCAGCCCGCCGCCACCCTGGAAAGTGCCTGACGCACCCACTCAGTCGAAATGAAGTTCTAACGTTTCCAAAACCAGCGCCAGGGCAGCCTGCGCGGAGGCTTCTTTGTTCCCCACCCGGTCGCCCTGCCAGGTATAACAAACCGCCCGCTCTTCCCAGGGCGCAGACAGCCCGATCCACACCAGTCCAACCGGTTTTTGCGGCGTCCCTCCGCCCGGCCCGGCAATGCCCGTCACCGACACCCCCAGGTCGGTGCCCAGCCGGGCGCGCACACCCCGCGCCATCTCCAGGGCGGTTTCTGCGCTCACTGCGCCAAAGTCCAGCAGGGTTTGTTCTGCAACACCCAACAGCCCCACCTTGGCGCTGTTGGCGTAGGAAACCACCCCGCCCAGGTAATACACCGACGAGCCGGGAATGTTGGTCAGCAAATGGCCCACCAACCCACCTGTACACGATTCTGCCGTAGCCAGCGTCAGGCCGTGGGCCAGCAGTTTTTTGCCAACCTGTTCTTCTAAAGCCATCATATCCAATACCTCCACTAACAAATGCCCCGGTATGGGCTGACCGCCACGGCGCCCCCGGCAAACTGCACCCAGATCAGGTCTCCTTCTGGCAGCAGCGGCTCGCCCAAAACCACCCCAGGCCGCCAGGCCGCTGCCCCGGAGACCAGCAGGGTTTGGCCGGGAGCCTGAATTTCAAATGGACCCCAGGCCTGGGCACCCACCAGGAAGTTAAAAGCCCTGCGCGCAGGCCAGCCGCTGTCCAGCACTCGGTCTGTGCCTTTCGGAAAGGGGTAGTAGGCTGGCCCTTCCGGGGGCGGAAGGCTGCTTTGCTCCGTGCGCCGGCTTTCGGCAGGTGCCCGCAGGTATTCGGACGCCAACCTGCCTCCGGCCTGCCCCAGCAGCCGTTCTGCCCCGCTGGCCTGGATTCCGTCTGGCAGCACCACTGCTTGTTGGGTGACGATGTCTCCGGTGTCGGCGGTGCTCTCCATGATGTGTAAGGTGACCCCGGTATGGGTTTCCCCCAGGCGAAACTGCCAGAACAGCGGCACAGGCCCCCGGTAGGCCGGCAGCAGGGATGGGTGCAGGTTCAGGCTGCCCAGCGGGGCAAAGTTCAGCCAGGCTTCCGGGAGCAAAAAGGGAAAACAGGCAGTCAGCAGCGCTTGCGGCGCCAGGCTTTCTAACCATTCGTAGGCCTGCGGGGCAGCCGGGTCGTTTACTTCAAAGATGGGCAGGTTGAGCCGGGCTGCCAGTTCAAGGGTGCTGTCAAAAGCCGGGGGCGGTTGGGCGAACCGGGTTTCGGGGGGAGCCAGGGTACTTGTTGGGCTGCCCACCGGGTCGGGCCCGGCTGTGGGTTCGCCTGACCAGGCGGGCAGGTCGAACCAGGGCTTCCTTCCCGCTGGGGAAGTGCCCAGGAACGGTGCATCCACCCTGCGCAGGGGGGGCTGGGCATGCCGGCCGCCTGGGTGGGGTAGTGCCACGGCCAGCGGCAGCGCGCCGCCTGCGGCCAGCGTTTCCAACACCGCCGCCGAGAACGCTCCGTTCATTGCCAGCAGCACAAATTTTTGAGCACGCTCGTTTTGGGTTTTCAAAGGCCTTTCCATTCGAGTATACTTTATCACACTGCAATGGCAGTATACTCGATTTTACAGCGACTCAGCCCCCCGACGATGCAGGAATGGGCGAGAGGCAGCAGGAGGTTTTCAATGGCTCGAATGGTGAAATGTGTCAAACTTGGCCAGGAACTCCCCGGCCTGGATTTTGTGCCGGTTAAGGGTGAGTTGGGCCAGCGCATTTTTGAAAATGTCTCGGCGCAGGCCTGGGAGCTGTGGAAAGATTACCGGATTGTGCTCATCAACCACTACGGTATGGCCCTGGCAGACCCGCGCGCTCAGGATTTTTTGCGCGAGCAGATGGAAGATTTTTTCTTTGGTGAAAATGCCGCCATGCCGGATGGCTGGACGCCACCCGCACCCAGCACCAAAGGCGGCCCCACCCCTCGCCGCAAATAACCTTTTATGCTCCTGGTGAACACTGCGGGTGTGTCTGCCCCCGCTCCTTCCGTAGATGCGCTCCTGCTGGCCTGTTACGAAATGGGCCACCAGCCGCTCAGCCTGGCCTGGCCGCAGGCCGTTTTGCGCCAGGCTGGTTTGGATACCCGTCTGGCCGACCTTTCGGTTTCACCGTTTCCACAAGAGACGGCCACTCAGGCCGCGCTGGTGGGGATTGCCGTCCCGATGCACACAGCCCTGCGCCTGGGGGTGGCGGCTGCCCGACAGGTGCGCCAGGCGAACCCCCAGGCACATATCTGTTTTTATGGCTTGTATGCCTGGATGAACGCAGAGTATTTGTTTGAAAACCATCTGGCCGATTCGGTGTTGGGCGGCGAATACGAAACCGGGCTGGCCGCCCTGGCGGCTGCCCTCAAAAATGGGCAGGTCTGGGATGAGATCCCCGGCTTGAGAACCCCCACCCACCCGGCCGCCCCAACCCTGGAGCGCCTCTCCCTGCCCGTGCCCGACCGTACTGGCCTGCCCCTGATTTCCAGTTATGCCCGCCTGGAACAGGCCGGGCAGATGCACCTGGCCGGGTATGCCGAAGCCAGCCGCGGCTGTCTGCATACCTGCCGGCACTGCCCGGTGGTGCCTGTGTATGGCGGGCGCTTCTTTGTGGTGCCTGTTGAAACCGTGCTGGCCGACATTCGCCAGCAGGTGGCTGCCGGAGCGCTGCACATCACCTTTGGCGACCCCGACTTTTTAAACGGACCTGGGCATGCCCTCAAGGTGGCCCGTGCCCTCCACGCCGAATTTCCCTGGCTTACCTTTGACTTCACAACCAAGGTGGAGCACATCCTCGAAAAGCGCAGCCTCTTCCCCGAACTGCGCCAGTTGGGGGCTTTGTTCGTCATCTCTGCTTTTGAATCGGTCAGCGATGCCGTCCTGGCCCGTCTGGAAAAAGGCCATACAACCGCCCAAATGGATGAGGCCTTGCAAATTCTGCACGATGCCGGCCTGGCAGTCCAGCCTACCTGGGTGCCTTTTACCCCCTGGACCCGCCTGGAAGATTACCAATACCTGCTGGCCTGGATTCGCTCACGCCGCCTGCTGCTGCATGTCCCCGCTGTGCAGCTTTCCATCCGTTTGCTGGTGCCCCCGCACAGCGCCCTGCTGGACCAACCCGGTGCATCAGCCTGGTTGGGCGCTTTGGACGCCGAAAACTTCACCTACCATTGGGCCCACCCCGACCCGCGCCTCGACCAGCTCCACGCCCAGGTGGCTGCCCTGGTGGAACAGCACAGCGAGGCCGACCCCGCCTGGGTGTTTGCGCAAATTGAAGCCCTGGCTGCCCGACTGGCTGGCAAACCACCCCTGCAGCTGACTGAACCCGCCTGGCTGCCGCCCGACCGCCTGGCCGCACCCCCGCCCCGCCTGACCGAAAACTGGTTCTGCTGAGCGGAACCCACTACTGGCCAGGTTGGCCAGGTCACCCAGAATATCGTATGAGTCAAAAACAGCTTGTCTTGCTGGCATCGGTTTTCAGCTACCGCACCAGCGCCTTTGAAGAAGCCGCCCAAAAACTGGGCATCCCCGTCGTCACGGCCAGGGATGTCCCGCCGCCCATTGCTGGCCGTTCCAACGCCCCCCTGGTGGTGGACTATCGCGACCTGCCCAAGGCGGTGGAACAAATTACCGCCTATGCTCAAACCCACCCGGTGGGTGCCGTGGTTGGCCTGGATGATTCGGGCGCACGGATTGCCGCTGCCGCATGCGACCGGCTGGGCATTCCCTATAACCGCCCCGAAGCCGCCCAGGCCGCCCAGGACAAACACCTGATGCGCCAGAAGTTTGCCCTGGCGGGTGTGCCTTCGCCTCAATTTCGCCTCTTTCACCTCGATGATGATTTTGAAGACATGCTCGACCAGGTCCAATATCCCTGCGTGATTAAACCCACCGGCCTTTCGGGCAGCCGGGGTGTGATGCGCGCTGACCACCCGCTGGATTTGCTGCGCTGCGCCTACCGCCTGAAACCCATTCTCGAAGGCGAGGGCTGCGATACCTTCCTGGTGGAAGATTACATCCCCGGCGTAGAAGTGGCCCTGGAAGGTCTGCTCACCCCGGACGGGCTGCACGTGCTGGCCCTCTTCGACAAACCCGACCCGCTGGAAGGCCCATTTTTTGAAGAAACCATCTATGTCACCCCCTCGCGCCTGCCCCAGGAAACCCAGGACGACATCGTCCGGGTCACCCGCCTGGCTGCCGCCGCCCTGGGGCTGCATACTGGCCCGGTGCATGCCGAACTGCGTGTCAACGAGCAGGGTGTTTGGCTGGTCGAAGTGGCTGCCCGTTCGATTGGCGGCCAGTGTTCACGCGCCCTGCGCTTTGGTCCCCCCACCCACCTGGATGCCATCTCCCTGGAAGAATTAATTCTGCGCCAGGCTTTCGATTTACCCCTCGAAACCCACCGGGAAGACCAGGCCAGCGGGGTGATGATGATTCCAATTCCCAGCAGCGGCATGCTGCAAGGGGTGGAGGGCATGGAAGCAGCCCTGGCTGTGCCCGGTGTTACCGAAATTGAAATGTCCATCCAGCCCGGGCAGCCTGTCAAAACCCTGCCCGAAGGCAGCGCCTACCTGGGCTTTATTTTTGCCAGGGGCGAAACTCCCGCCGGGGTTGAAGCTGCCCTGCGTGCCGCCCACAGACTGCTGACCTTCCAAATCACCCCTGACCTTCCGCTGGTGTAGCCGTGGATGTCTCTCAACCTGCCCTGGAAAACGCCCTGGCCGGGCTGCGGCTTGGCCGGGTGGAATACCTGCCGCAAGTTGGCTCCACCAATGACAGGGCCGCCGCGTTGGCGGCTGAGGGGGCTCCCGATTTCTCCCTGGTGATGGCCGATGAACAAACTGCTGGGCGCGGAAGGGCCGGGCGCCAGTGGTTCACGCCGCCCGGTTCGGCCCTGGCGCTCAGTGTGCTCATCCGCCCCACAATTGCCGAAGCCACCGGGGACCTGTCCCGCTTTTCTGCCCTGGGGGCACTGGCGGTTTGCCAGGCGCTCGAACTTTCTTTTGGCCTTTCTCCCGAAATTAAATGGCCCAACGATGTCCTCCTCTCTGGGCGCAAAGTGTGCGGCGTGTTGGCCGAAGCCGCCTGGAATGGGACTGCCCTGGAAGCCCTGGTGTTGGGGGTGGGGGTCAATGTGTGCCCGGGTGCGGTTCCCCCGCCGGATTTCCTGCGCTTCCCGGCCGCCAGCCTGGAAGAGGTCATTGGGAAGCCCGTAAACCGCCTGGGGCTGCTGCGGGCTGTGGTTGAATCGCTGTTGGCCTGGCGGGCTGTGCTGCCGTCGGAGGAATTCATCGCCGCCTGGGACCAGCGCCTGGCCTGGCGGGGGCAGAGGGTCCAGCTGATCCAGGCTGGAACGCCGCCTATTACTGGAAGGCTGCTGGGCTTAAACGCCAGCGGTCACCTGCATTTACAAACCATCTCTGGCGCAAGCCAGTACTTTCAGGCTGGCGAACTTTCCCTTCGCCCGGTTGACAACGGCTAAAAATCGGCTAAACTATCTTAAAAGCGAAAAAACGCAAAATTGCTTTTGCTAATTTGCACAGGCCGTGGCTCGCCTTGAAAAAAACGTCAGCCTAGCCTGGCCCACGGAGGCCGAAATGTCTTTATTTGATGAACTGAGCGATGACTCGAACGAATCCGAAGAGGAATATCTCGACCCATATTCGAACGCAGACCAGCCCGCCCGCGCCAGGGATGAATATGACCTGGTGGAAGAAAAATCGGCCCGGGGTAATACCCGCAAGCGCAGCAGGTTCCTGGGTATGACCCCGCCCCAATGGTTTTTCCTCGCTGTGCTTTTATTTTTAGCAACCAGCATTTTGGGGGTTGCCTTTTTACTGGTTACAGGGACGATTATTTTGTAGGCTGATTTCTGTTGTTGCCATTCCTTTCATGGTACGCAGGCCAGGGTTTTCGCCCTGGCCTGTTTTTTTGGGTACTGCTCACCCATTCCCCCGTTCTCACCCCGGCCCTGGCCTGGCGCAGCGGTTTTTTGGGGATGGTGCCGCGCAGTTGTCACAATTCTTACGTTTTTCTTACGCAAATCGGGTATAAGTAAACCGCAAAACTATTACAAGCTGCGCTGTCCGCGCAGGTGACTTGTCGTCTTGGAGGAAAAACACATGAGTGAACAAACCCATTCTCCCGCCCAGCAAACCTTTAAGGCGGAAATTCGCCAGCTGTTGGATATCCTGGCCCATTCGTTGTACACTGACCGGGAAATCTTCCTGCGCGAGCTGGTTTCAAACGCTTCCGATGCCCTCAACCGGCTGCGCTTTGAAATGCTCACCAATCCCGATGTGATCACCCCCGACGCCGAGCTGGGAGTCTGGATCACTGCCGACAAAGACAACCGCACCCTCACCATCCGCGATACCGGCATTGGCATGACCCAGGCAGAATTAGCCCGCAACCTGGGCACCATCGCCCAATCCGGTGCGCGTGAGTTCATCAAAGCCACCCAAAAAGAACAAAAAGATTTCTCCGATATCATCGGCCAGTTTGGTGTTGGTTTCTATTCGGCGTTCATGGTGGCCGAATCCATCACGGTTACCTCGCGCTCCTACCATCCGGATGGGGAAGGGGGGCGCTGGTTTTCCCAGGGCGGCGAAACCTTTTCCGTGGAACCCTTTGAAGTGACCGAACGCGGTACGACCATTGTGCTCCAACTGCGCGAAGATGCAGCGGAATTCACCGACGAATACCGCCTGCGGGAAATCATCCGCCGCCACTCCGACTATGTCGCCTTCCCCATTTATATAGGCGATAAAAAAGAACAGGCCAACAGCCAGACAGCCATTTGGCGGCGCAGTCCATCCAGCGTGGAAGCAGATGAATACCGCGATTTCTACCGCCAGCTCACCCTGGAATTCACCCCGCCGCTTAAACACATGCACCTGACGGTGGATGCCCCGCTCCAGGTTTACGCTTTGCTTTTCTTCCCCAGCGGTGAACGCGGCTTTTTCTCGCTGCGCAAAGAAGAAGGCCTTAAGCTGTATGCTCGTAAAGTCCTCATCCAGGAATATAGTAAAGACCTGCTGCCCCAGCACTTCCGCTTTATCCAGGGCGTGGTGGATGCTGAAGATTTGCCGCTCAATGTATCACGCGAAAGCATCCAATCCAACGCCATCATGGCTCGTTTGAAAAAAATCCTTACGGGTCGGGTAATGAACACCTTGAAAGACATGGCCCGCGATGCGCAAAACCCGGAAACCTATGTTAAATTCTGGGAAAAGTTTGGTGCTTACCTTAAAGAAGGCGTCACTACCACCCAGGATACTGCCGAACGGGAAGGCCTGCTGCCGCTGCTGCGCTTCCGCACCAACCGCTTCCCCGACCAATGGAACTCGCTGGACCAGTATATCGAACGGGCCGGAGCGGAAAACAAAACGATTTACTACCTGCTGGGCGAAGACCAGAAATCCATCCTGCACAGCCCCCACCTCGATTACTTTGCCCGTGAAGGCCATGAAGTGCTGCTGCTCACCGAGCCGATTGACTCATTTATGGTGGGCGCGTTGGGCACATATCAGGAGCACACCTTTGAGAACGCTGCCACAACCGGGGCAGCCCAAACTGAAAAGCCCGAACCAGCCGCGAACGAAGCCGAGGAAAAACCCGTTGAAGAACCCGCTGACCCCCTGATGGCCCGCATCCAGCACTACCTGGGCGAGCGTGTCGCGGGGGTTCGCAAAACCGAACGCCTATCCACTTCCGTGGCCCGCCTGGTAGACCCCGAAGGGGCCCGCAGCCAGGAGATGCACCGCGTCCAGCGTATTTTGGAAAAGGATTACCAGATTCCAAAGCTCATCCTCGAAATTAACCCCAACCACCCCATTATCCAGGGCCTTGCCCGGCTTCCCGAAGAAAGCCCGCTTGTGGGTGTGCTGGTGGAGCAAATCTATACAAACACCCTGCTCATTGAAGGCCTGCTGCCCGACCCGGCTGCCATGCTTCCCAACATCCAGGCGCTGATGCAGGCAGCGGTCAAAGAGGCCGGCCAGCCAGAATAAACCAAGAAAGGCCGGCCTTGCGAGGCTGTGGGGGGATTCCCGTCAAATTCTCACTGCAAGGTTGACTTGCCCCGCCAACCCGGGTGACACGCAGCAATGCACTGCGTGTCACCTTTGTTTTAAGCACCCCAACATGCTCGGATATGGGCTGGACCTTGCTGCCATGTATAGGTGGGGCTTATTCAAAAATTCCAAATTATAAAGTATTACATTATATTATTGTATTGACAATACTGTGTAATATACAGTATAATGAATTTATGAATACACAAGAATTGGAAGAGCTCAAAAATAATGTAATGCAGGAAATCCGGCGCGGGGTGCTGGTGTTGGCGGCTTTGAGCGAGCTGAGAGATGAAAAGTACGGCTATTCACTGATCAGCAGCCTGGCCGAAAAAGGATTGATGATTGACCAGGGGACGCTCTACCCGCTTTTGCGCCGCCTGGAAAGCCAGGGCTTGCTGAAAAGCGAGTGGAATGTTGAGGGCAGCCGCCCACGTCGTTACTATGTCTTGAGCGAATCAGGCCGCACAACCCTGGAAGCGCTCCGCACCGAATGGGATGAGCTTACCCGTGTCATGGATAAATTATTGGGGCGCTGATGACCCCAAAAAGGAGATATATCATGGAACTGATTGAACGTTATTTACATCAAGTTGGGCGCTACCTGCCCCGCAAAAACCGGGAAGATATCCTGGGCGAAATGCGCTCCACACTGGCCGACGCACTGGAAGACCAGGCCGGGGACAACCCCACCGAAGCCGATGTGATCGCCATGTTGAAAACCTATGGCGCTCCACACACCATGGCGGCCAAATACTATCCCGAAGGCCAGTACCTGGTAGGCCCCACGCTTTACCCCTTGTTCCGGATGGTAACGGGAATCGCCCTGGCTGCGGTTCTGGGTGCCCAGGTTATCGCCTGGTTGGTTGCCGCCCTTTTTGCCGGGCAGCCCATCAGCGCCGTAGATGCCGCCGCCGGAATGGTCAACAGCCTGCCCACAACCATAGGCTGGATTGTGATTGTGTTTATCATCTTGCAGCGCTTGGATGTCCACCCGGATATGGACGATGAAAAGTCCTGGGACCCAACCACGCTGCCGCCCATTGATAAGACCAAAGAAGTCAGCCGGGCCGAACTGGTTGCCAGCATCATCATTCAATCCATCATCCTGGCCCTCCTGGCGATGTTCCCGGACAAGATCGGCGTGTATATCTTCCCAGGGGGGGCATTCTTTGGCAACCCTGTCCTGGTGGCGTATCTTCCGTGGATCAGCCTGGCACTGCTGTTGGGGATTGGTCTGAATGTGTACCTGCTCTGGCAGGGACAATGGACACTCACCAGCCAGGTGGTCAAGGTTGCCAGCAACATCTTCGGTATTGTAATATTGGGTCTTCTGGTCCAGGCCCATTACGCCTGGCTCCAGGCCCGCGACGCTGGAACTTTCATTACATCTATCGAAATGTTTGCGAAAGACATTGAAAGCGGCGGGCAAATCTTTTCCATGCAAATCTTTTTCATGGCCTTCACGGTTGCCCTGGTTGTGACACTGATCGAAACCGCTGTGACATTGTTCCGCCTGGCGCAAAAGAACCTGCTTAAGTAAATCTGTCTGATTCGCTTGATACCTGGCAAGTACCACCGAGAGCCACCGAGAATTTTAAAGATTTCTCGGTGGCTCTCGATGTTATCTCGGTGGTTACGGGCGGGTCTCAAACCCGCCCCCTCGATTTGTGCCAAGGGAGAATCCAACCAGACCCATAGCACGGGCGCTGCCCCCCCTCTCCTGTGTCGTTTCGAAGAGCCGCAGGCCCCCACCTCATGTCAACCCCAAACGACCCACTCCAGACTACGAACCCCCAATGCGGTACGATTGTCCCAAAATAAACAGGACTTATGTCACTGGCTTAACCGGCCAAAGTCAGGGAAAATATAGATGCCGGAGGGAATCTGGTGCGTTTTTAACTCCCTTCGACAAGAAGATCGAAAAGGAGGCCAAACAGTGGCAGCAGAAGGAAGCATCGAAGTAGATGAGCGCTATTGCAAAGGCTGTGAAATTTGCGCTCAAGCATGCCCCAAAGGGCTGATTCACATGTCTCAAGACCGGTTCACTGCAAAAGGATACCACCCGGCTGAGCTTACGGGGGAGGGCTGCACGGGCTGTGCCATATGTGCACTGGTTTGCCCGGAGGCGGCGATTACCGTTTATCGCAAAGAGACCCAGCGCGGGGCAAAAGCCCCTTAACCCACAAGGTAGTTTAACAACTACCTTGTTTTTTCCTGGAGGAACACCAACATGACACGCGAACTGCTGAAAGGAAACGTAGCGATGGCCGAAGCCGCCATCCGCGCCGGGGTTGAAGCCTATTTCGGTTACCCAATTACCCCGCAAACAGAGTTATTGGAGCATATGGCCGAGAGAATGCCGGAGCTGGGACGGGCATTTTTGCAGGCCGAAAGCGAAGTTGCCGCCATTAATATGGTGTATGGTGCTGCCTGCACCGGCAAACGGGTGATGACCACCTCTTCCAGCCCTGGCGTCAGCCTGATGATGGAAGGGCTTTCCTACATTGTTGGTACGGAAGTGCCCGTGGTGCTGATTGACGTGGTGCGCGGCGGCCCTGGCCTGGGCAACATTGCCCCCTCACAGGGTGACTATAACCAGCTGGTTCATGGCGGTGGTCATGGCGACTACCACCCCATTGTCCTGGCTCCGGCCAGCGTTCAGGAAGCCATAAATCTGACGGTTTTGGCCTTCGACCTGGCCGAAAAATACCGCACCCTGGCCATTGTCATGGCCGATGGCAACATTGGCCAGATGATGGAGCCTGCCGAACTGCCCGAAATGCGCCCCCTGCCCACCAAATACCCCGACTGGGCAGTAACCGGTGCCAAAGGCCGCCCCAGCCGACTGCTCAGCTCGATTTACCTGCTCCCTGAAGATGAAGAAATCACCAATCTGCGCCTGCTTGAGCGCTGGGAGAAAGTCAAAGCCAACGAAATTCGCTACGCGGAGCACAACACCGAAGATGCTGAAATTATCGTGTTGGGTTTTGGCACAGCAGGGCGGGTGGCCTATTCAGCCGTCCGCCAGGCCCGCGAGCACGGCCTCAAAGTTGGGCTTTTCCGCCCAATCACGCTCAGCCCGTTTCCCTATGAACGCATCGAAGCCCTCTCCAAAACCGCCAGCAAATTCCTGGTGGTGGAGATGAACTCCGGCCAGATGCTCAACGATGTCCGCCTGGCTGCAGCCGGGCGGGTTCCGGTGGAGTTTTACGGCAGGTTGGGCGGAACTGTCCCGCTGCAGGATGAGATTTACGCTGAAATTGAACGGGTGGCAAGCGGCACTGCTGCCCCAACCGACGCCGGCCTGCACAAAGCCTGGCTGGATGCAATGATTAACCGCTACGGCACCCACAGCCGCAATTAACCCAGGAGATCCCATGGCGACGATTACCCAGGATACCGAATTAAAAGTAGTTTATCAGCGGCCCGAATCTTTGGCCGAGGTGCATACGCATTACTGCCCGGGCTGTACCCACGGCGTGGGTCACCGCCTGGTGGCCGAAGTGCTGGACGAAATGGGGCTGCGCGAGCAAACCATTGGCGTGGCTTCGGTGGGCTGCTCTGTTTTTTCATATAAATATTTCGACCTCGATTTTGTTGAAGCCGCCCACGGGCGGGCCTGTGCCATGGCCACTGGCGTCAAACGCGTTTTGCCCGACCGGGTGGTCTTCACCTACCAGGGTGATGGCGACCTGGCCTCGATTGGTATGGCCGAAACTGTCCACGCCGCTGCCCGGGGTGAGAACATCACCGTGATTTTTATCAACAATGCCATCTATGGTATGACCGGGGGACAGATGGCGCCCACCACCCTGCCGGGAATGCGCACCACATCCTCCCCATTGGGCCGCAACAGTGAACTCACCGGCCTGCCTGTGCGCATGTCCGAACTGTTGGCAACCCTGGACGGCCCGGCCTATATTGCCCGCCGCAGCCTGCACGACCCGGCCAACATTCGCAAAGCCAAAAAAGCCATTCGCCTGGCTTTCGAAGCCCAGGTGCGCGGCCTTGGCTTTTCCATGGTCGAACTGCTTTCCACCTGCCCAACCAACTGGGGGATGAGCCCCTTGGATGCATGTGAATTTGTCGAAAATCAGATGATGCCCTACTTCCAGGTAGGCGATTATAAAGTCTCCCCGGCCATTGCGGGCCTGCGGGTTTAGCTGCACAGCGGCAAAAGGAGAAGCAACCATGCAAACAGAAATTCTCATCTCCGGGTTTGGCGGCCAGGGCGTGCTTTTTGCCGGTCAACTGCTGGCCTATGCTGCCATGGACGCAGGCAAAGAAGTTACCTGGATTCCATCCTACGGCCCTGAAATGCGCGGCGGCACGGCGAACTGCACCATTATTATTGCCGACGAGCCCATTGGCGCACCCATTGTTCGCTATCCCCAGGCAGTTATCGCGCTGAACCTGCCTTCCTTAGATAAATACGAATCCCTGGTTAAGCCGGGTGGCGTTTTAATTGTGAACCAATCCCTGGTAGACCGCCCGGTAAAACGCACGGATATTCATGTTGTGATGATTCCTGGCAACGAAATTGCTGAAGCAATTGGCAACAAGCGGCTTCTGAACATCATCACCCTGGGCGCACTGCTGGAATACCTGCCTGTAATGCCCCTGCAAGCCCTGGAATTGGCCTTGAATGATCACCTGCCTGAACGGCATAAACACCTGCTGCCGGCAAACTTCCAGGCCATGCGTAAAGGTGCCGAGTTTGCCCGTGAAAACGGGATTCGCGCCCTGGCTCCCCAGGGTCTGGGGATTCATGCCTGAACAAAAGATTCACGCTCGGGTGGGCTGACCTGAGCGGCGTTTCATTTCTTTCTCCCTCCTTTCCGGCTCGCGGCCCGCAGAACATCTTCTGCGGGCCGCACCGGTTTAAACGCCAGGGGCGCCTTCAATCGTCACTCCAAAAGCCCTTCCCCCATGTAGTAGCGACTTTAGTCGCTCTTCAACCCCAGGACAACTGAAATCGTCACGACAAAAGCAACCCCCATGCAGCAGCGATTTTAATCGCTAAGGACAACATTATCCCTGGGGACGCAAGAAAAAACGCCAGTACAGGTACACTGAAACCGCGTAGAACACAATCGCCGCGGCAAACACCGGGCCAAACCCATAATGCACCTGCAAATACCCGCTGATGGTCGGGCTGAAAGCCCGTCCAAAATTCCAGGCCATGCTCGAAAGGCTGGCCACCGTGGCTCGCGCTTCGGGGGCGACATGTTCCATGATAAAGGTCTGGTAGACCGGCGTGCTCATATTCATCGTCATTAAACGCACGTAGTAGGCCAGTGCCACCAACCAGAACCAGGGCGAATACCCCAGCAGGAACATGAAGGGGATCGAAAGGGCTTGGGTGAATACGACAAGTTGAATTTTGCTCATCCGGTCGGCTGCCGCCGGGGCAATCACAAAACCCAGGCCCATGGCCAGCGATCCCCAGGCAAAAATCGTCCCAATGGCCTGGTCGCTCTGGTTGTGAACGGTGCGGAAGAACACATTCATGAAAGGCATGAACAAGCCCGCCCCAAACGAGGTGATGAACGATGGCAGAATCAGACGGGTGAATAATCCGGAATAGCGGCGCATGTAGGCCAGCGGTAAAAACATGGAATGCCCGTTTTCGCTGCTGGTCCGGGTGTTTAACAGCCCCAACGGCAGCATGCCTGCCAGGACGAGCAAACCCATCAACCCCAGCGCCCAGGCATAGGCCGGGCTGCTCATCGGGTCAATTTGCTGTATGCTGCCAACCCAGCCGGGAAGGTAGCCGCCCAGCCAGTTGCCCACAAACATCGCCGTCTGGCGTAGGCCAAAACTCAGGCTGAACAGGTAGGTTCGCTCTTTTTCGCCGCTGTTTTCCATCAAAAAAGGGCTCTGGGTGATGCCCGAAAGGCTTTGCGCCAGGCCAATGAACACATTCATCGCAAAAAAGACGGGCACAACCGGCCAGATAAGCATAACCAGGATGCCCAAGGCGTACAGAAAAGCCGACAGCATCAGTGCGTTTTTACGCCCCATGCGGTCGGCCAGGTAGCCCATTGGCAGCGCCACGGCCAGCGCGGTAACATGGTTGGTGGTAATCAGGTTGCCCAAAAGGGCTTCGTTGTGATTCAGGCTGAGGATGTAGAAGTTGAATAGAACCTGGAAAACCCCCATGCCCACACCCATGAACACACTGTGCGCCAGGAAAAGACGGGCATTCGGGCTGAACATCCGGATGCGCTCGATGTAATGAGCGATAGCGGCGCGGCTTTTGGTTGCCAGGGTGGATGGTTCAGGCATCATCGTGTGGAAAATGGATAAACCTGGCAGGTTACGCTTGTGAGGGAGCAGCCGTTTCTGCCACGGGCTTAAGCTGCCCACGCCAGAAAAAAGCCCAATACAGGAATACAGCCAGGCAGTACAGAACAATGGTGATGAGGAACGGCGGTCCAAACCCATAGGTCACTTGCAAATCGCCGCTTACGCTTGGGCTGATGGCCCAGCCAAAATTCCAGGCCATGCTCACTAGGCTGGAAACGGTTGCCCGCGAATCTTTTTCGACATGTTCCATCACAAACGCCTGGTACACCGGGTTGCTCATGTTCATCAGCGCCAAACGCACCAGGTATGCCCCGGCACTCATCCAATAAAACGGACCAAAACCCAGCACAATCAGAAAAGGAATGGAAAGCGCCTGGGTCCAAACCACAAACTGGATCTTGCCCATGCGCTCCGCGAAAACCGGGGAAAGCAGCAGCCCCAACGCCATGCCCAGCGCCCCCCAGGCCATCAGGCTGCCAATTTCCGGGTCTGTCCGCTGGTAGACATTGCGGTAAAAAATGTTCATAAAAGGCATCACCATACCAGCCCCAATCGAAGTGACAAACATTGGCAGAATGAGCTTGCCCAGGCTGGATTTGTGCGACCAAAAATACGACAGCGGTGCAAAAGATGAGCGGGTGTCATCTCCCGATTTGAAATTGCGCCGGATGAAGAAAATGGGGATGATTCCCAGGAAAGAAATCGAAACAACCCCGAGCAGCGCTCCGGCATAAGCCGTACTGCTGGTGGGGTCCACATTTTGCCAGGCGCCAAACCAGCCAGGCAGGTAGCCGCCAGCCAGGTTTCCCACGAACCCGGCCAGGGTTTGCAGCCCAAAGCTGAAGCTAAAAAGGTAGGTGCGTTCTTTTTCGCTGCTGTTTTCCATCAGGAACGGGGCGGTGGTAACGGCCATCAGGCTCTGCGCCATGCCCAGCACGCCGTTCATGGCAAAGAAAATCCACCTGCTGGGAAAAGCCACCATCAGCAAAACCGAGAGGCTTGTGGTGACTGCGCCAAGCAGCATGGAGCGCTTGCGCCCCAACCTGTCTCCCAGGTAGCCAATCGGCAAAGCCAGGAAAAGCGCCACCCCGTTATTGATGGTAATCAGGGTTCCCAGCAGCGATTCGTTGTACCCGAGGCTGATGACATAAAAATTAAACAGCAGGCGGAAAATGCCAAAGGCCGCCCCGCTAACGATGACGAACAAAAGGTAGAGGCGGGCGTTGGGTTGAAAAGAGCGCACCTGCTGTGCGTAATTTTGAAGCGCGAGGGCTTGTTTCATTTTATTTCTTATCTTTTTGGGGTAGAGTTTGCCCCAAAAACAGGTTGAGCTGTTCATACATAGAGCGCACCCGGCTGAGGCGGGCGGCGTAGCGTTGCGCGACCACCCGGCGTTCACCCTGGGGTTCAACCGTCAGGTAAACCAGGCCGGCCAGGCGCAGCGTGTTCAGGTGGTGAATGACGGTGGGTGCGCGCAGGCGCAGGCGGCGGGCCAGGTCGGTCGGGGTGAGGGGCGATTCGGCCAGGTAGCGTAAAATCCGCAGGCGGGTGGGGTCGGCCAGTGCTTTGATGGGCTGGTAAAGCCCATCGGGCACCGATTCACCCGGCGCCAACGAGGCTTCCGGCGGCCGCCCGCCATAGACCAGCAAGCCGGTCTCGGTATCGATCTGGCTGATGATGGCCAGGGGTGAAATCCAATAGGAGGGCACCAATGCCAACCGGGGGCGCAGGGTGGCTTCTTCAAAGCGCAGCCCCTGCGAAAGCTCTTCAAGCAGTTCGGTGAGTGGCAGGGTTTCAGCCAGTGCCTGCCCGTGGTGGAAGCTTGCTTCAAGCGCCGGGGTGATGCGCTGTTCTTCCTCTACAAAAAACACATCCACATATACCCGCAGCGCGGCCAAAGTGCGCTCACAAAACTCCGACGGGCGGCTCCACCAATTAAGATGGTCTTCCAGTTCTTGTTCAAGTTCCTGGCTCACCTCGGTGTAGGCTGCAAACAAGGCCTGGCGGTCCATTTCATTCCACCAGCCTTTGTGTGCCACGCTCAACAGTAGCGCCACCGCCTGGGCAGGCATTTCGCCCGTCACGGTTAGCGCTGCCATACAGTCCGCGGGTGGAAGCTTTTCCAGGCGTTCCAAAATCGCCAGGCTGTTTTTCTCTGGGAACTTGCCAGTCACATCCAGATTAAAAAGCCAGGGGAAGGGAATTTTCATTACCCGCCGGGTTTCGTCGAGGGTGGTGCGCGCATCGGTGGTCAGGCGCGAGCGAACGCCGCGCGCCCAGGCACCGCGCACCCCAAACCGCCCCGGGTTGTGCAGCACGCGCAGGCTGATAAACAGGTCATAGGCTGCGCCCCAATCCCAAAGCAGAGCGGGGGTGGCTTTTTGCGAGGTAGGTGAAGGCGTTTCTGTCATGATTCAGGCTTATTTTCCCCGGGCAGCCAGTGCTTGCCCGACGATATTCTCGATTTGCCCCAGGTGGTTGGCGTCGTGTGAAAGCCCCAGCAAAAAGCGCACCATGGCGTTGTAGTGCTTGCCAGACCGGGTTTCAAAGGTGTTCTCCAAAAAGGGTGCGTCGGGCCACATATCAAGGCTGGCCAGGCGCATCCGGCGGCTTTCTTCCAGCCGCTGGCGGCACTGTTCGATGGTGGTCACACTTTGCCAGGGGGTTTCGTAGCGCGAACGCCCGCCCCGGTAGGGCACACCCCGGGCCAATTCCACCGCCAGGTAAGCCGATTCTTCGGATGAGGCGGTGGTGTGAACAATCACATGACCCAAAGTCCAGGCAAGGGCTTCTTCTGAAGCATCGGTGGCATACGCGTCATGGGCTTCCGGGTCTTCGGGTACGAAAACCACATCTTCATCCTGGCAGGGGGCAATCAAGGCAAGCTGGCGCTGGATCATTTCCTCGGTAAGCTGGCGCAAGCCATCCACCGTGAAGGCTTTCGACAGCTCCCCCATGTCGGTTTGTTTATATTGGCTGATAAAAAAATCAAGCATATTCTCACTCCAAGGAAAAACAACACTTCTTTTGTGCGAACCTTCACACAGAAGCAATAATTAGATAATAATCTAATCACAAGGGGATGTCAATCCACCAATCGGGTGCATGAAAAAATCGGCTGCGTGAGAATGGGTGAGGTTGGAAGTGGGTAACCGAAATTACCCTGCTCATTTGCTGAAACCCTGGGGGTGGGTCAGCAAGCGGTTTTGCCTTTTATCCTATATAATATATCTCGATGAACCTTGTAACCCTGGCCGCTGTATCCAAACAATATTCCGACCGCGTTTTGCTTGAAAGCGTGGACATGCTGATCAACCGCGAAGACCGGATTGGTCTGATTGGTGTCAATGGCAGCGGAAAAACCACCCTGCTGCGCATTATTGCCGGGTTGGAGCCGGTAGATTCCGGAGAGTTTACCGTTTGGGGAGGGGTGCGGGTGCGCTACCTACCCCAGGAACCAACCCTGGATGACAACCTGACGGTACTGCAGCAGGTTTTTCACAGCGAAGACCCCGAGTTGGCCCTGCTGCGCGATTATGAGCAGGTGCTTTACCAACTGCAGCACAACCCACAAGACCTGGCTGCCCAGGCCCGCCTGGCCGCGTTAAGCGCCCGCCTGGACCACAACGGCGGCTGGGCAGTTGAAAACCGGGTTAAATCCATCCTCACCCGGCTGGGTATTGAAAACATGGATGCCCGGGTGGGCACGCTCAGCGGGGGTGAACGCAAACGAGTTGCCCTGGCGCGAGTGCTGCTCGATCCGGGCGATTTGCTCATTCTCGACGAGCCCACCAACCACATTGATGCTGACACGATTGACTGGCTCGAAGGTGCGCTGCTCAACCTGCCCGCCGCTTTGCTGATGGTTACCCATGATCGCTATTTTCTGGACCGGGTGGCCAACAAAATCATCGAACTTGACCGGCGCAAACTGGTCAGCTACCCGGGCAACTATTCGCAGTACCTTGAACTGCGCACGCTGCGCCACCAGCAGCTTGCCATTGGGGAAGAAAAACGCCAGGGAATATTACGCCGCGAGTTGGAGTGGCTGCGCCGCTCTCCGGCGGCTCGCAGCACAAAACAAAAAGCCCGTTCTCAGCGGGTGTATGAACTGCTGCAGCTCAAAGCCGACATGGGCGAAAACCGCGTTTCCATTGGCCTGTCGAGCCGGCGGTTGGGCAAAAAGGTGCTCAAGATTGATCAGCTCCAGGCCGGTTATGAAGGCCTTCCGGTTATCCAAAACGTGGATTTTTATTTGAACCCCGGCGACCGGATTGGCATTAACGGCGCCAATGGTGCGGGCAAGTCCACCTTTTTGGATGTGCTTGCCGGAAAACTGGCTCCCCAGGCGGGGGTGTTAGAATGGGGCGAAACCGTAGCCCTGGGCTATTTTGACCAGCGCAGCGAGGGCTTGCGCGATAACCAACGGGTAATTGATTACATTGATTCAATTGCCCCACTGATTCGTACTGCCGACGGCGAACGGATTGACGCCAGCCAGATGTTGGATTGGTTTTTGTTTCCTCGCCCCATGCAGCAGGCGCCCATCGGCACGCTCAGCGGTGGGGAACGCCGCCGCCTGTACCTGCTTGCCACCCTCGCCCAGTGGCCCAATGTTTTGCTGCTGGATGAGCCAACCAACGATTTGGATATCCAGACCCTGGGGGTTTTGGAAGAATTCCTGGACCACTTTAAAGGCTGCCTGGTGGTGGTCAGTCACGACCGCTTTTTCCTCGACCGGAATGTAGATTTCATCGTGCAGTTCGAAAACGGGCGGGTCAGTGGGCGCTACCCAACGCCCTATGAGACCTTTCGCCGCCTGCGCGATGCCCAGCTGGCCCAAGATGCGCCAAAACCCACCGCCGCTCCAAGAATACTGGCTGAACACCCTGGCGAGGCGGGCAAGGCTGCCCTGCCCGAAAAACGCCGCCTGACCTGGAAAGAACGCCAGGAACTCACCTTGCTTGAAGAGAAAATCCCAGAATTGGAAGGGCGCAAAGCTGATCTGGAAAAAGAAATGCAATCCAGCGGAAGCGACTATCCCCGCTTACAAAAACTGCTTGCAGAACTGCAAACCGTGGATGCAGCGCTGGAGACGGCCCTTTCTCGTTGGATGGAACTGGCTGAAGACACCAGTTAAGGAGAAAATGGGATGAATTCATGGATGATTTATGGGGCAACAGGCTATACCGGCAGGCTGGTGGCCGAAGAGGCCGTTCGCCAGGGGTTGAAACCGATCCTGGCCGGGCGCAGCGAAGGCCCGCTGCGCATGCTGGCCGCTTCGCTTGGGTTAGCCTATCGCCTGTTTGCGCTCGATGACCCCCAGGCCGTTCGGGATGGAACTGCTGGCTGCAGCCTTGTGCTGCACTGCGCCGGCCCGTTTAAGTTCACTTCAGCCCCCATGGCCAACGCCTGCCTGGAAAACGGCGCTCATTACCTCGATATCACCGGCGAGATTGATGTGTTTGAAGCGCTGGCTGCCCGTGACGTAGCCGCCAAAGCCGCCGGGGTAATGCTGATGCCTGGGGCAGGGTTCGATGTGGTGCCCACCGACTGCCTGGCCGCGTACTTAAAAACGCAGCTGCCCGAAGCCAGCCACCTGGAGCTGGTCATTTATGGTATGGGTACACAGATGACCCATGGCACCATGCTTTCGGCAGTGGAAGGGCTGCACCGTCCCAACCGCATCCGGCGCGACGGACAAATTATGGATGCGCCATACGCTGCTCACCGGAAAACCATCAACCTGGGACGCGGCCCGCGCAAAGCCATTGGTATTCCCTGGGGCGATGTGGCCACAGCCTTCTATACCACTGGCATCCCCAACATCGTGGTATATTCCACGGCAATGGCCCGTATCGAGGGCTTTTTACGCTTTATCCGTCCCATCCAACCGCTCTTTGCTTACCCGCCCATCAAACAAATCATCCAGGCTGTCGTGCGCAGCCGGCCTTCCGGGCCAACCCCCGAACAGCGCCAAAATGGACGGTCTATTGTCTGGGGCGAGGTGCGCAGCCCGTCCGGGCAGGTTGTCCAGGCTCAATTGGTCACCCCCGAAGCGTACCAGCTTACTGCCCTTACTTCTGTGGTGATTGCCGGGCGGGTTTTGCAAGGTGCAGCCGTTCCTGGCTTTCAAACCCCCGCCGGGGTGTTTGGCGCAGATTTCATCCTGGAATTTCAGGGTGTGGAACGCACTCACCTGACAGGAAGAATGGATGAGGGCAGCCCGGTTAAGCCTGGAGTAAAATAAAACCTGGAGGCGTTATGTCTGAAAATACTGCCGAGAAACACCGTTTAAGCGAAAATGACGCCCTGGTTCCTGCCATGATTTACTACGACAAAGGCATCGTTTGGGGCAACCTGGTCACCAAGAAGGCCATCCGGGCCAGCACCTGGCTGCGCATGTCGAATGTGCCCAATTATTTTGTATTCTACGATGCCCATCTGCTGCTGCTTTCGGGCGGCCAGCCCGTACACCTGTCTTATGACGAAATCAACATGCCCGTAAATCAAATCATTGCCATGCATGTCATGCCTCCTGCCAAGCCAGAAATGGACTACGACCCGAACGAGCCTTTTCGTAAGATTGAAAAGGTTTCTGCTTTGTCGGGGTTGTACCGCTTTGATGGCGGACGGCGCATGTCCACCATGTCCGACCTGCACACCAGCCTGATGACCAGTGCAGAACGATGGGCTTCTCTCTACGATGTCACCGTATCCTATCCCACCCTGCCTGCGATGAAACCCATCAAAACCCCCCTTGTGCTGCTGCGCCAGGAATACGTCATTTACATTACTTCAACCCAGGTCGGTTGACCCTGGGCTCTTTTGGCCGTCTTTCCAGGCACTTTGGCTTAACCGGGTGAGGCGGCGGCAACCAAAAATTGAAAATATGCTAAACTATGCTTATCCATCACCAACACACAAATGTCCTTTTTTACAGGAGCTTGCTGTTCTCCTCTCAAAATGATGCCCGGCTTTGGCGGGGCCCAGAATTTTAACAACCAGAACCACCTGAAACAGTCATATCCCCATAGACCATGCAAGAACAAACATGCCCGGTTTGCCTGAAACCCATCAACCTGAATGACCGCCGTTGTAAAAACTGCGGGGTGGACCTTGCCCTGGCTGCCGGGATGACCCAAAAAGCCCCCACCGCAACATCCCGCCAGGCCAAGGCGGTTTCCCCTGAAGTGCTTGTTCCTCGCCTTGGCGATTACCTGGTTCAGAAACAGTTGATTACGGCAGAAAACCTGGCCGAAGCGCTCCGATTTCAAAAATCCGAGGCTGTGCAGGGGCGCACGGTGTTGGTTGGCCAGGCGCTGGTTCGCCTGGGGCTGTTAGAACAGCAAGACCTGGACGCCGCCATCACGGAGCAAATTTTTCTCCTGCAGGGCATGCTGCAAAAAGCCAACAAAGAACTCGAGAAGCGCGTTCAAGAGCGCACCTCTGAACTTGAAAGCACGCTCTCCAAACTGACCGAAATCAACCAGCTCAAGTCGGATTTTGTCGCCAATATCTCCCACGAGCTGCGCACTCCGATGACGCACATCAAAGGGTATATCGAGCTGCTTGGCGATGGCAGCCTGGGCTCCCTGAACCAGGATCAATTGGAAGCAGTAGATGTGCTCAACCGGGCTTCCCAACGCTTGCAAAACCTGATTGAAGATTTGATTAAGTTCTCAGAATCGTCCCAGGGAACCATGAACCTGCGCCTGACGCCTGTTTCGGTGCCCGACCTGGTCCAACGCATCATGATGGAATCCTACCAAAAAGCGCAGGACCGAAAAATTCAGTTCGATTCTTCCATAGAGCCCGGCTTACCATTGGTGGATGTGGATGAAGAGAACATCACCTGGGTGCTTAACCAGTTGGTGGATAACGCCATTAAGTTCACCCAGGTGGGGGGGCGTATTCTGCTTTCAGCAAAGCGCAGCGGCCAGCGTGTGGTGCTTGCGGTTTTAGACACGGGCATTGGCATTCCCAAAAACCGCATCTCCGAAATTTTTGAAGCTTTTCACCAGCTCGATGGCTCCGCCACCCGCCAGGCTGGCGGCACAGGCCTCGGCCTGGCCCTGGTTAAGAAGATTGTCGAAGCGCATGGCGCCGCCATTGAAGTTCAATCCCAGGAAGGCAAAGGTTCGCGGTTTGCTTTTTCCCTGGCAGTCTCCCAAAAACAGGTCAAGGCTTCCGTATTTACGGAGATGATCGAATGAACCCATTGGATGCAAACAACCCCAGCCATAATAAGATTCGGGCGGAATTGGTCAGCCTGGTGCAGCGCGAAATCACGGGGAAAACCATTCCAGACGAAAAATATCGCCAAACGATTGCCGCCTGGCTCGGCCGGGCTTACACCAGCCTGAACCTGGCGCTTTCAGAAAAAGACCGCGATACCCTCCTGCGCGAAGCATTTAACGAAATTGTCGGCTATGGCCTGATTCAACCCCTGCTCGACGATCCAGAAATCAGCGAAATCATGGTGATCGGCTCTGGTATGGTGTTTATTGAACGCCGGGGTGAACTGCATGAAACCGACATCCGGTTTGACGATGAACGCCATGTCATGCGCTTAATCAATCGGATCATCCACCCGCTTGGGCGGCGAGTGGATGATGACAGTCCGGCGGTAGACGCCCGTTTGCCCGATGGTTCGCGGGTGCATGTGATTGTGCCCCCGGCAGCCATTGATGGCCCCTGCATCACCATTCGCAAATTCCTCAAAAACACCATGTCCGTTGAAGATCTGATTCAACTTGGGGCGCTCACCGAACACATGGCCGAATTTCTAAAAGCCTGTGTGGCTGCCCGTTTGAACATTTTGGTCACAGGGGCAACCAGCTCAGGTAAAACCACCATGCTGAATGTGCTTTCGGGGTTTATTCCGGTTCATGAGCGGATTGTGACCATTGAAGATGCAGTCGAACTGCAGCTGCGCCAGAAACATGTGGTCCGCCTTGAAACTCAACCGCCCCGGGTCGATGGCGTAGGAGAAATGAGCACCCGCTCCCTGGTGCGGAATGCGCTGCGCATGCGTCCCGACCGGATTGTGGTGGGCGAAGTGCGTTCTGGTGAAGCGATGGACATGCTCCAGGCCATGAACACAGGCCACAGTGGTTCCATCACCACCTTGCACGCCAACTCACCGCGGGATGCCGTTTCCCGGTTAGAGACCATGTGTATGATGGCCGGGTTAGATATTCCCCTGATGGCCGTTCGCAAACAAATCGCCTCCGCCATCAACCTGGTTGTGCACCAATCGCGGCTTGAAGATGGCACACGCAGAACCACCCAAATTACCGAGGTAGCCGGAATGGAAGGGGATGTGGTGACGCTGACGGATATCTTTAAATATGAACGCAGCGGCATCGGCCCGGATGGCAAAATCCTGGGTGAATTAAAAGCCACAGGGATTCGACCGCAGTTCTCCCCCCGTTTAGAGGTGGTCGGGTTTAAACTGAGCGGCAGCGTATTTGGCGCTGAAACGGTGCAGTGGCGCACCGAAACCAGCAAAGGCAAACGCTGGTGATAATCTGCTATAATTGCTGCAAAGCCGATCCTGTTGACCGCACCCCGGTTGCAGCCTGGTGCTGCGCGGCTTTCAACCAGGGTGCGAATAAAGGAAACTGACCATGATTCATCAAAAGGCAATTACCATCCGAACCAAAAAGCTGGGTGTCCTGATGCGCGACGCCCGCTTGGCTGGCGAAAAAACACCAGCCCAGGTTGCCGAAGCCCTGGGGCTGCCGCTGCAAACCTACCAGGCCTATGAGGATGGCACGCATGCGCCATCCCTGCCTGAGTTGGAAGCGATGGCATATTATTTAAACATTCCCCTCGACCATTTTTGGGGCAGTAAATCGCTTTCTGAAGACCCCGAATATATGACGCCCACACACCTGGACAAAGTGATTGCCCTGCGCACCCGGATGGTGGGCGCCCTGCTGCGCCAGTCCCGCATGCAAGCCTACCTGTCCCCCGAGAACCTCAGCGAAAAATTGGATATCAGCCCGGCAGAACTGGAAAAACTTGAATTGGGGCAAACCCCCATCGGTCTGCCCCTGTTAGAAGTCATCTGCAGCGTGCTCGATATCCCCCTCCAAAATTTCCAGGATAAGAAAAGCGTGGTCGGCGTCTGGTCGCAAGAGCAGAAGATGACCACGCAGTTCCTGGAACTTCCCCCCGAACTGCAGGCTTTTGTCTGCAAACCCATCAATCGCCCCTACCTTGAACTGGCTTTGCGGTTGAGCGAAGTGTCTGTGGATAAACTGCGCATGATTGCAGAAGGATTGCTTGAAATCACCTATTAATTTTTTTAGGAAGGTAGCATGAATCTCCAACCCTTGACCCCCGAACAATTGGAAAAAGAGGGGAAACAAGCCTATAAAGACGAAATGTACCCCGAGGCTGCCCGGGCTTTCCTGGCGGCTGCCGAGGGCTTTGCCGGGCGCGGCGAAAGCCTCAAATCCGCCGAAATGCAAAACAACGCCAGCGTGGCCCTGCTTCAAAATGGCGAAGCCCAGGCCGCCTTGGACGCGGTTGCCGAGACTCCCCAATTGTTTGCGGCAGCCAATGACCAGGAGCGGCAGGCCATGGCCCTGGGCAATCGGGCGGCAGCCCTTGAGGCCCTTGAACGCTATCCCGAAGCCCAGCAGAACTACCTGGAATCGGCTGACCTGCTTAAAGAACTTGGCAATCACGAACTGCGCGCCAGCGTTATGCAGTCCATTTCCCGCTTGCAAATGCGCACAGGCCGCTACCTGGACGCCGTGGTCAGCATGCAGGCCGGGCTGGACAGCATTCCCAAGCCCAACGCTCGCCAGCGGTTAGCCAAAAAGCTGCTCAACCTGCCTTTCCGGCTGTTGAATCGTTCAAACCAATAAGCGTTATGAATGCCAGGGCCGAGCTGCTGATTCGCACGGCACAGCAAGCGGACTTAACCGCGCTGCAAAATCTCGTCCAATTTGAAAGCTATGTCCACCGCCACCTGGATTGGCGGAACCCCATGCAGTGGTTGACAGCTTCCGATTTTTGGGTGGCGGAAAGCCAGGGTAAAGTGATTGCTGCCCTGGCTTGTGTGCCCGATCCCCCCGAACCAGCCTGGATCCGCCTTTTTGCCAATCGTTCCTCGCGTGCACCCAGTGATACCTGGGCCCAACTCTGGGATGCAGCCCTTCAAAGCCTGGCGTTCGATCAATATTCCAAAGCAGCCGCCATTGCGCTGTACCCCTGGTTTCAAACCTTACTTGAAAAGAGTGGTTTTCGCAATACCCATGATGTGGTTACGCTTTCCTGGCGGGCCGTTCGGTCACCCGACGAACCGCCTTCCGCGGCCCAAATCCGCCCGATGCGGGTAGACGATCTCACCGCTGTGCTGGCGTTGGATTCAACCGCTTTTGACCCGATCTGGCGCATTTCTTCTGGCTCTCTGTTGGCTGCTTTTTCCGATGCCCAGCTTGCCACCGTTTTTTGCCAGCAGGGAGAGGTAGTTGGATACCAGATCACCACCCACAACCCCTGGGGCGGTCACCTGGCGCGTCTTGCGGTCAGCCCCCATGCCCGGCGCCAGGGTATTGGACGTGCCCTGGTTCAAAATATGCTGCGCGATCTGTTTGAACATGGGGCTTTGCAGGTAACTGTAAACACCCAAAGCAATAATCAGAATTCTTTGCGGCTTTACGAGCGTTTAGGGTTCCAGAAAACCGGAGAATATTACCCGGTGTATGAATACGACCTGGCAGCGTTCGAACGCTAACCGCCTCAAATCGCGCCAGGGTATCGCGCTTTTTTATGCAAACCAGCGCTGGCGAACACGAGTGCTGTCTCAAAAAGCCTTATTTCATGCCTAAATCTTTAGGAATGGCTTAGGATTTGTTCTGGGGTGCTTTTCTTTTAGGGGGTTTTCGTGTATATTTTCCGAGCGCAATAACAGGCTGTAGAAGCCAACTCTTTTTTGGACAATCCATAGGCATTGAGGTGGTCTACTGGCCAACCCCGAGTTGTTCAGGTCAGTAAAAACCAAAAAAGGTACGCTTCAGCCTTAACAAATATCGTTAAAAGGAATGGGCATAAACAACCATGGCAAACAATAAATCAACCAATAAAACCAGTATGAAAGACCAGATCGCCGCCCGCCGGCAGCAAAACCGCCAGCGGCAGATGGTTCTCAACCTGGCGATCATCACCGGCGCCGCACTGGTGATCCTGGCTTTAATTATCCTTTACAACCGTCAGATGGCGGCCAGCGTAGTGCTGCCCGAGACCAAAACCCGTCCTACGGTGGAAGGTAAAGTGATGGGCGATCCCAACGCCCCGGTGACGATTGAGGTGTTTGAAGATTTTCAATGCCCTGCCTGTAAAAATTTCACCGATACTGTCGAGCCTCAGCTGATTGAAACCTACATCAAAACCGGCAAAGCCAAGCTGGTCTTTCGCCACTTTGCGTTTATTGGCCTCGAATCTACCCAGGCTGCCAACGCCAGCATGTGCGCTTCAGAACAAAACCGTTTTTGGGATTACCACGATGTGATTTTTGCCAACCAGATTGGCGAAAACATTGGCTCATTTTCCGACAGGCGTTTGGGCTTGTTTGCCGAACAGTTAGGGCTGGATATGGATGCCTTCAACACCTGTATGCAGAACAACACCTACGCCAGCCTGATTAACGATGAAAAAGTCTTGGGCCAACAGTACGGCGTGAACGCAACCCCTTCAATTGTTGTTAACGGACGTTTGCTGGCAGCCAATAACCTGGGTGTGATCAGCAGTGCAGTCGAACAGGCCCTGCTCAACCAGCCCTAAACGGCTTCCGTTTACAAATCTTCAGCAAATTGTTGGATCCGTTCCCAGGCCCGGCGCACATGCCGGGCCTCTGTATAGGTTTGGCCAATGCACATTCGCAGGGTGTAGCGGTCGTTTAAGCGGGTGTGGGTCAGGTAAAGCTCGCCGGATTGGTTCAACCGCGACAGCAGCCGCTCGTTGGCGGCATCGCCTGCTTTGTGGCGGAAACAGACCAGGTTCAGGGGAGCAGGGGCAGCCAGCTCGAAAAATTTCGAAGCCTGCACCCAACTCGCGAATTCCTGAGCCAGGGCCACATGCTGGCGCACCAGGCTGCGCAGCCCCTCCACACCATAGTGACGAACCACAAACCACAATTTTAAGGCCCGGAAGCGCCGCCCAAGCTGGACATGCCAGTCGCGGTAATCAAACACAGCCCCAGAGGCGCTGGCCTGGTTGCGCAGATATTCCGGCAAAATGCTAAAAGTGCGCACCAGGGCTTCACGGTCGGCCACGTAAAAGCAGTCGCAGTCGAAGTTGGTGAACATCCATTTGTGCGGGTTGAAGGCGTAGCTATCTGCAAACACCAGGCCATCCTGATAATGGCGAAACTCGGGGCAGAGTGCAGCCGTGCCCGACATGGCCGCATCCACATGCAACCAGAGGTTCTCTGCCTGGCAAAACTGCCCAATGGCAGCCACTGGGTCCATTGCATTGGAAGAGGTTGTGCCCACAGTGGCGCAAACAAAGAATGGCAGCAAACCCGCCTGCCTGTCCTCGGCCACCTGGGCCGCCAGGGCATCCGGGCGCATCGCAAAGTCTTCATCCACTGCCACAAGGCGCAGCCCGTTTCGCCCAATCCCCGCAATTTTCAACGCTTTTTCCACCGATGAATGGGCCTGGGAACTGGTGTAGGCCACCAGGCCGCCGCTTACCCCTTTTTCATTAGAGGCAAAGCCAGTGATGCGCTCACGCGCTGCCAGGATGGCGGTCAGCACAGCGTTGGATGCGGTGTCTTGAATCACACCCCCGCCAGTGCTGCTGGATTTAAACTTTTCGGGCAGTCCCAACATTTCCACCAGCCAGTCGAGCACGTGGGTTTCCAACTCCGTGCAAGCCGGGCTGGTGGCCCAAAGCATGCCCTGCACACCTAACCCGGCAGAGAGCAGCTCACCCAAAACAGCAGGCCCGGAGGAATTCGCGGGGAAATAGGCAAAAAAATTGGGCGACTGCCAGTGGGTGATGCCCGGCATGATGATTTTATCAACATCGCCAAGCATGGCTTCAAAAGGCTCGCCAGTTTCGGGTGGGTGTGGGGGTAAAAGCGAGCGCACCTGTCCTGGCTTTACCTGGGAAAGCACCGGGTAGTTCTCCAAATTTTCATAATAATCGGCAATCCAATCCACCAGCATCCGCCCATACAGGCGGAATTCTTCTGGGGTCATGTGCAGTTCAGATGGGTTCATTGCGAAATCCTCCATAAAATGCTGGTTGTCTCATTTAACAACCGTCCAAGTAGGTTCTTAGATTATAACAAAGCCATACCGGGATGCAAATTGGCCGGGGGAGTTGCAAGTTGGTAGCATGCAGTAGGTAGTAGAGAGCCTGGAGCCGGGGTTGGGGTCTGAGGTTTCATTTTGAAGGATCGCAGCGACTGAGAAATCCTTCCCACCAGGGCAAAAGATCCCTCCGGCAGTGCCTTTTTGCGTTTTTCTCCTGTACAATAAAATTAACCGCGTTCACCGCGAATGCGGCGAGGAGGCATCCATGTGGAAACCAGGCTGGCGCGATCAGGTTTGGCAAGATCTGCAAAAACCCTGGGATGTGGTGGTGGTTGGCGGCGGTATTACGGGGGTGGGCGTGCTGCGCGAGGCGGCCCGGTTGGGCTGCCGGGCGTTGTTGGTGGAAGCAAGGGATTTTGCCGCAGGCACGTCCAGCCGCTCATCTAAATTGGTGCATGGGGGGCTGCGCTACCTGAAAAATGCCCAGGTGAAGGTAACTCTCGAATCGGTGCACGAGCGCGAACAGCTTTTGCGCGATGGACGTGGCTTGATCAACCGCCTGGGGTTTCTATACGCCATCCAAAAAGGGGACGCGCTGCCCGGTTGGGTGTTTGGCGCCGGGTTGGTAATTTATGATTTGTTGGCCGGGCAGTGGGCCCACCGTAAGTATGATGCCCTGGATATGCGCGAGCTCTGCCCCCCGCTTTCTGCGCCTGGTTTGGTGGGCGGCTACCGCTATTTTGACGCCCAAACCGACGATGCTCGCCTCGTGATGCGGGTGCTCCATGCGGCGTTGGGCGAGGGTGCGTTTGCGTTGAACTACACCAGGGCTGTCGGGCTGCTGCGCAGTGCCGCCGGGCAAGCCTGTGGTATCCAGGTGGCGGACATGACACCCGAAGGCGGCGGACGCACGGCTGAAATTCAAGCGCGATTGGTGGTCAACGCGGCCGGGCCGTGGAGCGATGCACTGCGCAGCGAGTTGGGCAAGCCGCCTCGGCTGCGCGCTTTGCGCGGCAGCCATCTGGTTCTGCCAGCCGGCCGCCTGCCGCTTACCCGCGCTGTTAGCTACCTGCACCCCCGCGATGGCCGGCCTGTGTTTGTGATTCCCTGGGAAGGGGTAACCCTGGTGGGGACAACCGATGTGGACCAGGGCAATCAACTGCCCATTGACCCGCGCCCCAGCCAGGATGAACTGGCCTATTTGCTCCAAATGGTCACCCACCTCTTTCCGGCTCAGGAAATTGGCCCGGCTGATATCCAGGCGGTGTTTTCAGGCATCCGGGCTGTCGTGAACACGGGCAAAGCCAACCCCTCGAAAGAATCGCGTGAGCATGTCATTTGGAACGAAGATGGCCTGTTAACGGTAAGCGGTGGGAAGTTAACCACCTACCGCCTTATGGCGCGAGCAGCGCTGAACGAAGCTCGCAGGCTGCTGCCTGCCTTGCCTGCGCCGCATTCCTCCGGACGGTTTTTGCACGGGGATGTGCAGGCCGCCCAGGCCGCCCTTGCGGCCCTTAACCCGGCGACGGCCCTGCGCCTGGCAGGCCGCTATGGTGAGGCCGCCCTGGACCTGTTTCAGGCTGCCCGTCCACCTGACCTGGAATACGTGCCCGGCACGAATTGCCTGTGGGCCGAGCTGCGTTGGGCCGCCCGGGCCGAAGCGGTTGTCCACCTGGACGACTTGCTGCTGCGCCGGGTTCGTTTGGGGCTGCTGCTGCCCGGCGGCGGCCTGGCCGAGTTGGAGCAGGTTCGCCAGGTGGTCCAGCCCGAATTGGGGTGGGATGATGTCCGCTGGGCAGCCGAAGCCGGCGCCTACACCCGGTTGTGGCAGCAGACCTACGCTCCTGGCGATTCCTGATCTTTTTTCTGCATGCCCTTGCATGGCAAGCGCGAGGGTGTTATCATCCTTCATATGGCTACCGGGTCAGTCAGGCGCAACCGTGTCCGGATGGTTTTGTTGGTGGTTATCCTGGCGACACTGCCTTGTTACTGCGCCGGCTTCCTCCTGGTCAGCATGGCGCCCGATAGGCGGGCACGCCCCACAACAACCGTGACGAGCACAAGCGCTGTTTCCACTGTGTCTCCTGGCAGTACTGCCACCCTTACGCCCCAGCCGACTGGCACCGGGACGCAAACCCTTACGCCTGTTTTTTCTGGAACCCAGACCCCAACCGTATCTGCAACACCTACCGAAACCGCCAGTGCAACGCCTACACCAACCCAAACAGGTACGGTTTCCCCCACGCCTTTCCAACCCAACACCGACACCCCCACGGTAACCCCTTCGCCCACCCGCACCCCAAGCCCCTCGGTAACTTTCACGCCGCTGCCCACCAGCACGCTTACCCCGACGCGCACCCCCACCCAAACCTTCACGCCGCTGCCCCCCAACCCCTTGACCCCCACACCCCCGCCAAGCAGCCCGCCGACCCCGCTGCCCACCAACACCTTTACCCACACACCCACGCCAAGCAGAACGCCGACCCCGCTGCCCACCAACACGTTTACGCCAACCCCCACCCCAACCGAAACGCCTGGTTTGGATCCCTCGCCAACCGAAACGCCTTCAGGGTGAGTTTTGTCTACAGGATTGGATGAATTTATGGAAGATCTTAAAGAATTTCTTAAGCAAATGATCAGCCTGCCCGGGCTTTCGGGTTACGAAGACCCGGTTCGCCGCCTGATTCAAGAAAAATGGTCTCCGCTGGCAGATGAAATCAGCATCAGTAAATTGGGTAGTTTGCATGCTTATAAAAAAGGCAGCGGGGAAACTCCCCGCCCGTCCATTTTGATTGCCACACACATGGACGCGATCGGGATGATGGTCAATCGCATCCAGGATGGGTTTCTTGGCCTGACCGAAATTGGTGGAATTGACCCGCGCGTTTTGCCCGGCCAACCAGTGATCGTCCATGGCCGGGAAGATTTGCCCGGCGTTATCGTGGCTCCTCCTGCCTGGCTGCGCTCTCCCGACCTGGCCGGTGAACCCGCTGGCCTGGACGAGCTGCTGGTGGATACCGGCCTTTCCCCGCAGCAGGTGGCTCAGTTTGTGCGCCTGGGTGACCTGGTTTCTTTCGCCCAGGCTCCCCTCGAGTTGGGCAAGGATGGACTGGCCGGTCACTCCCTGGATAATCGGGCGTCCGTTGCGGCGCTCACCCACTGCCTGCAAGCCCTGCAAACCCTGGGGCACTCCTGGGATGTCTGGGCTGTGGCCACCGTTCAGGAAGAAGAAACCCTGGGCGGAGCCGCAACCTCAGCCTACGACCTGGCTCCCAGCCTGGCGATCGCGATTGACGTTACTTTTGCCAGCGGCCCGGGAAGTTCGGGTTATAAAGTGTTTGGTCTGGCCAAAGGCCCTGTTTTGGGCATTGGCCCCAATATTCACACAGGCGTTCACCGGGCCGTCAAGGCCGCCAGCGAGCGGCTGGAAATGCCGGTGCAGCTTGAAATTATGCCGCGCCATTCGGGCACAGATGCCTATGCCATGCAGGTTGCCGGGGCTGGAATCCCCACCATGGTCATCAGCATTCCCCTGCGCTATATGCACACACCCGTGGAAGTGATCAGCATGAAAGACATTGTCCGGGTTGGGCGGCTGCTGGCCGAATTTATTCACGGCCTCGATGCCAGCTTCATGGATAAACTAAGCTGGGACGAAGAAGATTAGGAACATGAATATGCCAACCGATCCAAAAAAACAAGAAACTGCCGGGCCGCCGCGAATTGGCAGCGCCCAGATTGCCTTGCTAAAAAACCTGTGTAATGCCAGCAGCATTTCGGGCTATGAAAGCGAAGTGCGCAAGCTGGTTTTGGAACAGCTTAAGCCCACTACTGACCAGGTGAAGGTAGACGCCCTGGGCAATGTGCTGGTCACCCGGCTAGGCGCGGCCCCGGGTCCTCGCCTGCGGGTGATGCTTTCCGCACACATGGACGAAGTGGGCTTCATCATTGTGCAAGACGATGGTGATGGCATCTTTAAGTTCGAACTGGTGGGCGGGGCAGACCCAGGCCAGCTTGCTGGCAAACCGGTCGTGGTCGGCAAAAACCATGTTCCGGGCGTCATCGGGTTCAAACCCATTCACCTGACCACAGCCGCTGAGCGCAAAACCCCCATTGCTTTAGATGGCCTGCGGATTGATACCGGTATGAATGGCAACGGCAGGGTTAAAGTGGGTGATTACGCCACCTTTGCGCCCAATTTTCAAGAGTTGGGCAGCGGCAGCAGCCGCAGCCTGGCATCGAAAGCGCTGGATGACCGGGTGGGTGTGGCCAACTTGTTGGAGCTGGTTCGCCACGCGCCACCCAACATTGACCTGCTGGCAGCCTTCACCACCCAGGAGGAGATTGGCCTGCGTGGCGCAGCGGCGGCGGCTTATGCTTTTGACCCCGACCTGGCCATCGCGCTGGATTGCACGCCAGCCAACGATTTGCCGCCGTTCGAACCTGATCATGAAAACGAGCGCTATAACAGCCGCCTGAACCATGGCCCCGCCCTGTATGTGAGTGATCGGGGTACCATCTCTGACCCGCGCCTGGTGCGCCATTTTATTCAAACTGCCGAAGCCGCCGGCCTGCCCTACCAGATTCGCCAACCAGGCGGCGGTGGAACCGATGCAGGCGCCATTCACAAAAGCCGGGCGGGCATTCCCTCCATTTCGATCTCCGTTCCGGGCCGCTATCTCCATACCCCCATTTCGATGATTCGCCTGGCAGATTGGCGCAGCACCCTGGCGCTGGTTTACACCGGCCTGGCGCAGCTTTCGCCCGACCTGCTGGCCGGGGACCGCCAATAACCCTTGTATTTTGAGGAAAACGACCATGCTAAATGTATCCAAAGCACTGATTCAAAAAATTGTCCAAACCACCGGACCGTCCGGCTTCGAACAGCAAGTGCGCGCCCTGGTTGCTGCTGAAATCCAGGGGCATGCCGATGAGATTAAAACCGATGCACTTGGCAACCTGGTTGCCCGCAAAGGAACCCCGGGCCAGGGTAAAAAAATCATGGTTTCAGCTCACATGGATGAAATTGGCGTGATTGTCACCCATGTGGACAAGCAGGGGTTTGCCCGTTTCACAGCCTTGGGCGGCGTTTTCCCTCGCAACTGCGTGGGTGCCCGCGTTCGTTTTTTAAATGGCGCTGCAGGGGTGATTGGGGTTGAGTCTTCCTCGGGCGCGCCCGGCCCGCTGTCGGAAATGTATATTGATCTGGGTTCTTCCAGCGATAAAACCTGCCCGGTTAAAGTGGGCGATGTGGCCGCTTTTGAACGCGAGTTTTACGACCTGGGCGACCGGCTGGTTTCCAAGGCCATGGACGACCGGATTGGGGTTTACGTTGCGCTTGAAGCCTTGCGCCAGTTGAACGAAACTCCCAATGAAGTCTATTTTGTCTTCAGCACCCAGGAAGAAGTGGGGCTGCGCGGCGCAACCACCTCGGCTTTTGGCGTTAATCCAGACATTGGCATCGCGGTAGATGTCACCGGCACGGGCGACACCCCCAAAGCCGATAAGATGGAAGTCGCCCTGGGTAAAGGAACCGCCATAAAAGTGCGCGATGCCGGGATGATTTCAGACCCACGCATGGTGGAATGGATGGTGAAAACAGCCCAAAAAGAAAAAATCCCCTACCAGCTCGAAATTTTAACCTTTGGCACCACCGATGCCCGCGCCATTCAAACGACCCGGGCAGGGGTGCCCTCTGGTTGTATCTCCATCCCTTGCCGGTATATTCACACACCTTCTGAAATGGTCAGTACTGCAGATGTCCATGCTTCCATCCAACTGCTGGTGGCCTTGCTGCGCCAGCCAGTCCGGATTTAACCATGTTATCCGTGCGAACCCCTGACCACCTCGGCGGCACGGGCCTTTCCGGGCGCCGCACCGCCTGGTTGGTTGCAGCGGTTGTTCTGCTGGGGCTGCTGGCTGCCTGCAGTACCCAGGCGTTAGAGCCCACCCCCATTCCTGGGGGTACCACCCCACAGCCCACGGCCTCACAGGTGGAGGAAAGCACTCCAACACCCCAGCCCGACACCAACCCCAGCCAACTGCGCATTTGGGTCCCTCCCCAGTTCGATCCATCTGGCAGCAGTACCGCCGCGGTATTAATGCAGGAATGGCTGGAAGAGTTCAGCCTTAACCACCCGGGCATTCGTGTGGAAGTGCGCGTCAAAACCCTGAGCGGCCCGGGCAACCTGCTTGAATCCCTGGCGGCAGCCCGGGCAGTTGCACCCGCCGCCCTGCCAGACCTGGTGGCGCTTTCCCGTACCGACTTGGAATCGGCAGCCATCAAAGGCCTGCTTTTCCCTTTTCCCAACCAGGTTGACCAGGTAAACAGCGAAGATTGGTACGATTATGCCCACGAGCTTTCTCGAATCAACAACACGCTTTTTGGTGTGCCATTCGCAGGGGATACCCTGGTTTTGCTGTATCGCCCGGCTGCTTTTGAGCAGCCCCCAACCGATTGGGACGCCCTGAAATCCTCTCCGCGGCCGATGTTGTTTGCTGCAAATTCACCCCAGGCCTATGTCACCCTGGCGCTTTACCTGGCGGCTGGCGGTGAAGTGGAAGATGCGCTTGGCCGCCCGGCGGTTAACGCCCAGGCTTTGTTGAATGTGTATGACTTTTATTCATCTGGAAGGCAAACCGGTTTGTTTTTGGGTTCTGTGAACAGCTATACCAGCGAATCACAAGTGTTGGATGCCTACCGGGCCAACCAGGCCGACCTGGCGGTCACCTGGCTTTCGCAGGCTTTAGGGGCCAACCTGCCCGACAGCGCCATTGCCGCCCTGCCAACCCCCGGAGGTGCACCCCTGGCCCTGGTGACCGGTTGGGTTTGGGCACTGACCACCACAGACCCTGCCCGGCAGGCCCTGGCTGCGGAACTTGCTTATCACCTGGCCGACTCGGGTTTTTTGGGGGAGTGGAGCCAGGCCGCGGGCTATTTCCCCTCTCGAACGGCCTCTGGGGAAGCCTGGGCCGAATCGCCCTACCAACCCCTTTTGAGCCGCACGGCGCTCACGGCCCGGATGGTGCCGACCCTCCAGGTGTTGAACACCCTTGGCCCGGCCTTTCAGAAGGGAGCCGCCAGCGTAATTTCCCTGCGTTCCACCGCTCAAGACGCTGCGGCCCAGGTGGCCAATCAGTTTCCTTCCCTTCCTTAAGCCCGGTAGTGCCGCGCCAGTTCCGACGCATAGGCTGACCCTAACAGGCCTGCGTTTGCATGCACCCATTCAGTAAAGCGAGTGGCTCCTGCCGGTGCCGAATCGGTAACCAATAAATTTTGCGCCAGGCCTTCCACTTCATCTGCCGTCAACACCACATCCCGTAAAACAACCCCAATGATTTGCGAAAGGCGCAGCGCCAGGCCAGGGGGTAGGTGCAGCAAACCCACCCGTCTGCCCAGGGCCTGCGCCAGCGTGGCAACCAGTTGGTTAAAGGTGAACGTTTCTGGCCCGATGGCGTCAATCACTTCATTGCTTTCCCTCGCCCCAGCCGCAGCGGCCAGCCCGGCCAGGTCTTCCACATATAGCGGCTGCAGCTGATATTCCCCAGACCCTGGAATGACAAAAAATGGGAAGCGCCGCAGCAGATAGGCAATGTTGTTAATCAAAATGTCCTCTTTGCCAAAAATGACCGTAGGCCGCAAGATGCAGTAAGAAAGGCCGGAGTGAACCAGGTCTTTTTCCAGTTCGGCTTTGCCTTTAAAGTAGGGCAGGTTGGAATCGAGGGACGGGTTCGTGATGCTCACATGCACCACACGACGCACCCCGGCAGCCTGGGCTGCTTCAAACAAGCGCCGGGTGTTGGCCACAGCCTGTGCATAGGTTGTGGTTCCATAGTTGAAGCGCACCCAGTAGGTGTTATACAGCGTGTCAACCCCCTCCAAACTGGCAGCCAGCGCTGCGGGTTGCTCAAAATGAAATGGAAAAGCCCGCACTTTTTCGCCAAACGGGTTCGGCCGGTTCGGGCTGCCGGTTAAGGTGATGACCTGCTGCCCGGAAGCCAGCAGGCGGCGGGTGATGTATTGGCCGGTATATCCAAAAGCACCGGTCACGGCGTTCAGGGGGGCGGTATGGTTTTGGGACATGGGGTATATTCTCCAGTGGCGAAATGGGGTGGTAGTGGTTGGGTTTATTTTTTGTTTCCCAGCAGGCGTTCCAGGGCGCTGGTGCGAAATTCATCCAAAGCCAGCAAAATGGATACCAGACGGTCCAGCCCGTGGAAGAAGTCTTGCATGGTTTTGAGCCGTTTCTGATAAAACAGGGCGGTTTCGGTTTGTTCTGGAGGCAGGTTTTTGGCTTCCGAGAGCATTTCCAGGCTTTCGTTCACCGAGTTCAGGGCATGGTCGAACTCACTTTTGTTGCGCTCTTGAAGGATTTTCTTGAAAATTTTCCAAAAATCCGGTTCGGCAGTGTAGTAATCCTTGCGTGAACCGAGTTCAAAATGCTTGTGCACCAGCCCGAGGCGTTCGAGCTGGCGGATATTGACGCTGACTGCGCCCTTGGTTACGCCAACCTGTTCCACCAAATCGTCCAGCGAAAGGGGGGCAGAGGAAAGATAGAGCGCCCCAAATAATGCACCCATTGCTTTCGGGAAGCCCCAAAATTGACTGATCCGGCTGAGTCCTTGTATCGTATGATTTTTTACCTGTTCGAGTTTTTCCATTTTGTTTATTTCCGAATGTTTAGAAACTTCTAAACGTATTATATAATAAAAACAAAAAATGTCAAGAACGGGTTTCCGAAGGTGGTCCGGGGATTACAAAACCAGGACAATCCAAACCGATTGCTTAAGGTAGCCCTCGGCAATCCCCGGAAACTTTCTAAAATTACTTTTCGCGATTTATAAAACCCCAAACATTGTCATAATCTGGTTATAATCGTGTCTATTCAAGCCCCCACCCTGCGGGGAACAGGGTGGATGGGTGAATCGCACCTGAGCATCAACTTGTACACGGGACATGAACCATCCTCATTTATTTGACGGACGCTATATTTTGCACGAACCTTTAGGGCAAGGAGGCATGGGGGTTGTGCACCGGGCCACCGACCGGCTGAACGGCCAGGTGGTTGCCCTCAAGCGCGTCCTGCCGCAGGGCATACCCGCCCAACCCTGGCCGCCCAAAACCACCCAGACCAGCCTTTCGCGCCATCGTTTTTCAATTGCCCTGGCCAACGAGTTCAAAGCCCTGGCTTCGCTGCGTCATCCGCATATCATCAGTGTGATTGAGTATGGTTTTGATGACCAACGCGCCCCTTATTTCACCATGGAATACCTGGATGATGCCCGTCCATTATTAGAGGCATCCCATAACGCCCCGGTTGAAACTCGGGTTCGCTATTTATTGGAACTGCTGCAGGCGCTGGCCTACCTGCACCGGCACGGCATTTTGCATCGCGACCTTAAGCCGGCCAATGTTGTTGTGTCTGGCCAGCAGGTCAAAGTGTTGGATTTTGGCCTCGCAGCCATTTTTGAGACCGCCACAGAGCCAGTAGGCACGTTGATGTACATGGCCCCAGAAGTGATTGAGGGTGGGGCGCTCAGTGAGGCTGCAGATTTATTTGTCGTAGGCATTCTGGCCCACCAGGTTCTGACCGGCAGGCATCCATTTCAGGCCGCTACACCCGAAGAGTTTTTCCTGGCTTTGCTCAACAACCCGGTTGCGTTGGACGATTTTCCTCCAGAAGCACCCTTGGGTGAGGTGGTGAAAAAGCTGCTTTCCCGCCGGCCCGACCAGCGCTACCAACGGGCTGACCAGTGTTTAAAAGATATTTACCACTGTCTCGGCTGGCATTTGCCGCCGGAAAGCCCCGAAATTTTGGAAAGCCACCTGCAGGCAGCACGCTTTGTCGGACGCCAGGCTGAAATGGACCGTTTGATGACTGCCCTCGAGCGTGCTCTGGACGGGCGCGGCTCCGCCATCCTGGTCGGGGGCGAGAGTGGTGTGGGTAAGTCGCGCCTGCTGCAGGAGGTTCGCAGCCGGGCAATGGTGCGGGGGATGCAGGTCCTTAATGGGCAGGGGGTTAGCGAGTCGGGGGGATATCCGTTCTTATTTTGGCGTGCCCCGCTGCAGCGTTTGCTGCTTACCACACCGGTTAGCGATAGAAGCGCCGGCGTTTTGCGTGAAATCTTGCCGGATATTGACACCATTCGGGGTGCTGCCAGCCAGCCCCCGCCTGTCCTCGAACCCCTGGCGGCTCGCCAGCGCCTTTTAAGTGAAATTGCCGGGGTGTTCAAAGCCCAAGAACGTCCCACACTGCTCATCCTGGAAGATTTGCAGTGGGCGGTGGAAAGCCTGGAAGCGCTGCGCTGGCTGGTTCGCCAGGTTGCCAATATGCCGTTGGTGATTGTGGGCAGCTACCGCGACGATGAAGCCCCCAACTTGCCTGCCCAGCTGGTGGGGATGGAAATTTTGCGGCTGGGCCGCCTGACTGCAGCAGAAATATCAGAGCTGAGCACTTCTATGCTTGGCGAGGCCGGCAAACAGCCTGATGTGGTTCAACACCTCCAGCAGCAGACCGAAGGCAATGTCTTTTTCCTGGTAGAAGTGGTGCGCAGCCTGGCCCAAAATGCCGGCCGGATCAGTGCCATTGACCTGGCCGGCGTTTCCGACAGCCTGATTCCTTCAGGTGTCCAGGCGCTGATTCAACGCCGGTTGGCCTATGTGCCCCCTGAGGACCAGGATTTGTTGAAGGTTGCCGCAGTGGCTGGGCGCCAGCTTAACCTGGGTTTGCTCAGCGCGGTTTTGCTTGCCAGGGGAAATCATCCGGCCAACCTGGACCGCTGGTTGGCGCAGTGTGCCGATGCCTTTGTTCTCGAAGTACACGAAGGGCGCTGGCGTTTTGTTCATGATAAACTGCGTGAAGGCCTGCTGGCCAACGTTGGGGAGCAGGAGTTATTAACATTACACCGGTTGGTCGCCCAAACCCTGGAAAAGTTGGATGAACCCCTGGCCGACCGGGCGCCTTCACTGGTGTTTCACTGGCACAAAGTGGGTGATCGCACCAAAGAGTTTCACTACGCCATGCTTGCTGCCCGTTTTGCCGTGTCCAGCCTCGCCAATCACGATGCCCTTTACTACTATCGCCGGGCATATGATCTGCTGCCTGAAGGGGCTCCAGAAGCGCAGGCAGCCAGCCACGCCCACCTTCTCCAGCAGATCATCACCTATGCTGGATTGCTTGCCAACCATGATGAACAGCGCTTCGCCTTGGAAACCTATTCGGACCTGGCCCAATCCCTGGGTGCCGAGGCAACCTGCGAGGCCGCTCTGCTTTGGGCTGGCTATCATTATAAAACGGGCAGCTATCCAGAAGCACTCAAACAGGCTGCCGGGGCATTTTCTACCGCACAGCAGGCGAGCCTGCCGGTTTTCGGGGCCCGCAGCCTGCTCCAGCGCGCGGATGTCCTGCTCGAACAGGCCAAAAACGATGAAGCCCTGGCCTGCTACCTTGACGCGCTTCCGGTTTTCCAGGCCCACAGCCTAAAAGCATTTGAGGCCCAGGCTTTGAGCGGCATTGGTGAAGTGTACTATACCCAGATGAAATACGCGGAAGCCAGGCAATCGTGGGAAACTGCTGTTGAAATCTACCGCATGGCGGGTATTCGCCAGGGGGAGGCTGAATCGCTGCGAAAAATTGGCAAACTTCTGACCATTCTTGGCAAAAACGAAGAGAGCAAGCCCTATTATCTTCAATCGCTCCGGCTCAACCGGCAAATTGGCGACCGGTTTGGCGAAGCACTCTGCACCAATAACCTGGGAATTGTCATCGAATACCAGGGTGATTATGCAGCTGCCCTGGAATATTTTCGCCAGTCTCTCGCCATTTTCCAGGAAACCGATAACCCCCAATGGGAGTCGCGCCTTTTGGGCAACATTGCCATCTTGTTTGTGCGGGTGGGCAACTATACAGAAGCCCAGGTTTATTCCAACCTTTCCAGCAGTATCAGCCAGAGAATTGGCGACCCCAATGGGGTGCTGTTGGGGCTGCGTATCAAATCTGAAATTGCCTATTTTGAAGACCGCTACGGCGAAGCATTGAAATACAACCAGGAAGCCCGCCAGCTCAGCCTGCAGCTGAGAAACCCCGATTACCATGTCGATTTGGAGCACCACGCCGGGCTAATTTACATGGCCGCCGGCATTTTGGAAAGAGCCGAGCAAAAATTTCTCAAAGTTTTGGCCGAACGCAAAGCCCACAACCAACCACACCGCTTTGTGGAAGACCTGGCTTGCCTGGCCCAAATTGCCCTTGTTCGCGATGAACCCGAAAAAGCTTTCGGGTACTGCGAAGAGGCCCTGGAGATCGTCGCACAAAACCCCCTGTTGGCTGGTTCAGAAGAGCCTTTCGATGTTCGCTTGGCCTGCTACCAGGTGTTGGACCGCCTGGGAAAAACCGACCAGGCCCGAGAATTTCTCTTCGATTCGTACAATCTGCTGCTCGAAGTGGCTGGCCGCATCCAGGATAAAGCCATGCAAACCAGCTATTTAAACCAGGTTGCCACTCACCGGGCCCTGGCCCGCGCCTACAAGGCCCTGACCCATGCATAAGTGACCTTATCCCCAGGTGTGCAAAGATTGCTCAGTCGCCTACGCCCGCCGCTGTGGCGGTACAAAACAACACACATCGTTCCTGTTCCGAACGCCCCCTTTTGTGTCATCCCGAACGGCCCAAGCCGGAGGATTGACACAAAAGTTGAAAACCATAGTCTCTCAGACCATTTTAACGCTGCGCCGCCAAAAGGTTGACGCAGCAGGCGGTTTTCTGGTAAAATCTGCGGGCTTTCAGCGTAGTACCCTTCGCGAAAGCCTGGGCAGCGGTAAATTTCTGATGCCGCACCCCAGCAAACCATCATTCTGGGCGAAAAGCGCCCAAAGGGCTTGAACAACATGAAAGTACTTTTGACCAAAGACGTTCCAAAACTTGGCCGTGCCGGCGACGTGAAAAAAGTCGCAGATGGGTACGGTCGTAATTATTTAATCCCGCATGGCCTGGCAATGCTGGCTACGCCGGGCGCCATGAAGCAGGCCGAACGGATTAAAGCCAAGGCAGACGAACGCCGTGCCATTCTGAACAACGAAATGAGCGGCATTGCCAACATCATTAAAGGCCAGATGGTTTCTTTTGGCGTGCGCGCCAGCGAAACGGGCCGCCTGTATGGTTCGGTTACCACCCGGATGATTTCCGACAGCATTTCCGAGCGCTTTGGGGTTGAGATCAACCATCGCCAGGTAGAAGTGGACCCGCTGCGCATGTTGGGCATTTACACCGTTCCCGTGCGCCTGACCATTGACCTCGCTCCTGAAATCACCGTGGTTGTTCACCGCGAAGGCGAAACCCCCGCCGCACTGATGGCCGCCGCTGCAGAAGAAGCCTTCGAAGAAGAAACTGAAGAAGAAACCCCAACTGAAACGGCCTAAACCGTACCAGGTACAAACGCAGGCCGCCTGGCCTGCGTTTTGATAACCGGATATTTCTCAATACCCTGGCAGCCCAAGACTGCCAGGGTGTGGGATTTTCCGGTGTTTTGATTTATAAACCGTTCAAACTGAGGCAGCATGTCCGCAAGCGTTGGCCAAAAACTCCGCCAGGCCCGCCAGGCAAAAGAGCTTAGCCTCGAAAAAGCCGCCCGGGATACATTCATCCGCCTCCCCTTTTTGCAGGCATTGGAAGCGGGTCAGTTAGATTTGCTTCCATCCAAAGCCCAGGCTCGCGGTTTTGTCCGTTCGTACGCTGTTTACCTGGGCCTCGACCCTGCACCATTGCTCGTCGCTTTGGAAAAGGGCGAGCCGCCTGCCGAAGATGCCGCTTCCCCCACCCAGGCTTCCCTTCCCAGGCCCGCTTCTGCCGGGCAAACCACCGAAGCCATCTTTCGCGAAATTGGGCAGGTTTTACGTTCGCAGCGCGAGCTTTTGGGGTTTGTTTTGACCGATGTTGAGCAGCAAACCCACATCCGCCTGCACTACCTGAAAGCCCTCGAAAGCGGCAGTTTGGAAAATATGCCCTCTTTGGTGCAGGCCCGTGGAATGTTGAGCAATTACGCTTTGTTCCTGGGGCTGGATGCTGATGCCCTGCTGCTGCGCTATGCCGAGGCGCTCCAAATTGACCTGGAAACCCGCCGCGGCCCGCGCCGCGTAACGCCTGAAGCCCAACCCAAAACCCGGGCTGCCTCTGGTTTGCGCCGGCTGCTTTCTGCCGACCTGGTGTTTGGGGTTACGGGGGTGGTGGTTGTGTTGGCGTTTGTCATCTGGGGGGCAATTCAGGTCAGCTCCCTCTCCAATATCCAGGCCAATGGTGGCAATATTTTGGGCACCGAATCTCCCGCAACCCCTACGGTAACGGCCACCCCTGTGCCGCTGGCCTCGGCGCCTGCCTCGAATGGTCAGCCCGAAGCCACCCCAACCCCCCTGGGCGGCGGCAGTGTCATCATTGTGCCTACTGCAAGTGTTGGGCAGGTCCAGGTGTATATTGTCGCCCGTCAGCGGGCCTGGATGCGGGTGGTTGTAGACGGGCAAACCCAGTTTGAAGGCCGCACCGTTCCTGGAAGTGCCTATAGTTTTTCCGGGCGCAGCACGGTTGAACTGCTCACCGGCAACGCAGCCGGGCTGCAGGTGTTTTACAACCAGCGCGACCTGGGCAGCCTGGGCTTTTTGGGCGAAGTTGTTTCCCGTACCTTTACATTGGATGGTGTGATTGTTCCAACCCCGCTGCCAACAGCCACCAGCCTGACACCTACCCCAACCCCCACAGTAACCCCGGACCCGCGCATTACCCCACCACCCACCGACACAGGCAATTGACATTGATTGAATAAACAACCCTAACTTTCCAAGAAGGTCTGCTTAAAATGAGCAAAAAACAAGCCAAATCCTTTCATCTCATTTCGCTTGGCTGCGCCAAGAACACGGTAGATTCCGATTCAATGGCCCAACTCCTTTCGGGTGCCGGCTACCAACCGGAAGCCAACCCCAAAAAAGCCAGTGTCCTGCTGGTTAACACCTGCGGCTTCATTGGCCCGGCCAAGGAAGAATCGCTGCGCGTCCTGCGCGAAATGGCGGAATTAAAGCGCAGCGGCCAGCTTCTGATTGCAGCAGGCTGCCTCACCCAGCGCTATGGCCAGGAAGTTGTGCGCCAGGTTCCTGGCATTGATGGCCTCCTGGGGACCCGCCGCTGGATGGATATTGTGGATGTGGTTGACCAGCTGCGCAGCCGCAAACACCCCGAGCCTTTGTATCACCTGCCGTTGGACGCAGCCACGGTGGGCAGCGACGAAAAAGAAGCCCTGCGGGTTTCTGTTCAGGGGGCAAGCGCCTACCTGAAAGTTGCAGACGGCTGCCGCCGCCCGTGCGCTTTTTGCGCCATTCCCCTGATTAAAGGCACCGCCGTCAGCCGGCCCATTGAGGCCATTGTGCGCGAAGCCCAGGAACTGCGCGATCTGGGTGTGCGCGAGCTGATTCTGATTGCCCAGGATACCACCGATTATGGCCACGACCTCGGTCTGAAAGATGGCCTTGCCCAGCTGACCGAGAAGCTTGTGAAGACTGTGCCGGATATGGATTGGGTGCGCATTATGTATGCCTACCCCGGGGCGGTAACCGACCGGCTGATTGACGTCATGGCCAGTCACAAACAAATGATTCCGTACCTCGACATGCCCTTGCAGCACGCCCACCGCGCCACGCTGCTGCGCATGCGCCGCCCGGCCAATATGGATTGGGTGTATAAAACCCTTTCCAAAATGCGCACCGCCATGCCCGACCTGGCCCTGCGCACCACCTTTATTGTGGGTTATCCCGGCGAAACCGAAGAAGAGTTCAATACCCTGTTAGACTTTATTCGCGAAATTCGCTTCGACCGGGTGGGCGCCTTCCAATTTTCTTTTGAACCAGGCACAACCAGCGAACCGCTTGGCGATCCCATTCCGGCGGAAGTAAAACAAGAACGTTGGGAACGCCTGATGGCCCTCCAGCAGGGCATTTCATTGGAGCGCAACCAGGCCTTTGTGGGCCAGACCATGCAGGTGTTGGTTGAAGGCCAGGGCGAAGTCGAAGGCAGCCGCGAAAAAATTTCAATTGGCCGCACTTACCGCGACGCCCCCGAAATTGACGGCGTGGTTCTCATTGAAGGCGAAGTACCCCCCGGCGAGATGGTCCCGGCACGCATCACCGGTGCAATGACCTACGACCTGACCGCCACCGTGGATTGGGGCACCCATGCCGTCATTGGCCTGGACCAGATTACCCCGGGCTCGCCTTTGCCTCGCTAACTCGGGTGTACCAACGCCAGCCCACTCACTTTTTTGGATGATGATGAAACCCTTCCTTTCTCCCGAACTTGAATTTGCCATCCTGGCAGTCCAAAAAGCCGCGTTCTTGGCGGCCAATATCCAGCGCGAGCTGGTGGGGGCTGCGGCGAAACCCGCTGCCCTGACCAAAGAAGACCGTTCACCGGTGACCGTTGCCGATTTTGCCGCCCAGGCTTTGGTGGCGCGCCTGCTCAAACAGGCTTTTCCCCAAGACCCATTGGTGGGCGAAGAAAGCGCCGCCGCCCTGCGCAGCCCGGCAGAGAAACATACCCTGGAGCAGGTGACCCAATTTGTGGGGCGGCTGCTGCCCGAGGCCAGCCCAGACGCCATTTGTCGTTGGATTGACCATGGTAGTGAAAGCCCGGCTGCACCGCGCCGCTTTTGGACCCTGGACCCCATTGATGGTACCAAAGGCTTTTTACGCGGCGACCAATACGCGGCTGCCCTGGCTTTGGTGGAAGATGGCCAGGTGGTTTTGGGCGTGTTGGGCTGCCCAAACCTGCACCTGCACGCATCCGCTGGACGGCCTGTGCTTTCCCCGGGGGCTGGGGGGGTGTTGGCCTTCGCACAGCGAGGCCAGGGAGCCTGGGTTGCCCCGCTGGACACACCCCCTGCGCCCGCGCATTTTGCCCGGCTGTCTGTTTCGGAAACGGCCAACCCGGCCCAGGCCCGGCTGCTGCGTTCGTTTGAATCCGGCCACACCAATGTAGACCAGATTGAACAGATGGCCGCCCGCCTGGGCATCCTGGCGGCTCCAGTCAAAATGGACAGCCAGGCCAAGTATGCCCTGCTGGCCGCTGGTGCTGGCGAAGCCCTGGTTCGCCTGCTTTCTCCCAGCCAGCCCGATTATCGTGAAAAAATTTGGGACCAGGCAGCCGGCTCCATTGTCATTGAAGAGGCTGGCGGGCGCGTCACCGATATGCATGGCCGCCCGTTCGACTTTTCCACCGGGCGTACACTGCAGGCCAACCAGGGCGTTTTGGCGACCAACGGCCTGCTTCACGAGGCATTTCTCGATGCACTGGGGCAGATTGGGGTCTGATGAAAGCTGCTCGTAACCCAACGCCCAGGTGGGCCTGGCCAGGTTTTTCAGGGCTGCAAAGGCTCGCACTTCCGGGTTGGTTGAATGCTCGCTGGCCGGCTTTGCTGGCTGTTTTGTTCAGCCTGGGGGCTTTTTGGGGCGCTTACCGGGCCGCGCTGGATGCCTTCGAAGCGATCCCCCATTTAGAAGATGAGCTTGCTTATGTCTGGCAGGCCAATGTCATTGCCAATGGCGATTTGTTCATCCCCTCTCCGGAGCATTCCAACCACTTCATGGTTCCCTTCGTGGTGGACTACCAGGGCCAGCGCTTTGGAAAATATCCGCTGGGTTGGCCGGTGGTGCTTGGGGTGGGCGTTTTTTTTGGGCTGCGCACCCTGGTGAACCCGCTGCTGGCTGCCCTGGCCGTCTGGTTTTCATACCGGTTGGGGCAAAAGCTGTTGGGCAATGTGGTTGGCGTTTTGATGGCTTTTCTCACGGCAACCTCTCCATTTGTCATTCTCAACAGCGGTTCGCTGCTGTCCCACCCGCTGGGTTTGCTTTTAGCCCTGGCTTTTGTCCTTTTTTGGTTAGATGCCTTTCCTGGGGATTCGCGCCCGGGCACACTGCCGGCCCGTCTCCATTGGCTGCCCCCGGTTGCTGCCGGGCTGACATTAGGCTTATTGGCCCTGACTCGCCCGTTCACGGCGGTGATGCTGGCCCTGCCCTTTGGGGTGGAAGGTTTGCAAAAACTCTTTTTGGGTTCCTGGCCCGAACGCCGCCGGATTCTTGTGCTGGGTATCGCTGCGGGCAGTGTGGCCTTGCTTCACTTTCTCTGGCAGGCCGCAGCCACGGGCGATCCGTTTTTAAACCCTTATGAACTTTGGTGGCATTACGACAAAATTGGCTTTGGCGAGGGTTATGGGGTCACCCAAACCGGCCACAGCCTGCGAAAAGCATGGATCAACACCCGTTTCAGCCTGCAGGTTGGGTTAAGCGACCTGTTTGGCTGGCCCAGGCTTTCGTGGATTTTCCTGCCTTTTGGGGTTTGGGCCATTCGTAAAAGCGCTTCGGCAGCCCTGGCTTCCATTCCCTTCTTCAGCCTGGCATTGGGCTACCTGGCTTATTGGATTGGCGCCTGGTTGTTTGGCCCGCGCTACTGGTATGAAGGCTTGTTCTCACTCACCCTGCTCACCGCGGCCGGGGTTGCCTGGTTGGCGGGTTGGCCGCTGGGTTGGAATGCTGCTCCCTCTGTCCAGCAGCCCCCCCGCAAAAAATGGCGTCCACTCGCAGTATTTGCCCTCTTTGCCATCCTGGCCGCTGGCAACCTGTGGTTATACCTTCCCACCCGCGTTGCCAGTATGCATAATCTTTACAATATCCGCGCCGAACGTATGGAGCCCTTTTTGGCCGCCGCCAACCAGGACAAAACTCCGGCGGTGGTGATTGTGAACGCCAAACACTGGACCGATTACGGCACCCTGCTGGAATTACAAGACCCCTACCTGACAACCCCCTGGGTGTTTTCTTATGGGGGCTCTGCCCAAACCCAGCTCGACCTGCCCCGCCTGTTTCCAGGGCGCAATTATTATATTTACTACCCCCAAACAAACCGCCTGCGCCAGATTGAGCCTTAATGGTCTTCGCGCTGCACAGTGAGCAGCGCCAGGCCGGCAAACAGCAGCCCAATGCCCAGCCAGCCACCCCAACCAGAGATTTGTTCGCCCACCACAACCAGCCCCAACAGCCCGGCGGTCAGCGGCTCAGCCAGGGTCAGGGTGGTGGCTGTGCCAACCGTGGTCAGGCGCAGCCCCTGCGCAAAGAGCGAATAGGCCAGCGCTGTTGCCATCACCCCCAACCAGAGTGCCACCGCCAGCCCCTGGGGCTGTGCCAACCAGTTTAATTCGCGCTGCAGCAGTGCTGGCAGCAGCATCAAACCGCCAATGGAAAAAACTACGGCGAGCACCTTATCGGCGGGGTGGTTTTCGAGCAAACGCTTGCTCAGTGCTACGTACAGGGCGTAGACAAACCCCGCCCCCACCGCCAACACCACCCCCCAATATACCTGTCCGGCTTCACCTGCCAGGGTCGTCCGGCCTGCGGCGGGGAACACCAACAAAACCGCCCCCGCAATGGCCAATAAGGTTGCTGTGGCCCAGCGCATGGTGGGCGGCTCGCGGTGCAGCCAAAAACCCAGGATCCCCCCGAAAATGGGCGCCGAGCCAATGCCCACAATCGTTCCCACCGCCACACCTGCCCGGCTAACGCCTTCGAAGAAGAAAACATTGTAAGCAGCCATACACAGTGCCGCCAGCAAAGTGGGACGCCAGCGCCAGCCCTGGCCCAGCCCGTCGCGTAACGACCCGCGCCAGCCAGCCACACCCAACAGCGCCATTCCCCCCACCACCATGCGCAGCGCCCCCACCGCCAGCGGCGATGCTCCTACCGGTGCCAGCGCCTGGCTGGTGCCCGTTGTGCCCCAAAGCATTGCTGCCGCCAAAACCAGCAAACTGCCCGTTACACGCCTGGAAAACAGAGGGTTAGATTTCATAACCAGGATTGTAACACCCCCTTTGCCTGATTCCTCACTTGGAATTTAACCAACCCTGGTAAAATGTGCCTGTTAATATTTCACCTGTAAAGGAAAACACCCAATGAAAAAAATCTTCCGTATCCAATTGCCTCTTGTGCTGGTTATTGCCGCATGGTTTTTAGGAGCCTGCCAGCCTGCCGCACCTGCTTCGCCCAACACGGCTGCTCCTGACGCTGGCCAGGCGGCTGCACCCACCACTGTGCCCGCTGCGGTGTCCACTGGAGTGTCCACTGCCCCGGCGGCACAGCCCACCACTGCACCCACCCTGGCGTCAGTGCTCGATTTGCCTGCTTCAGGCACCATGCCTGGCTGCACCGTGACCAGTATGCGCGAGGAAACGGACACCCAGATTATTTCCATCCTGGGCGATATAACCGACCAGGACCGGGTTTGGGGCAGCGCCGATGCACCCGTAACCATCATTGAATACGCCGATTTCCAATGCCCGTTTTGTGCCCAGTTCTCGATTGTCCTTTCCCAGTTAAAGGCCGACTACCCCGACACGCTCCGGGTGGTCTACCGCCACTTCCCACTGATGAGCATTCACGACAAGGCCGCACTCAGCGCCCAGGCTGCCGACGCGGCGGGTTTGCAGGGTAAGTTCTGGGAAATGCACGATTTGTTGTATAAAACCCAATCTACCTGGGCCAACCTGAGCGTCAGCGACTTCCAAACCTGGGTCATCGAGCAGGCCGGCGGGCTTGGCCTGGATGTGGACGCCTTCACCCAGGATATGCTGGACGAGGCCAATGCCACCGCTGTTGAAAATGCTTACAACTCACTGGCAGCCATCGGCATGCCCGGTACCCCGTTTGTTCTGATCAACTGGATTCCACAACAGGACCTGAACTACAGCTCCATGGTCACCATCATCAACCTGCTGGCCCTCGAACAGCGCCAATACCAGGAATGCCCGCCGGTGGTGATTGACCCTGCTCGCGATTATTTTGCCACCCTGCAAACCGAAAGGGGCGAGATTGTGATTGAACTGCTGCCAGAAAAAGCCCCTCTGGCGGTGAACAACTTTGTCTTTCTGGCGCAGTCGGGTTGGTATGATGGGGTTACCTTCCACCGGGTCCTGGATTCGCTGCCGATTGCCCAGGCCGGAGACCCCAGCGGCACGGGCTTTGGCACACCCGGCTATGCCTTCAAGAACGAAAATTCCGACCTGAAGTTTGACGGCCCAGGTTGGTTGGCCATGGCCAACGCCGGAGCCGATTCCAACGGCAGCCAATTTTTTATCACCAAAGGGCCAACCCCCCACCTGGATGGCGGGTATACAATTTTTGGCCGGGTGATTGCCGGGCAGGATGTGGTGGACAGCCTGACCATTCGCGACCCCGCCAGCAGCAGCACGCTGCCGCCCGGTGACCGCATCCTTTCGGTTTCTATCGAAGAAAAGTAGCCAGGCGCAGATGGACGATTTTTCCACTCCGCAGCCTGCAGCACCCCTATCCCCATCCTCACCCCCACCCGGCCTGGAGAGCGAACCCGCTCTCCAGCTTGGTGTTGATCCGGCAGCGGGCTCGCCAACCCCCGCCACTGCAAAGTTTTCGGATTTTCTTTGCCTGCTGGTTTGCAGCGGGATTGGGCTTTTATACGCTGGAGCCGGTTTCGTGGTTGTAATAACCAGCCTGTGGAACGGCACGTTTGAAACAGCCCTGCCTGGTTTGCTGCTCCTTTTATCCAGCCTGCTGTTTTTACCGGGCGCCCTGGCCTCTGGGCGCAAACTTGCCGGGGGTGCTCCAGAACCCTTGCTGACCTGGAGACCGGTGTGGCTGGCTTTTTGGATTTTTCCGGCGGTTTTTATCGTTGGTTCACTGGTCGCTCAAGGGCCTGCAGTGCTTTCAACCTGGCTGATTTCCCCTTTTTATTTCTTGGGCATGCTTATTCCGCAGCTTTGGCTCATCAGCCTTGGGGCGCGTGGCCTGACCACGCTCACCCGCGGCCAGGCCTGGAAGATATGGGGCATCAGCCTGGGTATCACCCCATTTCTGATTTTACTGGTTGAGTTGGTTCTGGGTGCCCTGGCTGTTTTCGGTGTCGGCTTGCTTTTGTCCAACGAGCCGGGCTTCATGGCCGATATCCAGCGCTTGTGGAGCCAGGTTCAGGCCGGGATGCAGTTCAGCACCCTGGAACTGCTGGACTTCGCTGAAAAATACCTGGTGCGCCTGGATGTGGTTCTGGTGGCCGGTGTGTTTGCTGCTGTAGTGGTGCCTTTGCTTGAAGAGCTGTTGAAACCCCTGGCGGTCTACCTGCTGGCCGGGCGCAGCCTTTCGCCTTCGGCAGGTTTTGTTGGCGGAATGATCGCCGGGGCAGCCTTTGGCTTTTTTGAGACCCTGGGTTTGAGCACCGACAGCCAGAGTTTTGCCTCGGTGATTGGGGTTCGCCTTGGCACCAGCCTGCTGCATATCGTTACCGCCGGGCTGACTGGCTATGGCCTGGGCCTGGCTTTGCAAAACCGCCAGCCTGGCGCTTTGCTGAAAAATTTTACCTTCGCGGTGCTGCTGCACGGGTTGTGGAATGGGGTGACTGTCCTTGCAGTGCTGGGCCAGCTGCCAGGCGGAACTGCCCTGGTTAACCCAACCATTGCGACCGCCATATCCGGCATCACCATTGTTGCGTTGATATTTGTCTCCCTGGTGATTTTGCGGGTTATTAATCGCAAACTGCAGGTGCCCCAGCCGCAGGACGCGCTGCCTGCCTGACATCCCTAACTTCCGCTGTGGAATGCTGGTTTTGTGCCTGGCCCGGTTTGCTGCGGCCAGGCCATTTTTTTGGCTTAACGCAGTCCCATAGCCAGCCCATCGGCGCGCGGGTCGCTGCCGCCGGCCAGCACTCCCGTTTGTGGGTCGCGCAAAATGACCTGCCCGCGCCCAAAGATGGCCCGTCCAAACCCGCTGACCGGGGCGATGACGTGCCCCATGGCTGCCAGGCCTTCCAGGGTTTCCATGGAAACGCCCTGCTCCAGCGCAACCCGGCCATCCGGGGCGCTGTCCACCAGGCACAGGCGCGGCCGGTCGAGCGCTTCTTGGGGCGAAAGTCCATCATCCAACAGCCCCAGCGCCACCTGGACATGCCCCTGCGGCTGCATTGCCCCACCCATCACCCCGTAGCTGGCGTAAAGTTCGCCATCCGGGCGGGTAATGAGCGCCGGGATAATGGTGTGATAAGGTCGTTTGCCAGGGGCCAGGGCGTTGGGGTGAGCCGGGTCGAGCGAAAAGCCGTGGCCGCGGTTTTGCAGGGTGAACCCCCAACCTTTGGGTACGATGCCTGTGCCAAAGCCCATATAGTTGCTGTTGATGAACGAACAGGCATTGCCTTCGCCATCCACCACGCTGAGATAAACCGTATCAGACGAAGCCGAAGGCGCGCCGCGCACCGGGTCGGCCATGGCCCGGTCGGGGTTGAGCAAAGCCCGCCGGGAAGCAGCGTATTCTTTGGAGAGCAGCGCTTCGAGTGGGGCCGGGTTGGTTGCCGGGTCCGCCGCGTACCAGTGGGTATCGGCAAAAGCCAGGCGCAGGGCTTCAATCACCAGGTGCAGCCTTTGGGCCGAAAGTGGGGGCAGGGCGGCCAGGTCATAGGCTTCCAGGATGTTAAGCGCCAGCAGCGCCGCCAGTCCCTGCCCGTTGGGTGGGCATTCCCAAACCTGGTAGCCGCGGTAGCGGGTTGAGATGGGGGTTTCCCAGGTGGAAAAATGCGCAGCCAGGTCTTCTTGGGTCAGGCAGCCGCCCGCCTGCTGGACCACATCGGCGATGGCCTTGGCAATCGGGCCGGTGTAGAATGCCTCTTTGCCCCCTGCTGCGACGCTTTGCAGGGTGCGCGCCAACCCGGGGTTGCGAAAAATTTCCCCAGCCCTGGGGCCGCGCCCGTCCAATGTCAGCTCCAGCCCGTTAGGCGCAGTCTTTAACTGGCGTTCGGCGCCGCGCTGCCAGAAATAAGCTGTGATGGGCGCAACCGGGAAGCCTTCTTCGGCCAGCCGAATGGCCGGGGCCAGGATGGTTGCCATATCGAGCCGCCCATGCGCTTCAACCAGGTCGCACCAACCTGCGCACGCACCGGGAACGGTGATGGTGTGTGGGTGGAACTGCGGCAGGGTTTTCCCAAATCCTTCTTTCGCCAGGTTCGCCAGCGAAAGCCCGGCGGGGGCCCGCCCAGAGCCATTCAACGCCTTGATTTTCCGGGTGGTCGCCTCGAAAAATAGGGCGAAACAATCGCCGCCAATCCCGGTGGAGGTGGGTTCCGTCACATTTAACGCGGCCGCAGTGGCCACAGCCGCATCCGCTGCGTTCCCCCCGCTGCGCAAAATTTCCAGCCCGGCAGCCACCGCCAGCGGCTGCGAGGTTGCCACCATGCCCCCAGTGGCATAAACCGTTGAACGGTGGGAATGAAAATTCAGGTTGGTCATAGGTGTTTTCCTTTGATTAAAGGGTATGGCCTCTTTGTGCCATCTGGCTGCCTGGAATTATACGGTATAAATCCAAAGAAGTGCTGAAATAGCCCCACAAGCTACAAGCTACACACCATAAGCTACAAGCCACACGCCACACGCCACAAGTTACAATGGACCTAAAACAACCCTCCTCATTCCCATGGAATCACGGATTCCGTTGGGTCCCCCGCCCCAGCAGGGCGGCATGATGATAGCACCCGCCCCATTCGACACCCAATGCCGGAGGCATGGCATTATCGGACTTGTACATGCTCCCACTCCGCAAACCAGCAGGGACAACCAGGTTCTGCGTGTCCATGATTGCACCCGCCGCAAAAGGGTATAATCATCAGGTATGAGCAGTAATGCCCCCCCGCATTTTGTTGTCGTTGGCCGGTTACGTCGAACCTTTTTACTGCCCCCAACAGGTCGTCCTTACCTGGACAGACCAGGGGGCAGTGCTTTATACACGGCTGCGGGTATTCGTGCCTGGGAAGAATCCATTGGGCTGGTGGCCCGGGTTGGAGAAGATTATCCCAGAGACTGGATTGAAGAATTTCGCACCCAGGGTTTCGACACGCGCGGGATTCAAATTATGCCTGAAAGCATAGACCTGCGGGAATTCCTGGCCTATACCAGCCTGCATACGCGTTTTAATGATAACCCTGTGGCCCACTTTGCCCGGTTGGAGCTGCCCTTTCCCAAAGCCTTGTTTGGCTATCGCCGTCCGAACGAGGTTCTGGACAGCCGCACCCAGCTTTCTGGGACGGCTGTGCGGCAAACCGATTTTCCGCCAGACTACCTGCACGCCACAGTGGTCCATTTTTGCCCGTTGGAGTTCTTGAACCACAGCCTGCTGCCCTCGCTGCTGCGCCAGGCCGGGTTTATTACCATCACCCTGGACCCTTCGCGAGGGTACATGGATCCAAGTTTTTTTGGATTGATTCCTTCGATTGTCAGCGGGCTGACGGCTTTCCTGGTTTCGGAAGAAAAGCTGCGCAACCTTTTTCAAGGGCGCAGTAAAGACCTGTGGGAGATGGCCGAAGCGGTTGGCGCTTATGGCTGCGAAATGGTCGTCATCAAGCGCGGCCTGGAGGGCCAGTACCTGTACGATGTGGGTGCGAAAACCCGTTGGGAAATCCCCGCTTACGCATCCAGAATGGTAGACCCGACCGGGGCGGGAGATGCCTTCAACGGCGGTTTTATTGCCGGCTACCGGCGAACCTATTACCCATTGGATGCCGTGCTGCATGCCAACGTGTCTGCCTCGTTGGCGGTGGAAGGAACAGGCCCGTTTTACGCCCTGGACGCCCTTCCTGGCCTCGCAGATGCCCGGATGGCCTTGTTGAAACAATCGGTTCGAAAAGTGTGATTTAATCAGAAAGGATAATAGAACGTGCAAGGAATCATCGAAAAAACCATCAACCTGGCCATGCAAATTCAGCAAATTCCTGCGCCAACCTTCGACGAAGCCAGGCGGGCCGCATTTGTGAAAGCCCGTTTTGAAAGTGAAGGCCTGGCCGATATCAGCACAGACACTCTGGGCAATGTGTATGCCCGGCTGCCAGGCGCCAACCCGGGCCTGGCGCCCCTGGTAATCAGCGCCCACACCGACACTGTTTTTCCCGCCCAAACCCGGTTGGATATCAGCTGGACGGAGGAAAAAATTGCTGCCCCCGGCATTGGCGACAACTCGCTGGGTGTGGCCGGGTTGTTTGCCCTGGCCTGGAATGCGCGCCTCGAAGCCCCATATCCGGGCGATATCTGGCTTGTGGCCAATGTGTGTGAAGAAGGCCTGGGCGATCTGCGGGGTATGCGGGCGGTTGTAGACCGTTTTGGCAGCCGCCCACGCGGCTATATCATTTTAGAAGGCATGGCCCTGGGGCATATCTATCACCGCGGCCTGGGGGTGCGGCGCTACCGCATCACAGCCCGTACCGCTGGCGGCCATTCTTGGGCAAACTTTGGTGCCCCCTCTGCCATCCACCACCTGGCCCGTTTGATTAACCAAATAACCAGCATCACCCTGCCCGAAACCCCCCGCTGCAGCTACAATGTGGGCACCATTTCTGGCGGAACGTCGGTGAATACCATTGCCCAGTTCGCCACTTTTGACCTCGACCTGCGCTCGGAAAGCCCGCTGATGCTCGATGACCTGGTTGAAAAGGTGGAAAAAATGGTAGACGAAGCCAACCAGGAAGGCGTAGCCATCCTGGCGGAAGTGATTGGCAACCGCCCGGCGGGTGAAATATCCCGGCAGCATCCACTGGTGGCTATGGCGGTCCGGGCTTTAGAGGCCCAAAAGCTCACCCCGGTGATTGGGGTGGGTTCCACAGATGCCAATGTGCCCATCAGCCTGGGGCTGCCTGCAGTGTGCATCGGCCTTACCCAGGGCGGCGGCGCCCACACCACCGAGGAATACATCCTGACCCGGCCGCTCAAAAAAGGCCTCGACCAGCTGTACATGCTTGCCCGCGGCGCTTTTGAATTGGAATGAACGCGACAGGATTGTGATGGATAAGGTCATTATTACGGCTGCCGTAACCGGCTCACGGCCCACAAAGGCAGACAACCCCGCCGTGCCCTATACCCCGCAAGAAATTGCAGACGCTGCACTGGATTGCTGGCGTGCCGGGGCAGCCGTGGCCCACATCCATGTACGCGACCCGCACACGGGCAAGCCATCTTCAGAGATTTCCCTTTTTCAAGAGGTTCTGGAACGCATCCGGGCAGAAAGCGACATGCTTGTCAACCTGACCACCAGCGGGTTGAACATTCGCGGACCCGGCGCCCTTGAAAAGCGGCTTGAGCCTGTCGAACTGCACCCAGACCTGTGTTCTTTGGATATTGGTTCGCTGAATTTTTCCGACCAGGTGTTCAGCAACCCGCCTGAATTTGGCGAGCTGGCTGCCCGCCGGATGTTCTCGGCGGGCGTCAAACCAGAAATTGAGGTTTTTGATACCGGGCATATAGACCAGGCTGCCGACCTGGTGCGCCGTGGGTTGGTAGCTGCCCCGGCCTACTTTCAACTGTGCATGGGTGTGCGCTGGGGAATTCCGGCAACACCAGAAAATTTGCTTTTTATGCACAGCAAACTGCCGGATGGGGTGGTGTGGTCCGTTTTGGGGGTGGGCCGGGCACAGCTTCCAATGATTACCCTGGGTATTCTCCTGGGCGGGCATATCCGGGTGGGTTTTGAAGATAATTTGTATATCCAAAAAGGGGTGCTGGCCGAAAGCAATGCCCAGATGGTGGCCTGGGCTGCTGGCCTGGTCCGCTGTTTACAGCGCGAAGTGGCCAGCCCGGCCGAAGCGCGGGTGCTGTTGGGCCTGGAAACCGGGGGCGGGGTTGCACAGGCCTTATAATGTGACATCAAGAAAGCCCAGTTTTACCGTGAAACTGTTCTGGTATCGCTGGGATTAAAAAAATATAAAGGAAAAATAAAATGGAAATGAATATGGATCGTATGAACAACCAGGTAGCAGTGTTCATTGATTATGAAAATATCGAAATTAGCTACCGTTCTAAATCTGGGGATGATTTTGAAGTAGACTGGCAGAGTGTCTTCCGCGCCGCGGTGGATTTTGGCCGGGTGGTTGTGCGTCGCGCCTATGCAGACTGGGGGATTTTTGGCTCCAGCCAACGCGAACTGCTTGCCATGGGTGTAGACCTCGTGCACGTGCCTTCGAAGCGTGGCAAAAATGCTGCGGATATCAAAATTGTGATTGATGCGCTTGAAATGGTCCTCGGAGAATCGAAGAATATCAGCCATGTAGTCCTGGTGTCTGGGGATGGTGACTTCACCGAGTTGGTCCACCGCCTGCGTGCCTATGGCAAAGTGGTCATTGGCCTGGGTGTGAGCGGTGCCAGCGCCGAGTATCTCATTCACGCCTGCGACCAATTCATCTTTTACGACATGCTCACCGGCAGGCCTGCTGGAAAGGATAGTGGAGAGAATCGCAGCACCGACGCCCCTGGGATTGCTTTTGAAATGAGCGAAGCCCGGCTGCTGCTGCGTAAAGCGGTTGAACCCATTGACGAGGGCACCTGGGTCACTGCGGGTGCCATTAAGAATGCCATGCTTGGGTTGAGCCCGGCCTTTAATGAACGCAACTATAACTACAGCTCGTTTAAGGATTTCATTGCTGCCCAGAGCGACATGGTGCGCATTCGCACTGCCCAACCCGGTGGTCACCTCGAAGTTCAAAAAATCTCGCTTCCAGCCAGCGATGCTGCCAGCAAAGCCCCCGAAGCCCTGCTCGACCGTTATTTGAACATCCTGGGTGCCGAAAAAATTCGGATGACCCCAACCGAGCACCGCCCGGCGATAATCCTCAAGTATTATGAATCCATCAAGGGCAGCCAGGAGCGCACCCTCAACCAGGTCAAAGAAGCCCTGCAGGCCTATTTTGAAGAAAAGTCCCCAACAGTCAAACCCCAATACGTTCACGAGACCGCCCACCAGCTTTTCCGAACCTACTGTTTTGAATTTGATCAGGATGACAGCAAATATTCCGAAGATGTGCGCCTGTGGGATCGGGCAGTTACTCTTTTTGCAGATATTAAAAACGCCAACTTCATGCTAGATAAGTGTGACCGCGGCCTGCTTCAAAAAATCCTGGCAAACCTGGATGAAGGGGAAGAGCTCCATGTGAACACAGCCGCCAGGCTGCTGTACGGCACTGTGAAAGGGCAAAAAATGCTGCAACATGTGACGGATTTGATCAACGAAACCCGGCGTGCTTCGGCAAAGAGGCGATCATGACAGAGCAGCACTTGCCAAACCCAATCCTTGATACCATCTACCGCCATGGTTCTGCCCGCAGGTATAAAAGCGACCCGGTTTCTCGGCAGCTTGTGTTGGATGTGATTGCAGCTGGGCAGCGAGCGTCGTCCTCATCCAATTTGCAAATGTACAGTGTGGTTGTGGTTGAAGATGCAGCCAAACGCACCCGCCTGGCTGAGCTTTGTGGCAATCAACCCCATATTGCCCAGGCTCCAGTGTTCCTCGCCTGGTGTGCAGACTTGAGCCGCCTGGACCGCATTTGCCAGGAGCTTGGCTATTCCCACGAAGCCGGGTATGTTGAAAATTTACTGCTTTCGACGATTGATGCCGCCATTGCTGCTCAAAATGCCTGCCTGGCCGCAGAGTCCCTTGGCCTGGGAATTTGTTACATCGGCTCGCTGCGCAATAACCCCCGTGAAGTCATTGCGATGTTAGGTTTGCCGAACCTGGTTTTCCCACTCTTTGGCCTCACGCTGGGTTGGCCCGAAAAATCGCCGCGTATTCGCCCCCGTTTGCCTTTGGAAGCAGTGGTTCACGATGAAACTTATGATGCTTCGGGTGAAAAGCCATACCTTGAGGCTTACGATGAAGCCATGATTGCCACAGGCATCTACACCAATCGCGAAGTAGCCACCACCCAGGCCCAGCTGCCTGCCCGTCCATATGGCTGGCGCGAACATTCGGCCCGGCGCGTCTCTGTGCCGCAGCGCACCTTTTTAAGCGATGTGCTGCGCGAACAGGGCTTTGAAATGAAGTAACCCTGTTGAGGGAAGATGCTCGATTGGCATACCGGGCGGGTCAGAACCCCCGGTATGCCAATCCACGCACGGGGAGGCTCAGCCCACGCCTTTGACCGGTCCCTCAAATGACGAACGGTAGATTGCACCGAACCCATGATGCCAGCCCTCCAAACTTAGGAACAATGGCCTGGCAATATTGATAATTTTTTCAGCCCTACGGGCTTGAATCTCCCCCATCCTGTGCATCCCTTTAAAACCACAGAACACTGATATAGAACAATATTTCTATAAGTCTTGACAGCCTTCCCAGCCTCAGGTACAATATACTTTGGAAATAGAACACATTTTCTATTTATGAATAGAAATCTTGAATCCAGCTTTTTTACCGGCGTTCAGATGAGGCAAGGCTATGGCTGATAAAACGAAAGCCAACCCTAAAAACAACCATCCCGAACCACCACAACCCGAACCGGAGTATGTGGATGAAGTTTTTTCCTTTGAGGAGGAAAACCCGGAGGATTTATGGCCGGAAGAGGATAAAAGGTTTGCAGGACCTTTAAGCAAATCGCTGGCTGAGGAAGGAACCCTGCAGCCGGCTGAAACTGCCAGCCCAATTAGCGCTCCAATTCCTCCCGCGCCATTGAAATATGGGATTAACAACCCTTACAAGTCCTTACGGGTGGTGGACAATGGCCGGAATCCGGCTCAGCGCCTGACCCCCCCAACCCAGCCCCCATCCTTGCCCGAACAAAAACCCCCGCAGCGCCCTTCGGTTCCGGATGAAAAGGGAACCACCAAACGAACAACCAGGGAGACCCCCTCCACAAAGCCGCCCGAAGGGGTGAAATACCGGGACCAGGGCAACCCCAAGGATGGTTTTCCCATCCTTTCCCTTCCCATGCCCAAACCCTACCGGCGCAGCCAGGAGCGTGATCGCAAACCCCGCCGAAATGCAGCCAATTTCACAGCTGAGTCAAAACCTGGGGCTGCTGCCCAGGTTGAGCCAGCCCATCCTGTGGAAAATTCGTCTCCACCACCATCTCGAACCCCCAAAACAACACCTCCCCCACCAGAAAACTTTCCGGTTAGCAGTTTCTTAAAACCAACCCAGCCCGCTTCAGCCCGGTTTGAAAACCCCCGAGAAAAACCCGGTGAACCTGACCGGCATGAACCGGGTGAGGGCTCTCGTGGAAGCACGCTGACGATGCTGCGCAGCCTGGAAGCCCAGCCAGCCTCCCACCCATCCGCCTTATCCATTCACGCCCCCCAGGCTGCCAGCCCGGCTGTTCCCAACCAGGAAAAACCTTCTGGCGTGCCCCTGCCTCGGCCAACCGAAGGAAAACCCCTCCAGCCTTCGCATGAACCAGCGAAAACTCTGGCCGATGTGTTAGACCGCCACCCAGAACTCCCTGCCAGTGCCGCCCTGCTGGGGCTGTGTGAAGATGGATTACCCCTGGTTTTAGACCTGGAAGACCGCTCTACCGGGTCTTTGCTGTTGGTGAGCGACGATTCCTTTGCCAGCCGCAAACACCTGGGCATGATCCTGGCGTCTGTTCAAAGTCTTAACCAGCCAGAAAATGTGCGAATTCACCTGGTTACCCGGCGCCCAGATCGCTTTAATGGATCTCCCCATCTGATGGATATCCTATCCCCGGATGATGATAAGACCTATCATTTGTTGAGCGAACTGGTCGGGTTGGTCGAGAACCGGCTTACGGTAGCAAAATTTTCTGTGGGGCGCTCGTTTATAAGCAGTTTATCAGGGTTGGTGGGTTTTTCCGGCTTTGCACCCACCCCAAATCAGGCTGAAGAACAACCGGTGCTCCACCTGTTGGTGATAGACCAGTTAGAGCTGGTTCTACAGCAAATGGAACCGGGCGGATATGCTTTTTTGCGCTGGCTGCTGCGGCGTGGTCCTCAAATGGGGGTGTGGACGATTGCCAGCTATACAACCAGCGGTTCTAACACACTTTTCTCGGTTGAAAAACCAGTCCCAACCGGGCAAGATTGGAAAACCTTACGGGCATTCAACATGGTGTTGTTTGGGAAAACCCGCTGTGCAGAAATTGTCCAGGGATTATCGAATATCCCCGCACTGCGAGTGGCTAACCTGGTATCCGGCAGCGAGGCGCTGGTTCCGGCTGGTGGCAGTTCCCAGGCTTTAGATGAGTTTTCCCCTGCCCAGCCAGAACCGCTGCTGGTTTATATCCCCGCTTTTGAAAAAAGCCTTGACCCAAAGGAGTTAGCAGAATGAACATCGGAATGCTTTGGTATGATAATTCTTCCACAATTGATATTGCTGAAAAAATTTTGCGCGCTGCGGATTATTACCAGCGGAAATATGGGCAAAAACCCAATGTCTGCTTTGTTCACCCCTCCATGTTAGGCCTTTCGTCTTCCCAACAGTACCCAGAATCTTTCCAGGCCGCAGGGTTAAAAGTGGAGCTCTCAAAAGACGTTCTTCCCCACCATTTATGGCTCGGTATTAACTAAAAACTGGCTGGCAGCAATCTGGTAATCGCCATTGCCTGGCCGTTACGGCAGGCAGTGGATGGGTTTTGCGTGCCGCTAGATTGGACAAACTGAATTGAATCAAGAAGAGGTAAATTTTGAACAACGATGAATATTATGAACAACGTTTCAGCAGTGCAGATTTGATTATTATTGACTTTTTCTGTCTGCCGGATGAATTACAGAACTTTGACCTGACGGATGAGATGGCCTGCGATATTGAGTTTTACGAGGCCATGGGACGCGACCTGGCCAACCAATATGGATACGGTTCTTCGGATGCCGATTTTCCCGAAGGCTGCGAAAATTGGTAGGATGCGGTTCAGGTGCTGGACAGGGTTGCCACCAGCACCTCCAGCCCCGCCTCTGGCTCCACCAGGCCATTTTTAACCTGGAAATCAAAGTCCAGCAGGCTGCGGTATATTTGCATTAACTGGGCCTGGCTGAAATTTCGGCACTGGGCAGCCAGCTTGGAAACGATAAAATCTTTTACATTGAGGGCTTCCGCAATTTTTGGGGTTGAAGCCCCTGTGTTGATCAGTTCGCTGGCCAGCAGCAGCAGGCGGAATTGACGGGTGATCATGCCGAAAATTTGCAGGGGTTCCTGTTCGTCCAACAAACCATGCAGCATCTGCAGTGCCACCCGGCCGTTGCGCCCACCAATGGCGTCCACCATTTTGAAAATATCCACTGCCAACACCGGCGTGGTGAGCAGGTCAACATCTTCCACCTCCACCGTCCGGCTGAAATTCACATAGGCCAGCAGTTTTTCAATTTCCTGGGCAGCCATGCGGGTGTCTTCTTGAACCACACCCACCAATGCTGTGGCGGCTTCTGTGGTCAATTCGCCGCCCTTCTGCCGGGCATATTTGCGGATGAAATCCCGCATGGCTGCACCTTTGGGCAGGTCATAGGCCCGGATGAACACCCGATCGCCGGCTTTTTCGCACCAGCGGAAGAACCAGTGTTTTTCTGGCCTGTCAATTTTCCCTTCCGTAATGAACAAAGCCGTACTTTCCGGCAAACCTTCCAATAAACTTAGAAAAGCAGATTGAGTTTCTTTGCTCTTGAAACTACCAAAGGGCTGCGACAGCACCACCAAACGGCGCTCAGCCAGGAACGGGATGGCATAGGCTGCGTTGCGCAGCTGGTCCAGGTTGGCCCGGCGCCCATCCAGCCGGGCAATGTTCATCCCGGCGATGGATGGGTCGCCCATCTGGGTTGTAAATGCCTCAATTTCCTGGGCAATGCCAAACTCGTTATCCCCGTGAAGCAGGTAAACCACGGGTTTGACCGCTGCGCTTTCGGGCATTGGCTATCCCTTGGTCAGCACCCGGTGGGTGGGAATACCGCCGCGCTCAACGGCATAAATATCCACAATCTCCAGGCTGCCTGGCACACCCGAAGTGGTGTAGTTGCGTTGGATGTGGAATCCCAGGGGTTGGGCGGCAATCAGTCCCAGGGTTGCCAGCATCACTGCAACCATCATCCGGTCGAACCGGTCGCTCCAGCGATTGCTTACACCCAGCATGGCCGCAGCCCCGGCCAGGCCAGCCACCGTGCCCGACACCAAAAAATTCGTGCCGCAGTTGGGGTGAACTGCCAGGCCGCGTTCCCCGGCTTTCATCCGGGCCAGGGCTGTTTCAGCAGCCTGGCGCAGCTCTGGGGTGGTCACATTCCCCACCAGCCAGAACCCGCTGGCGTCCGAATAGCCAGCCAAAGACCGGCGCGGGTTGGCATGGCTGAGCAGGTGGATGGTGGCATGTTCCAATCCATGGTTGCGGCGGACGCGCGACAGGGGTGAGGTTGGGGGTAATTTTTCCAGGAATTCAGGCATTATTGGCTCCTTCAGGCGGGTTGCTCGCCCGTGGGCAGGGCGGGTTCTGGGGTTGTGTCCAGGGTGGGGGAAGGCCGCCGCGTCAGCCGGACATAGGTCAATGTCCAGACCGACTGCACATAGGCCTGGATGATGCCTCGTAGCACCAGCATAACCGGCAGGTACAGCAGGAAAATCACCAGGCTGGCGATCATCGTTCCCTGCCAGACCTCGCTGCTGCCCGAAAAAGCACCCACCATGAAGGGTATCCCCACCAAACCCAATGGCAGCACGATTATTGCGGTTACACCCAGCCCAATCAGCACTACCAGAATCAGCCCAAGCAAAATCATATATCCCAGGTTTTTGCTGAATACATCCCAACCGCGCTTGAATGCGTCGGGCAGTGTGGTGTTATCCGCAATCAGGGCCACGTAGACCTGTTCGATATAAACCATCACCAGCCAGGATACCGGGATCAGAATGCACAAAAACGGCAGCAAGCAAAGCAGCCCGGCCCCCAGGGTGATGATTGAGAACACCACCCCTCCCCCGACCAGCAGGCCCGTGATAATCAACGAGGCCAGGAATACAACCACGGTGATGCCCAACACCCGCCAGAAATACAGGCGTACATCCCCCATCAGTTCCCGAAACGTAATTTTTTCTACGCCAGCATCACCGCGCAGCGCACCACGCACCAGCCCAATTCGCCCCACCGTTTGGAAAACGATGGCAATCACCGCCAGCAGCATGGCAACGCCAAAAATGCCCAGGGCCAAAACCACCACCTGCCATTCGGTTAGTGAATTCATTTGGGCTTCCAGGTTTTCAAAGAACATGCGCAGTGCCGGGGGAATATAAGCATCCGGCTGGGTTCCATTCCAGGGTTGGGCGGTGCCATCAACGCCTCCCCCGGTGCTCCAGCCTGTGTTGGAAGCTCCTCCACCGCTGCACGAGGCCAAAATACCAAACAGCCATAAGATTTTATGTTTCCAAACAATATTCCAGGCTTTGGTTAAAACTTCTCCGAAATCCATTCCTTCCTCCTTTGGGAGGGTTACTCCCATTCAATCGTTGCCGGGGGTTTGCTGGTGATATCGTACACCACCCGGTTAACCCCTTTAACTTCGTTAACAATTCGGGTCGAAACCCGCGCCAGCAGCTCGAGCGGCAGTCGGGCCCAATCCGCAGTCATAAAATCTTCAGTGGTCACGGCACGCAACGCCACTGCTTCCTGGTAGGTGCGGGCATCGCCCATCACACCTACGGAGCGAACTGGCAGCAAAACCGCAAACGCCTGTGAAGAGCCGCTTACTTCACCGGCATCTCGAACCAGGTGCAGCAGCCCGGCTTTGGCCAGCTCGCTGGTGAAGATGTCATCTGCCTGGCGCAGGCGGTCGAGCCGCTCCAGGGTGATTTCTCCCAGGCAGCGCACAGCCAGCCCGGGACCCGGGAAAGGCTGTCGCCAGACGATTTCAGGCGGCAAACCCAAGGCCTCGCCCACCTGGCGCACTTCATCTTTGAACAGGTAGCGCAGCGGTTCCACCAGTTCAAAATCCATATCTTCTGGCAGCCCGCCCACGTTGTGGTGCGATTTGATTTTGGCCGCGTTCGCCCGGTCGGGCGCGCTGGATTCGACCACATCCGGGTAGATGGTGCCCTGCACCAGGTAGGGCGGGTGGCCGAGGTCTTTGGCCTGGTCTTCAAAAATGCGAATAAACCGTTCGCCAATAATTTTGCGCTTGGTTTCGGGCTCGGTTACGCCCTGCAGTGCGTCCATGAAATCTTCTACGGCATTTACGGCGCGAAGTTGCATCCCCAGGGCGTTTTGAAACGTGCTGACCACCCGCTCGGGTTCGCCCAGGCGCAGCAGCCCATTGTCCACAAACACCGACACCAACTGGTCGCCCACGGCTCGGTGCACCAGGGCTGTGGCCACGCTGGAATCCACCCCACCACTCACCGCCGAAAGCACACGTTGGCTGCCAACCTGCCGGCGGATGCGCTCCACGCTCTGAGCAATGATCGATTCAGGCGTCCAATCGGGTTTTTTTCCGCACACTTCGATGACAAAGCGGCGAATTATTTCGGCTCCTCCAGGGGTGTGGTGGACCTCTGGGTGGAACTGCACCCCAAAGCGGCTGCGTTTCAAGTCACCCATGGCTGCAATCGGGGCGTTTGAGGTTTGGGCCAGGGGCACAAACCCGGCTGGCGGGGTTTCAATCCGGTCGCCGTGCGACATCCACACCTGCCCGCTGGCCTCAGGCAGCAGCGGGTTTGGGTGCGTGGTTTCTAAAATGGCGTGGCCAAACTCGCGGTGTTGGGATGGGGCCACCCGTCCCCCCAGGGCATGGGTGAGCGCCTGCATTCCATAACAAATACCCAGCACAGGCAGCCCCGATTCTAAAACATATGCCGGAATTTGAGGTGCACCCGGTTCATATACCGATGACGGTCCGCCAGACAGAATAAACCCCTTGGGCCGCAGCGAGAGAATCCGGGCAGCGGGGGTGTTCCAGGAGAACAGCTCGCTGTATACATGCGCTTCTCGTACCCGCCGCGCAATCAGTTGGGCAGTTTGCGAGCCAAAATCTAACACAACAATTAAGCCTTCCATAGCAACCTCTCCTGGAGCCATTTACCCGGTTTTGGTGTGGTTTGGTTCAGTCTTGAAACGTGATCTGGTCTGCTTCCATCGATTGGATGGCGGCCAGGCTTTCGATGGGCACATTCAAATAGCTCAGGCTGGCCCGCCCCCCTTCAAACACCTTTTCCACCAATGCGCCAATTCCTACAATCTGCGCCCCGGCGGTTTGGGCCAGCCGCACCAGGCCCTGGATGGTCGCTCCACTGGCCAAAAAATCGTCAATAATCAGAACCTTTTCGCCGCCAGCCAGGTATTCCGGGGAGACAATCAGCTCCACGGTGCGTCCTTTGGTGTGGGATGGCGCCAGGGTGAGCAGCACCTGGTCGGGCATGGTAATGGGCTTGCTTTTCCGGGCATAAACGACCGGCAGCCCCAAATGGTAGGCGGTGGCCAGGGCGGGGGCAATCCCAGAAATTTCGGCAGTTAACACTTTGCTGGCGCCCACATCGCGAAAACGCCGGGCAAATTCAGCGCCGCACTCAAACATGAGCTGGGCATCTACCTGGTGGTTGATGAACCCGTCCACCTTGAGAATACCGTGCCCTAAATTGCGGCCATCGCGTAAGATTCTTTCACGAAGTTTTCGCATCGCACATCCTTTCCAAAGAGCCTCAAAAGATACCTCTTTAAAGTATACCCCTTTTTGCCCGTCAGCCACAAAACGATGTTCCCTTTGCGCTCATCCATTCTTTATGTGTATCGGTTAAAATCATGCAAAGGTTATGCTGCAGGATACACCCAAATGACAGATATCACTGCCCCACAGGATTACCAGGTTTCCCTCGCTTCCGGCTCGCCTCGCCGCCGGCAGCTTTTGGCGTTGGGTGGTTGGACTTTTAACATCCTGCCTGCCGATATTGACGAAACCCCATTTCCGGGCGAAAACCCGCGTGCCTATGTGCTGCGCCTGGCCATGGCCAAAGCCCAGGCTGCCGCAGCGCATCCCCGGGCTGCTGGAGTGGTGGCTGCCGCGGATACAACCGTGGTGGATCGCGGTGAAATCCTGGGAAAACCAACCGATGCCGCTGAAGCCCGCCAGATGTTGGCCCGCCTGCGCAGCAGGGTTCACCATGTCTACACCGGGATTGCCGTGCTGCGCCGGGTAGACAGTCTTCTGTTATCCGATTTGTGCATCACCCCTGTTCCAATGCGTGCCTATACCGATGCAGAAATCGAAGCCTACATTGCCACCGGCGACCCGTTCGATAAAGCCGGTGCCTACGCCATCCAACACACAGAATTTCACCCGGTGGTTCAGCTTAACGGCTGTTATGCAGGGGTGGTTGGGCTGCCGCTCTGCCACCTGGCCCGCCTGTTAGCCCGGGTGGGCTTGCCCACGCCCACGGGTGGGCAGAACCAGGGCAGCCTGCCTGTGCAGTGCCAGTCTCATTTGCAGTATTTTTGCACAGTTCACCCGCAAGTTTTGCAGGCGCTCTCCTCCCCAAGCTGATGATGCCCAAAAGTTCACGTAACCCCAATCCCCCTTTTCGCCTGGTTGGGCCAGGCTGGCGCACGCTGTGGGTTATCCTCGCCTGGGTGCTGGCAGGGGGAGTGGGCGCGGCTGGCTGCCAGATGGTTGAGCCCTTGTTCGTGCCGCCAACGGTTCAGCAACCCCAGGTTGACCCCTTGCCCACACCCACCCCTATCCAGGCGCCGGAGCCTGCCGCCCTGGCTGAAATCTACCTTCAGGCCTGGCAGCGGCAAGATTACCCGGCCATGTATGCCTGGCTTTCCCCGCTCAGCCAGGATGCCATCTCCAGCGAAGATTTCACCCGTTTCCACCAGGAAATTGCCAGCGCCATGAGCCTGGAAAGCATTGAATATTCCATTCTTTCTGGCTTGGCCAGGGGCAGCAGCGCCCAGGTGGGGTTTAAAATCCGCTATATCACCCGGCTGGCAGGCGTTTTGGAGCGCACCCAGGTCATGAACCTGCTCTTGGAAGACCAGCAGTGGCGCGTGGCCTGGGACCGCACCCTGATTTTGCCCGAACTGGCCGAGGCAGCCAACCTGTGGCTCGATTTCCGTTCCCCCTCCCGGGCGCCGATTTACGACCGCAGTGGCCGGGCGTTGGTTGCCCTGGCCGATGCCTATGCCCTCGGGATTGTGGCTGGCGAAACCAACCCTGCCCAGGAAAACGATCTGTTCAATGAGATTTGGTCGCTCACCGGGGTTTCGCCCGAAACCCTGCTCCAGCGCCTGGCCAATTCGCAGCCCGGTTGGTATGTCCCCCTGGGAGAAGTATCGGCTTCCCGGCTCGAAACTCGCTACGATTTTCTTGCCAACTTCAGCGGCTTTGTCCTCAAGCCTTACCGTTCCCGCTATTACTTCAACAGCGGGATTGCCCCACAGGTAGTAGGTTACCTTGGCTCGATTACTGATGAGGAAATGGATACGTACATCCAGGCCGGGTATAAACCCGACGACCGGGTTGGTCAAATGGGCTTGGAACGCTGGGGGGAGCCTTACCTGTCTGGTAAGTCTGGTGGTGTCTTGTATGCAGTCACCCCGGAAGGACAAATTCTCACTCGCCTTTCCGATGCCCAAACCGTCCCGGCCCAGGCAATCTATACCACCTTGGATCGCGGCATGCAGTTGGGCGCCCAACAGGCCCTGGCCGGTTTTCTCGGGGCGATTGTTGTCCTGGAACGCGACACCGGGGCCATCCTGGCTCTGGCCTCTTCGCCTGGGTTTGACCCCAACCTGTTTGAACCTGCCAATTACAACAGTTCCCACGAACTGGCCGCGATACTGGCCGACCCCGATACGCCTTTGCTCAATCGCGCCACCCAGGGGCAGTATCCCCCCGGCTCGATTTTTAAAATCGTTACCCTGGCTGCTGCGCTTGAAAGTGGTTTATATACGCCAAACTCCTCCTATTTTTGCGGCCAGCGTTTCACCGAAATACCTGGATTGGTGCGCTATGATTGGACCTATACGTTTGGCGCCCCGGCCAGCGGCCAGCTTAACCTTCCTGAAGCCCTCATGCGTTCGTGCAACCCCTGGTTCTGGCATATTGGCCTGGATTTTTATGCCCAGGGACTGACCTCACAGGTGGCCGATATGGCGAGGGGGTTTGGCCTGGGCAGCTCCACCGGCCTGGACCAACTGCTGGAGGCCGTGGGAAATGTGGCGACCCCCCAAAACGAAATTGATGCCATCAACCTGGCCATTGGACAGGGCGATATGCTCGTCACCCCGCTGCAAATTGCCCGGTTTACCGCAGCCATTGGCAATGGTGGCCGCTTGCTGCGCCCCCAATTGGTAGATAAAATTGTTCCACCCGGCGGCGAACCCTCCTTTACGTTTAGCCCGGTGGTTCAGGCCACCCTTCCGCTTTCCCCGGCCAACCTGTTGGTGGTCCAGCAAGCCATGCTCAGTGTGGTTCAAAACCCGCGCGGCACAGCCTACTGGCGGTTTATCAACTTCCCCATCCCAATTGCCGGCAAAACGGGCACGGCCGAAGCCCCTCCCAACCAGCCGCATGCCTGGTTTGCTGGGTACACCCTGGCTGAAAACCCCGACCAACCCGACATTGCCATTGCAGTGGTGGTGGAGCATGGGGGCGAAGGTTCAGTGGTTGCCGCCCCCATTTTTAAACGGATGGTGGAGCTTTATTATTTTGGCCAGGCACTCAGTCCGCTGCCCTGGGAAAGCGTGGTTCCCCAGCCCCTCCCACCAGAAAGCGCCCCAATGGCCAACCCAACCAGCCCTTAGATGGCTTTGAAAGGAACCCCCATGAAATGGATTCGATGGGCCCAGGCCCTGTTGTTCATCACCACAATTCTTGCCCTGACGGCGTCCGGCTGCAGACCGGTGGATGGCGGCCAAACCGGCTTGCCCACCCAGCCCGAAACCACCACCCAACCCAGCCTGCCCGCCCCAGGGGTGTTCATTACGGTTATTCCAACCCTTACCCCGCGCCCCAGCCCGGATGTAACTGCCAATGCCTACCTGTCCGCCTGGCAGCAAGATGCCTATGAAACCATGTACAACCTGCTGACTTCCGAGAGCCAGGCAGCAATTACGCTGGAAGACTTTACCAAACGCTACCTCGAAGTGGCTGCAAACGCTGCAGTGGATGTAGGCAAAGTAGATTACACCATCAACCAGGTTTCAGACACCGCCGAAGGCACCCGGGTGGACTACCAGATCACCCTGCACAGCACCCTCTTTGGCGATATTGTTCGATCCACAGCCATGGAACTGCGCCAGCAAGGCGGTGAGTGGCAGGTGGTCTGGAATGAAACCCTGATTTTGCCAGAATTAGCAGGCGGCAGCAAGCTGGTGCTGCTCAACGACCTGCCTGTGCGCGGTAATGTGTACGATCGCAATGGCAGCATGCTCATTGGTCCCTCTGGCGCCAGTTCAATTGGCATCAACCCCTCCCTGGTCAACCCCGACCAGGAAAAAGACATGCTCAGTGCCTTGGAACGGGTAACCGGCCTGCCTTCGGAATATACCATTACCCTGTATAAAAACTACGGCAACGCCGACACCTATATTCCAATCACCGATGTTCCACAAGGCACAAACCTGAGCGGCATCAGTGGGTACGATGCCATCCTGGTCTATTCTTTCAGCGGCCGCTACTATTTCAACCGGGAGGCCGGTTCGCAGGCCCTGGGGTATATCAGCGCCATTCAACCCGAAGAAGTGATTCCCTACCAGCGGCGTGGCTACCAATGGACCGAGCGGGTTCCCCGCACCGGGGTGGAGCTTTGGGGGGAACCCTGGCTGGGCGGCAAGCGCGGCGGTACGCTGTATGTGTACGATGCCAACAACCAGCCGCTCAACGTAATTGCCAACGCCCAAAAATCCCCCTCTTACGATGTCTATACCACCCTGGACCGTGATTTGCAGGTGGCCGCCCAACGGGCTTTGTTTGGCCTTTCTGGGGCAATTGTGGTCCTGGAAAAAGACACCGGGCGGGTGCTGGCAATGGCCTCATCCCCCGGCTTCAACCCTAACCTTTTTGAACCCACCAACTACAACGCAATTTTCGACTCGCCCTTTTTTACACCCAACGCACCGCTGTTTAACCGCGCTTCGCAAGGACAGTACCCATTGGGTTCCGTGTTTAAAATCATTACTTTGGCGGCTGCTCTCGAAAGCGGGCGCTTCACCAAAGAATCCACCTACCAGTGTGAACATGCCTTTACTGAAGTTTCCGGTGTCACCCTTTACGATTGGACCTATTGGGACGAAATTGACCCCAGCGGCCTGCTGACCCTGCCGCAGGGGTTGATGCGCTCCTGCAACCCCTGGTTCTGGCATATCGCCGTAGATTTATATAACGCTGGCCTGGCGGGGCAGATTAGCGAAATGGCTAAAGGCTTTGGCCTGGGCAGCCCGACCGGGATTGAACAGGTTTCCGAACGACCCGGCCAAATTCCCGTTCCCAACGAACTGCTGGCGGCAACCAACCTGGCCATTGGACAGGGAGAGGTTTTGGTAACCCCCCTGCAGGTGGCTCGTTTTGTTGCGGCCATCGGCAACGGCGGCACCCTCTACCTGCCGCAAATGGTTGAGAAGGTGCAGAACGCCGAAGGTGAAATTGCTTATGAATTTAAACCCCAGGCCATGGGCACCCTGCCCGTCAGCCCTGAAACCCTGCAAACCCTGCAAGAAGCCATGCGTTCTGTGGTGAACGACCGCCGGGGAACCGCCTACCGTATTTTGGGGGCTTTCGGCTATAACCTTGCCGGCAAAACCAGCACCTCCGAAACCGGGGTGTTTGACCCGGATGCCTGGTTTGTGGCCTACAGCGATGCCAACCTGCCCGATAAACCCGATATTGCCATTGTCGCCATGGTGGAAAAAGTGGGCGAAGGCTCCGACTACGCCGCTCCCATCGTTCGGCGTGTCCTGGAAGTGTATTTCTACGGAAATATTCGCACCCGCTACCCCTGGGAAGTGCGCGTGGGTGTGCCGGAATTTATAGTTCCCACCCCAACCCCCACGCCAGAGCTGCCGCCAACCATCACCCCCCAGCCTGAGTTCACCCCCACCCCATAAAATGATTGGAAGGATGAAGAATTGCCCATGAATAAAAATATCCCACGACCACGCCTCGCCCATTGGCTGCGTCAGGGGGCCTGGATTGGCCTGTTTTTGCTATTGGCAGGCTGCCTACCCGTTGAGCCGCCGCCAGCCAGCCCAACTCCGGCGGGTGGGCTGCCCGTTTCCACCGAGCCTGCCACACCCGCGGCGCTGCTGCCTTCGCCAACCAACGCCCCCAGCCAGGTTCCAACGTCTACCCCGGTTCCTGAGCAAATTCTGGCCGTTTGCCTGGGCAGCGAGCCTGCCAGCCTCTACCCCCTGGCATACATCCATCCAAACGGGTCTATAACCCCTGGCCAGCCCTACCCGGACGCCCTGCTCATTTTGCAGGCCATTTTTAATGGCCCTTACCACAGTCTTTCCTATGATTTGCAGCCCGTTTTGCTCCAGGCCGTCCCCAGCCTGGCTGGGCCGGATGCCGAAATTCACCGTGTGGCGGTCTCCCTGGGCGACCGGGTGGTGGATATTTACGGAACGGTAGTCACGCTGCAGGTGGGAACCCTCATCTTCCCGGCGGGCTGCGCCCAGGAAAGCTGCGCAGTGGAGTACCCTGGCCCCGGCGAGAATGTAGAAATGGACCAACTGGCGGTCACATTTCGCATTAAGCCGGGCATATCCTGGTCGGATGGCGCTCCGCTGACCACAGCCGATTCGGTGTTTGCTTTCCAGGCTGCATTGGCCGCCCCGCCTGCGGAGTTTCCCCACCTGCAAGGTCGCCTGGCTCGCACAGCTTCCTATGAAGCCCTCGACAGCAGTGCTGTACGCTGGGTTGGCCTGCCGGGTTTCCGCGACCCTGGCTATGCAGACCAGTTCTGGCACCCCCTGCCCCAGCACACTTTGGCTGGCCAGGCACTAACCACCCTGCATACCCTGCCACAGGCTGCCCGGACCCCGCTGGGTTGGGGTGCTTACATGGTGGCAGAATGGGCTGCTGGCAGCCACATCACCCTGGTGCGCAGCCCGAATGACAACCAGGCCAGCCCGTTTTTCGACCGCCTGGTTTTTCGTTTCACCGGCACCGACCCCCAACAAAATCTCAATGCGCTGCTGCAAGGCGAGTGCGATGTGCTGGCCGAGTCTACCAACCCCCTGGCGGGCAGTGTTTTGTTTCGCCAGGCCGCCGCTTCTGGGCAGGTGGTCATTGTTGCCAGCCCGACCACCACCTGGGAACACCTCACGTTTGGCATCCAACTTGCTGACTATGAAAACGGCTGGCAGCCGCTGGATCGTCCTGGCTTTTTTGACGACCCGCGCACCCGCCAGGCCATTGCCTACTGCCTGAACCGCGCAGGTTTTGCCAGCCAGTACCTCGGTGCTGCCGGGGAGGCATCCAACACCTACCTGGCATCTACACACCCGTTGTACGCAGAAACTGCCGCGGCCTATCCCTTTAACCCAGAGCAGGGCAAAGCGCTGCTTGAGGCTGCTGGTTGGTTGGATGCCGACAGCAACCCTGCCACGCCCCGCGTGGCTGCTGCCGGAATGGCTCGTGTGCCCCAGGGCACCCCGCTTGAACTGCGCTACTACATCCCCCAGGCCGGGCTGCGCCAGGCTGCCGCCCAATTCTTCGCCCAAAATTTGCAAGAATGCGGCATTTCTGTGGCAGTTGAAGCCCTGCCCGATGAGGTTTTCTATGAGGTTGGGGCTGGCGGTTTGGTTTTTGGCCGCCAGTTCGACCTGGCCCAGTTCGCCTGGGTGAACTCGCAGGCCCCGCCCTGCTCGCTCTTTACCACCCGTTCCACTCCAGGGGATGATTTTTCAAAATATCCATACCGCTGGGGCGGGTATAACCTGTCCGGGTACAGCAGCCAGGCCTTCGACCAGGCCTGCCAGGCAGCCGAAAGCGCCCTACCCGGCCAGCCTGAATACGAACAGTTCCACATCCAGGCGCAGGAGGTGTTTGCCGCAGATTTACCTGCCATACCGCTTTACTGGCAAATCAAATGGCTGGTGGCCCGTCCGGACCTGTGTGGTTTATCGTTAAACCCGACGGGTTGGGCCTGGAATTGGGAGAAGCTGGCTTTAGCTCCGTGCCCGTGAGATATGGGTAGTTGGAAGTGCGTTGTTGGAAGTCGAAAGCCAGGAATCGGTAGCCAGGAGCCTGGGAGGCGGCGCAGTGATGCTTTTGCCGCGAATTGCCGGGGATTTAAAGCATGTTCCAGAAAACCGCCTAACCCAGCGCCTTTTCACCAATAACCACCACCTGGAGGTGTTGGTTTAGAAACTCTGGCCTGCCGGCTGCGTTGCTCACCTGCCCCACCAAATAGCCCCCTGCCAGGGGCAGGTCGCGCCCCAGGTGGCTGCGCAGGGTTTCCAACAGGCTGTCTGCCTGCGTGTCGTACAGCATTTTCCACCCCAGGTCGGCAAATACCAGCGCCAAGACAGGCCTGCCAATGCCCATGGATTTGATGGCCATTTCACAGGCGTTTTGCACTGCCAGGCGGCCGTTGCTGGCACTGCCAATCATCAGGTGTGCCACTGCACCAGGCGGAATGGGGCGCGACATCCGGAAGCTGCCATCCTGTTCCACCCACAGGGGTGCTGCCAACACCAACCCATCCGGGTTGCCGCTTTCAGCCTGCGGGCCGGGGGTTTCGATGCCCAATGGATACAGCCGAACCAACTGGTTGAGCGGCGGGTAAGCCCACTCGCGCGCTTCGTGGCCAAACAGGTTGGCATAGCGCTCTGCCGGGGTTTCATTATCCAGGCCGCGCAGCCAAAGACCCTCCGCCCGCGAAACCTGGAAAAAAGTCCCAATCGGCTGCCAGGCATGGCTGATGCCTGACCCCACCCGGAAATTCCCGGTTAAAATTGCCCCGGCAAGGCCGTTTTCCCCTCCTACGGCGCCTCCAATTTGTTCCGGCCGGTCATCCCGGTTCGGTGTACCTGCCAACCCGCCAGCCAGGGTATAACGACCACCAGGCATGCCTGAAGCAAGGCGCAGCCCGTCTTCCACATACCCCCCGGCGCTGCCGCTGCCCGCCACCAGCAGCAGTCCACTGCCAAGTTCGTTGGGTAATTCCAGTTCATGTTTCATGCGCTGCAGCAGTTCCACCCGCTCACCGGCCCCGGTGCTCAGCGGCCACCAGCCAGCCCGCATTTGAGCATCTTCCCCTGCCAGCAGGGCGACCACAACAGAGCGCCGCCCAGCCGACAGGGTGGCCAGTTGCCCCAGGCTGTTGAAGCCAAACAGCGGCACATTCTTTAAAAGACCGCTAACCGAACGCAAAACATCTTGGGATGCAAACTCCGCATCGAAAAAGACAAATGCCGCCGTTGCAGGCTGCCCTGCCAGCCCGATCAGGGCGGAATCCACTGCCCTGGCACTCACATCCCGAGCGTCGGTTCCAAAGGCTTGCCCAACGGCTGCTTTAAGCGTCATGAACTCACCTCACAGCGATGGATGGCAAAGGTCCACCCACGGTTTTCCGATAAATCCATCAGCTCACCTCGGCTACGGGTATGGTGAAATAGAACGTGGTGCCTTTCCGGAAAGCGCTTTCAAACCAGATGCGCCCGCCTTGCAGTTCTACCAGGTTTTTGGTGATGTTCAATCCCAGGCCTGTGCCGGGGCTTTCGCGAGCTTTCATATCATCTGAACGGAAGAATTTCGTGAAAATTTGTTTCTGGTCTTCCGGCTTGATACCAATTCCGGTATCCTGAACGGAAACCAACAGCACTTCCGGCGCTCCCTTGGGGTCCCATTCATTGTCAGTTTGTTCCACCCGCACGAAAATTTCCCCATTTTGGGGTGTGTATTTATAGGCATTGCTCACCAGGTTGGTCAGAACCTGGTTGAGGCGGTTTTTATCGGCCCAGGCGGGGGGCAAACCGGGCACAATTTGCAGATGAAGGCGCTGCTGCTTATCTTCAATCTGTTTTTGAGACGAGCGCACCACATCCTCAATGATTTCCCGAACCACAACCGCGCCAAACTCCAGCCGCAGCTTGCCTGCTTCGATGCGCGAAACATCTGCCAGGTCGGAAACTAATGAGGCCATTCGTTCAATGTTCGAGCGGATGGTTTTCAGAAAGCCGGTCTGCGCCTCGGAAACCTGCCCAACTGCCCCGGCCAGAATCAAATCGGTGTAGCCGCGAATGGAAGTCATCGGGGTTTTGAGTTCATGCGAAACAAACGAAATAAAGTCGTTTTTGGCCTGGTTAGCCGCCTGGACTTCATCGTACAGACGGGCATTGGAAACCGCAATGGCTGCGTGGTCGCCCAGGCGCACGAGAAAATCGTACACATTGTCGTCGCACCAACCCGCCTGCCAGCTTTCCAGGTAGAGCAGGCCCAGGGTGTCATCCTCGCGGCGAATGGGCACAACCACCTGCCCCTGGGTGCGGGGGTGCAGCCTGGAGGTTTGGGCCGTATCCGCATCTTGAACGCGTTGGGGCTGCCCGTTTTCCAGCGCCAACTGCAGCAGCGAATGTTCGATAACCTGGTCCATCCAGGCAGCCGGTTGGCCGCCGGGCAATATTTCCAACCCACCGCCCTCGGCAGCCATCACGCGCAGCCGGGGGCCTTCCTCTTCAACTTGAATGGAAACAGCCACGCCCAGGTTTGCCCCGGATTGGTTGATGGCCCAATCCAGGGTAATTTGCAGCGCTTTTTGTACGTTAAGCGTGGCATTCAGCTCGCGGTCAATCCGCTGCATCACCGAAAGCTCTTCCACACGGTCGGCCAGCGCCTGGTCAGTCATGGTGAACAACCGGGCATTTTGGATGGCCACTGCCGCCTGGGCCGTAAATGCCGTCAGCAGGCTTTCGTCTTCCTGGGTAAAGGGCATTTTGTCTGTTTTGTTGATGACTTCAATCACGCCAATGGGCAGGTCGCGATAAAGCATGGGCACAACCAGCAGTTCACGGGTGATGAAGCCGGTTTTCTCATCGGCCTTTTGAAACCAATTTTTATCTTGCAGCACATTGTTGACAATCACAGGTTGGCGGGTGTCTACGGCTTTGCCCACCAGGCCCGTGCCGGGCGCCAGGCGAACCCCCACCAGATCTTCGGCCACCGGGCCAACCGTCACGGCAAAAATCAGCTCTTTGCTTTTTTCATCCACCAACAGCAGGCTGCCTGCTTCACAGGCCAGAATGTCCACCGCACTTTGCAAAATTTGTTGGAGCAGTGGGTCGAATTCGAGGGTGGAGGTCAGGCTGCGCCCAACCTGGTTGAGCATTTGCAGCAGCCGGGCGCGCCGTTCAGATTCTTGCAGCAGGCGGGATTTTACAATAGCCCCGGCTGCCTGGTCTGCAATGGCTTGCAGCAGGTTTTGCTGCTCCAGGGTGTAGCTTACGGATGGGTCGGAACTGCCCAGGCAAATTGCACCGATTGTTTCTGCGCCCGTGTTCAGCGGCACCCCCACCCAGGCATACAACCCTTTGGTGACGGGCAAAACGCTGTGGTTCAGGCATTCGCGTTCGTAATCTTCCGTGCGGATTGCGCGGCGATTTTGAATGATATCTCGAACCAGGCCCAGGCCGCTTGGCAAAGGCTGGTTTTCCCGTTCTGCCAGGCGGTCATCATTTTCCAGGTAAAACGCATGCGCGTAGGTGTCGAGGGGTTTGTTGTGTAGGGTGATGGTGAAGAACGAGGCTGGCAGAACCTGGGTGGTTTGGGCGAAAACCAGTTCCAAAATATCGTCAAAGTTTACGGTGATGTTTACACCCTGGGCAACCCGCGCCAGTACGTTCACCTCGTGTACCCTGCGCTCCAGTGAATGAATCACCTGGGCCCGCTGCACAGCCAGGGCAGACTGGTCCGCCAGGGATTCCACGAAGCTCACATCGCGCCGCCGGAAGGGTTCCCCCGAACGCTTGGGCCCCAGGGCCAGCCAACCTGCCAGGCGCTGCTGCCCCGCCATTGGAATATAAAGCTGTGCGCCCAATAAGGCCAGCCGGGCGGCATCAGCCCCAAACCGGTCCCATCCACCAGCAGCGCCGGGTTCGCTCTCAGCGATGAAGATCGGTTTGTTTTCTGCCTGGAGTTGGGTGAGAAATGGGCTGCCGGCACCAAACCGCAGGTCCGTTCCGGGTGGCTTACCCTCGACGCGTGCCGCACTGTACTGCTCATTTACGGCATCGTATAGAAAAATGTGCAGGGCAGAGGGCTGCAGGGATTGGTCAATTTCATTGTGCAGCAGGGTGGTGATTTTTACCAGGTCCATTGATTGGGTCAGGTCCCGGCTGAACCGCTGTAGGCGGTCCTGAAAAATGTTCAGGCCGCGAAAAAAGGTGTTGTTAATCGCCGTTTCGAGTGTGCTGCGCAGGGGGTTAAACACCAGCACAAACACAAAAACAAAAGCGCCAATCAGCAGCGGGCTGCGTGCATCCAGGCTTTCGGCTGCCAGCAGGCTGCCAGCCCAAACCAACAGTGCATAAGCGCCTACCGTCAGCGCAAAAAGCAGGATATACATCAAAGACCTGGCGATAAAATAATCGGTGCTCATGATGCGGTAGCGCAGGATGGCAAACGCAGTGGCTACCGGGAACACCATCAGAAAAACCAACAACCAGGGTTGGAAAGAGACCAGCCGGATTGCCATGGCGATAAACCAGACCATGATGGGGCCAAATGCCAGGATGGCGCCTGTCAGAATTACGCGGGCCTGTTCGCGCACGATTGGCGAAAGCGACCTGAAGCGTTGGACGATCATCCAGCCAAAGAAAATCAGGATGGCCAGCGCCACGAAAACGTACAGGATCAGCCAGGCCTGCAAATAGGCCCGCGGCGCATTGAAATTAAAATGAGTGGTGATGGCGTATGTGCCCAATACCAGGCTTACCAGCAAAGGTGACCAGCGCAGCAGTGGGTAGCGCTGCACCAGCCGCACAGGCTGCGGAAAAACCAACCCCAACAGAATCATGCTGCCCCCGCTGAGGGCCAGCGAAAATGCCCAAAGACGGGTGAACCAGTGGGTAGACGAAAGATCACCCAGGGTGACCAGAGTTACGGCAACCGCGGTGGAAAACAGGGCGAACCCACGTCCGGGCACATCTTGTTTGCGCAGGCTGTATACCCACACCCCGCAGATGAAATAGACCAACCCGATAAAATAGGGCAGGTAAAACAAGGCAAATTGGTCTGCCAGGCTGAGTGTTTGCAAGGTAACTTCAAGAGAGCCGGGGTTGTCTTGTGGGTCCAGGTAGCTCAGGCGCACTTTTTGCCCTGCCCTGCGGGGTTGAAGTACCAGTTGGATGTCTTCTGCGCTGCCCACCGGGATGCCGTCAATTTCAATCAATTGGTAGCCAAATTTATCCAGTCCACGGGCATAGGCTTCCCACGAGCCGGGCACAGCCGGACCAGTGCCGTTCGAAACCAGGGTGTGCTCCACCAGCACCCCAATAAAGGGCTGGCGCGCCCAACCCGCAAACAAAATGGGGGTAATGATAATCACTACCAGCGCGGCCAGCTGGTAGGCCAGCGTCAGGACAACTGCCAGTTTATCTTGCAGGGTTGCAGCGGGTTTCAAGCGCGGCAGCAGTGTGGCTGCCAGGGTATAAATTCTTTTTCCAACGGGTTGGGTGGGTATGGCCATGGGTTAATTGTATGCGAGGGTACCCCATTTCGCAAGACCCATCTTGTGAACATTTTCGGGGGTTTGCTGCTCCACTACCCTGTTTTGGCGTTGCGAAGGGGAGCACGGCTGAAACCATGACCACGGGGGAGAAGCGCGTCTCAAGCCGCGCCTGAAGCAGCCCCCGTCTCCCGTCTCCTGGCTCCTGGCTAACAGCTAACGGCTCTCCCCTCTCACCCCAGGTTTTTCGCCTTCTGCTTCAAAAACTCATCCAGCCCTTCGGGTTTATAGTCCAGCGATTGGTGGCGGAAGTAGGTATTATACAGGCTGGCGTAGTGGCCGCCATTTTTTAGCAGGTTGGTATGGCTGCCTTCTTCAATGATTTTGCCCTTTTCCAACACCAGAATGCGGTCTGCCGACTTAACCGTCGAAAGCCGGTGGGCAATTAATATACTGGTGGCGTTCGCTAAAATCAAATCCAAACCCTGTTGAATTTGCCACTCGGTAAACGGGTCAATGCTGGCGGTGGCTTCGTCCAGGATGAAAATGGCCGGGTTCTGTGCCAAAACCCGCAGCAAAGCCACCAATTGGCGCTGGCCCATCGAAAGCCGGGCGCCGCGCTCGCCCACCTGTGTGTTCAGACCATCGGGCAGGGTTTCCAGCCATTCGCCATCCCCAATCCGGCGCGCAAGTTTGAGTAGTTCGCTGTCTTTTGCCTCCGGGGCAGCATAACGAATGTTCTCAGCCACAGTTCCGGCAAACAAAAACGGAGATTGGGAAACAATTCCCAGCTTGCGCCGGTAGTGCACCAGGTCCAGGCTGCGAATATCCTGCCCATCCACCAACAGCCGGCCTTCCTGGAACTCGTAAAACCGGGCAATCAGGCGCGCAATCGAGCTTTTGCCTGAGCCGGTGTGCCCAACCAGGGCAATGTTTTCGCCAGGGGCCAGGTGCAGGTTAAAGTTTTCCAATATCTGCTCTTGTTCGTTATAGCGGAAATTCAGCCCCTCAAAGCGAATTTCCCCACGCAGTTGGGGGACGGGCCGGGTATCCACCTGTTTGACGGCTGCCTCAGCATCCATCAGCGCAAAGACCCGTTCTGCAGAAGACAGGCCCGATTGAATTTGTGCCCAAAAAGCCGAAAGGTTGAGCACTGGAAACCAGAAACTGTCCAGGCTGAGTAAAAACAAATACCACGCGCCGACCGTTACCACACCTTCTGCTGCGCTCAACCCGCCAAAATAAACCAGGACGGCTGTACCCAACCCCTGGATGACATTTAACGTTGGAAAAATCAACGAAAGCACGAAACCCCGGCGGATATTGACCCCGTATGATTGTTCGTTCGATTCGCTGAACTCTTTGTAAATTTCGCCTTCTTGCCGGAAGTTCTTGGCTACCGCAATCCCACTGATGGTTTCTTTAATCGCCTGGTTCACATTCCCCATGGCGCGCATGCCCCGGCTGGTCACTTTGCGTGCCATCCGCCGAAAGCCAACCGCCACCAAAAACACAAAAGGCAGGAATGCAAACAAAAACAAAGACAGCCGCCACTCGGTGCGAATTAAAATTACTGCCAGCAAAATCGTTTGGGCTAGCTGTGAAACCAGGTCAGTCACCAACACAACCACCTGGGCAAACTCTTGTGTATCGGAAGTGATGCGCGAAACCACCCGCCCGGAAGAATAGTTGTCGAAGAAAGACAGGTCGTGGTTGACTGTGGAGCGGAAAACATCGCTGCGAATAGACATGACCACATCGCCAACCGCCTGCGCCGAAAGCCGCCGCCGCGCCCAGTTGGCTGTCCAGATTATCACGCCCGTGAGCAGCACAGCGGCGCAAATGAGCAGGATGTTCGTCACGCTGAGTTCAGAACCCAGCAAGTCAATACTGCGTGCCACCAACAGGGGAGAAGCCGCCCCACCCAGCGAAACCAGCAGCAAGCTGCCGCCAATCACCAGCAGTTTTTTCCAGTAAGGTAGAAAATAGCGGGTGATGCGGGCGAGCAGGTCGCGGTCGGCATACTGCCGGTCGTATGATTCGGTATCTAATCCAGAAAAGAAACCCATAAAAACCTCTTAACAACCTTGAAGCAAGCCAAAGCAGCTTGCTTAGCTGGCATTTTCTTCCGGTTCGCCCGCAAAAATCCGGCGGTACGATTCGATATTATTGAGCAAATCTTCATGCTTACCAACGGCCACCACCCGCCCCTGGCGCATGACCACGATTAAATCCGCCCAGCGAATTTGCGAGAGGCGGTGGGTGATAATCAGGGTGGTGCGCCCTGCCGCCGCTGCAAAAATGGCTCGCTGGATTTTATCCTCGGTGGCGCTGTCAATCGCACTGGTTGAGTCATCCAGGATCAGGATGCGCGGGTCGGTCAGGAAGGCGCGCGCCAATGCCAGGCGCTGGCGCTGGCCGCCCGAAAGCGTGACCCCGCGCTCGCCCACAACGGTGGCGTAGCCGTCCTTGAAATCGTGGATGAAGTCATCGGCCTGGGCGGCCCGGGCGGCTGCTTCAATTTCGGCTTGGGTTGCGCCCGGCTTGCCAAAAGCGATGTTCTCGGCGACGGTGCGCGAGAAAAGAAAAACATCCTGTTCAATGATGCTGATGTTCTGGCGCAGGGCTTCCAGGTTCCACTCACGCACATCCACTCCGTCTACCAATACTGCACCCTGGTTGGTGTCGTAAGTGCGGTTTACCAGTTTTGCCAGGCTGGTTTTCCCGCTGCCAGTTTGCCCCACGATGGCCACCGTTTGGCCGGGAGCCACCTTGAACGAGGCATTCTCCAGCACCATACCGCCGTCAGGCCGGCTGGCATAGGTGAATGAGACATTGCGAAATTCAATTTGGCCGCGCATCGGTTTGGCATACCCGCTTTTATTCTGGTCCATCGGGTTTTCCCGGTTAATCAGTTCCAGGATGCGGGTGGCGCTGGCCATTCCGGATGAAACTTGCGAAAATGAAAACAGCGAAACAAAGGTAGGAAAGCCCAATAGCTGCAGCAGCCCAAAATAGGCTACCACGTCCCCAACCTGGATAAGCCCATCCCGATATAAAAAGAAAGCGTGCATCAGCCCGCCTGCCTGGGCGATAAACATCAGCAGCAGCGGGATAAAGCGCGCTTCTACTGCGCCCTGGCGCACAAAGGTGTCGCGCACTGCCCTGGCATTTTTTGAAAACAGGCCAGCTTCTTCTTTTTCCTGGGCGCTGGCTTTAACGGTTTCAATTCCATCAATCGCTTCTGCCAATCGGGCGTTCAGGCTGCCAAACGTTTTGCGCACAGCAGTCGTAATTGGATTGAGTTCTTCCAGGTACAGCCATAAGGCAATACTGTAGCCAATGATAAACAGCGAAGGCGCAAGCATGAGCGCTGGATGGTAGCGATTCGCGAAAATGATCGGCATAAATAAGAAAATGGCCGACCCTACCACCAGGTTAATCCCCGGGTTCATCATCAGGTTGATTTCGCGCACATCATTGGTGGCGCGGGCCATGGTGTCGCCTACCGGCTGCAGGTTGTGGAAGGTCATGCTTTTGCCCAGCAGGCTGGCATACAATTCATCGCGAATATCCCGCTCCAGGCGTTGGCCCACCAGTTCCGAGCCAAAATTCCGTCCTAACTGTAAAACCCCGCGCACAATCTGGCTGGCTCCCAGGTAAAGCACCAGGGGCAGCAGCGCGGCTGTGTTGGGCGGAGTGGCCAGGATGGCGTCAAAAGCCTGCCCTACCAGCACGGGAATGACGGCTGCCAGGGCTGCGTTGCCAATTGCACCCGCCAACAGCATGAGCACCAGGTACCAACTGTGTTGGACATGCGAAAGCACCCACAGCAGGGGCGTTTTCCGATTTGTGACATATTTTTGCGGCAGACTGAATTCTGCACTCAGTGTGGTTGTCATCCGCTGTTTACCTCTTTTAGAACATCTCCGCCTTCCCCGCCCGAAGACCGGGGTGGGGTCAAGCATTATCTGTTTAGAATCGCGCCCACATCCGCCCCCCGGCGAACGGGTGTGCCAGGCGGGGAAACCCTGCCCGGCAGAAAAGCGCCGCCCCCGCTGAATGGGTGTGCCAGGCGGGGAAACCCTGCCCGGCAAAAAAGCGCCGCCCCCGCCGAATGGGTGTGCCAGGCGGGAAAACCCTGCCTGGCAAAAAAGCGCCGCCCCC
>CAZAYY010000002.1:156170-267383 GCA_964489525.1 uncultured Anaerolineales bacterium
CCGAATGGGTGTGCCAGGCGGGAAAACCCTGCCTGGCAAAAAAGCGCCGCCCCCGGCCGAATGGGTGTGCCAGGCGGGAAAACCCTGCCTGGCAAAAAAGCGCCGCCCCCGGCCGAATGGGTGTGCCAGGCGGGAAAACCCTGCCTGGCAAAAAAGCGCCGCCCCCGCCGAATGGGTGTGCCAGGCGGGCGAAGCCCCGCCTGGCACACCCAAAAAAAATCTTTACCCCCCTTCCCGCAGGGAAGGGGGGCCAGGGGGGATGGGTCCTCTCCTACTCATCCGGGAAAAGCAGCCGGTCCGCCACCCGGTATGGGCCATACTTGGGAAAAGCCCCTGGCCGTGCCCGGCGCAGCTTCCCGCTGAATGGGTTGATGGTATAGTTCTGGCCGTTCCGGTGGAGCAGCGGAATGGCCCGCGAGCGCAGCGCAAACTCACCGCGCATTTCAAAACTGTGATTCTTAAAATTCTCCCGCTCTCCCGGCATCAGCTCGAACAGCCGGTCGTAGGCAGCCACAAACTGTGCCCGGTATTCAGGGGTCACAATATCCAGGTTGCTGATCACCCAACAGCGATCTGCATATTCAGCATAAAAAGAAAGCCCCAGAAAAGCGTCCGCTGCATCCACGTAGGGGAAGAATGGAAACGCCCGGCAAACCAACGAACGAAAGCCGCGCTGGCAAAACTGGTGGCCTTTGCACACAATCAGCTTTAAATCTGGCCCGGCATCTGCTTCCAGGCTGGCGGTTTCTTCCGGGTCCTCAGCCTGCCAGGGACGCCATAAATCGGTATTGGCCTGCAGGTGTGCCCATTCTGCATGGTAGGCAGTGGGTACCGCGTGAACAGCATCACAACAAAATGGCACCCCGTGGTTGTAGGGTGCGCACTTTTTCCCGCAGTCAAAAGCCGCAATGGGGGCTTCAAACTGGCTGTAGAGCTTCTGAAAATCATCCGGTGTGGGCATCTCGAAATATCCTGCGTGGTTTTAAACAGCCTGGTTTGGCCGCACATGCCGGTAGATGTAAATCACCAGGGTCACCACCGTCAGGGGCACAACAAACTCCAACATCACCCGGCTGAAGACCGGCAGGGCGGTGTGCCCAGTGGCGTGCAGAATCAGGTAAAGGACGTAGGCCAGGTAATAGCCCAGGAAGAAGATACCTTCCCAGCGCGCAATCAGGTGGCGCACAAAAAAGACCGGCAAACAGGCCACGGCTGTGGCGATCATCACTGGCATATCAAAATTCAATGCAGCGGAGTTGACCGCAACCGGTTGGATGATGGCGGTCAGGCCCAACACCCCCAGCAGGTTGAAAACGTTGCTCCCCACCACGTTGCCCACGGCGATATCGGCCTGTTTGCGAATGGCGGCCACAATCGAGGTGACCACTTCCGGCAGGCTGGTGCCCACGGCAATGATGGTCAGACCAATCACCAGCTCACTCACGCCAAAAGTGCGCGCCAGGCCAACGGCAGCATCCACCAGTACATCTGCTCCAAAAATGAGCAGCCCCAGGCCGGAGCCAAACAGCAGCAGGTTTAACCCCCATTTCTGGCGGGCGCTGGAGGGGTCTTCTCCGAATTCCTGGTCATATTCTTGCTGCACTTCCTGGTTTTCTGTTTTGGATGTCCGGATGGCGAACCAGATATACCCAATCAGCCCTGCAAACATCAGCCCGCCCTCATACCGGGCAATAACCCCATCCGAGGCAAACAGCCAGGCAATCACCGAGACCCCAATCATCAAGGGGACATCCAGTCGGATCAGGTTTTGCGAAACGATCATCGGGCTGATGATGGCGGCAATCCCCAGGATGAGCAGTACATTGGCAATGTTGCTGCCCACCACGTTGCCCACCACAATCCCAGATGTGCCGCGCAGCGCCGAGCCAATCGAAACGGCAAACTCGGGGGCACTGGTGCTGAACGCGACTACGGTTAGCCCAATAATCAGGGGGGAAATTCCCAGTGCGAGAGCCAAACGCGAAGCGCCCCGCACCACCAGCTCTGCCCCAACCACCAGCAAAGCCAGGCCGCCAACAATTCCAAGTATCGTCATATGCAAAACTCCTCTTCCAGGCGGCTCAGTCAGCCTGCCCCAGCGTAATCCCGGACAGGTGTTCCAGGGCTTTTACCAGGGCATGGTTGCCTTCGCTTCCCAACCCCTGGGCCTGGAGCGTCCGGTAAAGTTGAAAAACCAGGCTGGTTGTCACCATGGGCAGGCCCATCTGGTCGGCTGCTTCTAAGACCAGCCGCAGATCTTTTTGCTGCAAATCAATCGTAAAGCCAGGCCGCCAATCGCGGGCGATCATCTGCGGCCCGCGGCTGGAGAGCATCCAGCTTCCTGCTGCACCGCCTTTGACGGCCTCCAGGGTTTTTTCCAGGTTCAGGCCGCCAGCCTGGGCAAACAGCAGCCCTTCGCTTACGGCCAGCCCGGTCACCACCACCAAAACCTGGTTCACCAGCTTAACCATCTGGCCAGCCCCTTGCTCGCCCACGTGGGTGATGGTTTTGCCATAGGCCTGCAAAATGGGCAGAGCCCGTTCAAAATCTGCCGCGTTTCCGCCCACCATAATAGACAGTGTGCCTCGGGCGGCCCCTTCGCTGCCGCCGCTCACCGGCGCATCCAGCATTCCTGCGCCCCGCTCCGCAAGCTGCCGGGCCATTTCAAGCGTGGCCTGTGGGCTGATGGTGCTGTGGTCTACTACCAGTCTGCCAGGAGTAATGCCTTCCATTACACCGCCCGGGCCTAGAACAACGGCCTCTACGTCGGGCGTATCGCTCACGCATATCAGGATGGTATCACACTGCCGGGCCAGGTCTGCCGGGCTGTTCGCGATGGCGGCTCCCTGAGCAGCGAACGCTGCCATCTTTTCCGGGGTACGGTTCCAAACCACCAATGGGTGGCCGGTGCGCAGCAGGTTTTGGGCCATCCCCCGGCCCATAATCCCCAGCCCAATGAAGCCAACACGATTTGCCATGATACCTCCGGTCAGATACGTGCAATTCTCAATTACCCCTGTTCACCAGGGGCGCTGTGTTTGTGAATAATGCAATGAGATATTGTATCCTTTTCATCCGGGGTTGGTAAGGTGTTTTGTTTGTTGAAAATTCTACTGCTTATGAGATCATTTTGAATCTATCATCCAGGCCGCCGCGTCATGTGCCAACTTTGAAAAGACACGTACTCCTGGTGGGATGGGTGGGGTCACTGGCCGGGCGGACGCCGCCCGCCCCTACCGGAGGATAACCCAGCGTTGAACCCCACAACACGCAACCCATTAAGACAAAAAGCCAGAAGTTTTAGGCTTCCGGCTTTTAGCTCCAGGTTCATGGCTCCTGGCTTCTGATTTTCTTTACGGGGTGGTGGTCTCAGGCGCCATCGGGCAATCGCCTTGGTGCTTGCCGCCCATCTGGCCCATGCGTGCGCTCATCCCATCGGCCTGTTCCTGGGTAATGGTGCCGGCTTCCACGGCTGCCGCCAGGGCATCCGCACGAACCTCAACCATCAGCGCCTGGGCTTCTTCAGCAGTCAGGCCCTGGGCTTCAGCAATTTCAAAAAAAGTGTCGCCAGCATCGTGCAGCGCCTGGAATTCTTCCACGCTCATGCCCAGGGCTTCAGCGAGTGCAGCGTGCATATATTCAGCCAACGGCCCTTCGCCTTTCATGCCCATGCTGCCATGCATCTCAGCCATCTTGCCGCTGTCCATGCCTTCATGGGTCATCCCGCCGCGCATTCCGCCGCGCATGCCCATTTGCCCGTGATCACCCATCATGCCGCCATCCGTGTGCATCCGTTGGCCAAACATGCCAAAGGGCATCCCGGTTTCGCCGGCTGGGGTTTCGCCGGATTGCGCCATAGCCACCCCGGCCACGCCGCCCAGGCCAAGCACAACCAACACAGCAACGACAATTCCAATAATCCAAAAGGTTCTTTTCATTTTTCTTTTTTCTCCAATTTTATTTTGACCTTTGCAGGCACAATTTGATTTGATTATGTATAGGATAACAAAAACCTGTGAAGAAGTTGTGAAGAATTTCTGCGCGTTTGATGAAAAAATCCTGTTTTTGGGTTATTTACAAATCAAAACCGGCTGTGGCAGAAAGGTGTTGTACCAGGTTGTGGTAGTTTCCTCTGTCGAAAGGTTCGCCTGTCCATCCGGCAGGATCAGCAAGCCAAATTCTCCGTCTTCTGCGGCTTTCCGGATGGTTTCATGGACGACCTCTTTGCTGGCAGACAGCATTTCCGCCGAAATTTTCAGGTTGTCCAGGTAGGTCTGTGCTTCGGCCAGCGGAGAGGGTTCCTCGGGGCCTGCCATTGGTTTTTCGGTGGCGTCAATGGCCAGCACAGTCAGCTGACTATCCCAAAAGTTGGTGAGGTATGCGGCCATAAAAAGGGCTTCGCGTCCGTTCAGGCTGCCGTCAAAAACGAGCATAGCCCGTTTGGGAGCGGGTGCCCAGGTGGCCTGGCTGTCCGCCCCAACCAGCAGTACAGGGGTTAACGCCTGGCTGAGCACTTCCTCGAGACCGGCTGCCTTTTTTTTCTTCGGGTCAGATGGGACGGGCAGCACAACCAGGTCCACCCATTGGCAGCGTTCGGCAACGAGTTCGGGCAGGTTTTCTGCACCATCCTGGGCCAGCTGGCCTTCAATGCCGGCAGCTGCACATTTTTCGCGAAATACAGCCGAAAACATGGCAGCCTGTTCGGGTTTTGCCGCTGGCATCACGCCCAAAACCCGGCCTGCTTCGCTGCGAGCGGCTTGCAGGGCAAAGTCCAGCGCCAGCCAGTTATCTTCAGCCGGATAGACCACGGCCATAATGTCTGAAAACAAGCGCCCTGAGAAATCGGCAAGGTGGTGGCGTCGCCAGTCTCCTGGGGTTGGGCTGAATTTTCGTGAACCCTGGCGCAGCAGGTCCCACAAATTGGCCCAAATACCGGTGATGCCGCGCCGGGCTGTGCCGTAGCGTTCGACCAGGTTGTGAACCACCGAGTGCGGCCGGATGTTCCACCCCAGTTCCCGCCCAAGTTCGGCATGGTGTTCCACCAGCCATAAGAATAAATCGGTTTCTGTCTGGCCGGGAAAGGTTTCAGAAAGGTTGTGCTCGCGAATGGCTTTGGCCAGGGGTTCGTAAATTTCTTGATACCAGGCCGATGCAGCAGTCTCCAAGGATACAGGCTGGCCCTGCTGCATTTCCAAAACAAACTGGTACACTTCAATTTGCTGCCGCAGGACCTCGTATTGGCAGCATTGGGTGGTATGCAAATTGATGCCGGGGCGGTGGATGTCCAGGCGGGTGTCTTCTAAAAAATCCGCATATTCCGCTTTGATGATGTAATCTTCCACATCATCCGCTGGCGAAACCGGGACACGCACTTGAACTTGCCGGACATAAGCCTGGATGGTTTTTGCTCCCAGGCGTTTGGCAACAGATACCCGGTGGTTGCCGTCGTGGACAAAATATACGTCGCCAACCTGGTAGACCTCAATGGGCGGCAGGCCTTGCAGCGAAGTCACTGCGCGCATAACGCGCACCCAACGGTCGCGGTCGCTGGCCAGGCGCGGCAAAAAATCGCGGGTGAAGTCGTCAAACCGGCCCACACTGCCCACAATGGCATCAAGGGGAATTTCTTTCAACTCCCAGGTGCCTGTTTCAACGGCTCGCAGTTTTCGGCGCACCTCTTCATAGGAGAGCAGGCGGGTATTGCGGCCTGTCAGCTTGCCCAGAATTTCCGAGATTTGAGCTTCGCGCCGGGCTGCGTTAAATTGTTCGATGGTAACAAATACTGCGGTGGAGTTTGAAAGCATCATCAAGTTCCTCAGCTTAAAAAATCTGCATAGCTGCGTTCAAAATAGGTCGAACTGCAAGGGTTGCCCCTGCACATCCAGGCTTTGGTTTCGTGCAGATCCATCAGAATCGAATAAACGGTCTGGAAATGGTCGCCTTCCGGCAGCGACAGGTCTGGATGGCAGCACACGCTGTCGGGACGGTTGAAATGATCCGCCAGGGCGCTTTGCAGCCCGGGCACATCCAGTTTGCCTGCCTGCTTTTCAATGGTTTCTGCCAGCCTGTGATGGCGCACCAGCGTGTCTGGGGCGTGCCAGATGCCCACATCCTTAAACCCTGGGGGGCAGTTCAAAAAGTGGTTGGCATGAACCAATGCGCCGCTGCGGGCAAATGAGATGTATACGTTGGCGTAGTCGCCAGGGGCTGCTTCGGCGTTGAAGGCTTCGCCGTCTCGATGCGCTACCAGGTAGTTGGCGGAGGAGGCTCGCATGGGTTTGACCACGGCCTCCAGGGCTTTGGAAAAGGTGGCAGATTCTAAAATGGCGCGCAAGATGATGTGATAGGGCATGCCCGGGTTTTCGGTGTCGGTGCTGGCGTGCAGGGCATTGGTGACCAATCCCATCCCGGCGGCGTTGAGCCCGGCCTTGGCCAGCAGTCCGGCTTCCACCAGGGTGACAAAGTTTGGCCCGCGCTCATTTTCAACTTCAAGCAGCACAACCGTGTCGCGCACGCCCACCACCCAGTCCCAGTTTTGCCCGGCCAGGGTGTGGCGGTTGATGGTGGTCTCGGGCAGGGCAGCAAAGGCGGTGCATTCTCCTCTTTTGGTAGAGGCAGCCTGCCGGGCGGAGGCCGCCTGCCTGGCAATTCCTGCATTGCGAATTTCGGTGCGCACGTTCAGCGCCAGGATATCGGCGTAGGCAACGCCCGCCCCGGCGGCAATGCCGCGCATTTCTTCCAGCAGATGGGGGTGGTATTCCCCGATGGGCGCTTCAAATGCCAGGCTGTGCCGGGCGGCCTGCGCCCAATCCCAGCCGATGGTGTAGGCAAAAACCCCCGCGTAAACCGCCAGGTTCTCACGGATGAGGGGTGCAGCGGCTCGCCCATACTGCACCCCGCGTTCATAAGCGCTCCCCGATATGCGGATAATGGGGAATGGAAACGGGGGAGGTGTCATCGGGCTCTCCAGGTTTATTTCAAGGTAAAAACGACCACAACCCGCCCGGCAGCGGCTGTTTGCAGGTCTTCCAGGGAGGGCTGCCCGTCTTCATTCAGGCGTACATCAAAATAACGGGCATGGCCGGGAACCTGCGCCAGGTACTGGCCCAGCTTTTCGGCTGTGCCAGCCGGATCTTCATAAACCCGGGCCTGCGCCGGGGTTTCACGGCGCTGGATGACCAGGGCTGCCTGCCCACCCCCGCGAAAATTTCGCCACCAGGTGCGTTCTGCCCGGCTGGTGACCAGCAGTTCAGACCCCACCCGCACAAAGTTCACCGGCACTTCCATCAATTTTCCGCTTTTCCGGCCCGTGTAGCAAACCAGCATCACGGCTTTGCCCATCAGGCTGTGCAGTGGTGAGCGCAGCAGCCAGGCCACCAAACGATTGTAGTTCATGCTATTCCCTCCGGGTTTGAAATGTCGCAGGCCTGCGCAGATACCTCCCACAGTTTTTGGGCGGCATCCAGGCGGTACGAATAGGTGTTCGTGGGCACGGCGCGTTCATTGGCGAAATATTTACCAGTCACACCTTCCACCGCCGGGTCCGAAGCCAGGTAGATAATCGTTTTCGCACCTTCTTCTGGGGTAAGGGCAATCCGCCGCATAAAAAGGTTGATGATTCCGGCCAACCTGCCGGTGCCATTCCAGATGCCGGTCATCACCATGCCGGGGTGCATGGCGTTCACGGTCACCCCGCTGCCTTCCAACCGCCGGGCAAGTTCATATGTAAACAGCACATTGGCCAGCTTGGAGCGGCTGTAAGAGATGAATCCAAAATATGCCCGCACACTTTGCAGGTCGTCAAAATTCAACACAGCTCCCTGGTGGGCATTCGAAGAAACATTGATAATGCGCGCCGGTGCGCTGGCCTTAAGCGTATCGAGCAGCAGATGGGTCAGGTAAAAATAAGCCATGTGGTTGAGCGCCCAGGTCTTTTCAATGCCATCCACGCTGGTTTCCAGCCTGCCAAAATACCCGCCAGCGTTGTTCACCAACACATCCAGCCGGTTGAAGCGCTGGTGGAAGGTTTGCGCCAACCTGCGAATATCTGCCTGAGATGAAAGGTCGGCGGGCATGGCCTCGACCAGGGGGTTGCCTGAAGCCTGGCGCAGTTGGGCGGCAACCGCTTCGCATTTCTCCGGGCTGCGGCTGACAATCAGCACATGCATCCCCAGCTCCGCCAGGGCCGAAGCTGCCGCCAGCCCGATGCCGTTGGTCGCGCCGGTAATCATGCACACTTTTCCCCGGTTATATTCTTTTAAATCATTCTTCATACGCTCTCCAAACAGACATAAATCTTAAGGATATCTCTTCAATCATACTCCAAATTCAGCGCGTCCAGAAGGTTTTTTGCCGTGTTGTTAAATTGTTCAGGGTGATACCCCCATATCATGCCGTTAGGGACAGGTCGCCCTGATACGGCACTGCACAATCGTTTTGCCTGTGTTATAGTATTTCTATGGAAATGATTCAAAACCCACAATACCCGCTGGATGTGCCTTTGTTGAAGGCAGACACCCACCACCTGGCTGTGCAGTCCATTCTGGCTGGCAGGACCAACGGACAGGTATACCTCGACCCTGCTGGCCTTTCTCGCTGCGCCCTGGCGCACTACCGCGGGCGCTATTTTCTGCATGGAGACCCCGCTGCGCCGGGCGTAGAATACCTGATGCGCTCCTTTTTTGTGGAGCGGGTCACTAAGTTCTATCGTGAAAAAGGCTACTGGGGGTTTGTCCTGTCCTATTCGCCGGATGGCTGGGTGCCTGTATTGCAAAAAGCCCTGGAAGGGCTGCGGGCAGAGCCTGTTGCCCGCCAAACGTATGAACTGAACGCCCCACCTGCCAGCCAGCCAGGGCCTTTGCCGGACGGGTTCCGTCTTGAACTGGTTTCTCCCGCCCTGCTCGACACCCTGGAAACCGGGCGCGACGACCTGGAAGACGAAATGGGTTCCGAGCGCGATTCTCCCGCGGAATTTCTTGAAAAAAGCTTCGGGTTTGTGCTGCTGGACGGCCATAAATTGGCTGGCTGGTGTCTATCGGAATACAACCTGGATGGCCGTTGCGAAATCGGCATCGCCACTCTTGAACCCTACCAACGGCGTGGTTTCGCTGTCCACATGACCCAGGTGTTTGCCCATTATGCCTTTGCCAACGGCTGCACTCGCCTGGGTTGGCACTGCGCTGGTGAAAACGTGGCCTCGGCCAAGACAGCCCAAAAAGCCGGGTTCCGCCTGGCTCACGAGGAGCAGGTGCTTGTCGTGGCTGTCTGATTTCTCGTTTTTGCGCGGCTTGCTGCTCGGTTTTTCCATTGCTGCGCCAGTCGGGCCAATTGGCCTGCTCTGCATCCGCCGCACCCTGGCGGATGGCCGCTGGTTTGGCCTGGCCTCAGGCCTGGGGGCTGCCACTGCCGACGCGCTCTATGGCAGTGTGGCGGCCTTTGGCCTGGCGGCCGTTTCATCTGTGCTGGTCAACCAGCAGGGCTGGCTGCGCCTGGTGGGTGGTTTGTTTTTGCTCTACCTGGGTGTGCGCACCTTCCTGGCCAAACCCGACAGCCAGGAAGCCGCTGCCCAGGGGCGCGGGCTGGCTGGGGCGTATTTCTCCACCTTTTTGCTGACCCTCACCAATCCCCTGACCATTTTGTCGTTCACCGCCATGTTTGCCGGGCTGGGCTTTGGCGGCGCCCAAACCGGCTGGCTGCAGGCGCTCTGGTTGGTGGTTGGGGTCTTTACCGGGTCGGCTTTGTGGTGGCTGCTGCTCAGCGGTGGGGTGGGCCTGCTGCGCGAACGCTTCAGCCCTGCCGCAATGGCCTGGGTCAACCGCTTTTCAGGTGCAATCATCGCCGGGTTTGGGGCGGCGGCGCTGTGGTCCCTGTGGTAATCTGGTTTGCCATAGATTACGGCCAGTTGTAGAAGGGTTCCTCGCCCTGAACCAGGTAATCTTGCACACAACCTGGTTTCATAACGTCATAATTAAGGCAGACGTGCATCTCCCATTCCTTCTCGCGCCAATCCATATACCCAAAAATATCCCCACCTGTATCCGGATTTTTACCTGCAAACCTACCAAACGGGCCGCCGCCAAAGGTTAAATCGGCCCATTGGATTTCCGTGGTAGGAAAACTCGTTCGGGCGTAAACCTCGGCTTTTTCTTCGTCCGACAGCGTGCTTTCCAGGTCTTGTTGGATGGCAGTAATGCGCAGTGGGGTGTAGGCTCTATAGATCGTAGCGGTTCTGTAGGTTTCGCCGCCCATGTTACCGACATCCCAAAGACGCAGTACATACTGCATTTTGGCGGTGACACCGTAAGAATAGGTGCCCTCAAAATCCACCACATTCCCGGCCTGGTCAATCAACACATACACTTCAACGGGTTCGGTCACAGCCGTATATTGTTTGGGGGTTTCGGGGGTCCAGGGAATTTCTTCCTGCAAAAGATTGCACGCCAGGGCAGCAACCATTAAAGCCAGGATCGCAAACAGGGTCTGCATCCGAATCATGCGGGGTGGTTGAATCCGAGATGGTTTCATGGCGGCCTCCTCTCTCCAATGGGTTCAAATTACAGGCTTATACCGGCCTTTGTTGGGCAGGTACTTAGTTGATTTAATTGTAGCGCTTTTTGGAATTTCCTGCCCGACCCCCAGCGTGTCGTTAGCGAAGCGGAGCAGCCTCCCGTTTCTGAGCCAACCGGCTTTGTCATCCGGTTTACACCGAGAACCACAGGGAAAAAATACCGAGAGCCACCGAGTTTTTTCAAAATATCTCGGTGGCCCTCTGTGTAATAGGAATGCTGAATATCCATAGAGTGCAGCTAAATTTCACATCATTCCGGAGGAATCTTCCCCAGCCCAGTAAAAGGTCCCTCCGCCTTCGCCGTTCCGGACGACACAAATAAAAATAACACCCAGCCAAAGCCTAAAGCTTAAGGCGTAAAGCCTCTGGCCTCAAACTTACAGCCTCCCGTCTATAACCCTCTCACCATATACAATTCCCCATGGGCAAAGCCCCGCTTTTGGTAATACTTGCGGGTGCCTACCGCAGCAATCACCGCCAGGCTGCGGTAGCCCTGCGAGCGAGCAATCTGGGCGGCTTTTTCAATCAGCTGAGCACCCAACCCGGCGTGCTGGGCTGCCCCGCGCTTTTCTGCCCCCACCTGCAGCGATTGGCCGTATACATGCACTTCCCGGATGATTGCGGCTCCTTCCAGGTCAGCCAGCCCGGTGTGCGGGCTGTTCTTGGTGGGCAGCGAAAGCCGCAAAAAACCCGCCAGCCGGTCTTCCGGTGTCACAAAAGAGAGGAAATGCTCCTCAGCGTGGGCCGTCGGGTAGATCAGGTCGTCCAGGTGTAGGGCGGCCGCGTTCACGTAGTGCTGGCGTACCTCCCGGCAGCGAATACATTGGCAGGCTGTGCCCCGGCGCTTCAGTTCGGCGTGCACATCCATGCGCAGGCTGGTGTTCTTGTTGCCTTCCACCACATTGGTAGAGGGGATGTCGCGAATCACCCGGTTCACCCGGCAGTAGCGCGGGATGGTTTCTTTAACATCCGCCACCAACTGCACCAGCTCTTCTTCCGGGTAGGGCGCAAACTCGCCGCGCAGCCAGTAGTCATACAGCTCGGCATTGGCCAAAAGCTGGTTGGGGTAAATCTTAATCTCATCCGGGCAGTAGCCCTGCCACATCCTGGCAAAATCCTGGCGGTCCAGGTCGGGGGTGGCGCCGTACAGGTTGGGCATCCAGTGCAGCACAATCTTAAACCCACCTGCCCGCAGCATGGCAACGGCGTCCAGCGTTTCGGCGGCGGTGTGGCCGCGCTGGTTCAGCAGCAAAACCCGGTCGTCAAAGCTTTGGGCGCCCATTTGCACCTTGGTTACCCCCAGCGTGCGCAGCCAGGCCAGTTCATCCGGGTTCACATGGTCGGGGCGGGTTTCAATCACCAGTCCCACATTGCGGTGGCGGGCGTGGGTGTTGGCGGCGTGGGCGGCCTGCAGGGCAGCGCCGAGTTGGGGCTTGCCCTGGGGTTCGTTTTCCGGTGCAGCCGAGGTTTCCACCTCGTTCAGCGCCTCGAAACAGCGCAAAATAAACCATTCCTGGTAGGCCCGGGTGTATGAACTCCACGTTCCGCCCAGGATCAGCAGCTCCACCTTGCTGGTGGGGTGGCCAATCGCTTCCAGCGCCGTCAGCCGCGAGCGCACCTGAACATACGGGTCGAAGTTGTGCTGCAGGGCGCGCATGGCCCCCGGTTCGTCGGGCAGGTAGCTCTTGGGCATCCGGTAATCGGTCGGGCAGAAAATGCACTTGCCCGGGCAGGGGTACGGCTTGGTCAGCACGGTCACCGTGGTCACCCCCGACAGGGTTCGCATCGGCTTCATCCGGATGCGTTCTACCAGGTGGGCGTCCGGTTCCAGCTCGCCAGATTCCACCATTTCGCGGTACACCGCCACCACAAACTGCTTACCCACGTAGCCGCCGCCTTTGCCGGGCAGCGGGTGGCGCTTGATGGCATCGAAGATATCCATCCCGGCGCGCACATCGTCCAGCACCCGCCGGGCCGCCGCCAGTTTTTCGGGCGTGGCCTGCCTGTGCTGCCACCAGGCGCTTTGTTGTTGTTCAAACTTTTCTTCGGAAAAAACCATGGAGCAAATTATATCATTCATGCTTTTTGGGCAGCGCCCAACCCTGCCTCGTTTGAAAGTCACCCGCCAGGAAAAAAATTCTACCCCGCGTGGCCCTCGACCCGATATCTTTGCCGCGAATTGCGCGAATTTGCGCCAATGGCTGGGGGGTTCTATTTTGGTGGGTGCACGCCGTGCACCCCTTCGCGTCTTTCGCGTTATTCCGAGCTTTCGCGATCCACCGCCTTTTCCCCATCCTGTCCAGCCTGGAGAGGGGCTGGCGTGGTTTGGTTTATAATTCAAGCATGGATGCCAAAATTCGCCAGGCTTTACTGGATTTAAACCAGGCTTTTTACCAGGATTTTGCCACCTCGTTTTCGCAAACCCGCCGCCGGCTTCAGCCGGGTGTGGTGCGGGTGCTGGCTGGCCTCGACCCGGCTGCCAATCTGCTCGACCTGGGCTGTGGGAATGGCGAGCTCTGGCGCTGGCTGGCCGGGCGCGGCCACCACGGGCGCTACACCGGCCTGGATTTCAGCCCCGGTCTGCTTGAGGATGCTCACCAGGCCAACCCTACCCCTACCCAGGCCCAGTTTTTGCTGTGCGACCTTTCTTCCCCCGGCTGGCAGACCGGCCTGAACCCACCTTATGACGTGGTTTTTGCCTTTGCGGCGCTGCATCATATTCCCGGCGTCGCTCGCCGGTTGGCGTTGGTGCAGGATGCTGCCGGGCTGTTGGCCCCTGGGGGGCGCTTCATTCATTCTCACTGGCAGTTCTTAAATTCCCCTCGCTGGCAGGCGCGCGTCCAGCCCTGGGATCGTGCCGGGTTGGACCCCCAGGCCGTTGAGCCCGGCGATTACCTGCTCGACTGGCGCTCCGGTGGGACGGGTCTGCGCTATGTCCACATGTTCAGCGAAGCCGAGCTGGCCGAAATGGCCCAGCAAGCCGGTTTTTCTGTGGAAGAAACCTTTTCCTCAGACGGAAAAGAGGGCAACCTGGCCCTATACCAGACCTGGCGCAAACTTCCCGGCCCTGGATAGGCTATAATCTACCAGACCCATGAGCAGAGAATCGCACTCGTTTAAACTGGAAGCCGTGGTTTTGCGCCACAGCGATTGGGGCGAAGCCGACCGGATTATCTCGCTGTTTACCCGCCAGCAGGGCAAAATTCGCGCGGTGGCGCGCGGTGTGCGCAAAATTCGCTCGCGCAAAGCCGGTCATCTCGAACCGTTCACCCGCGTCACCCTCCAGCTCGCCAAAAGCAAAGATTTGCCCATCATCACCCAGGCCGAAACCATCAGCGCCCATTCCGAAATTCGCAGCGACCTGCTGCTGATTGGCTACGCGTCCTACGTGGTGGAAGTGCTCGATAAATTTACCTATGAAGAGGGCGAAAACATTCCCCTGTACAACCTGCTGGTGGATACGCTCAAACGCCTGTCTGCGCCGGAAGAACACCAGGATTTACAGCTTGTGGTGCGCTATTACGAACTGCGCCTGTTAGACCACATGGGCTTCCGGCCAGAACTGTTTCGCTGTGTGTTTTGCGGCGAAGCCATCCAGCCGGAAGATCAATACTTCTCCGCCGAGCGTGGCGGGGCGGTTTGCCCGCGCTGTGGGACAGGTGTACCGGGGATGCGCCCGGTTTCGCTCAACGCCCTGCGCTATCTGCGCCATCTCCAGCGCAGCAGCTACGCCGAAGCACGCCGTGCCCAACCCTCCGCCGACCACTACCGCGAGATGGAAACACTCATCCAACACTACCTGACCTACATTCTGGAGCGCGGCTTAAATTCCCCTCGCTTCATCCGGCAGGTGCGCCCAGACTACAAGCCCTGATTAAAACCCTTCGAGTTTGCTCAGGTCGGCGGCTTGTTTGGCCAGCCCGGCCACCCGCTGCAGCAGCCCCAGCCGATTTTCCCGAACAGCCTGGTTGTTGTCCATCACCAATACTTTTTCAAAAAACGGGTTGATTGCCGGAACCATCCCCACAAAACGGTTCAAAAAATCGTCCACCGAACCAGCGTCAATGGCGGTTTTTTCGGCCAGCAGCAGTGCAGCATACAGGTCGGTTTCGGCGCTGTCTACAAAGTGCGCCGGGTTCACCGTGTACTGGCTGGCCTGGTCGCGGGTGATGCGCACACAGCGCGAGTAGGCCGGCAGAATCTGCCCCCAATCGGGGCGGGCCACCCATTTGGCCAGCACAGCCACGTTTTCAATTGCATAGGCGGGGTTGTGGGCCTGCACCGCCAGGACGGCGTCCACCACATCGTAGGGCAGCCCTTCGTCCAACAGCATGCTGCGCAGGCGGCCGGCAATAAACTCCAGCACACTGCCCAACACCTCAGGCGCCACTTCAACCGGCATCCGGGATGCAGCCGAGCGCAGTGCCGGGCGCAAATCCAGGCTCAGGTTCCAATCGCGCAGCGCCTGAACCAACCCCAGGGCAGCCCGCCGCAGGGCAAAGGGGTCTTTGTTGCCCGTGGGCGCCAACCCGGCAGCAAACAGCCCCACCAGCGAGTCCAGCCGGTCGGCCAAGCCAATCAGCAGGGCGGGTTTGTTTTGGGGTGAACGGTCTCCCGTGTAGCGCGGCAGGTAGTGTTCAAAAATCGCCTCAGCCACTTCCGGCGGTTCGCCCGATTTAAGGGCATAATACTGCCCGATGGCACCTTGCAGCGAGGTCATCTCAACCACCATTTCAGTGGCCAGGTCGGCCTTGCACAGGCGAGCGGCGCGCTCGGCAGTTTTTTCTTCTGTTTCATTCAGCTTCAGCGCCGGGGCCAGGGCTTTAACCAGGCCTTCGATGCGCCGGGTTTTGTCCAGCATCGAACCGAGTTTCGCCTGGAAGCGCAGGGTGTCGAGCCGTTCCAGGTAATCTGCCAGCGGGCGGCGCAGGTCATTCTTGACGAAAAAGGCGGCGTCCGAGAAGCGCGCCCGGATGACATGCTCGTTGCCGTCAATCACCACGTCCAGGTGGGCATCGTCGCCGTTGCGCACGGCAATGAAATAGGGCAGCAGCGCCCCATCTTTCTCCACCGGGAAATAGCGCTGGTGTTTGCGCATCACTGAAACCAACACATCGCGCGGCAGTTCCAGGTAACTTTCTTCAAACGTACCGCGCAGGGCGGTAGGCGCTTCCACAAGGTTGGTTACTTCCAGCACCAGGCCGGGGTCAAACGGCGCCTTGCCGCCCACCTCAGCCGCCAGGGCGTTCACTTGCGCTTCAATGGCTGCCATGCGCGCTTCACGATCCAGCATAATCCCCTGGGCTTTCAAAGCCGCAAAATATTCGGCTGTGCTGGTAAAAGTGATTTGTTCCGGCTGGTAAAAGCGCAGGCCGCGGGTGGCGTTGGCCGCACGCAGGCCAGCATAATCAAACGGAACCGGGCTTTGCCCGTGCAGCGCGGCCAGCCAGCGCACCGGGCGCGAGAAGGCTACGTTGGTCTGGTTCCAGCGCATGGATTTCCCGAATTTCAGGCCGCTCACCAGCCCCGGCAGAGCCCCAACCAGCGCTTCAATCGAAGAACGCCCGTTTTCCTGTACGGTGGCCACTGCGTAGCGCCCGCCGTCTACCTCCTGGATGTGCAGCGCCGAGACGTCCAACCCTTTGCTGCGGGCAAACCCTTCGGCGGCTTTGGTCGGGTTTCCGGCGGCGTCAAATGCCCGGTCGGCGGGTGGGCCGCGGAAGACAACTTCCCGGTCGGGCTGGCGCGGCGCAAGGGCCTCTACCAGCACCACCAGGCGGCGGGGTGTGCCCATCACCTGCAAAGCACCGTGCTCCAGGTGCTGTTCTGCCAGAAGTGCCGGGACGCGCTCGCGCAGCTGCGCCAGGACATCGTCCAGGTCGGCCGGGGGCAGTTCTTCCACGCCAATTTCCAGCAGGAAGGGCGCCGCAGCCGCAGGGGCAGCCGGCAGCGCGTCCAATGGCGGCAGGGCAGTGCTTTTTGTTTCGCCCTTTGCCAGCCACGGAAAACCCTGGCTCTGGCGTTGGGCCACGTAGGCCTCCGAAACCTGGCGGGCCAGGTCGCGCATGCGGGCAAACAGCGCCTGTCGTTCGGTCACCCCCACCGCGCCGCGTGAATCCAACACATTGAAGGTGTGTGAACAGCGCAGGATGTAATCATGGGCCGGCAGCACCAGCCCGGCCTTGAGTGAATTTTCGGCCTCAGCCTGGAACAGCTCGTACATTTCGTGCAGCCGCTCCACATCCGCCGTTTCAAAGTAGTATTTACTGTGTTCGTATTCCGCAGCCAGGTTAATTTCGCCATAGGTCAGGTTGCCCACCCAGCGGATGTCGCGAAAACCGCGCACCCGCTGCAAAGCGATGGCAATTCGCTCCAGGCCGTAGGTGATTTCAACCGAAACCGGGTCCAACACCTGCCCGCCGGCCTGCTGGAAGTAGGTGAACTGGGTGATTTCCTGCCCATCCAGCCAGACCTCCCAACCCAGGCCCCAGGCGCCCAGGGCGGGCGATTCCCAGTTGTCTTCCACAAAGCGAATATCGTGTTCGCGGGGGTTGATGCCAATCGCCTCCAGCGACTGCAAATACAGCTCTTGCGGGTTGCCTGGATCTGGTTTTAAGATCACCTGGAACTGGTAGTGCTGCTGCAGGCGGTTGGGGTTGTCGCCATAGCGGCCGTCGTCCGGGCGGACGGAGGGTTCCACATAGGCCACATTCCACGGCTCCGGTCCTAAAACGCGCAGCACCGTGGCCGGGTTCATCGTCCCTGCGCCCACCTGGGTGTAATACGGCTGCCAGACCACGCAGCCCCGGTCGGCCCAGAATTTTTGCAGGGTCATAATTATGGATTGAAAATCTAAAGTTTGTGTCATGCCATCACCAAAAAAATCTCAACTATGCTGCCGCATTCCCGTTATGGCCGCTCTGGCCTTGGAATTTGCGGCGTGCAGCCTCAAATTATACCCTACGAAAGCTCGCAAGGAACTCTTTTGCCCGGTAGAGCGTCTTAATCTTAAATGCAGCCGCTGGCTGCACCGGTTGTTTGTTGCGGCGCGACAGGTCGTGCCCAATGCGGTGGGCAATCCCCCACCCGCATCAAGGAGGCTGCTATGGTCCGAAAATTCTGGTTATCCGTGTTTTTACTGCTGGCAGTGGTTGTGTTGAGTTTTCCCGCTGCGCCTGCTCGTGCGGATGGAATCATCATTCCCGAACCGCCCTTTCCGGGGCCTTTTCCCATCCAGCAGCTCAACATCCGCTACCACCGCGTCCAGGTTCAAATCGAAGATCAGGTCGCCATCACCCGTGTGGACCAGGTGTTTCACAACCCCAATACGTTTGTGATTGAAGGTGAGTACGTTTTTCCGCTGCCCAAGGATGCTGTGGTCACCAACTTCAAGCTTTGGATTGATGGCGAACCGGTTGAAGGTGAAATTCTATCCGCCGAAGAGGCCCGCCGGATGTACGAAGAAATTGTCCGCAAAATGGTAGACCCCGCTCTGTTAGAGTATGCCGGGCATGGTGCCGTGCGCGCCCGCATTTTCCCCATCCAACCCGGCGAAGAGCGCCAGGTTGAACTGGAATATACCCAGGTGCTGCTGGCCGAAAACGGCCTGGTGCGCTACAGCTACCCCCTGAACACCGAGAAATTTTCTCGCCAGCCCCTGGAGCAGGTCAGCGTAAGCGTGGATGTGCGCTCCACGAGCGACCCCATCCGGGCGGTATATTCCCCCTCCCACCCGGTTGGCATCAGCCGGGATGGCGCTTTTCGGGTGACGGCCGGCTATGAAGACAAAAACGTCACCCCGGATAAGGATTTTGTGCTGGTCTATTCGGTGGGGGAGGGTGAGGCGCTCCACCTGCTCACCTACCGCGACCCGAATGACCCCGCCGACCCAGACGGATTCTACCTGCTGCTGCTGGCGCCCCGCCCGGACATTCAGCCGCGCGTCGTCCCCAAGGATGTCATCGTGGTGCTGGACCGCTCAGGCAGCATGGATGGCGAAAAATTTCGCCAGGCCCAGGCCGCCCTTACCTTCATTCTCGAACGCCTGAACCCTGAAGACCATTTTAACTTAATCACCTTCAGCACCGGTGTGGACCTGTACGCCCAGCGCCTGCAGATGGCCAGCGAAGCCCAGGAAGCCATCCAATGGGTGCAGCAGGCTCGCGCCGCCGGCAGCACGAATATCCACCTGGCGCTGCTCGAAGCCGTCGCCCTGGCCAACACCGAGCGCCCCACCTTCATCATCTTCCTGACCGATGGCCTGGCCACCGAAGGCGTGATAGACAGCGACCAGATTATCAATGCCTTCAGCCGCGAAGCCAGCGACAACATCCGCCTGTTCACCTTTGGCGTGGGCTACGATGTAGACACCTATTTACTCGATTCGCTGGCCCAGGCTCACCTGGGGGCGAGCACCTATGTCACCCCCGGTGAAAAAATTGACGAAATTGTTTCGGGGTTCTACGAAAAAGTTTCTACCCCTGTTCTGACCGACCTGTCTCTCGATTTTGGCTCGGCCAATGTATTCGAGCGCTACCCCGACCCACTGCCCGATTTGTTTGTCGGCTCGCAAATTGTCGCCGTTGGCCGTTACCGGGGCGAGTGGTCCGGTGCGATTGCCCTGACGGGCGTGGTGGACGGCCAGCCGCAAACGTTCACCTTCCCCAACCAGGTGCTGCCTGCTGAGTCGCTGGGCGAGATCCAATCAGCCATCCCGCGCCTGTGGGCCACCCGTAAAATTGGCTACCTGCTCAACCAGGTGCGCCTGAACGGGCCAGATGAAGAAACCATAGACCAGATTGTCCGCCTGAGCATTCGCTATGGCATTGTCACCCCTTACACCTCGTACCTGGTGACTGAGCCCGAAGCCCTCAGTACCAGCGAACAAGAGCGCATTGCCCGTGAATCCTTCTCGAACCAGGCCGCTGCCCCGGCTGCGCCTTCTTCCGGCCAGGAAGCCGTGGAAAAAGCCCAGGCGCAGAGCAGCCTTGCCGGGGCGGATGTCAGCGCCGCCCCGCCGGAGGAATTCGCCTCCCAACTCAAGGTGATTGGGGCGCGCACTTACCTGCTGGTTAACGGCGTCTGGACCGACACCGGCTTTGACCTTGAAACCATGCAGACGATAAAAGTAGCTTTTCTATCGGATGATTACTTTACGCTGCTTTCCGCCTACCCTGCCCTGGCCGCACCTTTTGCCCTGGGCGAGCGGGTGATCGCCTTCGCCGGTGGGACGGCCTACGAGTCCGTCTCGACGGACAGCCCGGTGGAACCGATTCAAATCGACCCAACGCCCACCCCCACCACAGTCCCGCTGCCCACCCAGCCCGGCTCCACCCCGGTCGAACCTGCTCCCGGCCAGCCAACCCCCTCGCCCGACCCATCCGGGCCGCTGGCCTGCCTGGGCGGTTTGTTGGTCATTTTACTGCTGCCGCTGGCCTTCTGGCTGCGCCGCTTGTTGATTGCCGCCGGGTAAACCGGCCTCTGCTTCCTTTGGAGGGGTGCCCCTGGCAGATCGGGACGCAGGCATGGCTTCACCATCCCACCATGCTGAAATCCGGGTCTGCCAGGGGTTTTTTGTTCAGTTCAGGCTGAGGGTGTTAAAACTGCTGCGTTCGTTGCCCAGCATGGCCCGCAGCAGGGCCAGTTCTTTCCTGTAGGTGCGCAGCAGCCTGCCCACCAGCGCTTCACCATCGTTTTCTTCCAAAAAACTCTGTTTTTCAGCCAGGGGGGTTTGCAGTAGCGCCGCCCCAAAGTACACCAGCCGTTCGGGGTCGCGCGGCATGGCCTCCAGGTCAATTTCCAGGTTACCTGATTCGGCCAGCAAACGCAGATATTCCACAACCCACGGGCGCAGGGCCTGTCCATCCTGGCGAAAGCCCTCCGGGTCGGGCAGGGCCAGCTTCAAAGGCTCCACCAGTCCCATCAGGTAGGGCTTTGAGCGAACCAACTGCACAATCCGGAAGCGGGTTTCGCCAATAATCGTAATATTGCTTCTCCCGCCGGACAGCGGTTCGTGTTGGGCAATGGCCGCTGCGCAGCCCACTTCATGGGGCGTGGTTTCAGTTTCTCCGGCTTCCTGCCCCTCGCGAATCAGCACCACCCCAAATGGGCTGGCGGTTTGCAAACATTCAGCCACCATCTGCCGGTAGCGTGGTTCAAAAATATGCAGCCTCATGGGCAGCCCGGGGTACAACACGGTGTTCAGCGGAAAAAGGGGGATTTGCAGCAGTTCCATGGTTGAATTGTATCGTTTTCTTGCCCGGATTGGAATAGCAAATCCCCTCCGCCGCCCGGCGACCTGTCCCTACGGCATGATTGGGGTTCCTCCACCCTCCGGTAGGGGCGGACGGCGTCCGCCCGTCCGCCGAGAAACCTTGCCCCATTCCAAAAGGTTCCTCCGACTGCGCCGTTTGGAGTGACATGCGGGGTTTAAGTCCCCTTATTTGCCGCAGGCAAAATGGGGGGACCCGGCGCAGCCGGAGGGGGGTCAGTTCACCGTCCACGAATTTTGCGCCACGAATACACGAATGGGGAACCCCCTCCGGCCTGGCGGCCACATCCCCCAAATGGGCGCCGGGTACGGCGCACCATTTATGGGAGGGTCAATTCCAGGTTATCCTCCGGTAGGGGCGGGTCGCCGCGCAGCGGAAACAGACACAAAACCGCCCTGTTTCCCTTCGGCACAGCCTGCCCGGCCCACCCGCAAACCCGCCCATCCCGCCGGTGAATTGCGCTCACAGGCAAGGACAGGTCTGCGGGTGCTGCAGTAATCATTTCGCCGCATTTGGGGACCCGCTATCCCAGTACACGATTCAATTTACCCCGTAAAACCAATTTTACTTCCCCTGGGTTAAAACAAAACCCGCTCTGTGCCATAAGGTTTACACAAAGCGGGTTGTTCGCAGGGATGCCCTACGCCTTTATACTGCCATTTCGTTTAACTCGGCGGCCAGTGAAAGAATTTCTTCATTGGCAGGAATGTCCGACATATTGTGCCCGTAGTGAACGTAGCGAGCCACACCCTGCATATCCACCAACACCTGGGCAGGCATTCGCCCCAGCTTGAACAGGTTCACTTCCTGCCCGTAGCGTTTCAACACCGTGGCCGTAGGGTCGGGCAGTCCAATGAAGGGCAGGTCATTCTTGGTGAAATAGTCTGTGAAGCCCCTGGCGTTTTCCGGGCCAACCACCACCACCACGGTATTCAAAGCGAGAAATTGGTCATAGTCCTGGCGCAACTGCGCCATGTGCCGTTGGCAGAATGGTCAGGTAAAGGTGCGGTTGAACACCAGTAATACATTCTGCTTGCCTTTGAAATCGGACAGCCGCACGAGGTTTCCCTGGTAGTCCTCCAGGCTGAACGCTGGGGCGGGTAGGTCTAATTGCACTCGATTCGCCATGTGTACTCCTTTCGATCGAATCATCAAGTCCCCTTACTTTTGTTATAGTTCAATTGCTCAAATTTACCAACTGGTTTAAGGCATCAATGGTTGCAGAAACAACCAGGTCTTGCTGGCTTCTCTTATCCAGGGTGGCGGGCAGGTCACCGGCCTGCTCACCATACCAACCAAACCCGGCATGGTTGCCGCCATCCACCGCCACCCATTGGGTGTTTTCAGGCAGCAGGCTGCGGCTGGCATCAATTTTGTCAGGCGTGGTCAGCCCGTCCAGCGTGCCATAAATCGAGGCAACTTGCAGATCGCTGCTGGAGAGATTGTTGTTGGTCGCCGGGTAAGACGCCCACAGCACCAGCCCCTGCACCTGTTCCGGATGGTTGTAGGCATAGGCCGCCGCCATCGCCCCACCCAGCGAGTGACCGCCCACCGCCCAGGAACGGATTTCCGGGAAGGCTGCCATAATTTCGTCTGCGGCGTTGGGGTTGAAGACAGCGAAGTTGAGCGGCATGCCCGGCACCACCACTAAATAGCCCTGGGCAGCGATCTCGCGGGCTAGGGGTGCGTAAGCCTCCGGCGCCACCCGCGCCCCCGGATAAAAAATAAACCCGACCTGCGGTGCGCTGCCCTGCGGCCTGAAAGACAGCCAGGGCTCGCTGGCTACTTCCACTACGGAACCTTCCGCCAGGGCGGCCAAAGCGGTGGGTTCTGGATCGGGAATGTTCAACCCCCACCAGGCAAACCCGGCCGTCCCGGCCAGTAGAAAAATGCCAAACCCCATTAAAGTCACCAGGGTGATGCGAAGCCATTTTCGTTGTTTCATCCTACAATCCTTTCGAAATTATTCTGCGATTTCCAGGGTTTGGGTCACCCGGTAGGCCGCCAGCGCTCGTTCGCGTGCCCAGGCGTGGTCTACAATCGGGTTGGGGTAATCCACCCCGATACGCACGCCGGCCTGGCGCTGGACATCGGCGGGCATCTCCCACGGGGCATGGATGTATTTTGCCGGCACACGGGCCAGTTCGGGCACATACCGCCGGATGAAATCGCCTTCCGGGTCAAACTTCATGCTTTGCAAAACCGGGTTAAACACCCGGAAGTAAGGCGCCGCATCGGTTCCGGTGCCAGCCGCCCACTGCCAGCCGCCGTTGTTGGAAGCCGGGTCGCCGTCAATCAACTGCTGCATAAACCATTCTTCGCCCAGCCGCCAATCCACCAGCAGGTCTTTGGTCAGGAACGAGGCCGCAATCATGCGCAGGCGGTTGTGCATCCAGCCCGTTTGGGCAAGCTGGCGCATGGCCGCATCTACAATCGGGTAGCCGGTCTGGCCGCGCCGCCAGGCGGCAGCGTCGCTGTTCTCATTGGCCCAGGCAATCTCGCGAAATTCGGGGCGAAAACTCTGCTTGAGCACAAAGGGAAAATGATACAAAATGGCCTGGTAAAACTCGCGCCAGATCAGCTCGTTCAGCCAGGTTTCGGCGCTCTTGTGGGCGGCTTCGTTGGGTGCAGTTTGCATCGCCACCAGCGCCGAGACCACCGCCTGCCGGGCCGAGAGCATCCCGAAGCGCAGGTAAGGCGACAGGCCGGAGGTGCTGTTTAAATCGGGGAAGTTGCGCTCCTCGGCGTAGCGGTATACCGGTGCATCTGCATTTTCGCCCACGAAGGCCTCCAACCGGCGCAGCGCTTCGGCTTCCCCGGCTTTGAAGGGTACGCTTTTGGGCAGTTCCGGGTGGGCCGGGATGGGCATGCCCGGGATGCCCGCCGGGGTGGGGATGGCGTCCGGGGCCGGCAGCACGCTGTGTATACCCGGCAGCGGCAGGCTTTTCCAGGTTTTGCTGAACGGCGTAAACACCGTGTACGGCGAGCCACCGGCTTTGATGACCTCGGCCGGGTGTTGGGCGGTCAGCCCGCGGGTCAGCTCCAGCGGGGCAAGTGCGGCGATTTTTGCATCCCGCCGGGCGGCGTAGGGGGTGTAGTCTTCCTCGGCAATAATCAGCCCGGCTCCGGTTTCGCGCAGCAGGGCAGGCAGCACCTTCTCAGGCCGCCCGGCCCGCACGACAAGGTGGCTGCCGCGAGTCCGTAGGCCCGTATCCAGCGCGCGCAGCCCGTCCAGCAAAAACGCCGTCCGTTTTTCGCCCACGTAGGGCGACTGCCACAGCCGGCTGTCCAGCACATACACCGGAATCACCTCGCCGCCCGCTTCCAGCGCCCGGTTCAGCGCCTGGTTGTCGGCGAGTCTTAAGTCTTTGCGAATCCACCAAACGATTGTGTTCATCCTTTATGTCTCCTGGTTTATATTGTACATATATTGTACAAATATGTCAATGTTTGTACAATGTTTTCATCTATTTCTTATGTGGTACTCCCAACGCCTCCGCTATCGGGTATACTCCTATTGAAACAAACACCTGATTTTTCAAAGGAACAACCCAATGGAATGGTTCACCATCTATCTGCAAGCCGGCCTGGTTATTCTGGGGCTGATGGTTGCCTTGTGGCTGCTCAGCCTGTACCTGCGCGATGCCAGCATCGTGGATATTTTTTGGGGCGCAGGGTTTGTGATTACCTGCTGGGTTTATTTTGCCCTCACCCCGGACGGGGCCGAAATCCGTAAGCTGGTTCTCGCTGCCCTGGTCACCCTTTGGGGCCTGCGGCTGGCCGGGTACATCTATTGGCGCAACCACGGCAAAGGCGAAGATTTTCGCTACGCCGCCTGGCGCAAAGAGCACGGCGCCGCCTGGCCGGTGCGCAGTTTTTTCCAGGTCTTTTTGCTGCAAGGGGTGTTGATGTGGGTGATTTCCGCTCCCCTGCTTGCCGGGCAGTTCTCTGCCACACCCCCCGAACTCGGTTGGCTGGAATACCTGGGCATTTTGGTTTGGGCCTACGGCTTCTTTTTTGAAGTGGTTGGCGACTGGCAGCTCGCCCGTTTTAAAGCCAACCCGGCCAACAAAGGCAGGCTGCTCACCACCGGCGTCTGGCGCTACACCCGCCACCCCAACTATTTTGGCGATGCCGCCCAATGGTGGGGCTTCTACCTGTTTGCCCTGGCCGCCGGCGGCTGGTGGACCGTCTTCAGCCCGCTGCTGATGACCTTTTTGCTGCTGCGGGTTTCCGGGGTGGCCATGCTTGAAAAATCGCTCAAAACCAACAAGCCCGGTTACGAAGAATACGTCCAGGCCACCAGTGAATTTATTCCCTGGTTTCCCCGCCGCCCCAAAGCCCAATAGCACTTGCCTGCACCGCCCATGTTGACCACCTGGATTGGTTTTGACCGGGACGAATCCCCCGCACCCAGGCTGCCTGGCCTGCACCTGCCCGCCAGTTTGCTGGTGTATTTCAGCCACGGACCTGCCTGCGCGGCGTGTGCGGGGTTTGTCCAGGCGCTCGCCTCCCAACCCGGTGCCCTGCAGGCGGCAGATGCTGCCCTGGTGGTCGTAAGCCCGGCCCCGCTGGAGGTTCCGCCGGGGGTGGCCTTCCTGGCAGACCCGGACGGCCTGCTGGAGCGCCGGTTCCGCCAAATTTTGGAGTTTGACACCGGCAGCCAGCGCCTGCTTTTCGTGCTGGACCGCTACAACGCTCCCTATAAAGCCTGGACAGGTCCAGAACCGGACCCGCCTGCCCTGCCCGCCGAAACGCTGGCCGCCCTCGAGCGTCTGGCCATTCGCTGCCCGGAGTGAGGCGGGCGCGCCTGGTCCGTGTGACCAAAATTCAACCTGATTTATGGGGGGTGCTTAACCCAAAACATGCTATTATGATATTAACGTATAAGTATGGAGAATAGCATGTATAAGAAACTCCTGGTTTTGCTGCTTCTATCCATTCTTTCAGCCTGTGGAATATCTCCCCAGGATGCAGTACCCGTGTTTGACAGCGCTCGCGTTTCTCTTGAGGAATACACCCTTTTTTCGCTGGCCCTGCAATCGATGATTGACAATATTCTTGACCCCGGCTGTGAAAAAATTCTGGTCTACAACCACACCAGCCTGGGCATGATTGAAGATGACATTGAAAGACTGCGCAAAGGCCTCACCAATCGTCATGTCGAAATCACCAATGGGATGATCGATACACTGATTGACCATAATCAAACCTATGCCGCACTTGAATTGGCCTTTGTCACCAGCATTCCCGTTGAATTAATTGACCTGGAGCAGCTCCAAACCCTCATCCAGGCTTCCGAAGCTGGTTGCCAGGAAACTGCCCAGGCGCTCTACCCATACCCGAAGTGCCAGGGTTTCGTCACCCTCTCCCGGGCGGTATACAACGAAACGGGTGATATTGCCGTGGTCTACCTGGAATCATACCTATGCGGCGGGCGAGGCTATATCACCCTGATGTCGCATGGTGAAGAAGGCTGGACCCTGGATAAGTTTGCCCCCATCTGGTCCGAAAAAGAACAGTAGAAACACGCCTGAAGCCAAGATCCCATGCCTCTTTCTTTATGTAGTGACGACTTTAGTCGTTTTCTGCCAGTTTTGCCCGCAGCAGGAGGTTGCTTCGCTTCGCTCGCAACGACTTGCGGGGGTGTTTTTTGGCCAACCCCACCCAATCATAACCAGGCGGCTAGTTTCAAGCCTGCAGGGCTGAAATGATCATCGCAAGCACCTTCATTTTCAAAAGGTAATCGCTCACCCATCCGCCCTTCCTCTCCCCCGCCCCAAAGCCTGGGGCGAGGGCTGAGCAGTTATTTCAAAAGTTTGTTAGAATAGTTTCAACATCACGCATAAAAACCCATGACCAGCGAACCGGCTTCCCTCCCACCCGACACACTCAACCAGATCGGCGTCCTAAAACGCCGGGAAATTGAAGCCCGCATCCTGCTGCCCCTCATCCAGGCGCTCGAGGCGGAATTTGGCCCGGAGAAGGTGCGCGACATTCTCCGCCGGACGATTATCCAGGTGGCCGAGACCCAGGGCGCAGTTCTGGCCGGGCAGGGCAGTTCGCTGGAAGATTTCGCCGCAACCCTCCACGCCTGGACCCAGGACAGCGCCCTCGAAATCGAGGTGGTCGAAAAGACCCCCAATCGCTTTGCCTTCAACGTCCACCGCTGCCGCTATGCCGAGATGTACCGCGCCCTGGGCATACCAGAATTGGGTGCGCTGCTCTCATGCAATCGCGATGCCGCCCTCATCCAGGGGTTTAACCCCGCCATCCAGTTTGAGCGCACCCAGACCATCATGCAGGGTGCCGCCTTTTGCGATTTCCGCTACACACTCCCACCCCCTTCCCCGGAGGATTCCCCATGACCCAGCCCGACCCCATCCAGCCCCTGGCCGGCATGCGTGTACTCGACTTTTCGCGCTTGCTGCCCGGCCCCTATGCCTCCATGCTCCTGGCCGACCTGGGCGCCGAGGTGATCAAAATTGAAACCCCGCGCCTGGGCGATTATGCCCGCGATGCTCCGCCGGAGTTTGGCGGCAGTGGCATGTTCCACCTGCTTAACCGCGGCAAGAAAAGCCTCGCGCTCAACTACCGCAACCAGCGTGGGCGCGCCATCTTCCTGGAATTGGTTAAAACGGCTGATGTGGTTTTGGAATCGTTTAAACCCGGTTCCATGGACAAATGGGGCTTTGGCTACGAGGCTTTGCGCGCCATCCGTCCCGGGTTGGTGTACTGCTCGCTCTCTGGCTACGGACAGGCCGGCCCCTATCAAGACCGGGCCGGCCACGACGTCAACTATGTGGCTGTGGGCGGGTTGGCCGGGTTGAATGGAGCCCCAGGCGGCGGCGCACCCCACACCAACGGCGTCCAGGTGGCCGACCTGGGCGGCGGGATGATGGCCACGCTGTCTATCCTGGCTGCCCTGCTCAACCGCCAGCGCACCGGGCAGGGCGCCTACCTGGATGTGGCCATGCTGGATGTGGTGGTTTCGTGGGCTTTACCGGTGGCCGGGGCCTGGTTCTTTGGCGGGGGCGGCAGTCCCCAACCGGGCCAGCTTCCCCTATCGGGCGGCTGGCCGTGCTACAACCTGTACGCCGCCCAGGACGGGCTGTATCTCTCTCTGGGTGCGATTGAAGACCCCTTCTGGGGCGCATTCTGCAAACTGACCGCCCGCCCCGACCTGCTGGATAAACGCTTTGACCCGGCCTATATCCCCGTGGTGGCCGCGGTGTTCAAGACCAAACCGCGCCAGGCCTGGCTGGATTTGTTTGCCGGGGAAGATGCCTGTATCGAGCCGGTCAACACCATTGAAGAAGCCCTGCGCCACCCGCAGGTCGCCCATCGCGGGTTGGTGCAGATGCCCCCCCCGGCAGGCGGCCAGGCACCCACTACCCGTTCCCCCATTCCCCTGGGTGCGGTCACCCCCGCAGGAACCGGGCCTGCGCTGGGAGAACACACCCGCGCGGTGCTGCTTAACGCCGGGTTTGCCGCTGCTGAATTGGATGACTTAGAAAAAAGCGGGGTGATTCGCGATGCGCTGTCCAGCGCTGGCTAAGCCTTAGCTGACCAGCCGCCGGGCCAGGTCGCGAATTTGCGAGAGACTGGTCGGTTTAATCAACACCAGGTCGGCTAGTGAGCGCACCGATTCGGCCATTTCCGGGTTGGCGGTCACAATGACCACCTTGCTTTTCTGCAGGCGCTCTTCTTTGCGAATGTACTGCAAAATATCTATGCCGGATACTTTGGGCAGGTTGAGGTCCAACAAAATCAGGTCCGGGCAGTTTTCCCCAAACCAGACCAGCGCATCATCCCCACTGCGCAAAACCCGCACCCCGAAACCAGCCGCTCGCAGCGTCATGCCGTACATTTCAGAAAGATCATGGTCATCTTCGATGACAACAGCCTGGTGAGTGGGTGCAACCATTCGGTTTTCTTGCCTCCGCGTTCAAAAAGGATTCCAACGATACTGCTCATCCATCCCGAAGAACGCCAATTTCGGGAGCCTGAGCAGTTAAGCTCGAATTATACCAAAGTGTTTTGCAAACCCCGGCTTTCCCAGGGCAATCAGGCACACCAAAACTCCCTCTCCCCGTGTCGTTGCGGCTTCAGTCGCTTCCCCCGCCCCAGCGGGGCGGCATGATTATAGAACCCGGCCCAGCCAGGTTACCAATGCCGTAGGCATGGCATTATTGCCCCCTTACGGTCACAAACATCGTGTCAGCCCTACGGGCTTTGGGGAATGGCCCCGCCATTGTCTATAATCATGTCAGCCCTACGGGCTGGAATACCTCCCCATGTAGTCGCGGCTTCAGGCGTGTCTTTTCCTATTCCGGTTCCGTGCTGCCCTGCTCCGCCTTGCGGATAATTTCTGCCGCAAGCTGCTGCATCGGCTCCGTTTCCCCAGGCTCCAGGTGGTTGGCGCGCCAGTAAAGGTCCAGAAGTTCGAGCGGCGAAAGGCTGCCAATTGCCTGGTCTTCAGGCAGGCGGATGCGGGTGTCCATCTCCGGGCGCTTCACCAGGTGGAACTCGAAAGCCCCGGCAGCCTGGGAGCGCAGGGTAGTATCGTCAATCAACGATTCCCAGTCGCGCGGATAATAAATCGTCAGGCGCACCACTGCGCCCTCCATCGCATCTGGCGCAGGCAGCGCCGAACGCAGTTTTTCCATCACCCCTTGCTCCGAATCAATTTGCACATGCCGGTCATGGAAAGGCCGGATGCCTTTCAGTTTGCGCCATTCAAACACGGTTCCGCCTTTTTTGACATCGGCCACGATGAAAAACTTGTCCTCGCGTGCCTCACCGAAATCCACCCGTTCAATCGAACCGGGGTAAATGACGGGCGGGTAGCCATCTTCATTCAGGTTTTGCGGCTTGTGGATGTGCCCCAGGGCCACGTAGTCCAGGCGCGGGTCGCGCACCAGGCTGCCAGGCAGCACCAGGTCGGCCCCCAACATCACCGTGCGTTCACCGCCAAACTTTGCCCCCTGGACAGAGGCGTGAGCAGTCAGCAGGATGGGCAGGGTTGGGTCGGCCTGGTCAAGATACTGGTTCACAATCAGGGTCAGGCGTTCTTCGAGGGCACGGTAAATTTCATCGTTGCCTGTGGCGCGTAAGTCCAGGTAGGCCATCATCCCGGAGCGGCTGATCCAGGGCAGGGCAATCACCTGGATGGGCAGCCCGCCCAGGTCTTGTGGACCCAAAAAGGTTGGGCGGTCCAGCACCCGCACGTTGGGCACTTCGAGCGTCTGGAACGTATCCAAGGCGTGGGCCCGGCTGAGTGCTGGCGAGATATCATGGTTGCCCACCAACAACAGGGTTGGGATGCCGGCTCTCGAAAGGCGCATAATGCGCCGCCCCCATTCCCGCTGGAAAGTCGGCGCCGGGCTGCGGTCTTTATAAGCATCCCCGGCAAAAACGACCAAATCTACTTTTTCGTTAATCGCTCCGTCAATTATCTGGTCGAGGGCATTCAGAAAATCCAACACCCGGAAAGGCAGGCCGGTTTCCGGGTCCTGGCGGCCGTAGTTGGCCATGTCTATATGGGCATCTGCAAAGTGGAGTACTCGAACCATTACCCGCCTCCGTTCATCCGTTTGAGCTGTTCGATCCCTGCGGTGAAGTTGGCGTTCAATTCCACCGAGGTTTGCATGTCTTCCACTGCGCCGGTCCAGTCGCCAATGGCTTCCTTGCCCAGGGCGCGCCAGTAAAAGCTCTCTTCCAAGATCGGTTCTTTCATGCTGTCCAGCGTCTGGTTGGCCAGGGCAATCACATCCTGGTAGCGGGCAGCATAATAATAGGCTTTGTAAGGCCCGGTTTGGTACCAGAGCATGCGCCAGGGGCGTTCTGCCTCAGGCAGTTGGGCATATACCTGGAAGGACGTGTCGTAGGCTGCCGCGGCTTCGTAATAAGAAAGCAGGGCAACGCTGCTGGTGCCCAGGTTGAACCAGGCAAAATACTGGTCGAGGCCGGTGAGGGTGGCAATTTCGGTTTGGGCAATTTCGTAGGCGCGCAGGTTGGCCCAATTATCATCCACCCAGGGGCCGAGAAGCCCGAACAGTTCCGCCTCGCGCGCCACCGGGTAGCTGACCATGAACAGGTAGTTGAAGGGGCGCCAGGTGCGCTGCAGGGTGGCGTAAGGGTAGCGCATGTTTTCACCCCGGTAGCTGTCCATGGTGATGAACTCCTGCGCCGCGTCGTCATAGGCGAACAGCAGCAGGTAATGGCCGAGCCAGCCCACATTTTCCACGATGTCTTGTTTTTCCACAATCACCGGGAACCCATTGGCAATCAGGTTTTTCAATAGTTCGATATTGCCGCCCATCCGGACGATCATCCGCAGGTCCGTTTCATCCTGCACATAGTTCTGCATCTCGTAAGGCATGACGTTTTTATCGTCCACCCGGGCCAGGCCGCCGCGCAGGTAGGCCCCGGCTGTCAGCCTGTCTGTTTGGGGTCCCCAAAAAGAGACCTGCATGGCCAGGGTGGATGGTGCGCAGTAGTTCCACAAGCCGTGTTGGTGCTGGTAGACAATGCCATCAATCCGGGCAGATGCCGGCAGCGGTGTGGGGGTTTGCGTGGGCGTGGCGGTCGGTTCTGGGGTGGAGGTGGGGGTTCCCGGCGGCAGGGTGGCCGTTGGGCTGGAGGTTGGGGTTTGCGAGGGCATGGGGGTCGGCTCCAGGGTGGATGGCGGTAGTTCGCCAGTTTGCCCCTGCGGCATAAAGATCACCTCTTCGGGCGGGTTCAGCATGTAGCGCACCTGCGCCGACCACAGTTCCAACCGGGTGTTCACCCGTTCCCGCACGGGCGGCAAGGCATATACCACCAGCCCCAACCCCAAAACCCCAAAAACTGCCAGGATTGCCAGTTTAATGAATTTTGTATTTGTGTGTTTCACCATGCGGCGGATTATACGCCATCCCGCCCCGCTTTTAATCGGGGGTTTTGTTTTTCATAGGGATTCTTAAGATTCTCCCGCCCCATTAAGGGGTCTCAAGCCGCTGTTCAATCGCCTCGGCCAGCCTGCGAACGGCAGGTTTGCGCATCAGGTAAACATGATTGCCAGGGATCGCCACCATTTCAAGCCCTTGCAAAGCCAACCCCGCCCACCCCAGCAGCGGGTCGCGCAGCGGGTCCACCCTGGCCCGAAAAAGGTAAATTTTGCCAGGGTAAGGGCGGGGCGCATACCCGGTCCGTTCCCAAAAGCGCCCGGTCACGTTTTGTACGGCGGCCGCCACCGGGTCCTTGGGGCTAACCGGCCCGCGGTGGGTCCAGCGGTTTAATTTGATTTGAAGCAGTTCTCGGTAATAGCCAGCATATTGTTTGAAATACTGGCTGCGCTCCGCCCCGCGAAAGCCGGCCAGGTCGCGCAGGTGGCCTGCCAGCAGCCCGGCGTACAGTGCTGTTTTTTGGGGCAAGTTGTCCAAGTGCAGGTGCCCTGTTCCGGGTCCAAAAGTGTCCACCAGTCCAACCAGTTCAATTGGGATGCCTGCATCCTGACATTGCCAGGCCGCTTCATAAGCCAAAATGCCGCCTGCAGAATACCCCAGCAGGCAGTAGGGACCATCCGGCTGGATGCTGGGGATGGCGCTCAGTACGGCCTGGGCAGTTTGTTCCACGTATTGGCTGGAGCCCGGGTTGTGCGGCGCTTCGGGGGTTTCTACCCCGTACAATGGCCGCCCGCTGTGCAGCGCCAGCCCCAGCTCGCGGAAGGCCAGCGCGCTGCCCCCGTGGGGGGCAATCGCAAAAATGGGCCGGGGGTGCGTTCCCGGCTGCAGCAGCACGAGCCGCAGTTCGGCTTGCCTGTTCGTTTTTGCAGCCGTGGGGCTTTGCGTCGCCCTGGGCTCGCCTGCTAGTGCCGCCATCGAAAGTTCAGCCGGCAGTGGTTGCTCGGGGTCGAGGTTGGCCAGGGCCGTGCGGTCCACCTTGCTAGTGCGGTTTTGGGGCAGTTTACCCAGCAGCACAAACCGGGTTGGAACCATGTACCCAGGCAGGTGTTGGCTGGCGTAGGTGTACAGTTCACTTTCATTAAGTTCACGGCCAGCCTGGGGTACCACAAAGCCCACCAGCCGGGTTTCACCCTGGGCGTCGCGCTGGGCGGCCACCATGGCCTGCTGTACATGGGGGTGGGCCGAGAGAATAGCCTCAACCCCGCCAATTTCCACCCGGTTGCCCCGGATTTTTACCTGCAAATCTTTGCGCCCCAGGTGAACCAGTCCATCAGACGACCAGCGTCCCAGGTCGCCTGTATAAAATACCCGGTGCCCGTTTTCATCCGGGGTGCTGAAGGCCTGGCGGGTTTGCTCGGGTTCCCGCCAGTAGCCAGGTGAGAGGTAGCGGCTTCGGATGGCAATTTCGCCCGGCTCGCCAGGGGGCAGCGGGCGGCGCTCGCCATCCACCAGGAAAACTTCCGTGTCCTGGTTAGGCTGACCTACGGGAACCAGCCCTTCCAGACTCGGGTTGTTGTGCCCGGTGGTGTAGTTGCAGTAAGCCGAGTATTCGGAACAGCCCAGGTTGTTAAGCAGGGTGGTTCCGGGTGGAAAATATTGGCGAAACAAAGCCACATCGCGGCCATATAACGCCTCACCCGCCAGAACCACATACCGCACTGGTGGGAATAGCTGCCCGTGGGCTGCCTCAACCAGCCGCCGGAAAACCGTGGGCACGGCACTGATGATGGTGATGGCTTCACGGGCCATCAGTTCCCCCACACCATCCAACCCGGATTGGTAGATGTTGAAGGCATAAAAGCATCCCCCGGTCAGGGTCATGCGCAGGATCTGGTTGACACTGGCCACATGGGTCAGGGCGGCCAGCGAAAGCCAGCGGTCAGAAGGGCCGATCTTCATACTGTTCACCATCCGCAGCACGGCATGGGCCGAAGTCCGGTGGGTTTGCTGCACGCCTTTGGGAGTTCCCGTGCTGCCGGAGGTGTAGATCAGGTACGCCAGGCGGTCGGGGTCGTGGGGAATGCCGGGGTTTTCGGGGCTTTGTCCGGCCAGGCTTTCAAGCTGGATGATTTGTGTGGGGTTGGTCGCCATTTCGTTGGCCTGCGCCAGGGTTTGGGCAGTGGTCAGCACCCAGCGCGCCCCAGACTGTTCCAGAATTTTGCGGTTGTGGCTGGCCGGGCTGCGCGGGTCTACGAAGGCCACGCTGGCGCCTGCTTTGAAGGCGCCAAAAATGGCGGCAAGGTGCAAATGGGTGTACGACGCCACCAGCGCCACTGGTTCTCCTGGGGCAGGCGGCTTCGCGAGGGACAGCAGGGCGTTGGCAATCCGGTTGGCTTCCTGGTTCATGCGCTGGTACGAAACCGAAAGCCCATCGTACATAAAACAAGGCCGTCCGCCAAATTCCAGAACGTTTTTTTCGAAAAGACTGTGCAGGCCCAACTCCAGCAGTGCGGTGGTCATGGGCGTGTGGGTGTGCTGCCCGGCTGGCGTTGGCTGTGGGTCAGGCGTAGGTTTGGAAATGAAAGGAGAGAGGTCTGCCGCACCTGCTATCCGGGCAGCCCGAACCACTTCGGCCAGCCCTTCCAGGGTTGGGGTGTCCACCAGCGTAGTCAGGGGCAGGTGAACGCCCAGGCGTTTATCCAGTGCGCTGAACATGGCCACCGCCAGCAGCGAATCTCCTCCAACCTGGAAGAAATGCGTTTCCGGTGTAACCGGCTTTTTTAACAGCTCCGTCCAAATTTCGAGGAGGGTAGAGAGGATGATATCCGAATGGGTTGGGTTCATAGCTGTGTGCTCTGCGCCTAATTATACAACCCTCCCATCAGAATGGATGATTGCCCCACCCGGAAGGAGCGCGCTTTTGTGGTTCTATCAGCATTCATCATTCATAGTATACCGAGGGCCACGGAGAAACACAGAGAGCCACCGAGTTTTTTAAGATTATCTCGGTGGCTCTTCTGGTTTTTCTCTGTAGTCACAGTTTCAACTGTCCTGCCCTTTCCCGGGTGACTGTCACCTTCAAGGTGACTGGCCCCTTTCTTCTACACCTATCCCCCCGTAATCACGGTTTCAACCGTGTCCCCCACCCCGTAGGGGTGAATTGATTATATAATCCCATATTCACCTACAGGTTCACCGAAAACCTACCCCCCAATTCTGCCAATTTCGCACTTAGTTCTTCGTGCGCAGCGTCGAGCGACCCCCGTCCACGCCAATCACCTGACCGGTGATCCACCCCGCTTCCGGGGAGAGCAAAAAGGCCGCCATGGCGGCGATGTCTTCGGCGTTTCCCAGGCGTTGAAGGGCGTGCAGCCCGGCAATGGCCGCTGCCATGGGTTCGCTGGAGAGCATCCCTTCGGCCAGCGGTGTGCGCGTCAGGGATGGCGCAATCGCATTCACCCGCACTTTTGGGGCCAGCTCGGCAGCCAGCGAAATCGCCAGCCCGGAAACGGCTCCCTTGGCCATCCCAATTGAAGCGTGCATGGCGAAGCCCTGCTGGGCCGCCACGCTGGAAAACAGCACCACGCTGGCGGTTCCTGTACTTTTTTTCAGGGCTGGCAGGGCCGCCTGCACAGCCAGGGCTGCACCCAGGGCGTTCACCCGAAAATCATTCAGAAAATCGGCCTCGGTCAACCGCTGCAGGCCGCGCAAATTAATCGTCCCAACAGCATACACCAGCCCGTCCAGCACATCCCCTGCTTCGGCCGTGGCCCGTCCAAACAGCGTGCTGTCATTCACGTCCCCCACGGTCCAGCCTGCACCCAGTTCTTTCGCCAAACCTTCCAGCCGCGTGGTGGCGCGCCCCACCAGATGCAGGTCCCAGCCGCGCCCTTTCAATGTCCTTGCCAGGGTCGAGCCAATCCCGCCCGAGCCGCCATAAATCAACACTTTTTGCGTCATAATGGTTTCTCCTTTTACGGTTTTATACCCATTTTTTTGCCTTTTAACCTCTCCCTTATTCGGCAACCAGTCTAGGCCAATCCACCTCCCGGGTGCAGCCTGGGTCATCCAGTCTGCTTCGAGCAGACTTCGCATTTTAGCCCAGAACTTTAGTTCGGGGCCGTATAGCGATCCACCAACGTCCAGCGGTAGGCGCCCAGCCGGTAGTGTGCCAGGTTGTGTTCGGGGGCAACCCCCGCCACCGGGCGATCCACCGCAATCCGATTGTAGATAAACGGGCGGTCTTGCCGGAGCTGGTTGATGTCGAACAGCAGTCCGACGCCAGGGTTTTCGGCCAACACCCGGGCCAGGAAATCCCGGTCCACCTGCGCGCCGGAGAAGGGGAAAGCGAACGGCACGGCATCCTCACCCAACAGCTCCCTCACCACCCGGCACGATTCGACAATTTCGCGGGCCTGCTCCGCCTGCGGCAGGAACATTAGCTTGACGTGCTTTTGGGTGTGCCCGCCAAATGCAAACCCTTCGGCGTACATCTGCTGCACCTGTTGGCGCGTCAGGTAGGGCTGCTTTTCAGCCAGGTAGCTGGCCACATCCAGCCCAAGCATCTGTGCTGTCTCATCCACTACGCTTTCCTGGCTGGCGGGCAGGTTGGCCAGCCAGTGGGGGAACTTGCCAAACGCGCCTGCCGGGCCGCCTGGGGCGGTGCTGGAGAGCTGCCCTGGTTGTAGATACCCTTTGCCTTCAAGCGCCTGGATAATTTTGGTCTGTTTTTCCACCGGCTGCTGCAAGAACACATCGGCGGCCAGCGAAGCTTTGTTGTTATAGACCAGCGCCTGGTTGTCCATTGCGTTGGTGGTCAGGAAAAAAATGCAGGGAATATTGTGCTTCAGAAGCAGCGGCCGTACCACCGAATAGCACTCTGTGTAGCCGTCGTCAAACGAAATAAAGGCAGCCTGTTCTGGCAGCGCCTTCCCCTGGCGGGTATGGGCCAGAATCTCGGCATAGCCCACCAGGTTGAAATGGGCTTTGAGATACAGCAGGTCGGCCTCAAAGGCGGCTGTGGTTTTGTAAGGGTGCAGGTGCGCTACGTGCGGCACATGCCCATCGGATACCATGTGATAGAAGAAGCCCGTCAGCGGGCGCGGCAGCAGCCGCTGCAGCACGGTCAACGGCAAAAAAGGCGCTGTGGCTGAGGCCGCCCGGCGAAGAATTTTATGGCTCAGTGGGGTCATCGGTTGCGCTCCTCGGGTGACTTCGTCCGTCCTTGGGGCTTACCCCAGCGGGTATTGGTCCCAATCGTGGTCGCCGCGGCTGAACAGCCAGCCATCTTCTGGAAAAGAGTCTTTCGACAGAATGACGGGTTTGCGCTGGTTGGTGATTTTGAAAAGGAAAGACGGATACACCCGCTGGAACAGCGGCACGCTGCTGGCCCCTTCCACGTATGCGGTCCCATTTTGCCAGAACTGGCGCAGGGCGTGGCCCACCAGCGAGCGCACCAGGGCTTCGTCTTCCGGGTCGGCAAACAAATCGGCAATCATACCCACGTTGTTTTCGGGTGGGGTGCCGCGCCGCAAAATGACATACCCCTCCAACTGCCCCTTGCGGTATGCCAACCAGAGAGTGTGTTCCATAAAGGGCTGCTGGGTGAACTTCCAATTGAGAAAGTCCATATCGCGCACCACCAGCCCGTTATAGCGGTTTTTCAACCGCTCCCAAAGCACATTGACCTCCGGTCCAAACGCCGCCGCCTGAACAAATTCCAGCTCCGGGTCCATTTGCCCGGCCAGGCCGCGATCGCGCCAGCGCTCGCGCAGGGTGAGGGCCGCCGCCGCCAGGCGGTGGATTTGCAGAATCCCCAGGCTTTTTTGCCAGAAAGCCGCCCGCCGGCCTCGCCCGCCGGGCATCTTGCTGGCCAGCGTGTTGAGCACAGAGTGCGGCTCGTGGCGCAAAATCCGGGTGAACAGCGGCACAAATGGCAGCGGCTGCATGCCCAGCTTGAGCATCACAATCCGGGCACTTTCCGACATGCTCAACGTCAGGCTGGTGGGCACATGCGCCAGCATTGCCCCATAAAGCTGTTTGCCCAGGCTCATTCCCCGGTATTCCTTCAATACGTAATAATCCACTCCCCAGCTAATCAGGCAGCGTTGGCCCCCCATCCAGAGCGGTTCCATCAGGGCGCACACCTGCCCAACCACTTTGCCCTTTTCTTCATCCACCGCAATCCACACAGGCAGGCTGCCAGGAATCCGAAAAGGGTTGTTGGCAAATTCCCAGTCCCAGCGTTCTGGCGAACGGCTGCGCCAGATCTGTGGATAGGCCTCTTTGTGGAATTCAAAAATTGCGCTGCGGTCTTCTAATGTTGCCTGGCGAACGATCACCATGCCATCTCCTTATGATTGGGTTTGCAGCCGGGCAGGTATGGCCCGGATGCGGCGGATATACGCCGAGACGCGGGCGTCTTCCTCGGCCGGGTAGGTAAACCCACAGGCGTTTGCCACTGCCAGCGCCGCCCGGCGAAACAGTTCGCCCATGGCCAGCAGCGCTTCCCATGTTTCGTCCAGCTGCGGGCCGGCATAGGTGCGTTCTAACAGCGCCCACAGTTCCGGCTCCAGCTGCAGTTTGAAATACTTGCCCAGTTTACCCGGCGAGTGTTTAAAACCGCTTGCCACCCCAAGGTCCCAGGTCAGCATTGCGTGGAGCTGTTCGCGCATCAGCGTGTCGAGCATATAGCGGGCATAAGGCAGTTCATCCCGCCAAAGCCCTTTGGCCACGTAGGGGTTCAGCCACCAGAACTCATTGCAGCAGGCGGCAAAGTCGTGGGCACTGGGTGGCTTAGGCAGGTAGCCAGCATCGCTCGGCGGCGGCAGTTCGCCCAGCAGGCCATCTTTGTCCAGCAGCACCACCGAGAGCGAATCCTCCCGGCAGCGTTGGGCTGCGCCAATTGGGTAAAAACTCAAGTCAATCCGGGTTCCATCCATAAACTGCATCAGGTAGGCATAATGCCCGGCTGGCGGCGGCTCCGGCGCAGGTGCATCGCTGAAGGCACACATATCATCCGGCGTTTGCAAAATCATGATTTCGCCAAAATAGGCCGGAATTTCCGGGCTGCGTTGGTAGGGGGTTACGTCCCGAACCAGGTAAACCACGTCATAATCCTGCATCATGTCCCGGTAGGGTAGGTTGGGGTTGGTCTTCGACCCGCTCAGCACCACCGCCCGGATATCATCGTGGTTCTTGGCGAAGGCCAAAATCAGGTTCAGCATCTCGGTTTCACCGCGCATTGCGCCGCTTCCTCCAGGCCACCAGCCCAACAGCCGCCAGGTACACAATCGCAGACCCCGCACCCAGCGCCACGGTGTGAGACAGCTCGGTAACCGGCCAGGCAAATGCCGGCCAGTAGCGCTTGAGGTACCACAGGGCCACCCAGAGCAAAAAAATGCCGCCCGAAGCCAACAGGTGCTTGAGCCAGGGGTCGGGCTGGCGGCGTTGGGAAGCAAACGCCCAGGCAGCCAGTGCCACCTGCACAGCCGCAAAAGCCGCCCGGTAGCGGGGGTTATCCCAATCGTCGCCACCGCCCCAAAACGAGGTAATCAAGACCACCAGCCAGGCCGCCAGGGCAAACGCCAGGGCTGTTCGGCGCTGTTCAGCAAAACGGGCAGCCCGCAGCGGGGCATACAGCAGCCCGGCCAGCAACAAGGTCCAACCCAGTGCCCGCCAGATGGCAATCCCCTTCCAGATGGGTGCGCCTGTGGCAATCAGGGCAGCAGGCAGCAGCGGGCGCAGCACCCCATAGCCCAGCAAAAAGGGCAGGTGCACCCATTCCGGCGTGCTGCGCAGAATTTTTTGCACCCAACCCGACGATTGGAAGGTCAGCCCGGCCTGCCACTGTGCCACCTGCCGCACCCAGGAAGCCAGGATATCCACCTGCCCCCCTGCTCCAAGTGCCAGCCCGGCCAGTGCCGCCACAACCAGCACCCCGGCTCCGGCCAACCCCCACTTAAACCAGCGGCTGTGCCGGGGAACGTTCAGCAAAGGCAGCGCCAGGCAGGCCAGCACCACCAGCGTAATGGCTGCCATGGGTGGAGAAAGCGGCGCCATCAGCGCCAGCGGAATGCCCACCCCGGCTGCCCGGCGCAAGGAACGTTTCTCGTTCCAATGCGCCAGCCCCCAAACTGCTGCCGCTGCCAGCGCCATTAAAAAGGGTTCTCGCATTTGCGTACTGCCCAGCAAAACAGCCTCGGGGTAGAGCGCCAGCCCCCAGGCCGCCCAGCGGGCCGCTTCTTCCCCAAAAAACGAACGGGTTAACGCCCAGGTATACGCCACAGTCAGGGCAGAAGCCGCAGCCGTGAGCACCACCATCAGCAGGGGCTGGTGAACCCCGGCACCCAAAAAACGGTAAACCAGGGCGCTGAAGAACAACAGCCCGCCATACTGGTCGGAGAGATGCGGTTGAGTAAACGCCGAAAGCAAAGGCTCGCCGGACTGCGCCAGCGCCCAGGCAGCCTGGTCGCGGCGGTGGGCGTCTTCCATCACATAGCCAGCCCGCTGCATGGGGGTATCGTATCCAACAGCAGGCAGCGCGCTGAACCACAGCACCCCCGCCCCAAGGCGCAGCACAGCCGCCCCAACCACCAGCCAACCCAGCCAGCCCGGCAGACTGCCCTGGCCCCAGGTTTGTTCCGCACAGCGCCGCAAATGGGTCAAAGCCAGGCATGCCCCGGCGCAGGCCGCCAGCAAAACCCCGCCAAAAGAAAGCCAGCCCTGGACGCCCGTAAAACCGTTCGAAACCCAGGCCAGGCCAACCGCCAGCCCAACCAGCAAAACCAACCCGGCCCCGGTGGTTCTGACGCTGAACATCCTTTTTAAATCGTCGAGCTTCATTCCAGGCTGCATAGGACAAAGGCAAACACAAAAAATCTGGCGTAAAACAAACCGTATGCCAGGATTAAAGCCCAACCCCTGGCTAAAGTCAAGCAGTTCTTGCCTGGGTTATAATTATCCCAATGATACCAGTTCAACTCACCCTCTCTGGCTTTCTTTCGTACCGCGACGAGGTCACCCTGGATTTCCGCACCTTCGACCTGGCTTGCATTTCCGGGGCCAATGGGGCAGGCAAATCCAGCCTGCTCGATGCCTTCACCTGGGTGCTGTTTGGCCAGGCCCGCAAGCGCGACGACAGCCTGATTAACCTTCACCCCACCGTCACTGCCGCTCGGGTGGTCTTGACGTTTGAATACGAGGGCAACCTCTACCGGGTGGAAAGAGTCAGCCCGCGTGGCAAAACCACCCTGCTCGAATTTCATATCCAAACCCCTGAAGGGGGTTGGAAACCCCTGACCGAACGCACCAGCCGTGCCACCCAAAGCCGGATTGAAGAAGTCCTGCGCCTGGATTACGACACCTTTACCAACGCCTCTTTCTTTTTGCAGGGCAACGCCGACCAGTTCACCCAGCAGCGCCCCGGTGACCGCAAGCAGATCCTGGGCAAAATTTTAGGCCTGCAAATCTGGGAAAACTACCGTACCACCGCCGTGCAAACCCGCAAAGGGGTAGAAACCAGCCTGGCCGCCCTGGATGGCCGCATCCAGGAAATCAATACAGAATTGGCAGAAGAACCCACCCGGGTAGTCCGCCTGAAAGAGCTCGAAGACATCCTTCAATCCAGCCAAAAACTGCGCAAAAGCCAGGAAACCATCATCGAACAATACCATCGCCAGGCGGCCAATCTTCAGCAGCAAGGCCAGTTGGTCGAGAACCTTGCCCGCCAACAGACCACCAGCCAATCTCGCCTGGCAGAAACCCGGGCTTTGTTGGCCAACCGGCAGCATGAACAGGCTGGTTACAGTGCCGCCCTGGCCAACGAGCCGGCCATCCGCGCCGCCCATGTCGCCTGGCAAAACCTGCGCGCCCGCCTGGCCGAAATGGACCGCACCGCCAGCCAGTTCCACGAAGCCAACACCCGCCGCCAGGCGCCGCTGCTCGAAATTGAAACCACCCGCGCCCGCCTCGAAAACGAGCGCGATGCCCTGCTGCTTCGCCAGCAATCCGTCCAGGGAACCTTCGCAGCTCGCCCTGTTTTGCAAGCCGCTCTTGAGCAGGCCCGCCAGGAGTTGGCTGCAGTGGAAGCCCAACTGGCCCGCCGCACCGGCCTTGAGACCACCCTGCAGGATCAAAACAACACCCTTGTGGAGTTGAAATCCACAAATGCTGTTTTGCACCAGCAGATGAAGGAATTGAAAGAACGGGTCACCACCCTCGAAGCTCTGGAAAGCCCGGCCTGCCCGGTTTGCGGCCAGCCACTGCCCGAAGGCGAGCGCCTGCGCCTGGTTCAAACCCTGACGGCTGAGGGCACCCAAATGGCTGAAAATTTTCGCGCAAACAAGCGTGAAATGGAAGCCCTCTCAGACGCAGTTTCGAGTATCCAGCACGAAATCGCCCACCTGGGGGGGCTGCAGGAACAGGCCCGCTCCCTGGCACGGGTGATTGACCAGCACGATTCTCGTTTGCAAACCAGCCTGGCTGAAGAAACCGCCTGGCAAATCACCGAAAACCCCCGGCTGGAGGCCCTGCAAACCAGCCTGGCTGAAAAAACCTACGCCCCCGAAGCCCAGCAAACCCTGGCGAGGCTGAACGCCGAATTGGCTCGTATGGGCTATGACGCCGCCGCGCACGATGTCTTGCGCACACAAGAGCAAGCCGCCGCGGCCATCGAAAATGACCTGCGCACGCTTGAAAAAGCAGCTGCTGCCCTCGACCCCCTCACCCGCGAAATCGAAACCCTGGCTGCCCAGGCCGCTGCGCTGCAAGCCGAATCCGAAAAACTGGCGGGTGAACATGCTGCTGCCCTGGCTCACTTCGAATCCGAGCGCGCCAACCTGCCCGACCTGTACGCCATCGAAGATGAACTCAACCGCCTGGTGGAGCAGGAAAACCAGGCCCGGATGGAAGTAGGCGCCGCCCGTCAGAAGGTGGCCGTCCTCGAAACCCTCAAAACCCGCCGCAGCCTGCTTGAAACCGAGCGCGAGAGCCTGGCCGCGCAAATTGCCCGTCTCAAATCGCTTGAGCGCGCCTTCGGCAAAGACGGTGTTCCCGCCTTGCTGATTGAACAGGCCCTGCCCCAAATTGAGGCCCGCGCCAACCTGATCCTCGACCGCCTGAGCAATGGCAGCATGTCCGTCCACTTCCTCACCCAGCGCGGCTACAAAGACAAAACCCGCGACGACCTGCGCGAAACGCTGGATATTCAAATCAGCGACGCCCTCGGCCAGCGGGACTACGAAATGTATTCGGGTGGCGAGGCTTTCCGGGTAAATTTTGCCATTCGCCTCGCGCTCTCCGAAGTGCTGGCCCAGCGTGCCGGCGCCCGCCTTCAAACCCTGGTGATTGACGAGGGGTTCGGCAGCCAGGATGCCATCGGCCGCCAGCGCCTGATTGAAGCCATCAACCTGATCCGCCCCGATTTCGCCAAAATTCTGGTCATTACCCATATTGACGAACTGAAAGAAGCCTTTCCCACCCGCATTGAAGTTGAAAAATATGAGTCAGGCAGCACCCTGCGCCTGGCCTGAACCTTTCCCCAAGGAATCACCCATGCAACTGCTTAGCGAATCTCAAGAAAAACTGCTTTTTGATGAACGCAGCCTGCTTCACGATCTGCGCGTGGCGCTCGCCAGGCTGGGCGCCGCCCCCGAAGACCAAACCACCCTCGAAGAATCCATCCGCCAGTTAGAGCAGTTCTTTTTGATTGTGGTTGTAGGGGAATTTAATGCTGGAAAAAGTGCCTTTATCAACGCCTTGTTGGGCAAAAACCTGCTCAAAGAGGGCGTCACGCCCACCACTACCCAGATCAATGTTCTGCAGTACGGACCGGAAGAAACCCGCGTCCCCGAAGGCCAACACCTGCACCTGCTCACCGCCCCGGTGGAACTGCTCAAAAACCTGAGCATTGTGGATACCCCTGGCACTAATGCCATTATTCGCGAACACGAAGCCATCACCACCCAGTTTGTGCCCCGCGCCGACCTGGTTTTGTTTGTAACCTCAGCCGACCGCCCCTTCTCGGAGAGCGAACGGGCCTTCATGGAAAAAATTCGCGATTGGGGCAAGAAAGTCGTGCTGGTCATCAACAAGTTGGATATTCTCGAAAAAGAAAGCGAACTGGAAGAAATTGTTGGCTTCATTGCTGAAAACGCGCATGGCCTGCTCGGAATTCGCCCCGAAATCTTCCCGGTCAGTGCCCGTCAGGCCCTGCGCGCCAAGCAGGGCGAACCGCATCTCTGGCAAAAGAGCCGGTTTGAACCCCTCGAAACTTATATCGCCTCCACCCTCGACCAGGGCGGCCGCATCCGTCTTAAGCTGCTCAACCCCCTGGGCGTGGGCGAGCACCTCATCCAACGCTATACAACCATCACTCGCCAGCGCCTGGATTTGCTCAAAGACGATTTCGAGAAAATGGAAAACATCGAGCGCCAGCTGGATATTTACAAAACCGACATGCAGCGCGACTTTGAATTCCGCATGGCGGATATTGAAAAACTGCTTTACCAGATGGAACAGCGCGGCGATGAATATTTTGACGAGACCATTCGCCTGGCCCGCGTGGCCGACTTGATGAAAAAAGAAAAAATCCAGAAGGAATTTGAACAAAAGGTGGTTGCCGATGTTCCCCAACGCATCGAAAGCCGCGTGGCCGAGATGATTGATTGGCTGGTAGAAGCCGATTTGCGCCAGTGGCACGCCGTCAGTGAGCACGTGGCTGAACGCCGTCAGGCCTATAAAGATAAGCTGATTGGCGATATGGGCGTGGGCACTTTCCACTACGACCGCGAGCGCCTGATCGACAGCGTGGGACAGGAATCTCGCCGTGTGGTAGAGGGCTACGACAAAACCAACGAAGCCCGCCAGCTTGCCGAAGGCGTGCAAAATGCCGTGGCTGCCGTGGCAGTTTTGGAAGTGGGTGCCGTTGGCCTGGGTGTCCTGGTGACCACCATTGCAACCACCATGGCCGTGGATGTTACGGGTATCTTAATGGCCAGCTTTATTGCCCTGGTGGGGTTGTTTGTCATCCCTGCCCGGCGCCGTGTCGCCCGGCAGGAGATGCACACCAAAATCGCCGAAATGCGTGCCCGCCTGGTTGGGGCCTTGCGCACCCAATTTGAGCGCGAAATTCAAAACAGCATTCAGCATATCAACGATGCCATCGCCCCTTACACCCGCTTTGTGCGCGCCGAGCGCGAAAAGTTTAGCAGTGCCAGCGAAACCCTCGCCAAATTCAACCTCGACCTCAACCGCATTCGCACCCGCGTGGAAGACCTCAACAAAGGATAGCCGCCAGGCCGCAGGGGGTTTTTATCGTGAAAGTACAGGAATCTGAAAACCCGCTCAGGTTTTATAGGGGTTTTCATCCATTAAGAATGCCAGCAGGTGGCTGCGGTTGGGGTGCTCATCCAACCATTTACGGATTTCTTGGATTTTCTGGTAGTCTTCCTGGCCGAACCGCCGCAGGTAAATGGCTTCCAGGTGTTCGGCAGTCAGTTCATCTTGAATCCGTTTTTGCCAGGGCTGGGTGAAAATCTGGTTGATTTCGTCGTGCAAATTTACCGTTTTAAGCACCTGCCACTCATTGCGATCAAACCACACCCCATTGCAGTGGTTGCAGCGGTCCAACTGAAAGGGAATATGGGCATTGACCTTGTACTTGCGCATGAATCGTCCACAGTCCGGGCACAAAGCGGCTTTTTCAGAATCGTGCACCAGCTGCGAAACTGTGTTGGGGTCCAGCGCGTTCAGGTCAGCCGGGGTGAGCGGGTGACGCTTCAGCCAGAGCATATACTCGTTCGAGCGCAGCCAGGCCCCACCGCACTGCGGGCACTCGTGCATGGGCAGGTTGTCATTATAGTGCGTGGCCTGCAGGGCTGCCCCCTTACACATTGGACATTGGGTCATGCCGTTTCCTCTCGTGTGGATATTTTCCCGCATTATACCAGTTTCTGCGATGACCTTCTCCGAAACATTGCTTGCTTTTTCACAAAAACCTGCTAAAATAAGTTACCCCTTCTGAAGTCATGCGGCGGTTGGTCTATGCGTCCAAATCGCCGCCAGTGCTTTTTAAGAAATGGTTTTGTTTTAAGATATTTTTGTTGAGGTGGAATAAACTTATGTCGAATGGACCCACTTTCCTGACGAAAGCAGGTTATGAGAAGCTCCAACTCGAGTTGGATTCGCTGCGAAATGAAAAGCGCATGGAAGTTGCCGAACGCCTGCATAAAGCCGTTGCCGAAGCAGGAACCGACAACCTGGCAGAAGATGCCGAATATGAAGCCGCCAAAAATGAACAGGCTTTTGTGGAAGGCCGCATTCGCCACCTGGAAGCCTTGCTCAATAACGTACATATCATCGAAAGCGAAGACCGCCCAGGCCGCACTGCTGTTGAAATTGGTGCAAAGGTGACCATTCAAGAAGAAGGCTCTGACCCTGAAGAGTATATGATTGTTGGGGCCGAAGAGGCCGACCCGCGCCATGGTATGATTTCAAACGAATCGCCGCTTGGCCGCTCGATTATGGGAAAAAAGGTTGGCGACAAAGCCAACGTCAACGCGCCTTCTGGCAGCTTCTCTATCAAGATTGTAAAAATCGAATAGCCTGAGTGGGTATTCCAACCAAAGCCCCACAGCAGGCTTGCTTGCAGCGTGGGGCTTTCTTTTTGAAAAGCCAAAACCCATCCGTACGCTCACCAACTTTCGGAGAACACAGGATCAGACCATGGCAAAAGAGTACACACCCCTTGAACAAAACCGGATTGACAAACTCACCCGCCTCGTAGAGCAGGGCATCAACCCCTACCCCCATCGCGTTGCCCGCACCCACACCAGCCGGCAGGCCATCCAGGCCTATGAAGCCTTTGAACAGGCTGGCGGCGAAGATGCCGGCCTTCCAGCGGTGGAGGTTGCCCTCGCCGGCAGGCTGCGCTCCAGCCGCACCATGGGCAAAGTCACCTTTGCCCATATTGAAGATGGCGACGGGCGCATCCAACTCTTTTTGCGTGCCAACGATGTTGGCCAGGAGCCGCTCCAGTTCTTTAACCGCGAGTTCGACCTGGGCGACTTTGTCACCGCCCAGGGGCACCTCTTCCGCACCAAATCTGGCGAAATAAGCCTGTGGGTTAAAACCTTCCAGCTCGCTGCCAAAGCCATCACCCCCCTGCCCGCTGCCAAGGACGAGATCGTGGATGGGGAAATGATCCGCCATGCCGGCCTGACAGACCCTGAAACCCGCTACCGCCAGCGCTATGCCGACCTGGCGGTGAACCCCGATGTGCGCGAAATCTTCCGCAAACGCGCTGCAGTGGTTCGCTCCCTGCGCACCTTCATGGACAACCACGGCTTCCTGGAGGTGGAAACCCCCATCCTGCAGCCCATCTACGGCGGTGCGGCCGCCCGGCCTTTTATTACCCATCATAACCAGCTCAAACAGCAGCTCTTCCTGCGCATTTCCTTTGAACTGTACCTCAAACGACTGCTCGTGGGCGGCCTCGAGCGTGTCTATGAAATCGGGCGCGACTTCCGCAACGAAGGGGTTGACCGCACCCACAACCCCGAATTTACCCAGCTCGAGTTTTATTGGGCCTATGCGGATTACAATATGGTCATGGGCCTCACCGAGCAAATGCTCGCCTTTGTCGCCGACCAGGTGCTAGGCACCCGCCAGGTGCCTTTCCAGGGGCATATCCTCAACTTTGATCCCCCCTGGCAGCGCCTGGAAATGAAACAGGCCGTGCGCGACATGGCCGGCATTGACCTGGATGCCTACCCCGACGCAGCGAGCCTGGCCGCGCTGCTTAAATCGCGCGGCATTTCCACCAAACCCAACAGCCCGCGCGGCAAACTGATTGACGCCATTATGGGCGAATATGTCGAGCCGAACCTCATCCAACCCACCTTCATTTACAACTACCCGCGCGACATCTCACCCCTGGCCAAATCCATGCCTGGAGACCCCAATTGGGTGGAGCGTTTTGAAGGCTATGTGGCTGGTTTTGAACTATGCAATGCGTTTACCGAGCTAAACGACCCACAAGACCAGGAAGCTCGTTTTCGCGAAATGGGCCGCGATTATGAAGCCAACGACGAAGAGCAGCACCCCATGGACGAAGACTACCTCCAGGCCATGCGCTACGGCATGCCTCCCAACGGTGGGTTTGGCATGGGCGTGGACCGCCTGGCCATGGTGATGACCGATACCCCCAACATTCGCGAAGTACTTCTCTTCCCCCACCTGCGCAAAACCGACGACGATACTGAATAAACCGGTTTCTCTTCCCCTTTCTTTTTTTGGAGGTGCATATGTTAGACGTCAACTTAATTCGTGAAGACCCCGACCTGGTGCGCAGCGCACTGCGCGCCCGGCAGTCCGACCCGGGCTATGTAGACCAGGTCCTGGACCTCGACGTTCGCCGGCGCGACCTGATCGGCAAAACCGAAGAACTGAAAGCCGAGCGCAACCGCGTTTCCAAAGAAATCGGTCAGATGAAAGACCCCGCCGCCCGCCAGGAAAAAATTGAGGCAATGCGCCAGGTAGGCGACCAGATTGCCAGCCTGGACAACGCCCTGCGCGATGTGGACCAGCAGTTCACCGACCTGGTCAGCTCCCTGCCCAACATCCCCGACCCGCGCGTCCCGCTGGGTAAGGATGAAAGTGAAAACGTCATCATCAAAACCGTAGGCGAAAAACCCACGTTCGAATTCGAACCCAAACCCCATTGGGACCTCGGCCCGGCGCTCGACATCATCAACTTCGAACAGGGGGTCAAGGTCACCGGCTCCCGCTTTTACATCCTCAGCGGTGCGGGCGCACGGCTGCAGCGCGCCCTGATTGCCTTCATGCTCGACCTGCACACCCGCCAGGGCTACACCGAAAAATACACCCCCTTCATGGTCAAAACCGAAACGCTTTTTGGTGCCGGGCAGCTTCCCAAGTTCCGCGACAACCTCTACAAAGATCACGAAGAAGACCTGTTCATGGTTCCTACGGCCGAGGTGCCCCTCACCGGAATTCACATGGAAGATATTTTTGAGGAAAGCGACCTGCCGCGCTACTACACTGCCTACACCCCTTGCTTCCGCCGCGAAAAAATGAGCGCCGGGCGCGACGTGCGCGGCATCAAGCGCGGCCACCAGTTCGACAAAGTTGAGATGTATATGTACACCCGCCCCGAAGATTCGGACGCGGCCTTCATTAAGATGGTGGCAGACGCCGAAGCCACCTGCGCCGAACTGGGCCTCACCTACCGCATCAACCAGCTTTGCACGGGTGACCTCGGTTTTGGGGCGCGCATCACCTATGACATTGAAGTGTGGGCGCCAGGCTGCCAGGAATGGCTCGAAGTATCCTCGGTTTCCAACGTAGGCGATTTCCAGGCGCGCCGCGCCAACATCCGCTACCGCCCGGCCGACCAGAAACGCACCCGCTTTGTCCATACCCTCAACGGCTCCGGCCTGGGGCTGCCCCGCACCCTGATTGCCGTGATGGAAAACTACCAGCAAGCCGATGGTTCGATTGTGGTTCCTGAAGCCCTGCGCCCCTGGATGGGCGGCCTGGAAGTGATTCGCCCTGCTTAACCGCTGTTTCGCTGGGGTTGTTCATGAAGATGAGCAACCCCGGCTTTGTTTTTGCGTATTGAGAGGATGAAGGGATATAAAAGAGGTGCAGCTTCCCCCATGTCGTTCCGAACGAGTGCAGCGACTGAGGAACCTTAATACCCTGGCAACGTTAAAAACAAGGAAAAACAACCATGGAATTCGATTGGAGTGCTGTTTTTGAAGTCATTTTTCGGGTCATTTCCCTGCTGGTCATGCTGTTTTCGCTGGCCGGCCTGGTTATCCCCATTTTTCCGGGCATTGTCGTCATTTGGCTTGTGGCGCTGGTTACCATGCTGGTCACCGGCATTGGCGGCTGGGGTTGGGTGCTCCTGGCTTTTCTAACCGTGCTCATGGTGGTCGGCACCCTTGCTGATAACCTTACCATGGCCGCAGTTGTGCGCGACCGCGGTGCCTCGTGGACGGCCATTGCCCTGGGTTTGCTGGCCGGGCTGATTGGGACCATACTCCTCCCGCCGTTTGGCGGGCTGCTCGCTGCCCCTGGGGTGCTCTACCTGGTGGAATCCCGCCGCCTGGGCGATCGCCAGCAGGCCTGGGAGGTGGTTAAGGCCATGGTTTTAGGTTGGGGCTGGGGTGTGGTCGCCCGCCTGGGAATTGGCGTGGTCATGGTCGTCCTCTGGGGAATCTGGGCGCTGACCGCCGGGTGAGTTTTGCCCTCGAGTTTTACCTGCCCGGTTTAAAAAAGACCATCCCAACACCCAGCATATCCAGCCCAAATTCTGCCCAATATTCCACCATGCTGCTGGCGCGGGTTTGCAGGCAGTAATAAAAAACTGGAATTGCGCGAGGGTCGCGAATGTGGGCCAATGCCCGGGCGGCTTCAACCCGGTTTGCCTGTGGGCCATCTCGCAAAATCGCCATCAGTGGTTCCACCGCATCCCCACCAATCGCCACCAAGGCATCCCCTGCCAACCGGCTGAGCAGCCTGTCGGCGTGACCCAGTAGGTGCATCAGGTGGGGAATCGCTTCGGGTGTGGGGTGGTTGCGCAGCCCTAAAGCCGCACACTGCTGCACAGAAACCTGGTCGTCCAATAATCCCTCAAGCAGCAGCGCCGGGGTTTCGGGGTGTTTCAGCGTGCTGGCCGCGCGCAGCGCCCACCAGCGCACATCCACCGCCGGGTTTTCCATAAGTTCCCGAATAACCATTAAGGCTTCTCCTGGGTTGGGTTCGTTTTCCGCCAGGTTTTGAACGGCTGCCTCTGCCAGGGCGTCATTCCCGCTGGTCAGGGCTTTTACAAAACTGTCAAATGTGTTCACGCTTCCTCCCTAAAACGAATCTCCCGGCAGGTCTGCCGGGGGTGAAACACGTTACCCCTTTATTCGCCGGGGGGCGGCACCGGCAGCTTCTCAACCGGCGTCTCTTTCCACTTCATCCCCTCTTCAATCAGCATGATGGGAATACCCTGGCGAATGGGGTATTTCAACCCGGAATCTTTACTCACCAGCCAACAGCCATGTACAAGATCCAGTTTCCCCGGGTCGGGCCCATACTCCGCCGATTGGACGGCCAACGGGCAGCGTAGAATTTCAAGCAGTTGTGGGCTGACAGGCAAGATTTCGTTTTTTTCCATGGTTTTCTCCAGGTTGCATAAGTGATTTGGCTGCCCACTACGTCCACCTGGTGGAAATTGGCAGCGCCAGGGTTGTGAGTTTTGCTATGCTTATTATATCACTCCTCTGGCGTGGGAATCTCCGTTCCGGGGCCATATTCATACACGGCTCGCCAGGGGGTGTAGTGGGTGTTAAACAGATCATCATGCACCAATGCCCCATCTCTGGTTACCACCCGGCGGATGCTGACATCGGCCCCTTCCACCGCCCAATCCACCTGCTTGATGACTCCCGAAGCCAGTTCGGGGTTTTCTTTGTACAGGGGTTCGGGCGGGTCTACCTTGTTTTGCAGCCCGCTGGTGGTCCAGTCCACCTCGCGCCCATCTGAAGTGCTGTAAAACTTCCAGGTCAGGGTGCGGGCACTGGTGTTTACATAGGTTTCCATCAGAAGCCAGTGGGGCGAATCGTTGGTAAATTTAAAATCTACCAGCGGCACAAACACCGTGGCATCCAACCCGGCCAGGCGGGTGTTGACACCGCCGTTGGCATTCAGTTCGTAGTAGCTCACCCGGTAGGCGTGGGCGTAGCGTTCAACAATGTCATATCCGCCAAAGAAAGCTGCCCGGAAAAGGGTGGTGGACACCTGGCAAACCCCTCCGCCCACCCCCTGGATGGTCCGGTCACCGTAGATAATCAAGGCTTCGGCGTAGCCGTTGTCCAACGTTACATCGCCCAGCAGTTCAGCCATCGAAAAGGTTTCGCCCGGGGCAACCATAACCCCATGAAACTTGGAAGCAGCAGTGGTGATGTTTTGAATCCGGGCGGCACTCGAGCCATAGAAATAAGAAATGTTCGATACCACCAGTTCGCTGATGCCATAATCGGCGGCGGTTCTATCCCCTGAAACGGCCGGCGGGCTGACCTGGTAAACCAGGTCGGTGGTGTGCTGGTTGTTAAACAGGTTTTGCTGGATTGCCTGAATCGTTTCTTCCACCAGCAGGCTGCGCCCGTCCACATGGGGCTGGATCACTTCCAGCTCGCGGCTGTCATCATTAAAGATAAACCGGGCGTTCTGGGCTTCAATTTTCAGGCCGGGGGCAATCTGGTTCAAGAAGCTGCGCAGTTGGGCTGTGCTGATGGTGACCTGGTAGGTTTCGCCCGTGTCAGTTTTGGCGCGCTCAATCGAGAGCATTCCGGCCAGGGTTTCAGGGCTGAATTCCCACTGGCGTTGGTCTTCCGAGGCAGGTTGGGGGTTGCGCACCACCAGCGGCGCGCTCAAAATCTGACGGGCCAGTTCGGCCTGGGCTGTGGCATCCAGGATGAGCGGTGGGGTTTCAAAAATCACCAGGGGCACCAATCCATCGGTCAGGGAAACTAACTGTGGGCGCAGTCGTTCGAGCGTGGCCTGCACATCCAGGGTGCGGCCCACCTGGCCGGAGTTCACCATCACTTCCACCCCAGTCAGGCCGAGGTCGGCTTCGATGGTGGGGCGGTTCACAATTTCACCCAGCCGCTGAATGTATTGGTAGGCAATCCGTTCATCGTAAACGGTCACCAGGGGCAGGTCCTGGCCTTCTTGCCACAGGCGCAGCTGTTCAGCAGCCTGTTCGCTCAAACCGCCTGCGCGGCCAAGCTGGTAAGCAGCCTCAACAGAGGCTTCCAGATCGAAAAACAAACCCAGTTCTGCCGGAGAAACAATCCAGGCGCCGCCCCCATCTTGAAAACCAATGCGCCCGGTCACCGGGTAGGGGTAGGTTTGCGCCACCCGTTCGCGGGCTTCGGGCCGGGTCAGGCCGCCCACATCCACCCCGCCAATCCGCACACCCGGGAAAATCCTTCCCGTATGGCTGTATTGGTAGTTCAACCAGAACCCCCCCATCGCAAAGACGAAAATGGCCAGCGCACCTGCCAACGTGCTCAGCAGTCGCGGCACCAGGGTGAACCCAATTTGGGGGGTGTGGTTTTGGGTGTAGGCCGGGTACATGGGGTTATTCATCTCCCGAGTCGCTAATTCCCGGTTGGACCAGTTCCAACACATCTCCATGTACATTGATCCGCACTTTGAAACCCATCATGCCCAGGTAGGCGCGCTGTTCTTCTGGAATGCCCGTTTTCAGCAGCAGGTCGAAAGTGTTTTCAATGTTCTTCAGCTGTTGGGCAATCGAAGCCCGGCTGAAAATATCATCCTGGCCCAGCATTTTGGCCGCCTGTTCACTGACGATATCCTCATGCCCGGATAAAAACGATTTCATTAAGACCAACACCTCGCGGTCTACCTCGTCGGATGGAATGTGCCGGCGAAAGCCAAAGTCGTCCACGACGTAACACGGCTCATCGCCAACCGAGGCGATTTCCACCGGTTTGTCAAACTCATCTACAATCAGGCCGGCAAATAATGGGGTACGTGCCATGGGTTTTCTCCTGTTTTGTCCTTAATACGCTTTTCGGAGGTGTTTTGTTCCCCAAAACCCGAAAACCGTCCTGGTTCAGCGCACATTGACTGCAGTGCCCAGAACGCCCATTTCGCGCTGCTGTTCAAAAGGCACCACCGGAAGCGTCCAGCGATACACCCAACGGGCGGCAGTGGGCGTCAGGTTAATACAGCCATGGCTGCGTGGATAACCATAGTTGTTGTGCCAGTAGGTGCCGTGGAAGGCAACCCCGCTTTCCGTAAAATAGGTCACCCAGGGTACGCCTGGCAGGTCGAATCCGTTGGCCGCCAGGTTTCCCGCAGCCATGTGGCGGCTGGGTCTTTTGTGATAAATCAGGTGTTTGCCCAGCGGGGTGGAATAATCGCCATTGCGGAAGACCGCCCCGCTGGCAATTCTGGCAGCAAACACCGGGGTTTCGTCTTCAATCGCCACCATATATTGGGCGGCAGTGTCAATTTCCACCCGCTTGGCTTCCAGCGGCACATCAGGGGAAATGGGGCTCACATCTTCGGCGCTCAGCAGGCGTATATGCTCCGCAGGTGCGTAATAATCATAAGTCCACAGGTCGTCTTCCACCTGGTACCAGGCTTTACCTTCCGCATCGTAGCGAATACCGGTCACCCAATGGGTGGTCTGGTAATAAAAGCGGTAGGCAACCGGGTATCTTTTTCCGGGGCTCCAGTGGGCATCGGTAAATGGCACGGTAACCTCGGCCAGGATGCCCCCCTTGGGAATTGAATCGGTAACCGGGTTTAGCTGCACCTGGACAGGCTGAATGCTGGCCGAGTGGGCGTAGCCCATCTCGCCCATCTGGTACCACACCCGGTTGAAATCGGCTTCATCTGGCCCTGTGGTGGCGAAGTGAATCGGCAGCACGGCATCTTTCCAATGCCGCACCAGGGGCCGGGTAGTTTTGGATGGGCCCTCATACAGGTCAATATATTCGTCAATCACCCGCCCAAAGAAACCGCTGGTGTTTTCTGCCTGGGCAGGCCGGGTTTTTCCGAGCAAAACCATGCCTGCCAGCGATAAACCGCTGAGGTTTAAAAATTCTTTGCGGTTAAGGGAAAAACGCGCTTTCATCATGCCGACTCAAACCATTTTACCAGGGTTGGTCAGTAATGGATATTCACCAGGGTTCCAATGGATGCAAAATCAAACAGCCAGCCTGCATCGCTGGTTTCCAAATTGACACAGCCATGGCTCATGGGTGTGCCAAAATTGCTGTGCCAGTAAGTGCCATGGAACCCGTATCCCTGGTAAAAGTACATCACGTAGGGGACATCTGGCAGGTAATAGCCCGGACCCGACATATCGGCATAGCGGTATTTCACATAAATTTTATACTGCCCGGTGACTGTGGGGGTTTGCCAGGTGCCCGTTGAAACGATAAACGAGCGCACAATGGTGCTGCCCACGTAGGCGTGCACCCGCTGGTTGGTCAGGTCTACATCAATCCAGCGTTCACCCTCCCCCAATTCGGATGGCGAAGGGTTCACCGGGCGGGGTGTTTGCGTCGGCCACGGGGTTGCGGTGGGTTCAGGGGTAAATGTTGGTGTTTCCGTGGGCGTTTCCGTGGGGGTATTTGTGGGGGTTGGGGTATGGGTGGGCGTTGGGGTTTGGGTAAAGGTAGGTGTGTGGGTGGGTGTATGGGTAGGGGTAAAGGTCAGGGTGGCGCGGTCACCGCGAATCAGGTCCTGTGCCTGGTTATAGCCCGGAGAAAAGGCCTGGGAAAGTTGCGGGGTGCCAAACCAGGCGGTCAGCATAAGTAGGGCCAGGATGCTTAACAAGGCCCACGGGCTGGCCAGCTTGCGGGTGCGGGTCTGGTCGGTTGGCCTGGCGGGGCGAACCATCAGTCGCGGCCGAACCACCACGGGCGCCGGGCGGGGCAAACTGCGCAGCCGCCGGGCGGCCCAATGCATCCCTGCCCGAGCACGCTCGGAGTGGGGATTGATCTTTAACGCTTGGTCCAGGTAGGCCACGCTGGCCCTGGGGTTGGAGATGGCCGCCAGCAGCAGCCAGGCTTCTTCCTTTTCTGGGGCAAGGTGGGCTGCTTCTTGGGCCAGGCGGCGGGCTGCCAGGCGGTCGCCTTTGCGCAGGGCCTGGTATGCTGCTTTCAGCAGTTGATTGGGGGGCATTGAGGGGGTTGGTTTGTTGGGCATGATGTTTTGCAGCCTGTTTTCTCTCGCTCCAGGGGCGTGTGCGTTAAGGGGAGATGTCTTCGTTATAGATGAAGCACAAAATGCCCTGGGTGATGCCAGTTGCCACCAGTTCGGGTTGTTCCGTCAAAATTTTCCGATCGAGGTTCAGAAAACCGGTTTCGATGATGGCGGCTGTGGTTTCCGGGTTGATTTCATCGAAAGCATGGTAATCGGTCATGTCAGATGTGATGCTGCCTGCATGGTACGACATGCCCGTGGTTTCGCCATAGCGGTTTTGCAGGCAGGCTGTCAGGCGTTCGCCGCGCCCCATGTTGGTGGTGGAGAGTGCTGCGGCAACCTTATAGCCGGTGGCCAGGTCGTTTACATAGTTGCACGAGTCGTTGTGAATAGAAACCAGGGCCAGGCCGCGATATCCGCTCAGCCGGGGGTCAAACTCTTGCAACAAATCCACATCGAACCCCTGTTGGTTTAACTGCTGCTTAACCAGGGTGGCAATCGTCAGGTTTACCTGGGCTTCGGTCAGGCCGTCCGAGCACACCGCGCCCGGGTCATTTCCCCAGTGGCCAGAAACAATCCCAATTCGGGGCCGCGGTCGGGGGGTTGGGGTGGGGAAGCCCGCTGGTTCGTCATCCTCGTTCGAAATCATCGTTGCAATTTGGTTTGGAAAGCTTCCAACCAGCCGGGTTTCCACCAGGCTGGCTGGGGTCCAGGCCGTGAAAACGGTTGCCAGCAGCCCCCCAACCAGTAGAATTACAACAAGCTGCTGAAAATAGCGCACCCCCGTTTGCACCGGGCCTGGGGGGGTGTTTTGCTCGCTGCTGCGGTGTGAAAAAAGATTATCGCGCTGGTTCATATGCTAATCATACTACATTTTAAAAATCGTTTGGTGCCTCATTAACGGCTTAAAAAATGGGTTAACCCACCCCTTTCGGTGCAAGATTTGTGCGCGTTCTCGAAAACTTCTGCTTGACTTCTCCCCCGCGCCAAAGTATGATCGCTTTATTCCGGTTATCGTGCTGGGTGTAAACTTCTGTTGTGAGGTGCAGCGCGGCACCATCGCCAAATTCGGTGAGTCGTTACATTTTAGGAGAATTGCCATGACACTTAACCCTTCTGACTTAAGAAGCGCAATGCGTTCTTGGGTGACTGGCGTTACCGTGGTCACTGCCCGGCATGGGGAAGCGGTGCATGGGATGACGGTTAGCTCTTTCACCTCAGTTTCGCTTGAACCGCCGCTGGTTTTGGTTTGCATCCAGCAGGCTGCTCGTTCCCACGCCCTCATCGAACAATCCCAGGCATTTGCCGTCAGCATATTGGGCGAAGACCAGGCTGAAATCTCCAACCGCTTTTCGAACCCACAAACCGAAACCAGCTACCGTTTTGCAGATTTAGAAATTCTTACCCTGGAAACCGGTGCGCCGATCCTGGCCTCCAGCCAGGCCTGGTTGGATTGTAAAGTTGTCCATTCCCATGCCATGGGGACTCATACGGTTTTTATCGGTGAAGTGGTGGCGGCGGGCAGCCGCGACATTCGCAAACCCCTGGTTTATTTAAACAGAACCTACCGGCGATTGGCTGAAGAGGGTTAATCTGGTTGTCGCCCATCCAATTGAGGGCCTGTGCGCTTCTGGCTTATTCGCCCTTGCGCCCAATAACGACGCAGGCCGCCGGGCTGGTCACGCTCACGGAACGGCCATCCGGAAAAATGACCAGGGTTTTATCCAACCCTCGCTCCAGGGTCAGGCCGCGATAGCGCACCCGCACCGGCCACGGGAAGGGGTTTTTTCCTTTTAACCGAACTTTCCACGGGGAAACCAGCCCAACCCCCAACGTTTCTAAAAACAACCCCAACGGCGGCAGCCCGGCCAGTGCGTTATGTTCGCCCATGCCTTCCCCGGTGGTGGTGTGGTAATGCTGGCGAAAACCGCCGTGCCGCGCCAGGCTCTGTACAATCGCGTCCATCAGCCGGCCCACCAGTTCCGCTGCCAGGGGTTGGTAATCATATTCCAGCAGGCCTTCCCCAATCAGCTGGTTCCAGGTCAGCCAGGCGCTGTCGCACACACTGGCGGCCTCTGGCGCAGGGGGCGTGGCGCAGGCCCGGATGCCATATTCCTGCCAGTAGCGGCGTGGGTTCATCAGTTGTTTCTGCACCATCTCTTTGGCCTGTTCGGGTGTGGCGCTTTTGGCCCAAAGAGGGGCAAACAGGCTCTGGTCGTGGTGGTGATAGTCGAGGGTGCTTACCTGGATGCGCACCTCCGGGCTGCACTCGTCCACTTCCACTTCATCGACCCCACTGAAAAGAGTCCGGGTAATCCAACTGCCTTGCTGCAGCGTCCAGCGAATGTTTTCAACCATGAGCGCTTCTTCAATCGCTTGCCCTTGGGCATCCCGGCCGCGCACCACCACCCTTTGGGGCCGCTGGCTGGCCGATTCAGTCTGAATCCGCACCACCAGCCGGGTAGATGCATTTTTGGGAAAGGCCTGCCCGGCAAGGTCCAGCCTGCCGCCGCCGTTCATCATTCCCAGCAGTTTGCCCGGCAGAGAAATATGGGCATCCCTGTCCATGTAGTGAAACGATTTACTGGTTTTGTTCCAGGTTTTTTGAATGGCAGCTGCCAACCCTTCCGCTCGTTGGCGTAGCAGAGCAGGTTCGGTTTTTTTGCCCAGGGCTTTGTAAATCCGGTTGATGGTGTTGCACTCATTCAGCAGAAAGGCCATCAGTGCCGGGCTTTCAAGCCCGCTGATATTCAGACCCATCCCCCAGGGCTGCCAGTTAAGAAAAGCCGGGTTATCTTCAAAGCCCGATTGCATCGGGTGGATGAATTCTGGCAGGCCGTCACCATCCCGGTCATTTTCTGGTGCAAACCAGGCGTTAATAAACGCCACCAACCCGGGCAGGCTTTCTTCCAAAAAGGCCTCATCTTCCGTCGCCTGGAAAATTCTCCAGGTCAGGTCGGCCAGGACCGGGGTGGCCAGAATCCCGCTGTTTTTGCCATTGAGCCCGGGTTTCAAGTCAATAAACCCGTTTTTAGCCTGGACGGCCAGCAGGTTGCGCAGCAGCCCCTTGGCCAGGTCGGGCGCAATGGGCAGAATCTGCTGGCAGAGGTACCATGTGTCGAGGGTGCTTTGCCCGCTCCACAGGTGGGTGTAATCACTGCCATCGCCGCGCGGCGAAAAACCCTGGTCGGCTCGCCGGGTTTGAACTGCGGCCGGGTTGGGCAGAGCGTCTGTTGGGCCATGCAGCAGGCTGATGGCCGTTTTTTGTCCCAGGGTGAAGGCCAGGTCCCAGCTTTTTTCGCCGGTTTCAATTTGCACCAGGGCGGCGTTGGTGAGCTGGATGCGGGCAATCTCGGCATCCCAGCGCCGGGTCTGGATGGAACGTGCCAGGGCGTACGAGGCTTCTGGGGTGGGCAGGGCGGCCTGTGCCCACAAAAATGGCTTCTCCAGCCCGGGCATCAATTCAAACTGGACATACAGGTTGGCGTGTGGGCTGTGGCTGGCTTCAGGGCTGCCGCTCAGGTACACCACAGGCGCCAACCCGCCGCAGCTTCCTTCAAGAATGTTGGCGGAGTCCATGCGGCTGGGAGCCATTCGCTGCCCCCCTTCATCTGGAGCAAGAATCGCCGTCCAGGCCAGGCTGATTGTGCGCGGGGTTACGCCGCTGTTAATCACCCGCAGCCGCCCGGCAATCATGTGCGAATCTACCACCCAATATTCGGCAGCCACATCAATCCCGGTAAAGGGTGAAAAAGTAACCAGGGCATAGTTGGGGTAGAAGTGATGAATGGCAGGTTGCTCGGCAAATTGGGCCGGGTCGTTTACGCTTTGGTCGCCTTCGCGAAATTGGGGGAACAGGCGCATACTGCGAGCCCGCAGCCCGAAGGTGGTTTGCAGCGAAAGCCCGGCTGGCTCTCCCCCTCGCAAGGCAAGTTCCCACACCTGGTCATTGGCATAATGCAGGGCCGAAAGGCGCACATCTGCGGCCAGGGTTAACGCCGGTAGCTGCTCTCGCTTTAAATTCCATTCACGCATAGGTTTATTTTACCCTGCCGGCGCGCATCCTGGGCGCGATATGGTACGATTGACTTATGCCGCTTTATGTGGAAGTTGCCGTAAATGTTAACCAGGTATCGGGTGCGTACGATTATCACCTGCCCCCTGAACTGGAGCAGGCTGTCCAGCCCGGCCACCTGGTGGTGGTGCCTTTTGGTCACCAGACGGTCCAGGGCGTGGTGCTGCGCCGGGTGGATATTCCTTCGTTTCCCCAAACCCGGGCTGTGCTGGCCTTGCTGGATGAACAGGTTGTGGTCACGCCGCACCAAATCCAGCTGGCCCGTGTCCTGGCCGAAGAAAACCTGGCGCCCCTGGCGGCTTTTATTGCACTGATGCTGCCTGCGGGCATGTCGCGCCAATCTGACACCCTCTACGGGTTGAAGCCGGATGCCGATACCCGCGGCCTCAACCAGGTGCAAACCCGGCTGGTGAAGTTGTTGGTCGAGCGCGGCCCGCTGCGCGGGCGCCAGGTAGACCGCTCGCTCGAACGGGTCAAGTGGCGCCCGCAGGCCGATAACCTGGAGCGCCGGGGGGTCATTTTTAAACAGCCCGTTTTGCCCGAACCGGAGGTGCAGCCCAAGCGGGTCAACCAGGTTCACTTGCTTGCTGCGGCTGAACAAATCCAGGCAGCCTGGGCCAACCTGGGCAAATCTGGCAGTGCGGCCCGCCAGCGGCGTGAGGCCGTCATCCAATTCTTGCTGGCAGAACCGGGCCCGGTCAATGTTGCCTGGGTTTACGCGCACAGCGGCGCCAACCTGGCCGACCTGCGCCGCCTCGAAGCCCTTGGTTTGGTAGCGCTTGAACAAACCGAAGCCATTCGCGATCCATTGGAAGGCATTGCCCCCGGCTTGATCTCACCAGGGCTGGCGCTGGCAAAGCCGCCCACGCTCACCCCCGATCAGGTATCTGCCCTTGGGGTGATTTCTCAAGCCCTCAGCCGGGCTTTGAACCCCACCCAACCCGCTCCCGTGTCGCCAATTTTGCTGCATGGTGTGACTGGCTCGGGTAAAACGGAAATCTATCTGCAGGCCGCCGCCCAAACCGTGCAAGCCGGCCGCCAGGCGGTTATTCTTGTCCCCGAAATTGCGCTCACGCCGCAAACCGTCCGCCGCTTTCTGGTGCGCTTTCCCGGGCGGGTTGGCCTGGTTCATTCTGGCCTCTCGGTGGGTGAACGTTACGACACCTGGCGGCGGGTGCGCTCTGGCCAGCTCGACATCGTTGTCGGGCCGCGCAGCGCCTTGTTTATGCCCGTGCCCCGGCTGGGGTTGGTGGTTGTGGATGAATGCCACGACCATTCTTATTACCAATCCGATTTTTCCCCCACCTATCACGCCCGTTCCGCTGCCCTTGCCTATGCCGAATTGGCCGGAGCGCTGTGCATTTTGGGCTCGGCCACCCCTTCGATTGAAGATCGTTTCCAGGCCGAACAAAAGCGCTGGACGTGGCTCAGTTTGCCCAACCGCATCCTGGCCCACAAAGAGCAAACCCGCCAATATCTTGAAAACCATCCAGAACAGGCTCAATCGGCGGATGCACGCGCAGCCTCCTACGCCGGAGATGCTCGCCTGACCAACCTGCCCGAAATTCGAATGGTGGACATGCGCCAGGAGTTGAAAGCTGGCAACCGCAGCATTTTCAGCCGGGCCTTGCAGTTGGCCCTCGAAGAAACCCTCTCCCGCCACCAGCAAGCCATCATTTTTCTCAACCGGCGGGGCAGCGCAACCTACGTCTTTTGCCGGGATTGCGGCCACGCCCTGGGCTGCCCGCGCTGCGCACTGGTTTCGCTCACCCTGCATCGAAACGTCGCCGGGGGCGGCGAAGAGCGCCTGGTGTGCCACCACTGCGGCTACCAGCGCAGCATGCCTAAAAAATGCCCGGCCTGTGGCAGCCAGCGTATCCGCGAGTTCGGCACTGGAACCGAAAAAGTGGAAGCCGAAATCCAGCTCGCTTTTCCAGGGGTGCGCACCCTGCGCTGGGATTGGCAAACCACCCGCACCAAAGGCTCCCACGAAGTCATTCTCGACCAGTTTGTTAACCAGCGTGCCGATGTGCTTGTGGGTACCCAAATGCTCGCCAAGGGCCTGGACCTGCCGCTGGTAACCCTGGTGGGGGTTGTCCTGGCCGATGTCGGCCTGCACCTGCCCGATTTCAGAGCGGGTGAGCGGGTTTTTCAGGTGTTATCCCAGGTGTCAGGCCGGGCTGGGCGCAGCCCATTGGGCGGCCAGGTCATTTTGCAAACCTTTGAACCGGAAAATTACGTGCTCCAGGCCGCAGCCCGGCACGATTATGATGGCTTCTACCAGCGTGAATTGGCCTACCGCAAAGAAATGGGCTACCCGCCTTTCAGCCGCCTGGTGCGCCTGGAATACCGCCACACCGACCCCGAACACGCCGCCCGCGAAGCCCAGGCTCTGGCCGACCAGCTGCGCCCCTGGACCCAGTCCGCCGGCCACAGCCAGACCGAATTGATTGGCCCGGCTCCTTGCTTTTTCTCCAAATTAGACAACACCTACCGCTGGCATATCATCCTGCGCGGCCCCGACCCGGCGGCCCTGCTGCGCACGGCCAACCTGACCGGGCGCATTCTCGCGACCTGGCGCGTCGAAGTTGAACCCCAATCGCTGCTCTAGGGGTTTTGTCAAAAGCCTTTTTTAAGAAACGTTCAAAATAGGAAACCCCTGAAGCCCCCCCGTTTTCAGGGCGATGTCACTGCAAATCAATTTTGCCGTTTACCGGCTCCCACCAAACCAACGAAAATTACCCCTCGATTCTTAAAACCCGGTCGTGTCCGGCCAGGTCCGTCAGCAGGCTGCACCCGGCCCCAGGAAAGGTTTGGCGAGCCAGGGCCAGGGCGGCTGCACCTGTCGTGGCTTCAATTTCCAGCAGCGCCATTCCACCCGGCGCGAGGCGGCCAGCGTTTTTTCCGCCAGGGGCAAGCTGAGCCAGCAGCCGCTTCACCAATGCCAACCCATCCGGTCCTCCATCCAGCGCCAGGGTGGGCTCTTTGCCAAACACAGCCAGCCCATCCAGGGTTGCCGAGGGAATATACGGCAGGTTGGCACACACCAGGTCAAACGGCCCTTCCAGGCTTTCGAGCAAATCTCCCAGCAAGAAATCCAACCGCCTGTCCACCCCATGCCGGGCGGCGTTTTCCCGGGCAACAGCCAGCGCCTCACCGGAAATATCCAGTGCAGCCAGGCGCAGCCCAGGGATTTCAGCCGCCAGGGTGATGGCAATGCACCCCGAGCCTGTGCCCACATCCACCACCCGCGGGGGGGCAGCCGGGTTGGTCCGGGTTCGTAAAACAGCCAGTGCTTCCTCAACCAGCAGCTCGGTTTCCGGGCGCGGAATCAACACCGCCGGGCTGACCTTAAACCTGCGCCCAAAGAACTCCCAGCTGCCAAGAACATACGGCAGCGGCGTTCCTTTTTCCAACTGCGCCAACATGTTCAAGTATATCGCCGCGATTTCGGCCGGCACTGCCGCTTCGGGGTGCGCCAGCAGCCAGGCGCGCGATCTGCCCAGGGTGTGTGCCAGGGTAACCTGCGCGTCCAGGCCCGGGCTTTCGCTGTGGGCGGCCAGGCGCTCCCGCCCGTGTTTCAGGGCTTCTTCAATCGTCATCAAAAAAGGGGTCGGTTACTCATCCAGCCCGGCAGCGGCCAGGCGTTCGGCCTCGTCGCGGGTGGCCAGTTCATCAATGAACATATCCAGGTCGCCATCCATTACCACTGGCAGGTTGTACGAAGAGACATTAATCCGGTGGTCGGTCACCCTGGATTGCGGGTAGTTGTAGGTGCGAATTTTCTCGGAGCGATCCCCGGAACCCACCTGAGAGCGGCGCTCCTGGTCAATCGCCGAGCGGCGTTTTTCTTCTTCCAATTCATACAGCTTGGCCCGCAGAATACTCATCGCACGCAAGCGGTTCTGCACCTGCGAGCGCTCATCCTGGCAGGCCACCACAATCCCGGATGGGTGGTGGGTAATGCGGATAGCCGTGGCGTTCTTCTGCACATTCTGCCCGCCTGCCCCTGCCGATTTAAACACATCAATCCGGATGTCCTTTTCCGGGATGTCCACTTCCACTTCGTCCACTTCCGCCAGCACAGCCACCGTGGCGGCGCTGGTGTGGATGCGCCCTTGCGATTCTGTCACTGGAATGCGCTGCACCCGGTGTGTGCCCGATTCAAACTTCAAGCGTGAGAAAGCGCCTTTGCCTTTAATCATGAAAATCACTTCTTTATAACCGCCCACCCCGGTTTCGTTGAAGTCCAGCAGTTCGTACTTCCACCCCACTCGTTCGGCGTAGCGGGTGTACATCCGGTACAGGTCTGCGGCAAAAATGGCCGCTTCTTCGCCGCCCGTCCCACCCCGAATTTCCACAATTACGTTGCGGTCATCCCGGGGATCCTTGGGCAGCAGCATGGTTTTGATTTCATGCTCCAGCCGTTCAATCTGCGGTTCCAGATCGGCAATTTCCATCTCTGCCAGTTCAGAAAGTTCATCATCCTGGGCATCGCGCAGCTGTTTTGCATCTTCCAGGCGCGTCACAGCCTGGCGGTACTCAGACACTTTCGCAAAAAGCGGCTCTAAATCCGAGCGCTCCTTGGCAATTTCCGCCACGCGCTGGTAATCGTCCGCGTAATCCGCAAGCTGTTGGGTCAGCTCTTCAAATCTTTTTTCAATTCCAACCAATTTTTCTAACATAGCCCGCAGATTATACCATCGAAATTTAAATTGATTGCTTTCCCCCACAACAAAAGATTCCTCCCGACTGTGCCGCACGGAATGACACGCAGGGGTTGTGGTCTCCGGTAGGGGCGGGTCGCCGCACAGCGGAAACAGGCATAGCGCTGCCCTGGTTCCCTCCGGCACAGCCTGCCCGACCCACCCGCAGACCCGCCCGTCCCCCAGGTGAATTGCGCTCACAGGCAAGGACAGGTCTGCGGGTGGGCGGGAATTGTTTCGCCGCATTGGGGGGCGGTTTGGCCAAATCCTCTCCGCCGCATGGCGACCTGTCCCTACGGCAGGATTGGGGTTCCACCACCCTCCGGTAGGGGCGGACGGCGTCCGCCCGGCCAGTGATCCCACCCGTCCCACCGGCAGTCCGTGTCGTTTCGAACCGTCACGGACGGGGAGCGCAGCGACTGAGAAACCTTTCCCCCTCTGGCTGTGCCGCACGGAATGACATAAACAGGGGCAATATACATTCCTCCTACACAATGTTAATAGAATTCTTGCATTATTTCGGTAAGATACAGGCATTGAATATGACTTAAAACCGCCCGTGTGGGCGCGCAAAAATCAACATCAGGAGTAGGAACTATGTCTAAAATTATCGGAATTGACCTCGGGACAACCAACAGCGTGGTAGCCGTAATCGAAGGCGGCGCTCCCACGGTGATTACAACCGCCGAAGGTTCGCGCCTCTGCCCTTCCGTGGTGGCTTTTAATAAAAACAACGAGCGCATGGTTGGCCAAACCGCCAAGCGCCAGGGTGTCATCAACCCCGAAAATACCGTTTATTCCATCAAGCGCTTTATTGGCAAGCGCTACGAAGAAGTGAGCAAAGAGCGCACCATGGTGGCGTACAACGTGGTGCAGGGCCCGTCGGACGATGTGCGCGTCAAGCTGCCCCAAACCGGGCGCGAATACACCCCGCAGGAAATCTCGGCTATGGTGCTGGCCAAGCTCAAAGCAGATGCCGAAGCCTACCTGGGCGAGACGGTTACCAAAGCCGTCATCACCGTCCCGGCCTATTTCAATGACAGCCAGCGCCAGGCCACCAAAGACGCCGGCAAAATTGCCGGGCTGGAAGTCCTGCGCATCATCAACGAACCCACTGCGGCCTCCCTGGCCTATGGGCTGGACAAAAAGAGCAACGAAACCATCCTGGTCTTTGACCTGGGCGGCGGCACGTTCGATGTCAGCCTGCTCGAAGTCGGCGGCGGCGTCGTGGAAGTCAAGTCCACCAACGGCGACACACTGTTGGGCGGCGACAACTGGGACGAGCGCGTGGTAGACTGGCTTGCCAACGAATTCCAGAAAGAAAATGGCATTGACCTGCGCAAAGACCGTCAGGCCCTGCAGCGCCTGCGCGAAGCCGCCGAAAAAGCCAAAATTGAACTCTCCACCGTCCTCGAAACCGAAATCAACCTGCCCTACATCACCGCAGACGCCACTGGCCCCAAGCACCTCCAGGTAAAACTGAGCCGGGCCAAGTTCGAACAAATTACCGAAGACCTGGTTGCCCGCCTGAAAGGCCCATTCTTGCAGGCGCTCAAAGATGCCAACATGACCGCCAAGAATATTGACGAAGTCGTTCTGGTTGGCGGCTCCACCCGCATGCCCATGGTGCAGGAACTGGTGCGCTCCCTCACCAACAAAGATCCCCACAAAGGTGTCAACCCCGATGAGGTGGTCGCCATTGGTGCTGCCATCCAGGCCGGTGTGTTGGGCGGCGAGGTCAAAGATGTCCTCCTGTTGGACGTCACCCCGCTTTCCCTGGGTGTGGAAACCCTGGGCAGCGTGATGACGGTGATGATTGAACGCAACACCACCATTCCGGTGCGCAAAACCGAGGTGTTCTCCACCGCCGCTGACAACCAGACAGCAGTAGATATTCACATCCTGCAGGGCGAGCGCCCCATGGCCTCAGACAACATGAGCCTGGGCAACTTCCGGCTGGAAGGCATTCCGCCTGCGCCGCGCGGCATTCCGCAGGTGGAAGTGACCTTTGATATTGACGCCAACGGCATTTTGCACGTGACCGCCAAAGATAAAGCCACCAGCAAAGAGCAGAAAATCACCATTACCGCCTCCACCAACCTCAACGATGGCGAAATTGACCGGATGGTGCGCGACGCCAAGAACAACGAAGCCACCGACCGCAAGCGCCGCGAGCTGATTGAAGCCCGCAACACCGGCGACTCGCTGGCCTACCAGACCGAAAAAGCCCTGCGCGACCTGGGCGATAAAGTGCCCGAATCGGAGCGCAAAGACATCGAAAGCAAGGTCAAAGCCCTGCGCGACGCACTGCAAACGGAAGATGTGGACAAGATCAAGAAAGAATCTGAAGGGCTGCAGCAGGCTTTCCACGCCCTCAGCCAGCAGCTCTATGCCCAGCAGGGCGGTGCGCCGGGGGATATGCCCGGAGGCATGCCCGGCACAGGCGGCCCCACCCCCGGCGGGAAAAACCGCCCGGATGAGGGCGAAGTGATTGAAGGTGAATTTCGCGATTAATCCTGAAGTGAACCTGGTTCACGCCGGCATTTCAAACCGCAGGCGCTGGTCTCGTCGGCCAGCGCCTGCATTTTTTTAATTCACAATCCCAGTTCCGACAGCGGCCAGTTGGGTAGGGCATCAAAATCCAGGCCGGAAGCCTGTCCACGCGCAAAGCGGTGGTAGGCCGCCGCGCCAATCATGGCGGCGTTGTCGGTGCACAGCGACAGGCGCGGAATGAACACAGGCAGTGCGCTGCGCATTTGGAAGGAATTGCGCAGTGCCAGGTTGGCCGAAACACCCCCCACAACCAGCACCGAACGGGCTTGAAAGGCTTCAGCGGCTTTCAGGGTTTTAATCACCAGCACTTCAACCACGGCTTCCTGGAAGCTGGCCGCAAGGTCGGAAACCGGGAGAGGTTGTTTTTGCTCCTGCAGACTGCGAATTTCGCGCAGCACGGCAGTTTTCAATCCGCTGAACGAAAAGTTCCAGGTTTTGGGCAGCCAGGCGCGCGGCAGGTTGAACGCCAGCGGATTGCCCCCCTGGGCAGCGCGCTGCACCGCCGGGCCGCCGGGGTAGCCAATTTCCAGCAGCCGGGCCACTTTGTCGAAGGCCTCGCCGGCGGCGTCGTCCAGCGTGCCGCCGAGAGACTGGTACTCCAGGGGTTGGCGCATCAACACCAGCTCGGTATGCCCGCCAGACACCACCAGTGCCATCACCGGAAATTCAGGTTCGTGCACCGGGGTTTCACCCAGCGGGGAAAGCCAGGCCGAGTGTAAATGCCCTTCCAGGTGATTGACCGCCACCAATGGCAGCCCGCTGGCCAGCGCCAGGCCTTTGGCCATGTTGATGCCCACCACCAGCGACCCGGGCAGCCCAGGGCCGCGTGTCACGGCAATCGCGTCCAGGTCGGCCAGGCTCAGGTGGGCGTGCCGAAGAGCGCTTTCCACAACCGGGGCAATCGAAAGAATGTGCTGCCGTGAAGCCACTTCCGGGAAAATGCCGCCGTATTGGGCGTGCAGGTCTTCCTGGGAAGCCACCACGTTGGACAGAATCACCCGCCCGTTCTCAATCACCGCCGCGGCGGTTTCATCGCACGAGGTTTCAATTGCCAGGATGCGCGCCGGGGGCAGGGCGGGTTCTTGGGGCTTTTTGGGTGTAGGGTTCATTTTTATTTCCGGCTTTCTTTAACCGGCAGCACCAGGTCGTAAGGATAAGGGGCCAAAATTTCAAAGCCGCCATCCGGGTGCACCACGTAGGTATCTTCAATCCGGCAGCCCATTCCCTGGTCGGGGTAATACAGCCCCGGTTCAATGGTAACCACCGACCCCGGGTAGAGCACGTCGCTTTCGGAGCCTTTGCCCGCCGTCCAGAACCAGGGTGCTTCGTGGATGTGCAGCCCAACCCCGTGCCCCAGCCCGTGGATGTACCCCGCTTCCAACCCGTCGGCGCTGCGGTGGGTGGGGTGGCCCAGCGCTTCGAACAGGTCGCAGGTTTTCTCTGCCCATTGGAAGGTGGGTTGGTTGGCCTGCAGGCTGTCCACCACCCCACGGTAAACCGACCAGACATCGGCATACAATTTCTGAACAGGGTCTGGCGCATAGCCGAGACACCAGGTGCGGGTCATGTCATAAAAGTAACCGCCGCCCAGTTCGCATGGGAAAAAGTCAAACACTATCGGGCTGCCCAGGGCAAGCACATCGGTCTCTGTGCCTTCGCTGTGCGGAACAGCCCCATCGCGCCCGATGGCAAAAATGGGCCCACCCGGGTTGTCCAGGCCGCGCTCGGCCAGCCACAAGCGAATTTTCGCTTTGACGTGGCCAATCGTCAGCGGCGAACCGTCCTTCTGCACCAGCACGCCGCTTTTGGCCCGGTGGAAGCTCAGAAAATCGGCGGTCAGCCCCATGATATCCGTGGTAATTTGCCCCACCTTGCGAATACGCGCAATTTCAGCGGGGCTTTTGGTGGCCATGGCCCGCAGCAAAACCGGGTTGCCAGGTTCGCTCACCAGTTCCAGGCCTGGGTCAAGCTGTTCCAGCAGTTTGAACACGCCGTAACCCGGGTTGAGTTCAACCACGCCATACAGCGCCACCCGTCCCGCAGTGACCCCGGCATCGGCCAGCATGGCCTTATAACGCAGCGCCGCCGCACCCAGTTTGGCGTGTTGGCTGCCCAGCGCGGCTTCAGCTTCTTTTTGCAAGGCTTGCATGTCGTAAGCCGCGTAGTTCTTCAGCGGCAGGCCGCTCTTGGCGGCTTCGTCCCGCTCCATGGTGCCGTGAAAGAGCAGCGCCTGGCCATCCCGCCGCACCACCAGGTCGCCACGGGTCAGGTGGGCCAGGCCGGTGAAATAGGCCATGGCCGGGTTGTGGGAGGCAGGGCCGCTGATCAGCAGGGCATCTAACTGGTGTTCCGCCATCAGGCGGGGCAGGTCTTCTCGCATGGGGTGCTCCTTTGGGGGTGAAATTATCGCCGGGCAGCCACTATCCCGGCCAGCAGGGCGGGTTCTTGTTCAGGCAAAACGGTGCGCGGGTCAAGCAAAACCAGGTTGTCCTGGGTGCGGACAATCACAGGCATGGCCTGGCGGCGCAGCCGGTCAAAAAAAACCTTGGGCGAACGAACCGCCAGCCCCAGCAGCCAGGTGGGCAAAGTTTCGCCGGGCAGGCTGCCGCCCCCCACGGTAGATTCGCCGGGGAGAACCTGCACTGCCGCCTCGCCAAAAGTGGGGCGAAGGTCTGCAGCCCAGGCTTCGGCCCGCGCTTTTAGGTCTTCCGTCCGGGCGCTGATCATCCGCCAGATGGGGATTTCGCGCTCGGCTTCGTCTTTAACATAATGGAGCAGAGTGGCCGTCAGCCCTGCCAGGCAAAGCTTGTCCGGGCGGACGGCTCGCGCCAGGGGGTGCTTCTTGATTCGCGCCACCAGGCTGGCTTTTCCGGCAATCACCCCGGCCTGCGGCCCGCCCAGCAGCTTGTCGCCGGAGAAGGTCACCAGGTCCACCCCGGCCTGCAGGGTTTCAGGGACGGTGGTCTCGTGGGCAAGGCCGTAGCGGGCGGTGTCCAGGAAGGTGCCCGAACCCAGGTCGTCCACCAGCGGCACACCACGGGCCTGTGCCAGGGCAACCAGTTCGGCTGTGCTGGGCTCGCTGGTGAACCCGACAATTTTAAAGTTCGACCAGTGGGCCATCATCATCAATGCTGCGCCGCCTTCGTCCAACGCCTGTTCGTAGTCGCCCAAATGCACCCGGTTGGTTGCCCCCACTTCCACCAGCCTTGCGCCGGACTGGCGCATGACGTCCGGAATGCGAAAGCTGCCGCCAATTTCAACCAATTGTGTGCGGGAAATCACCACCCGCCGCCGGGCAGCCAGCGCGCTCAGGGTTAGCAAAACGGCCGCAGCATTATTGTTAACCACAAACGCCGCTTCAGCCCCGGTCAGCCGCCGGATGAGCGCCTCAGCATGGGTGCTGCGCGAGCCGCGCACCCCTTTTTCCAGGTCATATTCCAGGGTGGAATAGCCCTCAGCCACAGCCCGCATTGCCTGGATGGCTGCCGGGCTGAGGGGCGAACGCCCCAGGTTGGTATGGATGATCACCCCGCTGGCGTTAATCACGGGCAGCAGGGTGGGGGCGGTCCAGGCGGCAGCCAGCTGGGCCGCCCGCGCCAGCAGTTCATCCTGGCCGGGCAGCGCAGGCAGGTTGGCAGCGTTGGTGCGCACTTCGTCCAACGCTGTGCGGATGGCCTCCAGCGCCAGAGGGCGGCCCACGGTTTCGACCAGCGTTCCCGCTTGCGGGGTTTTGAGCAGTTTATCTACTGCGGGCAGCGTCCGCAGGTCGTTTTCGGCCATCCATCACCTTTGTGTCAGGGAGTTTTGTTCCATGTGCTCGTCTCGGCCAGGCGCAGCATCCATTCAATCATGACAAAGCCCACGGCAACCAGCAGCCCCAGGGCGGTCGTCAAAATTTGCCCCAACTGCAGCCAGGCCAAAACACAGCCAAAAAAGCCCACCCAAACCGCCTGGCGGCTGACCACGACTGGCCCAGCAGGGGCTTTGCCTGGAAAACGCCAGTTAAGCATGGCCATGATGGGTAGGGAAGTCCCAACCAGGGCAAGGAACAAGAAAAAGAAAAACAGCCAGCGCGGGCCTACTGTGGGCAGGGTGAACATCACCACGTAAAACAGGCCGCCCCAGCCAGACAGGGCCAGCAGCAGCGCCAGGGGTAAATAAGCAAACAGGGAGGGTAAGCGGTTGTTTTCCATGTACCTGAAAAGAGCAAGATTTGGGCCCGTTAACCCATACCCTGATTGTAATAGCGAAACCCCTGCAAGGGAAGGTTTTGCGATGCGCCGAGAGTACTCAAATGTTGTTGTTTCGGTCCACTCACTCCATCCCCCTGCCCCTTCCCGCCGGGAAGGGGGAATTCTTAGGTAGTGGTCATCTAGCGGGTATAGCCCGCCAGGTGACCACTACCTTGTCTTCTCCCCGCCCCAAAGCCTGGGGCGGGGTTGGGGGTGGGGTTGGAAGGTTAAAACCGCAGATTCTGACAACATTTGCGCACACCTGATGCACAGGAGTTTCTGACTTCAAGAAACTCCTATGCATCAGATGCCCCACTCCCTACCGGTTTACCGCCGGCACGAACAACCGCCACAAGGCCAGGGTTGCAAATGGGATGGTGTTGTTTTCCATTTCCACTTCGGGCGTGCCCAGCCCAACCCGCACCTCGCCCACCTGGGCTTCTTGGGTGTGCAGGTCTGGCGCGGCCACGAGGCGAACGGCAAAAGCCCCAAACTTGCTCAGGCCGGCAATGTCGCCCAGGGAGAAGAGGTACTGCGCCCCCTGTTGGGTAAAGGGCAGTTCGGCGCTGATCAATTCCAGGGTTTCGGGCAGGGTCAGCGTCAGGGTGGTTCCGGCTGCCAGGGGGTAGCCAATGTTTTCCACGTCCAGGGTCAGGGTGAATGCCTGGCCAGGGGTGACAACATCCGGCACCACCGCCACAGCCTGCAAATCCGGGTACACGGAGCCCAGGTGAATTTCATCCAGAACGAAAAAGCTTTCTTCGCCAGGGTTCAATTCCCCCTGGATCGTAATCGTCAGGGTTTCCCCCGCCCAGTCTGTGAGGTCCACCCAGGTGCGCTGCCAGTCCGGGGCTGGTGCGAGTGCCACCACAACATCCCCCCGGCCCGCACCGGAGAGCACCAACGCCGCCGAAGAGAATTTTTCGGATTCAGGCCAGAGGTGCCAGAAAGAAAGAATCGGGGTGGGCATTCCCCCTGGAAGGCTCACCTGCCGGGATACCGCCAGCACAGCTTCACTGCGGGTTGGGCTGGCAGCGGCTGGCGCAGGCCAGTTCGCGGCAGGGTTGACAATCACCCCGGGCGAAGCCGCTGCCAGCGCATTTGCCCCCGAATGATAGAATTCGGCTGTTTGGGTCAGCACAGCCGGACCTCCGGAAAACCACTCCGCAGGCAGCCCGGCGTTTTCAAAATCCCCATCCAGGAGCAAATCGTTGAAAGGCGGCAGGGCAATATCTTGGTAGAAATTTCCAGATTCGATTTCCAGGGTGGTTTCTGGCAGCGAAGCATATCCTGGTTTACTCCAGTTCAGGGTGGGAAAGAACGGGTACGCCTGCGGCGAACCCAACACCCAATAAGCGCCGTCGGTTTCAGAGGGCTGGTTGTACAGGGTTGGCCCCAAAAATTCCACCACACCCTGGGAAAGGGGCGAACCCGCCAGGTCTGTGAATTTACCCATGATGCCCCAATCGTAAAAAATGATTTCCGCATCTCCCCCTGATTCTGGCCAGGCCGGTGTGTTTTGGGCATAGTCCGTGCCGCGTATCCGGAAGGAGTAGTTTCCCCATTGGGTTGCATAAAACCCCAGGTTATTCTGGGTGAGGGGCGGCAGGGTTCCCCAGGTTGGGCTGCTTTGATGTTTATATTCCAATTCGTAGTTCTTGATTCCCGACCCGCCCGGGTCCCAGCCGGACCACGAAAGTTTGTGCATAAGGCGGTAAACAAATCGGGGCATTGGGGCAAAGTTGACGATGGGAGGGATGGCTTCCACCGTTGTCCAGGCCTGGGCACCCGTCCAGGCGCTCAGGTTTCCGAAGACATCTAATCCCCGAGAGCGAAAATAGTATGTTTGTCCGCCAATACCGGTATAGATTTTAGCCGCAGCGGACGCTCCAAAGGGTGAGGCATAGGTGAACCAATCTGTCCATATGCCATTGGCCCCAATGCGCATTTGAACATCCAATCGTTCGACCAATTCAGAACTACTGTCCCACCCCCGAATCAGGACATTAAAAGACGCCGGTGAAACATGGGGCAGCGGTGTAATTTCGGTGACTGGCGGGTAAGAATCGAGAAAACAATAGTGGTGGTACCAGTTCGTATCGCCGCTGCCAATATAACTGTATGAACCTCCACCCATATTGATCTTAAACATTTTAGCGCTGGTCCAATACCACTTCCCTTCATAATAGATCCAATTCACCAGGTCGCCTACCACCCATTTATCGTTGCCAGTCTGTTGCAAGCCCCTCACCAACAAATCCACATTGCCCAGGGTGGCCGAATGATCAATTTTCGTCGCTCCGCTGCCATCCGCGTTCATGTGCCAGATTTCAAAAAAGCCGTCCCCATCCGCATCGGCGCTGTAGGCAATCTTGGTGCCATCCTGGGACCAATGCGGGTAGGCGCTGTAGGGTTCATACCCCAATTGAACCTGGTTGCTGCCATCCGCGTTCATCACCCAAACCCGAAAACCACCCGTCCGGCGCGAGATGAAGGCAATCTTGCTGCCATCCGGCGAATAGGCGGGCATGCCATCGTAGTCCGGGTGGCTGGTCAGGGCAGCGGGCGTCCCGCCGGCGCTGGAAACCACGTAAATATCCTCCAGCCCGTTTGCATAAGCCATTTGGTAGGCCACCTGCTGGTTGTTCGGCGCCCAGTTTGGGTACATGGCATAGGCGTTGTGAGGGGAAAGGCGGAACTTGCTTCCACCGCTGATTGGGATGGAATATATCACCGTTTCGTAGTCGAGCACTTCCGCATAGGCAATGGTTTCACAACTGCGGTTCAGGCGGGGTGTGACATCCAGGTGGGGATCAGACGTCAAAAAAATGGAGCGTATATTATAGGTGGTTTCGTCGGCCACATGGAGATGGTACCCGGTGTTGGTTACACGGGAATAAACAGTGCGGCTCCAGTATTCATTTCTGGAAGCCGCATTGCTGGCGGCTTCGGTTTGCAGCCAGGCTTCTTGCGGCGGTTCAAGGCTGTTTAGGTCTCTCGGTAAAAGGCTGGGGTCGCGCCGGTACAGGTCGCGTTCGGGAAATGATTCAAGTTCATCCTGGGCGGCTGCCCGATCGGGTGCACCCAACATCACTCCCCCAAAAACGGTGAAGATAAAGGCAAAAAGCAGAACATGCATCAGGGTTTTTTTCATGATTACCTCCTAGTTCCCCAAGTTTACCCGCCCTGGTTAAACGAAAAGAGGGACAAATGTCACCAAACCCGGGTGACATTTGTCCCTTCTCATTCGCAAAATTGCCGGCCCCAGCGCTTGCTGGGCGGTTGTGAAGAATTATGAGGACGCGGCCTGTGCCCGCCTACTGCCCCTGACCCAGGGAAAAGCCGGGTTTTCCGTCAAAGGTATAGAGGTGCTCCGTTTTGATGAAATCCACGCCTTGTTCGGCAAGGCGCCCCAGCAGTGCCACCACCTGGCTGTGTGCGACCTCCTGTCCGGCCTGGGCAGGCTGGAACCGGCAGCGCCAGTGGTCGGTGTGGAAGGTTTCCGGAAAACCATCAGGCCAGACCTTTACCCCTCGGTTGGTGATCATCACCAGCTCCAGCTCGTCCGTTTGCACGCTTTGCAGGTGTTGGGCGATGGCGTCGGGCGAGGAATCGCTGTCGTGGATGAACACATCCACGCCCACCAGGGCTTTTTGTGCCTTGACCCGTGGGGATGGATGGATGCTCGGCATGGCGTCGTTGGTGTACGACCGGATTTGCAGGTGCCGGGGTTTTTTGCCCAGCCGCTCAATCACCGCCTCAGCAAACGCCTGGGTGCCAACCCGGGTCTGGCTTACACCGGGCCGGTAGAGGTCCCCGGTGTGCACCCCATCTTCAATTGCAGCCAGCCAGGCATTGTGAATGCGCTCGGCCACTTCGCCTTGCCCCAGGTGTGCCAGCATTTTGACGGCGCTCAGCAGCAGGCCGCTTGGGTTGGCAACACCCTTTCCGGCAATGTCCGGCGCAGAGCCGTGAATGGCCTCAAACATGGCGTAGTTTTCGCCAATATTTGCCGAAGGGGCCAGCCCCACCGAGCCGCTGATTTCTGCAGCAATATCCGAAAGAATGTCGCCGTACAGGTTGGGCAGCACAATCACATCGAACAGCTCCGGTGCGTTGGCCATCCGGGCCATACCAATATCCACAATCATGGTATCGGCCTTGATTTCCGGGTATTCAGTGGCAACTTCCAGGAACACCTGGCGAAACAGCCCATCGGTCAGCTTCATAATGTTGTCTTTAACAAAACAGGTCACCTTTAACCGGTTTCGCCGCCGGGCATATTCAAAAGCAAACCGGATAATTTTTTCAGACCCTGGTCGGGTAATTAGTTTCAGGCACTGCACCACATCGTCGGTTTGCTGGTGTTCGATGCCAGCGTACAGATCCTCTTCATTTTCACGAATAATCACCACGTCCAGGTGTGGGTGGCGCACCGGAATGTACGGATCGTAGGCAATGCAGGGGCGAACATTCGCATACAGCCCCAGGGTCTTGCGCAGGGTGACGTTCAGGCTTTTCACGCCGCCGCCCTGGGGTGTGGTGATGGGCCCTTTCAAAATCACCTTGCGCTGCTGGATCAGGTCCCACGCTTCTGGGGCAATGCCGGCACTGTGCCCTTTGCGGTACATAGACTCGCCAAGCTCAATCGGCTGCAGGTCCAGCGATGCGCCGGCCGCTTCCAGGATGGACAGGGTGGCTTCCATAATTTCCGGGCCAATGCCATCGCCTGGGGCAACAACAATCGAGGCTGGTTCAACATGGCCTCGCATAACGCGGGGTTTGAATTGGGTTGCAGTCATCGCTTTCATCCTTTCAATGAGTGTATGGCACAGCCAGGGATACTTCGCCCGTTCCGCAGTGCGGCGGCCAGTGCAAGGTTGGTTAGAAATGATTGGGTCTCTACGATTTTATCTCGAAAATCAAAGACTGGTTGGCAAAAAGTGCTGTGAACAGCAAGCAAATCTTGATTTTGGATAACTGCTGTGCTGCCTTCCCCCTGTAGTCACGGCTTTAGCCGTGTACCCACCCCATAAAGAAAACCCCAAAGGTTGTAGAGGCCTTTGGGGTTTTCTTTATTTCCCGTTCTGCGCATTCCCCATTGCGCTCAATGCGACATCGCGGAATGGTCTACTAACTGGCCTTTGGTGGTCTACTGACCGCCGACAATCACCATCGTCACACCCGATTGAATCCCCGGGCTGATGGCAACCAGGATGGACTGATCGCCTTTTTGATACATCAGGCTGACCATTTCGCCCGAAGAAAAGTCCATTTGCAAGGTATAGCCGGAATCGGTGAGCAGTTTTTTATACTGGGTGGTTGTTTCTTCTACCGAAAGGTTGACGGAAAACGTGGTGGTTCCGGCAAAGGTGTTCACATCGAAGGCGCCCGGCAGCAGGGGCACTTCCCCGGAAGCGCCTTCCCCTCCCTCTGTTTCCGGAGTGGGGCCCAGGCTCGGGGCTTCGAAGCAGTCTGTGGGGGGTTCAACCACCACGGGTTTGTTCACCTCACGGATGGTCATTTCGTAGCGAATATCCCCTTCCAGGTCCGGGTTGCTGCTCAGCATTTCCATCGGGCCGCGCCCTTCCATCCAGAAGCGCAGGATAAATCCGGTGGCCTTATCCACGTATACCCGGCCATCTTTAAACTCAAACGTACCGCCTGCCCAATCTTCGTCAAGCAGGTTCTCCTGGGTGATTTGATAAACTTCCACCGGGCGGCCATCTACCGTTTCATCGGGCAAAATGCGCTTGGCCTCGCCGGTCAGGAAGGTGTCTTCCCGCAGCAAGAAATCGGCCGGGGTGTCTTCTTCCGATTCCGCCGCAAAACAAAACCGCACCCCCATGGTTTCGGGAGCCAGCATATACACCTTGTTATCTTTGAAGAAAATCTGGAACTCCGTGTTCATTTGGGCATTGCTGCTGCTCTCGGTGGTTCCTGTCATGACATATTCTTCGGGGTTTACCGAAAAATCTCCCGAAAGGTTGATTTTTCCGGTAACCGGGCTGTTGTTCGCGGCCACCCCGCTGTACGAAATAAAAAAGTCAATCTGGTAGGTGTTGATTTCGGTTTCAGGCTTGAACAGGTTGGGCTTGGAAAGGTCCAGCGCGCCGGATTCTGGCATCGGTTCGCTGCTGCCGCTTGCCTGGGTCGGGCTGGCGGGTTGGGCGGGTGCCTCACTGGCCTGGGTGGGGGCAGTGCTTTGTCCCGGCTGGCTGGCCTGGGTGGGGGCTGGATCATCGGCAGGTTCACCACTGAGGTTGCTGATAAAATTACAGGCCAAGGAGGCCATCAGCAGAACACTGATTACGAACAGAATGCGCATGTTATGGTTTTTCATAGAAACTCCTTTTGTCTTCCTTAATTATACGAGAAACCCAACAACCTGAACACCCTGGATTAAATGAAGCCCGCAGAACGGATAGCCGGAACCCGTTCTAAAAATGAAGCTCCCAGGGTTCCGACTGCTTTTTGCCCACATTTCCCTGGTCTCTTCTTCACAGCCGGATAAGGTACAATAAGCTTACTCTGACGTAGAGGGAATCTCAATGCACCACGCTTCATCCTCAAACCACTTACTCGAAGTCGCTTTGCTCTTCCTCCGGCTGGGGGCTACAGCCTTTGGTGGGCCGGCTGCTCACATTGCCATCATGCACGACGAGGTCGTCAAGCGCCGCAAATGGCTCAAAGAACAGGAATTTCTCGACCTGTTGGGGGCAACCAATCTCATCCCCGGCCCCAATTCCACCGAAATGGCCATTCATCTTGGCTACCTTCGGGCGGGTTGGCCTGGGCTGCTGTTGGGCGGCATCTGCTTCGTTGTCCCAGCCATGCTGATAGTCCTGGCCCTCGCCTGGGGGTATGGCGAGTACGGTTCGCTGCCCCAGGCCAGTTGGCTGTTATATGGTGTCAAACCTGTGGTCATTGCCATCATCCTCCAGGCGCTCCACAGCCTGCGCAGCAAAGCCATCCAAAACTTTACCACTGGGATGATTGCCGTGCTGGCCATGGCGTTATATTTTTACGGTTTCAATGAAATCTTGCTGCTGTTTGGCGGCGGGGCGGTTTTGCTGCTCCTGTCTAACATCCACAAGCTGCGCAGTTGGCTGGGTGGGGCGGCGCTCTTCTCCATGCTGCCGCTGCACGCGGCCGGGGCGCTGGCCGGGACAGGCGTGCCTTTCAGCCTTTCTTTATTATTCCTTACATTCTTAAAAATTGGCTCGGTAATGTATGGCAGCGGCTATGTGCTGTTGGCGTTCTTACGGGCAGACCTGGTGGAGCGTTTGGGTTGGCTGACCGACACCCAGCTTTTGGATGCAGTGGCCATTGGTCAGGTCACCCCTGGCCCGTTGTTTACCACAGCCACTTTCATTGGCTACCAGTTGGGCGGGGTGAGCGGCGCGCTCCTGGCCACCCTGGGCATTTTCTTGCCCTCCTTTATCTTTGTGGCCATCTCTAACCCGTTTATCCCCCGCCTGCGGGCTTCAGCGGTGTTGAGCGCCGCCCTGGATGGCGTTAACGCCGCCTCGCTGGGCCTGATGGCTGCAGTTTGCATCCAGGTTGCCCGGGCTTCCCTCGTAGATCCGCTCACCTGGCTGCTGGGGGTGGCATCCCTGGCGCTGCTGCTTCGCTTTAAAATCAATTCCACCTGGCTGATTGCTGGAGGGGCGCTGGCCGGATGGCTCGCGTTTGAGTTGGGGGGCTGAACCATGCCCCGATCAATAAAACAAGGATGGGACCATGAGTACATTTAACCTGACCAAAACCGATTATTTGAACTACCGCGATGCCCCCCTGCACGCCTGGGCAGCCCGGCGCGGGCTGGCAGAACCCCCTTCTGCCTACGACCAGTTTCTGATGCAGCAGGGTTATGAGGTTGAAACCTTCGCCCGCCGTGTTTTGCAAAACTACGCTGCCGCCCACTACACCCGCTTCGAACTGGTTTTTCAAGCCGTTTACCAGGATGGCCCCTTCCATGCCAGGGCCGATGCTGTCATCCACGACCTGGAAAACAACGTCACCGATATATTTGAAATTAAAAGCGGAACTTCTGTCAAATCCGAAAACCTGTACGACACCACTTTTCAAAAACTGGTCCTGGCCGGCGCTGGCCTGCCCATTCGGGATGTCTTCATGGTTTACCTGAACAAGACGTTTGTTTTACAAGATGGCCTGAATGATGCGCTGATCGTGGTTGAAAATGTCACGGACCAGGTGGCCGGGTTGGAAAACGAAGTGCGTAGCGAGCGGCAGTTAGCCTGGGATGTACTCCAACGTGAAACCAGCCGGGGCATTCCCGGCTGCCTTAAACCCAAAGACTGTCCGTGCCTGGATTTGTGTTTTCCCAGTCTGCCGCGCTACTCCATTTTTGATATCCCCAATCTTCGCAAAGCTGCGCCGCTGATTGAGCAGGGTATCCTGGCGCTGGATGACCTCCCGGCAGACTTTAAACTCACCGATAACCAGCGTCCCTATGTAGAGGCCGCCCGTCGCCGCCGCCCGTTGTTCAAAGCCGGTGAAATTCGCCAGGAACTGGCCCAGCTGGCTTACCCCCTCTACTTTTTGGACTATGAAACCATTGGCTTTGCCCTGCCGCGCTACCCGGGGTATACCCCCAACCAACACGCCGTCTTTCAATACTCACTCCACTGCATCCCTCGCCCCGGCGCAGACCCCCTTCACCGCGAATATCTCGATACCCAACCCGGCGACCCCTCTGCCCGGCTGGCAGCCCGCCTGGCGCAAGACCTGGGGCCAACCGGCTCGGTGTTGGTTTGGAACCAGCCTTTTGAAGAGGGCAAAAACCGCCAGATGGCTGTGCTCCACCCGCAGCACGCTGGTTTCTTGTTGGGGGTCAACCAGCGTATGTACGACCTGATGCAAATTTTCAAAAAAGGACTGTATATTCACCCCGACTTTGGCGGCAGTGCTTCGATTAAAAAGGTTTTGCCGGTCCTGGCGCCCGATTTATCCTATGCCGACCTGCCGGTTGGCAGTGGCACCCAGGCCATGGCGGCCTGGTATACCTGTGTGTTCGATGGATTACCCCCAGAAGAGAAATCGCGCCTGGAAAACGACCTGCTGGCCTACTGCAAAATGGACACCTGGGCAATGGTGCGAATTTTCCAGGAACTGCAACGGGCTTTTGCATAATCGCCCAGCAATCCGAATCAGGTTCCAGGGTGGTGCAGCATAAGCTGCATGGCGCCTTCTTCCCAGGCGGTCACCTGGTTGCGCCCGTTTCGCTTCGATGTATACAGTGCTGCATCAGCCTTGTTGATGATTTCTTGAGCGGTTTTGCCGTGGTTTGGATATGCTGAAACGCCGCAAGAAATGGTGATCGCTAATTTTCTTGCCCCCAATTCGATTGGCTGTTTCCCAACCCGCTCGCGCAGCCGATCGGCATACGGAACAGCGTTTTCGATTGGGGTATCGGGCAGCACCAGTAAAAACTCCTCGCCGCCGTACCGGCAAAGAATATCCAATTCGCGGCATTGCTGCCGCAGCAAATTTGCCAGCCATACCAGGCATTCATCCCCGGCGGCATGGCCATACTGGTCATTGATTTCTTTGAATAAGTCAATATCTAATAAAAGAATGCTGAATGGTTTGCCGGTTGCTTCTGCCAGTTCAAGTTCTTGGGTGAAGGTTTCCAGCAAAAAACGGCGGTTATAGAGCTGCGTCAGCGGGTCGCGGATGGATTGCTCGCGCAGCGTGGCTTGCAGGGCTTCAATTTCTTCGAGTTGATTTTCCAACTGCTCATTGGCTTGCCGCAGTGCATCGTCGGCCAGTTTCCGATCGGTAATATCCGACTTAACCGCAATATAGTTGATGATTTTGCCTTCCATATCCACTACAGGCGAGATCACCACATGCTCCCAATATAATTCCCGGTTTTTCTTTCGGTTTAAAAACTCGCCTTCCCAGGTTTTACCCGATTGGATGGTTTGCCACATCTCTTTATAGACAGATTCAGGCGTCAGGCCAGACTTCATAATGCTGGTCTTCTTTCCAAGCACTTCATACTCCACGAACCCGGTCAGCAGCGTGAAGTAGGGGTTGACATATTCGATGTTGCCCATGGTGTCGGTAATCATAACCGAAACTGGGCTCTGCTCCACCGCCTGGGTGAGCTGCAGAAGGCGCAGTTCGTTCTCCTTGCGGTTGGTAATATCTCGAAACATCAGCAACCGCCCAATCATCTCCTGGTCTTTTTTACGCAGGGGGCAAATGAGTACATCGTAATACCGGCTGTGCTCCCCGCCCAGTTGCAGCTCTGTTTTCGTGATATGTCCTACGGGGGGTGCCGAAACCAACCGTGAAAAAGGCCGTATTTCCGCCAGGTTGTTTCCCAAAAGGGAGGAGACAGCAGCCTCCATCAATTTAGCCGCAGGCTGGTTAATGTCAACAATCCGGTTTTGCATGTCCACCACAATCATGCCATCCCCCAACCCTTCAAAAATCGTGTCGCGAGCAATGGGGGCCAGGTCAAAAAGGCGAGTTGAACGCAGCACCCACAAAAACCACACCCCGGTAATCGAAAACAAAACCGAAGTCCAATCTACGCCGGGGGCAAAAAAGGGCATTGTGTGGTAAAACACATTGCTCGCCATCGTAAACAAAGGCCCCACCAGCAACAGGCGGGCTTGCTGCCTGCGGATTGTTGCCCCCTGCCGGGCAGCGTCCCAAAGCGCGGCGATGATGATGAATAATACCAGGTAGCTGGAAACCATCACCCCGGCATACCCCGCACCGTGAACAAACACGGCCAGATTGTTCTCCAACCGGATCAATTCAGACCAAACCCAACCATGCAGCCCATTGGTGCTGACCAGCAGAAAGCTGAAAACGAGCGGCAGTGCCAGGCCAACCTTAAACCACTTCCTGTCCAACCATTCCGAGCGGCCTGCAAACGAAATCGAAAATAAGGCAAACAGGTACAGCGCGCCCAGGTATCCCCATGCTTCCAGGGTCGCGAAAAATACTTTCATCCAGGTTTCGACTGCGGCGTAATCCAGGGCGGAAGCCAGCGTCCAGAAAGTGATGCACACCATCGCCCCTGAAAAGTACCTGCTGGCGGCGTCGCTAGTTCTTTTTAAACTAAAATGAACGACAAGGGCATTCACCATGGTCGTTGCCAGCAAAATTAAAACAATCGGGGTAACCTGAAACATAGAAACAGTGATTTAAACTAAGCGCTTTCTGCTGGGTTGATTATACTATTCATTTAACTGGGAAAAGCTCCCTAAGGTTTCCAAAACTCTTAAGGTTTGTACCATTCGCCCGGCATGTCGCTGCCCGCGCCGCAGCTCCAAAAAATTTAACATTTAAAATTTCCTCCCCCATCCTGCCCATCCTGTCCATCCCTGTTTAGTCTCCCGGCTCCTGTGTGCTTCCCCCCACCCGCAAAACCCGAATGGTTTCCAAAACCTATAGGGTTTGTACCTGTTCTCCCCCCCAGTTGCATCCCGCGTCGCGGATTGGTACAATCCCCCCTTAAAAATTTATGCACACCTGGAGAAAATCAATGAAAGCACTGAAACGGATATTGCTGGGATTGCTGATCATTATGGCAGCCCTGGTCGTCTTTCTGGTTGGGTCGGTTGCGGTGGATTACGCCATTGGCGGCGAGCGCATCATGTCCGTCACCAACACCACTATTCCCGGTACAAACGGCGGCCCGGATGTGCGCGCCTATGTAGCCGTTCCCGAAGGCCAGGGCCCATTTCCGGTGGTTATCATGATTCACGAGTTCTTTGGGCTGAACGAAAGCATCGTCGGCAAAGCCCAGGGCCTGGCCGAAGAGGGCTACCTTGTCGTTGCCCCCGACACCTTCCGAGGTTCAACCACCGCCTGGATTCCCCGGGCCATTTACCAGGTCATCACCAACGACCCCGAACAGGTAAACCAGGACCTGGATGCCGTCTATGCCTGGTTGGCAGACCAACCCAACGCCGCTTTCGATCGCACCGCCATTGCCGGGTTTTGCTATGGCGGCCGGGTTTCTCTGCAGTACAGCCTGCACAACCCCGGCATGGCCGCCACGGTCATTTTCTACGGCTCGCCAGTGACGGATGTGGAAACCTTGCGCAGCCTGCCCGGGCCTGTCCTGGGAATTTTTGGCGAAGCCGACAACTCCATTCCGCTCGATGACGTCCGCGCCTTTGAAACTGCCCTGGGCCAGGCCGGGATCCCGAATGAAATTTCCATCTACCCCGACCAGCCCCACGCCTTTGTGACCAGCATGGAAGCCATTCGCCAGGGCGGCGTTCAAGGAGAAGCCTGGGCGCAAATGCTCGCCTTTTTAGATGAAAACCTCAAACCAGACAACGCTTCGCAAAATGACCAACCTGGCCTGGACTACAACCCGGGTTTCGACTGGCGCTACTACCTCTTGCTGGTTTACGAACACGCCTTCGGCACCGCCAGCCACAACCACTAAAGCGCGACCAGCCCCGAATACCCCCGGACTGGTAACCATCTCCCCAACTTGGCGCAGGATCCTGTGCCAGTTGGGGGAGTTTTGAGGGGATCTGTGGCTTCGAGCAATTTCCGGGTCTTCAGTCCTCCCATTTTGCCTGGCAAAATGGGAGGATTCAGGGGGGTGAATTTTGCTGAGGGTCATTTTTATTAATAACCCGGGTTCTGTTCTCGTTTTAGTTGTCAACTAAAAATTCCAGTACTACAATAAAATTATGCGGATGGCATTCCGTTGATAAAAGGAGGTGTGCCATGTGTAAAATAAATGTGCTTCTATGTTTTGTTGTTGTACTGGTATGCGTGGGCTGCACCACGCAGCCCCCAATCATCCAGCCACAACCAGAGGGGCCTCAAATCGGAATGGCAAACCCGGCTTCCCAAAACTGCATCGCCAAGGGGGGCAGATTGGTCCTCGAAACCCGTGGGGATGGTGGGCAATATGGAGTCTGCTTTTTCGAAGATAACCGGCAGTGTGAAGAATGGGCCCTCTTCAATGGCGAATGCCCGGAAGGCGGTCTGAAAGTCACCGGCTATGTCACCAAAGCAGCCCAGTACTGTGTGATTACCGGAGGCAGCTACACCATTACAGGCGAATCCAACACGCCCAACGAACAGGGCACCTGCACCTATCCTTCCGGCAGCGTGTGCGACGTCTGGGCGTTATTCAACGGCATGTGCGACCCCAACCAACCGCCCGCGCCAACCGCTGTCCCTGAAACCCAACCGGTTGGAGATGTTGGAAGGATTGTGTTCGACTCCACCCGGCAAGGCATGTACCGCAACCTGTTCCTCATGAATGCAGACGGTTCCAATGTGACCCAATTGGCCAGCGAAGAATCCAACCAGTTTGCAGGCCCCGGGTCTCCGGATGGGCAGCGCATCCTGTATACCGGGTTCGGTCCCATGAACAGTTATATTGCATCCATGCTTTCCGAGGGAGGTGGTCAGGCCATCGTGATGAGTTATTCTGGCTCCGACGAGGCTTTCCCGGCCTGGTCTCCCGATGGGCAGAAAATTGCCTTCACCTCCCGTCGGGATGGCGACAACGAGATTTACGTCATCCAGGCAGATGGCTCAAACCTGCAGCGCCTGACCAACCACACCGCCGATGATTTTTCCCCCGCCTGGTCTCCCGATGGTCAGAAAATTGTTTTTGTGTCTGACCGCGACCAGATGGTGGGCGTGTACGATCTTTTCATCATGAATGCCGATGGCACCGATGTGCGCCGCCTGACCAACGATCCCTACCCGGATTACGCACCCGCCTGGTCACCCGATGGCTCGATGGTTGCCTACCAATCCTTTCCTGGTGGTGCTGGAGAGATTTTTGTCATCAATGTGGATGGTTCCAACCTGCGCAATCTCACCCAAAACCCCGCGGATGACTGGGCGCCCACCTGGTCGCCCGATGGCAGCCTGGTTCTTTTTCAATCCAACCGCGACGGCAATTGGGAAATTTACCAGATGGCAGCCGATGGCTCCGGGCAGGTCAACCTCACCAATCATCCAGCAGACGACCAGCTTCCCTACTGGGTTCCTTGACCAGCGCAAGGTTGTGGGTTAACACCCAATCCGCCCGTTTTCTCCCCCGCTCCAAAGCCTGGGGCGGGGGCTGAGTCTTAACTCAAATTTCGCTGATCGCCCGCAGCCGCTCTGGAATGGGAGGGTGGCTGTAATGAATCCAAACGTACAGCGGGTGTGGGTTCAGGTTAGCCAGGTTTTCCTGGGCCAGCACCCTGAACGCACTCATCGTGGGTTCTTTGCCGGCCAGCCGGGCAGCAAAAGCATCCGCGGCATATTCGGCCTTGCGGCTGATATAGTTAAGCGGCAGGCTCAGCAGCAGGTTCAGCGGCTCCATTAAAATACTGAATAAAACGAAGCTAAACCCAAAATGCACCCCCGAAAGCCCAAAGGCCTCAGCCAGCGCCGGGCTTTGCAAAATGAACCCGATGACGGTTGCATACAAGCCGAATAGAACGATTTGCAGTCCCAGCATCCGGGGTACATCTTTATGCACTGCATGACCCAGTTCGTGCGCCAGCACCGAAAGCACCTCTTTCTCATTAAGTTTTTCAACCAGGGTGTCAAACAGCACCACTTCTCGGGTTTTGCCCAGTCCGCTGAAAAAAGCGTTCAGTTTGGTCGAGCGCTTTGAAGCATCCATCACCGAAATGGCCTTCACCGAAAAGCCCACTTTCGCCGCCAGACCTTCAATTTGTGCTTTCAACGGCCCTTCGGGCAGCGGCGTCAGTTTGTTAAAGATTTTGACAAACACCTTGGTGTTAAGCACAAACAGCACCACCATCACCACCGAAAGCACACCCCAGGCCGAGAGGATAAACATCCACAACCGCTCCGCAAAAACCAGGTAGAGCCAGTTCAAAAGGGCCACCAACCCGCCGCCCAACGCTGCCGTTAGCGCCAGGCTTTTTAGTGCATCCAGGAAGAAGGTCGTCCGGCTGGTTTTGTTGAACCCGAACTTTTCTTCAATCACAAATGTGGCATAGTAATCAAAAGGCAGCGAAATAAGGGCGCCGAACAGGGTGAACACACCCAGGAAAGCCAGGGTTTGGAAAATGGGTTGGCTGAACCACTGGCTTGTCCAACCCTCCAGCAATCCAAACACCCCGAACCCCAACAGCGCCAGCAGCAGGGCGGTTGATATCGTCTTTACAATCACCCCATGACGCAGGGTTTCCATCGTGTAGTCCAGCCATTTGCGGTATTTTTCTTCATCGTAAATATCGCGGGCATTCGCAGGGATGGGCTGCTTACGGTGCTGGTAATTGACCAGTGTAATCGCCAGGTCTACCAAATACATCACGGCCACAAGACCAATAATCCACAGGCTGAGCATAATCAAACTCCTCTGAACCACCAAAAAATGCCCCCGCCAGGCTTCACCCACGGCGGGTTTGCTTCCGGCTAGTATACCATGCCCCCCTCGTCCCGTCTTTAGCCGCGTCCCACCCCTGTAGTAACGACTTCAGTCGTGCATCTCCTCCCCCCTGTAGTAACGACTTTAGTCGTGCATCCCTGTTCACAGGCCTTGCTTAAAAGTTGGGGTTTGAGGCTGGCGCAGGCAGCGAAGCCAGCCTGCGCCAGCCCCAAAATTGTTTTAAAGTCCCCTGCCCCAGGCTTGGGGCGGGGGATTTAGGGGGTGCGGACCTGGACTTTCACAGAAGTTTTTGACTTTAAGAAACTCCTGCCCCTCTTCAATAGCAGTTGCCTGGGTTCGCTTCGTGTGATACACTCCCTGCGATACACAGCCCCGGAGCAGGGCTGCGATCACAAAATTTCACCCTTCAGAGAGGAACCCCCATGTGTGGTATTTTTGGCATTGTCACCCGTGAAGAACAGGCCCTTGGGCCCATCCTGACCGAAGCCGCCCACCGGCTGACCTACCGCGGCTACGATTCCGTCGGCGCTGCCACCCTGAGCGGCGGCAAAATTGACCTGCGCAAAGACGCCGGGCGGGTGGCCGATGTGGCCGAACGCTACAACTTTGCCGAAATGACCGGCACACGTGGCATCACCCAACTGCGCTGGGCCACCTTTGGCGCACCATCCCAGGTCAACTCCCAGCCCCATCTCGATTCGGATGGCGACCTGGTTGGAGCCCACAACGGCAACGTGGTCAACAATGTCGAACTGCGCCAGCAGTTCATGGCCGAAGGCATGACCGTCCGTTCGATGAACGATGGCGAATCATGCGTTCATGCCGTGGAACGCTATGTCAACCAGGGGTTTGGTATGATCGAAGCCATTCGCCGCGCCTACCACGACCTTGAGGGCGATTATTCTTTTGTGATTGGGCGCATCCACGATGACAAACTCTACGCCTTTAAGAAAGGCTCCGGGCTGGTGGTGGGCATCGGTGAAGATTTCACCTGTGTTTCGTCCGACCTGCCCTCCCTGCTGCCCCTCACCCGCAAAGTGATTCGCCTGGAAGACGGTGAAATCATCACCCTGGCGGCAGACCGGGTGGAGCTGCACTCGGTGAACGACGGCGCGCCCATCCTGCGCGAGCCAGAATTGGTGACCGAAACCATGGAAGCGGTGCAAAAAGGCGGGTATGCCCATTTCATGCTCAAAGAGGTCTACGAACAATCCCAGGTCGCCCGCGAAGTGCTGAACATGCTCAACGGCTCGCCCGATGTGGCCGAAGTGGTCGAAAAAATGAAGCACGCCCGCAACCTCTATTTTGTCGGCTGCGGCACCAGCTACCACGCCTGCCTGGCTGGGGCGGTCTATTTTGCCCAGCTTGCCGGGCGGCCGGTCATCCCGGTGATTGCTCCGCAGTTCATGCCGCAGTATGCCCCCACGGTCAACGCCCAGGATGTCGGCCTGTTCGTCAGCCAGAGCGGCGAAACCAAAGACGTCCTCAACGCCCTCGAAGTGGCCCGGGCCAGGGGCATGACCACCTACGGCCTGGCCAACGTGATTGGCTCCACCCTGACCCGCGCCACAGCTTGCTCGCTGCCTTTGTGCTGCGGGTACGAAATCAGCGTCCCGGCTACCAAAACCTTCACCAACCAGGTGGTGACCTTCTTATACCTGGCCTACCGCCTGGCCGGGCTGGACACCCGCAAACTGGATGCCATCCCCACCCTGATGGAGCAAACCCTGGCCATGGTGGCCGGGCAGATCGAAAGCCTCGCCGAGGAAATTAACCACTGGAACGACCTCTACTGCCTGGGCTATGGCGCAACCTACTCGATTGCGCTCGAAGGCGCGCTCAAACTGAAAGAAATCACCTACGCCCACTGCGAAGGCATGCTCTCCACCGAGTTCAAACACGGCCCGCTCTCGGCGGTCAGCGATGGCTTCCCGATTTTGTTTGCCGCCGGGCCGCAGGACATTCCCCTGATTGTCAGCGGCCTGAACGAAGTCACCTGCCGGGGCGCTCGTGCCATTGCCATTGGCCCGGAAGATGCCCGCCTGCGTGCCAACGCCACCGACCTGGTGGTTACTCCCGATGCCGCCCCGGAAATCAGCGCTTTGCTGGCTGTGCTGCCGCTCCAGCTTCTTTCCTATCATATGAGCGTGCTGCGCGGCTACGACCCCGACTTCCCGCGCAACCTGAGCAAAACACTGACGGTAGATTAAGCCCTCAACCTGGTTACGGCCTGGAAACAAGCGGCAGAAAAATCAGGCTTTGTTCTGGCGCTAATACCCCATCGGTTAGCGCAGTCACGGTCAGAGCGCCGCCGCTGAATTCCATCGCGTATTCAAATCCGGGTTTCAGGCCATCAATCACAATCTCCGCAGGCGTCCAGGTGGAGCCACCCGCCTGGATCAATGTCCATTCGTCATTGGCTTTCGGGGCATAACCGTTGCCAAAGTTAAGCACAAGCCGCCCGTTCATGGCCAGCGTTCCGGTGATCACAAGGGTGTCTTGCATGCCGGCCTTTGCCCCAAACAAATCCAGGGCAATTTCCCCGGATGCATCCACGGTTAAATCACCCTCAATGGTCAGGGCAGCGCCAGTCGAGCGCAGGCCGGGAATTAACTGCTGGATGCCGGGCGCAATCTTGCCACCCAGCAGCCCCACCCCTTGCAGGGCAAATACTGTGCCGCTGCCCCGGACTTGCCCGTTGGTGCCAATCAGCACATTTTCGCCCTCCAAAACCCCGCCGCTCAGGATGTTAACAGTTCCCTGCGTTCCAGAAGAACCGCAGCCCGCGACAGACCCAATGCAGATCAACCCGTCTCCATTCAGGGTGGCCCGGGCAATGGCCATGGATCCGGCTCCCAGATTGATTTCACCCTGGCTGCCCGGCTCGAAACCCACAAAAATATTGTGGCATTCGGCCAAACCGCCGTTCGAGAGGTTCAAAACCCCAGAGCCTTTCCGCCCCACCACACACAACCCGGCGGCCGGGTTCGGGTTTTGGGGTATGACTGTTGCCGGCAGGGGCGCTTGCAGCCTGGACCTTTCCCCCCCATTCTCGCCATCCACAAACATCAAGGCGCTGCTTTGCGGGCCGTCGGCCAGCGAAAGAAAGGTCACGAGCATCAGGCCGCCATCCACAACTTCAATCTGGACATCACTGCCCTGCGCCACCGCAGCCAACAGGCCGCCGTTGTTCACCACATCGTTCCCGCCAAAAAAAGTGGATGGGCGCGTGGCATTTCGCCCGGAAACCACCAGGGTTGCATCGGTCATCGCACCGTGGTCCATCGTCCCCAGGGTTGTGGTAATCGCAGATACACTACCGCCATTGCGGACTTCCAGGCTGCCCACCAGCCCTTGCCCGATGATCAAATCAAGAATCGAAGCCCCCAGCGTGGTACCCAGGCTGAAAGGGCCAGGGTCATTGCCAGCCCCATCCACGACCACGCTGGCGGTATTGGCCGTGGGCAGGCTGCCAGCGCCAATCACCATCTTTTCTGCAGGCGTTGCTCCGGCGAAAGCGCCTTTTTCAATGCGCAGGTGGGTTGTATCCAGAAAACCCACGTACATCTGCTGCCATTCCCAGATGGCCCCATCGCTCACGGTGACCGTCGCCGGCCCGGTGACACCCAGCTCCACCGTGCCTGGCAAAGATGCCTGGTTAGGCGCCGCCACCTGGCTGTTCCGAATGGTTAGCTCACCCGCCCCGATGCTGATGTTGGCCACCAGGGTGGTATTCGAGATGGGCACACCCGTTTCACCAATCGTCAGGTGCGGTTGGTTCTCTGGGTTAAAGCCATTGATTGCCAGGTTGAGTGGGGTGACTTGCAAAGCGCCATTGCGAAAAGTCACATCTCCATTTTCAATAAAGACACCGCCAATCTGGCGCGTGCCCAGGTTAACCGCGTAGCTTCCGGCCAGGTCAAAAGCCACCTCTGCGGTATCCGTGGGTACGCCGCTGGGGGTCCAGTTATCCCCATCGCCCCAATCTCCGCCGTTGGGGTCCGCCCAATGGGGAATGTTTTTGCTGGCGAGGGCAATTCCTGTGGTTCCATCTGCGAGGATATATTCGAAGTAATACCCCCGGTTTTCGCCCGGGGTGGAAATGTCTTCATAGGCAGAAAATGTCTGCTGCAAAACAGTGACCGTACTGCCAAACAATTCTTCCCCTTGTTGGATCACGAGGTCGCTGCCCAGCCCGAGGCCGCGCACAATGGCTAGTAAATTCCCGTTGACCGTACGCAAACCCACAATTCGATCCTGGGCATCAAAATACCGGATTCCCCCAACCCCGTATGCCTCAGTGTTGTCGGTGTCGTAAAGCACCTGTTCCACACCGCCTTCAGTCACCATAACAAGCTGCACGCGGTAGGGTTGGGAACTTGTGCCATTATAGTAGTATAAATAAAAGATCGCTTTATTGGCATCGTTAATCAGGGAAGAGTGAAGCATACGTGCTTCTATGCCATTGGGTTTTCCACCTGCAGGCCAGGTATACGAGCCGCTCAGCAGGGTTGCGCTGATGGTGCCGCCAAAGCGCACCGACCACTCTCTCAAGTGGCGGAAGCCAGGGGAACAAACACTTTTTTCAGTTTTTTGATGCAGATATACAACCACATTATTGCTGTTCACACCGTGTACGGACTTGGTGGTGAAATCGCAGGAGGTATTCTCATCCGTCAGGCTTACGATAGGGGTAACGTTTGTTCCATCCGACAGGCTGTAGTGCACCGTTTGCGTGGGAGATGCTCCGGTGATTTCCGATACCAGCCACCGGCCATCGGCAGCCATAAAACTGTAATTGGCAATCGTCGGTTGCTGTAGGGTAATGCTGCCGTTGCTCCAGCGAAAAGTGTAGGTGCCAGCCGGCAAAGACCCACCAGAAACCACAGCGTTGAAAAGGACATCTCCATTGGGAACCATGGCGTACAGGGCGGTAAAAGAGGTAGCCGTTCCCATCCCGTTGGGTAAAGTGCCATCCGGGGGCAGCAGTTGGATAAAACCCCCATCGTCATAAAGATACAGAGTCCTGCCTGCGCCATTTTGCTCCCCGGCAAAAACCATGCGTTCCTTAATTCCCTTGGGATAAGAAGCCTGGGTGAACCCATTTTGCCCGATGGTCACAATTTGGGTATAAGCCAGGTCGGGCGCAAGGGCGGGCTCTGCCGGTTCGGCGGCTGCCCAGGAAATGGCGCCCCACAGCATGAAGAAAGCCAGGCAAACCGGGGCGAGACTCACCAAAACACTTCGAACGATTTTTGGAGCAGAATTATTCATAGGATCCTTGAGATGAGGTTAACTAAAGGCACGAATGGGCAGCACAGCCCTGCGTATCAAGCATAATTTGGTTTGAGACCATTGGGTAAATCAGTGCCAAACTATATCATAGAATTTGCTGAAATCCACCCCTGAAAAATTCCCTTCCCCCACCATGGCTGCGACCAACAAGCTTTTGTTGGGGAAAAGTGTCTCGGTAGACAGGCGGACGCCGTCCGTCCCTACTCCCGCGTGTCATTCCGAACGGCCCAGCCGAGAGGAATTTTTTGCGATGGGGGAAGGTTTCTCGGTCGCTTCGCTCGCTCGAAACGACACGTATTCGCGGTGGGCGCAATTTACCGGTGGGGAAGGGCGGGTCAGCGGGTGGGCCAGGCAGGCTGGGCCGAAACGAGCCAGGGGCGGCTCATGATTGGTTTCCGCTGCGCGGCGACCCGCCGCTACCGGAGGATAACCTGGATTTAACCCTCCCATAAATGGTGCGCCGCACCCGGCGCCCATTTGGGGGAGGTGGCCGCCAGGCCGGAGGGGGTTCCCCATTTGTGTATTCGTGGCGCAAAATTCGTGGACGGTGAACTGACCCCCCTCCGGCTGCGCCGGGTCCCCCCATTTTGCCTGCCGCAAAATAAGGGGACCTAAACCCCGCGTATCACTCCGAACGGCGCAGCCGCAAAACAATTACCGCAGCACCATTGGCATGAATATCGAAAAAGTTTTCACCGGAATTACATGCTTGACCTGCACACCGCCGATCAGTTCCGTCCCGATGTATCCCTCCACCATTACCGAGATCTCCACATCTTTCAAAACTGGCGCTGGCCCAGGAATCAACGTCAGGATTACCATCTTTGTCTCATCAGGGCCAAGCACGAGTTCATCTTCTGACAGCCGGTATGTCCAGTTGAAAGGCATATCGCCTGTGCGCACCAACAGTTTTACCGTGCTCGTGATTCCACTCGGGTTTCCCACCATGAACGATACTTCCTGCTCATCTAACCGGGTAAGGTTCTGTGCTTCCTCCCCATCCCGGCCCCCAATGATGGCAATCGGACGCAAAAACCGCTCGATGCCCTGGGCATTCTGCAAAGCCGACTCCTTCAAGCCATGCAGTACATCCGAAAAGCGCTTGCTGTAAAAAGTGCCTCTCTCTAAATCCGCAATCGTCGTTTCCAGGATTTCCTGGACAGCAGAATCAGGCAGTCCTGCCTGCTGGTAAAAGTCCAGAGTATCCTGGTTGAACCCGTTCATCTTCAATTCTGCCAGATATGCATCATAATCTTCGATGTTCAAGAATGGATTATTCGCCGGGTCCAAAACAGTCAGCAGTTCATCAATCTGGCCGGCATATTCCCGCAGTAATACAACCCGCTGGCGGTCCAGTTCACGGTAATAATCGGTTTGGTCAGCAGCCGCGTTCCAGGCCATTGCCCTACTGGCTGCGACAATGCGGGACTGTGTCTCCTGCATCGCCAGGTGACGCCCGTTAATTTGGGCTGTGGTTTCCGCCAACGCATTGATTGCGTCTGCCTCTGCCTGGGTAACCTCTGGGCCTGGCAGCAGAGGCGGCAGGGTTAGCACAGGAATCTCTGCCAGGGACAGGTAGCCAGGCTCACCTGTACCAGACCTGAAAACCACCTCGACATTGATGCAGTGGCTGATCTTCCAAAGCATCAGGTTCAGTCGGTAAAAATGCTTCAACAGGTCGCGGAAAGTGGCTTTATCAGGCACAAGGTCATCTGCATCCAGGTTATTGCAAGCATCCTTGATCCAGTCCAGGTTCTTCGTGCCGCTAAAGCCGCCCCCATCCATCGCCCGGCCAGGTAGGTCCACTGCGGTTACCTCATACAACACACAGCGATGTTCAGAATCGGGCAGCAGGTACCCACCCGGAAAATCGAATGCCTCGCCCGGCTGCAGCACCTTTGTGACCGTTGCCACCTCCTGAAAGCGCAGCCCCAACCCAAACTGCGTGACGCTGTAGCGCACCAAGACATCCTGCGGATTGGGCAAAGAGTTTTGCATCGGAATCCGGAAAATCGCAGGCAGCCCCGCCTGGAAAGGCAGGCCATCGAAGATCAGCTCCGGTGCAGCATAGGGCAGGCCGGAAAGATTGACCAACCCGGCCGAATCGCCCCGCCCTTGCCAGAATGTCAGTTCGAGCCGGGCACCCAGGTGCATCCCATCGGTCTGGTTGTACCCGGTCACCACGGCATCACCCACTACTGCTGAAGAAATGGATGCCGTGGTCTGCCCTTGCACATCCGTCGGTACTGAGGGCTGGGTGATCGTCCCCAGCGTCGTACTCAGGGTGATCGTCCTCCCTGGAAGCGGTTCTCCATTCGCATCCCGGACCGTGATCGTCAGCTTCGCCTGATCCACCCCATTGGCCACCACAAAGTATTGATCGCCTGGGGAAATTGAACTGCGGTCGAGCAAAACCGAAAGATCGTTGGATGTCAGCCAGGGCCAATACGCCACCCCATCGGTCACGCCTGCCCCACCCCCGGGGTTCACCCGGCCATTCGCGGTGCACAAATCCAGTTTATCCCCCACCAGGTCTTGCGGCCCAGAGGCATCCCCCCACCAGTTTGCCGCCGCGTCCACACAGGTGTCGCGCGGATCGTGAACGTATGCCGCCCCATCCACCAGGTTGATGAACTGGTTATTGCGCAGCAGCCCGGTTGCACCGGTGTAAAACTCGATCCCAAATTGGCTGTCGCGAAAGATACTGTCGTGGGCAACCAGGTGCCCATCATTAAGGTACACTGCGCTGCTTGTACTGTTGTGGATTTCAACATGCTCCACAAGCAGTGTGCCCCCATCAATCTTGTTCAGCACAGCATTGTTCAACGCACCGCCATAGCCCAACACCACATGCCTCAATTCGTGCTGAACTTCGGCGTACCAGTTGGATAGCTGAATCGCGCCCCAGTATACATCCTCCCGGCCTTGGGTAGTTGTGCCCTGCGGCAGTCGCACCGTAATTGTGATCGGTTCCGAGATGGTCCCCCTGGCTACCAGCCGCGAGTCGCCATACAACGACCCGACCGTCAGGTTTTTGTTTGGGTGTACCCAAACCGTTGTGCCCGGGTCAATCGTCCAGGTGCTGTATGGTTGATCATTGTACTCATTACGAATATAGATGTTCCCCATCACCTCGTAAGGCACTGGCTGTTTTCGCCAGCGGATATCAAAAAACATCGCCCCCAACCCGCTGTCGCCATGAATCTGGATGGTTTGAATGCCATTATCTTCAAATAGGTTTCCTCCCCCGAGCCCGCCAACAGCCGCTGCTTCCATGATCATGGGCGCCAGGGCACTGTTGCGCACTGTCAGGTTGGAAAGTGCTGGCGGCGTCGGGTCGGCAGTATTGCTGAACTGAACATGGATGCCATACGCACTGCTGCCATCCACTTCCAAGTGGTCAATATATGGGGCCGGGTTCACCGGGTCAAAATAATTCGAATCAACCATCAGTGCGGCATCCGTTTCGCCGGGGGTCGCTCCACCTGCATTAACCAACACTGCGTGACGCAGCACCGACGGCCCAGGAGCAGAATTGGTGAAGCGCACTTGCTTCCACCGGTTATTGCCTGGCGCAGGTGTGAAGACGATTGGCTCTTCCGGAGTGCCGATTGCAATCAACTGCCCGTTGCTCACCTGCAAGCTGTAATCACCACAGAAAAACACCTGGACCCCCGGGTGGATGGTTACCACTGCGCTGCTGCGGATCATCAAATTCCTGCCAATGTACACATCTTCAGCCCAGACCTGGCTCACCTCGATGGTGGAAAGAAAATCACCGCCGTCACTGCACCGGGCTGGAAGCTGTCCCACCTCTGCCGAGGCAGATGACGCATCAAAAAAATAGAATAACCCCACCAAAAGCAGGACAGGAAAAGACAAAGTTAAATACATCGAGAATTTTGTTCTCACGTTTACTCCTTTGTAGATAGCGATTCAGTGATCTAAAACTGTAGGATATATTGGATTATACATGCCTTTCCCCCTAATCTCTTCATTTTAGATGAGCGATACCCTAAAAACACGGCCTGGGGGTAAATTGTGGAAAAGGTTCAACCCCACAACAGATAAACGATAGCCCCCCTGGCGCGTGCGGCCTGCAGGGGGGCTGTAAAAATGACATACCCGGATAGGTTTCTTAATGATCAAAAAACCGGCGCGGCCCTATTCCCCATTGGCTGCCTGGACGTAAGCCGCAGCGGTCTCCACCGGGATTTGCCACAGCGTGTTGGCGTAGTAGGGTTTGAAACCCAGGGCGTGGTTAATTTTGAGCATGGGCGCGTTTTCGTTGGCGTTCCCGGTGCGGATAAAGCGCACGGGCGGCTCTTCTTTCAACAGGCGCTCCAGCATGGCGGCTTTGAGCCAGCGCCCCAGGCCGCGGTTGCGGTGGGCAGGCACCACGCCGGTTATGCCCTGACCGCGAATGTGGGCGCGGCTGGGGTGCCAGGAGATTTCGGTGTAGCCCACCAAGTTTCCACTGCTGTTTTCACTGGCGTAGTAAGTCCAGCGCTGGCGACCAGTGGCGAACAGGCTTTGTTCCATCTGGCGCAGCATTTCGGGGGTGGTGTGCTGGTCTTCCACTTCCAGGTCGCCTATTGGCTGGTCGTTGCCGACTTCATGCAGTTCGGCAATCTCGGCCAGGCGTTCTTCCGGGTAAGGGCCATCCCAAAAACCCAGGCTGTAGCCTGGGGCTCGTTCGGGTGCCTGGCGCAGCCAGGTTTCCAGCAGGTCGTGGTTGAGTTCTTGCATATCCAGTTGGTTGGTATGCGTTTCGAGGCCGCGCTGGCCGCCCATTTTTTCAAGAAAAACGGCTGCAGCGGGGATGCGGCTGTTCGTATTGGTGATGAACAACCGCCGGTTAACGGCCTGGGCGCCTTCCACCAACAGGCCCAACAGACGCTTGCCCAACCCTTGGCGGCGGTGATCCGGCAGAACTTCAATATCAATTTGCGCCAGGTGTTGGTTTTCTTCGGTCAGCAGCCAGACCAAATCGGCAGTGGCGATAATTTGGTCACTGCCCGTCGGGCAGACATGCCAGCGGCGCAGGCGCACAAACGGCGGGATGTTCTTAAAGTTTTGAACCAGTTCATTCAGGGTGACGGGCGGGTCGTCGGGCAGCACTTCGCTGCGCATCGCAGAGGCGTGTTCGTGCATCTGCACGAACTGTTCCTCGCTCAGGTTTTGCAGGTCCACTTCGGTAATGGTGTAGGGGTTCATGTTTTTCCTTTTGGTTTGTTTTGGTTTAAAAAGAGGGTTTGTTTTTGGACCAGGAGTTTACTGCATCCGGTCTGCCAGGGCGGCTTTGACCTCGGGACTGGCGTTGAACACACCGCGCACCTTGACGGTTTCAATCACCTCGGCGGCCAGTTCCGGGGTGATATCGTCAGCCAGGTTGAGCACGCCCACCACCATGATGCTCATCCGTGTCCCGGCAGCGCGCCGCTTTTCCAGTGTTTGGCGGTTGTAAGCCAACACCCCAATCACAAAAGCGTGCCTGTGAACGGTTTGCTGCACCTCCAGGGTGTGCTTTTCCAACTGGGAGCGAATGGCCGTGCGGATGAAGTCGGTGCGGTTGGCGTACACGCCCTCCTGCACCAGCAGGTCCACTTTGCCCAGGTCAACGGCGTTCATATTAATCGTAATTTTCTCGCTATCCGGCATCAGCACTTCCTTATTGCAAATTACCATCCATATGGATGGTATATAGAATCCATATGGCGTATTATATAGATTTCTCCGCATCTGTCAAGGTTAAAATTTTTTCGGCTTCGCTGGTTTGCTACCGGTGGGCGTTGGACCCCCCACCCATGCCGTAGAGACAGGTCGCCGTGCGGCGGAAGGGATTGTGGGCGAACCATCCTCAAATGCGGCGAAACAATCCCCGCCGCACCCGCAGACCTGTCCTTGCCAGTCAGCGTAATTCACCGGTGGGGAAGGGCGGGTCAGCGGGTGGGCAGGCGGGCTGCGCCGGAATGAGCCAGGGGCGGCTCTGGAATGGTTTCCGCTGCGCGGCGACCCGCCCCTACTACTTTCAAATACCTGTGACAAATTATCAAACCTCCAGCCTAAAGCCTAAAACCTCCAGCCTAAAGCTTACAGCTTAAAGCCCAAAGCCTCCAGCTTACAGCCTAAAACCCCCCGCCTCCCAAATTAATCGGATAGAATACCCTCTCGAAAGGACTACGGTATCTACTATATGAGCTTCTTCCACAAAGTGAAAACTTACCCCAGGCTGGGCCTGGTTTTGCTGGCGTATGTGGCCTTTATCGCGCTGGGCATGCCTGATGGCCTGCTGGGGGTGGGCTGGCCCTCCATCCGGGCGGGGTTTTCCATCCCGCTGGATGCGGTTGGTCTGCTGCTGGCGGCTTCGGTCAGCGGCTATATGACTTCCAGCTTCCTCAGTGGGTTTTTGCTTGCCCGGGTAGGGGTGGGGCGCATCCTGGCGGCAAGCTGCCTGCTGACCGGGCTGGCGCTGGTCGGGTACACCCTGGCGCCGGCGTGGTGGGTGATGGTGGCGTTGGGGGTGTTTGCCGGGCTGGGAGCCGGGGCCATTGACGCCGGCCTGAACACCTACGTAGCGGCGCACTTTGGCGAGGGTCTGATGCAGTGGCTGCATGCCAGTTGGGGTGTAGGCATTACCACCGGGCCAATCATCATGACCCTGGGTTTGACCTACCTGAACTCCTGGCGCTTCGGCTACCAGGTGGTGGGTGGGTTTCAGCTGGTTTTGGCCGCAGGTTTTGTGCTCACCCTGGCCCTGTGGAGCCAAAATGATTCCACCTCAAACAGCCAGCCCAAAAAACGCCTGACCGATTACAAAACCCCGCTGGGCGAAACCCTGCGCCAGCCGCAGGTCTGGCTGAGCCTCATGCTGTTTTTTCTCTACGTGAGCGCGGAGTCCTCGCTGGGCACCTGGACCTACACCCTGCTCACCGAGTCGCGCGGGGTGAACCCCACGTTGGCTGGCTTCTTCGCAGGCAGCTACTGGTTTACATTCACCATTGGGCGGATTGTCGCGGGTTTGTTTGCCAGCCGGATGGGCGTCAACAAGCTGGTGTTGGGCGGGCTGGCTGGTGCGCTGTTGGGCACCGGGCTGCTGGTTTGGAACCCTGGCGAAATGGCCAATCTGGTGGCGGTAGCGGTGATTGGGGTGTCCATTGCCCCCATTTTCCCGGCATTGATGTCGGGCACCCAGGCGCGGGTCGGGGCCCATTTTGCCGCCAATACGATTGGCATGCAAATGGCCACCAGTGGGTTGGGAATCGTCGTCATTCCCGGTCTGATGGGTGTGCTGGCGCGGCGCATCTCCCTGGAAGTTATCCCGATTGTCCTGCTGGCAGTCTATGCAGCCTTGCTGGCGGTTTACCTGTTGGCCCTGTGGCTGCGGGCACCCAACGGCGCTGAAATCACTCGCTGAGTAGTTTGAAGGCAATCCGGCGGCCGCGCCCCTGGGAAAAGGCCAGCGTGAACCACACCCGGGTCAGCCCGTCCACCGCATTGACTGCATCCAGTTCGCCCAGGTAAACCGGGCGCAGCCCAATTTCTTTAATCAACTGCTCTACAGCCGGGCGGGCAGCCGCATTTCCGCAGTAAAACAGGTCCACCTGCACCCCGCCAATTTTGGGGTTGGCAAAGTTTTCCCAACCGAGGGTGCTGAAAGCGCGCACCAACCGGGCATGGGCGGCGTGTTTTTTAAGCGCTTCCAGGTTGTTCATCACCGGGCTGCCCGGGTTGTTGGTGGCATCCACCACAATTTTCCCGGCCAGTTTAGACCCGTGTTCGGCAGCAAAGTCGTTCACGGCGCCGCCTGGTAGGGAGAGCAGTACCACTTCTGCCTCTGCCAGGGCATCTGCAACCGAAGCGACCCGGCCTATCGCGGCCAGGTCGTTGTGTTTGCGTTCGCCCGGGTTGCGCACCCCAAACGTGACGGCATGCCCTGCCGCTGCCCATTTTTTTCCAAGGGTGCTTCCAATATTCCCCGCACCAATAATGGTAATATTCATCGTTTTCTCCTTTACGGCTTCAGCCGTTCCTGGCGATTATCGCTGTAGAGCGCCACCAGGCGCGCCATCACAATGGTAATAAATAAGCCACCTGCCACCATTTCGAGGTTGGCGAGCGAACGAGCCCACCAGGAAATGGGCAGGATATCCCCATACCCTGAAGAGGTCAGCGTAGTGTAGCTAAAGTATATCAACTGCTGCCATTGTATGGTTGCATCTGCAAAACTGCTGTCGCGGAAAGACCCGGGAATCAGCTGGTTTAGCAGACCATAAACAGGCACAAAAATCGCTCCAATCAGCAGATATAAAGCAACCGCAGTGTACAACACATCACGTGTAATCGTCTTGACAATTGCCAAAAACCGCCCCAAAATTGCCACCAACATTCCCAGGTATGGAATGAGCGCCAGGTAAGTGATCAGCACTGCCCAATTTGCCCCGGGGTTAACCGCGTACAACAGGCTAGCAACCAGGTAAATTACCCCTGTCGCCAGCAGAAATACCTGGTGCCGGCGAGAATCACGTCCGATAATTACACCCACTGAAATCATGGAAGCATATAAAAATTCGTAGAGCACCAGTGCAGCCGTGCCATAGGCAGTAATTGGGTAGGTGAATTGCACCAGCAAAATGAGTGCCAGCAGGTAAACAACCCTGCCTTCCACGGCTTGTTCGAGGGCGAGATTTTGTTTAGAAAGCATCTTAACTCAAAAACATAGCATCAGGGTCATCCGTATGACGGTGTGCATGTGCTTTGTCAGGCAGTTGGTAAAAAAATCCTTGAAAAAATCGGCAAATGAGCCGGTTGCTTAAGGAGGAAAATGCCGCATGAAAATTTCTTCAAACCACGAGCTGCCAATTCTATACCTAGTCTATCATGTTTTGATTAAAATCGAGCGCCCCCTGTTATTGCAGGTGCACGCAAATGCCCACCCCACCCCAGGCTTTGGGGCGGGGAGAAGATATGGCAAGAATTCCTCCTTCCCGGCGGGCAGGGGGGCATAGCAGTCACCAATGGTTATCCGAGCAGCCAGCGAGCTGGCTTTGTTTTGCTTTTAGCGCTTTACCAAAGGCAGCAGGACGCGGAACACCCACTCTGTTGTGGCAACCCCATCATTCAACGCTGTGAGCGTGAAACTACCGTTTGTGAATTCTGTTGTGTATTCAAAACCTGGCGCCAGGCCGGTGATGATTACCTCATTAAATTCGCCGGTGACGCTTTCGGCAGTCAGGAAGGTGAAGGTGTCGCCCGTCTGCGGAGCATAGCCATTGGTGAAGTTGATGACCAGCTTGCCGCCCAGCAGGGTCGCCGTCCCGGCCCGTCCGGCGCCGCCGTTCACCACTACCTGGTCGTAGTTATCCAGCCCAAGCACATCGATTTCGACAGTCGCCGTGGGGCTGATGGTGAGCGTTCCGCTGATGGTCAGTGTGCCAGGTGTAATGGTGTGCGCCTGGCCTGCGCTGCGCCCAAATTGCAGCAAGGTGATGCCCGGCGACAGGAAGCCGCCGTCATACACAGAAAAACCCAGGGCGCCCACGGCCAGCACGCCATCGCCGCCAATGCGCCCGCCCGTACCGATGATGGTCCCAGCTCGGCTGTTCACCAACCCGCCGTTGCGCAGTTCCAACACCCCTTGCGCCCCCTCGGCGCTCTGGCAAAAAAGTCCGTGGTCCCAGCCCACGCACAAGGCCAGCACAGTCAGGCTGGAGCCGTTGGCCCCATTCACCAGCACCTCACCATAACTGCCCGGGTTAACCCCCAGGCGCATGGTCCCGCAGTCCACCTGCCCACCCTCCCGGATATACAGGCCAGCGGAGCCGGAAAAACCGACGTCGCAATTAAACATTTCAGCGTCAGGCCCCTCCGGCGCAAACTGGCTCAACCGGGCGCGCACGCCGTGACTGTTGATGCCGGCTACGACGACGGTGACATCACTGCCCGACTCGTGGGCAAGAGAAATGCTGCCATACTGCTGGCTCAGTTCACCGCCGTGAGTGATATTTACCCCCACCTGCGCGCCATCCGCCATCCCCAGCAGCACATCTGACAGGGCATACACCTTTGTACTTTTCACGGTGGGGGTAATGCCCTGGCTGGTAGGCAGCAGCACATCTGCACTGCCGTCGATTAACAGGAAGGCATCATACTCACCAGCCGGGCCATCGTGAGCTTGCAGCCCGGCTTGCAGATCGCCAACAGCCAGGGTTCCGCCTTGCGAGAGATACAGTTCGCCGCGGGCGGCGCTTCCCAGGGTCATCTCGGCGGCGAACCAATTTCCCAGGCTGGCCACATAATCGCCCTGGTTGCTCAGGTGCACCACTGCCGTGCTCGCCGTGGGTTCTGCCGCGTGGCCGATAACTACCGACCCGGTAGAAAACAGCGCCCCGCCGCGCTCGATGTCCAGCGTGCTGCCTGGCCCAATCGCCACAGCGCCGGTTTCCCATAAAGAATCGGGGTTCGCCCCGGGGTTCGCCACGACTACACTGCCGGTGGCGTCCGGCGAGCCGATCGTCAGCGCGCCGCCCACAATTTTTGCCCCGCTCAGGTACAGGTGGCCGGGGGTAGCCTGGCCCACCGTAATTTCTGGCGCGCCATCCAGCAGTGTACCCGTGTTCGAGACGAATACCTGCGCCAGGGTGTTCTGCGGGGCCTGTGGCGACCGGCCGCTGCTGTCAGCCCCCACCACCAACTCGCCCGTGGTCACAGTTCCTTCGGGTAGGGTAAAACGGGCATTGCCGCTCACATTCAGCCCGCTGGTGATATCCAGGTCGGCCTGCATAAACGCCACGCTGCCCTGCCGCACCACCACACTCCCCACCGTCCGGGTTCCGACCAGCACATCATAGGTCTCGGGTAGGTTGAAAAGCACATCCGCCGTTGCGCCGGGGACTGCGCCGCTCGTCCAGTTTGCGCCCTCGCTCCAAGCCCCGCCGCTGGGGTTGTTCCATGCAGTGCCACTGAGTTCCCCAGCCACCACCAGTGCCTGTCCCCCGGACGCCAGGCTCACGGTGGCCAGCAGAAACTTGCCATTCTCCGAGAGCTGCGGAGCACCGTTCATAAAGCACGTTTCCCCAAATAATTCCAGGCAGGGCACAATGAACATATCCGCGGGCAGGTTGAACCCCACATAATACGGCCAGCACTCCAACGCTGCGGCCCGGTCATCCTCTTCGCAGGCGCTATACCGGGCGCCGAACACCGGGCGGTAGTTGTCCCCCAAGGTCATCGGCCAGTCAAAACTGCGGAAGCTGGCATTTTCTTCCAACATCTTTCCCCCGCCGCTGCCAGAGGCCGCCCAAATATGCAAACTCTGTTTGCTGTTCAGCCCGCCCCCTGGGTTTTCCGTATAAGTTGTCAACGAATACAGCACATCGCCGAATGCGTTCACTCCGGCAGGTACCTCCAGCCTCTCCCCGACACCGGCAGAAGTGCTATTTTGTTTTTCCACCACCACCTCCTCACGTGCCCCCACAAATTTCAGCCGGGTGGTGGTGGTTCCACCTACCGAAATATACTCGTATATGAGAACGGCGCCATCTGGCGCAACATCAACCGCGTACCGCGCCTCGTAGCGCTCACTATTTTGCAGGTAGGTGACGATATCTACCGCCGGGGTGTGGATGTTCCCATTCGTCGCCGCCAATCGGGTGGTGCTGTTGCCCAAAGGTTCCGCCAACAGCCAGTAACCATTGTTCATTATTGATAAATACGAAATAGAGCTGTTCGTGTCAACTCGTTCCACGGTGTTGTCGGTTCGGAGGATGCACATCGAGTGAGCTTGCCCTCCGCATGTCCCCTTAAACACCAGGTCGCCATTGGAAGTGGGATATAACCCTGGATATGCTCCGCTAAATTCCGCTCCTCCAGGCAAAGTGATTTGAGAGGCCTGTCCGTTGGCCCATACGAACACCCGGTAAGTTGGGTTGCTGGCAAAATTTCCGGTGAAATACACTTCCCCATTATCGTTCACCTGCCCCCCGTTCAGCCATGTCAGGCCATTTTGGCCCGTCTGCGCCACCACCTGGAAAGTGAACGCCCCACTGGTCACAGCAGCAGTGGAGCGTGGGGACTGCCCGGCCGACGCGCCGCCTGGCCAGTTTAGCCCGGCGAACAGCGCCAGAAACAACCCGGCAAACAGCAGCAGCCGGCGATACGATAAATCAATCGTCTGAGAAGAGGGTGGCATAGGTTACTCCTGGGGGATGAATTGGGCAATTATAACGGGGCAAAGGGAATCGGTCAATTGGTATTGTGAAAAAGGCGGGCGTACCTGCCCATCCCAAACCCTGGTTTGAAGCGAGCCGCTTCAATTTTCAGGCAGGCAGGTGGTTGGTGCTTAAAAAATCAAGCACCACGGATTTCATTCCGTGGTGCTTGAAAAGATCAATTCCGATAGCAATCACCCCCTTGCTTGTTCAGGTTTCCCTTGGCAAAAACTCAGGGCATCCAGGGCTCAGTCGCTCGATTCAGGTTGCCAGCGCCAATGTCTGGTGTTTCCTCCATGCCACCGACAACCAAACCATTGTGAACCATTTCTTCATTGATGTTGCCAATCGCGGTGCTGTTGTCGTTGGGGGCCATGTGGTGCGCTGAAGCGACGTTCACATCAAGCGCAAGCGCAAATGCGGAGACACTCGCAATCAGTAAGATGAGCAGAATGACTGTGAACAGGGGCCTTACAACCGGGGTTTTCATGATTTTGTACTCCTTTCTGTACGATGAATGGGTTTAATCTCGCAACTGCCTGCCTTCACCAGCCGAATCCCAATCCACATTAAGATTTTGTGTCTAATGAACAGGGTCCGCAGTCACTCGATCTTGTCTACAATATATGTGACGAAAAAACCAACAAAAAGATACGGGCTAACTTGAAAAATCTACCCACCAGTTGGCCAATCCCTAAGAATTCCCCCTCCCGTCTATACAGAAGGGGGCAGGGGGATGGGGAATAGGACAAAATAACAACATTTGACTACTCCCCCGCAGAATTTTGGGTCAGGGATCCCCGGATTATTTGCTAAAATTAGGGGAAGGTTTAATGGTTCCATACCCAAAGACGGAGTTAACCCATGAAAAGATGGCTTTATGAAACCCTGCACCCGGAAATTTACCATGGCCATGATCGCCGCCCACCATACTTTGAGGGTTGGTACTATCGCCTGATCAATGGCGCTGAAAATCAGCGCTACGCCATCATTCCGGGTGTCTTCCTGGGTGAAAATGGCCATGCCTTCATCCAGGTTCTGGAAGGGCACACCCGCCGCTCCGCCTACCATACCTTCCCCCTGGAGCAGTTCCATGCAGACCGCCAGCGTTTTGAGATTCGCATAGGCGAGAATGTTTTCACCCGTGAGCATCTCCACCTGGCGCTCAACCGGCCTGAGCCGTTGGGGCAAATCCACGGAGAACTCCACCTGCAGGGTGGCCAGCCCTGGCCTGTGACCTGGTCTGGGCCGGGAATCATGGGCTGGTATGCCTGGGTGCCCCGGATGGAGTGCTACCACGGGGTATTGAGCTTCGACCACAGCATCTCCGGCACGCTGGATGTGGAAGGCCAGGGGCATATTTTTGACGGTGGGCGTGGTTATATCGAAAAAGACTGGGGTAAATCTTTCCCGGCTGGCTACATCTGGTTCCAAAGCAATCATTTCGATTCCCCCCGCACCTGCCTGACCGCATCCATTGCCATGATCCCCTGGCTGGGCTCGGCCTTCCGGGGTTTTATCATTGGGCTGTGGTTCGAGGGCCGTTTATTGCGATTTGCAACCTATACCGGCGCCCGAACAGAAAGCCTGGCGCTCAATGATGGGCGGGTGGATTGGGTGGTGAGTGACCGGCGCCTGCGCCTGGAGATGCACGCTGTGCAGGCCAGCGGTGGGCTGATTTATGGTCCCACCCAGCAAAACATGGGCCGCCGGGTCGACGAAACCCTGGACGCCTCGCTGCAAGTGCGCCTGAGCGACCGCAGCGGGCAGGTGCTCTTTGAAGGCCGCGGCCGCCATGCCGGCATGGAAATCAACGGCGACATCCCGCGCCTGCTGGCGGCCCGTTAAACCTCCTGGTCATTTTGCTGGCTTAACCAACCCCCAGCGCCGCCAGAATGGCGCCAACCAGCAGCGCAAGAATCAGCACGGTGATGGTGAAGCCCAAACGTATGGAGAACCCTTTCGGCTCCCATGCACCTGCCTTGAGTCTGGGGTAAAAAAAGCACAAATACATTTGAGATTTCCAAAAGCAGAAAAGCAGCCATCACAACAATCAGGAATGTCATATTAACCTCGCGATTTTTGGCGGCGGCGTGATCGTACCCTTCTTCACGATAAAAGACCAATGTTCGGGCATCTTCCACAAAGCCCGGAACAACGTCTTGGCCAGTGTCCCGCTTAAATAGCGCAGGCGCGGATGTTTTGCCGCCACGCCGTGTGCCACATCTCGGATGGCATGGATGGGGTCTTGCGCAATCCCAGCCAGGTTTTTGCTGTTGACTTCGACATACGCATCAAGCCATTCTCGCGTCCATGCTTCTTTCCAGGCCCCGTCCGGCTCATGTTGATCCATCATCTCCCACGCCTTTTTGTGGGCTTCAAAGAAACCAAGTGCCAACGGTGTGCGCATGGTGGCCGGGTTGACCACCGCCACATGCACATTCCAAAAAGAGAGTTCCACCCGCAGGGCATCGGCGTAGGCTTCTACTGCATATTTCGAGCCATCGTAGGGAGCGTTGCCCGGCAGGCTGACAATGCCATCCACACTGCTGACGATGACCACCCGCCCCTTGGACTGTTTAAGCATGGGGATGAAGGGCTGGGTGAGCCGCACTACCGCAAAGTAGTTCACATCCATCACACGGTGGTACGTTTCCATGCGCTGGTACTCCACAAACCCGGGCTGCACCATCCCCGCGTTGTGAACCAATGCCCACAGGCTTCCGCCGGTCAGCGCCTTGATTTTTGTCACTGCATCCAGGACCGCAAATTCATCCGTGATATCGAACTGCAGGGTTTGCTTTGCCCCCGCCTGTGCGGCGCGTGCAGCGCCTTCAGCGGTGTAGGTGCAGGCGATGACCTGCGCGCCTTCTCTGGCCAGCTGCGCCACTGCGCCCAGGCCAATGCCCGAATCACAGCCGGTGATGAGCACCCAACGATTTCTCATCTCCAGCCGGGCGCGTTCCCGGACCGCGCGCAGCCCCCTGCCCAAAACCAGCAGGCTGATGGCCGCCCAAACAAGAATACCAGTCACTTGAAAAAACATGGAACTTTTCCCTTCTAAATCATTACTCGAATTTCGCCTGGCGAAAAACAGCTGCCAGGATTTTGGGATAAGCCCGCGGAAACAGGCGGCGAATCAGGTAAATGACGTGGGCATCAATCCCCATCACCAGCCGGTTGCGTTTGCGCTGGATGGTCTTCATAATCTTCAACGCCGCGGTTTCTGGGGAAAGCGTGGAGGCTTTTGTGAAGAATTCATGCGCCTTGTTTTGATTTTCGGGTGCGAGGTCGAGGGCATTTTTGATGATGTTGGTGCGCACATTCCCGGGATGAACCGTCAAAACATGGACGCCTGTGTTGGCCAGTTCCATGCTGAGGCTTTCTGCCAGGGCGCGCACGGCGAATTTAGACATCGAATAGGGGCTGAGCCCGTAAAGCCCCACCAACCCGGCTGTGCTTGAAAGCATAACAACACTCGCTTCAGGCCGCTTTTTAAGGTGTGGTAAAAAGGCGCGCGTGCCGTAGTAGGTTCCCCACATATTCACCGCAATAACCTTTTTAATAAGGTTGTCCGGGATAGCTTCCAGGGGTTTGGGCAGCAGCGTAACCCCGGCATTATTGATCAGGATATCCGCCTGGTCATGGATGGAAATGACTTCATTGGCAAACCCTTCCATAGCCGCCTGGTCGCTGACATCCACCCGGTGCAGTGAGGTTTGCAGGGATGGATTGGAAAGCATACTTTTGGTTTCCTGCAGCCCTTCAAGATTCATATCGCACAAGGCAAGGTTTGCACCGGCTGAATTGAATTTAATCGCGAGCGCCCTCCCCAAACCGGACCCCGCCCCTGTAATCACCACCGTCTTCGCTTCAAAACTTTTCAAAGTCCACATCCTTTCTGATATTTAACAACGATTTTGTTCACAGCACACCTTTGGCTCCATGCCTCATTGCGAAGGCGTCTGCTTAATCTGCTGGATACATTTAAGGAGCTCAGGATCTTTCTCCACGCTGGCTTGCGCACTGGTTTTAGGGAAAAGTAAATCCATATACCGGCTCAGGACAGTTCCACGGCGAACAAACGGACTTTTGCGGAACGATCGCGAATCGCTGTCCGAACAAAAAACTCGGAGTTTTCACTCCGAGTTTTCCTGTGCCCCCACGGGGGTACAGTACGTTAATCGGTCTTATTTTTAAAAGGGTACCCAATTCTCAAGTCGGCTGATCGTGAATAATCCATTTTCCTTAACCGTTACAAAGCATTTGCGTGCTCGATGATATCCATTCGGGCAAAAATTCTCATCAAAGAATAGTCGCTCGCCGGATTCAATATCCCAGATCGTTATTCCTGTTTGAAAGTCAAAGGAAAACAGGTACTCATCATACACAAATGTCCCGCCAGGAATCTCCATCTCGATTTCGCCATCTTTGCCACGCGCCTTAACTTTCTGTGAACTGGACATCGGACCGACAAACCAGGAAAGCTCTGTGGCTGTTTGAGCATCACAAATCGTTGCAGCAGGGATTAGATTTTCTTCGTCTTCGCCATACCCCCAGGCAACTAAACGCCGCTCATCCGCCCAACAGATAGGTCCATCCCAGTAATATGAACGATAGCACAGGTATTTTCGCCGGTAGGCATCTTCAGATTCCCATACATTCTCATAAAGCCATTTTCGCAGGTTCCAACAACGGATCATCCCGACAGGATGCCAGACCCAGCCCCAATCAGCAATCCATTCTTGGTCCGACGAAACTGCCAGACGGCCATGAAAATAGTCCAGATAGTGATCTGGAGCAGGCTCACCTTTTTGCCAGACGGGTGGTTGGCGGGGAGTGAGTTCCTCTCCGGTTGCCGGGTCCGAGATCGTCACGCGATTCCAGGCTGTACCATGCACCAGGATCGTCCGACCATCCAGTTCAGCAAAAGCCAATGGAAAGTGCGAGTGGACAACCTGGTACTGCCCGCGATCTAAAGCCATCGTTTTTGTGCCACGCGCCAGGTCAATTACCAATCCATGTTGACCACGCAAATTGACCAGGGCGGCATACCGTCCATCCTTGGAAACATGTAGAACCACTTTGGAACGCCAATCTACATCGCTGTCAGGGACGTCACAAATTGTTTGCGCTCTGCGCTGCTCAAATTCAATTTGTACCAGTTTCTGCTCACTGGTAAGCGCTACCCAACAGTTTCCCGGCAGTTCTTCAACTGGTTGAAGATCAAGAACTTCTATACCCTCAAAGCCGGTTAGAACAACATCTTGGTGAAAAAAGTGCAAATTAGATGGCCGTGACAGGAATTGTGGCGTTCCAAGCTGACCAAGTTCCTTCTCTTGATAATCCAAGAAACATTGTCTGCAAACCTTGCGTAAGTTGGCCGCGATCTGCTCAGGCTGAGCATAGCAGGAAGGGCAGATCATGGCAAAGTAGCCAGGCTCGTTTGAAAAATACCGGTAATAAGCTCTTTCTCCTGGGGCGTGCCTGAGCAAATGAACACAAACTTGACGCGTGGTTGGCTCACTGGTATGGGGACATTGCAGCCGACTGGCATCGTTTTGAATTTCCCGAAATTCCCGCCTCAATTCCATCAGTAGTTTTCCCAACTTGTTCTGGCCTTTGCCATCCGGGCCTGTTCCCCAGTCGGAATCATCAAAATCCGCATAAATCAGCTCAGCATCGCTGGTATCTGCCAACAAAAATTGAAGGTGCAGATTTTCAGCAAACTTAGCGTGGGTTGCCAATTCCAGGTATGTATCTTTGGCATTGTCCCAATCCTGGCGAGGCGCCCATTGTTCTGCCATGGCCTGTGCTTCCTCAAGAGTCTTTGATTGATGAATCGCCTCTTTTCGATTGGGGTCAAGAAATTTCTGCGCCAGCAAATATTGCTGACATGAACGCCATGCCATTCGATCTGGCTCCACGAAAAACCAATGTCGCGAAGATGGCGAAAAGTCGCCATAAGGTTGTTCGTTTGGGTCAAAGAAAGTGATGCAGTTTGGCAGCATAGCAAAGCTTTCACCTGATTTGCAATTGCAAATCGCCAATTTTTTGCAGCGGCCACACCGTGATTCGTTCATGCGCCGGGTAACTCTGTTCCCCCGGATACACCACCCACAGATGCTCCAGCCCCAAATCCTGCAGCGCGACGTGCATCGAGCGGGTCACCTCAGGCGCTTCGCTGAATTTCACTTCGATGCCATAGCGTTTGCCATTGGCAAAAAACAACAAATCCAGCTCAGCGGCGCCGTGGGTGGCCCAGAAATAGGCTTCATTGGGGCGCAGGATACTCAAGGTCTGCTCGATAGCATAGCCTTCCCAGGATGCACCCACCTTTGGATGACCGAACAAGGTGTGCTGGTCGGGTATGTTCAGCAAGCTATGCAGCAGGCCGCTGTCACGCAGGTAAATCTTGGGGGCGCGCACCTGGCGCTTGCTGGTATTTTCAAACCAGGGCTGAAGCTGGCGCACCATGAAGGCGCCGCTGAGGATATCCAGGTAAGAACGCACAGTTTTATCAGAGAGGCCCATTGCCCGGCTCAATTCGGAGGCGTTCCAGGTTTGGCCGTGGTAATGCGCCAGCATGCTCCAAAAGCGGCGCATGGCGGTGGATGGGATGGTGATGCCCAACTGCGGCAGGTCACGTTCCAGAAAAGTGCGGATAAAGCCCTCTCGCCAGGCCAAGCTGTCCTCTTCAGTGGCGGCCAAAAAGGAACGCGGGAAGCCTCCACGCAGCCAGTGCGACTGCCAGGCGGCGCTGCCGGTTTCGGAGAGATCAAAGCCATTTAATTCGATGAATTCCACTCGCCCGGCCATCGATTCGGAGGCGCGGCGGATCAACTGCGGCGAAGCGCTGCCCAAAATGATGAAACGCGCTTGGTTATCAGGGCGATCTACCAGCACCCGCAGCGTACCGAATAGCTCCGGCATTTGCTGGATTTCATCCAGAACAATCAACCCTTGCAAGCCGCCTAACACCAGTTCAGGGTTTTGCAGCCTGCGCTGGTCGGGCAGAGACTCAAGATCAAAAAAGGTGGCTGGATTGTTGGCCGTAAACAAGCGGGCCAGGGTAGTTTTACCGACTTGGCGCGGCCCTAAGAGAGCGGTGATTGGGCTGCGTCGAGTGGCGGTTTCCAAGTCTTGCAGATATTTTGAACGATTCAGCATACTTGTATTATAACAAAGAAATCTCGGAGGTGAACTCCGAGATTTCAGGTGCCCCCACGGGGGTTAATTTTGCATTCATAGCCAGGGCGTTAAGGGGGTATGTA
>CAZAYY010000003.1:0-190925 GCA_964489525.1 uncultured Anaerolineales bacterium
CAGACGCCTTCTTGTTATTGACTTCTACCAAAACGCGACTTTGAGAAAGCCATATGTCCCCCCCCCACCCATTGCCCCAATTCTGCATAAGAGTGGTAAAATACCCTCCAAGTAAGCCCCAATAGCTCAGTGGATAGAGCGTTGGCCTCCGGAGCCAAAGACCAGTGTTCGACTCACTGTTGGGGCATCCGAAAACCCGAGCCGAGGCTGTCACCCAAACTGGCAGCCTTGTTTTTTTGAGGAGGTACCCAATGCTGGAATGGTATGAATACATCCTGGTCACCCTTGCTGCTGTGGCAGCCGGCGGTATCAATGCCCTGGCTGGCGGCGGCACGCTGATTACGTTTCCCATGCTGACTGCTGTGGGCCTTCCGGCAGTGATGGCCAACGTCACCAACACCGTGGCCCTTTGCCCCGGGTATTTCGGGGGAATTGTTGGCCAGTGGAAAGATTTACGCGACCAGGGGAAACGGCTGTGGGTGCTCATGCCAGCCAGTGTGGTGGGCGGCCTGGTGGGGGGGCTGCTGCTGTTGAACACAGGCGAAAAACTCTTCCGCGATTTAATACCCTACCTGATTTTAATGGCTTCAGTGCTGCTGGCTGTGCAGGAACCCCTCAAAGCCTGGCTGGTCCGGCGGGCCGGGCAGGGCAAAATGCCGGGTCTATCTTCGGCCTGGGTGGGTATTCCGGTTGGGCTGGCGGCAATTTATGGCGGCTATTTTGGCGCCGGGCTGAGTGTAATTGTGCTGGCCGTGTTGGGATTGGTGTTAGAAGATACCCTGACCCGGCTTAACGCCCTCAAACAGGCCATTTCGTTTTGTGTGAACATTGCTGCGGCAACTTTCTTCCTGTTTTCCGACCAGGTGGCCTGGTCAGTTGCCCTGGTAATGGCCGTTGGGGCGCTGGTGGGGGGCAACCTGGGCGGCAGGCTGGCTGGGCGAATCAAACCCGCCACCCTGCGCTGGACCGTGGTCAGCATTGGCATTACCGTAGCCATTATTTACCTGGTGCGTTAATCCCTCCCCTTTTTTTGCGGCGGCATGATGAGAAGTCCGCATTGTGCCAGCCCTTTGTGGTGACTTGTTTTGACCTGAATCAGTTCCAGGTTGGCACACAGGTTTACGTTAAAACTTTCCCAGTAAACCATACAAGTTTTCTTTTTCTAAATATTTTCTAACCGGTTTGAAAGTCATCCGGTAAAAAAAAGCACTTGCCATTCCCAGGGAAAAGGGAGAACACAGGGGGATTTGATAAACTGTTGATAGCATGGGTGTAATCTATTAACACATAGATGCTTGAGATGAACCACCCCACCAGGGAAAGGTGAATCAAGCCTCAAAGGTAGTGCAAAGACAAAACAGGTTCATGATATTTCTCCCCAACTTCTTATGAAAATGGAAAGCATTAAGAAGGCTGAAATGACCCCATTATTGAAAATCATTCGCACCGCCGGGTTCCTGGTACCGCTGACAGTGCCCGGATTTTCCGCAGCGGCAGAGGGTCCCCAACCGGTGACCCGGGCTTGCATGTTCGATGAAGCGCCAAATCCCCTGCAAGGGGGATGGGTGAGCAGATTGAAAAAACTTATATAATTAAGTGTGAAGCCTCACCCACCGGGCGTGAACAGAACCAGAGCCCTGGCAATTTACCGCCGGCCAACAGGATCATTGGAGTTCAAATGAAAATTGGCGAACGCTTTCAAATCATTGAAGAAATGTGCCCGGGCATGGTCGGTCCAATTTACAAAGGACAAGACCAGCTCACTGGCAAACTGGTCGCAATCAAAGCCTTGCTGACCGAAACCGTGAAACAGCGCCCAACAGCCCTGGAACGTTTCCAACGCGAAGACCAGGCCCTATCCCTGCTCAGCCACCCGAATATCGTGGAGCGAATTGCCTCGGTGGAACACGCCAATGTCTATTACCTGGTAATGGAATACCTGGAAGGGGGAACGCTGCGCGAACTGATTGACCGGGTGGGTGCGCTGCCCATTCCCCAGGCTTTAAGCATCGGCCAGGCAGTCAGCGCGGCGCTGGTATTGGCGCACAATTCGGGGATTATTCACCGCGATTTAAAACCAGAAAACATTTTACTAGATGCACAGAACACCCCGCATTTGAGCGATTTTGGAGTTGCCCACTTCCTGGACCGGGCAACCATTTCGCAGGCTGGCGACATTGCAGGCACCTGGGTATACATTCCTCCGGAAATTTTCCGGGGAGAAAATGCAGATGAAAGATCCGATTTGTGGGCGTTGGGCATCATCTTGTTCGAAATGCTGACAGGCATGCTGCCCTTTTCCGTATCCACACCCGCCGAAGTGGTCAATGTCGTGCTGACCCAACCCATTCCAGAACTCAGCAGCCTGCGCCCCGATGCCCCACCCTCCCTGGCCAAGCTGATTGACCACCTGCTGATAAAAAACCGCACAGAACGCCTCGGGTCTGCTGCCCTGGTTGAGCAGGCGCTGGTCGCCATTGAGCGCGGTGAAGAAGTGACTTTTTTGCCCGGCCGGCCTGCCGTTCCCGAATCCGGGGAACCGGGCCTGTCAATCACCCAGGCTGCTGGCCGGTTAACCTCGTTTGTAGGCCGCCAAAGCACCCTGAACCAATTGATAAAAATCCTCAACACGGACGGGAGTCAAATCATCACCTTGAGCGGGCCGGGTGGGGTGGGCAAAACCCGGTTGGCACTCCAGGCTGCCTACGAGCTCCAGGGGAAAGCCTTCGAACACATCTACTTTGTTGACCTTGCCTCTGTCGAAGATGCAAACCTCGTCCCCAGCCGGATTGCCCGGGTGTTGAATATCAAAGAAGGCCCTTCGCGCTCCTTGGCCGATGATTTAAAAGAGACCCTGGCAGCCCAGCACGCCTTGTTAATCCTGGATAATTTTGAACAGGTGCTGGGTGCGGCTGGCCTGGTGGGTGAACTTGCCACAGCCTGCCCCAGGCTGTGCATCCTGGTCACCAGCCGCGAGCGGCTGCACATCGCCGGGGAACTCGATTACCCGGTGCAGCCGCTGACCCTGCCCGATTTATCCCAACCGCTGGATACGGGCCAACTGAGTAAAAACGAGGCTATTGCATTGTTCGTCCAGCGCGCCCAGGATGCCAACGTCCATTTTCGCCTGACCGAGCAAAACCAGCGCGATGTTGCCGAGCTGTGCGTGCGCCTGGATGGTCTGCCCCTGGCCATTGAACTGGCGGCGGCCCGGACAAGAATCCTGACGCCCAAATACCTGCTCAGCCTGGTCAGTTCTTCGCTGGCCGAATTAGGCAGCAAAAAAAGAGATGCAGGACCACGGCACCAAACCCTGCTGGCAGCATTGGAATGGAGCTACAACCTGCTCACCGAGTCTGAAAAGCGGCTGTTTGCCCGGCTGGCAATCTTCCAGGGTGGGCGTTCGTTAGAAGCCATTCAAGCCATTTGCCAGCCAGGATTGGAAACCCACTTGCTGTCCAACCTGGAATCCCTGGTGGATAAAAACCTGCTCCGCTTCACCACCGGTGTAGACGGCGAACCCCGTTTTGTGTTTCTTGAAACCATTTACCAGGTAGCCAGGCAAAAACTGGCTGCAAGCGGAGAAAAAGACCAGCTTGCCCACCGCCACGCCGCATTTTTTGCCGAAATGGTAAAAACCGCCATGCCAGAACTGCGCGGCCCCAAACAGGTGGAATGGTCTGCCCGGCTGCGCCAGGAATACGACAACTTGCGCAGCGCCCTGGAATGGTGCCTGGGCGGCGCTAACCCCGGCCTGGGAATTTTCCTGGCCGGGCTGATGGCCGAATTTTGGTATTATGAAGGGCCCATCACCGAAGGGGAATACTGGATTGGCCGAGCCCTGCGCGAGCTGCCCCAGGCCTCTGGCTACGCCCAGGCCCAACTGCTTAACGGAGCCAGCATGATGGCCTTCTCACGCGGCGAACACAGCCAGGGCGAAGCCTGGAACCGCCAGGCCCTGGCCATTGCCCGCGCATCCGGAGACCGCAGCAACGCTGCCTGGGCTTTGTTCTGGCTCAGCGCCCATGCCACGGCAGATGCCCGGCGCGCCCAAGAAGGCCTTGCCATTCTTGAAGAAGCCATCGGTTTGTTTGAACAACTGCAAGACATGGCCGGGTTATCCTGGGCCTATAACCAGATTGGGGAATTGTCGCGCCTGGTGGGCGATTACGAAAAAGCCAGGCAGGGCTACGAAAAATCTTTGGAAGTATGTCGCAAAACCAGCAATCGCCGGCGCGAGGCAATTTCGCTGGTCAACCTGGGTTACGTAGACCAACACCAGGGAAATTATGCCCAGGCAGAAATTTATACCCTGCAGGGAATCCGATTATTATACGATTTGCAGCTGCGCTACCACACCGCCATCTGCCTGGCCATGCTGGCCGGACCGGTGGCCGCCCAGGGAAACGCAAAACGCGCCGCAACTTTGTTGGGCGCGTCTGCCGCAATTTTTGAACGGATGTCTTTGGAACTGCAGCCTGCCGACCAGGTGGAAATTGACGGGTACAAAACCCTGGTGCAGAATCAGCTCAGTCCTGACGAATTTATCGCTGCCTGGAAAGCCGGGCAAGAAAAGACCTTCGAACAGGCCGTTACCTTTGCCCTTGGTTAAATTCCAAAGGCTTCGTCGTAATCGGTAATCGCTGCCTGGACCACTTTCAGCGCGTGTTCCCGGTCGTACACTTCCTCTACAATCATTTTGTTCTGGCCTGCAACCATTTTGTATGTAGCAAAGTAATGCCGCAGCCGGTCTACCAGCACTTCGGGGATCTGGGTGATATCGTTCACGTTTTCCCAGAACTCATCGCGATCGAGAACCGCAATAATCTTATCATCCGCTTCACCACCATCCAGTGCCTTCAGGCCGCCCACCACCCTGGCGTTCAGAATCACCTCGGAGCGGGTGATGGGGCGTTCACTGATCACGCAAATATCCAGCGGGTCACCGTCGCCCTTGGCGGCATTGGGCGAAAGCACCTGGACACGCCGTCCGCAGTAGGTGCGGGGAATAAACCCGTACAAAGTGGGCGGCTGCGAAGAGGTGCGCTGTGGACGGTCCACCCGGATGTAGCCAGTGACTTTATCAATTTCATATTTCACCAGGTCAAACGGGGTGATTTCAATATAAGCATGGACGACCTCAGGAGCCTTAGGGCCAACCTCCAGGCCATGCCAGGGGTGCGGGCGCCAACGATAAAACGGGCTTGGAAAAGTCATATCAAATCCTTTCATAATTGCGGGCTAATCCGCAGCGCCTGTATTGGCTGCGGTATCTTTCGTTTGGTTTTTCTCGGCCACCGATTCAATCACCCGGGCGGTGCGCGAAAGCAGCATACGGGTGAGAATTTGGGGTTGGGTGGCCGCCGGGTCTACCTTGTCAAACACCTGAAGAATGCTTAACAGCAGCTCGGCCTGGGCCTCTGCCCGTGCTCTTTCCTGATTAAGCAAACTGACCGCTTCGCCTTGTGAGACCTCCACCTTGGCTTTTCCCGCCCAGGTGACGGCCCAGGTGCGCGCCCGCTGCTCGTCAATCACTTCATCGGGGATGTCAAAGTGACCAATGTCCACCCAAAGCAGTTCGGCCCCCAGGTTTTTCATTTTTTCGCGCGTGGCAGGGCTTCTGAGTAATTTTTGGATTTCGGCACGCGGGTCTTTTTCATCTTGAGAAGGCGAAGTGATATGGTCAATGGTGTGCTTTTGAATATACCCCGTAATCACACCATCAATCACCAGCCCAACCGTTTTGTTCCAGGTGTTAAGGTCTTTGGTATCGGCAGTGATATTGACCACATTGCGGTGATAGGCCATGTTGCGAACGGCTTCCACCGAATATGGGTAAGGCTCAAAAAGCGTGCGGTCTTTCTGCCCGGCGGGGTGTCCGGTGCGCAGGTGGTAGCGGTAGCGAATGTTGCGAATGTGCACCTCAATCCCATCCTTGGTCACCTCGCGCACCAGCTCCAGCTCGCCAGCCTGCTCATCCAGGCTGGTGATTTCTTTTATCGTTTCGCCAGCGTGAATAAAGTGACGGCCATGGGCACGCACGTTGGAAGGGCCGCGCAGTTTCTCCAGCAAAACCACGTTTCCTGGGCGAATCACCAGGTAGCCCGGGCCACCAATGATGTCCAGCAGGTTCTTTTCATCGGCCTCGATTTTTTTCTGGCCCTTCTCAATCACCAGCCGGGGGTAGCCAATGCCAAACAGGGCCGCATTGAGATATTTAAAAGCGCTTGCCGTGCTTTCTAATTCATAAAGGTCTTGAATATAACGAGCCGCCCCCAACAAAGCCAGGAAAACGGGCACAATCACCAGGTACAGAAACCGAAGCGTGTCCCACTGCAGCAAAACAGCAACCGGACGGTAGAAAACATCTAAAAATGGCAGCAAAATCAGCACCAAAGATGGATTTTCGCGCCAGCCACTTACCATCGTGTCTAATAACTCCCGCTCAAAAATATTGCTCAAAGCCCAAAACGCCAACAAACTGGAACCCATGAGCATAAACAAACGCAGCGAGGCGCTGCGCCGGTCGCTGGCAGACCAGCGGCGGGGCAGGGCAATCAGCCACCTGTAAAACTTCTTAAAAGGCCAGAGGATTTTCTTTAACAGTTTCATGATGTTTTGCTCGGTTTATCCTCAGGTTCGGGTGTTGGGTTGAAGCCATGCTCATCCGGACCCTGTGGATAGCCAGGGTGCGGCGCACCGGACGAAGGGGCAATCTGGTTGGTGGACGGCACGGCGCCATCTTCCAAACCCGGGTAAATGGGTTTGCTCATTGGGGCAATCCAATAGCGCAAGTTGTTGAGCATGTTCAAGGTTTCACTCGGCAGCAAGGCTCGGGTTTCTGCATCCGCCGCCAGTTTTTCCAGGGCCAGGTAAAGCTGCAGGGTTAAGGCATTTTCGGAATTGGCATGTTGGGCAAAAATCTCTGCAAGAACTTTGGAGGTCTGGAACTGGGCCCGGGCCCGGGCTTTAGCCCGATGCCGTGCAGCAAGGCGGTCATATTCCGAACCTTCTTCCAGGGCTTTTTTCTGCCAGCTGCCGCGCCAGTGTTCGGCGAGCTGTTGGCGCACGATGGGGGTGACCGGGCGTAGAACGCTAAAACTGGCGAAGTTCAGCTTAATCCCATAACGGCGCAGGGGCTTGGGGTTTTGCAGCTGCTGCACAGGCAGCACGCTCAGCAGGTTTTCATCCCAAAGGTCGTTGGGCTGCAGCGGACTTCCATCCTGGCGAGCCACAAAGCGAAACGCCAAAATGCCCTGATTGCGCATCCGGGTCGAAAACTGCCCTTTAATTTTCGGCAAATTGTAAGAAAAATTGCGCTGTTTTTCAGGGTCGGGGTTCAGCTTGGCTTCCGGATTGTCTACATCAAACTGGTAAAGCTGATCGTAGGAAATTTTGTTCAGCAGGTCGCGAAAGGTCTGAACGCCCACATCACCCGGGAGCATATCCCAATCGCGGATTTTGTTGGTGCCCGGTTCAAGGGCTTTGGCAAAAACAGCGCTAAAAATGCGTTCGCGATCAAACTCGAAGGGAGAGACCACAACAGGCGTGTGTTTGCCGTTTTGTGCAGGTGGAGCGGGTTGGCGGTACGCATAAGCCTGAACAAATCGGTGGATTTCTTCTTTGTCGGCGTCGTCGAGTTCATCTTTAAAGGAGGCGAAGAATTCCAGGCGCTCCGTCTTGCCGCTGCCAGAGTTGATCAGTTCCGAACGTTTGGAAATCACCTGGATATTTTCCGCAACCGGGTCGCCCACATAGGCAACATCCAACACCACGGGTGGTTCGCCCAATGTGAAGCGGGTGATGATATGGGCAGAAAACTCCAATCCTTCAGATGTGTATGCCCGCGCATCGAGGCGAATGCGGAATTGAGGGCGCAAATCAAAAGTGTCGCGCACCTGTTCATTGTTTTCCAGGAAGATAATGCCTGGCCCTTCCACCCGCACCTTGGGTTTGCGCTTGCCCTTCTTGCCCGGTGCTTCCACATCCGCCTCTTCTCGCTGGGCCGTGTAATGTCTGCCGCCGCGTTTTTCAATCACCACGGCGCTGGCGAGGTCGGCAAGCACAACCCCATACCCTGGCCGGTTCAATTCTTCAGGGCTGGCGGTTTGAACCCCGCCTTTCACAAAAATGGCCGGGCCATGCATTCCGATCACATAATCCCACAAACGACTGAACACTTTCCCCCGGTTTTCAAAACGATCTACCGGAAGCACAAACTGCGAGGCCATAAACAGGGTTGCCACGAAAAACAAAGCAAACAAAGCAAATGCAACCACCACAATGAGCATTTCGCGCGCAACCCCGGCGTTAAACTCCGGTGGAACGAAATCCGGCGACATGCTGCTGGCATAAACCTGGAAGAAAAAATAAAAAGTGTTGTAAATTTCACCCATGAAGGAAAGCAGGCAGCTCGAAAACACCAACACGACCAGCATACCAAGGCGAAATGTTCTTTTTTGATAGAAGGGTTCCATGAATGGCGCCTGAACCTTTGGATGTTTGCAGCTGGTCGCGGATGCCCGCCCGTCCAGCAGAGGGGATGCCGGCCAGGAAATTGAGCCGGACATTAATACTTACTCGCATTATATATGTGCAAAGACAGACCTGTCAAGCAATATTGGGTTCACACCAAAAACTCTACTCCTGTTCCAACGGTACGGCACCAAATCAGAAGGTTATTCTGACCCACCCCAGGCGTTGGGGCTGGGCGAAGATCAATTCCCCCTTCCTGGCGGAAATGGGGGCAGGGGAATGGAGAATGGGATGAAATTCCACCATCTGCGCGCACCTTACCAGAAAAATGCGCGATTAAATCATTAAAAATATGTTATATTTATGCTCTACACCTTATTTCACAACGAAGTGATGCTCCCTTCGCCGGGGACGCGGTTCCCCAGCAAGTTTTCTATTAACCCAACCCCAATGAGGGCTGGGAAAGTGCAAGGCAAGGATGATGCAAACCAACCCACCCCAGAAAAAAATCGCCCTGGTCATCGGGTCGGGCAGTGTCAAATGCGCGGCTGCCCTGGGGCTGCAAAAAGTCCTGATGAAAAATGGCATTGGGATTGACATGGTGATTGGATGCAGCGGGGGCGCCATGTATGCGGCCATGATTGCCCTGGGGTATGACGCAGAAACGGTCCAGGAAATGACACTCGCCATGTGGACCCGCGAAGTAACCGGGCGCAATGACCGGATGGCCTTGCTGCGAGCAGCGCTGCCCAAAATATTTGGCTTCAACGAACATTTTGGCCTGAAAGAAGATGCCCTGGTGATGCGCGGGCTGCAAAAAGCCTTTGGCCACCACCAATTTTCCGATGTTAAGATCCCCCTCTTTTTGGCAGCTACGGATTTTTATACGGGTGACCAGGTTGTGCTCTCGCAAGGCAATCTTGTCGACGCCATCCGGGCGAGCATTGCCATGCCATTCACGTTTAAACCCTGGAAAGTCAATGGCAGGCTGTTGATTGATGGTTTCATGTCCGACCCGATGCCTGTTGGCATCGCCATTCGCGAAGGCGCCGATGTGATTGTTGCCATGGGGTTTGAAAGCCCCTACCAAACTCGCTATAATTCCGCTGCCCGTTTTGCATTTCAGATGAGCAGTATTATGACCAACAACCTGCTGCGTGCCAATTTTGCCTTTCACAGCATCGCCCACCATGCAGAAGTCATCCCTGTAATTCCTGAGTTCAAGGAACGCATCCGGTTATTTGATACAGGAAAACTGCCCTATATTATCGAAGAGGGCGAAAAAGCCATGGAAGTTCACCTGCCTTACTTACAGTCGCTGCTGCAAGTCTGAGGCGAATATTTATTTGAGGAGTAAAGCATGGAAATCAAACACTTTGAGCAAGGCAACGCAGTGGTTATCGAAGTCGCAGGCAGTATTGATGCGCTTACAGCCACAGAGGTCACCCAATACCTGGACGGATTGGTCCAGGCTGGTCAAATCCACCTGGTGCTCGACCTGGGCAAAGTAGATTACGTCAGCAGCGCAGGGCTGCGCACACTGCTGGCAACCCTGAAAAGCGTGCGAGCTCAAAAAGGCGACCTGCGCCTGGCTGGCGTCCAGGAAAACGTCAAAAAAGTCTTGACCATGAGTGGTTTTACCAGCATTTTGCAGGTATACCCGGGGCGCGACGAAGCAGTCGCCAGTTTCTAACCATGGGTAGCCTGAACCGGATTGGAATACGCGATGAATGCTGAATCAAAACCCGGAGTTGCCATTGTAATTGGCTCAGGCGGCGTGAAATGCGCAGCCGTGCTGGGCCTGCTTAATGCTTTACAGGTAGAAGAAATCCCCATTTCCCTGTTGGTTGGCTGCAGTGGGGGCAGCTTGTTCGCCACCGGCCTGGCGCTGGGCTATCCTGTCGAAACCCTGAAACAAATGACGCTGGATTTTTGGACCCCGGCCTTGATGGAAAATTACACGGCCAACCTTAAAGCAGCTACCGAAGGCACCCTTTCCTTTAACGAACGCTCCGGCCTGGTGGATGACCGCTTTCTCATCCAAACCCTGACCAAATCGTTTGGCGACAAAACCTTTAACGACACCCAAATTCCTTTGCGGGTAGTCTCTACCGATTTTCTAACGGGGGATATGGTGGTACACAGCAGCGGGTCTCTCATGAGCGCTGTGCGCGCCAGTGTGTCTGTGCCCGTGGTTTTCCCCCCTTGGGAAGTGGACGGCAAACTGCTGGTAGACGGAGCTGTGGCTGACCCACTGCCCGTGGACGTGGCCATCAAAGAGAACGCCCATGTAATTATCGCCATGGGTTTCGAACTGGATATTCGCCCACGGCTGCGCACCATGACCGCCGTAAACAACCACATGAACACCATCTTCATGAACAACATCCTCAAAGCCCAGTTTGCCTTTCACAACCTGGCCCACCATGCAGAGATTGTGCTCATATTGCCCGAGTTCGACCGGCGCATTGGCACCTTCGACACCCACCACCTGGAATACATCATCACCGCCGGGGAAGAAGTTGCCCGCATGGAACTCCCATACATCAAACGCCTGCTTACCAACCTATGATGGGTTCTGGCGCTTCTTTTGAACCGCGCACCGGCCTGGTTTCAATTTCGGGCGGAATTCAGTGTGCCTCAGGAGCACCCCTATGACCTGGCAAAATAATCCCTATATTCTCCCCCTATCCCTTGCTTCAGCAGTTACCCTGGCCATTGCGATTTATTCCTGGAGCCAGGGACGGCAGACCACCGGGCGCAAAGCGTTTGCTTATTTTATGATCACGGCCGCCATCTGGGCATTTGCCGATGCGCTGCAGTGGGCCAGCGCGGCTTACCCGGAACAATACTTCTGGCTGCGGTTTAAATACCTGGGCATTACCACCCTGCCCGTGGCCTGGTTCACCTTCGTAACCCGCTTCACAGGCCGGGCAAAATGGTCCAGCGATAAGCAGTTGGCCATTTTATTCATCTTGCCCGCTCTGAGTATGCTGGTAATTTGGACCAACGACGCTCACCACCTTTTTTGGAGCGCCATCGAAACCGGAAAACTGGGAGAAAGCACCATCCTGATCGCCACCCAAAGCGCCTGGTTTTGGGTGCACACGGTCTACTCGTACACCCTGCTTACCATTGGCGCACTGCTCCTCTTTCACACCCTCATGCAAAACCCGCAGCGCTTCCGCGGCCAGGTGATTGGCCTGCTGGTCGGCCTGGCCATTCCCTTGGTGGGCAATGTGCTGTTCATTGCTGGCCTGATTGAAATCCCTGGCCTGGATGTAACTCCATTTTTGTTTGTGTTGGGCGGCAGCGTTTTTGCCTGGACCATCTTCCACTACCGACTGTTTGACGTGGTGGGCGTGGCATACGATGCGGTCATCCAACGGCTTACAGATGGCGTGGTGGTTTTAGATGGTCAGCAAAACCTGGTTGAAATCAACGAGGCCGCAAGGTCTGTCAGTGTTAATCTCACCAATGCCGATAAAGGGCAGCCAGCCAACTTGATTCTGCGCGACATTCCCGCCATTTTGCAAAACCTGGACAGATCCACACCGTTGGATATCGAAGTGGGTGTAAACTTCGGCAAAGAACTGCATTATTACATGGTGCATATCAAACCCCTGTTCGATGGCACCTTCAACCCGGCCGGAACGGTTTTGCAGTTCCACAACATTGACCTGCGCAAATTTGCAGCTGAATCTTTGCGCAGGTCCGAAGAACGCGCCCGCTCCATTTTGGAAGATATCGAAGAAGGATATTACGAAACCAACCTTGCCGGAACCATGTTGTTTTGCAGCGACGCATTATGTCGGGTGCTGCAAGAGCCCAAAGAAAACCTGGTGGGCACAAACTATATCCAGGTTTTCCCCGATCCAGAAGTTCAGGCCAATTTATTTTCGGTTTTTAACACCGTCTACAAAACCGAAACCCCCGCCAATAACATCGAAATGCGCTACCTGGATAAAAACGAGAAAGAACATTTTTTGGAACTAACCGTTTCTTTGATGCGCGACAAAAGCGGCGAAAAAACCGGGTTCCGGGGAACCATGCGCGACATTACTGAACGCAAGAAAACCGAGCTGGCCATTCGCAAAAGTGAAGCTCGCTTCCGCGACATCTTGGAATATATGGTGGATGGCTACTGCGAAACCGACGTGCGCGGGAACATCTTGCAGGCAAACCGGGCCTTTGCGGCCGGCATCGGCAGCGTGCCAGAAGTGGTGATCGGCCAGCATTTCCGCAAATATACCGACCGGAAGAGCTTCCGCACAATCTTCGAGGCGTTCAACCAGGTATTCACCACTCGCCAGCCCATCAACCGGTTGGTGAATGCCTTTATTCGGGTGGATACCGGGGAAACGATCTATGCCGAAATGTCCATTGCCTTGATCCTGGACGACCAGGGAGAACCGACCGGCTTTCGCTGCATCATGCGCGACATCAGCGAGCGTTTCCTGGCGGAGCAAGCCCTGCGCCTGAGCGAAGAACGCTACCGCACCCTGCTTGAAGACGTACGCGATGGTTATTATGAAATTGACCTTCATGGCAAGTTTACCTTCATGAACGACATCCTGGCCGAAATGGGGGGCGATGCCACAGAAAATGCGATTGGCCGATCTTTCGGGGAATACACCACCACCAAAGACACGCGCATGCTCTTTAAGAAATTCAACCAGGTCTTTCAAACCGGGCAGGCTGAAAAATCAATCCAGTACGAACTGGTCCCTAAAGATGGCAGCCCGGTGCGCCACATTGAAGCAACCGCATCCCTGATGCACGATGAAAACGGCACGCCCGTCGGCTACCGCGGGATGGCCAGGGATATCACCGAGCGGGTGGTTGCCCAACGCGAACTGCGCAAGGCAAAAGAAGCCGCTGAATCTGCCAACGAAGCTAAGAGCAACTTCCTGGCAATGATGAGCCACGAAATCCGCACACCGATGAACGCCATCATCGGCATGACCGGGTTGTTATTAGATACCCCCCTGGGCGAACACCAGCGCGATTATGCCGAAACCGTACGCACCAGCGGCGAAGCCCTGCTGACGATTATTAACGACATTTTGGATTTCTCAAAAATTGAGGCCCAAAAGCTCGAACTGGAAATGCAGCCCATGGACCTGCATGACTGTGTTGAAAGCGCACTGGACCTTGTGGCCTTGCGGGCTGCCCAAAAAGGGCTTGAAGTTGCTGCGGTTTTCAGCGAAGGAACTCCCCCAGGCATTGTGGGGGATGTCACCCGGCTGCGCCAGGTTTTTGTCAACCTGCTTAACAACGCAGTCAAGTTTACAGAAAAAGGTGAAGTCGTTCTGTCGGTTTCTGCCCAAGGTGAACCCGAGCCAGATGGCCGGATGGAACTATGTTTTGCGGTGCGCGACACAGGCATTGGCATCCCCGCAGAGCGAATGGACCGCCTGTTCCAGGCCTTCAGCCAGGTAGACGCCTCCACCACCCGGCGCTATGGCGGCACCGGGCTGGGGCTGGTCATCAGTAAACGCCTGGTGGAATTGATGGGCGGCAAGATGTGGGTGGAAAGCGAACCAGGGGTGGGCACCACCTTTTTCTTCACCATCAAAGGCCAACCAACCACCGAAGGAGTTCGCACCCGGGCCCACCAGGCCCACACCCAACCCGATTTACTGGGAAAGCGGGTATTAATTGTGGACGACAACCCCACAAATCAAAAACTGCTGCAAATCCAGGTGCGCGGCTGGGGCATGGAACCGGTCGTTACCGGAAGCCCGCATCAAGCCCTCGAGTGGATTGCCGCCGGTCAGCGTTTCGACCTGGGCATTCTGGATATGCAAATGCCCGATATGGACGGCATTATGCTGGCTGCAGAATTTCGCAAATTCCAGGATGCAGAGGAATTTCCCCTAATGATGCTGACCTCGCTGGATTGGGACGGCAGCCCCAAGGCCTTGGAAGAAGCCGAGTTTATCGCCCGGATGACCAAACCCGTCAAATCGTCCACCCTCTACAACACGCTGGTCGAAATCGTCTCCGGCGAACCGCCTGAAGAATCCGATTCAGCCATGCAGGCCAAAGCCATGCCCCTTTTCGACCCAGAGATGGGCAAAAGGCTGCCTTTAAAAATCTTATTGGCTGAAGATAACCAGATCAACCAGAAACTGGCCCTGGCCATATTAGACAAGCTGGGCTACCGCGCCGATGTCGCCGGCAACGGGCTGGAAGCTCTGGAAGCCGTCGCCCGGCAGCGCTACGATGTGGTTTTGATGGATGTGCAGATGCCGGAAATGGATGGCCTTGAAACCACCCGGCAAATCATCTCACGCTGGCCTGCGCCTGCCGACCGGCCTCGCATCATTGCCATGACCGCCAACGCCATGGAAGGCGACCGTGAAGCCTGCCTGGCAGCCGGAATGGCCGATTACTTAAGCAAACCCATCCGCGTGGATGCCCTTGTAACCGCCCTGAACCGGGCCAACTCCCAAAGCCTGGAGGAACAGGAAATCACATCCCAACTCGGCAAAGAGCCCGCATCAGAACCCACTGTTCCGCTCGACAAAGATACCCTGCAGCGATTGGTAGAAGGCATGGGACGCGAGTTTGTGGAAGAGATCATTGAGGATTTCAAACAAAGTGTGCCAACCCGCGTGTCCGAACTGGAGCAAGGCTATGCCAACCTCGATGCGGTTCTGATACGCCGGGCAGCCCACACGCTCAAATCCAACGCCAGCAGCCTGGGCGCGGCTTCCCTCAGCGCCGCTTGTAAAACCCTTGAAGAATATGCCCGACAGGAAAACCTGAATCATGCGCCCCAGCTCATCGGGCAAATCAAAACCTTGCTTTTGCAGGCAGTCGCCGCTTTAGACCTTTGGAAACAAGGCTAGGAGTAAACCAGAATATGACCCCTTTAACCGGTAAAATGCTCGTTGTAGACGATGACTTTATGAACCGCAAGCTGCTGGCCCGCAGCCTTGAAAAAGAAGGCCACGCAGTGGTGATGGCCGAAGGCGGCAGGCAAGCATTGGCTTTGTTGGAAGAATCGCTGGGAAAAAATCAACAGGTTTTTGACCTGGTCTTTTTGGATCTGCTCATGCCCGAAATGGATGGGTTTGAAGTGCTCAAAAAACTGAAAGCCGATGAAAGGCTGCGCCACCTGCCCATCATCATGGTTTCAGCCATGGATGATATGAACAGCATCATCCAATGCATCAGCCTGGGCGCCACCGATTACCTGCCCAAGCCCTTCGACCCGATTCTGCTTAAAGCACGCGTCAGCTCTTCTTTACTGGTTAAGCAAACCCTTGACCAGGAAAAGTTGTACACCCAGGCCCTAGAGCGCGACCTTGAAATTGGGCGGCAAATTCAATCGGGCTTTTTCCCAGACACGCTTCCCCAGGTTTTAGATTTTGAGATATCCGCCCACTTTGAAGCCGCCCGCCAGGTTGCGGGAGATTTTTACGACGTATTCCCCCTGGCCGATGAAATGCGGGTGGGGTTAGTGGTTGCAGATGTCTGTGATAAGGGTGTAGGGGCGGCGCTGTTCATGGCCCTATTCCGCAGCCTGCTGCGCGCCTTTGCAGAACAGCACTACGATCAGGAAGCCCAGGGCAGTACGAGCAACACCGGGGTGTTTGTCCCGATGGAAATGAGCACCATGGTGATGAAGCGCTCAGTGGGCGTAACTGCTCTCAAGAAAGCAATTGTGCTGACCAACAACTATATTGCCAAACACCACAGTGCAGCGAACATGTTTGCCACCATTTTCTTTGGGGTTTTGGATGTCGTCCGGGCCACGCTGTACTACATCAATGCCGGGCATGAAGCCCCACTGCTGGTGCGCAAAAACGGCACCATCGAACAACTTAACCCCACCGGACCAGCGGCTGGCCTGTTTCCCGATCTGGATTTTGAAATTGGGCAGGTTCGTTTACGCGAAGGCGATATGCTGGTGGGATTTACCGACGGCGTTACCGAAGCCAAGGCGGCCAATGGCGATTTTTTTGGGGATGATCGTTTACGGGCACTGCTGGCAGAGCCAGCGGAGAGTGCAGAAGAAACCCTGGCAAAAATTGTCAATGCCGTGAAAGCGTTCACCAACGGGGCCGAACAATCAGACGATATCACCCTGCTGGCCGTGCGGCGCAAAGGGCTGTAAAACCGGCAGCCCTGTTCCAGACGCTAGGAAAGTTTCTTGGTCAGGACCAGGCAGTTGCCAGCTTCACCCGTTTCATAATCTACGGCATCCATCACAGAATAGATAAAAAATAGGCCAAACCCGCCCAGGTCGCGCGCTTCAATGGGCAAATCGAAATCGGGCTGGGGAGCCTGGCTGGGTTCAAAGGGGTGGCCGAAGTCGGTCAGGCGCACGACCACTTTATCCGAATACACTTCCAACTGCAGCATTAAGGAACCAGGGTCCATGCCCGCATAACCGTGGGTAATAATGTTGGCAGCAGCCTCGTCCACTGCCAGCTGTAAACTGAAGGCGGTGTCGTTGTCAATGCTGTGCTGTTGGCAAACCTCACCAATAAAGGCGCGCAATTCGGCCAGCGATTCTAACTCAGCCGCACGGGTGATGGTGTGTCTCGAATCCATAGAAACTCCTCTGCATCGGGGCAAAAGACCCTTAATAAACCGCCCCAGGGAAGGTATTGACCCCGGCCTGCTGTCCAATTTGCTTAACCATGCGCAGCTTGTCCCATCGGGCATCCAACACATCCAGGATGCCATCTTGAATCGCCCAGGCCCGGCCGCGAACGGTGTTCCACTGCTCTGGCTGGCGGAAAGGGGTGCTGCCATCCAGGGCAGCGTTCAGCTTTCCGCCGGGTTGAAATTCCCGGTGGATATCATCCATCAATTTGTGGCCCCGTACATAAGCAAACCCACGCCGTTCGAACACCCAGGCAGAAGTGTAGCTCAGCGGCTCTAGATAATAGGCCTGGTGCGCCAACATCGTCAGGAAGACTTCAATATACTGAAGAACAAGCGCCGACCCCCCCAGGCTGGCTCGAACCTGGCCCGGAGCCAAACCCGCCGATTTGGCGCGCGCTTCTTCAACCAGGTTGCGCCGCACTGTCCCAAAATAGGTCGGGTGTTCTTCCGCATCGATATCGGTGCGAAAGTAGGGGGAAGCCGGATCATTCAACAGCAGCAGGTTCAAATCAATCCCGTTAAAGCTGTTATCCGCCAGTTCAATACAGATAAAGGGAGAGAGGTCGTCGGGGTGGCGATATACCGAAAGGGAAACTTTACCTGTTCCGGCAGGCGCGTCCAGGCGGACATGGCTATCTCCGGCCGGACCTTTCCAGGTGATGGGTTTGATTTCAAAACGGCGCAGCAGTTCTGCAGGCAGCATGGAACGGTACAGTCTGCGCTTGGCATTGTCGGGCAAATTGTTCAAATGCCGGATGGCCACAGGGGCATCGGCATTGTCAATGATCTGGTTAATCGAAAAATTTTCCGGATCGGGTGCAACCTTCGGGTCGCTCCGTTTCAACTGCAAGTATTTAAACACAAGAGTCCTCTATGGGTTTGTAAGATAGGCTGATTATAATTGATTTTTGATTTCTGTTTGGACGAATCCAACAAGAGGGAGTACACCATTGTTGTTATTCCATCCATTCCCCATCCCCCTGTCCCCCTTCTCGCCCCAGGCTTTGGGGCGAAAAAAGGGCTGTTCCCAAAAAATCAGGGTTTTGCCAAAGGTTCGGCGAGCAGCAAACCAACCCGGTGGTAGCGCGCCGAAAGCGGGTCGTAGCCCAGGGCATCCACCACTTCCTCGGCCCGTCCCGTCGCGTTGGGGAGGGCAGAAAGCACAATCGAGAGGCAGGGCTCACCTTCTGGGCTGTCGGACAGGCGGGCAATAGACAAGACCAGCGGTCGCAGGTCGTAGGTTTTATCCCGGCGCTCCCGAACCAGGCTGGGCGCGGCCAGCAGCCCAGCAATTTTTTCATCCAGTTCGCCCGCAGGGGGTATGGTTCCGTCATCATCCGGCAGCAGCGTGACATGGTATTCTGTGGACTGGACCAGGGTTTGCAGCTTGGGCAGGTTGAGGGCCACTTCCTGAAGGTCGAGCAGGCGAACCCCAGGCGGGGCAGCGGCCAAAAAAGCCTGGCGAATGTCATCCAGGCTGGCCGGCTCCGAAAGCCAAAAATCGGCCAGTTCGCAGTTGCTGGTGTGGCCCAGGGGCAGGGCTGAAGCCAGGTTGATTTTTGGGCGGGGGGTGAAGCCCTCGCTGTAGACGAGGGGCAGGTGGGCGCGGCGAAAGGTGCGTTCGAGTGTGCTTTGGACATCCAGGTTGCCCGTGAAACGCATCGCTTCAGTTTTGGCAAAGGTCAGGCGCAGGCGAATTTCCATGGAGCATCAATCTCCGGGGGCCAGGTCTTCCAGGCGGATGGCGGGTTGGCCAGGCATGGGTGCGGGCAGGGTGCCATCGCCGCCGGTGACGGTTACCCGCTTATTGCTGACTTCCGGACACTTCCAATGGTCACCCGGGTTCTCGCGGCGAATACCCGTAAAAGTGGGCAAAATGCCGCAGGCAAAACACTGGTTGCGGCAGTCAATTCGGGTGCGCCCGGCCAGACTCCACAGGTAATCTTGCGTGAGGAATTTTTTGCGCACCGTGGCGGTGACATGCTCCCAGGGGAAAACTTCGTCCAAGGGACGGGCACGGTGGGTATAAAAAGCCGGGTCAAGGCCCACCTGGGCATAGGCTTCCAACCACAGGTCGTAGTTAAAGTGCTCCATCCAGGCGTCGAACTTTGCACCCAATTTCCAGGCACGATAAACCACTTCCGCGATGCGGCGGTCGCCGCGTGAAAGAGCCGCCTCTAACATCGTTTCAAGCGGGTTGTTCCAATTGAGCTTTAGCCCTGGGCCGCGCAGTTCTTGCCGCAGCAGTTCTTGCTTGGCCAGAATTTGCTCCACCGTGTCACACGGCACCCACTGGAATGGGGTATGGGGCTTGGGAACAAAAGTGCTCACCCCGGCGGTCACCTTGGCACGCCGCCCAATGGTTTTGAACCCTTCGCGCTGCACCGCTTTGCACAATTCCACAATCGCCCGTACATCCTCAAGCGTTTCAGAAGGATGGCCAATCATGAAATAGAGCTTGATGGATTCGTAGCCGCGCGAGTAAATTTCGCGAGCGGTTTCTAAAAGCTGCTCGCTGGTGACGGGCTTGTTGATGATTTCGCGCATTCTTTCTGTGGCAGCTTCGGGGGCAAGCGTGAAGCCGCTGCGGCGGGTGTCGTGCAGGGCGTCCATCAAATCTACGGAAAGGGATTCGATGCGCAAGGAAGGCAGCGAAACCGCCAGGTTTCTCCCGGCAAAGCGCTCGCCCACGGCTTTCACCAGTTCCACCACAGGGGTGTAATCCGAAGAGGAAAGCGAAAGCAGGCCGATTTCTTCAAAACCGGTGTTCTCCAGGGCTTGTTCGATGGCATCACAAATTTCATCCACAGTGCGCTCGCGCACAGGGCGGTTGATCATCCCGGCGTGGCAAAAGCGGCAGCCGCGGGTGCAGCCGCGCATGATTTCGACAGGAATCCGGTTGTGAACCGTATCAATATAGGGCACCAAAAAACGGGTGGTGGGCGGAGGCAGTTTGGCCACAATGCGCTTGGTCACCGGAAGTTGGGCTGCTTCACTCAGTTTCTCAACGCGCGCAAAGGTGCCATCCGGGTGGTAGTGGGCTTCGTAAAGCATGGGCACATACACACCCCACAGCCGGGCCAGGCGCTCCCACAGGCCGCGCCGGTTTTCCCCGCTGATCTGCCAGCTCTGGTAGATATCCACGATTTCGAGCATCACTTCTTCGCCCTCACCAATCACAAATGCATCAATGAAAGGGGCCATCGGTTCGGGGTTGAAGGTGGCATGCCCGCCAGCCACAATCAGCGGGTCTGCGGCACTGCGTTCGTTGGAAAATAGGGGAATCCCCGCCAGGTCGAGAATGTTCAGGGTATTGGTATACAGGGTTTCGTACGGCAGAGAAAAACCAATGATGTTAAATTCTTTGAGCGGGTGCTTGGTTTCGAGGGAGTAGAGAGGGATATTTTTGGCCCGCAGCTGGGCTTCCATATCCGTCCAGGGGGCATAGGCACGCTCGGCCACCACATCCGGGCGCTGGTTGAGCAAATCATACAGAATGGCCATGCCCAGGTTCGACATACCCAGGTCGTAAAGGTCGGGGAAAATCAGGGCAGTTTTGGTCTGGATGGTGTCCCAATCTTTGATGACTTCGTTAAGTTCACCACCTGTATAGCGCCCGGGTTTTTGAACGCGGGGCAGAATTTTTTCGAGGCGGCGTTTGAGATCGGCAGCAGTGTCCGGCATAATGCATTCCTTTATATTCTTAAGAGTGAGTGGGGTCTATTATAACAGGGGAATCCGGGTAGGCAACCTTAGAATCCGGTCCACTGCACGCTCGACGCCGTTTTCGGCGCGCAGGGTTTGTGCCAGGGCAGTGGCAGCCTGGCGGTATGTGGGGGTTTCGGACACCTCGCGTATGGCCGCCGCGAGGGCGAGTGCGGTAAGACGGGAAAAAGGAATGGGCTCAGGGCCAACCCCCAGGGCTGCCGAGCGTTCGCCCCAATAGAACTGGTCGAAGACAAAGGGCAGCACCATGGAAGGTACACCCGAAGCCAGGGCATAGCCAGTTGTGCCTGAACCGCCATGGTGGATGACCATCCCCATCTGGGGAAACAACCAATCGTAGGGGGCATACTGAATCGAAAACACATTTTCGGCCATGTCTGGGGGAATAGCCAGCCCCGCCCAGCCCGAATGCAGCAGCAGCCGGACATTGGCCTGCTTTGCCGCCTCGATAAACAGCGCACTGGCGCGGGCGGGGTCAGGAACAGGCATAGACCCCAGGCCAATGAACACCGGCGGCGGGCCTGCGGCAAGGAACTGCTCCAGGGCGGGGTTGGCGTGTTTTGCAGGCAGGGGTGTGTGCGAATGCGGATTGTACCAATGGGTGGTCTCTGGCCACCACCAGCCAGTCATTTGAACCTGGCTGTCCCAATCGGGCGGGCGGGCCACCACCTTTTCACTGAAGCCGCACACAATCGGCGGGCGGGTGTCGGGCTGCCCTGGCGGGGGCGGGGAAAACATGGCTTTGTACCGGCCCCAAAAAGGCTGTGGGGCAAGGCCATTCAGCCTGCGCCAGCCGTTAACCGAGCGCCGAAACATCTGCCAACCCATTTGCTCGCCCAGCCGGTACGTCCACAGGTTGTAGGCCCGGCGCAGCCCTTGGGGCAGCCCGGCTGGCAGGGCGCGAAAACCCAATAGGGGCTGGTGGGCTGTGCGGTAGGTGGGGATGACCGAGAGAATTGCCGAGGGAATGCGCCGCCCAACCCGCCGGGAGAGCATTTCGGCAATATCCTCCCCAAACAGGTAAGCGGGAAGCTGGTTGAGCACCAGGGTGGTATCGAACAGGCGCGGCTCGTTTAGGGTCTGGGGGAGGTGGCGGGTAAGCTGGCCGTACGAACGGCGCAGGGCCTGGAAAGCCCGAAAAATGGCAATCGGGTTTGCCAGGGTAGGAGCGCTGGCGCCCAACAAACCATCGGCAGCCTGCTGAATCAGCCCTTCGGCATCGCCGGGCACAGGCAGCAGTTCAACCCCAGCAGCGTCCACCACATCCTCAAAAAATGCGAAGGTGGCCACAAGCACCTGCTGGCCGGCCTGCTGCAGCGCTCCTGCCAGGGTGACATACGGCAGCACATCGCCCCTGGAACCGAGCGCCAGAATGAGAATGCGGGAAGGCTGTGACGGCTTCATGAAGCCAGCAGGGCTTTCACCTGGGCAAACATGGCAGAAAGGTTGGCGGGGCTGCGGGTGACCACATCCGGCAGCGGCGGCAGGGTGAAAGGTGGCAGAGGCAGTTCGGAGGGCAGCCCGGGGAGCAAATTGGCAGCGACCATTTCCCGGTATCGCTGGCGATAGCTGATTTTCGGGGCAGAAGTATATAACGATTGGTAGAGCGCCGCAGCCTGGGCCCGGGACCCGGATTGGGCAGGGTCTACCTGGACAATTTCATAGTGCAGCAGGGCCTGGTCTTCATCAGATTCGGCGTTATCCAACAATGCCACCAGGCTATCCATGGCAGCCGCGGGTTCAAGGCTTCCCTGCCAGGCTTGCAGGCGCAAGGCAAGTGCCTGCCCGGCCAGCGCCAGGGACGGCCGGTCGGCGCCGGCAGCAAACTCCACAGCCTCTTGAGCAGCAGCCAGTGCGGCCGTGTAGTTGCGCTGAATTGTAAACAACGCAGCCTGTTCCAGCAGATAATCGCACAGGTCATAGTCAATTTCAAGCTTGCGGCCCAAATCCACGGCAAACTGCAGGCTGGTTTGAGCCACTTCCACCGAAACAGGGCCATCGGCCTGGTACAGGCTGGCCCGGCCAATTTTCCAGAGGGCAAAGCTCACCCCCATCTGGTCGCCCAATTCGAGGGATATCTTCAGGTTTTGTTCGGAACAAGCCAACGATTCGGCAAACAACCCCTGGTCCAGGTACAAATCACCCAGGTTGCCCACACTGACACCAACACCCTGGCGATAGCCAATTTCCAGGCCAAGCTGCAAGCTGCGCACATAGCTTTTGAGGGCTTCGGTGTAATCCCCCAATTCCACCTGGATGGCACCCATGTTGCTGTACAAAATGGCCAGGTTCAACCGGTCGCTTTGTTCAGAGGCCAGGGCCTGCCCTTTGCGGTAAGCCTCTAAAGCTCGTTCCGGCTGACCCTGCGAGGCATAAATGGTGCCCATATTCCCCAGGGTGCGGCAAACCAGCAGGGTATTCCCTGCGGCAGCAGCCATCTGTTGGCAATCATCAAAGGCCTGCAAGGCAGCTTCATAATCACCCTGGTACCAATAGACCACACCAATTTCATTCAGGCAATCTGCCGCTTCCCCAGACATCTGCAAACCCGTGAAGCCATCGCGAGCCTGGGTGAGCCAGTCCAGGGCTTCTACAAATGCGCCCTTGCGGTAGAGCAGCGAACCCGTGGCGCCGCGAAACCGGGCCAACCAAAACGGGTCGGCCATGCTTTCTGCCAGGGCAAGCCCCTGGGTACAGGTGGCTTCAGCCTCAGCCCACTGCCCGACCAACACCTGGATTTTCCCAATTTCGTACAGAACCTGAGCCTGTTCGTGTGCCGCATCGAGAAGGGGCAAAAGGCGCTGGTAATAATCCAGGGCTGTCTGGTTGGCGTAGGCCTGCCTGGCCGTTTGGGCGGCCTGCTGGAAATACAGCCGCTTCTTATCTTCTCGCTCCGAAAGCCCATAATGATAGGCCAAAAAGTCCAGCGTAAAGCCAAGCGCTTCGAAACGACTTTCAAAATACTCCCCTGCGGCACCGTGAAGCATGGTGCGGGTGGCCACAGCCAGGCTTTCATACGCCACGTCGCGGGTCAGAATATGTTTAAAAAGGTATTCGAGTTCTGGTTCGGGCTTGTCCAGCGGGGTGATATCCAGCCGGCTGAGGGCTTCCAGTTGGTGTTTTACCGAATCAGGCGTTCCGGCTTTTGGATAAACCCCCCACAGCCAGCTTGCCCGGAACAAACGGCCGATGACACTGGCCACTTTGAGAGTGATTTTTACATCTTCAGGCAAACGATCAATGCGGCTGATAATCAGGCCGCGCAAGCTATCGGGAAGCGCTACATCTTTTAGCAAATGCAGGGCTTCCGGGCGAATATCCTGGTCGCGCATCCAATTGATCATTTCGTCAATAAAAAACGGGTTGCCGTTGGATCGCTGGGTAATTTGCTCCACCAATTCAGCCGGAATCACGGCACCGGCAGCAGCATCCCCAAAAAGTTTTTGCAGTTTAAGAAAAATGAGCTTTTCGGTGTCTGCTGATGTGAACTCGCCCAGGCGAACCTCGCGGAAATGCGGAAAATCGCGCACCCGGGGTTGGATTCGTTCCATTTCAGGGGGGCGGTAAATGACCAAAACCAGCACGGGCAAATCGGCAATGTTGCGGGCAACCACTTCCAGCAAATCGTTCGAAAGCGGGTCCAGCCAGTGGCAATCTTCCAGAATCAGCAGCAGTGGTTGGGCTGGACCTTCTGACGAACCTGCCGCGCGCGTCCGAATGGCTTCGACCACCAGGGCTTCGCGCGAGGATTTCCGCAGCTTCGCATCCATTCTGGCGGTCAGTTCATTTTCCGGTATGTCCAGGTTTAGCAAAGCCGCCAAAAGCGGCATCCGGGCAACCAGGTCCGGGTTGATTCGCGCCAGCTCTGCTGCCAATCTCTCTACAGAAGAACTGCCCGCACCGGTTTCTGCAGGAGGTTCGGCCTGACCAGCGCTGGGAACAAGGTGGAAGAAGGAACGCAGCAAGGGCTGCCAGACCAGGTAGTTGGTGGTGGTGCCGTGAGAGAGACATTCACCCCCAAAAGCCTTAAAGCCCCGGTTCACCATCCGCTCTACCAAATCGGCGGCAAAGCGCGACTTTCCCATGCCTGCCTCTGCCGTCAGGCCCAAAATACGCCCCTGGCGAAATTGAAGCACGTATTCAAAAATATCCACAGCCTGAAGCATTTCAGCATCCCGGCCAACCAGGGGCAGTTCGTAGTGAATTTCTTGAAAAGCAAGTGAACGGCGGCGCAAAAGCCCTCTAAGCGGAACCACCTGAAGCGGCTCGCTTTTTCCTTTGGCCTGGATACCCCGGGGGGATTCCCAGGCAAATGTACTGTTGGAAGCGGCCTGGGTTGCGGCGGTTACCAGGACTTCGCCCGGGGCTGCGGCCTGCATCAACCGGGCCGCGGTGTTGACCACATCGCCCATCACGGTATATTCCTGGCGCCTGGATGAGCCCACCCGCCCGCTGTACACAAATCCGCTGTTTACGCCTATGCGCACAGCCGGCCCATCGAGGTCGCGGAGTTCTAACGCACAGCGCAGGGCTCGTTGAATATCATCTTCGTGGGCAATTGGCGCCCCGAACAAAATGATATACTTGCTGCCTTTGTCCCCCATATCCACTTTATTTAAGTACCCACCATAGCGATCCACCACGGTGATAACCCTGGCAAGATAGGCTTGCAGTTTTTCACCAGCCCTGGGGTCCTGGTCATAATCTTCACCCTCAAACCGCACAAACAGCACAGTCACCTTACGATGCTCATTCAAGAAACTCAATTGGTCGGCCAAAACGCGCTGGTTAATGCTCGGATGAAGAAAGGTTTGGATTGTCTGGACGAGCGCGGGCGTATCCGCTGTGCCAGCATCCTCCACCGAAATCAGGCTGCCTGCACCAGGACTGGCTGAAAACCCGGCCAGGGCACTCATCCGGGTAAAGCCAGGATCTTCCAGGCTTTCGGCGAGCAGGGCAAGCCCGGCGGGGAGCTGGCTGCGCAGGCTGGCATGGATCACCACCTCGCCAGAGGTGGCATGATGTTCGGCTTCTGCACACCAATCCAGCGCCGACCCACAAATCGCATAGTCCAGGCGCAGGCCGGGCACACCCACAACAACCGTCAGAACCGGCCCGGCTGCCAACCCAGCCTTCATGCGCAGGCCAAAAACCCCTGCGCTGGTTTGGATGGCCTGGTAAGCCGTCATTTTTGCCTGCATTTCAAGGGCGCACTGAAGTGCCAGGGTAGAAACCTGCGCTCGGTTTTCAGCAGTAAATGGGAAGATAACAGTCATGGCGTCGCCGCCAAATCGCCCGATGATGCCGCCATAGGAGCGGATTAAGGCAATCATCGGTTCAAAATAGCGATTCAAAATCGCGGTCAGTTCTTCTGAACCCCGCTTGCCCGATTGACCCAGGGCTTCGCTGATGGCGGTAAAACCGGAAACATCCGCAAAAAGCACCACCGCTTGAAAGCGCTGTTCCTGGCCAACCGGGTTGGCGGTCGGGTTGGCGGCCAGGCTGGTCACAATATGTTGTGGGAGGAAAGATTGCCAGGCGGATGAAGTCATACTTCCATTGGATACATCACGATCATTTTCATAACGATTCACCCGGTTCCCCTTTATCTCCGCTTCCTGGTGTCAAGAGGGAAGAAGGTTGTTTGTGGAGCCGGGTCGTTTTCATTTTTCAGAGATTTCGATGGTTCATTTTAGCATGAAACCTTAAAGCGGATGCTTGAATTTTAAAAAAATTACAGAATATTTACAATACCGCCTTGGCTTACCCCTTTTTGGCTGGGCGTTAAGCCGACAAAAATAAAAAAAACCTCTCCCGCTTGCTGGGCACGGGCATTGCCCAGCAAGCGGGAGAGGGATAACCAGAGGCAGCCAGGGAGCAGGTTTTGCTCCCTGGCTGGGTTTATCGGGACATTAGCGGTTGAGAATAGGCAGGAAGATGATGAAGCTGCTTTCTTCGCTTGGAGCGCTTTCAACCCCCACCTCGGCAGCCGGCATATCGCCCGAATTGGTGAGCGGCAGCAGGCGGCCGCGGCGGCCTTCGCCATCCACAGCCCGGCTGGCCTCTGCCAACCCTTCTCCAACAGCAATCTGGTAGTAGGTGTTGATTTCGCCTTCGATTTCCACCTGGTAAATTCCGGCCTCAGGGGCAGTGAAGCTGATGGTCTTCACGGCATTGTAGCTTTCATCGTTGTCCACCAACCCATCATCCGGCGCCCAGACGTACACCAGGGCATTGCCACCATAGGAGGTGACTTCAAGCGTGACCTGTTCGCCCTGTTCAAGGTCTAACCGGAAGAGGTGAACCTGGCCAGCGAGCAGATAAGGCAAGGTAGGTAGATAGACCGGAGTGCGCAGCACAGACCCATCGCCCAGGGCTTTGATACCCAGGTTAATGAAAGCTTCTGCAGGCTTTTCGGAAATGTTCCCGGCCTTGTCTGCCACCCAGACCTGGATGTAGTGGATGCCCGCATCCGGCGTCAGGTTCCAGGGGAAGGTTGCCCACTCGCGCAGGGGGGTTGGTGTCCAATCGAGCCAACCCGATTTTTGTACCAGCTTCCAGCGGCCATAATTCTGGTCGAAGATGAACTCGAGGAAGTAAGCCCGCACCACGCCCGAAGCGCTGCGCAGCGTGTCGGGGTCGCTGGCATTCACAGACAGCACAACATCGCGGCTGGTGGTTTCCTCTGCGTCCTCGTTAATCAGCAAATCGGTCACGACGGGCGGAATGCGGTCGCGGCGCGGCGGGTGGACCACCACAAAGTGCCGCGCCCGGTTGTTCAGGCTGCTCACTTCAACCACCCCGTCAACCGGGTCTATTTGCGCCACGGCCAGGTAAGTGCCAGCCGGAACAATGCCGCGGTTGGGCGGAACCCAATCCACGGTGACGGTGAAGGCGCTGTTGGGCAAAATTTGCGGGATGACCGCCGTCAGGGTGTAGGAAACGGTCTCCCGTTCTTCCGCGCCGAATTGATATACCACAACTTCCACCGGAACATTGAGCAGCGGGCTGAGCCCCCCCTTGCGGAAACCCGTCAGCCGCCAGCGGACATCTGGGTCGCCTTCGAATGGATGGTGCGGCAGCACCCGCAGATGCAGCGCCACCAGGTCGTTGATGGTTCCGGGAACCAGGGCACGGTAGCCGCCCTGCAGTGTGCCGCTCAGAGGCACAGTATCGCGGGCCGGTGTGGGATCCACATGGGTCACGGTGACATCGTACAGGCCCACCGGGATGCTGATGGGCACCACTGCCCGAATCAGCGTGCTGCTGATGACCAGCGGCTCAACCAAAACCACCGTATCGGTGATATCCTGGCTGCCCGAAAGATGCAAAGTCACTGAAACCTGGTCGGAGAAATACGCACCGTAAATGTCAATGATCACGGGCGTGTCGTTCTCACCTGCCGGTGGGGTCACCTCGTGCACTTCAGGCGCAGCCGGAGCCACCACTTCAAAGGCAGCCGGCCAGGTCGCGCTGCCCCCGGCAGCCGTGGCTACAACCAGGTCGTAGAACCCTGGCTCCAACCCGGCTTCCACCTCTGCTTTCAACAACTGCGGGCTTTCTACGGTGGTATCCAGTGGGATGAGGGAAGCCACACGCCCATCCAAAGCCACTGGACGCAGGAATGCACCGGTTTGGCCGGGCACAAAGTTGGCACCAAGCACTGTCATGGTAACAGGGGTATCACTGCGCATGCGTTCAGGCCGGTAGGCGCTGATTTCTGGCGACTGGGTCTGGTCATTGAAGGGGAAGTTGCCAAAGTTCAGCCCGGTGCGAATGGTGCCGCCTTCCAGGCTGCTGAAGACATAGACCGGATAGCCAAAGTCTGGTGAGCCAGGCAGGGTTTGCTTGTAACCCGTCTGGAGCACTTCGCGCACCAGGTACAGACCGGGTTTCAGTCCTGTGAAATGGTATTTGCCATCTGCGCCCGTCAGGGCAGCGGGTTCACCCGCATCGCGCAGGAAGTTGTTGTTCAGATCCAGGAAGATGACCCACCCCTGAAGCGGGGGTTCGCCGGCATCCCACCGGCCGTTGCCGTTGGTGTCGGAGAATTTATAGCCGGAAATTTCACCCAACCAAAGGTTGCCATAGCGCAGGCGGCTGATCACCACCTGGTGCTTGGGAGAGGTTTGCGGCAGGTCGAGCCAATTTTCAAAAGGCACGTATTCAATCCCGCTGTGCACCACCAGCTCCAGCGTTGGCTGGTTGGCAGGCGTGGTGGAAACCATTCCCGCCGGGATCATCTCTTCGATGGTGTACAAACCGGGGTGCAGGTCGGGGAAGTCTACCCGGCCCTGGGCATCCGAAGCAACCTCAATGGTATCCAGGTCGCCATCGCCATCCACATCACCCGTCAGTTTGAACACCACGCCCGGCTGCGGGTAATCTTGCCCGGCCAGGTTATTGATGGGGTTGAAAGGCTGGTATTGACCATCACCATTGCCATCCAGGAACTTGAACAGGTGAATGGAGCCGTTGACATAGTTGCCAAAGTCCAGTCCCTGTGAAACGATCATGCCGCTCTCATCCACCACCACCGTATGCTGGCCGCCTGCTGGCGCGGACTGGTGCCATTCGGGTTTCAGCACCTCTTCCAGGGTGTAGGTGCCCGGAGGCAGGCCCTGGAACCAGTACCAACCCATCTCGGTCACCGGGTTAATCACCTGGTCCTGGTTCAAATCCATAGACATGGTTGTCGTGCGGGCAGCCTCCTGGCCATTTTCATCGCGCAGGATGATCGTCCAGTTGTTCAGGCCCGGTTCATTGGCATCGCGCTGGCCATTGGCATTAATATCGAGGTATTTCTGGCCGTGCAGTTCAGCGCGCTGGAAGTTGCCAAAGTCGGTGCCCTCAACAATCACCTGGCCGCTGTGGTCAATGACCAACACATGGCCGGCGGTGGAGTTGATGCTTGGGGTGACCGGGTAGGTCTGCATCCAACCCTGCTTTTCCAACTCGTAGACAAAATACTGCCCCAGGTACAAACCTTCGAACCAATACCAACCCTTTTCGGTTTCGGGATCAATGACGCCATCGTCATTCATGTCCATATCCATCGTGATCGTTTCGGTAATCACCCCGGATTCATTAACCAGCCGGATCACCCAACCATTCATTCCCGGTTCACCCGGGTCGCGCTGGCCGTTGCCGTTCAGGTCTTCAAACTTCTGGCCGTGGACAGCGCCCAGCTTGAAGTTGCCAAAGTCCAGGCCCTCATCCACAATCGTGCCGCTGCGGGTAATGGCCAGGGAGTAGGTCAGGTTAGCAGGTTCGGTTTGCAGCCAACCAGCCACCTGTTCTTCCGCCAAAACGTAGAAACCTTCCGGCAGGTTTTGGAACCAGTACCAGCCGCTCTCGGTAGATGGGTCAATCTGGTTGTCACCGTTCAGGTCCATATCCATGGTGGTGGTGGTCGTCAGCACCTGTCCCTGGCCATTGCGCAGGACAATAGTCCAGTCGTTCAGACCAGGCTCGCCCGGATCCCATTCGCCGCTGCCGTTCAGGTCTTCGTACTTGCGGCCGTGCAGTTCACCCAGCTTGAAGTTGCCAAAGTCCAACCCCTGGGAAATGATAGTGCCGCTGGGGCCGATGACCACGCTGCGGCCTGTGGTTGTGGGGTGCGTTTTCACCCAACCCGGCTGCTGCACTTCCACGATGAAGTAGCTGCCCTGGGGTAGGTCGTGGAACGAATACCAGCCAGCTTCGGTTTCCAGGTCAATCAGGCCGTCGTCGTCCGAATCATTATCCAACGTCTCGGTTTCTGTAATGAACTGGCCAGCCTGGGTGTACAGGCGAATGACCCAGCCGTTCAAGCCCGGTTCGCCAGCGTTGCGCATGCCGTTACCGTTCAGATCTTCAAATTTCTGGCCGTAGAGCTGACCCAGTTTGTAATTACCAAACAGCAGGCCAGATTCAGTCTCGCCAGCGGCCAGGTCCACCACGTAGGGCGCGGTTGGCGTGGTCAAAGCCCAGCCTGCAGGCACAATTTCCTTGACAAGATATTCGCCAGGCGGCAGGCCGATAAACGCAAAGGCACCGTTTTCGTCCGTCCAGGCAGAATAGGTATGGGATGTGGCTGTATTCACCGCCACAATCAAGAAGCCCTCTAACCCCGTCTCGCCAGCCAGGGGCTGGTGTTCGCCATCACCGTTCAGGTCGTGGAACTTAAAGCCAACGATAACACCGCTGGTGTCTTCGGGTTTATTGCCAAAATCGAGCCCCTGGGCAAAAAGCTGGCCGCTTGAAGTCACATAGACCTGGGTGGGGTTGGGCGTGGTTTGCTGCCAGCCGGGCTGCTGCACTTCGGTCACGGTGTACACTCCCAGCGGCAGCCCGTTGAAGGAATAGGCGCCGTTTGCGCCCGTAGTGGTCGTCAGGTAAAGCGAGCCATCTTTATACAGGTGAATTTCCCAATCCGACAGACCCGGCTCGCCCTGGGCAGGTTCCCACTCGCCGTTGCCGTTGCGGTCGCCAAACTTGTGGCCATGAATCACACCACCTTTGAAGTTACCAAAGGTCAGCAGTTCGGGCACAACAATTTCTTCATGGTCAGTGTGGCCCGGGATCAAGGATTGGCCCGGTATGGCCACAACTTCAATATTGCTGGTCACAACCACGGTGCGGGTGATCGGCGGCGTGGTGGACAGCCAGCCTTCTGGCAGCACTTCTGCCAGTTCATACACGCCAGGGATGAGTTCAGGGAAGTCAAACTCGCCATCCGGCCCGGTCAGGGTGGAAATTTCGATCCCCGGCAGTTCCAAACGCAGGCCGTTCGAACCCAGCCGCTGCACGCGGAATTCCACGCCTTCCAGCGGCAGGTCGCCAGCGTCGTACACGCCGTCCCCATTCATGTCCTCAAATTTGAAGCCATGGATGGAGCCGGGAATGAAGTTGCCAAAGTTGTAGCCATCCAGGGATGCCCCGGCAGTCACCGTAATCACGTAAGTTTCTTCACCATCAAGGATGTATGGGTAGCTTTGCTGCCAGGGGGATGGGATGATTTCACGCAGCAGGTAAACCCCGGGAACCACATTCGTAAACGTGTAGACCCCATTGTCGGTCAGGGTATTGTAGACATATTCGTTGTCATCACGAATCATCTGAATTACAACATTCGACAGAGGGGGTTCAGTGGTGTCCCATACCCCGTTGGCGTTCAGATCATGCCATTTGAAGCCAGTCACCTCTCCCAATTCGCGGTTGCCCCAATCGAAGCGCATGGTTTGACCACTGGATATGATATAAGTAACCGCACCCACGCCATCCAACAGGCCGCCATAGGAAACGTTGTAGTAGGTTTGCTCCCACCCATCTGGCAGGGCTTCTTGCAGCAAGTAATCGCCTGGACCCAGGTCGAATTTATAGTAGCCATTGGCATCCGTTGTGGTAGTGAAGACAGGTCCAGCTGAATCTTTGGTCGCGGTCACAACCCATCCAGCAATCGGCGGCTCATCGCTATCCCAAATTCCATTGCCATTCGTGTCATACCACTTATACCCATCGAAAGTGGCCATCCGGTAGTTGCCGAAGGCGATGAAGTAATCTTCTACCGCAACAATCACCACGCGCGGGTCACCCGGCGGCAGCACCACCTGGCCTTCATACGTGGCAATTTCTTGCCGGCTGAAAATTCCAATCAGCCAGGTATCTTCTGTGCTGGGATACCACTCCCCACCCGGCCCGCCAGAGACTTCAACGATGCCGTACCAGCCAGGGGCAAGACCCTCCACGCTGAAATTCCCGGAGCTATCGCTCACCAGGCGGATGAAGGGGGTGATAGTCTCTGAGTCGAGCAGTGCCGAGGAGGGCATCGGCCCAGGCCCTAAGGCATAAACATCAAACTCGGCGCCAGCCAGCGGCCGGTCGCCTTCTTCAGGCTCATATACCCCATCGGCGAACATATCCTCAAACTTGAAGCCGTGGAAAGAACCGGGGATGTAGTTGCCCCACATTAACCGCTCACCCACCACAACATATTCGTGAATCGAATCGTTATGGTTGATTTGTTCCGCCAATGCCACCAGTTCAATCCCAAAGGTCACGGTAATCACCCGAGAAATGGGCGTGCTGGGCTGCCAGGGCGAAGCCAGCAGTTCAGTAACCGTGTAAACCCCCGGGCGCAAGCCGGCAAAGTCAAAGAAGCCCATCGCATTGGTGGTCGCGGTCATCACTTCACTGCCGCCCGTTAATTTGAAAACAATCCCCTGAACCGGCGGCTCGGCTTCCGGGTTCCATGCGCCATCGCCGTCCTCGTCTTCAAACTTGAAGCCATGTATTGAACCCGTGATGTAGTTGCCGAAGTTAAAGCCGGTCAGGTCCATGCTTTCGGGGACCTCAACCACAAGGGCAGGGCAGGCTATCGGATAACTGCACGCCCAACCCGCAGGCAGCTCTTCCACAAGGGCGTACGTGCCAGGCAAAAGTGTGTGGAACTGGTAGAAGCCGTTCTCGTCGGTTTGAGCCACATCCACCAACACGTCAAACCCTTCGCCCCCATACAGACGGATTTCCCAATCTTGAATGGGCGGCTCACCATCATCCCAAACCCCATCGCCATCCAGGTCGGCCCACTTGTAGCCGCTCAGGGTGCTGTAGCGATAATTGCCAAATATCAGTTCAGCGCCAACCACTTGCTCAAAGCGCGGGTCCCCTTCAAAAGCAGGCAGCCCGGCCTGGCCAGGGAAAGCCACGAGTTCAGTGCGGCTGGGCACAAACAGCTCGACTTCGCTGGAGGTGGTGGCCACCCAGCCATCGGGAACCATTTCTGCCAGGAAATACAACCCGGGGTGCAGTCCTTCAAAATGGAGCGCGCCATCTGCCCCGGTAGTGGTGGTAAAGGTGCCCCACTGGCTGTAAAGGATAAATTCGACATCCTGCAGCGGATAATCACCCAGGGTGGGGCTGTAGATGCCGTCCTGGTCCACATCAAAATATTTAAACCCGTGCAGCGAGCCGGGGTAGGCATTGCCAAACTTCAGCTCATCCCCAACTACCAGTTCGTAGCGCGGGTCGCCATCAAATGCCGGAACGCCCGACTGCCCAGGGAAGGCCGTATATTCGATGCCGGTCTGAACCAGAATCCAGGTTTTGGTCATAGTGGTACCAAACCAGCCCTCAGGCAGGTCTTCCACCAGGTAATACCAGCCCGGCAGCAGTCCATCGAAATGGAACTGGCCATCTGCGCCCGTGGTGGAGGAAATGACCATCACATCGGGAATGTGGAGGTTGAAGGTCACACCCGCCAGGGGAGCATCCACTTCCGGGTCGTAAATGCCATTCACGTTTCTATCTTCAAACTTGAAGCCATGAATGGAGCCAGGGATGACATTGCCAAAACGCAGTTCGTACAGTTTGACTTCGGTGCGCGGGTCGCCCGTATAGGCGGGCACACCCGATTGTTCGTAAAAGGCCACGTATTCCACCGCACTGGTGACGGTAAACACGCGGGTGACCGGGGTGGTGGGCACCCAACCCAACGGAACATCCTCGGTGAGGGTATACACGCCAGGAGGCAGGTTCGGGAAATCAAACCGGCCGTCCTGGCCGCTGGTTGTGGTCAAAACCAGTCCGTTATCCCCTGCCAGGGTAAAAGACACACCCGGTAACGGTGGTTCGGCCTCTTCCAGGTCAAACCAGCCATCTGCGTCCAGGTCGTGCCATTTGAAGCCGTGAATCGAACTGGGGTAGAAGTTACCAAAATTAACTTCTTCCAGCAGTTGTCCGCTGGTAATGGTGACCGTGTGGGTGAGGGTGCCTGGGTAGCTCTGGCTCCACAGGTTGGGCAGCCCCTCGAAAACCACATAGGTGCCGGGCTGCAGTTCACCAAACTGGTAAAAACCGCTGGCGTTGGTGGTGGTGGTCAGCGCGCTGGCCGGGCTGCTGGCCGGGTACAGCCCGATGACCCAATTTTCCAGGCCGGGTTCGTCCCAATCCCACACGCCATCGGCGTCCAGGTCGTGCCACTTGTAGCCCGTGAGGCCGGAAGCGCGGGCATTGCCAAACATCAGTTCAGCGCCCAACAACACCTCATCGCGCAGGTCGCCCTCGTAAGCGGGAATGCCCGACTGGCCAGGGAAAGCGACAAACTCAATTCCGCTTGGAACCATGAACGAGAGCGTGTACGGCGTGGTGGCGGTCATGCCCGGCGGGACCATCTCTTCCAGGGTATATTCACCCGGCCACAGGTTAACAAACTCAAATTCGCCGTTTTCATCGGACCACCAGGAGAAGGTTTCGCCCTCTCCATCGCCGTTATAGTCGCCCGTTAATTGGAACTCAATGCTTTCCATCGGTTGATCAACCGTGGGGCTGTAAATGCCATCGGCATCCACATCTTCAAACTTGAAGCCGTGGATGGAGCCGGGGATGACATTGCCAACCTTAAGGGAGGGTAGTTCAACTTCCACTTGCAAAGCCTCCGGCCCTAACCCAGCCTGGCCAGGATAGGCCACCCATTCTTGCCGGCTGCTCAGGAAGAAGTTGAATTCGGTAATAAATGAGGATATCTGCGACCCAGGCGGAACCACTTCTTTAAGGGTGTATTCGCCGGGATACAGGCCAGTGAAGTCAAATTCACCATCCACGTCGGTGGTATGGGTCAGGGTGTCCCAAGCACCATCGCCGTCCACATCGCCGTGCAGCACAAATTCCACCCCCGGCCAGAGGGTATCCACAGTCGGGCTGTAGATGCCATCGCCATCGATATCGTGGAATTTCAAGCCATGAATCGAACCAGGAACGGTGTTGCCAAAGGCCAGACCCTGCCAGGGAGCCACAATATATTCGTGCAGTTCGTCGTTGTAGTTTGTTTGCTCAGGCACGCCCACCCATTCTTGCCCGCTTTCCACGTAAATGGTGCGGGTGAGTGGTGTGGTGGGGATGGTTCCAGACAGCACAATTTCCGTCACGGTGTACCACCCAGGGTGCAGGCCGGCAAAGTCTACAAAGCCGAGGTTGTTAGTCTCGTTTTGCAGGGTGTCCAGGTCGCCATCACCGTCCACATCACCCACCAGCTCAAACAACACGGCTTCTGCAAATGGAATGTCGAGTGGGTCACCCGTGTACGGATTCGTGGGGCTGTACCAACCATCCGCGTTCACATCTTCAAACTTGAAGGGGTGGATGGAACCGGGGATGAAGTTGCCAAAATCCACTGGCTTGACCACCTGGCGGCTGTGGGTGATTTGGATGGTGTAAGAAATCGATGTGGAATGGTCCCAACCAGGCAGCATGCCCTCGGTAACCACATACTCACCGGGCAGCAGGTTGGTAAAGGAATACCAGCCTTCTTCAAAGACCAGAGGACGGGCTTTGGCCAGGGTAAGCATGCCAAAGCCATCCTGGTTCACCAGGTCCACCAGCGAAATGCTCAAGCTGCTCTCCAGGAAACGCGCCGGCAGCCAGAGCAGGCCATCCGGCGGGAAATTGGCGGATGGCGGGATGTGCCATTCCAGATGCAGCGGGCCGGGGTTGGCAAAACCGTTTCCACCCCGCTGAACTTCAAAGAAGATATCAAAAAAGCTGTCAATTTGCAGCGAACCGCCCACATTGGTAACGGTAATAATGCCCGTGGAAGGCGTGGAAGGCACGGTGGAGCTGATGCCGCGCACGGTCAAGGTGAGCGGCTCCAGGCTGATGGGGTCTGTGCCATAAAGCTCCATCGCGACCAACTCAATGGGCAGGACATAAGTTTCCCCTTCTGGAACTGCGGCCGGGCGGCCGTACACATCCAACAGCGAGAAGGTATGCCCCAGGCTGCTGTATGGATGCCCAAAAGAGATGGCCCCGCCGCTGCCGCCGCCAAAGCTGGCCGATTTCGGCCCACCTGTACGGTTGATACCAGGCTCGTTTTCTTGCCAATCTAACTGCCATTCCCAGGGGAAGTGCAGGGTGATGCGCTGCATGTAATCATATTCGTACCACCAGTTCCAACCAAGCATAGGCCGGGTTGTGGTGGTCAGCACAAGCTGCTGAGCAGAGTTGGTCAGGGTAATGGGCCAGCCATTGAGCGGGGGGTCATTCCAATCCAGGGTTCCGCTCCCGTCCAGGTCGTGGAACTTGCGGCCATAGATTTGGCCGGGGACAAAGTTCCCAAAAGTCATGCGGACGGGGTCGAAGACTTCATGGCGCGGGTCACCCTCCCAAAGCCAGGCCTGGCCAGGGTAGGCCACCCATTCCTGCCCGCTTTCGACCAGAATTTGCGTACTGGGGGTGGTGGTCGGGAACGCCCAGGGCGGAACCACCTCTTGCAGGTAGTAACTGCCCGGGGGCAGCGCTTCAAAATGGAATTCGCCATCCCAATCCGTGACGGTTGTGGCCGAGAACGATCCCTGGGCAGTGGTCCCATTGAGAACAAACTGCACGCCACCCATGCCCATTTCTCCACCCATGGAGGGGTGCGGGGTTTTCATGGTGGCTGTGGCATAGGTAGAGCCGCTCAACCCATCAAACGGGCCGCCGGAGGCACCCACAAAATCAATCCGGTAGGTAATATCAAAGAAGCTGTCCACCTGCCAGTCGCCTTCCGGCAGTTGGGTCAGGGTGGTGTGCCCCGGGCTGGGTAAGCCGAAGTCTGTCCCGGCGGTGATGCGAAGCAGGTCAAAATCCGGGTCGCCCCCAACCTGGCCCTGGAGACGCATCAAATCCGAGGGAAAATCTTGAACCGGGCTGCCGCTATGCGGGCCAGTGTGCATTTCCACCTGGATGGGCAGGTAAATGGGGCGCGAATACCCGGCCAGGCCGCCGGTTCCGCTCAACTCCAGGGTCAGCATGGCCTCAAAGGTGATGATCGTCCCGCTGAAAATGCCGCCGGAGGTTTCGTATACATTTTTATAGTAATCAAAGCTGGCAGGAATCTCGATGGAAGAGCCCCCAGGCAAGCCATCCAGAATCACCAGGGGCTGGTCTGGGGCGGTCTGGTAAGGGCAGTAGGTCAATGGAAACGGGATGATGCCATCATACTCCCAGGTCTGGCACCACCAATACTGCCAGCGGCCATCGGCATTGTGGTCTTCAAATTTCACGCCGTGGATCGACCCCCCCACATAGTTGCCAAAAATAGCATCGGTGACTACCTGCCCGCTGTGGACGGTGATGACATACCCTGGGGCGTGTATCGGCCAGCTCTGCAGCCAGCCAGAACGAGATTCTTCAGTTATCGTGTAGGTTCCCGGCGGCACCTCTGTAAAGGTGTAATGGCCGGTCGGGCCGGTTTGTTCGCTGCGCGTTCCTGGGCCACCGCGCAAATCCAGCAGGGGTGCCGCATGGGGCTCCAGGTAAATGGTCCAACTGATGATACCCGGCTCGTTTCCGGCGGGTTGGCCGTCGGCGTTCAGGTCTTCCCATTTGAACCCACCCAAAGAAGCATACTGGAAATAACCAGCGTCCAGGTTGTCGATAAACCCGGAACCCGAATACCCCAACAAAAACATTTTGTTGTCCAAATCCACATCACTATCCAAATGATCCGGGCCTGCATCTTGGATGGTGGGCACAAAATCAGAAGGCGGAAAGACTTTGACAATATATGTTCCAGGGTCGGGCAGGGTAAAGGTGTAGTACCCGGCAGCGTTGGTTGTGGTCGTTGCAATCATTGTAGGCGAAAAACCATCATCGAACCAAAGCTCCAGGGGGACGCCCGGCAAGCCTGGCTCGTTGGGCCCCTGCAGGCCGTCGCCATCCCAATCGTGCCAGACAAAATTGCCCAACCCACCCGAAGGCGGCTGAGCCACATGGACGGATGCGGTTGCATTGTTATTTGTATAATCATTCTCTAATTGGGAAGAAAAAATACCCACGGTGTTTACCAGGGTGGTGCTGGGAACTGCATTCGGGCTGATGATCACCGGCAGAACCACATACCCCGTTCCACCCGGTGGAATGGTGCGCAGCCGCCAGTTGGCTTCAGTACCATCTTCGGTAATATCCGCGACCGGGTAGTCGAAATCGGGCTGGAATGTGATGGCCGGATTCGCATAAACTCCCGCAGGAAGAATATCCGAAATTTGAACGTCATAAGCCGTTTGGGTTGAGGTGTTTTCATAGTAAATCGTGAAATACATTTCCGAACCTGGCTCCACTTCGGTCTGGCTGGCGGTTTTATCCACCACCAGTTCTACGTCAGGTAGGTTGGGAACAACCACCAGCATATATTCCACTTCGGTGGCTATCGGACCGGCGACGGGCTCGTTTAGCGTCCCGGTATCCAACAGCATCGAATGATTTAAACCAACAAAAGGCGAAACCTCCGAAGCCGTGTTCACAAATCCAGGTATTCCCATCTGGGCATGGATCGTTTGGGCCGGGCCAACCGGGTAAACATCGTGCGAAAGGTAGCTGGCGTCATCGTGAACTCCTGGACCATAGCCGGTCTGCCCGGCGTGGGCCGGCATCATCACCCGGCCATACCAGCCGTTTACGGCACGGTCAAAAAACGGATCGCTGATCGATATGGAATCCAGGTCACCAACTTTACCATAACCATTCAGGGTCACAAAATGGCCGCCCAGGCGCGACCAGGGCAGGTTCTCACGGTTGGGGGTGGTTTGTTGATAAAAGCCAAGCAGCAAAATGACATCGGAACTTGCCGAAAGCCATTCGGCAAGATCGCCGTAGCCGGGCTGCTCGATCAGATAAACGGTATAAGAAAGTTCCTTCTGCAGTAAATAAGCCACCACACCGTCATACAAATCCTGAATATCCGTTCCCAGGGCGGTCATCCCTAGTGGGCCCATCAAAGATTCGATATACGGCGCGACATTGCCCGGGTTGTGGTCATCCATTGCGTTCGGGATGGCAGTGACCAGGGGATAATTGTCATTGATCTCCGTGGGCGGCTTCGGATTGGGTTCGAATTTGCTGTCGAACCACCAGAAGGAATTGGCTACCGCCACCGGCCCGGCGGCCACGTATTTACCCAGGTCAAAGTTGTACCAACCGTTCAACTGGCGCTTCATGTCAAAATCGGGCACGCCATAGGGGGCGTAATCTTCCCAGCCCCAAGATTTCCAAAAGAAATCCGAATGGCCGCCAATGGACAAGATGACCTCGTGAGAAACCGATTCGCCCACCTGAAGCAGGCTGGCCAACCCATATTTCTGGGCACCGGCAATCTCCCCCGATACAATCGTATTTGGGCCAGGGCCGGCCAGGGCATCGTCTTCGACAGAAACGTGCAGGCCCACAGACGGGCGGCCCGTGTTGCAGCCCACAAAGCTGTCGAATCCAAAAACCCCGGCGGGATTGGCGTTATCGGTTTCGCCTGGCGCCACCGAACTGGCAAACCCGACAAACTCCCACATCCCCAGGTGGTTATCCACCGCCCAGGCGGTCATGTCATATTTGTAGGCTTCGTGGGTGGTTTCGGGTCGGGGCGGGTAATAGGTGGGGTCATACACCATTTTGACGCCGCCGTCATACCGGTCGCCCGGGTGGGCATGGAGAAATTGGAATAATTCCAGGTTGTTGAGGGCGGCGGTTCCAGTATTGGTGATGGTGTAGCGTTGCGACAGGATATAGCGCTCGCTGACGATTGGGTTGGGCATTTGCGGCGCCCGGCCCATGTCTACCCGAGTGTCAATCATCTTAAAATCAATTCGAATGGTGACATCCCCATTCGAAATGATGGAATATCCGGTATCGAGGCCAAACACCGGGTTGAGGGGGTCGTCCCAGCTTGAAAACGGCGAGACGACCTCAAAGGTCGAGTTGGTGGTGAAATCCGGGCAGACAAACCGGTTGCTCAGCCACATGGACTGCGGACTGCCTGCGTTCGGTCCCTGCTGAATGTTGGCTGTGCCCAACTCATCGTAGCGCAAGGCAGAGGCCCAATCCCCCGAAAGCATTTCGTGATTCAGGCCGTGATGGTTGTAGACCATGATATCGGCATACCCGGCGGCATCCAGCGAAATATTCCAGAGGGGGTTGGTGAGCTTTCCTGCCGAGTTAGAGGGCAGCAGTGCATTGACCGCGTCCACACCCCGCCCGGCTTCAACCTCCGGGCTGCGGACATCCACCCCGGCAGTGACATCCGAAGAAGCGGGCGAAACCGCTAAACCGGGCTCACTGGCCAGGGCCGCAGGCTGCACCGGGTCTGCAGAACGCTCCGACTGGGGGACTACGGCAACCGGAGCGGCTTCATCCGCAACCACAGTTGAGGTGACTTGCCCCAACATGGCCTGGGCGCCAACAACCGTTAACGCCAACAAGGCGCCTGCCAGCAAAAGAATCAGACCAATAGACTGCATTGCTTTTCTTGACATTGGAAAAACCTCCTATAAATCCTTAAAAATGCTGAGGATGATTGGTTTTAGCGGGGGAATAATCGAAGATGCGGAATAAAATTAAATTGTTTTTCGATAAATTATGATACAGGCGGCGGGCAGCCATGCACAATACATCCCAAACAACCCACTGCCTGCCCTGGCTTTTGGGTCAAGCCCAATCCAGGGAGAAATGACGATGCACCTACAATAAAAAGAACACAGTGACATTCCATACTATAATGCAAGCTGAAATTTATGTCAAACATGCCATTGGTACTATCCCCCTCACATAAAATTGAAACCAGCCACCTGAAGATTTAAGATTTAAGATTTTGGCTTTAGGCCTATAGCCTCAAGCCAAAATCCTCAAATCCGCCTCTCGAAAAAGACAGCCTCACCGGGATGGAGGCACTGGGCTGGATGAAAACAAGAAGTTATCCAGGTACCAACTGCTGGCCAGGATGCTGTCACTGAAGCCGCGCACCTGAAGCGTAACATACCTCCCGGCATACGCCCCAAGGAAAACGCTGCGGTAATTCCAGGCGCCGCTGTTGGTGGCGGTGCACAGGTCTACCACATCTTCAGTTTTGCCATTGATGATGATCTCACCCGTATCAATCCCACATAACGAATCACTGGAAAGGATCCAGTAGCGAAAAACCAGGTAGGGAGTTTGCGGGGGCACGTAAATGGTCTGCTGCAAAACGGATGTTTCATTAAAGACAGCCCCAAGCCGGGCATACCAAAGCCCGTTGTACGGCTGGGGTGTGAGCGCCGGGATAGGTTGAAAAATCAGCGCCAGGCCATTCGAAGAAGAAGGGTTCCAATTCACCGGGCCGCGCTCGAAATCGCCGTTGTTCAGCGGGGGCGAGTGGAGGGCCACCAGGGGCAGGTGCAGCACAGCAACCGGGGTGGGCGTGGGGGTGAGCGTGGGCGTCTCGGTGGGGGTGGGGGTTAGAGAATTTGTCGGACTTGGGCCGAGGGTGGCCGTATCCGTTGCGGTTGGCGAAGGGCCAGGGGTGGCGGTGCTGGTTTCAGTTGGCGTGGCAGTGAAGGTTGCGGATGCCGTGGGGGTGCTGGTTGTGGTCTGGCTCGGTGTCAGGCTGGGGGTGCGGGTGGGCAGCGGGGTGCGCGTCAGGCGCGGGGTGGGGGTTGGGGTGCGGGTTGGGGTTGGGCTGAAGGTTTTCGTGGGGGTTGGGGTGGGTGGTTCAAGCGACCAACCCATATCCTGCAGCATGCCCAGGGCAACCGGGCCAGGGTGGTGAACGGCTTCACCAGAGCCCAGGCTGTATGTCATCAGGGCGTTGGCTGTGCCGTTAAAAATCTCGTCCAGGTGGGCGTAGCTGGAACCGGGTTTCCACGGGTTGGGTGCATACAGTTTCACCCGGCTCCCGGCATTGGCACTGTTGGCGTTAACCGCATCAAAGTAGATATTGCCGCTGGTCAATTGGGCGGCCAGTTCAACACTGCCGTTTGGGTAGTCTAACAATGCCGTTCCGGCGCCGTTTTCGGTAAACAGGTCGTAAATGATGGGGTTGCAGGGTACGCTAAAACAGGAATACCCCAATCCATCGGATATATTCATCGCCCCTGTAAATCCGAGGCCATGGCCTAACTCATGCAGCACGACGCTGACAAAGTCTACGCTGGCGCCGGGGTTGCCATCTGTACCAAAATACCAGTTGGTGAAGGCGCTGTTGAAGGTGGCGGTAATATCGGAATCTCCCACTGCCAAATCTTCTGCTACAAGTTTGTTTGCAAGAGCAACTGGAAAAAAGGTGTTTGTTATCACGCCAGGGGAAAAATTCCGGAAAAACCACGTCGCCCCTGCACCCCCCAAAATATTCGTTCCCAAAGGAGCAAACGAGGCATCCACCACAATGGTGATGTTGGATGCCAGCAAAGACCCCCAGATGTTGACGGCATAAGCAAAGGCGGCCTGGGCCTCTGGGGTCCAGCCCTCGCCGTTGTAGTTCACCACAATATTGGCAGTCATTTCCCGTCCAGCATCTGGCGGGGGCGGCACATAGGTGGGAACCGCATCCGGGTCGTACACCACCCAGACCCAACCCGGCCGGCTTTCTGCCGGGAAACTGGCGGCATCTACCGCATCCAGGCTATCCAGGCCGTTTGCGCCTGCAGACTGCCGGGGCAGCCACAGGCCTGCCGCCAACAGCGCCGCCGCCAACAAAGCAAAAATTGCAAGGCTGCGCCTGGTTACCAGCATGGTTGGGTCATTCCTTGGGTGACAGTCACGATTAAGATCATATCATAAAGGCCGGATATTGGTTTTATCAGGAGGCGGGCTGCTCCACCCTGAAAGCGGGTAAAACCCGTTTCCCCAGCAGGCGTACTCCCTCATCAGGCCGGATGCCGTGTGGGGTGCCAAACTCCACCCGGGCTGCCCCGGCTGCAAAAGCGGCCTCGGCCTGGCGAATGATATCTGCCGGGTTCCCGGCAAAGGCAAATTTCTCCAGGAGTTCATCGGAAATCAGTGCGCCTGCCTGGGCGGGCTGTCCAGCATCCACCAGGTGCTGGACGCGGGCTAACTGTTCAGGGTCTACCGAAACGGTGGGGTCCAGGCAAGCGACCACGGGCAAGTACAACGCCACCGCCTGCCGGGCAGCGCTGCGGGCAATTTGCCGGTCTTCATCAATGACGGTGACTGCACCCAACACCACCCCCACGCTGCCAGAGCTGCGCTGGGCAAGCCGTTCGCCTTTTGCAATTTCTCGCCGGATCACAGTCACCATCTCGGGGTTGGCCGAGCCGCCCACCTTCACCTCATCTGAAGTTTGCCCGGCATAGGCCGCCAGGCGGCTGCCCCAGGTTCCCAACAACAGGGCCGGGCGGGAGGCTGGTAGGGGGTAGGGCGGGCGCACCTGTGGATGGATGGTGAAATATTCCCCCTGGTATCCCTCCAGGCTGCCGCCCAGCAGACCGTAGATAATTTCAACCGCTTCCCGCATGGCAGCCAGCGGTTTGGGGGGCATGTTGATTCCGTGCCGCTCCAGCCAGGCGCCGCGCGCCAGGCCTACGTACACCCGGCCGGGTGCAAGCGCATCGAGCAGGGCAGTTTCGGCGGCAATATCCATCGGGTGGATGCGGAAAGGCGAAACTGCCGCCGGCCCCAACCGCGCCCGATGGATGTGAGGCGCCATAAGCAGCAGCGGCCCGTAGCTGGGGTGGTTGGGCGCATCGCAGTAAACACTGACTGTATGGAAGGGATATTCGTCCACCTGCCGGGCCAGGGCAATATATTCGGCTGGAGACTTGTCGGTCTGGAAGGCAATGCTGAGTTGGGGCATGGTCAGGTCAGGTCCTCGCTGTCCATCACCCGGCGAGCCGTGCGTTCAATGCGCATCACCAGGCGTTCATCCGGGTCGGGGCAGGCCACCAGGGTATCGCGCTCCAACCAATCGTTTTCGGCCAGGGCATGCTGCTTGGCGGGCAGCAAAGGCAGCACGGCACTGAGAGCATACAGGCAAAAATGCTTGCCGGGGGGAATGCGCACCTTGCTGCTCTCCACCACTTCGAAGTAATCCCCCACGGACAAACCGCACACTGAACGGCCTTCAATGGATTCGACCGTGATGCGTAAATCATAGATTTCAAACGGATGCTGCATGGATTAATTATACTGGCTGCCGGGGGTTTTGGCGGTAAAAAAAGAATGGGCAGCAACTCATCCATCCCCCCTTTTGCAGCCCGTTCCCAGCCCTGCCCCAAGCCTGGGCCAGGGCTGAGGAGCTAAAAAAAATTGTAGTATACTCCGTCTGGTTCCAAGAGAAACAAGGAGCTTAGACCATGGACCGCCTTACCTACCCAGAAATACTAAAAAGAGAATTCGGCAATTACACCCGTGAAAGGCTGCGCCAGGATGTGATGGCCGGGCTGACCGTCGGGGCCGTTGCGCTGCCGCTGGCGCTGGCATTTGGCGTGGCCTCCGGAGCCAGCGCGGCTGCCGGCCTGGTGACTGCCATTCTGTCCGGCCTGGTGATTGGGATTCTCTCTGGCGCACCTTACCAGATTTCCGGCCCCACCGGGGCGATGAGTGCCATTTTGATCCTGATTACCCAGCGCTACGGGCTGGAAGGCGCCTGGGTGATGGGCGTGATGGCCGGGATGTTGATTTTGTTGATTGGCCTGCTGCGCCTGGGGCGGTTTATCGCCTTTATCCCCACCCCCGTTATTGCTGGCTTCACCAGCGGGATTGCTGTGATCATTTTTGTGGGCCAGGTGGATAACTTTTTTGGAGTGCGCACACCTGCTGCCGAGGTTGAATCCACCCTGCTTAAAATCGGGGCGCTGCTGCGCGGCGGCTACCAGCCAGATTGGCACGCCATGGTCATTGCAGGCCTGGTGGTTCTTCTCATGCTCTTCTGGCCAAAAAGCTGGGGGAAATTCGCCCCGGCTTCTCTGCTCGGCATTATCCTGGTGACCATCCTCGCTGTCCTGCTGGGCTGGCAAATCCCTGTCATCGGCGACATACCACGCACCATTGTGCTGGCAGACCGGCTGCGGTTGGCCAGCATCCCCTGGGACAAAATGGGCGAGCTGCTTGCGCCGGCACTTTCCATTGCAGCGTTGGGCTCGGTGGAATCGCTGCTTTGTGGCGCGGTTGGCTCCAAAATGACGGGCATTAGGCTGCAAGCCAACCAGGAACTGATTGCCCAGGGTGTTGGCAACCTGCTAATTCCCTTTTTTGGCGGGATTCCAGCCACGGCAGCCATTGCCCGCACATCGGTTGCCATCCGCTCTGGGGCTCAAACCCGCATCACCTCCATCGTCCACTCATTGGCCTTGCTGGCGGCCGCCTTGCTGCTAGCCCCGGTGATGAGCCGGGTTCCACTGGCCGCCCTGGCTGGTGTGCTGATGGTTACGGCTGTGCGAATGAACGAATGGCACACCATTTATTTCATGTTTGCCCGGCGTTTCAAAACAGCCATGATCACCTTCAGCCTGACCCTGCTCGCCACCATTGCCCTCGACCTGACCCAGGCCATTATTATCGGCGTGGCACTCTCGGCAGCAGTGTTCATTAACAACATTGCGAACCTGAATGTATCCATTGCCGATGTAGATCCCCAAAAACTGCGGGAACGCGGATTGGATGTTAAAGGTGGCTGCCAGCATGTGCGGGTGGCCTACCTGACCGGGCCGCTCTTTTTCGCGGCCACCAACACCTTTAACCAGGCCTTTTCAAAGCTGGATGATGTCCATACCCTGATTTTATCCATGCGGGCCGTGCCCTTGATTGACGTTTCGGGAATTGAAGTTCTTGCCGGGCTGTTCGAAAAAATGCACACTTCCGGCAAACGGCTGATGTTCGCCGGGGTGCAGCCAGATGTGATGATCCAGCTAGAACGCGCCCTACTGGCTGACCGGGTGGGCCGGGAACAATTTTACTGGGGCGCCGACCAGGCCATCCTGGCCGCCGAAAAGCTGGGCGGGTGTCCGTTTTGCCCGGCTGTGGTTGAAAACAAACCCACAGGCTGAAACATGGCCGGGAGATTTTTTGTTGGAGCCGGAAATTGATTGAGATAGAAACCCAACGCCGCAGAATTATTTTGCAGGTTGTTCTGGCTGTGTTAACCGGAACCGCCTTTGTAGGCATGCTGATTGAATTTGCCGTCGGGCACAATCAAGGCGCAAAGGCGGTTGGCCTGGGCGTTTTGGTGTTTTTTGGGTTGTGGCTGCTGGCCCGGCAAGGGTTTCTGGTTGAAATTAGCATAATTTTACTCTTGACGATGGTGGCTATCGTCACCTATTTGCTGCAAATTGGGCTGGGCATTCACGACATCGCGATCCTCATTTACCCGCTGATCATCATCCTGGGCACCTTGCTGTTAGGTCATCTGGGGTTGTGGGTTTCGTTGGGGTTGGTGATTCTTTCTGCAGGGTATATCATCTTTGCTGAAGTGTGGGGCTGGATTGATATCAACCTGGCTGCAGCCACCACAGAGCTGGCCGACTTTATCACGGTTACCCTGATATTCATTATCGCCGCAGCCGGGCTGCGTCTATTCTCAGATACGCTCGTGCGCAGCCTGAAAAAAGCCCAGGAACAATCCCAACTGCTGGAAGCATCCGAAGCACGCTGGCGTTCGTTGGTGGAGAACGCGCCCGATCTGATTTGGAACATTGACCTGGAAGGAAAGGTGCTTTTTGAAAACCGCACCAACCAACTCACCGGAGAAAGCTACCTGGGCAAGAGCGTGTTCGATTTCATCCGGCCGCTGGACCAACAATACGCCCGGTCGCTGTTAGACCATGTGATTTCCCACCAAAAGCCCATCAGCACAGAACTGCAAATTTATGCACCAGATCGGCAGATGGTGGTTTGGTTTTCCATTCGGCTTGGGCCTGTGATGCACAATGCCCAGGTGACGAGTTTAATCCTGGTGGCCACGGATATTCAGCGAATTAAGGACACCGAGAAATTCCTGCGCCGCCAGGCAGAACAGCTGGCCACCCTCAACCGGGTGAGCCTGGCAGTTTCTTCGCTGCGCGAACTGCCCGACCTGCTGGCAGAAATTTTAACCCAAATGCAGCAAGCCTTGCCCCTGGATGTGTTCTATGTTGTCTTTTACCGGCGGGAGAACAACATGCTTTCTTTCCCGATTGTCTACGACCTGGGTAAAACTTACATGCAGGAAGATGAGCCCCTGAGCGAAAAAATGCTGTTGTACAATGTGATTCGGGGAGGGCAGTCGCTGCTGCTAAACCGCTCGCCGGAAGAAATGCGCGCCATTGAAAACGCACAAAACCTGGCCGGAATGTTGGGGGACGTGCGCCGGGTGACTGCCTCGCTTTTACTGGCACCGCTGCAATCTGGCGGGCAGGTGATTGGGGCCATCTCCGTGCAAACCTATGCAACCAATGCCTTCCAGCAAGAACACCTGGAAATGTTAGAAGCCTGCGCTGGGCAGATTTCCGTGGCAGTAGAAAACACCCGCCTGTACGATGCCTTAAGCCAGGAACTGGCCGAGCGCCGCCGGGTAGAAGAGGCGGTGCGCGAACTCAATGCGGCACTCGAAGAACGGGTGGTGATGCGCACCCGCGAACTGGAAGCCGCCAACAAAGAACTGGAATCGTTTTCTTACACCGTTTCTCATGACCTGCGCGCCCCCCTGCGAGCCATTAATGGGTTCGCCCACATCATCCAGAATGAATTTGAAACTGTGCTCCCCGAAGAAGCACAGCGCTACCTGGGTATGTTACGCGAAAATGGGCAGCGTATGGGGCAGTTAATTGATGATCTGTTAGCCTTTTCGCGCCTTTCCCGCCGCCCCCTGGCGCTCGCACCCGTTAACCAGGATGAACTGCTCAAAAGCGTGTTAGAAGATTTACAGCACACCCACCCCAACTGCAAAACGGAATTTTTGTTGAACCCTCTGCCAGAGGTCCAATCCGACCCGGGGCTGCTGCGCCAGGTTTGGGTAAATTTGCTGGATAACGCCATTAAATTCAGCCAGCATAACCCCAAACCCAGGGTAGAGGTTGGCTGCAATCACGAAAATGGGCAGGATGTTTTTTACGTGCGCGACAATGGTGCTGGTTTCGACATGCAGTATGCAGGCAAATTATTTGGTGTGTTCCAGCGCTTGCACCGCGATGACGAATTTGAGGGTACGGGCATCGGCCTGGCCACAGTAACCCGAATCGTCCAAAGACATGGCGGGCGCGTTTGGGCAGAGGCCGCCGTTGGAAAAGGGGCGGCGTTTTACTTCACGTTATCGGGAATCAATCCGGGATGAACTAAAGGTGTCCGATGTATTTTTCGCCCGCGTCAATGACTACAGGTAAACTGTTGCTGGCAGAAGGCAGTGGGCAGGTTGCAAAATCGGTAAAGGCGCAGGGAGGGTTGTAGGCCATGTTGAAATCAATCATCACATGGTCTTTATCAGGAATTTCGGCTTCCAGATAGCGCCCGGCCGGGTAGGTGGCGCTGCCATTGGTGGCGTCGCGGAACATGATCGAAAGGCCCCCGTTCGGAATACCGAAGGCAACCAGTTTGCAAATGTGCCCATCCAGTTCAAAACTGATTTCCCCAACGGCTTCTTCCGTTAGATCGTCGCCAATCGTGTTTTGAATCACATAGGGTTTCGGGTTGGGGTATGGGGTGTAATGGGCAACGATACGGTATTTGTCTTGAGGTTCAAACCACTGCCGCCCGGTAAACGTCCGGCGCTCTGGCCGGTTGTTGTCCCACAGGCGAATGCCCATGCGGGAACCACGCTGGATTACAACCATGGTAAGCGGGCCAACCGTCACCCGGGTGGGGGTACCACTGACATCTGGCAGCAGGGGAATGGATTCAATATCCTGGCCATTAACACGCACAGCGCCGCGCTCAACCACACGAATACGAACGGTTTCCCCCGATAATTCAAAATAGCCGCACAAAGCCGGGGCTGCATACGCAGGAAGCTGCACCGGGCAATCAGCCCCGCTGCCAAAGGCATTTTTCCCCTCTTCAAGCCAAAACAGGCCGATCAACGCCAACCAACCGTTCTCACGGCGCATGTTGGCATCCAGGCGGTCGCGCCAGGTTTTGACTTCTTTTAAATACGCAGCATCCATATCACGTCCATCCTTTTTAATTGCTGTCTTATTTTACCGCAAAAAAATATATACAAGGGTTTCATTGCTCCTGTGAGGTGTGGGCAAATGTTGTTAGAATTTGCGGTTCTCACCTTCCAACCCCACCCCAGGCTTTGTGGCGGGGAGAAGATCAATTCCCCCTTCCCGGCGGGAAGGGGGACAGGGGGATGGGGAATGGATGTAATAACAATTGCATGCTCCCCTCCTGTGAGGCACGCGTATAAGTTTGAGAACCTGAGGTTCATACACGTTGGGGGGCCGGGTTCTATCATCATGCCGCCCCGCTGGGGCGGAAAACACGGCTCAAGCCGTGACTACAAGGGGGGCATTCAAGCCCGTAGGGCTGGCACGATGTTTGTTGGCCAGAAGGGATGGAAACCCACTGAGCCGTTTGTCTTATTCCAATTTTCAATCGAAACAAGGGGACAAAAGGCCAAAAGCCATGTACAATCAAGGTAGGCACCCGCGCCGGGAAACCGGGGCAGGCACCAAACCCACCCAATGGAGGCTGCCATGTTGGAAAGAAATCAAATCATTCAAACCCTACGCGCTGCGCTGGAACCTCTGCCTTTTGTCAATGCCCTCTGGGAAGGCGGGGCCGCGGCCTTTAACCGGGTGGATACCTGGTCGGATATTGACCTGGTGGTAGATGCTGCCGATGAACAGGCCGGCGAGGTGCTGCCCATCGTGGAGCAAACCCTGGCAAGGCTGGGCACAATCGAACTGCAGTTTCGCACGCCCCAGGCCATTCTGGGCCTGCACAGCCAGGGTTTCTACCGCCTGGCTGAGGCTGGACCGTTCCTGGTGGTTGATTTTGCGGTGTTCCGCCACAGCACACCCGACAAGCTGTTAGATGTTGAAACCCATGGGGATATTATTGTGCATTTCGACAAAACTGGCGAAATTAAACCCCGCTCGTTGGACCAGGCTGACCTGCAAAACCGGTTGGCCGCCAGGGTAGAGAGCCTCAAAGTCACCTTTCCGCTGTTCCAACCCCTCATCTTAAAAGAAATCCATCGCGGCAACGCCATTGAGGCGCTGGCGTTTTACCAGGGGTTTGCCTTGCGCCCGTTGGTCGAACTGCTGCGGATGCGCTACTGTCCGGGTCGAGCCACCTTCCATACCCGCTATGTCTATTACGATTTGCCAATGGAAATCGTCCATGAGCTGGAAAGGCTCTTTTTTGTGCGCGACCTGCCGGACCTTGCCGAAAAACAAATCCAAATCGAAGCCTGGGTGGGGGAACTGCTGGCAAGCCAGGCCAAAAACTGAATTTGGGTAATTTGTTCAGCCAGTCTGGTAGCGCAATTTATTGGCTGCGGCTGCATCAAAGCTGTAATAATCGCAGGTTAGCTCTTCGCCAGGCTGAATGTCGCGAGCAGCCGCACAAGAATTGGCATCAAAGTTAACCACGTTGGGGTCGGCTGAGTGGTTCATGTGCTTGGAATGGTCACCGCAGAGAACAATCACCTGGCGGCCAAACTGGGTTTCCTCGTAGCCATAGATGCTGAGGAATTCCTGCATGGCTTGGGGCAGGTTTGACAAATCATCCACAGGAATGCAGTTGTCTATGCGTTCGTCATAGACCCAGACGATGGCGCCGCAAGGAATCAATTCTGCTGCAAAACAGCCAACGCCGCTTATAGCACTTGGGCGAACCTTGGTGCGAACGGTAAGCATATATATCTCCTGAAAACGAGCCAAAAGAGGGGTGGAAAAGAAGTTGTGGGGTGGGGGTGAGGTGGGATGAGTTAAATTAGCTGAAAAAAGGATGGGGGAATTCGTACAACATCATACCATAACCCAAGCAAAACCGAAAAAGTCAGGCCAGCATCTGTATCTTGGGGCGGTACTGCAGGGCTTCGGCCAGGTGGGTGGTGCCAACGGCCTCGCTCCCGGCCAGGTCTGCAATCGTGCGGGCCAATTTGAGAATGCGGTGGTAGGCACGGGCTGAAAGCTGCAGCTGGTTCATGGCCGTTTTCATCAGGGTCTCGCTGGCGGTGTCGAGCTGGCAGTAGGTGCGAATCTGGCGGGGGCCCATGTCTGCATTGCTGGCAATGGTAGTCCCGGCAAAGCGCTCGCGCTGGCGCTGTCGAGCCGTCTCGACCCTGTTCCGGATGGTTTCAGACGATTCTCCCAACCGGTTGGTGCTCAGTTTTTCATATTCCACCCGCGGCACCTCAATATGGATATCCATCCGGTCGAGCAGCGGGCCGGAAAGGCGCTTCTGGTACTTGGTAATTACCTGGTTGGAGCAGGTGCACTCCTTCACCGGGTCGCCATAATAGCCGCACGGGCAGGGGTTCATCGCCCCAACCAGCATAAAATTCGCCGGAAAAGTGAGTGAACCCTGCGCCCGGCTGATGGTCACGGTTTTATCTTCAATCGGCTGGCGCATCACTTCAAGAACACGCGGCCCAAATTCGGGCAGTTCATCCAGGAAGAGCACGCCCCGGTGCGCCAGGGAAATTTCGCCCGGTTGGGGCCAGTTGCCGCCGCCCACCAACCCGGCATGCGAGATGGTGTGGTGCGGGGAGCGGAAAGGCCGCCAGCGAATGAGCGGTGTCTCGGGGGGAAGCTGGTCGGCAATCGAGTAAATCCGGGTGACATCCAGGGCTTCATCAATGCTCAACTGGGGCAAAATCCCCGGCAGCGCACGGGCCAGCAAGGTTTTTCCCGAACCGGGTGGGCCTACCATCAACAGGTTGTGTGCCCCGGCTGCGGCCACTTCTAAAGCGCGCTTTACATGCTCCTGTCCCTTGATTTCACGGAAATCGGTCAGCATATCGGGTGGTTCGGCTTCGCCATCCAGCGGAACCTGCGCATCAATCGGAACCCTGCCATTCAAATGGTTAACCAGTTCGCCCAATGTTTGTACTGGAATTACTTCCAAACCCGGCACCAGGGCGGCTTCGGCGGCATCCACCGCCGGAACAAACAGGCGTTTGAAGCCGTGCTCGCGGGCGGTTGCGGCCATGGGCAGCACCCCGCGGGTGTGGCGCACCGAGCCATCCAGCGATAGCTCACCAATCACCATTGCCCCTTCCATGGAATTTGCCGAAATGAACCCATCCATCACCAATACACCCAGGGCAATCGGCAAATCGTAGGCCGGGCCTTCTTTGCGCACCGTGGCCGGGGCAAGGTTGACAACAATTCGATTGCGGGGGTAGGGCAGGCCAGTGTTCTTAATGGCCGCCTGGACACGCTCGCGGCTTTCTTGCACACCCGCGTCGGGCAGGCCGACGATGGTCATCCCAGGCAAGCCCTGGCCGGTGTCCACTTCGACATCCACAATGACCCCCTCGAGGCCAATCACAGCACAAGATTGCACACATGCGAGCATAGCATAAGTGTAGAAGTATGGTCTGATTCTGTCAAGTGATAATTTAGCTGCGCTTGAAAAAGATCCGGTTTCAGGCAGGCATCCTGCAGATTTGCCAGATAACCCCACAATGCACGGGCGAATTTTCCCCAACCCAATAACTGGGAAGGATGACGATGTTGGACTGCAGGCCCGAACCGATCCTGGCCGACCAGGATTACCCGGGTTGTGACCGTACGCTGGTTGATATCCCCCTGTTTTCGTACTACAATAAGATTAACGGTAAACGCACTGTATTTTTAGCAGGGGGAAATGAGGCGGGTTTGCTGGCTGATACCGGGCCATTGTGAACCTGGATAGGGGAATGATTTGGAGTATGAAATGACCACTTCGCCTGTTACCACAAAACAATCTGAAAACCAACGATTTAACCCGGTCGAGGCAGAGGCTGTTTTACGGGATGGCACCATCGTCCAGGTGCGCCCGGTAAGCCCTGATGACCAAACCCTTCTGAATGGCTTTGTTAAATCCCTTTCCGAAAAATCTTTTGGACTACGCTTTCCTGGTATAAAGAAAAACACCCCGGTGGTTCAAACGCTGATTCCCACCCCGGACCAGTTTGCGATACTTGCCATCTGCCAGGGAACCGTCATTGGTCATGCCATTTACACCATCACTGCACCCGATAAAGCCGAACATTCCCTGGTAGTAACAGACGCATACCAAAACAAAGGGCTGGGAAAAATCCTGCTCAGGCAGCTTATCGAAGCGGCAATTCTGGTTGGAATTACCGAATTTGAAGCCCATGTATCCCCTGAAAACGCACCCATTTTACGCAGTGTGAGCCAATTAGGCTTTCCTACGGTTTTAAAAAGTGGGCCGGGATCCATCCATGTAGCCTTCCCTGCTTCGCTTCTGCCAGAAGCCCAGGCGCGATTCGATCAGCGCGAAGCCGACGCCGCAAACACTGCCATGCAAAAATTCTTTAACCCGCGTGGAATCGCTGTCATCGGGGCTTCACGTGAACGGGGCGGCATCAGCGGGGAAATCTTCCGGAATATTCTGGATGCCGGGTTTCAGGGACCCGTCTATCCTGTCAATGCCAAATCGGATGTGGTCCAATCTGTGGTGGCTTATCGCTCGGTGTTGGACTGTCCTGGGCCTGTGGACCTCGCGTTGATCGTGGTACCCACAAAAGCGGTCCTGCCGGTTGCCAGGGAATGCGCCCAAAAAGGGGTGAGTGCCCTTGTGGTGATTTCGGCCGGTTTTGCAGAGGTAAACCAGGCCGGCGCCTTGCTCCAAAAAGAATTGATGGAGGTATGCCGTGAGGCCGGAATGCGCCTGATAGGCCCCAACTGCATGGGGATTATTAACACCGACCCAAAGGTGCGCCTCAATGGGCAGTTTTCATCCTTCAAGCCAATCCCTGGAAAAATTGGTTTTCTTTCGCAGTCGGGTGCGCTGGGAATTGCAATTATTGATTACGCCAGTCGTCTTGGGTTGGGCATGTCCACTTTTGTTTCTGTGGGTAATAAGGCAGACATCTCCGGCAATGACCTGATCCAATACTGGGAAAGGGACGAAAACACCGACCTGATTTTGCTCTATCTCGAATCGTTTGGAAACCCAAGAAAGTTTTCGCGAATTGCCCGTAAGACGGGTAGAAAAAAACCGATCATCGCGGTCAAAGGCGGGCGTTCAACTGCCGGGTTTCGGGCAACCCAATCACATACGGGCGCGCTTGTTGCCGCTTCAGATGTGACTGTGGATGCTCTGTTTCGCCAGGCGGGCGTAATTCGCACAGATACCCTGGCCGAAATGTTCGATATCGCAACTTTCCTGACCACCCAACCCGTTCCAAAAGGGGACCGGGTTGGGATTATCAGCAACGCGGGTGGTGCAGGAATTCTGGCGGCAGATGCCTGCGAAGCCCTCGGACTTCAAGTCCCAGAATTGTCGCCCAAAGCTCAGGCTGAACTCCAAAGTTTTCTGTCTGCTGCAGCGGGGGTAAAAAACCCCGTGGACATGGTTGCCTCGGCTTCGCCGGACGATTATGCACGTGCCATCCGGGCAGTGGCAAGCGACTCGAACATCGATGCCATTATTGTCAATTTTATCCCGCCAATTGCGGTCCACCCCGAAGAGATTGCAGAAAAGATTCTCAAGGCAGCCCGTGAAATTGAAGGGCGTATTCCGATCGTCAGCACGTTTATGGCCTATCATGGTGTATCCGAAATCCTTTCTGATGGACAATGCCGTATCCCATCTTATCCTTTCCCGGAGGCGGCTGCGGGTGCGCTGGCCCACGGGGTACAGTATGGCAAATGGCTGGCAAAAACCGAAGGCAGTTTGCCAGCTTTCCCGGATATCCGAAGGGAGGATGCAGTCGCCATTGTGGCGCGGGCTTTGCGCGATGGTGAACGCTGGCTGGCACCCGATGAAATTGAAAGTCTTTTCCAATGCTATGGCATTCCTTTGGTCAAAACAGTGCGTGCCCCAGGGCCGCATCAAGCAGGCAAAATCGCCAGGGAAATGGGGGGGCAGGTGGTTCTCAAAGCCGTTGCGCCCGGTTTGGTCCATAAAACTGAAGCAGGGGCGATTCGCCTGGCACTTACCGGGGAAGATGAAACCAGGAAGGCAGCAGAAGAGATGCTGACAAATTTAACCGCTGCTGGATTGATAGATATCAGCTTCATTCTCCAACCCATGATTCCTTCAGGGGTAGAGATGATCGTTGGGGTTACCCATGACCCTGTTTTTGGCCCCATCATGTTGATTGGGGCGGGCGGGGTTTTTGTTGAACTGCTTAAAGATGTTTCCGTGCGCATTACGCCCCTCACGGGTCAAGATGTCCATGAGATGCTCCATGCGCTTAAAACGTTTCCGCTTCTTGCCGGATACCGGGGTGGACCTCACTATGATGTCAATACCCTGGAAGAAATCGCATTAAGGGTAAGTGCCCTGGTTGAAGATATCTCTGAAATTGGGGAACTGGATCTCAACCCGGTGATTGTACTGCCCAAAGGGAAAGGGGTTTGCGTGGTTGACGCCCGTGTTCGTGTGGCGGAAACGCTTCCCCCTACGCTTGAAAAATCAGCGTGATTTTGTCACAGCTCAGCCCCCCAACTGGCCCGAAAAGCCCAAAATTCAGGAGGACTTAATTGAGCTCCCTTTTTTTGCCCACCCACAGCGCCAGCGGTTACATCATTTTTACATAGATTGAGTACAATACTATTACTATCCAAAATCCAAAATCCACTACCCCACGAAAGGAATCTCCCATGACGAAACAACCCATTTTTGCTCCCAAAGCCCCCCAGGCCATTGGCCCCTATTCCCCCGGCGTCCGGTTCGGCAGCTTCGTTTTCACCGCCGGGCAGGTGGGCATCTTGCGCGAAACTGGCGAAATGGTAGAAGGCATCGAAGCGCAAAGCCGCCAGGTGCTGCTCAACCTGCAAAACGTGCTTGAAACGGCTGGCTCATCCATGGCACAGGTGGTCAAAACCACCGTATACCTGCGCGACATGGCCGATTTTGCGGCGATGAACGCCATTTATGCCGAGTTTTTCCCGGAACCCTTCCCCGCCCGAACCACGGTGGCGGTTTTGGGCCTGCCACGAAATGCCCTGGTCGAAATCGAAGCCATTGCCATCATTCCTGAATAAACCAACCGGGCAAAGCGCAGACAACGCCTGCCAAACCGCCCCAAAACAAGGTGAACCATGGCCGGAGAGCTGATTTTACTTGTGGATGACGAACCGAATATCACCCAACTGGCCCGCCTGTACCTGGAGCGAGAGGGATTCCAGGTGCATGCAGTGGGCGATGGCAAAAGTGCCCTGCGGGAGGTGACCAACCGCCAGCCGGCCCTGGTCGTTTTAGACATCATGCTGCCCCAAATGGACGGCTTTGAGGTGTGCCGCCAACTACGGGCGCAGGACAATCTCGTCCCGATTTTGATGCTCACAGCTCGCGATGACGACTTTGACAAAATTGTCGGGCTGGAACTGGGCGCAGATGACTACATGACCAAGCCCTTTAATCCACGCGAACTGGTGGCACGGGTGAAGGCCATACTGCGGCGCGGCGAACGCATCACTCGCACTGCCACCGAATCTGCCACCCGGCTGGCACAGCTGGAAGTGGACCCCGCCCGGCGAGAAGTGCGCGCCGCCGGCCAGGTTGTGGAACTGCGCACCCAGGAATTTGAGCTTTTGATGGTTTTCTTAAAGCACAAAGGGTTGGTGCTCAGCCGAGAACAGCTTTTGCAGCATGCCTGGGGCTACGATTTCTTCGGCCAAACCCGCACAGTGGATGTGCATGTGGCCCATCTGCGCAAAAAAATTACCCAAAGCGGGGTATCCATTGAAACGGTGACCGGTGTGGGTTACAAACTGGTTGCGGAAGAGGGCTGATGTTCCGCTCCTTGCGCGCCCGGCTGACCCTCACCTACGGGGTGATCATTCTCATTGTTCTGGTGGGTTCGTTGAGCATCCTGGTGCTGGTGGCCCGCAGCCTGCCAGAGCGACAGGTAACCACCCGGCTGCAGCAGGCGGTTACGGTTTTGCTGAACCAGGCAACGATTGAACCCGGCCAGGTCGTGCCCAGCCTGCGCCAGCAGCTGGTTCTCGAACGGGCAGATCAAAATTTTGACGCCCGCATCCTGATTACCGATAAAAATGGTAAAGTAATCTATGACAGCCGCAGCCTGACAGAAAATGCGTTGGAGGCGATTTCCCTGCCAGCCCGGTTGAGCACCGTGGCGCGCTTTCTGGCGAATGGCCTGTTTCGCGATGAAGGCGGTAAGGTTTGGATGTATGCCGCCCGGCAGCTCAGCCCGGACCATTTCCTGGTGGCGGCTTCTTTACGCCCCGTATTAAACTGGCGGACCATTTTCAACGATGACCTACTGCTGCCCCTGGTGCGCGCCACCATCCTGGCGTTTGCCCTGGCGCTGCTGCTTTCGTTGTGGATGTCGCGTTGGGTCTCAGCGCCATTACAGCAAATTGCCAGCGCGGCCCGTTCTGTGGCTGAAGGCGAATATCAACCCATCACCGTCCAAGGACCGGCGGAGGTAGATAACCTGGCCCATGCCTTTAATGAGATGGTCCATCGGGTGCAAAGCAGCCAACAATCGCAGCGCGACTTTGTGGCCAACGTTTCCCACGAACTTAAGACCCCGCTGACATCTGTCCAGGGCTTTGCCCAGGCCCTGATGGACGGCACCGTGGACGACCAGGCCGGCATCCAACAGGCAGCCGGGGTAATTTATGCCGAGGCTGGCAGGATGCACCGCATGGTGGTGGATTTGCTCGAACTGGCCCGGTTGGACAGCGGCGCAGAAGCCCTCCAGCGCCGTTCATTGGATCTAACCATTCTGCTCGAGCAGTTGGTGGAGCGTTTTGGCCCGCAGGCTCGCTCCGCCCAGGTTAGCCTGAAACTGGAAACCAACCCAATGCCTGCGATGTTGGGCGATGGCGACCGGCTGGTGCAGGTGTTCAACAACCTGGTGGATAATGCCTTGAAACATACCCCCGCCGGGGGCGAACTGGTAATCACCACCACAAAAGAAGAAGGTTGGGCCTGCATAACTTTTAAAGATTCTGGCCCTGGCATTCCATATGAAGACCAACAGCGCATCTTCGAACGTTTTTACCAGGTAGACAAAGCCCGGCCAGGCGGCAGCAGCCGGGGCATTGGGCTGGGCCTATCGATTGCGGCTGAAATTATTCGGGCACATAACGGTCAAATTTCCGTATCCAGCCAACCCGGCCAGGGCAGCGTTTTTGTGGTAAAACTTCCCTTGATTCTGCCAGACGATACCACCCAAAACTTGCGTAAATCCACCCGCAAATCAATTTTCTGATGACCGCTGTTTCCATTATTGTTCCCTGCTATAACGAGCAAGAAACCATCCGGCTTTTGCTTGAAGCGGTGCGCGGCCAGACCTACCCGCTGGATCAAATGGAAGTGGTCATTGCCGATGGCATGTCCAGCGACAAAACCCGGGCAGTTATTTCTCAATACCAGCAAGAACATCCTGACCTCAAAATTCAACTGGTAAACAACCCCCAGCGCAACATCCCCAGTGCCCTCAACCATGCCATCCGGGCCGCAGGGGGCGAAATCATCATCCGCCTGGACGCACACAGTGTTCCGGGGAAAGACTATGTCGAACGCTGTGTGACCGGTCTGCAAGCCGGGCTGGGGGATAACGTAGGCGGGGTTTGGGATATCCAACCCTGGCGCAGCACATGGCAGGCTCGCAGCATTGCCGCTGCAGCTGCCCACCCCATGGGCGTTGGCGGGGCGCGCTACCGTTATGCCAGCCAGCCCGCCTATGTAGACACGGTTCCCTTTGGCGCCTTCTACCGCAGCTTGTTCGACCGGGTGGGCCTGTTCGATGAAACCCTGCTGACCAACGAAGATTACGAATTGAATGTGCGCATTCGCCAGGCCGGGGGCAAAATTTGGATGGATCCAGCCATTAAGACGGTATATTTTGCCCGGCCCACCCTGGCTTCGCTGGCCCGCCAGTATTGGCGCTACGGTTTTTGGAAAGGCCAGATGCTGCGCCGCTACCCCGAAACCATTCAATGGCGCCAGGCGCTGCCTCCGCTGTTTGTCCTGGGGCTGGTGGGGCTCGCCCTCCTGGCGCTTTTTTGGCCTTTTGCCCGTTGGTTGCTGCTGCTGGCTGCTGGGGGCTATGCCCTGGTGCTGGTGGCAGGCGGCATTCACACAGCACTGCGCAAACGCGACCCTGGGCTGCTCCTGGGCGTTCCCCTGGCCATTGCCGTGATGCATTTCTGCTGGGGCAGCGCGGCCTGGTTTTCTTTGGCAGGCAAAAGCAGCAAAAAATAAACCTCTAACCCGCTTTCCTGACAGGGATTCAAGAAGGTGCTAAAATAATCAGCATATTCTGGTTAACAGCGCGAAAACATGACTGACCATAATTTTCCAGTACACAAAATGGGTCGTTTGGGCATCCACCCACGAGAGCGGATTTCGTTTCTGGTCCTTGGCGATTTCCTCGGGGGTGTGGTTTCCCTGGGAATTACCCTGTTGATTTGGGCCAACCGGGCCAATGAATGGCTGGACCCCTCGTTAGATTTTTTGCTTACCCGCCCACCCTGGTGGTTTTACCTGCTTCCATTTTTGTGGCTGGTTTTAATTGTGGACACCTATAACGTTTACCGGATTGGCAATGTACGGGCAACCATTTCCAGCACACTGCTTTCGGCGCTTGTGGGCTTTATTGTTTATACCGTCGTTTATTTTTTCCCATCCGACCCCGGGCTGCTGCCGCGACTGGGAATCCCCATGTTCCTGGGTTTTTCTTCGCTGATCACCATTGGCTGGCATATCTCCTACAGCCGGTTGTTTGCAATGCCCCTGCTGCTGCGCCGGGCGGTTGTGGTTGGCGCCGGGCGGGCCGGGCAAACCTTCTTTCGGATGATGGAAGAACTGGCCCAAAGACCCTTTGATGTGGTTGCCGTGATTGATGATGATGCTGCAAAACAGGGTACCCTTTTCAATCGTGTGCCTGTGGTTGGGGGGTCTGAAAAACTTTTAGAAACGGTCAAGCAGTATGCCATCACCGATGTCATTGTGGCCATCTCTGGAAGCATTGAAAAACCCATGTTTGTTGAACTGCTCAAAGTGCAGGGCCTGGGCGTTGAAATTGTCCGGATGCAAACCATTTACGAAGAACTCCTGGGCAGAGTGCCCATTTTTCACCAGGATTCGGATTGGATGCTGCGCTCTTTCGTGGAATACAGCCGGGCAACCACCATGTATGCCCTATTCAAGCGTTCGGTAGACATTCTGGCTGGCCTGGTTGGGCTGTTTGTCCTTGCCTTCATCTCCCCTTTCATCGCCCTGGCCAACCTGTTCGAAAGCGGCTTCCCGGTGTTTTATACCCAAACCCGCTCCGGTGAATTGGGCAAACCCTATGAAGTGTACAAATTCCGCACCATGCTGCAAGACGCAGAAAAAGACAACCGCCCCCACTGGACCGAAGTGGGCGACCCGCGGGTTACCAAAGTGGGGGTTTTTCTGCGCAAAACCCACCTGGACGAACTGCCCCAGCTCCTTAACGTGCTCCGTGGGGATATGAGCCTGGTAGGCCCCCGCCCTGAGCGGCCTGAATTGGTGGAATATTACCAGGACCTCGTGCCATTTTACCGGGCGCGGCTACTGGTTAAACCGGGCATCACCGGGTGGGCCCAGGTGCACCAGGAATATGCTTCAAGCATTGAAGAAACCAACATCAAACTTGAATATGACTTGTACTACATCAAGCACCGCAATGTGGTTATGGAATTGATAATTCTGCTCCGAACGCCGGCAACCGTGTTCGGTTTTCGAGGCCGGTAACATGCCCTTTAACCACGAGGCAGACCGATGAGCCAGGTCCAGTTTAGTCTGCGCAACCGCTTTTTGCTCCTGGGGGATGTACTGCTGATTGGCGTTTCGGTGTTTGGCAGTTTTGCCTTGCGCCTGGAATTTGGCCCATTGTTTAATTTTTTCCTGCCCCAGGCAATCATGATGTTTGTCCTGGCTGTGGCCATCAAACCGATTGTTTATCACATGGTTGGGTTATACCGCCGCCTGTGGGTTTTTGCCAGTATGGCAGAATTGAAGCTGGTGGTTGTTGGGGTAAGCCTGGCTTCCATCCTGGTGGGCATTGGGGTTGCAGCAGTGACCACGCTGCAGGTTGCCCTGGGTGATTTTTCCGGTTTTCCGCGCAGCGTCATCCTGATTGACCTCCTGCTCAGCCTGTTTATGGTGGGCGGGCTGCGCTTTGCCGTACGGCTGGTGTACGAAAGCCGCCCGGCAGCCCGTCAGGGCCGCAGCCAACGGGCACGCCGCCGCGTTCTGATTGTGGGCGCGGGCAGCGCTGGCGACCTGGTGGTGCGCGAACTGCAAAAAAATCCCCAACTCGGCCTGGAGCCCATTTGTTTCCTGGATGATGACCCGGCGAAAATTCGCCACCAGGTCCATGGCGTCCCGGTGGACGGTGCCCTGGCCGACCTGCCCACGGTGATCCTCAACCGGCAAATCAACGAAGTCATCATTGCCATCCCCAGCGCACCGGGGTCCACCGTCCGCAAAGTGACCGATGCCTGCCGGGCTGCTGGTGTCTCCTTCCGCACCATGCCGGGCATTTATGAACTTTTAGGCGGCAATGTCAATGTCTCTCGCCTGCGCGAGGTCGATATTACCGACCTGCTGCGGCGTGAACCCACCCAGGTGGACACGGCCCTGGTGGGGTTGGCCCTTTCCGGACGGGCCGTGCTGGTAACTGGAGCAGGCGGCTCGATTGGCCGTGAACTCTGCCGTCAGATTGCCCGTTGGGGACCTGCCAAGCTCATTTTGCTTGGCCACGGGGAAAACAGCATTTTCGAAACGATGAAAGAGATGGAAGCCAACTTCCCAACCTTGCCCATTTTTCCGGTAATTGCCGATGTGCGCGACAGCAACCGGTTGTATTCCATTTTTGAACGCCATCGCCCCGAAGTGGTTTTTCACGCTGCAGCCCACAAACATGTTCCCTTAATGGAAGTGAATGTTGAAGAGGCGGTCACCAACAATGTCCTCGGCACCCGCAACATTGTGGATATGGGGGTGTCGTTCAACGTGCAGCGCCTGGTGATGATTTCAAGCGACAAAGCCGTCAAACCCACCAGTGTGATGGGTGCCACCAAACGCGTGGCTGAAATGTTGGTAATTGATGCCGCCCGGCGCAGCGGATTGGCCTTCTCGGTGGTGCGTTTTGGCAATGTCCTGGGCAGCCGGGGCAGCATTGTCCCCTTCTTCAAGCAGCAAATTGCCAGCGGCGGCCCGCTTACCGTAACCCATCCCGATATGCAGCGCTATTTCATGACCATCCCCGAAGCCGTGTACCTGGTTTTGCAAGCCTCCAGCATGGGCAAGGGCGGCGAGGTCTTTGTGCTCAACATGGGCATGCCCGTCCGAATTTTAGACCTGGCGGAAGACCTGGTGCGTCTTTCTGGGTTAGAACCCTATGTGGATATTGACATCGTCTTCACGGGGATTCGGCCCGGAGAAAAGCTGAGCGAAGAACTCTGGGATGAAAGCTCAGATTGCCAGCCCACCAATCACCCGGATGTGCTGCGCCTTGCGGGTGAAGAGAAACTGAACCGACAGGCCCTGGTGGAAGCCGTGGGTGAACTCATTTACCTGGCCCGCGAGGGCGACAGCGCCACCATTTTACAATATCTCGACCAATTGATTCCTGGGGCACAGGTTTCTACCACCCCGCCCGACGCTCGCGCTCCCTGGAACTGAACCCGCAGCCAGATTTCAGAAAGGATACATTCTGCATGACAGACTTCCCAGACTGGGAAAGGTTTATTGCCCAACATCCCCAAGCACACATCCTGCAAACCGCCCAGTGGGCCCAGTTAAAAGCGGGGTTTGGTTGGGAGGTGGAACCTGTGATTGTGGGTGAGGCAGGCGCTTTGCTGCTCTTTCGCCGCTTGCCATTGGGGTTAACCATTGCCTATATCCCAAAAGGGCCAGCAGGTCAAAATTGGCCTGCCCTCTGGCCAGCAGTGGACGCCGTTTGCAAGCGGCGGCGAGCGGTTTTTCTCAAAATCGAACCCGACGCCTGGGCCAGCGGCGGCGAACCTTCCCTGGATGAAGCGGCTTTTTTGGCCGGAATTCCCGGCACGGTGCATAAAAGCCAACACACGGTCCAACCCCCTCGAACCATCTTGCTGGACATTCGCGCAGACGAGGCCACTTTGCTCCAACGCATGAAGCAAAAAACCCGCTACAACATCCGGCTTGCGCTGAAAAAAGATGTGGTGGTGGGGTCATCAGGCGATGTGGCCGTGTTCAGCAACCTGATGAGCATAACCGGGGAACGCGACCAGTTCGGCGTACACAGCCAGGACTATTACCAGCAGGCCTACGACCTGTTTCACCCTTCCGGAAACTGCCTGCTGCTGATCGCCGAATACAACCATCAACCCATTGCCGGGATTATGGTGTTCGCACGCGGACAGCGCGCCTGGTATTTTTACGGGGCATCCGACAATGCCCACCGCAACCGTATGCCCAATTATTTACTGCAGTGGGAGGCCATCCGTTGGGCTCGCGCCCAGGGCTGCACAGAATATGACCTGTGGGGTGTACCTGATGTCGAGATGGACGACCTCGAAGAGGATTTCGCGGAGCGTTCCGATGGGTTGTGGGGTGTATATCGTTTTAAACGCGGTTTTGGCGGCCAGCTTGCCCGTTCGGCCGGGCCTTACGACCGGGTTTACCAACCCTCGCTCTATCGCCTGTACTTGCTGGCCTACCGGCTTTTCCGCAGGGGGTTGGGATGATGACCCCGCTCACTGCAGGTTTCCCCCAGGCCTGGAATGCGCTGGCGGGCGGGCTGCCCGGCGCACACCTGCTGCAGTCGTATGAGTGGGGTGGTCTCAAAGCCGCCTACGGCTGGCACCCGGCTTTCTACCGCTGGGCTGCCCACGCTCCGGGCGAATTTACCCTGGAAAAACATTACCCGGACGAATTTACCGGAACTTTTGAGGGCGAAACCGTGGGCGCTGCCCAACTGTTGGTGCGCAGCGTCCGGTTGGGATTTTTGCCCATGCGCCTTTCGGTGGCCTACGCCCCCAAGGGCCCGCTGCTGGATTGGCAAAACAGCCCATTGCGCGACCAGGCCCTGGCCGATTTAAAGCAGGCAGGCCGGCGCGCGGGGGCGCTGATGGTCAAAATTGACCCCGACATCCGCCTGGGTACCGGCATCCCCGGTGACCCGGACGGCGAAACCGCCAACCCAACCGGGCTGGCCATCCAGCAGCATCTATCCCAAACTGGCTGGCGTTTTTCGCCAGACCAGATCCAATTCCGCAACACATTCCTGATTGACCTTTCACCCGCCGAAGAAACCCTGCTGGCGGCCATGAAACAAAAAACCCGCTACAACGTGCGCCTGGCGGAGCGCAAAGGCGTGGTGGTGTATCCCGCCGGACGAACCGGCAGCCTGCTGCCCACCCTGGACATGCTCTACCAGATGTACGCCGAAACCGCCCACCGGGATGGCTTTGTCATCCGAGAAGGCGGCTATTATCGCAGCCTGTGGTCCCAATTCATCCATGCCGGCATGCTGACACCCCTGGTTGCCAGTGTGGATGGCGAACCAGTTGCCGGGTTAATGCTGTTTATGTTTGGCCGGACGGCCTACTACCTGCACGGCATGTCGCGCGACCTTCACCGCGAACGCATGCCCAACTACCTGCTGCAGTGGGAAGCCATGCGCCTGGCCAAGGCCAACGGCTGCACCACCTACGACCTGTGGGGCGCACCGGATGTGTTTGACGAAAGCGACCGGATGTGGGGCGTATACCGCTTTAAGCAGGGCCTGGGCGGAACCCTCACCCGCACCCTCGGCGCCTGGGACTACCCCCTGCGCCCCAACCTCTATACCCTCTACACCCGCATTCTACCCCGCATCCTCTCCCTCATGCGCCGCCGCGCCAGGGCCAATTCGGCCCAACTGGCAAACACCCAGGCAGTGTAAAACCACAAGTGCCATTTGAATTCACCTAAAAAATGGGCTTGAAAAAGCCAAAATGGGTGAAGACGCGGCTAAAGCCATGACTACAGGGAGATAGAAGGCTTATTTCAAGCCCGCAGGGCTGGCACGATTATAGGGAATCTTCGGCGGTTTTTCCCAAGCCCGCAGGGCTGGCACAAAAAGCTCCATAAAATGATGTTGTGTTGAAGATAGAGGACCGAAGATCCTGACAACAATTGTCTGCCCCCACGCCGATGGAGGTGGGTGCATACGTTTGGGTTTCGGGGAAAACCAAAAGCCAGAGGGCCCGTTACAGATTCCCAACCCTTCTTGCAATCAAAGCCACAGCCTGTTCAATTAATTCCCGGTTGGCGGGGAACTGGTGCCAGCGGCTGGCGCCGGAAGGATGGGGCAGAGGAATGACCCAGCGGCTATCCACCTGTTTTTCGGTGCCAATGATTTGTTCGAGAGGAACCCCTTTTGAAAAAAACAGCTCAATCGCCAGGCGGCCCACCGGAAGGATGATTTCGGGGTTAACCAGGGCAATTTCCGCGTCCAGGTAGGGTCGGCAGAGGGCCTGCTCCGCTTTGGAGGGGACCCGGTCGCCGCTGCCGCTTTTTGCCCGGCCAGGGTAGCATTTGGTGACAGCGGTCATATACTGGGTGGCGCGAAACCAGGTCTCTTCCAGGCCAGCCCTGGCCAGCCACTGGAACAACCGCGAACCGCTGCCAGCGTTGAACGGACGCCCGGCTTCTTTTTCGGTAATACCCGGGGCCTGGCCAATGAGCATCCAGCGCGCCCCAACCTGCCCGGAGAAGATTGCACGGGGAAAAATGTCGTGCCCGGCATCCAGGCACAGGCGGCAGGCGCGCATCCGGGCGTGGACTGCGTCCAACGCCTGGCGGCGGCTGGTTTCATCCAACCCAGCCATCAACCCGCAGATTCTCCGCTCAATTCCAACCAACGCTGTTTAACCAGCTGTGCATCCTCTTCCATGATGGGGCTTTCAATCAGAATGCGCCCAGCGCAGCCGAAATCTTTCAGCGCCTTCAGCAGGGCGGTCAAATCCAGGTCGGATTCCAGCAGGGGCAGGTGTTCCTTCTCGCCTTTTGGGCCGTATTCGATGCCGGAGAGGTGAATGCTCAACCGGCGCAGGGCGTCCGTCCCCAGGGCGCTGCCATAGGCTTCCAGCGTTTTGGCCCATTCGGTGTAGGTGTTCATGCTGCCATCGCCTGGGCGGGCGTGCAGGTGGGCGAAATCCAGGCAGGGCTGCACCTGGGGCATGGCCTGGCTCATCGCCAGGGTGTCTTCCAGCGAACCGAGCATGGCCGATTTACCCATTGTCTCCGGACGCAAGATCACCGGGTTGCCGTTGGCTTGCAGTTCTTCCACGCATCCAGCCAGGCGGGGCAGGGCCACTTTGAGCACTTCTTCAGCGGGTTGGCCGAAATAGGAGCCAGGGTGGAAGATGATGTCCGTTGCGCCAGCCAGATTGCCATAGTGGGCAGCGTCCATCAGCCGCTGGCGCGACTTGGGCCATTCTTCGTCATTCGCGTTCAGGTTGATAAAGTACGGCGCGTGGACGCTTAAGGCAACATCATTTTCTTTCGCGGTCGCCCGAATAGCGGCGCAGGTTTCGGGGCTGACGCGTACCGACTGCACCCAGCCCAATTCGAAGGCGAACAGGCCAAGGCTGGCAGCGTGAATGACAGCCCCCACGCTGCCGCCTGGTTTTTTGGGGGTGGAGATGGGTGCGCCAACAGTGCCAAAACGAAAAGATACAGTCATACGGTTAACTCCTGAGATTTTTTAGCGTGGAAGGGTTGAGGTTATAGGCAGCGGCAAAACCCGCCACAAAGCGCCCAGATTCAAAGCGCAGCAGGTACAGGCTGAAATCGCCCATTTGGAACAGCTGGCCGCTTTGGGGAAATTTGGCCAGGTAGATTGCCTGGGCTTGCAGGTATTCTGGGTTGGGCTGGCCTTCTTGTGATTTAGGAATGGCTTCAACCTGGCCTTGCAAAGTGACCCGCGGGGTTTGCAGCGGGTCGAGGCCGGGGGTTTCGGGTGCCTGGATAAGCAGGCTGAAAGGCTGGCCGTCCCCCATGCCTTTGGTGTGTTTTGCCAGGGTGGAGACGTGCACCAGCGCACCCGTGTGGTCGGCAAGCACTGCAAAGGGCATCAGGCCGACATATGGCTCGCCATTAACCAGCACTGCAACACTGGCCGTTTTCCTTTCGGTGAGCAAGTTGAGCAGCAGGGATTCTTCTTGGGGTTTCATTTTGTAAATATCTCCAGCAATTTGATATAGAGAGGTGGGCCCATCACCAACAGGCCAATGAGCACCGATGCACCCGCCGCAATCAGCACAGCCGCCGCCCCAACATCTTTGCTCACCTTGGCCAGGGGGTGGTGGTCGGGGCTGGCCAGGTCTACCAGGGCTTCAATCGCGGTGTTCATAAATTCGGCCGTCCAGACCAGGGCCACAGCCACCACCAACAGCACCCATTCCAGCCGGTTCAGGTTCAGCCAGGCAGCCATGGCCACAACAGCAATGCTGGCGGCCGCGTGAATCCAGGCGTTGCGCTGGCTGCGCAGCACATACCACCAGCCTTCAAATGCGTATTGAAAGGCAGCCAGGCGGGAACGAAAAAACGAGCGCATTGCGGCGGTTTTCCTCGCTCAGGGTGGGGACAGAGGGCAGCCAATTTGGGCCAGGATGTCCGCCTGGGCCTGCCACATGGCGGCTTTTTCGGCTTCTTCGGCATGGTCGTGGCCCATCAGGTGCAGGGTGCCGTGCACCGCTAACAGTTGGAGTTCGGCCTCCAACGCATGCCCACCCTGGGCAGCCTGGCGGGCAGCGTAGGGCAGCGAGATGAGGATATCCCCCAGGTAAATTTCGCCAGTTTCGGGGTCTGGCGAACCATCCGGAAAGGAGAGGACATCGGTTGGAGCGTCCACCCCTAAAAATTCCAGGTTGAGCTGGTGCAGCTGGGCGTCATCCGTGATGACAATGGTCAGGAGGACATTCTCCGGGGCTTTTTGGTGCGCCAGGGCGGCTTCGGCAGCCTGCACCAAAAGGGTGGGGTTGGCCTGGCTTTCAAACGCTGGGTCAATATCAACCTGAACCATCTTAAACTCCTGGCTTGTTGGTTTGCGAGGGCAAGGGGGTTTCGCCTTGAGGGGCTGGGGCAGGCGGCTGGGACAAAACAGGCACAGGTTCGGCAGCCGAAGGCTCGCCAGTGGAGGGAGTTACTTTTTCTGGGGGAATGGCTGAGACCTGGTCGAGCTTGGGGTATTCGATCCGCGGGTGATAGATACCGCGCAGGGTGGTGGTGAACGAGTGAATGATGGTATTCAGGTCGGCTGTAGTCAGGTTGGTTTCATCCAATTCGCCCATGGCCAGCCGGTTTTCAACCACATTTTTGACCATCGCCCGCAGGGCTTCTTCATCTTTGGGGCGTTCGGCGCGGGCGCGGGCTTCGCTGCCATCGGCCAGCATGACCAGGGCGGTTTCTCGAGAGCGTGGGCGGGGGCCAGGATAGCGGAATTTGGTTTCATCCACCTCAGCCGGGTCACTGCCAGCATCGGTGGCTGCCTGGACTGCTTTGATGTATTGGTAGCGGGTGACCATGGTGCCGTGGTGTTCGAGGATAAAATCGCACAGTTGAACCGGAAGTTTTTTGCTGCGAGCCAGGGCGTACCCCTCGACCACATGGCCAATGATAATCCCGGCGCTGGTTTCAGGGTCGAGTTTATCATGGGGGTTAGGGCTGCCAGGAAGTTGGTTTTCAATAAAGAACAAGGGCCGGTTCATTTTTCCCACGTCGTGGTAAAGGGCACCCACCCGGGTGAGCAGCGCATCGGCGCCAATCAGTTCAGCAGCCTGCTCGGCCAGGTTGGCCACCTGAAGACTGTGCTGGTACGTTCCGGGGGCTGTGGTCAGCATCTGGCGCAGCAGGGGCTGGTCGGGACGAGAAAGCTCCATCAGTTGGAGCGGCGTCGTCAGGTGAAGGAACTGCGCCCCCAGGAATTGGAGAACAAGAGTCAGGGCAGCCGAGGCAAAGCCGTTGATCAGGGAAGCGCCCAGCAGGGTGGCAATGCCGTTCATGTCGGTAAACGGGTCGTTAACCCGGTATGCCAGGATGACTGCCGCCCCAATCGAGGCAACCCCCAGGGCAGCGCCAAAAAAGACCGGAATCCGCCGGGCAGGCCCCAAAATGAGGATGCCGAACATGCCGCCTAATAAATAAAATGCGGCCAGTTCGAGCGGGTTGGCCATTTCAAAGGTTACCAGAAGGCTGAGCGGCAGCATGAGAATCATGCCGGTTTGCATCCCCATCAGGCTTGAAATCAGCATTCCAAAGGTCGCCAGGGGGAAAAGGTATGGTAAAACCACGTGACCCAAGACAATCATTCGGGCGCCAACCAGGAAAACCAGGAAAGCCAGGGAGAGAAAACTTAAACGACGCAGGCTGATGCGCAATAAAGGTGTTTGGTGGATATAGGTCAGGGTAAACACCGCACAAAAGGCCAGGAGCGTGGCAGCCGTGAGAACGCGCCGCCTTTGATCACTGGTAGACAGCAAGCCAAGTTCATTGAGGGCTTCGATGTCCACCGCTGTAACCACTTTGCCGCGCTGGACCACAGTCTCGCCCCGGGCAAAACTGCGCAGGACCGGAATAACACCATCTTGGGCAGCCTGCCGCCGGGCTGCGGTCAGTTCCTCACTATAAAAACTATTGGGGGCAATAAAAACCGTCACCAGTTGGGCTACAGCCTGGGCCTGGGTATCGGGAAGGGACAGGCTGACCAGGGTGGGAACACTGCGCCGGGCATCTTCCAATTGGGTTTCGCGAATGACCGAACGCATAACCTGCTGCAAAACCAGCAGTGCCTCGGTTTGAATGGTTTCCCACTGGCTTTGCTGAACCGCCAACAGGTATTGGGCAATTTCTGGGGAGAGCGTGTAATGCTGAACCAGGGAAAGATCGTTGAGCTTTTGGGCCGGGGTGGCCAGGGTATCGGCACGCACCACCGAAATATAGGTAAAGGTAGCCTGCATATCATCCACTTGCTGGCGGGCAATGCGCGGGTCGGGTGCAGTGTATACCGGGTTGATGGTCTGGATGGCCTGTTCGCGCTGCTGGTTGGTGAGCACCTGGCTTTCGAACGTGATGGCATAAGGAGCGACCACATCCTGCGGAGCCACATCCCCCACGCTCAGCCCCAGAACATTCAACACAGGGGCTTGCAGCACAATTAACGCCAAATATGCCCCGGCCAGGGTGGTTGTAACCAAAAGGACATAGACCAGGGTGCGCAGGGTCAGGTATTTGCGCAAATATTGGAAACGTTCAACCATCGAAGGTGTTTTCCTTCCCGTCCGTTCCCGGAACATAAATGATCGGACGGGTGTGCAGGGTGCGGGCCACTGGCCCTCCTGCAAAGGGTTAGCCCAGCAGTTTTTGCACGAGGGTGTTGACGATTTTGCCGTCTGCCCGTCCCTTGATTTTGGGCATCAGGACTTTCATCACATTGCCCATTTCTCGCTGGCTGGTTGCGCCGGATTCTTGAATGGCTGCCCGGATCAGTTCTTCCAGTTCAGCCTGGCTTAACTGCTGCGGCAGAAAGGTTTTAAGAACCTCAATTTCTGCCTGGCTGCTCTCAATCAGATCTGGCCTGCCCGATTTTTGAGCATCGAGGATGGTATCTTCGCGGGATTTAATTTCTTTCTGAATAATGCCCAAAACTGTGGCATCGTCCAATTCCCCTTTTTCAACTTCTACGTATTTAATCGCTGAGAGTGCCATGCGAAGGGTGTTGCGTTTCAACGTATCCCCAGATTTCATGGCTTCTTTCAACGCGTTGTTCAGCGTCTCTTTTACACTCATGGTTCTTCTCCTTCGGGCCTGTTCACCTGCCCGATATATTCATTATACCTGTTTTACCCCGGCCTACCCATTGGGCAAAAACTGCCAGGGTCTGGGCGGGTTGAGGGAATTGGCCAAAAGTGGTTTCCAAAAATATCCGGCCATTACCAGCCATTACCGGTGATTTTCAAAAGCAATCAGCCTGGATGGTTTTGAATCTAGCCAAAGAGGTTTCCGACCCATTGCCTAGCCCAACCCATGCCGCATCCGCTGCCCGCCCATGAGGTGCATATGGATATGAAAAACCTCCTGTCCACCGTGGACACCCGTGTTGACCACCAAACGATAGCCGTTGGCGGCAATGCCTTCTTGCTCTGCCAGGCGGCGGGCAGCTGTGAACATTCGCCCCAAAGCGGGTTCATCCTCAGGCTGCACATCGTTGTTCGAAGCAATGTGTTTGTTGGGGATGATCAAAATGTGCACCGGGGCTGCGGGGTGAATGTCGTGAAAGGCGGTCACCAATTCATCGGCATAAACCTTTTTGCTGGGTATTTCGCCTGCAAGGATGCGACAAAAAACACAATTTTCAGCCATACGATCCTCCAATAGATCCGTGGTTAACAATCCCGTTCAGCCCCTGGGGGTTTTCATCCAGGATGCGGACGGGGGTAATGGTGTTCCATAAATCCTGGCTTGCGGTGGCAGCAACGCGCAGGTAGTTATCGGTCAACCCGCTCATCTGCCAGCCCTGCGGACCAAGGCTGGTGGTGTTTTCCCACAACACGGGCAGGGTGGCGCCCACAAACCCGGCCTGGTAAGCAGCGGCGCTTTCGGCAATGGCTGCCCGCAGCAAGCTGCTGCGCTGTTTGCGGAGTGGGTGGGGAACCTGGTTGGGCATGCGCGCCGCCGCCGTGCCCGGGCGCTCGGAGTAGGTGAAGACATGCCCCCCCGCAAAGCGCATCGCCTGCACAAATGCCAGGGTTTCGGCAAACTCTGCCTCAGTTTCGCCAGGGAAACCAGCGATCAAATCGGTGGTGATGGCAATATCAGGGCAGGCAGAACGGGCAGCCTGCACCAGGCGAGTGAAAGAGGCCTGGGTAGTTTTACGCGCCATGCGCCGCAAGGTTGCATCGCAGCCAGCCTGCAAAGGCAGGTGCAAATGCCGGCAGAGGCGCGGCTCTGTGCGCCAGAGGTCAAAAAAATCTTCCTCCAAATCCCAGGGTTCCAGGGAAGATAGACGCACCCGCAAGCCGGGAAGATGGGCTGTGCGGCGCAAAATGGTTTGAATCAGCAGTTTCAGGTGAGCGGGTTCGGAAAAGTCCTGCCCCCAGGAGCCCAGGTGAACGCCCGTCAGCACAATTTCCTGAACGCCTCCTGCTGCCGCGGCATAGACATCTTGAAGCACCTCTTCCGTGGTGCGGCTCTGACCATCTCCGCGCAGCAGGGTGGTAACACAAAAAGTACAGCGGTTGTCGCAGCCATCCTGCACTTTGATAAATGCACGCGTGCGCAGCCGGGCACCGGGCAGGGGTTCGCGCGCCAGCGGCTCAAGGTCGAACACCTCCTGATTCCCAAGGCCCGTTTCAACCAGGGCGAACGGTGTGCCAACCTGGCGCAGAAGTTCGATGGCAAGGTTGTCTTTGGCCGGGTTAGGGAAAACCTGGCGCACACCTGGCAGGGCAGCTGCCCCTTTCGGGTCCATCGTCACCCAGCACCCCGTAGGCACAACCTCACCAGCGCCAGCCCGAGCTGCCGCCCGGATTTTCTGCCGGGAATCTGCCGCGGCTTCGTTGGTCACAGCGCAGGTGTTAATCACAGCCAGGTCGGCCTGGGCTGCATCGCCCACCAGTTCGTGGCCCGCAGCGCGGAACTGCTGGCCCATTTTCTCAATTTCGCTCTGGTTCAGGCGGCAGCCTACCGTATCCAAAAATACTTTCATTCAGCCCACGCTTTCAGGGTTTGCGAACCACAAAGTCATCAAACAAAACATCCGCACCAGGGGTTTCAAAGGTTCCTGCCATCAGACCCACATCGCCGTTGGCAAAGCTGGTGTCCTGCACCTGGATTAACTGGGTGCCGTTGACAAAAAACGTCAGGGTGTCGCCCACGCAGTCGGCGCGCAGGAGGTTTTTAGCGCCATCCCCTTGGTTAATGGAAGCCGCGGGCATCCATTCATCCATCCCGATGAAAGATTGTTCACCATTCAGCACTTTTCCAACCCCAAAATAACCGTCATTGCCTGCAACCAGGAAATAAAAATTATTGGCATCCGAATAGCGGCAGATGATACCAAAATCGTTTTCATCCGGCCCACCCAGTTTGGTGGCATTCACCTGGATGCTGACATCCGAAAAAGACCCGCCAGGGTTGCTCCAGTAGTCATGACCGGCCTTAAGGACCTGGATGCGGTAGCCATCATCAGCATACATGGTCATCCCATCGTCATCCTGGTAGTTTTCCCAACCACTGGTGGGGTTCGAAAAATCATCCTGGAAAAGGATATTGGGGTCACTGGAAACAATCGGGGCAGTGGAAGTACAGCCAGCCAGCGCCAGCAGCCCCAGCGTGAAAACGGTGATCAGGATTCTGACAAAATTGTGGTACATACAAACCTTCCTTTACGATGAGAACACCGCCTCACTTTGATCGCGGTGCAGCCTACCTGGTTGCAGGTTGGGCAGCGAAAATATTTTGAGCCTTGTGTGTTTGAAGAATAGATGGGTATTTTACCAAAAATTCACACTGGAATTGTATCCCCTCTGCGGGAGCAGTCATCATTGGTTATTTCATCCCATTCCCCATCCCTCTACCCCTAAACGTGGGGACGGGCATAATCGCCCTGGCAGTCAAATGACCATCAATTTAAAGATGACTGCTACCGAAAAAGCGGCTTTGTTGCCAAAGCCGCTTTTGTTCCTGGTGATCCCGACAGGACTCGAACCTGTAACCAACTGATTAAGAGTCAGCTGCTCTTCCATTGAGCTACGGGACCGTATTTTATGCGCGGCTAATTATACCGCGCGGCGGGCTGATGTCAACCAAACCGCAAAGCGTTTTGTGGTAACGACGATCGTTTTCCCTGCATGTCGTTGCGAAAGAGCGCAGCCCTTTATGTGTCGTTTCGAAGGAGCGAAGCGACTAAGAAACCTCAAGATCCCTCCGGCTGCGCCGTTCAGGATGACACGCGGTAGGGGCGGACGGCGTCCGCCCGACCAGCGGCCCCGCTGCACTGGGCGCCATCTGGCAAGTACCAGGGGAATTTTCTGTGTTATACTTCGCCCTGTTCTGGCCCACAAAGACCTTAACCCTTAACTTTATATCCTGGTTCCCCCTGCCTATCCTGAACTCCAGGCCTGCCGGAATTTTTGCATAGATTGAGCGGGGAACTTAACAGATTTTGGCTCGGAATTCCGCATGATGCCTGAACAGAGCACCTTCTACGCAGGCTTGTGTGGTGTTCCTGCCATTTGTTTAATGCTTGGAGTTTGCAATGTCCTCTGACAATAAACGAATGATCAACACCATCCGGTATATCGCTTTCGTAATGCTGATTTTCACCTGGGCTGCTTTTTCCGCCCAGGGACCAGGCGCAGCCCAGGCCGCGGAAGGGGACACTCCATCCACCGAGACCCGCGGCGTGGGCGGCGCTTCGATGTACCTGACCGGGGGAAGTTATGTATCTGTGCCCCATGCCTCACTCCCTGCCCTGACTGACCTGACCCTGGAAGCCTGGGTTTACCCAAACACAATCTCGAACTGCCGGACGGTGTTTGGCAAGGATTATTTCCAGGGTTTCTGGTTCGGCCTGTGCAGCGGCAGTCTGCGCCTGTATTACGGGGGCGCATTTATCGATGGAGCAACCGTGCTGCCCCTCAACACCTGGACGCATATTGCCGTCACCGTTTTTCAACTCGACACCGAGCGCTTTATCAACCTGTATATCAATGGGCAAATTGAAAACACTGCCTCCATTTCCAGCGCGCTGGTTCCCCAAGGCACAGCCGACCTGCGCCTGGGCTACGACCAAATTTTCGGAGCCTACAGCGGCAGCCTGGCCGAGATGCGTGTTTGGAACGCAGCGCTGGACCAGAACACGATCCGCCGCAATATGCACACTTCGCTCGATGCACCTCTCCCCAACCTGGTGGCTTCCTGGCGTCTGACCGGGGATTACCTCGATCGGGTGGGGGGCCTCCATGGCACACCTGTGGGTTCCCCAACCTTCACGGGTCCGGCTTCGCCAGCGGTTCCGGCGTTCACTCCGATTGACCGCTACTTCAACGAACTGCCTGAACTCACTTACGCCCACGCCAGCGCGTCCATCCCAGAGGTGGACCAGGTGGTGTTGGCAGGCGGCATCCGTTCTGGCGAGCCTTCGGATAAGGTGACCCGTATTAATGGTGGGGATGGCACTTCGAGTACACTTACCCCCCTGCCTGAGGTGCGCGTCTTTGCTGCGGCGGCTTATGTCCCAACCACCGGCAAAGTGTATGTTTTTGGCGGCAGCACCGATAAACCCGGCACGGCAACCACCAATACCATTTTTGTGGTGAACCCTGAGACAGGGTACGAAAGCACCCACCCCACCACCTTACCGGTCAATAATGCTTTTCTCACTGCGGTGTATGTGGAAGACATTGACCGGGTGGCGTTACTCGGTGGTTGGAGCGGCAGCGGGTCAGCCTATTTCAGCACGATTTACCTGTTTAACCCCCATTCGGGCGAAATGCTCCTGGCCACGCCCACCCTGCCTTCGGCGCGCTACGGCGTGATGGCGGTTTACCTGCCCCTCAGCGGCAAGGTGTTCGTGGCGGGTGGGGCGGATAACCTTGTGCTCAATGCCGATATCTACCAGCTTGACCTTGCAACGGATGGCTCTGGCCACCTTGACCCCATGGGCATATCTCTGCCCACCGGCGATGTGTTGATGGTAACTGTTTACGACCCGATCAGCCACCTGGTCTACCTGATGAACGGGTATGCCAGCAAGCGCGTGGCAGCGTACGACCCCAGCGAGAACCGAATCTGGGAGACACAGTTGGAAATGCCCCTGGACGGCAGCACTTATGCCAATGTGCCCTATTCCAGCGCTCATTACAGCGTAAAAAACCGCCATGCCCTCATCATTGGTGGGGGAACCTACATGACCGAAGGATACCGATCCGTCTGGCGGGTGCCGCTGGGCGATGGGCCCCTGGTGCAGTTGGGGCGCTGGGACTTTGAATCTTTCGGCGGCACTGTGAACGCCATCAGCGGCGGCAATCACAAAGTCGCCATTGGCGGCACCTTTGGCATGTACTTGATCGATGGCGCCGGAGAAACCCCGGAATATACCTGGTACAGCCTGGGTGAATTGGGCGGCTCCGTCAAGCAGCTTTTCTACGATGCTCTGGAAGACGACCTGTATATCTCGGCGGGCATAAAAGCCAGCGTTATCTGGTCGGGCAGCGAGACGCCCTCCACTGAATTCACTGCGCCCTACGGCCAGGTCAATTTCACTCACCCCTACGACAGCCGCCCACCGTTGGTGGGGTTAAACGCCATTTTCGGCAGTTCTGGCGGCGGTTATTCGTTGTGGGCGCCGGCCTGGTTTCTCACCAACTGGAACTACTTTTCTTACCTGACCCAGTGCAGCGAGGTTCTCGCAATTCTCGACCCGGACGGCGTTCCTGGCGGGGATTACTGGGTGTTGGAGCGCTTCGGCTCATGCGGCGCCCGTGAGGCGGATGCCAGCGTCACAGACGCAAGCGCCTCGCCCCTGGGGATGGATGCTTTTGCCCCGATTTACTTGAAGAAAATCAGCCAGTCCGGGGATGGGAACTTAACCAGCGCGTATGGCGCGCTGTGCGACAGCAATGTGACCATGCCTATGAACATGGTGCGCGGCATCAACAACGATTTATGGGTGGGGGGCATTGGCCAGGTCTGCCGCTACCCGTCGTCCAACCTGCCTTTTTCCGCCTCACCTGCTTACAACTCCTTTAATATCCCCACTGGCACACGGGTAAACGCCCTCGCGGTGGATGCCGACGGCCGGGTGTGGATGGCGGTTTCGGATGACGACTTTCTCAACTCCGGCAGCCTGACCGCTTTTGAAGCGAGACGCACGGGCGGCGGTTCGGCCAGCGCCATTCGGGCGCAGGATTACACCTGGCTCACCGCTCCGATTGGCGGCAATGTCAAACGCGGCAGCAGCAACTGGGACAGCGCCATGTACGCCGTGGGGGCGGTGGGCGAGCGAGTGTGGGCCGGGCGCAGCGACACCGTGTATACCTACGCCCCCCGTTGGGCGCAGGTTGACCAGGCCCAGGATTTGGCGAATGTGGTCATCGAAGAAATCTGGACGGCGCGCGGCCGCCTGTTCGCTACCAGCGCCTCGGCGCTCTATGTGCTGCGCCCCGATGGTAAAACCTGGGAAGTATGGGGCGCGCCGGAAGTGACTGACGTGCTGGGCGACCAGCAGGGCCGCACCTGGCTGGCGTTGGATGCCGGAGATGGCACGGGCGGCCTCTGGCTGTACGACCAGGATGGCTGGACCCAACCCACCGGCCTGGCGCTCAGCGAAGCGGTCACGGCCCTGGCGGAGGACCCCCAGGGGCGCATCTGGCTGGGGCTGGGCGGCGCGCTGGGCCTGTACGACCGGCAGCGCCTCGTCACCCGGCTGGCGCTGCCCACCGTTGGGCAAACCGTCCGCAGTTTGCTGGCCGACCCGGCGGGCAACATCTGGGTGGGCACCGAGAACGGCCTGGGCCGCTGGAATGCGGCGGATGCAAGCTGGACTGTGTTCACCACCGCCGAGGGCCTGCCCGGCAGCGCCATCGCCGACCTGGCCTTTGCCCAGGGGACGGTATATGCCAGCACGGAAAACGGGCTGGCCGTTTTTGACCCGGACCTGGGTGCATTCACCTCCCAGGCGTATGACGGGCCAGACCCGGCCAGCCTGCCCCTCGCCGCTGACCAGAACAGCCAGTTGTGGGCCGGCCCAGGGCGGCTCGACCCGGACGGCTGGCAGATCTATTCCTGGGCCAATTCGGGGCTGCGCCAATCGGTGGTGACCGGCCTGGCCGCCGACAAAGCCGACCGGGTGTGGTTTGCCCACCCCGGCGGCGGGCTGAGCGTGCGCGGCGCGTTCCTGCCGCCGCTGGCTGATGAAGTCCCGGTGGTGAGCGGCATCAGCCCTACCTCCGGCAGTTGGCCCACACAAGTGACCATCAGCGGTTCAGGGTTTGGCTCAGACAAGACCGACCTGCTCGTCACCATTGGCGGTGCGCCGGTCTTTGTGGGCAGTGTTTCACCTAATGAAATTATCGTTGTGATTCAGGAAAAAACCACCACCGGTGAGGTGGTGGTGCGGCGCGGCAAGCGTTACAGCACCTCCCCAGTTCCATTTTGCGCCACACCAATCATCACCAATGCCCGTTCAGAAGGAATTACCGGAACCCAACTGCGCATTCAAGGGCGGAACTTCGACCCGGATGCGTTGGTTTCGATTGGCAGCGGCGCGCCGCGCCGCCCTGATGGTTATTCTCCCACGGAATTGATTGTGTTCGTTCGCCCAACCGACACATCCGGCTCAATTGTGATTGCCAACCACTGCCCCGGCCAGACCGCTGCCCGGTCGTTCACCAAAATCAATGTCAGCCTGCAGAACATTCGTTTCAGCCAGGGCTATACGGGCATGCCGCTGGTGGCGCTGCGGCCCTCGGTGGTCAGCGCCAGCGTGGTGGTGGACAAGAAGCCTTTGTCCCTGGACACGCTGGTGTTTGAATCCGTGGTGGGGTCCGCCACTCGCCTGGCCGGCAACAATAGCTTTACCCAAACCCGTGATTGGAGCAAACTGGCTGTTCGCTACGGTGTAGGGGCTCCCCCCGCAGCGCTGCCGGAGCAAATGATTGCGGTGCCGAATCTCATGGCCTATGCTGGTCATAACCGCATCACGATGGAGATTTACAACAATGGCTTTTTGGTGGCTTCCGCTTTTGCGGACGCTCACATTGAGCAGAACTATCCGATGCGGGTGCTGTTTGTGCCCATCTTACAGGAGGGCTACACCGCTGAGGATCTGCGCGCGCTGATTGCAGAAACCGAAAAGGAACTTAAGCATGTCACTGAGCGGTTGATGCCGTTGGGCAGGGTGGACTATGCCTGGTCGCCGGAGGTGTTTACCGTTCCAGGCCAGATTGACGCCGGCAATGACGACCAATTCCTGGCCGCGCGCTATCGCCTGGACCAAATTCGCACCAACTTCAACCGGACATCGAATGCCCCACCCTATAGCATTGCGGTAGGTATCTTTCTAAAAGAGTTGAATACCAGTGAAGAGGCTGCCGGGGTAGCTGGACGCCCTAGCGTGGTGGCCGAATATAACAAGGCTGACCCCGAAGACCGCTGTGGGGGTAACCTGCTTGAAAAAGCAGCTTTGTGGGCCGGGTTGGAAGATTGCCCGGAAATTCCTCTGTCGGTTTCCTGGGCGCAAGCGAGTGCGAGAGTCATTGCCCATGAGCTGGGGCACCTGCTCGACCTGGTCTCTCCGCTTGCGAATAACAGCGCCGCCGACAATGAAGGCCATTCCGAGGTGGATGAATTGTTTGGGGGTGTATGTACGGAGCCTATGGAACCTGGCGTCTTTTATGCCCAATCGCAAACCCTCTACCGCCAGATGGGGGTGAGCGAACCGGTGTGGGATGTCTTTTCTGCCGGATTTTACCCGCCCTACCTGGATAAAAATAAAGACGGCACCCCGGCCGACCAAAATACCACGCGGGCCAAGGCCATTATGGCCTATGCCTGCGCCCGGGGAGCAGAAAACGTGTTCTTTGAACCTGCGGATTTCCTTTGGGCGCGCCAGGAGATGGCTGGGATTTTGCGGCCCATCTTTGGGGGACGGGCGGGAACCGTCGGGGCGGGCCGCATCGCCGACCTGCCGGTAGGCGAGCGCATCCGGGTGACGGGCGTCATCACCGAAGGCGTTTCGACGGCTGGCGCGTTTGTCAACGTGCAGCCCCTGGGGCCCGCTGCTCCGCTTGGCCAGACGTACCGCTCCGCGTATGCGGTCGTGCAGTACGATGCCGAAAACAATGCGCTGGCTTCTGAAGCGGTCATCCCTGCCTTTACCGTGCTGGAGTTTGGGGACGGCGTGGGGCGAACGGACTCTCCCGTGGGCGCTTTTGGGGTCACTGTGGTTTTGTCGCCCACCACCGCCTACCTCACCCTGGAGCACAACGGGGTCATCCTGGACACCTTCACCCCCGGAGCCGCAGCGCCCACCGTGTCCATCACCGGTCTGGGCGGGTATGATCCGATTGACATTTACCTGCCCCCGGTGGTTTCGCTGGATTGGGAAGCCGGGGATACCGATGGCGACTGGCTGACCCTGGCAGTGGATTATTCCCAGGATGACGGCCTGACCTGGGCGGCGCTGACCACGTTCACCACGCTGCCGGGGACGGGGTCGACTCCGGTGGCTTCCGCACTGCTGGGTGGCTCTCCGGCGGCGCGTTTCCGCATCACCGCCAGCGATGGCTTCCGCACAGCCGAGGCTGTTTCAGATGTTTTTGCAGTGTACTACCAGCCCCCGCTGGTATGGATTACCCACCCGGCCAGCGGCGCGGAACTGCTCGAAGGCGACACGGCCTTTTTGCAGGGCGCGGGCATCGACGGCCAGGATGGCCCCATCACCGCCACCCTGACCTGGGCGAGCAGCCTGGATGGCGCGCTGGGGGTGGGGGCGTTGGTGACGCCCACCCTCTCGGTCGGGGTGCATACCATCACCGTCAGCGCCTATAACAGCGGGGCGCAGTTTGCCAGCGCCGCCATCACGCTCACCGTGACCGCCGACTACGACGGCGACGGCCTGCCCGACGCCGAAGAAGAAACCCGCGGCCTCAACCCCATCACCGCGCTGGATGTGCTGACCGACACCGACGGCGATGGCCTGAACCTGCTCACCGAACTGGCCCGCTTTACCGACCCCACCCTGGCCGATACCGATGGCGATGGGCGGAACGACGCCGAAGAAATCCTGGGCCTGACGAACCCCGAAGTGCAGGATACCCCTGTTCTCACCCCCAGCCTGCAAGCCCTTCCGGTGGTCATTTCTGAAACCGTGGACCTTTCCGACCTCGGCTACCTGCCCCAGGCGCTGTTGGGCGTCCTGAGCAGCCAGCCCACAACCTACACGGTCAGCGGTTCGCAGCCCTGGCTGGAGTTTTTGCAGCCCACCGGCCCGACCCCCGCCGGAGTGACGGTTGTTTTCAACCCGGCTTTGCTGGTGGAGGGCATCCAGACGGGCGTCATCACCATCACCGCACCCGCTTACCCGGTCCTTACTGTCCCCGTGACGCTCACTGTCACCGGCCTGGGTGATTACTGCGACGCCAACCGCGACGGTGTGTCGGACGCGCAGGATGTGGAAGATACCTCCAGCCGGGTGGGGGCGGTATACGGCGAGGACGGGTACGCCTTCTCTTACGACGCTGACCGGGATGGCGATATCGATGCGGAAGATGTTGCCCTGGTGGCCACCTGCACCCAAACCTATGGCGACAACGATGGGGTGAACTGGTGTGCGCTGGTCTCTCCGGCCAGCTTCACCGTCCAGGCCGGGGAGGTCACGCCGCTGGTGTCTGGCCGCCTGGAAAAATTGGGCATCACCGAAGCGCCTGGCGCGCCAGCGGGCATCCTGGCCCAGGTGGGCTACGGCCCCGTGGGCAGCGACCCCGCGACCCAACCGGGCTGGACCTTCGGCGACGCCAGCTACGCCCTCCAGGCCGGAGACGCTGATGAGTTTACTGCCAGCTTCACCGCTCCGGCGGCTGGAGTCTATGCGTATGCCTACCGTTTCTCTGCGGATGGTGGCGCTGCCTACATCTACTGCGACCTGGATGGCAATGGAACTGACCCCGGCCTGTCGTTTGACGTGAATGCACTGGGGCAAATGACGGTGTCTGAGATTCCCGCCACGGCCACCCCCACGCCTACGCCTACCGCCACAGCCACCCCCACCCCGGAACCGAGCGCCACGCCAACGCCCACAGCCACGGCCACTCCCACACCCGAACCGAGCGCCACGCCCACGGCCACGCCTGAATCAAGCGCCACGCCTGAACCAAGCGCCACGCCGACTGCCACAACCACCTCAACACCTACACAGACCCCCACCCCAACGGCGACAGCAACCTCCACAGAGACGCCCACCACCGCGCCTACTTCAACCCCAACTGCAACCGGAACCCATACACCTACGCCAACCGCCACGGCCACACATACCCCCACCCCAACCGGTACAGATACACCCACAGATACACCCACAGCCACACCCACAACAATCCCTACCGCTACCGAGACGCCAACCCTGACTCCAACCCATACACCCACCCCAACCCATACAGGTACGCCTACAGCGACAGCTACCTATCCATCCACGCCTGCCCCCACAGCAACTGCCGCCCCCTCGGACACACCAACACCTACTACCAACCCTGGCTGTCCAGACCTGTATGAACCCAATGATACGTTTGGAACCGCGGTGACGATCACTTCCGGTGAGGTCATTACAGCTTTCATCTGCGCTGAATCGGACAATGATTACTACGGGTTTGAGGTTCAGCAAGGTGATGTCATCCAGGCCAATCTTTCCAGCTTGCCCCTGGATTATGACATGATGCTGTTTGCACCCGATGGACAACTTCTCAAAACAAGCAATAAAGGCGGAACGCAAGCAGAATCGATTGTCTTCAACACGGTAATCGCCTCTGGCACTTATCGAATCCGGATCTACAGCCTGTTCAACCAATTTCATCTTGGGGATCCATACCGCCTGGTGATTGAGGTAATCTCGTCAACCCCCACCCCCACGCCAACGGCAACATCCACCGCTGCGCCTACTTCAACCCAAACGCCCACACCCACCGCAACCCAAACCCCAACGGCCTCACCAACCCACACACCCACAGCAGCACCTACAAATACCGCAACTCCGACATCCACCTCCACGCCTGAAAACCCCAGGCCCTACCAGATCTTCCTGCCGCTGGTCGTCTCCCCAGACGATGGCGCTGCCATCAGAACGCCCGCCTCGCCATCGTTTTGGGATTGGGTATGGGGTTGGCTGTGGGGAAGATAACCCACCCCCCAACTGCGCCAGTTCCCCCATTTTGCCGCTTTTGGCAAAATGGGGGAACAAAAAAACCTGAAGCCCACACCAGATCAAACGCAGCCCAGAAGTTCAGATCGGGGCTTCTTCAGTCCTGGGCGTCAATTCAAATCTACGGCAGGTACTGTTGGAGAATTTGCAAAGCCTGTTCCGCCGTGGGAGTGTCCGGCGCGAGCTGGGCGGCGTTTTGCAAGGCAGCCCGGGCGGCGGCAGAGTCGCCGAGCTCCAGGGCCAGCAGACCGCTGTGCAGGTGGGCTGGTGCAAAGTCCGGGGCGGCTTGCAGGGCCAGGGTCAGGTAGGTTCCAGCCTGGTCATAATCCCCCAATTGGTAGTAGGCGTAGCCGATTAAATCGAGCGCATCCGGAGAATTCGAAGACAGCGCCAGCGCGGCGCGGGCGGCTTCCAGGCCAACGGCTTCAATCTGGATGTTGTTTTCAATCGAAAACCGGGCCAGCAGCAGCCAGAAAACCGGCCGATCCGGGGTGAGGGCCGCCGCGCGCTGGTAAAATGCCAGGGCTGCCTGGGCATCCCCCCAAAGCTGGGCCACACTGGCCAGTTCGGCCAGGATGGTTGGGTTGGAAGGTTCCACCGCTGCGGCCGCACTCAAGAATGCCAGCGACTGCTCAAACGCCCCACGGCGCTTATGGTGCAGCCCGGCCAGCAAATTCACCTGAACCGATTCCGGGTCGAGCGCCAGGGCGGTTTCGAGGGCGGGCGCACCATCCTCCCCCACCTGGTCGAAAGCCTCAGCAAGCAGGGCCCACGATTCGGCGCTGGCGGGGTTCAAGCGAACCGCCTGTCCAAAGGCGTGTTTGGCCAGCCGCCACTCCCCCAACAGCCCCAGGGCACGCCCGCTTTGCTGGAAAACAAAGCCGGGCACGGCTGAAGACTGCCCAATAGACAGGTAGCCTTGCAGCAGCACGGCAGCCGGCTCGTATTGGGCATCGAGGGCAGCTGCTTGCGCAAGCGGGCCAGCCGCCTGCTGTGGTTCGCTGGCTGCCAGCAGTAAAGCCAGCCGGTAGAAATGCTGCGGATTCCCAGGCTCCAAATCTGCCAGGGAGCGCAGGTGACCGGTGGCTGCTTCAAGGTCACCCGGCACCGCCAGGCCCAGGTGCAGGGAGAGCAGCTGGGTATGCAGGCGAATGGCTTGTGCCCGGGATGGAGCATTTGCCAATCCCTGCTGCCATGCCTGGGCGGCGGCTGTGGACTGGCCCAGGGCAAAATACGCCTGGCCCACCGCTTCCCACCCGGCGGCAGATAACCTGCCAGCCCGCCGGGCGTTTTCCAGGGATTTCAATGCCTCCTCAAACTGACCTGCCCGGACAGCCGCAATCCCGGCCCGTTCCCAAAGCGTGTCGCGCCAGGGCTGTTGGACGCCAATTTCAACCAGGCTGCTGGCCAGGGCTGCCTCATCGCCAGATTCGAGCACCAGGGGAACCCGGTGTAGGGCGGTTTCCAGGGCCAACGGGCGCGGCCCAACCCCAAGCAGCAGTGCCAACAGCAGGGGAATCACAACCCAGGCAGCCCGTTCCCAAAGAGGTTCTTTTTGCATACAGGTATTATACAATGCCCGTGCTCGTTCACCCATCCGGCAAAAAGAGGGCGTTAAATTCCTTGAAAAATTCACCTGCCAGTGTGATGGCAATCGAATATAATGGTAGTGAAAAAGTGTGCAAACTGCGCACAAACCAAAGCAGTTCGCCAACCAGCGTTTGGGCTGCCCTGTTTTCCAGGAAACCCGCCGCAATTTTAGTAAAATCATTACAGGAGCACAATATGGACTTCGCTTTATCTCAAGAACACCGCATGGTGCAGCAAATGGTGCGGGACTTTATTCAAAAAGAAGTCAACCCCATCATCAAAGAATACGACCGCAAACATGAAATGGCCCCCTTCATTCTGCCGCGTATGGCCGAGCTGGGCATCCTGGGAATCAACATCCCGGTGCGCTACGGCGGCCAGGGGTTTGACTACATCGCCCTGGGCATTGTCTGCGAAGAACTGGAAGCGGGAGACAGCACCCTGCGGGTGGTCATGTCGGTGCACATGGGGTTGAACAGCATGGCGCTGCTGCAGTGGGGCACGGAAGAACAAAAGAAAAAGTTCCTCACCCCCCAGGCGCGGGGCGAAAAAATTGCCTCGTTCGGCCTGACCGAACCGGGTGCAGGGTCCGATGTGGCCGCCATGGCCAGCACGGCCCGTCGCGAAGGGGACGAATATGTTCTGAACGGCGAAAAGATGTGGATTTCCCTGGCCACCAAGTCGCACCACTGCCTGGTGGTGGCTCGCACTGACCCCAAAGTTGCCCCTCACGAAGGCCTCTCGGCATTCATTGTCGAGCTAGACCGCCCCGGCGTCACCACGGGCGATATTGAAGGCAAGCTGGGTGTGCGCGCCGGCTCGACTGGCTGGATCGCCATGCAGGATGTGCGCGTTCCCGTGTTCAACCGGCTGGGCGAAGAGGGCGAAGGCTTCAAAATCGCCATGTCGTGCCTGGACAACGGGCGCTATACCGTGGGCGCCGGTGCGGCCGGCCTCATTCGCGCCAGCCTGGAAGCCAGTGTGCGCTACGCCCACGACCGCAAAGCCTTTGGCAAAGAAATTGGCGAGTTCCAGCTTGTTCAGCAAAAAATTGCCTACATGGTGCGCGATTACGATGTCACCCGGCTGCTCTACATGCGCAATGGCTGGATGAAAAACATGGGCATCCGCAATACCAAAGAAACCTCCCTCACCAAATGGTACGGCACGGATGCTGCCTTTGAAGCCGCCAACCAGGCCGTTCAAATCCACGGCGCCTATGGCTTCAGCGATGAATATGACGTAGAACGCTACATGCGCAACTCGCGCGGCGCTACCATTTATGAGGGCACCAGTGAAATTCACCAGTTAATGCAGGCCAGCTACGCCCTGGGGTATCGCAAGGACAAACCTTTGCGCTGCGAGCTGCCCGCCTACGATGAAGATTTCTGGATGTCCGAAGGATAACCTTAACCCTATCAACCCGGGTAAATCCGTTTTCGCGAACGGGTTTACCCCCACCTTAATTCAGGAGGCGGACCTTGAATATCGTAGTATGTGTCAAACAAGTGCCCGATACGGCGGCCAAAATAGTCGTAGAAAATGGGCGGGTTTCTTGGGGAGATGCCCAACTGATTCCCAACCCGTGGGACGAATACGCGGTTGAAGCGGCCCTGCAGCTGGTTGAAGCCCACGGCGGCTCGGTAAAAGTCATCAGCATGGGGGGCGAAAGCGCCCTGGAAACATTGAAGCATACCCTGGCGATGGGCAGCAACGAGGCTTACCTGATCAATGACCCCGCCCTGGCCGGTGCCGATTCCCAGGCCACTTCGCTTGTGCTGGCTTCGGCTGTGTGCAAACTGGGCGACATTGACCTGGTTCTGTTTGGCCGACAGGCAGTAGACAGCGACAGCGGTGTGACCGCAGCGCAAACTGCCCGACGGTTGGGCTGGCCGGTCATCTCGCTGGTGGCTGCCATCAAAAACGCCAACCCCGGCGCGAAGACCATCGAAGTCGAGCGAGCCATTGAAGAAGGCCGCCAGGTTGTGGAAAGCAAACTGCCCGCCGTGATGAGCGTGGTCAAAGACTTTGGCGAGCCGCGCTACCCATCTTTCATGGGCATCCGCAAGGCCTCGCGGGCGCAAATTCCGGTTTGGACGCTGGCCGACCTGGGCATCGCCGCCCCTGGCTTTATCGTGACCTGGCCCGAACTTTCCAACCCGCCAGTGCGCGATGTGACCTGCGAAATCATCACGGGTGATTCCCCCGACCAGATTGCCGAAAAATTGGTGGAAAAAATTATGGCTGAGAAGGTGATATGATGAGCGCAAAAATCATTGTTTACATCGATCATTTCAAAGGACAGGTTTTACCGGTTTCCTGGGAAGCGCTGGCTGCTGGCCGCGCCCTGGCCGGGCCGTTGGGCGGCAGTGTCAGCGCCCTGGTGCTGGGCAGCGGCGTAGATGCATTGGCAAACGAGGCCTTCAGCCTGGGAGCCGATGAGGTCATCCTGGCCGACGAACCCACCCTGGCCGATTACCGGGCAGAACCCTACGCAGCGCTGGTTGCCCAGGCAGCTGCTGGGGCGAAAGTGCTCATCTTCCCCACCACTACCCGCGGACGCGAACTGGCCGGCATGGCCGCCATTGACCTGAAAACAGGCGTTCTGACCGATGTCACTGGCCTGGAAATTCATGGCGACCGGGTGATGGCCGTCAAGCCGGTCTACGCAGGCAAACTGCTCTCCAAAGTGGTCTGCGCTAACGATCCCCAAATTCTGACCCTGCGGGCCCGCGCTTATAAAAAGCTGGATGCCGACCCGGCGCGCAGCGGAACCCTGACCCGCCTGAGCGCTGCCCTGGCCGAGGGTGAGATTCCAACCAAAGTCAAAGGCTACAGCGAAGGCGCAGGCGGCGTCAGCCTGACCGATGCAAACGTCATTGTCTCAGGTGGACGCGGTGTTTCCAACAACCCCGCCCTCACCCCTCCCGGAGGCATGGACGATAAACAGGCCGAAATCTGGCGCGCCCAACAGGGCTTTGCCTTAATTGGCGAACTGGCCGAAACCCTGGGCGGCGCTGTGGGCGCCAGCCGCGCCGCAGTTGATGCCGGGTATATCCCTTATGCCAACCAGGTAGGCCAAACCGGCAAAATGGTCTCGCCCGACCTGTACATCGCTGCCGGCATTTCCGGTGCAATCCAACACCAGGCGGGTATGCGCTCCAGCAAAGTCATCGTGGCCATCAACAAAGACGCCGAAGCACCCATCTTCAAACTTGCCCGCTACGGTGTCGTTGGCGATTTATTCACCATTCTGCCTGCTCTCAACCGCGCATTCCGCGCCCGGCTGGCAAAGTAAACGTTTCATTCAGAAAACTTCATCAAAAAACGGAGCACGGCCTGGGCTGTGCTCCGTTTTGATATGTGCGGTTTGACATCACTGCTGACCCCCACCCCCCTTTGCACCAGCACCTTCATGCCAGTCGAATCTGGTCTTTGCCAGATTGCTTGGCTTTGTACAGCGCCTTATCTGCGATATCTACCAACAAATCGGGCTCAAGGGTATGGGTGGGAAAGCAGGCGATTCCCTGGCTAAGGGTAGGCTTTTCCACCGGCTGGCCTGCACTGTCCAGCAGTGAAAGCTGGCTGAGCGCCCCCTGGATACGCCTGGCAATGGCAAGCGCTTCATGGACATTTGCATTGTGCAAAACAATCGTAAACTCTTCGCCGCCCCAACGCCCAATAAAATCTTGCGCCGAAGGAAGGCACTCCTGAAATACCTGCACGGTAGATACCAAAACCATATCACCAACCACATGGCCATAGGTGTCGTTATATTGTTTGAAATCATCAATATCAATCATCATCACACTGAGGTGGGATTGGTTTTTCGCGGCTGCTTGCACAGATTGGCGCAGTTTTTCAAGGGTTGCCCCGTGGTTGTAAGCCCCGGTAAGAGAGTCGTGTTCGGCCTGCCAGGCCACGTTCGCATGCCGCCGGGCATTGTCCAGGGCCAGGGCTGCCTGGCGGGCCACACTGCAGAGCAGTTCCTGGTCGGCTTCGCTAAACTGCCTGGGCTGGTAGCTGGCAATCGCCAGCAATCCCAACAGCGTATCGCCAAGCATCACAGGCACACCCAACCAGGAGAGTGACAGCCGGTCTGTGCCCATGATGACCGGGCGGACCGGCAGGGAATCCCATTCTTCCAGGATATGCCGTACCAAAAAGGGGCTTTTCTGGCGCACCACATGGCTGGCAAACCCCTTGCCCAGGGGAATTTTCGCGGGCGGAAAACGCTGACTGTCATCAATCATAATGTGCATATCCAGCGAGTCATCTTCCACATTATAAGTAGCCACATAATACGTATCACTTGGAATCACTTTTCTCAACTGCTGGTAAATCAGCTCAAACAAATTTTCCAGGTCGAGTGTAGAACCAATCGCCTGAGAAACCTCATTCAGAAGTGCAAGGCTGCTCGCCTGCCGCAGGGTTTGCTGTTGGAGTTGTTTGTTATGAATCGAAACCGAAAGCTGGTTGGCCAGGGTTTGAAGCAGGTTCACTTTTTCCTGACTCAAAGGGGAGCGAGAAGGACTGCGCGCTTCCCATACCAACAAAACTCCCAGGAAGTTCTGTTCAATTAAAGGCAGCACACACAGGGTTTGGGCGTGGCCTAACAACCAGGTTAACATATCTTGCCCGGCAGGCTCAACCGATTGGAGCGGGTGGTGCTGAACATTCCGGATCAAAACCTCCCCTTTTTTTAGCCGGTCCATCATCAGGCCAAAAGTATGGAAAGGCAAAATTTCGCCAATTTTCTCGCGCCAGCCATTCGGACGTAGGGCATGGATGCTCGAAATCACAACCGCCTCCCCCGTTTTATCCACCAGTCCAATCGCGCAGCCAGTTACCGGCACCCAGGCCGAAATTTTTTGCGCCAGTTCTTGCAAGGTTTGTTCAAGAGTTTCGTCTGAAACCGTGATATTGCTCACCTCCAATAACAGCTGAAGGTTTCGGTTTTTTCGTTCCAAAACATGCTTCTGGCCAAGAGGCAGCAGGCTGATGGCGTGGCCTACCAGGCCCACCATAATGAACCCCAGGCTGTGCAGAACTTCCTGGGTTAACGCCGTGCTGTCAGGTTCCATACCAAGATGAATACTGCCGTGAGCCAGGATGGTTGTAGCCACCAAAACCACAGTGGCGCGCCCATCCAACAACACTCCGGTGACCCCAATCAACACCGCATATATGGTCTGCAAGGAAAGGCTGAAATCCGAAAAGGCCAGTTCCAAAAATGCAACCAGTAAAACACCCAGGAACCAATAAAGCAAAAAAGGCCGGTAAAGGCTTTGAACTCGCGGGACATACCATTGAAAAAATCCGGCATTAAAAACCCCAAAAGCCAAAACAAAACCAACCAATGGGTAGAACAACGGATTAGAAGCATCAAGAGGAGAAATCCAAATCGCCAGCGAAATCAGCCCCAGCCCAATCCAGGCCAGAACTTCAAAAACGCGTGCTACCCGGCGGCGCATTTTCGGAGCAGTTTCAACAATCTTCAGTAAATAGTCGGGGGGTTGACGCATCACACCCAGTCAATCCTGGCATTCTTGTTAATGAATTTCTCCTGAACAAGGCAAAATGAGGTAAACTCACCCCATACCCAACTTCTGGTTAGCCTGGCACCATTTTACACTGAAATTTAAAAATCAGGTTAACGGCTTAATCATAAGATGCTTGCAAATGTTGTTAAAACCTGCACTTCAAAACTTTCAACCCCAAATAAGCAGGTTGTAGGCAAACCGATAAACAAACCAATCCATAAAATCAACCGCAGGATCGCGATGCAAACACAAAATGCACAAAAAACCCTCACTGCATATCTGAAAGGCGGCATCCACCTACGCCGCCAGCGACCCGGCCTGCCTGCAGATGGCCCGCTAACCCCAATGCTGCAAGCCCTGCAGGCCGTCACGCCCAACGGCAGGCCAGTTTCCCCGATGGCGCAAGAAATTACCCGGTTGGTGGAACCCCTCTCTTTTTGGACATTGTTTGTGCACACCAACGGCGCTGGGGCTGTGCCTGTGCGCGACCTTGTTATCCTGGATGCTGCGCTGAAAAACCCGGATAACGCCAAAGATCCCTATTCACTCTCTCTGACTGCACACGAACTGGTCCACGTGCTGCAGCGCAGGCAGGCAGACTCCCACTTCTGGCCCACCGGCTACCCCCGGTTTTCCCGAGGGCGGCGCTGGCTGTTCGACTCGACCAACTACATGGAAGTCCAGGCCTACCTGGCAGGTTGGACCGTTGAACACGATTTTTTACGTCACAAGCTGAACACCACCTCCCTATCTGAAGAAGAAACGCAGCAGGCCCAGGCCAGGCTCGAAAAATTGGTTAACCGGATCACCACCCTGTCTTCTCCCGATGTTCAAAACGCCATCCGGTTGATTCTCACCCTGTACCCTAACCACAAAATCTACATGCAAAATTTTCGAACCGAAGCCGCGATCCCCGACAGGCGTGTGCCGCCCGGAGACTGGCAAACCGGGCTGGAAAAGCTGGGCATGGCCCGTCCCGCGATTGAATATGCGGCCAACCTGGCCAACAAGGGCGGGCTGGTTTGGATTGACCCGGAAAAATTTAACGCCGCCTGAACCTTTTTATACCAGGAGGAAACCTTGAGCCAGATTTCCGATATCCTTGTGGTTGGGGCCGGAATATACGGCATCACTGCCGCATTGGAGCTGCGCCGCCGCGGCATGAGCGTGGTTGTATTAGAACCCGGTCCCATTCCCCATCCATTGGCCGCATCAACGGACATCAGCAAAGTGGTTCGGATTTCCTACGGAACCGATGATCAGTACATGGAAATGGGCCAGGCTGCCATTAAAGGCTGGCTGGATTGGAATCAAGCCCTCGGCCCCCTCTTCCACCAGGTTGGAATTTGCATGCTCACCCAAGAACCCATGAAACCAGGTGGGTTTGAATACGAAAGCTACCAGCGGCTGCTGACGCACGGCGAAAAACCCGAACGGCTGAACCGCAGTGAAATTACCCGGCGTTTTCCAGCCTGGAACCCCCAACAGTATGTGGATGGCTTTTATAACCCATCCGATGGTTACGCGGAAAGCGGTCAGGTGGTCAGCCGCCTGATAGAACTGGCCCAGCGAATGGGCGTAAAAGTGTTTCTGGGGCAAAGTGTCGGTGAGATCGAACAAAAAGAAAACCGGGTAACCGGTGTGCGCACGCGCGAAGGAGGGCGCTTCGCCGGAGGCCAAGTTTTGATTGCTGCGGGTGCCTGGACACCCTGGCTTTTGCCGGAACTCAAGCCGTACTTCCGCACCACAGGCCACCCCGTTTTCCATCTCAAGCCTGCCAACCCGGCCTTGTTTCGTGTGCCAGATTTTTGCGTGTTCACGGCAGATATCCACCGGACAGGGTGGTATGGTTTTCCCCTGCACCCCGTGCAAGGTGTGGTCAAGCTTGCCAATCACGGTGTTGGACAACGCCTGCACCCGGAAAATGACGCCCGGCTGGTAACCGATCACGATGAAAAAAAATTGCGGGCTTTCCTGGCCGGAACCCTCCCGTCCCTGGTGGATGCAGCGCTGGTTTATACCCGGCGGTGCCTGTACTGCGATACCCTGGACGAACACTTCTGGATTGACCGCCACCCCAAAATTGCCGGTCTGGCCGTATCCAGCGGCGGCAGCGGGCATGGGTTCAAGTTCGCGCCCATCCTGGGCAGCCTGGCTGCCGATGCAGTAGAACACAAGCCCAACCCCTGGCTTGCCCGGTTCCGCTGGCGCCATTTAACCCCAAAAACCCAGGGGCAAGAAGCCGCCCGGTATCACGGTGAATATGTTTAGATGGCCTTGATGAAAGAGGTTTCGCCGGGGATTAGCTGCCTTCACCGTCATACTTACGGAACAGGCGGCGAAGTTCTTCTTCCCAAACTTCACCCAGGGGGTTAAAAGGGGTTTCGGTAAACCCGGCAGAAAGCTGACGTAAAAATTCGCGGACACCTGCCTGAGGTGCCTGGCTGTCCATCTCGGAAACCCGGGCATCCAGGGTTTGCATCAACCGTTTGCTTTTTTCTTCCAGGTCAGTCAGGTCGAACTCTAACTGAAGCATGTAATTCACCCGCCGCATAATTCCCAACCAGGCCGTATAGTCGGTCTCCACCCGGATGGCGCTGCCCACTTGAGGCATGCCGGAAAAGTCATATGCAGGCACAAAGCTGTAAAAACCCGTAAACTCAATACCATGCTCGCCGGCCCGTTTGCACAGATAAGAACCAATACTGGCCCCACCCTGGTAGTTGGAAAGGTTCACTGCCAGGTTTTGCATTTCGTTTTTCATCCGGGGCAGGCTGTAAATGGCGGTAACCAGCCGCTCTTTATCGTACGGCATCTCGCCATAAATCCCCCCAAAAGCAATGATTCGCTTCACATTCAACATTCGGGCAGCCTGGATGAGAAGCGCACAGTAGCGCTCAGCGTCCATATGAGGCTCATCCCCAATAAAGATCACCATGCCGCGATGACGGTCGCCTGTGAAATAAAATTCATTGCGCTGGGTATGCAGCGTTTGCGGCAAACCTTCCGATAGTTTGATGGTAGGCCGAACCAAGTCGTGGGTCCCGGGAATCTGAAAAATGTAGAACCCATCCGGGCGCAGCCCACCAATGCGCCGGGCATCGGTTCGCTGCACCAGGTACTGCGGCAGCCCGGACGAAAGCAAGCCAGCGTCGGCCCACTGCCGCCAACCGACCAGCATGTACATTTCCTTAGCAATTGGGGTTTCTGTCAGGTCAAGGGTCATCGCTTGCTTCTCCAAGAAGAATTATACCCATAACCAGGCAAGGAAAATAGCCCTTTGCTGCCATCCGGCTGCAAGAAAAAGTGAGTTTCCTGGCGAATGGGATAGATTCTTTGAAATGGACCCGCGTCAGATGGAAGACAAAAATTATTTCTGATCAACTTGATTTTCAGGGGCAATGACTCTACAATTAAAGAGAGAGAAGGAATAAACCCTCACCCATCCTTGGGCAGTGCGATTGGAGGTGTGTTTATGCAAGTTAACCGAGCCGAAATAACCCCTGTAACGCTGAAAATGCGCCAGCCCATGCGCATGGCGCACCTGCCGGAAATTGAACAGGTCACTGCCATTTTTGTCCGGCTGGATTTGCGCGACGGGCGCAGTGCCTGGGGCTGTACCGTGGCCCACCCGGAAATGACCGGTGAAAAACCCGAAAAGGTGCTCGCAGACGCGCTTGCCTGCGCTGATATGGTCCCCTCGCTGCATCCAACCCACATTGAGTATTCGCTGGCAGAAATGAACGCCCACATCCCAGGTGCCCGGGCTGCCCTTTGCGCTTTCGACCTGGCCTTCTACGACCTGCTCGGCCTGGCGGCAGGCATGCCGCTCTATCGGCTGCTGGGCGGCTACCGCAACAAAATTCAAACCTCCGCCACCATTCCCATAGGTCCGGTGGCGGACAGCGTGGAAATCGCCCAAGAGCGGGTGCGCGCTGGCTTTCGTATGTTAAAGATAAAAGGGGGAATATCCGCAGAAGAAGATGTGCATCGTGTCCGGGCCATCGGCCGGGCACTGCCTGGAATTGTGCTGCGGTTGGACGCAGACGGCGGCTATACGGTTCGTGAAGCGCTGGAAGTCGCCATCGCCTTGCAAATCGAGTTAGAAATGCTTGAGCAGCCTACCCCGGCAGATGACCTGAAAATGCTGCGAGAAGTGACCGCAGCCAGCCCGGTGCTTGTGCTGGCTGACCAAAGTGTGAGCAGCCCAACATCAGCCCTGGCTGCCGCCACCCAGCATGCTGCCCATGCATTCAGTGTCAAAGTTGGGGCCTGTGGGGGCCTGGGCTGTGCCCGCCAGGTGGATAGCATCGCCCGGGCAGCCGGGTTGGCCACCATGGTGAGCTGCCTGGTGGAACCCGCCCTGCTGACCGCCGCAGGGCTTAGCCTGGCTCTGAGCAGCCCCAATATCCGCTATGGCGACCTGGACGGCCACATTGACCTGCTAAATGACCCCACCCTGCCCGGTTTCCGGTTAGAAGAAGGTTGGCTGGTGGCAACCGACTTCCCCGGGTTGGGGTGTGGTGTGGCACTCAACTGATCACAGGTAGAAACCTCCCCAAAAAATCAACGTATATTAGGGTGAAATCATTAACATGCTCACCCACTTTTTCATACAACCACAAAAAAACACAGGTTGTCGCCTGGGTTGGGCACTTACGCACGGGTTTCAACCTGGAGGTTTCAAATGGGAATACTTGAGTTTTTGGTCAACCTGATTGTCGGGATCTTCAGCCTGGTGTTCGGCATCCTGGGGGCCATTTTTAGCTTTGTATTCAGCCTGGTGGGCTGTATTTTAGGGCTGGTGCTGCTGCTGATTTGCATTTTGCCCATCGCACTGATCATCTTGATTTTCTAATCCACAATTTTATGGATGCCCAACACCTTGCTGACAGGTAAAATGAAGAAAAGACCCGTTTGAGGTTTCTCAAAATCGCCAACCACTCTTTGGGCAGCAGCACCAAGTTGGTTTGCGAGGGTTTCCGTTTCCACCACCGAAAAAAACATCCGGCTTGGGTTTTCATCCGCTCGCAATAAATCCATCAACGAAGGAACCAATGGAAGGTCGTCGCGCAGCCCGGCACGCCGAACCCTACCCAGGCCCGTGCTCTCCAGAATGGTGACCCCGCCAACACCAACTTCCTCCCACGCATCTAAAAGATCAATCGATTTTTCGGGTTCGTGCAAAATGAGCACCACTAAATAGGCCATGTTTTACCTCCAAGAATAGATTTCTGCTTGGAATTTTCGAATACGTACTTTCTTGTGAATCTCAAAAAAAACACATTACCCTTCTTCTTTCGGGGTGGACTGTGGACCCGGAACAGGTTGAGGTTGTACAGGGGTTGGCTTGCGGGCTGCCGAAACGGGTTCCTTTTTTTTCTGTACATTGAATAATATGCGCAGCATGGGTGGGGTGAGCAGCGTGGTAATCAACACCACACCTACCACGCCCGAAAACGCATCCTGGGCTAAAAGCCCCTGAGTAACCCCCAATGAAGCCACAATCAACCCTACTTCGCCGCGTGACATCATCCCAACACCCAGCTGCAGGGATTCGCGATTCGACATCCCCGCCAGGCGCGCCCCTAAACCCGCACCAAAAATCTTGCTGACAATTGCAACCACAATCAGCCCAAAGGCCAGAGTCAGGTTCTCCCCTCCCATATCGTATATATTGGCGTGCAATCCGACATTGACAAAGAAGATGGGTACAAACACGCCATACGCCAGGGTAGAAAACCCAGTCTGGATGCGGTCTTTAAGCGGGCTGCGGCCAAGGGCCAGGCCAGCAATAAATGCGCCTGTAATATCCGCCATTCCGCCCAACACCTCTGCCGACCAGGCATATAACAGCATAAGGACAAAACTGAAGGCCACCAGGCCCTGGCTGATGGGCAGCCGGTCTACCGACCGGACAATCCGGGGCAAAAGCAGCATGCCCAACAACAAACCACCCCCCAGGAACAGCACCATCCGGGTGATCATCCAGAGCACACTGCCCGCCTCGCCAGCAGGAGCCGCAATGGCGATCACCACAGACAGGCCTAACACAACCAAAACATCGTCAAACACAGCCGCCCCCAACAGGCTGGTGCCCACCCGGCTGCGCAGCACCCGCATTTCCATCAAAGTTTGAGCTGAGATGCTCACACTGGTTGCCGCAAGAATCAAGCCCAAAAATAATGCGGGCAAAAAATCAAAGCCGAACAACAACCCCAGGCCACAGCCCATCACCACCGGAAAAAAGACACCCAGGGTCCCGGCCAAAACCGAAACCCGCCCGGAACGCACCAGGTCGGAAATATGCAAATCCAGGCCTGCCAGGAACATGAGCAAAAGCACGCCCAGCTCCGCCCATTGCGAAATCGTTTCCCCCAGGTGCGTGTCGGTAAATTGGGACCAATGCAAAATATCGAGCAGGGAAGGCCCTAAAATCACCCCGGCCAACAGTTCCCCCAACACAGCCGGCTGCCCCAGGCGAACGCTAATATAACCGCTGACCTTGGCCACGGTGATGAGGATAACCAAAACAAACACCAACTGCAAAAATGGCGACATCAAAATCCTTTCTCTGTAAATCACCCAAAGTTTTTCGCCCAACCTTCCAGCAAAAACCAGCGATTTACTTATGCAACCGGCTTAACCAGGCCATTTTTTTCCGAAGGTGTCTCCACCGGTTGCCTGCTGCCTTTTTGTTCCCCTTTGGAATGATTATACTTCATCTGAATCCCTGGGTCAGGCAGCCTGGGGTATAATCTGCCTGAATCAAGGTAGAATCAACCCACATTCTCACCCCTCAGGAGGCAGCATGAGCGAAAGAAAACCCCGTGTACTAGTCGCAAAACCCGGCCTGGATGGCCACGACCGCGGTGCCAAAGTGGTCGCCCGGGCACTGCGCGATGCAGGCATGGAAGTGATTTACACCGGCCTGCGCCAGACCCCAGAGATGATTGCCGAAGCCGCCCTGCAAGAAGATGTGGACGTAGTCGGGCTGTCCATCTTGTCCGGTGCGCATATGACGCTGATGCCGCGCATCATGGAACTGCTGCGAGCGAATGGGCAGGAACACGTGAAAGTGTTCGTGGGCGGCATCATCCCCAATGACGACATCCCCAAATTACAGGAAATGGGCGTCACCGGAGTATACGGCCCCGGCGCACTGACCGATGAAATTATCCGCAATATCCAGGAAGCCCTGGCTGCCGAACCCCCCGCCTGAGAAACCCACAATGGAACTTGCAAAGGCTGTTTTGGAAGGCAACCGCCTGGCGCTGGCCCGGCTGCTGACCAAAATTGAAAACGACACCCCCGAAGGCCAGGAAGCGCTGAACCTGCTTTTCCGGCACACCGGACGGGCAGCCCTGGTGGGCATCACCGGCTCGCCCGGCACGGGCAAATCATCCCTGGTCAACCGGCTGGCTTATGCCTACCGCCGCCCGCAAGATGGCAGCGCCCCGCTCAAAGTGGCCATTGTGGCCGTAGACCCGTCCAGCCCGTTCAGCGGCGGGGCGGTGCTGGGCGACCGCATCCGCATGCGCGACCTGAGCGGCGACCCGGGGGTGTTCATTCGCTCCATGGCCACCCGCGGCTCACTGGGCGGCCTGGCCCGCACCACGGCCGGGGTTGTCCAGGCCTTTGACGCCGCTGGGTTCGACATCATCCTGATTGAAACCGTGGGCGCCGGGCAGGCCGAAGTGGATATTGCCCGGCTGGCCCATACCACCCTGGTGGTCGAAGCCCCCGGCCTGGGGGACGACATCCAGGCCATCAAAGCCGGCATTCTGGAAATAGCCGACATCCTGGTCATTAACAAAGCCGACCGTCCCGGCGTTGAAAACACCCAACGGGCGCTGGCCAACATGCTCAAACTGGCCCACCCCGGCCCACGCGTGTTCCGGCACCACGGCAAATTAGAAGTGGTAGACGCCCCATCCGGCGCTGGTGCAGATTCTCCCATGTGGATTCCCCCCATTGTGCGCACGGTGGCTACCGAAGGCAGCGGCATAGAGGACCTGCAAAGCGCCATTGCTGCCCACCGCTCCCACCTGCGCACCAGCGGCGAACTGGCCCAGCGCGAGCGCGCCCGCCTGCAAAATGAACTCGACTTGAGTGTGCAAGAAATTTTGATGGCGCGCTGGCTGGCCGCCCTGCAGAACGGAGAATACGAAACCGCCCTGCAAAGCCTGCTGGACCGGCAAGCCTCCCCTGGCCAGGCCGCGCTTGGACTGGTGCATCTCGCCCAGAATGGAGGAAAAAAGGCATGATCTACGGCGAACGAATCCGCCTGCGCCGGATTGAGCGCGCAGATATTCCCCGCTACGTCGAATGGCTCAACGACCCGGAAGTGCGAAAAGGCATCACCGTGCACCTGCCCATTTCCCAGGTCGAAGAAGAACGCTGGTTCGAGCGTTCCCAGGATGCCCCACTGCACGAACGCCCTTTTGCGGTTGACATCAAAACCCCCCAAGGCTGGCAGCATATCGGCTCCACCAGCCTGTTTGATTTCGATTGGCGCGCCCGCCGGGCAGAGTTTGGGATTCTGATTGGCGATAAAAGTGTTTGGAACCAGGGGTATGGCACCGAAATCACCCTGCTGATGCTCAAACACGGCTTTGAGACGTTTAACCTCAACAAGGTCTACCTCAAAGTGTACGACCACAACCGCGGCGCCCGCCGGGCGTATGAGAAGGCCGGCTATGTGCTTGAAGGCACCCTGCGTGAAGAAATTTACCAGAACGGCCAGTATTACGATGCCCACATGATGAGTGTGCTGCGCAGCGAATGGGAGGCCCGTAAGGAGAAATAGGCCAGATGCCAGAACTGCCAGAGGTCGAAACCATTGTGCGCAGCCTGCGCGGCGGTGCGGCGAAAGAACGGCAAATTGCCGAAAGCGCCGCTCCTTCCATCCTGGGCAAAACCATCACCCGGGCAGAAGTGCTTTGGGCACGCACCCTGGCCGAACCGGATAAACCAGAATTCACCAGCCGGGTTACCGGTCAGCGCATTGAAACGCTCTGGCGACGGGCCAAGTACCTGTGTTTCACCCTCTCTGAAGATACGTTGATCATCCACCTGCGCATGAGCGGCGATTTGCTGCTGGAAGCCCCCACCGACCCCATCGCAGCCCACCACCGCCTGATGCTCTACCTGGACACCGACCAGCGCCTGGCCTTTAACGACACGCGAAAATTTGGGCGTGCCTGGCTGGTGGACGACCCACAGCGCATCCTGGCGGGGCTGGGTCCCGAACCGTTGGAAGATGACTTCACCCCGGCCCGGCTTTGGGCCATGCTGCAAAGCAAAGACCGCCAGCTCAAACCCCTGCTGCTCGACCAATCTTTCATCGCCGGGCTGGGCAACATCTACACCGATGAGGCCCTGCACCGCGCCCACCTTCACCCGCTCACCAGCGCCAACCGGGTGAGTGCCCCCCAGGCAGAACGGCTTTGGGAAGCCATCCGGTTTGTGCTCAACGAAGGCATCCGCCGCAACGGGGCCAGCATTGATTGGGTCTACCGCGGCGGCGATTTTCAAAATTACTTTCAGGTCTACGGCCGGACGGACGAACCCTGCTACCGCTGCGGAACCCCCATTCGCAGGCTGGTGGTAGGCCAGCGCAGCACCCATATTTGCCCGCAGTGCCAGGGCGCCGGGCCGGCCTGAACTTTGGCGAGGTGTGTTTATGGACCCCACAACCATCTGGTTAATGGCCATCGTCATGCTCGTGTTGGGTGTTTTGCTGGGCATTTTGGCTGCCAGCCTGTTCAGCGGCGAAGATAAAACCCCCGCAAACGCAAAAGAAGAGAAAACCAGCCCCGAACCTTCCAAAAGCCCTGCCGCCCTGCCTGGCCCACCAGGTTTTCGCGAGACCCTGCGCATCTGGCAGGATTCAGATACCCAGCGAGTCATTCCGGAAATCAAAGGCGAACGCGTGTCTGAGGCCCACCGCCTGACCCCCGAACAAAAAAACGCCATCAACCAGGCCATGCTCGACCTGGCTCGCTGGCTGAAAGAACCCGGGCGCCAACCAGCCGCGCCGCCAGCCCCCACCAACCACCCGGCGCCGCCTGCGCCTACACCCGCGGCGCCCTCTAAGGCAGGCCCAACTTCTGCACCAAAACCTTCCAGTACAACCCCCTTCGCCGATTCCCTGCCCGCCCAACCTGGTTTGAAAGACGCCCTGATGCTCAATCCCTTTAAACTGCGCAAGCAGCTCCAGGAAAAAAAGCAAAACGCCCCGGAAATCAAAACCGTCATCCAGATGATCAACGACATTTTGCAGGAACAAATCGTCGGAACGCCCCTGGCAAAATTGGGCGTTGAACTCCTGGAAAACCCGGATGGCTCGATGCACATCCTGGGTGCAGGTCAGTCGTGGAGTTCGGTGGATGAAATCAGCCACCCCGAAGTCAAAGCCGCTTTGCAAGAAGCTGTGACCACCTTCAACCGCCAGAACCGGGCTCGCTGACCCCTGCTGGGCTCCGCCATGCCGCCTGCCCCCACCCAACTTTCATCAAAAAACCGACCGGCCTGGAGCTTCCAGGCATTTTTGCTGGCTGCAGTAAGCCTCACCCTGGCCCTTGGCGGCGCGGCCCTGCTGGTTTTCTTCTCCCTGCCGTTTGAACAGGCCCAAATCTTAGCCAACCGCCTGGCCAGCGATGGGGTGCTGGAATCGTTCACCCCGGTCCTTTATGCCGGGTTCGCCTGGCTGCGCTGGTTGGGGGCCTCAATCCTGCTGGCAGCAGGCGCGCTCTGGCTTTTACGGCGGGCTGCCCTGGCTCTGCTGGCTCGCCTGGCTGCCTGGTTGGATAAGGATCGCCAAGCCCTGGCCGCAGACCTGCGGTCCTTCACTCGTGCACTCAAACCCACCCGCCAAGAATGGCCCGCCTGGGGAATGGTGCTGGTCTTCACGCTGCTCTCGCTGCTCAACAAAGCAGCCCTGCTCACCCAACCCATGGGTCACGATGAAGCCTACACCGTGGTGGCTTTTGCTGCTCGCCCCCTTTTTTATGTGCTGAGCGATTACCACCTGCCCAACAACCATGTTTTCCACACCATCCTGGTTCACCTGGTGTACCACCTTTTCGGAAGCAGCCCCTGGCTGGTGCGCCTGCCGGCGATGCTGGCAGGGGTGCTGCTGGTTCCAGCGGGCTACCTGGCGGGCAAAGCCCTGTTCAACCGCCCGGCCGGGGTACTGGCTGCCGGGATTTTAGCGGTGCTGCCCATTTTGCGCGACTACAGCACCCACGCCCGGGGCTACAGCCTGCTGGTCTTGTGGACACTGCTCGCCATTGGGTTGGCGGCTTACCTTGTGCAGCGGCCCAACCGCTTCGCCTGGCTGCTGCTCGCCCTGGTGACCGCCCTGGGGTTTTACACCATCCCCATCATGCTCTACCCCGCCGGGGTGGTCTTCACCTGGCTGGGTTTGGCAGGCCTGGGCGCAGCACTGCTGCGCCGTACAAATCCGATAAACCCAACTCCCTGGTTTGCCCAGCTGGTGGCGTCCGGTTTGTTGGCGCTGGCGCTGACGGGAATCTTGTACCTGCCCATCCTGGTCTACTCCGGGGCGAGCAGCATCACTGCCAACAGTTTTGTCCAGCCGCTGCCCTGGGGAGAGGTTTTCCCCAATGCACTGGCGCGGCTTTACGCTGCCTGGCAGGAGTGGAATCGCTTCATACCCGCTGCGGCAGGCGCGCTGGCCGGGTTGGCTTTTGTTACCGGGCTGGTTCTGCCGGGCAAGGTCAGCATGACTGTACCGCTGCCCGTGGCATTTGCAGCCTGGATGGCGCTGGCGCTGTCTATCCAGCGGGTTGCGCCTGAGGCGCGGGTCTGGCTGTTTGCACTGCCGGTTTTTGTGCTGTATGCCTGCGGCGGGGCGGCGCTGCTGGCCGGCCGGGTGCCCTCCTGGCAGCGGGCGGCATGGTGGGGAATGGCTGTTTTTATCACCCTCTTGCTGGCCTGGGGTCTGCGGCAAAGCCAGGTAGATTTTCAACGGGTGCTCTCCGGAAACCAGGGCGCAAATGAACTGGCCGCCCGCTTCCTGGACCCACTCCTCCAACCTGGCGATGTGGTCATCGTGGATTATGAAGATGCCCCGGCCCTGTGGTATTACATGGAAGAACTTGGCCGTTCACACAAAGAGGTTTTCAGCCAGTCGCCCCGGTCCTTTGAAACTGCCTACCTGGTGGTTAACACCCGCGCCGGCCAGACGCTGGAAGGGGTCATCGCAGCCACAGGCTGGCAGAACGTGCTCAACCCTTTGGCCGCCCAGCCAGTTGAAGTCATTGGACCGCTGGAAATCACCCGGTTTAACGGAGAAGATTGAACCATGGGCAAGCTGGTGGCGATTGTGGGCAACACGGGAGCCGGCAAAACCACGCTGGCGCACAGGCTGAGCGCCCTGACCGGCTGGACACTGGCGCTGGAGCAGCACCAGGAGCGGCCCTTCCAGGCCCTCTTTGCCCAAGACCTGCAGCGCTACGCCCTGGCCAACCAGGCCGATTACCTGCTGTTACGGGCAGAACAGGAAAGCACCCTGCGCGCCCAACCCGGGGTTGCCCTGGTGGACGGCGGGCTGGAGCAGGATTTTCACCTGTTCACCCGGCTGTTCCACCAAAAAGGCTACCTTTCTGACCTGGAATACGCCCTGTGCGCCCGGCTCTACCACCTGGCACGGCAGGCCCAACCCCCACCGGACCTCATCGTGGCGCTGCACGCCCCATTAGACGTGATTGCCGCCCGCTACCAGCGCCGCGCCCGTCCCCTTGAAATTGCCCGCCTGCCCGACATGCAGACCCTGCAGGCATTTCTGGATGAATGGCTCGCCCAAACCAAGCTGCCCCTGTTGCGAATTGACGCCGGGCAGGATGACTTCTGCAGCCCAGACTGGCTTATAATATGGGCAAAGAACATTGAATCCATGCTCAAGAAAACCCCAAGCGGAGGAACCCCATGAACGTATCTTTTTACCTGAAGCTCTACCTGGCTGCTTTCACAGCCTTTCTCGTCATTGACCTGGTCTGGCTGGGCGTGGTTGCCCGCACCTTTTACCGTAAATACCTGGGCGATTTGCTCAGCCCGTCCCCCAACTGGACGGCGGCGATCATCTTCTACCTGCTGTTCCTCGTCGGGCTGCTGGTGTTTGCCGTGGTGCCCGGCCTACAAGCCGGTTCGCTGGCCAAGGCTTTGATGTTGGGCGCCTTCTTCGGCCTGATTACCTACGCAACTTACGACCTGACCAACCTGGCCACACTCAAAAACTGGCCGCTGATTGTCGTGGTGGTAGACATGGCCTGGGGCACCGTCTTGAGCACCTCGGTCACCCTGGTGACCTTCCTCGTGGGCAGGTGGATGCTGGGCGGTTAAAGCCCGCCCAGCGGCGGGAATGTTTATTTAGATTGACCCTCTTGTAGGGGCAGACGGCGTCTGCCCCTACGGCGTCTGCCCCATGCCACCCAACCCACAAAACCGCCACCGCCGTTCCATCCGGCTGCCAGGATACGATTACGCCCAACCAGGGGCGTATTTCGTGACGATTTGCACCCGGCAGCGGGAATGTTTGTTTGGGGATGTGGTGGAGGGGTCGGTTAATTTATCTCCATTGGGTCAAATTGTTTCCGAAGAATGGATGCGTTCAAAAACAATGCGACAGGAAATCCAATTACACGCCGATGAATTTATCATCATGCCCAATCATATCCATGGCATCGTTTGGATTCACCCCCCGGTAGGGGCGGACGGCGTCCGCCCCGATGGTCTCCGCACCGATAGCGCCCACCCCGACGGCGTCCACCCTCTGTAGGGGTGCACGGCGTGCACCCCTACAGAGGGTGGCGAAATCATTGGGGGCGTTTATTGCCGGGTTTAAATCAGCGGTTACGAGGCGCGCCCGCGATGAATTGCAAATGACGGGCATCTGGCAGCGTAATTATTACGAACACATCATTCGCAGCGAAACCGAATGGGCCAAAATTGTGGATTATATCCATACCAACCCCTCCCGTTCGGCAGAAGACCAATTACACCCGCGCCTCCCAAGCGGTTTAAACGGATCAAATAGCCCCAAAAATGAAATGGGTTCCAGGCGATCCCGTAGGGGCGCAGGGGAGGATTCAAAACCATCCGAATATACCCTCAACCCCTGCGCCCAGGCGCGAGACGGCCTCAGACGCCGGGGTAATGCCCAATACCTGGGCGCAGGGGAACATGACAAATCCGGGTGAATGGGCGTTTACCCCTGCGCCCCTACAACACATCCGTCCAGAGAGGGACGCCGCTACCCCCCGGATTCAAACGCCAGCAGGCGCAGAACATCTTGCAAAGCAGCCGAAAACAGGGCATCCATCACCGCATCCGGGGCCAGGTAAGGCCCGCCAAACGAACCATCGCCAAACAGCGCCCGGAATTGGGCTGCGTCCAGCAAATCATCCGACCGGGGAAAGGGTTTCGGTTCGGAGGGCATTTCCACCAGGCGGGTGAAAGGAAAGGCCTCCAACCAGTTGGCATGGGAGGGTTCCAGGCTATGCGCAGCAGCCACCTGCTGGACGGAATCCGCCAGCCACCAGGCATACCAACGCAGGCGCAAATCCGGATATTCGTTCACCAGCTCCTGCAGCCGGGTTTTCACCGGTGTGTTGCCGCCATGGCCGTTTAAAAACAAGATTTTCCGAAACCCCTGGCGGTACAGCGAACCAACCAGGTCTTCGACAAGCGCAAACAAAGTCTCCAGGCGAATGGACAGCGTGCCAGGGTAATCCAAAAAATAGGGCGATGCCCCAAACGGCACCGCCGGCGCCACCATCACCCCGGTTTGCTGCGCTGCCGCATCCGCCAGCGCCTGGGGAATGCGCACATCCGTCAGCAGGCTCAGGTAGGCGTGCTGCTCGCACGCCCCCAGCACCACCATCACCCGGTCATCTTTCTCCAGGTAGCCTTCCACATCCATCCAGTTCAAATCTTCATAGCGCATGGGGGTTCCTCCGTTGAAAAGGGTTTGTTTCTATCGTATCGGATTTATGATAATTCAAAGTTACCCGAAGTGGGAGTAAAATTCAGGTCAAACCCCAGCCCCATGCCGCCTGACTCCCAAAAATACCACCGCCGTTCCATTCACCTGCCAGGATTCGATTACGCCCAACCGGGGGCATATTTCGCCACCTTCTGCACCTGAGGCCGGGAATGGTTGTTTTAGATTCACCCTCCGGTAAGGGCGGATGGCATCCGCCCGGATGATATGCCTTTGGGGCCGGAAAAGGGTGCACACCGTGCACCCCTACAGAGGGGCGCGTTTATCCCCGGTCTCAATCCGGGATCCCCGGTCCGCCCAAAATGGCGTCGCGGCAGCGCGGGCAGGCGGGACCGCAGCGGGTGATTTCGGGGTTGGCGCGGATGGCGGCGGTGACGCGGTCTATGAAGGGCGCAAACGGGAACACCCGCCACAGGCTTTTGCCCACGTACAGGCGCTGTTCTACGGGCTCCACCTTGCGAAAGAGCTGGTTGAAGCCATCCGAGCAGCTCCCAGTTTCACACTCCACCAGGCCGTTTTCGAGCAGCCCCCAGCGGCGAAACAGGCGGCGCCCGGCCAGGTTTTCGGCGTAGTGAATCGGGGTGGCGCTGGTCAGGTCCACCCCCACCAGCAGCAAGGCCGCCCCAGGCAGGGCGTACAGTTCGCGGTACGGGGCGTAGACATCCAGAGGCTGCTGACCAAGAACCAGGCGGCTGGCCAATGGGCCTACCGCAACCAGGGAATTGAGCGGGTGAAAACCGCGCTGGCGGCCGGGCCAGGTCAGCATCCGGGCCTGGATTGCGCCCATGCTCACTGAGACCTGGTTTCCGGCCGGGTCGTATGCTTCGGTTTCGGAGGGGTCGGGCAGGTCCCCAGGATCCAACCCGTTTTGGGGGTAGGAAACCTGGGGAAGCCCTTCACACGCATAGGTAAAAACAGGGGCAAGCAGGGTGCAGCCCTGGTCTGAAAAGGCCTGGAGAAAGGTGCCTGCCCCACCATCCAGCAGGCCAAACGAACGCAGCGAGGCGTGAAAAGCCACGGGTTTACCGCCAAGCCCCAGGCGGGCGATGGCCTCATCCAGACCTGCGCGGTTGACCATGCTGCACCAGCCTCTGGCAATCCCCAGGTCAGATGACGATGTTGACCAACCGCCCGGGCACAACCACCACTTTCTTGGGCGGTTTGCCTTCCATGAAGCGCTGGACGACTTCGGACGCCAGGGCGACCTTTTTGGCATCTTCTTCGCTGATGGTCGGGGGGACGGTGATGCGGTCGCGCATTTTGCCGTTCACCTGGACAATCAGGGTGATTTCATCATCCTGGGCGGCTTCGGCGTCTACCTTGGGCCAATCCTGGGTGTGGACGGAATAGGGCTTGCCCAGCTTTTTGGTCCACAATTCCTCAGCAATGTGCGGCGTGATGGGCGCCATCATCCGGACATAGATGCTCAAAGCCTCGCGCCAGGCGGGGGTGCCAGCCAGACCCTGGTCGCGAAACTGGTACAGGTCATTCATCAACGCCATCAGGGTCGAAACAATGGTGTTGAACTCGAAGCGCTCAAAATCGCGAGTAACACTGTTCAAGGCCTGGTGGACCTTGCGGCGCAGGACGCTGGTATCGGGCTGGTTGGCATTCGTGGCCGTGGCGGTTTCGCTGAACAATGTCCAGGTGCGGCGCAGCCAGCGGAAAGTGCCTTCGATACCGCTGCTGCTCCAAGGGGCGCCCAGTTCCCAACGGGCAAAAAAGACCAGGTAGGCCCGCACCGCATCCGCCCCATAGCGCGAAACCAGCACATCGGGTGCGACCACGTTGCCGCGGCTCTTGGACATTTTCTCGGAATCTTCACCCAACACAATGCCCTGGTTGCGCAGCTGGGTCATCGGTTCATCGCCCTGCATGATGCCCATATCGCGCCCGGCTTTGTGGAAAAAGCGGGTGTAAATCAGGTGCATGGTGGCGTGTTCAATGCCGCCGGTGTAGGTGTCCACAGGCATCCAATAGGCATACTCTTTCGGGTCGAAGGGCCCCTGGTCGTAGCGGGGGCTTAAGTAGCGCAGGTGATACCAGGATGAGCACATGAAGGTGTCCATGGTGTCGGTTTCGCGGCGGGCTTCCTGTCCGCACACCGGGCAGGATGTGTTCGCCCAGGTGGGGTGGATTTTCAACGGGCTTTCACCCGTGGGCAGCCAGGCCACATCATCCGGCAGCAGCACAGGCAGCTGGTTTTCAGGAACCGGGTTCCAGCCGCAGTCCTGGCAGTAGACCATGGGGATCGGTGCACCCCAATAGCGCTGGCGCGAAATCAGCCAGTCGCGCAGCTTGTAATTGACATCCTCATGACCCATTTCCTGCTGCGCCAGCCAATCAATCACGGCACTGATGCCAGGGTTTTTGCGGCCTTTTTCGTCATTGACTGCTGTTCCGTTAAAAATCCCGCTGTTCACCATCACGCCCGGGCCAATGTAGGCAGCTTCCATGGTAGCCCCATCCAGGCGCTCGCCTTCAGGCTGGATGACCGGAATGATTTGCAGGCCATACTTGCGGGCAAAGGCGAAGTCGCGCTCATCGTGCGCTGGAACCGCCATGATGGCTCCGGTACCGTAGGTCATCAGCACATAGTCGGCAATCCAAATGGGAATGCGGGCCTGGTTGACCGGGTTGATGGCATACCCGCCGGTGAACACGCCGGTTTTTTCTTTGTCGGCGGCTTCGCGCTCGATTTCAGACTGGCGGGCAGCCTGGGCCTGGTATTCTTCGACCTCGCTGCGCTGGGCATCTGAGGTTACCCTGGCCACCAGCGGGTGCTCGGGGGACAACACCATGAAGGTTGCTCCCCACAGGGTGTCGGGGCGAGTGGTGAAGACCTGGATGGGTTCCCCACCCTCGGTGTGAAAGACGACAGCAGCGCCTTCAGAGCGGCCGATCCAGTTGGTTTGCAGCAGCTTTACCCTTTCGGGCCAGTCCATCCCGGTGTAGTCCAGCAGTTCATCGGCGTAATTGACGGTTTTGAAAAACCATTGATCCAGGTGTTTTTTGATGACCGGGGTGTCACAGCGCTCACAGTGACGGTCGTCACCCCAGACCTGTTCGCGGGCCAGGGTAGTGTTGCAGTTGGGACACCAATCCACCGGCGACATTTTGCGGTAGGCCAGGCCATGTTTATACAGCTGGATGAAAAACCACTGGGTCCAGCGGTAGTATTCCGGATCACTGGAAACCGCCTCGCGCTCCCAGTCGAACATGCCGCCCATGCTTTTTAACTGGCCGCGCATCCGGGCAATGTTGGCGTATGTCCATTCCTTGGGATGAATGTTGCGTTTGATGGCGGCATTCTCGGCAGGCAGGCCGAACGCATCGAAGCCCATCGGGAACAGCACATTGTAGCCCTGCATCCGCATAAAACGGGCGCGGGCGTCGGACGGGGTCATGGCGTACCAATGGCCAATGTGCAGATCCCCGGAGGGATAGGGCAGCATGGTCAGGGCATAGTGCTTGGGTTTGCCCGGTTGGATAACCGAGCGGTACAGCCCGGTGGCTTCCCAGTGGGCCTGCCAGCTGGCTTCAATTTCAGTAGGGTTATAATGTTCGCTCATTTTATTTACCTCTTTTTGTTTATCTCAACACCAGGGGGTTTCCCCTCCTGGAGGGTCTCATCGAAAACAGTCGCTTTGGTTCTGCCTGGCACCGAGCATACCGGACCAGGTTTGCAGATAACCGCATCAATTAAAAAGCACCTGGGAGTTAGCGAAGACCCGAAAGGAGGCCCGCGAGAAGGCAGCGGAAGCTCCGCTGGGAGATGATGAAAATAATGGTTGTGTGCATGTCAGCCTCCTTTCAAAAATTTTGCCCCAGGCTGCCTGTTCGAAAGCAGAAAGGGGTGGGTTAAAATAAAAAACCCTCCGCCGGTCAGGGACGAAGGGATTCTTCGTGGTACCACCCTGATTACCAGGGGAAACCCTGGTCACTCAAGGCCGCGATAACGGGCGGTGGCCGGCACTGGCTGATGGATTTCACCAGGGCAGCTTGCCTCAGTTGAGGCGGGCAGGCGAGTTCGGTTTATGTGCTCTGCGGACACTTTGCCTGGCTCACACCTTGCTCTCCAGGCTCGCTGGCAGATAACCTACTACTCCTGCTGCTGATCATTGTGAGAATTTTACTCACTATTAAACTTTAGGTGGACCCAGAGAGATTCGAACTCTCGACCTTCTCAATGCCATTGAGACGCGCTCCCAACTGCGCTATGGGCCCTCTTTGCGTTGTAAACTGAGGGTTGCGGGCTCCTCAGGTAGTGGACCTGGAGGGATTCGAACCCTCGGCCTCTTCAGTGCGATTGAAGCGCGCTCCCAACTGCGCTACAGGCCCGCATTCAGAGTGGATGGCATTTTACCTTAGCGAGTATAGAATGTCAAGGAATTTGAAAAGGTGGGCACGGAGTTTCTTAAAGTCTAAAACTCCTGCGATATGGAACCCCCACCCCCTGAATCAACAAGGGCCGCAGTTACACCGAGGGCTGCGCAGAACCACCGAGAACCAACGAGTTGTTTTTAGTTTTTGACAAAATGACGGTTGATCCTCCCTGCCCCTCTTGAAAAGGGGGGTACGGGGGAATGGATCATCGGATGCTTTCCCCATCGTATCGTTTCGTACCGCCACAGGCGGCAAGCGCAGCAACAGAGAACCTTTCCCCCATGGGAAATATTCCTCTCGGCTGCGCCGCTCGGAATGACCCGCACCGGAAGGTTGTTTCGCATCGCTCGCAGCGAGATGGGTTCTTCGGTAGGTCTTTGCGAGCCGCGCCAGGGGCGAAGCAATCGCTTCCCATGAGCAAAACGAAGCCTGAAACAAGTCGAAAAGCAGGTAATACTTTCCACCCATACGGCGTCTAATGGATAACAAACGCAAAAACATGAGGTGCAGTATGCGAGCCATTTGGAAAAACACAGTTCTTGCCGAAAGCGAAAATACGGTCATTGTTGAAGGCAACCATTACTTCCCACCAGAATCATTGAAGATGGAATATTTCCAACCCAGTGAAGAAACCTATACCTGCCCCTGGAAAGGCGATGCAAAGTATTACAACGTGGTGGTAGGTGGGGAACTGAACCCCAGCGCGGCCTGGGTTTACCCCGAACCCAAACCCGCCGCAGCAGCAATAAAAGGCCGGGTCGCTTTTTGGAAAGGCGTCCAGGTAATCAAGTAAGCCAACCATGAACCAAAAACACAAAAGACCGGCGCGCCGGTCTTTTTTTATTAACCACCATCTTCCTGGTAAATCAGCTTGTTTTGAATTTGCGCCCGTGGCGAATGGGCCGGCGCAGACCCTGCCAGCCGCAGCCTTCGCCAGCACAGCGAAAACGGTTGAAATGCAAGAACAGCACCGTGCCCAAAACCCGGTCGAAAGTGCGGCGGTGGATTCTCTTTAAAGAGCCCCCGCAGCGCGGGCAGGTTTCGCCCAGGTAATACTGCGATCGAACGAAGCGGTAGCGCCCTCGCCAGGTCAGCAGCAACCCCATGCTCGCCACTAACAGCACACCCACGAAATCTGACAGGGTGAAACGGGAACGAACCCCGGATAGCGTTTGCATGAGTTGTTCGAACCAGGCGTCCACTTCCTTTAACCACCGCATCACCATGCGATACGCCGCGATGCGAATGTCTAACTGCTCCAACAACAGAAAAACCCCCAGCAAAACCAGGAGCACAATCAAAATCTCGACCCACCATTCTCGTAATACTTTCCGCATGTCTCCATTGTATCATGAGACCGTTTGAACCTGCGGTTCTCAACTGACTTCTGACTTCCAAAACTCCTCGGTGGCCCTCCGTGTAACTCCCCCTGCCTGGGATCTGCGCCAACACATTTACACAGAGAACCACAGAGAGAAAATACCGAGAGCCACCGAGAATAATAAAAAAAATACTTCGTGGCCCTCTGGGCAGCACCGCTATGCCAGTACATACAAAAAATAGCCTTTAGAATTATAAAACATAGGTTGATATTTTTTACAGATATTCAAACTTAAACTTCAATAAATAAAATATTAGTTTCAATTTTAAAAAACTCGCCCTTGACAAAACGAAAAAATATTGTAAGATTAGGATTGAAACTACAAACACGCTTACGATTTGTTGAACATGGCGATTATCACCCTGCCCCTCCTTCATCCAACGCACCCCCACTTGCGGGCTTTCGACCCACAGCGCGACCTGACGCGGGTGGCCGACCTGGTTGAACTTTGCTTCGAAGACACGCTGGACACTGACGGGCGGCGCTATTTGCGCTACCTGCGCTCAATGGGCCAGTATCCAAAGGCAGTGCGCCGGGCGGCCTCTCTGGCCGACACCCACCTGCGTTCTATGTTGGGTTTCGTTTGGGAACAGGATGGGGAACTGGTTGGCAACCTGACCCTGGTTGTGCTGCCCGAAACGGGAAAACAATACTTTCTGATTGCCAACGTGGCGGTTCACCCAAATTTTCGCGGGCGCGGCATTGCCAAAATGCTCACCCAGGCTGCCCTGGACGAAGTTCGCTCGCGCAAGGCGCACCGGGTCTGGCTGCATGTGCGTCAAGACAACCCGGCTGCCTTCCATCTTTATCAAAAAATGGGGTTTGTCGAGCGCACCCGGCGCACCTCGTGGCGGTGGGACCCAACCGGAACCGCCCCCCAGCCTTCCAGTCCGTTGACTGTTGTACCCCGCCCGGGCAGTCACTGGGCAAGCCAACACAGTTGGCTGCAGTCTGTGCACCCCGAAGAACTGCGCTGGTATTACACCCTGGACTTTGGCACCCTGCAGCCTGGCTTGTGGGGTTTTCTACACCGGATGTTCTCCCCATACCCGGTTGAAAACTGGTCGGTGTTGGAAACGGGAAGGTTGTTAGGGGTGGCTGCCCGCCAGGTCACCCACGGAGCAGCCGACCGGCTGTGGCTGGCGCTGGACCCCAACCAAAACGCCAGCAATCTGCAAAAGGTGCTGCAAGGCGCACTTTCTGTAATCCCCTCCAACCGCCCCCTTTCAGCTGAATTTCCTGCCCGGCTGGGCGCAGAGACCTTTCAAACGCTGGGCTTTGTTGAAGCCCAAACCCTGGTTTGGATGCAGTACCCCACCGCATAAAGGAGCATTCCATGTCTACACCCCTGCTGGTTGAAAACCTCTCCAAAACCTACCATACCAAGAACCGCAAAGGGCTGTTCAAAGCCGAGAAGCGCGATGTGGTTGCCCTGACCGGGGTAACTCTGGATGTGAAACCTGGCGAAATTTTTGGTCTGCTCGGGCCAAATGGGGCCGGGAAAACTACCCTGATTAAAATCATCACCACTCTGCTGCTGCCCACCAGCGGAAACGCCTGGGTGAACGGCTTCCAAATTGGCCTGCAGGATAACCAGGTGCGCGCCAGCGTGGGCTGTATGCTGATGGGCGAACGCGGCCTGTATTGGAAGCTGACCGGACGCGAAAACCTGGTCTACTTTGGGGCTTTATACCACCTCTCCCCAAACGACCGCAAACGCCGGGCGCAGGAGATTCTTGACCTGCTCCACATGGGCGACCTGGCCGACCGGGCGGTGGAAACCTATTCCTCGGGCCAAAAGATGAAGCTGGCCTTTGGCAAAGCACTGATTAACGACGCGCCGCTGCTCATTCTGGACGAGCCCACCAACACCCTGGATGTTCCCTCGGCCTCGGAACTGCGCGCTGTGGTGCGCCAGCTGAACGCCGCTGGCAAAACCATCATCTACACCACCCACATTATGGCCGAAGCCGAAACCCTGTGCGACCGGGTGGCCATCATTGACCACGGTAAGCTGCTGGCAATGGGCAAAGTAGGCGAATTAAAACAATCCCTGGGGCGCAACCAGGTCACCCGGATCGAAGGCGTAATCCCCCACAAAGCCCTCGAATCCATCCAGGCACTCCCCATGGTCACCCAGGCCACCCTGGCCCAACACAATGGCGCCACCCAACTGACGGTTGTAACCAACAATGGGTCAAACACCCTGCCCCGCCTGATTGAAACGCTCGGGCAGGCGCAGGCGGTGATCCAAAAAATCACTCCGGAAGAACTCACCCTGGAAGATGTGTTCATTGCCAAAACCGGGCGCACGCTGGCGGAGGACACCTGGCAGCGCTGAGCTGCCGGTGTGAAGGTGAAACCATGACAGCCATCCAACCTGTAAGCCGTTTGCAAACCGGGCTGTGGGTTATGGCAGCATCCACCCGGATGCGCCTGATTACCATCTCCCGCTACCCTGGCCAATTGGTGATGGATATCATCATCCCGGTGGTCTTTGCCTGCATGCCCATTCTGCTGGGGCGGGCAACCGGCGGAGCCGATGCCGGGGCTATTTTTGAAGCCCGTACGGGCACGGCCAATTATGTCGGCTTTATGCTGATTGGCTCTGCAACGTTCAGCATTGTTTCCTACGCCTTCTGGCACATTGCCAATTGGCTGCGCTGGGAGATGGAAACCGGAACCCTGGAAGCCCTCTACCTCGCCCCGTCGGGCCGGTTTTGGGTCGCCGCCGGGGTAATGGTGTACAGCATGGCTCGCTCCATATTTTCAGCCTTTGCCGCTTATTTCATCGGCAGCCTTGTGCTGCGAGTAAACCCCCTGCAGGGCGATTTGCTGCTGGCGCTGGTGTTCATTTTAGTTGGACTGCTGCCCGTGTATGGCATGGCGCTGATTTTTGGCGCAGTGGTGCTAAAACTTAAAGAAGCCAGCGCACTGATCAACCTGATGCAGTGGTTTGTCAGTTTTCTGATGGGCATCTTCTTCCCCATCACCCTGTTTCCGCCCCTGATGAAAGCCCTTGCCCTGGTTTTTCCACCGACCTGGATGACCAACGGCGTTCGCTCGGCCATGCTTGGGGTGGGCTTTTTCTTCCAGGAATGGTATTTCGACCTCGCTGTGTTGTGGGTCTTTATGTTTATTGCCCCGCTGCTTGGCTATTGGGTCTTCCGGCTGGTTGAAACGGGAATTCAGAAAAACGAGGGTGTAGGCCAGTTCTAGGCCCGGCACAGAACTGCCAAAAAGGTGTATTCATGAAAGCAAATTCGAAACCGCCCATCCTGACCCCTTTCCACCCCCTTACCGGGTTTACGGCCGCCTGGAGTGCCCTGGCTGCCATGGTGCGCAAAGAGCTGATCATTCTGTCGCGCTACCCGGTGCAGTTTTTCACCTCGTTTGCCCAGGTTTTGCTGATTGTGGCCATCTTCTCCCTGGCTGGCTCCATGTTCAGCGCCCCTGGCGAGGCAGACATGACCGTGAACGGTGTGGTGGTCTATGGCTTTGTGTTATTTATTTTCCTGAGCGATACGCTCTGGACGATTGGCTTCAATGTGCGCCGCGAGCAGGTACAGGGTACGCTGGAACAGCTTTACCTCAGCCCGGCGAGCAAATTCGCCAGCCTGGTCTCACGGGTCGGTCACACCCTGATCTGGACCGGGTTGGTCAGCATCGTAGGTGTGGCTTTCATGTCGTTCTTACTGGGCGGGCTGCCGTTTCAAAATCCGCTGCTCGGGCTGTATGTGTTTGTGATGGGGCTGGCTGGCACGTTTGGCATGGGGTTTGCCTTTGCGGCGGTCACGCTGCGCCTCAAAGAATCTGCCAACACCCTGGCCAACCTGCTGCAGTTTGTGTTTCTGATTTTTTGCGCCAATTTTTTTCCATTTTCGGCATTGCCGGAACCGCTGCTTTGGGTTTCCAAAGTGCTGCCGCCCGCCTATGCCGTAGATTTATTCCGCTCGACGTTGATGGGCTTTCCGCCCGGGTTTCCCGAACTGGCCAGCGTGGAAACCGGGTTGGTCGTCCTGACCGTGTTCGGGTTGGTAATGCCATTGGTTGGCTATTGGCTGTACCGCAAGGCGGAAAATTACGCCCGCCGCTCGGGCAGCCTGGCCCAATTCTAAGGGCTTTTCCCTGGTTAAACCCCGTGAACTGCCCCACAATAAAAGGAGAAAAAGAAAATGAACACACAAGATGAACGCTTCAGAATTTTAGAGATGATTGGACAGGGACAGATTACCGCCGAACAAGGCGCCCAACTGCTGGAAGCCCTGGGCAGCGGAAGCCCGACCCCCGCCGCACCTACCCCACCGCCTGCACCCAGCCCGGCGCCAGCCCCGGAAGAAGTAAAAGCCGCCCTCAACACCGCCAGCCAGAAAGGCCGCCGGCTGCGTGTGGTGGTGTCTTCTAAAAACGGCAAAGAGCGGGTAAATGTCAATCTGCCCATCCGGCTCATGGAAGTCGGGCTCAAAATCGGCAGCCGCTTCGTAGACGAGCTGAAAGACCTGGATGATGAAATGGCCATGCTCATGGATGCCATCCAAAACGATGTCATGGGCAAAATTGTGGAAGTGGACGACGAAGAAGAACACGTAGAAATCTACATCGAGTAAATTTCATTCCTGGCGCACTGCAGCCTGCCTGCCCACAGGCGCAGCAAGGAAAGGGGGAGTGCAGTCGGGTTTTACCCACTGCATTCCCCACCCACTCCTTCTTGCCAGGCCACAGCAACTGGCAGCCTCAAACCACCAAACGCCGGTCGCAAGGCCACCCCGCCCTGCCCACTTCATTCACGATATACAGTTCAACCCAACCATTTTTCCCGGTTCAAAATTTTTTTAGAAGCATTCAGGAGCAAGTATGTCTGAAAAAAACACCAAACGAGCTATGCTGACCTTTGGAGCCATCTGGCTGGGGCAGCTTGTTTCTGTGCTGGCCACCACCATGACCGGTTTCGCCCTGACCTTATGGGTATTTGAACAAACCGGGCAGGCCACAGCCCTGGCGCTGGTGCATGTATTCTTCATCACTCCCTTTCTGGTGGTTTCTCCCTTTGCCGGGGTGATGATTGACCGCTACAACCGCAAACTGATGATGATGATCAGCGACCTGGGGGGTGGGCTTGCCAGCATGGTCATCCTGACTTTGGTTTTGCTGGGCAGGCTCGAAATTTGGCATCTGTACATTGCCGCCGTTATTCAGGGTCTAACCAACACCTTTCACTGGCCTGCGTATTCTGCCGCCATCAGCACCATGGTGCCTAAGGAGCAGTACGGCCGGGTGAATGGGATGATGGGGTTGGTGGAGATGGGCCCGGCAGTGATTGGCCCGATCCTGGCGGGGGCCTTGATTGGCCTGATTGGGCTGGAAGGCATTCTGGTAATTGACATTGTCACGTTTTTGTTCGCCATCAGCGTGCTGGCGCTGGTGCACATCCCGCAGCCCAAGCAAACCGATGAAGGGCGCAAGGCCCAGGGAAACCTGCTCAAAGAAGCCGCCTATGGATTTAAGTACATCCTCGATCGCCCCAGCCTGCTCGGCTTGCAGCTGGTGTTCTTATGCGCCAACTTTTTCTCCGGAATTGGACAGACCTTACACGCTCCGCTCATCCTGGCCCGTACCGGAAATAACGAATTGCTATATGGCAGCGTTCAAATGCTCGGGGCGCTGGGCGGAATTACAGGGGGGGTGCTGATGGGTGTGTGGGGCGGGTTTAAAAAACGCAGCCTGGGTGTGCTGCTGGGCTGGATGCTGAGCGGCCTGGTCGCCCTGACCCTGTATGGTTTCGGACAAAGCCTGGTGGTGTGGGGCACCGCCTCCTTCTTAGGGATGGTGATTGCCCAACTGGTAAATGCCTCTAACCAATCCATCTGGATGGCCAAAGTCGCCCCAGACCTGCAAGGGCGGGTTTTCTCCGCTCGCCGGCTGATTGCCTGGGTCACCACACCCATCACCCCGCTGATTGGTGCACCCCTGGCCGATTTTGTGCTCGAGCCCGCAATGCGCGGTGATGGTGTCCTGCCAACCCTTTTTGGGCCGCTGGTGGGCACCGGGCCAGGTTCGGGCATGGCGCTGGTGATGATCACTGCCGGTTTACTGGCTTCTTCGGTTGGGGTGATTGCCTTCTTCATTCCGGCGGTTCGAGAAGCAGAATCTGCCCTGCCCGACCACCAGCAAGATGCAGGAAGGGGTGAGGCAGGTACCGGGGAGACCGGCTGAGCAGATGCGTTTTTTATAGGCTGTAAGGCCTGTATGCTTTTTCCAACTTAACGCGGCTCGTTATTAAAACGCTTGATCCGGTTTTGAATGTCGGCGACGATGATTTGGATTTCCGCCAGGTCGCTTTCGATTAAATGTTTTGAAAATTCCTGCCAAAGAGCGGCGATATCCGGCGGGCAGTAATGCAGTAAAGTAGCAATATCGTTTTCGTGAATGCCCACCCTGGCAAAATTTCCTTGCCGGTAGAGCGAAGGTAAGGCGTAGAGTTTAAACAGCAGCAGCCCTTCCAACGTGGCAATGGGGATGCTGCGGTCCAAAAAAGCCCCCTTTTATAACCTGCTCACAATCACATTCGCCCGGTCAATTTCATCCTGGATAATCGTGTGGTCCATGTTGGGGTAGAGCACATACTCCACCTGCGCGCCCAACCTACCCAGGGCAGCAGCGCTTTCTACCACCCTTTCTTTCGGGATGTGAAAGTCCACATCGCTGCAGCCCATGAAAACGGGCACCCCGGCCAACGAGCCACTGTAGCGGGTTTCGTCCACCTTGGGGCCTATCAACCCCCCACTGAAGGCCAACAGCCCGCCATATGGGCGTGGATACCGGGCGGTGTATTCAGAAGCCAGGCAGGCCCCCTGCGAAAACCCTGCAAGGATTATTTTATTTGCCGGAACCCCTGCCTGCAGAACATGCTCCACCACAGCATCCAGGCGAGCCAGGGCAGAATTGAGCCAGGGCTCGTTTTGGGCGAGTGGCGCTAAAAAGCTGTAGGGATACCAGGTGTTTCCAGCAGCCTGGGGGGCGAGATAGGCCATCTGGGTGTGAGGCAGGGCGCGAGCCAAATCCAGGATAGAACTGGCAGTGGCCCCTCGCCCGTGCACCAGGATCATCACTGCCCCGGCTTCAGCCAGGGGTTTGCCAGCCGCCAAAACCGGCTGGCCAGCATGAGGGTCAGGGATTCGTTCAGGCATGGGTCACCTCTGGCCCAGCAAGCAGCCGGGCAGAAAAGCGGGGCAGGATGTTTGCAATCACCTCGCGCTGCGGCTCAAGCCAGGGAGGCAGCCGCAGACTCTGGCCCAGGCTTTCTACCGGCTCATCCAGCGCAAAACCGGGTGGGTTGGTGGCCAGTTCGAACAAAATCCCGTTGGGTTCGTTAAAGTAAATCGAATGAAAATACTGGCGGTCGCGCACCGGGGTGACCTGGTAGCCAGCCTGGGTAATTCGGGCCTGGTAAGCCAGCTGTTCGGGGTCGTTCTGGTTGCGGAAAGCGACGTGGTGTACCACGCCAGCCCCAGGCCGGCCGCGCGGCCCTTCCGGGTCTACCTGTAAATCCACAAATGACCCCAGGCTGCCGGGCTGGCCTTGAAACCGCTGGCGAGCGCCTTCCTGGCCCACCAGGGTGTAGCCAAAAACATCTGTGAGCAGGCGGCTGGTTTCCTCGGCCTGCCAGACCCCCAAAGTCACCCCATGAAAGCCGCGCAGCGCATGGCCAGCTGGAACTGGCCCGTCTTCCCAGGCTGCGGCTTCTGGGGCGTTATCATCCACCACCAGCTCCAGGCGGGTGCCGTCGCGATCTTCAAAGGGCAAAACCGATGTGCCAAAGCGCTGTTCCAGTTTGCCGGTGGCAACGTTGAATTTCTTCAGCCGCTCCAGCCAATATCCCAACGAATTGCCGCCAATGGCATAGGCGCTGGCAACCACCTGGCCGTTGCCCACCTGGCCACGCCGGGCGTTGGGCCAGGGGAAAAACGTCATCACCGTGCCGGGGCTGCCGGTGTAGTCGGCAAAGTAAAAGTGGTACGTGCCAGGGTCATCAAAGTTAACCGTGGTTTTCACCAGGCGCTGGCCAAGAATGGCGTGATAAAAGTCCACGTTGGCCTGGGGGTCGCTGGCAATTGCGGTGATATGGTGAATGCCGGTAATGGGATTGGGGGTCATGGGATTGAGGGTCATAAATTAGTCTCCTGTGGGGGATGGGGTGGTGTGAGAAGGCGGTTTTTTGTGGAATTGCGAATCATCGATTGGCATTACCGCTGTCAGCCTCCGAGGCCAAGGGTTTTGCACAGCCGGGCCAGGGTTGTTTGTTCAGCGGCCGTGAGAACGGAGAATTCCTGTATGACGCGCCCGACATGCTGGGGAAAAATTTGCTCAATCAGCGCCTGCCCGGCCGGGGTCAGTTCGACCACGCTCACCCGGCGGTCGGTTGCGGAGCGGCGGCGGGCGGCAAGGCCGCGTTTTTCCAGGTTGTCGAGCACCATAGTGAGGTTGCCAGTGGATTTCAGAATCTTCCCGGCAAGTTGGTTTTGGGGCAGCGGGCCTAGGTGGAGCAGCGCTTCCAACACACCGAACTGGCTGATGGTCAGGTTGTGTTCCGCCAGGGCTGCGTTCACCCGGTGGGTGACGGCTTCGGCGGCGCGAGTGATTTTGATGTAGGCGTCCAGCGCCTGGATGGCTTCCGGTGTGCCCTGGTAGTGTGTGCCCATGGTTTTTTCCTGGATTGTTTTATATCAAATCGTTTGATGTTAAACAATATTATATGGTATTTGTGAGGAAATAAAATGAGGGTTTGATAAGAAGTGGGCTTGCAGGAGGGCATCATGCCACCCCTTCGGGGTTGGGGAAATTCAGGTAGATTCATTGGTGCATGAGGCGTATAATTGTGGCGTTGGCGATGTTGGCACAAAATGCAGGTGTATTCAGGAGGACTTATGCTGCCCGGCGAGATGATTCACGAGTTGGTTACTCAGCTTCCAGGTGTTGTTCCGAAGGCAAGTTGGGGCGAAACATCATTGTTCTATAATCCCAACAAAGCGCTGCCCAATGGCGTATATTTTTGCACCATCAAAGAGCATGACGGCGCAAATGATAAGGCTGCGTATCTGGACCGGGCGGGGGTTTTTCGGCTTGCCATTGGTCTCCCGCCGGCAACCTATATCCGGCTCTTTGGCAAAAAACCGGCAAGACCTCCGAAAGGCGGGGTGGTTGCCACCGGCCACGATTTCACCCGCCTGAATGAATTAATGCCCCATCCCATTTATGCGTGGATGGGTTGGGCTCAAATTCTGTCCCCAACCAAAGCGCGCTTTATAGAGATCTTCCCGCTCATCCAAGAAGCGCATGCTGCCGCGGTGGTCAAGTTCGCCAAAAAGATGGCAGGATAAGCAGATCAGGATGTTATAATTTCGGCGATGACGCTTTCGATTGTATCTTTTACGTTAGGTCCGGCGGCAACCAACGCCTACCTGGCTGCCGATGCAGAAACTGGCGAGGCCGTGGTGATTGACCCGGCCTGGGATGGCGAGGTAATTCTGGCGGCAGCCAAAGAACGCGGCTGGCGAATTACGAACATCTGGCTGACCCACGGGCATTTTGACCACCTGGGCGGCTGCGCCGCAGTGGCAGATGGCTGCAATCCGCCACCCCCGGTGGGACTGCACCCGGAAGATTACTGGTGGTGGCGCAACCAGGGCGGCGCCCACCTGTTTGGGCTAAAAATTGACCCTGGGCCGGAACCCACCATTGAACTGCTGCCAGGGATGAATCTTCATATTGGCAAGTATGTCCTCGAAGTGCGTTTGGCACCCGGGCACACGCGCGGCCATGTGATGTTTTATGCACCTGCCAAAGCGCTGATGTTTTGTGGGGATGTGATCTTCCAGGGCAGCATTGGGCGGACCGATTTGCCCGGTGGCGATTACGCCACGCTCATCGAGAGCATTCGCACCCAGGTACTCACCCTGCCCGACGAAACCCGCCTGCTGCCCGGGCACGGCCCGGAAACCACCGTCGGGCTCGAGCGAGTCTACAACCCCTTCCTGCGTTAAAACCCGGCTCAGAGAACCAGCTTCATCTCCAATTCACCATCGTCTTCCACACCGGTTTCAACGAAACCGAGCTTCGCGTAAAAATCGCGCGGGCAGCCTGGACCGGGAACGTAGCTGAGGAAAAATTCGGCTGCCCCGGGCAAGGTGCGCACATGCGCAATTACCTTTTCGAGGGCCTTACGGCCAAAGCCCAATCCCTGGTAGCGGTAGTCAATCATATAGCGCCAGAGATAATACAAGGGTTTTTCCCTGTCATCCAACAGCATAACAAATCCAACCGGGGTCTGATCGGCGTAAATGGCGCGCGCCCAGGCTTTTGGCTCCAGGCCGGCCTGGGCGAGGGAACGGGCATTGTCAGAAACGAAGCGCCGCTGGAAAGAATCAGTGTGCAGGTTGAAGACATCCCGTGCGTTGTCTTCGGTAACTTCCACCAGGGATATCACCGACCCGGCTGTCACCGGGCCGCGCGCCGGAATTCGCCAGGGCATCATTGGGTAACCCAGCAGGCCCCGTTCAGGATACAGGTTGTTCCAGGTGCGCACACTGCGCTCTAAAACCATGTCCGTCTCCGCCAGGCGGGCGCGCCATTGTTTGAAATGATCGGTTTCAAAATGGGTTTTTTGGGCAGCTTCATCGCGATAGATTTCAAGCAGCGTAAAGCGAGATGGATCTTCTGCATCTTGATACACATCAAAGCGAATCACGCCCATTTCCTGAACAGAAGCATTGGCGTTTTCGAGCAAAGCCGATTTAAAGAGATCAATAGATTCAGTTTTCACCTGGTAGAAAATTTGCATAATTAACATGGCTTCTCTCCATAATAAAAAAGGCGCTGGGGCATCCTGTGAACTTTGAACAGGTACTCCAGCGCCATGAAAACAATCCTGGGAAAGGTTATTTCGCGTAATCCACAGAGCGGGTTTCGCGAATCACCGTGACCTTAATCTGGCCGGGATACTGCATGTTTTCCTCAATGTTCTTGGCAATATCGCGGGCCAGGCGGGTGGAAGCCAGGTCGTCAATCACCTCTGGGCGCACAATAATGCGCACCTCGCGGCCGGCCTGGAGGGCAAAGCTTTCTTTCACACCCTTGAAAGAGTTTGCGATATCTTCAAGGGCCTTCACCCGCTTGATGTATTCTTCGAGGCTTTCGCGACGGGCGCCGGGGCGAGCGCCAGAGATGGCGTCGGCGGCTTCCACAATCACATCTTCAATCGTTACCTGCTCCACTTCGTGGTGGTGCGATGCAATCGCGTTAATCACCTTGGCGTGCAGGTTGTGGCGGCGGGCGAGGTCGGCGCCAATCTGGGCATGGGTACCTTCCACATTGTGGTCAATGGCTTTGCCCAGGTCGTGCAGCAGGCCGCCCTGCTTGGCAATTTCCACATCCGCACCCAGTTCACTGGCAATCACGGCAGCAATTCGCGAGGTTTCCACGGCGTGGTGGAGCTGGTTCTGTCCATACGAAGTGCGGAACTTGAGCCGCCCCAAAACCTTGGTAATGCCTTTGGGCAGGTTGGGAACACCCGCATCGTATGCGGCCGATTCACCGGCTTCTTCAATCACTTTTTCGACTTCCTCGCCCTCTTTTTCAATAATTTTCTCAATTTGGGACGGGTGAATGCGGCCATCCAACACCAGGCGAGCCATCGAGCGGCGAGCCACTTCGCGGCGCACCGGGTCGAAACAAGAAATGGTGATGGCTTCAGGGGTGTCGTCTACAATCACGTCCACCCCGGCCGCCTGCTCAAAAGTGCGAATATTGCGGCCATTGCGGCCAATAATGCGGCCCTTCATATCGTCCGAAGGCAGCGGCACCACCGAAGTGGTTACCTCACTGACATGCTCCGAAGCCACACGCTGGATGGCCAACGAAATGATTTTCCGAGCCTGGTTTTCCCCTTCTTCGCGGGCCTGGCCTTCAATCTGGCGGATGATGCGCGCCATGTCGGAACGGGCTTCGCGCTCGGCCTCAGTCAGCAGCACTTCACGGGCCTGCTGCATGCTCATTTGGGCAACCTCTTGCAGCTTGTCGGTTTGTTCCTGCACCATTTTTTCAATATCATTGGCACGTTTTTCAATGCTGCTCTGGCGTTTGTTTAATTCCCGTTCGCGTTTTTCCAGGCGGTCGGTGCGTTCGTCCAGGTCAGCGCGGCGTTTTTGCAGGCGGTCATCTTCCCGGCTCAGTTCCTGGCGTTTGCGGTTTGAATCTGATTCGGCCTGCTGCCGAATTTGCAAAGCCTGGTCCTTTGCTTTTATTTCGATTTCCTTGGCTTTTTTCTCGGCCTGTTCCAACACCCCGTCGGCCTGTTCGCGCAGGTCTTCTACTTTTTTGCGAATCTGATACTGTTTGTAATAATACCCGGCTGCTGCACCCGCAGCCAATGCCACAAGGGCAATAACGATTGTAATTACTGGGTCCATGTTTTATTCCTCATTTTCGATAAGTTGTAGTCGGTGGGTCTGGATGTCACTCCAAACCTGTCGGATCGCGTCCTGGATGGCATCGTGGTTAAACCCACGCCGGGCCAGAAAACCATACATTTTTTTTTGAAACACGGGTTTGTCCAACCCGGCATAACGAACGGCTTTTTTTCGAGCAGCCTCCAGCGCCAGCTGACCTTCATCCACATCAACCAGGGCAGCCTGGATATGGCTTTCTGCCACCCCTTTCTGACGCAGTTCCTGGCGCAAAGCACGCGCCCCCCGTGGGCGAAACTCGGAGCGGTTATTCACCCAGGTTTGGGCAAATTGCTGGTCGTTGGTAAACTCCAACGCTCGCAGCCGGTCGAGCACCTGTTGGACGGTTTCTTCGGGCGTTTCTCGCTTCTGCAAATGCTGAACAACTTCTGCCTCAGAACGCGGCCGGTAGCTGAGAAAGTTGAAGGCGCTTTGCAAGGCTTCTTCATAAGCATCTTTGGTTTGCAGGGTTTTAATCTGCTCTGTGGTCAGGGTTTGCCCCAACCGCAAACCAACCGCCAGGATTTTCGCCAATCCAAACGCAAACGCATCATCCAGGTATACATTAACCCGGTTGGGGTTTCGCTTCTGAATTCTTAAGGCGGTAATTTTTTGCTCCATGAACCTCTATCGCCCAAAATGTTAATTGGGTTTCAAGAAAGTAAAAAGCCGTAAACAGCATCGCAGCATTCGATGACAGCCTACGGCTTTAACGCTCAGGTGGTATGCCCGGTTAACTGCATTAAACGGGCCAAATACCCGACAACGCGCACAGATGGGTGCGGCGCAATTGGATATTCTTTTTTCCGCATCACAACCCAGGTTGGGTTGGCACAGCAAACAGAATCAAAGTCTGTTGGCTGAGAATCCTTAGCTTCAAACCATGGCTGCAATTCAGATGCAGCGAGTGTGGCGGCGACTTGGTTGCCTGTTCATCGCCGGTTCCGGTGGACTTTTACACTTTCCTGTGGTCTCTAAACCCGGAAATCCTTACTTAAAGTACGTGTATTGATATCATTATATCAAAACTTTAATAAATGGTGAGTAAAAAAAAACAAAATGGAGGTGCACGCCAATATTTTGTGAGAACCTGCAGCCAACCATTTTTATTCCCGGCAATTTACCGAAAACGCGCTCGCGCTTATAATTAGGGAGAAGAAGGCCAGCAAAACCCAAAAGGCAAGACCCTCCGGCACAAGTTTTCTGCCACCCGGCAAGAGCGCCTCACGGCCTGGGTCTCGAATGGTGCGGGCAGGCTGGTTTCCAAGATTATTTTTCAGGAGCTGCAAAAAATGAAACCTATCACCAACCAAGATGCGCTGGACTACCACCGCCTCAACAACAAACCAGGCAAAGTGTCGGTAACGCCCACCAAACCCATGGACACCCAACGCGACCTCAGCCTGGCCTATTCACCAGGCGTTGCAGTGCCCGTGTTGGAAATTTCTCGCAACCCCGAAGATGCCTATGAATACACCTCCAAAGGCAACCTTGTCGCCGTCATTTCCAATGGCACGGCCATCCTCGGCCTGGGCGACCTTGGCCCGCTTGCATCCAAACCAGTGATGGAAGGTAAAGGCGTGCTGTTTAAGCGGTTTGCCGATATTGATGTGTTCGATATCGAACTGGACGCTCGCGACCCGGAAGAAATCGTCCGGATTGTCGCTGCCCTGGCCCCCACCTTCGGCGGCATCAACCTGGAAGACATTAAAGCCCCGGAGTGCTTTTATATTGAACAAAAGCTTAAATCCATGCTGGATATCCCGGTATTCCACGATGACCAGCACGGCACAGCGATTATTTCTTCTGCAGCGCTGATTAACGGGCTTGAAATCCAGGGTAAGAATATTGAAGACATCCGGATTGTGATTTCTGGCGCCGGGGCTTCGGCAGTTGCCTGTGCAGACCTGGCCGTTAAACTGGGCGTCCGCCGCGCAAACATCATGATGGTGGACAGCAAAGGGGTTATTTACAAAGGACGCACCCAGGGCATGAACGAATACAAAGAAGCCTACGCCCTGGAAACCAGCGCTCGCACCCTGGCGGATGCCATGGTAGGGGCTGATGTGTTTTATGGCCTTTCGGCGGCCGATTTACTCACCCCATCCATGGTTAAAACCATGTCGGACCGCCCGCTGATTTTCGCCATGGCCAACCCTGACCCTGAAATCAAGTACGAACTGGCTCGCGAAACCCGTCCAGACGCGATTGTCGCCACTGGCCGTTCCGATTACCCCAACCAGATTAACAACGTATTGGGTTTCCCGTTCATTTTCCGCGGCGCGCTGGACTCGCGAGCCCGCACGATTAACGATGAGATGAAAATTGCCGCCTCAAATGCGCTGGCAGCCCTTGCCCGCGAAGACGTGCCCGACAGTGTGCTGCAGGCTTATCGCAAAGAGCGGCTGCTCTTTGGGCCGGAATATATTATCCCCACCCCGCTCGACCCTCGTGTGCTGCTTTGGGTTGCCCCGGCTGTAGCCGAAGCCGCCATGAAAACCGGCGTTGCTCGCAAAACCTTCGACATTGAAGAATACCGCGAGCAGCTCGCCCTGCGCCAGGGTAAGGGCAACCAGATTCGCCGGCACATTTTACACAAAGCCCAATCGGCCAGCCCCAAGCGCAAAGTGGTTTTCAGCGAAGGGGAAGAACCGAAAATCATCCGGGCTGCCGCCCAGATTGAACAGGAGGGGATTGGCATTCCAGTTTTGTTGGGACGCCAGCAGGTTGTGGATGAGATCATTCACTCCCTGATGCTGGATGCCCACCCGACCGTTATTGACCCGGCCACCTTTGAGCGCCACGCGGAATATACCCAGGCATTTTTTGAAATGCGCAGCCGCAAAGGCATCACCAAACGAGATGCCCTGAAGTTGATGCGCGAACCAAACTATCTCGGACCGATGATGGTTAAAATGGGCGATGCCGATGCCTATGTTTCAGGGCTGACCTACGACTATCCCGATGTCATTCGCCCACTCTTGAAAGTGCATGGCACCCATCCCGATGCCTCGCTGGTCGCGGGCGTATACATTATGATTGTCAACGAACGCACCTACCTGTTTACCGATGCCACGGTCAACATCGAACCTAACGCAGAAGAACTGGCCGAAATCGCCTGCCTGGCGGCCAACTTTGCCAAACAATTAGAACTCGAGCCGCGCGTGGCGATGCTTTCTTTCTCCAACTTTGGCAACACACCCCACCCGCTTTCCAACAAAGTCCGGAAAGCAGCCGAACTGGTTAAAGAAAAACACCCCGAACTGATGGTGGATGGCGAAATGCAAGCCGACACGGCCGTGGTTGCAGACATTATTGAGCAGCGCTATCCATTCAGCCAGGTGAACGATGCCAATGTGCTGGTGTTCCCCTCGCTGGAATCGGCCAACATTGCCTACAAACTGCTGGCCCGGTTGGGCAACGCAATTGCCATTGGACCCATTTTGCTGGGCACTGGGGCTCCAGGCCATGTTTTGCAGCGCGGCGATGAGGTGGTGGACATCGTCAATGTGGCTGCGGTGGCAGTGATGGATTCCATGAAACGGTTCACTGCCGGTCACAGCCACAAAGCATAAAGGAGAAAAACCGCAAGGTGAAACCAAAAACACGGGTTTTATTCGTCTGCCTGGGCAACATTGTGCGGAGCCCGTTGGCGGAACACATGTTCCGCCAACGGGTCGCACAGGCCGGGCTGGACGCTTTTTATCACACCGAATCGGCTGGCACAGCCAACTACCACGTTGGAGAGCCGCCTGACCCCCGCATGCAGCGGGTTGCCGCCCGGCGCGGGCTGGTATACACCGGGCAGGGAAGGCAGTTCCAGCGCAGCGATTTTGAGCGGTTCGACATCATCCTGGCAATGGACACAGAAAACCGGGCAGCTTTGCTGCGCCAGGCTCGTTCCGAAGAAGACCGGCTAAAAGTGCGCCTCATGCGCGATTTTGACCCCGAAGCAGCCGCCAACGCCAGCGTTCCAGACCCATACTACGACAATATTCGCGGGTTCGAAGAGGTGTTCGAAATTATTGACCGCAGCTGCCAATCTTTGCTGCAAACCCTTGAATCCGAACGAATTTCCCAGGCAGAGTAAAGTATGCACATTCCAAAAGCAGTTCAAACCTGGTTGCAAGAAAACAAAGCCGGAGAAGCGGCCAGTGCCCGTCCGGTCAGCGGTGGTTCCATTAACAACGGGCTGCGAATTGAAACCAATACCGGCCAGTTGTTTTTCATGAAAACCAACCCGCGTGTTCCTGCCGATATGTTTGCCTGCGAGGCCGAAGCCCTCCAGGAACTGACCAAGCCAGACGGGCCGCGTTTTCCCAAAGCCTTTCTGCATGGCCCGGATTTCCTGTTGATGGAATACATGCACCAGGCGCCCCATAAGCCGGATTATTGGGAAACCCTGGGACGTAAACTCGCCATCCTGCACAACTACCAATCCCCCCAATTTGGGTTCTGGCGCGACAACTACATTGGCAGTTCGCTCCAGCCTAACCCAATGGAAGAGGATGGGTTTTTGTTTTATGGCGAACACCGCCTGGGCTTCCAGGCGGGAATGGCCTATCGCAACGGACTGCTCACCCCGGCAGAAACTCGCCAGGTAAACTTGCTTGCCCAACGGCTGGCCGAATTTATCCCGGAACAACCGGCTGCTCTGCTGCATGGCGACCTGTGGAGTGGGAACATTATTGCCGATGATGCTGGCGAACCTGTGCTGATTGACCCGGCCGCTTATTATGGCTGGCCGGAAACAGACCTGGCGATGACGGTTTTGTTTGGTTCACCCCCCGAAAAATTTTTTAGAGCCTACCAGGAAGTGCGACCGCTGCCCTCCGGCTTATACGACCGCTTCCCGATATACAACCTGTACCACTTGTTAAACCATCTGAACCTGTTTGGCCGCAGCTACTATTCCCAGGTAATCACAATTCTGCGCCGCTTTGCCTGATAAGCCGCTTTGAAAGCCCAATAAGCGATAAAAAAACTTGCCTGGCAGCAACGCAGCCACAGCCCAGAATATTTATTCAATGGCTGGCGTTGATTCCAAGGGGTTCGTATCCGGGCTGGCTGCTTGGCGCTGGACCGGCTTAATCACCTGGTAAACCGAAACCAGTTCTGCCCGGCCGCGGATGCCGATATCCCCAATCAGATGAAGCGGGTAGGCATCACTCACCCCGGTTTTGGTGCTGCCACTGATAAAAAGCCGGTTAGGTTTGGAAAGCTCTGAAAGCCTTGAAGCGACATTTACCGTGTCACCCAAAACCACCAGTTCAATCCGTTCATGGGTCACAATATAGCCCGCCATCACTGGGCCAGAATTAACCCCAATCCCAATTTGCAAGGGCCGCGAAAGTGGGAATTCGGTGCTGCGAACCGCCTGCATCATTTCAAGGCTGGCATCAATCGCTTTCTGGGCGGCATCGCTTTCGCCGTATATCATGCCAAAGGTGGCCATGATCCCATCCCCCATGTAGTTGTTCACCAATCCCCCGTGCTTGAAGACAATCTCGGTGATTTTTTGGTAGAAGATGGACAGCAAAGCACCAAACTGCTGCACCCCAAGCTGCTCGGCCAGTCCGGTGGAATCCAGAATGTCGACAAACAAAACGGTGACCTCTTTCCGCACCAGGCCAGGCAGGTAGCCTGTTTGGAAATAATCTTCCAACAGGTAGTTGACTTCAGAGGGAGCCAGAAAGCGCTGGAGCAGGTTGCGGAATTTTTGCTCCCCTTTAACCCGATCAATCAGGCGGACTCGCTGGATGGTCAGGGCAGCCATGTGACTGATGGCAATCCCCAGTTTTACATCTTGTTGGCTGAAAGGGCGGGTGTCGGGCTGGGTTTTATACAGGCAAATCAGGCCATACGCCGTTTCACCCGCCAAAATCGGCACACACAGGGCAGAACGAATGCGCAGTAACGAAGCACTGTTGCGAATCACAGGGTCGTTTTCCTGCATGATATCGGGGATGTTGATGGCTTTGTTTTGCTGAATGGCTTCGCGAGCAATTGAAAGCGGAAACCCCAAATCGTGCAGGCGCTCGAATTGGTTTTCAAGGATAACAAAGCACTCCTCAGCCCCCATAAATTGCTTAAGCAGCTCAGCCGATTTCGCCAGGGCCACATCCAGGTCCAGGATGGTGTTGAACTCACCAGCAATTTCATATAACAAGGCAGCATGCGAATCAAACGACTCAATCACCACGTCCCGGGTCAGCGGGCGAGTGCCTGCCCGACTGTCTTCAAACAGCTGGGTGCGGTTCTTGGCCAGGTCGCACACAATCAGGCAGCCTCCAATCCGAATTTGGTCGCCAGGGTTGAGGCTGCTGGTGGTTTCGAGCAGCCTACCGTTCAGGTAGGTACCGTTGGTGCTGTTCAGGTCTGTCAGCCGGGCAATATTCGAATCGGGAATGTACAAAATTTCGGCATGGTGGCGCGATGCAGAAATATCTTCAACGAAAACGTCGACTGCTGGAGCCCGACCGAGGATGTTTGAACCCGCCTGCAATTTATATTCCCTGGGTTCACCTGATGGGGTGCGAATGGTTAAAGTCCACATATGTTTCTCCCTCTGGTCATCAAACCAAGAACCTCCGGGTGATGACGCCCCTTTGAAAATGGCGGACACGCCTTTCCAATCCCTGCATTGAAAGTTTCGGTGTTTTCAGGAAACGGAGCCACCCTTATCGCTCATAAAATAATTTTAGCAGGTTTTCAACTTCAGATGAGGCCTTTCTACCCACTAAGTCCCCGTAAATGTCCAACCCCACCCCAAACTTTGGGGCGGGGACAAGAAAAGCTAGCGGCCAGCCTATGGCGATTCAACAAAGCGAAAATATGCATCAAAATCCGGAGCCCACCCTTGCGGATGATATTCACCGCTGGCAATGTCCTGGTGATAAACGCCTGTGTAATCGCCTCGCACAATTTTAAGCAAGGCTTCAATCAGTATATCAATTTCATCCGTGGTGTTGTACAGACCAAATGAAATCCGAATCAGGCCAGGCATGTGTTCCTTATTTTCAGCCAGGATTGCAGAACGAGTTTGCTGCTGCTCTTCCTTGCTGAGATGGAGCAAATGCAAAATATACGGGTGGGCGCAAAAACAGCCATTGCGCACCCCAATGGCAAATTCGTGGCCCAAAATTGCGGCAACCAAAAAGTGCGACATGCCGCGCAGATTGAAAGGAATCACGCCTAACCGTTGGTGAACGGTAGAAAGGTCGGAACTGCCATAAACCTGAACGCCCGGAACCTCAGCCAGGCGGCTCAGGGCATAGTGGGTTAACGCAGCCTCGTGTTGGGCAACAACGTCCATACCAATGGCTTCCAGCTGGCGAATGGCAGCAGCCAGGGCGATTGCCCCGGCAGTGTTGGGGCTTCCGGCTTCATCACGGTCGGGCAGGCCAGCCCAAACCACGTCCTCAAGAGTCACAATTGAAACTGTGCCACCGCCCACCATATCCGGAACCCCCTGATGAAGCAGGTCGCGCCGCCCAACCAGGGCGCCGCCGCCATATGGAGCATACATTTTGTGTGCTGAAATGGCAACGAAATCATAATGGGCTGGGTGCGAGAGTTTTTTCATGTTCACCTTGCGGTGGGGCGCAAGCTGGGCACAGTCCACCGCAATGTAAGCGCCAACGCCGTGGGCTTTTTCCGCCAGGCGGTCCACCGGGTTGAGAAAGCCCGTCACATTGCTGGCCCCAGTGATGGCCACCAGCGCCACCCGGCTGCCATACTCCGCCAGTTTGCGATCAAAATCGCCTTCGTCCAGCTCTCCGGTGGGGGTGAGCGCAATATGAATCGCCTCGGCATGTTCGCGCCAGGGCAGGTCGTTCGAGTGATGCTCCATAGCCGTTGTGAGCACGATGTTGCGCTCGGCGCTAAAAGGAAAACGCCGGGCGAGCTTGTTAATCGCCTCGGTGGTGTTCTTAACAAAAATGACCGTGTGTTCAGCCGGGTCGGCGCCCAAAAATTCGGAAACAATCTGGCGCGACTGTTCGAAAAGGTGCGTGGAAATTTGGCTCTTAAACCCTGTTCCGCGATGGACACTGCTGTAATACTGCATAAATGCATCCACCGCAGCCTGAACAGATTGCAGGGGCGGCGTGGATGCCGCATTATCGAAATTGATGTAGCGCTGTTTTACCCCGGCCAGGGTAGGGGTCTGGACATCCAGGCCATTAAATAAATGTTGAAAAGTGTGGTTGGTTTGAGTGAAGCCCTGGTTTTGCATGAACATCTCCTCTCGTGGCTGGGCAGGCAAGCCTGAAGTTGGTCTTATTATACACAACCCAAATCAAAAGCGCCGTAGAAAAAAAGGCGCGCGAAAACGGGGGCCCATGACGAAATCAGCTCCAATAACGGCCATGCAGCCCACCCCCTGGCAGCCCGCCGGCGATCTATTTTCAAGAGCAGCAGAAGGCAGCTTGCCCGTTTTCGCCCCCGCCCCAGGCCTGAAGGCAGGAAAATGAGTAGGAGATGGCCGATGGTACTTTCAGGGGGTGCAGGTTAAGTGCCTGAATATGAAGAATTTTGGCCGTTGTGGGTTAAATGGCTTGCGTTGTGGGGAAAAGTGGTATACAATGTGGATATCCGTGGGATAAAGTGGCACAAAGTGGGACGCCGGCTGGGCCGGCGTCTGCCAGTTAAGGATTAAATTAGAACATATGTTCCTTGGAAGGTATACGCACACACTCGATGAGAAAGGCCGCCTGACGATTCCCGCCCGGTTTCGGGAATCGTTAGAGACGGGCGCGTATGTCACCCAGGGGTTTGAGCAAAACCTGATGGTGCTCACCACACCGGCTTTCCAGGAATTTTCTCGCCGGGTGAACGCCATGAGCCTGACAGACCCCAATGCCCGTCAACTGCGCCGGCTTTGGTTTTCCACGGCAGACCGCATTGAATTCGACCGCTCTGGCCGGATTCGCATTCCCCAATTTTTGATGGAATTTGCCGGGCTGCAAAACGAAATCATCATCGTGGGAATGGGCGAGTTCATTGAACTCTGGTCACCAGAACACTGGGGCAAACAGGCCGCCGACCTGACCGACAGCGAAGCCAATGCTCGCCGCTTTGCCGCTTTAGACCTTTCACCCGGATTCTGACCTGGGGCAGCGCCAACAGACCATCAGGCTGAAAAGCGATGCACCTACCTGTACTTTACCAAGAAGTCATAGACCTGCTCCAACCCCACCCGAAGGGCCGGTATGTAGACGGCACCTTAGGTGCAGGCGGCCACGCAGCCGGCATATTAAAAGCCGGCGCACCCGGCTGCGAACTGCTTGGGCTGGATTTGGATGCAGAAGCCCTGGCGCTGGCGCGCCAGGCCCTGGCCCCATTTGGGGACCGGGCACACCTGGTTCAGGCAAGCTACACCACGCTGCCCATCCAACTGGCAGCCCTGGGTTGGCAATCGGTTGATGGAATTTTATTAGACCTGGGCGTGTCTTCCATGCAGCTCGATCAACCCCGGCGCGGTTTTTCCTTTCGCGAGGATATGCCGCTGGATATGCGCTTTAACCCGGATGACGCCAGCCAACCCACCGCTGCCGAACTGCTCAACCAGCTTTCGGAGAAGGAATTGGCCGACATTTTTTACCTGTATGGCGAGGATCGCCAGGCCCGCCAGATTGCCCGCCGGGTGGTGCGGGCAAGACCAGTCCTCACCACCCAACAGCTCGCTCGCCTGGTTGCACAAGGCCAGGCCGGCGACCGGCGCATCCACCCGGCGACCCGCATCTTCCAGGCGCTGCGTATTGCGGTGAACCAGGAACTGGATGCCATCACAACGGTTTTGCCCCTGGCGGCGGCCGCACTACACCCGGGTGGGCGGCTGGCTGTGATTTCCTTCCATTCGTTGGAAGACCGCCTGGTCAAAACCTTTTTCCGCCAGGAAAGCCAGGACTGCCTTTGCCCGGCCAGCCAACCAGCCTGCACCTGCGGACACAAAGCAAGCCTGCGGGAGCTTACCCGTAAACCCTTGCAGGCTTCGGACACAGAAACCCAGGCTAACCCAAGGGCGCGCAGCGCCCGTCTGCGGGTTGCCGAAAAAATTTAAACCCGGATGAGTGCACAGCAGCGACTTTCCCTCTCTTCTGTGCAAAAATTGGCACGACCCTTGCAGCGAAGATACACTAGAAAACTGTGTATGGAGCTGCAAAAAGATGGACATCATGCAAAAATTGTACTTTCGGCCGCTACAACTGATCCAGGCGTACCAACACACACCGTGGCGCTCGCAGCTGCGGTTGATTGGTATGTTCACCGCGGTTTTGGTTGGCCTGGCCGTTGTGGGGAGCATTTACGTTTCTGTAACTGCCCAGGCGGGTGAAGAAGGGCGAAAGATTCAATTTCTAAAAGAAACAGCCGTTGGCTACACCCGCGAAAATGCCAACCTGGAAAGCGAATATGCTTTGCTGACCTCCGCCGAAGTGCTGGAACAGCGCGCCCGCGAACTGGGGTTTATTCCCGTTTCCCCCGGCCAGCTCGTCTACCTGCCTGTCCCTGGGCTCAACTTGCCGCCAGTTGGGCAGGTGGCCCCACCCAGCCAATTCATTGAATCCCCCGATACAACCCTGCCCCCCGAATTCAGCCAAACCCTGTTCGATTGGGTATATGAATTCTCTTTTGGCAGCAGCATAAATGGAAGGAGGCCATAATGGAAAAAACTTCCAGCCGGCTCTCCGTACTGGCCATTATTTACATGGCCATTGGCGTTTCCATTGCCTTCCAAATGTTCCGCATCCAGGTCTTTGAGGAAAGCGCCGCACTTCTGGAGGATGGCAAACTTTATGCCTTGACCGAAAAAACGCTCATCCCCCCCCGCGGCCAAATTTTCGACCGGTCCGGCAACCTGCTGGCTGGCAACGAACTGGTGTACGAAGTCGGCCTGGAACTAAAAGATATCAAAGACCCCGAAGGGATTGCATTTGTCCTCATGTACTACTTTGATTTGGATTATGGGGAAGCATTCGAAGAGGCCAACCGGCAGGCGAGCGCAAATTCAGTTTACCGCCGGCTGCTGATGAACGTCCCGGCAGAAAAAGTGGACCAATTCAACCTGCTGGAACAACAGTTGAGAGATCTTCGACAGAACTCAACCCCAGAAGAATTCGCGGCAATGGACCTGCCCGTCAAAAACCTGGGCGGGCTGGAGATTAAACCTTACCTGCGCCGGACTTACCCGGAAGGCGACCTCGCATCCAATGTGCTCGGGTTTGTCAATATGGACGGGGATGGGGTTTTTGGCGTGGAACAGTACTACCAGCAGTGGCTCAGCAGCAAACCCGTACAGGTTTGGATTTCTCGTGATCCATACTTGGCCAGCCAGATACCCGAGATGCCCGCAGGGATTGACCTGGTTCTCACGCTGGACCGCGAGATCCAGGTGATGGTTGAAAACACCCTGGATGAGGCCATCCAAAAAAACGGCGCTGAAAGCGGCACCATTATTGTATTGGAGCCTAAAACCGGCGCCATCCTGGCGATGGCCAGCAGCAATCGGATTGACCCCAACCGGTACAGCAATTATGCCGAATTCATCAAAGGAAACACCGGGTTCAATTCGGCCATCAGTCGGGTATACGAACCCGGCTCAGTGATGAAAATTGTACCCATGGCAGCCGCACTCGACCAGGACCTGGTTGAACCAGTCACCGAATATGTAGACACCGGATACATTGAAGTTGGCGGAATGCCAATTCTCAATTGGGACCGCGGTGCATGGGGACCCCAAAGCATGATTGGCTGTCTGAAAAACTCGCTCAACGTCTGCCTCGCCATGCTATCTGTTAAGCTCGGACCGGCAAATTTTTATGACTACATGGAACGCTTTGGCTTCGGCGAAAAAACAAACATTGACCTGGCCGGAGAAGAGGCCGGTGAAATGCGAACCCCCGGCCACGCCCTGTGGAGCGAATCCGATATGGCCGCCAATTCCTTTGGCCAGGCTTTAATGACAACCCCCCTGCAAATGGCCATGGCAGCATCTGCCCTGGCGAACAATGGCAAAATGATGACCCCGCATGTAGCCGCTGCTATGATTGAAAATGGGGTTCAGAAGAACCTGGCCCCCCAGGTAGCAGGCTACCCGATCATCCCTGGCACAGCAGCAGAAATCTCTGAAATGCTGGCCATCTCCATGGAAGATGAAGCCTCAACCGCCAGGGTAGAAGGTTACCGCCTGGCCGGGAAAACCGGAACCGGGCAAATTGCAACCCCTGGCCAGGGTTACAGAGAAACACGCACCAATACTTCTTTTGTGGGCTGGGGGCCGGTAGACGACCCGCAGTTCCTGGTTTATGTCTGGTTTGAACGCCCCACTTCGTCCATCTGGGGTTCGGAAGTTGCGGCACCAGTTTTCAAACAAGTTGTTGAACGGTTGGTGGTATTACTGGATATTCCACCCGATGAAGTGCGTAAGGCGTTGGAATCGCCTTGATTGTGTAAAAATGCTGACGATAACGGATGTGATTGAAACGCTGACCGGTATTCGACCTGAAACCACCCCCCGGGGTGCGTCTCAGGTCGTAACCGATGTTGTGGTTGATTCCATCCAGGTGATTCCTGGAGCGGCTTACTTCTGCCTGCCTGGCGCCAGCGAATCAGAAACCCACCTGGCAACCGCCCTTGCGCTCGAACGCGGCGCCAGCGTGGTTGTTTTTTCAGGTACAGAAACCCAGCTCAAACCCGGGAAAGGCCTGCTGCTGATTGACCTGGTGGCTGGCGGCGCGGGGCTTCCCGCAACACTTCCCGCAGCCAGCCAGACCGTTCTACGGGTGGCCGACTCGCTGGCCGCCCTGCAAAAACTGGCGCGAGCCTGGCGCAGCCGGTTCCCGGTGAAAATGATCGTCATTACGGGTTCCGTGGGTAAAACCACCACCAAAGAACTGGCTGCAGAAGTTTTGCAAATGCACTACCGGACGGCAACCAATTCTGGCCTACCCAACAGCGCAGTACAAGTTCCGCTGGGCATCTTACGCCTGGCCAGTGGCTGCCAGCGCGCCCTCTTCGAAGTGGAACTGCCCCAACTTTTGACCAGTGAACTGCTGACGGAGCTGCTGCGCCCAGAGGTTGTCATCCTTACCAACATCTCCCCGGCTCACACAGCCCAGGGCGGTGCGGAAGAAACCATTGCCCGGCTGGCTACCTGGCTGGCCAGGCTGCCCGAAGGCAGCACCGTGCTGTTTAATATCGATGACCCCTGGCTGCGCGAAATGGCGTCCATCTACCGCCAGGGCACAAGGCAACCTGCCAGGCTGTTAACCTATGGGCTGGATGAACAAGCCGACCTGTGGGCCGACTGGGTTGAAAGCCAGGGGTTGGAAGGGATTCATTTTCAACTGCACAGCGGCAGTGAAGCGCTTTATATCAAAGTGCCGCTGATTGGTCGGCACTCCGTACACACCGCACTGCGCGCAGCAGGGATTGGCATGGTGGAAGGGCTGACCTGGGACGATATTATCCAGGGACTGCGCTATGGCAACCTGCAGCTTCGCTTGATGGCCGTCCGGTCACCGGGCGGAGCGCTGATTCTGGACGACACCTATAACGCTTCACCGGAATCCACCCTGGCAGCGCTGAACTTGCTGAATGACCTGTATCGCTACGAGGCTTTTTCCAGCCAGGCCGGGCGCGCGAAGAGCGCCGGGCGCAAAATTGCCGTACTGAGCGGCATGCCGGGGCTGGGAATTTACGAACGCCAGGGGCACGAAATGGTTGGGCTGCGCGCCGCCCAGGTTGTGGACCAACTGATCACCGTGGGAAAACTGGGCCACCAGGTGGCTGCGGCTGCACGTTCGGCCTGGCTGCCCAACCAGGCGATTGTGGAAGTAAATTCCGCCGAGCAGGCCGTTGACTATTTCGGTCAGAACCCTCCCGGCGCGGCCGATATGGTTCTGGTCAAAGGCAGCCGTGAAATGCACATGGACCTGATTGCCCCGGCATTGGAGGTGCGCAAATGAACTCCTCTGCGCTGGCAATTGCCCTGGCCGGGTTAAGCTTTATGTTGACGATTATTTGGGGCCCGCCCCTCATTCGGGTTTTACAAATGTACCGGATTGCCGAGCGCATCCAGGTTCTCAGCCCGCTGCGCGATTTCACCCGGTTGGGCACCCCCACCATGGGCGGCTTGCTGGTGATTGTCCCCGTTACGCTCATCACGCTGCTGCTTAACGCAGCGACGCTGTTGGGCGTGGATGTCCTGGGCAACTCCATCCTGCTGCCCCTGGGCATGATGCTGGCCTGTGGGCTGCTGGGCATGGTGAGCGATTGGCGGCATGTAATGGGTGTGCTGCGCGGTGGGCTGCGTGCCCGGGTGAAATTTGTTTTTCAGGTAGGCCTGGCAGCCCTGGCGGCCTATGGCCTTTCCGCAAATATCTTAGACGCCCCCGAACTGTTTTTGCCGATCACCGGGCGAGAAATGGAATTAGGAGGCTGGTATATCCCCGCAGCCATGGTGGTCATCATCGCCTCAACCAACGCAATCAACCTGACCGGGGGCATCGAAGCCCTATCGGGCATGGTTTCTGCAGTGGCTTTTGGCGGTTATGGCGCGATTGCCCTGGTGCAGGAACAGGTCTTCCTGGCCCGTTTTTGTTTCACTGTGGTAGGCGCTTTGCTGGGGTTTTTATGGTTCAACATCAAGCCTGCCCAATTGATCATGGGCAACACGGGCACCCTGGCCCTGGGAGCAGCCCTGGGTGTGGTGGCTTTAATGACCGGACACTGGCTCGTTTTGCCATTAATTGCTTTTATTCCTGTTCTCGAAGTGGTCAGCGTCATCCTACAGGTGACGTTCTTCCGCTGGACAGGTGGGCGCAGGTTGTTCCGCATGGCGCCTTTGCACTACCATTTTGAGCTGCTGGGTTGGAGTGAAACCCAAATTGTACAGCGGTTCTGGTTGGTTAACCTGCTGTTTGCCCTCGTTGGCGTGACGCTGGCTGTGGCGTAGGATGAACATGATGGACACGCGCAAAGACTGGCAAGGAAAACGCATCGTCATCATCGGCATCGCCCGGCAAGGGTTGGCTCTGGCGCGCTACCTGGTAAACCAGGGCGCTGCAGTGGTGCTCAACGACAGCCGCCCGGCAGAAGCCCTGGCAGCCGCCCAGCAAGACCTGGCCAACCTGGAAACCTACCATCCCGGCCAGCTGACCTGGGCAGCCGGCGGGCACCCGCTGGAACTGCTGGATGGGGCCGACCTGGTTTGCCCTTCGGGAGGTGTGCCTTTGGAACTCCCCATCATCCAGGAAGCCCGCCGGCGGGGCATTCCGCTTTCAAACGATTCGCAAATTTTCTTAGAAGCGGCCCCTTGCACAGTGATTGGCATCACCGGCTCAGCCGGCAAAACCACCACCACCACGTTGGTCGGGCGCATGTGCGGGGCTTCTGGCCGGCGCGCCTGGGTGGGCGGCAACATTGGCAACCCCCTGGTGAACCACCTGGACAAAATGCAGCCGGACGACCTGGCGGTTGTGGAATTAAGCAGTTTTCAACTGGACCTGACCACACGCTCGCCCCAAGTTGCGGCAGTGTTGAATGTCACCCCCAACCATCTCGACCGGCATGGAACGATGGAAGCCTACGCTGCCGCCAAAGCCAACATCCTGCGTCACCAAAAACCCGCCAACACGGCAGTTTTAGGGCGTGAAGATGCAGGCGCCTGGGCAATGCGCGGCCTGGTTCAGGGTCAGCTTTACTCCTTCGGGCGCGACCAACTGGCGGCAGGCCAGGCAGGCGCCACCCTGGACGGGCAGGACCTGGTGATCCAGCGCGGCAGCCAGCGGACGGTTGTCCTGCACCAGGATGAAATTCTGCTGCGGGGCGAACACAATTTGATGAATGTCCTCGCTGCAGCCGCAATTTGTGCCGCGGCCAACCTGCCCGGTGAGGTGGTTCGGGCGGGCGTACGTGGATTTCACGGCGTACCCCACCGGCTGGAATATGTGCGCACCTGGCGAGGCGCTGACTGGTATAACGACTCGATTGCTACCGCCCCCGAACGCGCCATGGCGGCTCTGCGGGCTTTTGAAGCCCCCATTGTGCTGCTGGCTGGCGGCCGCGACAAAGATTTGCCCTGGGACGATTTTGCCCGGTTGGTTTGCCAGCGGGTGCACTGCCTGGTGACTTTTGGTGAAGCAGCAGCGATGATAGCCACCAAAGTCAGCACCGCTCAAAAAAACACCAGCGGCCCCCTGGAGAGCATCCACGAAGCCCCCAACCTGGAAGCCGCTTTACAAACCGCCGCCAACCTGGCCCGCCCTGGCGATGTGGTGTTGCTTGCGCCCGGCGGTACGAGTTTTGATGAATTTACCGATTTCGCAGAACGCGGAGAGAGGTTTAAACAATGGCTGCAACAACAAATCTAACCCCTGCTGCTCCACCCCAGCCCGAAACGCGGGGTAAAAATCGCCTGGTTCAACTGGGAATTGATGTTCCGCTGTTCCTGGCTGTGATTACCCTGCTGGTTTTCGGGGCACTCATGGTCTATTCTGCCAGTTATGATTACTCATTACGCTACAGCGAAAACAATGACCCCCTGTACATATTCGAACGCCAGCTGCTTTGGATGGGCCTGGGCCTGTTTTCAATGGTGTTTTTCACCTTCTTCCGCTACGAATTTTGGCGCAAACTGGCGTTTCTAGGGCTTTTAGTTACCATTGTGCTGCTGATCCTGGTTTTGATGTTTGGCGAAATTCGCAACAATGCCCAACGCACCCTGCTGAGCGGTTCTCTGCAGCCCTCAGAACTGGCGAAAGTCGTCACAATAATCTACCTGGCTGCCTGGCTGTATTCCAAGCGCGACTTTGTGCAAAATGTTCTTGCCGGGTTGGTGCCGATTGCAGTCATTTTAGGGGTTCAAGCGGTCCTGATTTGGGAACAACCCGACTACAGCACCGTGATGACCCTGATGGCAATGGGTGGCATTATGCTGTTCATGGGTGGGGCTAGTTGGAAGCAAATCTTCATCGCACTGGTAGGCTCGATTCTGGTGGGCTATGGCATTGCAACGTTCACACAAACCGGTCAAACCCGGGTGGACCAGTTTGTGTCTACCATGCAAAACCCATTGGATGCACCCGACCAGGTGCGGCGCTTTTTTGAGGCCTTCATCCTGGGTGGTTGGTTTGGTGTGGGGTTGGGCAACTCCACCCTTAAAGTTACCACCCTGTCTTTTCCGCATACCGACAGCATTTTCGCCATCATTGGTGAAGAGCTGGGCATTGTGGGCTGCCTGATTCTGATGACTTTATACGCAATCATTTTCTGGCGTGGGGCCGCCATTGCCCGCCGGGCACCTGACACCATGGGCAGCTTGCTGGCCATTGGACTGACATCCTGGATTGTGATGGAAGCCGCGCTGAACATTATGTTTGTCGTTGGGCTGATGCCAGTTTCGGGCAACGCCCTGCCGCTGATCAGCGCGGGCGGTTCGAGCATGTTAGTGGTGATGACTGCGCTTGGCATCGTTCAAAACGTCTCTTTAACCTCCTATCGCGAGGAACAAAAGGCCCAAAGCAGCCTGAAACCCGTGGTGAATTTGCATCGCTACCAAACTCGCAGCACAGCCAGGCGGCAGGCTTTGGACATGGCGTCCCGCAGGAGGAACCCGTAACCATGCGCTATTTGATTTGTGCAGGCGGCAGCGGCGGCGGTGTATACCCCGCCTTATCGGTCTGGCAGGCCCTTGCCAGCCCAGGTTCAGCCGTGCTTTGGGTAGGCGGCGAAGGCGGGATGGAAGAAGAACTGGTGAAGCGCGCCGGTATCCCCTTCCAGTCCATTCCTGCGGCCGGGCTGCACGGTGTTGGCTTGCGCAGCCTGCCGGGCAACCTTTTTAGGTTGATCCAGGGCTTTTTTGCCGCCCGGCGCATCATCCGCTCGTTTAAACCCGATGTGATGTTCTTCACAGGCGGATACGTGGCTGTGCCGGTAGCCCTTGCAGGAAGACGGGTGCCCATTTTGCTGTATGTGCCCGATATCGAACCTGGCCTGGCGCTGAAAACCCTGGCCCGTTTTGCAGACCAAATTGCCCTGATTGCCGAGGACTCGAAAAGCTTTTTCCCCGCCCAGGCTCGGGCCGTGGTTACCGGGCACCCCACCCGCCAGGGTCTGGCCGCCTGGGAACGCCCGCAAGCCCGGCAGCATTTTGGGCTGGAGCCAACAGCCCCCACCCTGCTCATTTTCGGGGGCAGCAAAGGGGCACGCAGCATTAACCAGGCAGCACTGGCCATCTTGCCCGAATTGCTGGCTGAAATGCAGGTCATTCATGTCAGCGGCAGTTTGGATTGGGCCGAAGTGGAAGCCGCCCAAAAACAACTGGCGCCCGAACTTGCCGCCCGCTACCGCCCTTTTGCTTACCTGCATGAAGACATGGGCGCAGCCTATACCGCCGCCGACCTGGTGGTAGCACGGGGTGGGGCTTCGGCAGTGGGCGAACTGCCCTTATTTGGGCTTCCGGCAGTCGTTGTACCTTACCCCTACGCCTGGCGCTACCAAAAGGTGAATGCGGATTTCCTGGTGCGGCATGGCGCCGCGGTAATGCTGCCCGATGAGCAGCTGGCCAGCGACCTGCAAAACACCATTTTGAACTTAATCCGCTCCCCCGAACGCATGCAGCAAATGCGCCGGGCAATGACTTCCCTGGCGGCGCCCCAGGCTGCCAGCAAACTGGCAAAGTTGTTAAGTGAACTGGCTGCGGTAAAACGAGGATGATGAAACAAGGACGGCAATTATGGTAACTCTTCCATTTTTCTTCTACTTCTTAATCTTTTTATTTGGTGTCGTCGGCGCAATGCGGGGCTGGGCCAGGGAACTGCTCGTGGCGTTCAGCATTGTGCTGGCGATTTTCATCATTGTTGTACTGCAAAACTTTGCGCCCTACCTGCGCGACTTTCTCAACCCGGCCAACCAGGAGCCCAGTTTTTGGATCCGGTCGACCATTATTGCCATTTTCACCTTTTTTGGCTACCAGACCCCCAACCTTTCCGAAAGGTTTCGCACGGCAGCGCGCCGTGAAAAACTGCAAGACTCTCTTTTGGGGTTTGTTTTGGGCGCCGTCAACGGGTACCTGATTATCGGCACCATCTGGTTTTTCTTGCACGAAGCCGGCTACCCCTTCGCCGAAATCATCGCCCCAGTTGCCGGAACCGAACTGGGCGACCGCACCCTTGAATTAATCAACCTGATGCCTCCCCGCTGGCTGGGCGTTCCTGCCGTTTATTTTGCGGTGGCGGTGGCATTTGCTTTTGTGGTCATTGTGTTTATCTAAAAAAAGGAGTTCGGAAACGTGGAAACGGTGCGTGAGCACATTCACCTGATTGGAATCGGCGGGACCGGCATGTCGGCCATCGCCCGGGTGCTGCATGAGCGCGGCGTCCGGGTGAGCGGCTCCGACCGCCAGCTTTCGCCCCTGGCGGCCGAATTGCGCGCAGCCGGGGTTCAGGTGTTTGTTGGCCATGCCCCCGAAAACATTGGCGGCGCCAGCCTTGTGGTGCGTTCTTCAGCCGTGCCGGAGGATAACCCCGAAGTCGCCGCAGCCCGTCAGCAGGGCATTCCTGTGTTGAAGCGCGCCGAATTTTTGGGTCGCCTGACTGCTGGCAGCATTTGCCTGGCAGTGGCTGGCACCCACGGAAAAACCACCACAACCTCCATGCTGGCCCTGGCGCTCAGCGAACTTGGCCTCGACCCCAGCTTTATCATTGGCGGTGTGGCAACCAACCTGGGCACAAACGCCCGGGCTGGCAAAGGCCCACATTTTGTTATAGAAGCGGACGAATACGACCATATGTTCCTTGGATTATCGCCAACCCTGGCCATTGTCACCAATGTGGAACATGACCACCCCGACTGCTTCCCAACCTGGGAAAGCTTCCAGGATGCCTTCCGCCAGTTTGCCGGGCGCATCCAACCCGGGGGCTGGCTGGTGGCCTGCGGGGATAACCCCGGGGCGCGCCAGCTTGCCCACAGTGCGGCCCAGGCCGGCATTCAAACCTGCCTGTACGGGCTGCAAGCCGGGGCAGCGTTTACCGCTGAAGCGTTAGCAGGCCGGGCCGGGGCAGGTTTTGCCTTTGAGGCCCGTCAGAACGGGCAGCTTCTGACCCGGGTGGCCCTTCATGCGCCAGGCCGCCACAACGTCCTCAATGCCCTGGCAGTGCTCGCCGCAGCGGCCTTGCTCGGCCTGCCTATCGGCCCTGTGGCCCAGGCCCTCGAAAAATTCAGCGGGGCTGGCCGGCGTTTTGATGTTTTGGGCGAAGCCAACGGTGTGGTCATCGTGGATGATTATGCCCATCACCCAACCGAAATTCGGGCAACCATCAGCGCAGCCCGCCAGCGCTACCCCCAGGCAAACCTTTGGGTGGTCTGGCAGCCCCACACCTACTCGCGCACCCAAACCCTGTGGGAAGATTTCCGCACCTGCTTTGGCCAAGCCGACCAGGTGCTGGTGTTGGGGGTCTATGCGGCTCGCGAAAAACATCCGGCCGGCTTTTCAATGCAGGCCCTGGCCGAAACCATTCAAAACGCCAACGTGCGCTACCTGCCCGAACTGGGCCAGGCATGCGACACGCTTGCCAACGAAACCCAACCCGGCTCAGTTGTGCTGGTTCTTTCAGCAGGCGATGCCGACCAGGTCAGCCGCAGCACATTGGCCGCCCTGAAGGAGCGCGAACATGCAGCCTGAGGCCTTGTTCCAAACGCTCGAAAGCCGCTTCAAAGGCCAGGTCCAGGCCCAGGTTGCCCTGTCGCGTTTTACTGCGGCACGCATCGGTGGCCCGGCCGACCTCTTTCTAACCGTCCATTCCGCAGATGAGCTGGCCGACGCCGCCCGTTTGCTTTGGGAAGAAGGAGCGCCGTTTGTCGTCCTGGGCGGCGGCTCTAATGTGCTGGTCAGCGACTCCGGTTACCGCGGCGTGGTCATTTTTAACCGGGCGCGGTCAGCAGTTTTCAACCTGGAGGCCAACCCACCCACCCTTTGGGCAGAATCTGGAGCAAACCTGGGCGTTCTGGCCCGCCAGGCTGCCCTGAAAGGGCTGAGCGGGCTGGAATGGGCCGGGGGAATTCCCGGCACAATGGGCGGCGCAGTGGTTGGCAATGCCGGGGCCCACGGCGGCGATATGGCCGGAAATTTAATTTTGGCCGAAATCTTGCACATTCAAAAAGGAAAACAAACCTGGCCTGTGGCGCAGTTGGCTTACTCCTACCGCAGCAGTGCGCTCAAACGCAGCCCTGGCCGGGCCGTGGTTTTATCGGCCACCCTGGCCCTCGGTCACGACACGCCTGAACAAATCCAGGCCAGGATGGAAGCGTACCTTGAAAAACGCCGGCAAACCCAGCCCCCAGGTGCAAGCATGGGCTCCATGTTCAAGAATCCCCCTGGCGACTACGCCGGCAGGCTGATTGAACAGGCCGGGTTAAAAGGCACCCGCGTGGGCGGCGCACAAATCAGCCCGGTGCATGCCAATTTCATCATCAACGATGGACAGGCCTCTGCGATGGATGTCTATGCGCTCATCAGCCTGGCCAGGGCGGCCGTCTGGCAAAACACGGGCATCGCCCTGGAATTAGAAATTGAACTTTTAGGATCGTTTTCAGTGGATATCGCCAAAGAATGGATGCACTAACCCCCACCCCACCCTTAAATACCCCCGCCGGGAGCAAAACCCGGGCGGCTGTGCTGTTTGGCGGAAGATCTGGCGAGCATGAAGTTTCGCTGCAGTCGGCCCAATCGGTGATTGCGGCCCTGCCAGCCGACAAATATGCCGTGACCGAAGTGGGCATCACCCGCCAGGGCGCCTGGTTCGTTGGCCCTGGAACTTTGAAGACTATGCTGGCGGGTAAAGCACCTGGCGAACAGCCTGGGATTACACCCGCAGCCATTTTGCCCGACCCAACCTGCCAGGGCTTGTATCGCTTGCAGCCGGGCCAGGAGTTCGCTTTGCTCAGCCAATTCGATGTGGTGATTCCCGTTTTGCACGGCACCTTTGGCGAAGACGGCACCCTGCAGGGTTTGTTAGAACTGGCCGATACGGCTTATGTGGGTGCGGGTGTGTTGGGCGCTTCCCTGGCGATGGATAAAAGCGCTTTCAAAGATGTAATGAAGGCCAACCAGATTCCGGTCTTGGAACACCTGTTGGTGCTGCGCAGCACGCTGCAAAACCAGGCACAAGAAGTGATTGCAGCGGCTGAAGCCCTGGCACCTTACCCGCTGTTCACCAAACCGGCCAACCTGGGTTCATCCGTGGGCATTTCCAAATGCCGCAGCCGGGCCGACCTGTATGAAGGGCTGCTGGAAGCAGCCCGTTTCGACCGGCGCGTGTTGGTAGAGCGCGGTGTGGCCAAAGCCCGAGAAATCGAGGTAAGCATTTTGGGCAACGACAACCCGCAGGCCTCGGTGCCCGGGGAAATTGTGCCCGCTGGCGATTTTTATTCCTACGAGTCCAAATATGAGGACGACCGTTCTCTGCTGCTCATCCCGGCGCCCATTTCAGCTGAACTGGCCGAGCGGGTGCGCAGCCTGGCCATCCAGGCCTATAAGGCCATAGACTGCGCCGGACTGGCCAGGGTAGACTTTTTGCTGGATGACGAAACCGGAGAAATCTATTTGAATGAAATCAACACCATGCCGGGCTTTACCCGCATCAGCATGTATCCCAAGTTGTGGGAAGCCAGCGGCCTGCCCTACCCGGACCTGCTGGACCGGTTGGTAGAACTGGCGTTTGCCCGTAAGCGCGAACGCGATGAAACTGTTCGGGAGTATAAGCATTAATATGAGCCTGTTGTTCCGCAAACCCTCCAACACCAAATCCCGGCGCAAGAGCGCTGGCGAAAAACGCTGGGGTTGGAACACCGACCGGAAGCGAAAACCGGTAAAGCTGGACCCCCAGAAGCGCTACGACCAGGTGGCCGCACCGGTTTTTGCGCGGTACGGGCGCACAGCCATGCCCACCCGCCAGCGTCAGTCCAGCCGCACCCGCAAGCGTTGGACCTTTGCCCTGAACGCCAGCGGCGCCGAGCTGAGGCTGCCTTCGCTGCCTTTGCTTCAGGTTTCCTGGCGCTGGGTTTCGGGATCGTTGGCTGTTTTGATGGTGGTGCTGCTCTGGCTGTTCTGGAATTCTCCACTTTACCGGGTGAACGACCTGGCCGTAAACGGGCTGCAGCGGGTGCAAACGGAACAACTGGCATCGGTTTTGGGCGTCCAAAACCTGCCCGTGTTTGTTTTAGATCCCGCGGAAATGCGCAGCACAATTCAAGCGGCATTTCCCGAGTTTGACTCGGTTTCGGTATTTATCGGGCTGCCCAATACGGTCACCATTAATGTCACCGAACGGCAGCCTGTGTTGGTCTGGCGCAGTTCGCGCGGCGAGCTGCTTTTGGACAGCCAGGGATATACCTTCCCAATGCGAGAAATTGTTGAAGGGCTGCCCGTTGTGGAAGCCGAAAGCCTGCCCACCCCTGCCCCAACCGTGCTCCCGGCTGACGAAGAGACCCCCGGCCTGCCAGCCGCCCTTGCCGGAGCGGCAGCAGCCAACCTGGCCACCGCAGCGGTCAGGGCCGACCTGGTAACGAGTATTCTGGCAATGGCAAAACACGCCCCAGAAGGAGCGCCGGTGGTTTACGACCCGGTTCACGGGTTGGGCTGGCAAGATGCCCGTGGTTGGAAGGTGTATTTTGGCCCGCAAGGCGATCAAATCAGCCAGCGGCTGACCGTATATGACGCACTGCTGGCATATTTTACAGAAAATGGCATTCAGCCGGAGTTTGTGAGCGTGGAACATCTCGCTGCACCCATTTTTCGGGTTGCAAATGGACAATAGGAAAAAATATGTAAACATGGCATTAAGGTTTCCAGGTAAAATTACGCAATTGGGCTGCGCACCCATACCCGGAACCCGAAAGCGCCTCGGAGAGGCAACATTATGGAAGAACCAACAATTGTAGGACTGGACATCGGCACAACCAAAACCTGCGCCCTGGTTGGCAAGCTGGACGAAAACGGCGGCTTGCGAATTTTAGGCGTCGGGGTGGAACCTTCCCGCGGCCTGAAAAGGGGCGCAGTGGTAGACATGGCCGCGGCTTCGCAGGCCATTGGCCGGGCCATTGACAAAGCCGAAAGATCTTCCGGACTGGAAATTCACTCTGCCCTGGTCAGCCTGGCGGGGTCGGAAATCTCATCGCAAAACAGCCACGGGGTTGTGGGTATTTCAGGCGGTGTCATTGAGGAAGATGATGTTGCACGGGCGATGGAATCGGCTCGGGCGGTCAGCATCCCCCACAACCGCGAAATTATCCACGTCATCCAGCGCAACTTCACGGTAGACGGCCAGGAAGGGGTTCGCACCCCGGTGGGGATGCACGGCTTTCGCCTGGAAGTGGAGGCGCACATCATCTCGGCAGCCAGCTCAACCATTGAAAACCTGCGCCAGTGCGTGGCGGCAGCCGGGGTGGAGGTCACCCAGTTTGTGCTCAACCCCCTGGCTTCTGGCGAAGTGGTGCTGACGGATAACGAGCGCGAAATGGGCGTGATTGTGTGCGACCTGGGCGGCGGCACAACCGACATGGCCATTTATATGGATGGGGATGTCTGGCACACAGCGGTTTTGAACGTGGGCGGCAACCACATTACTTCGGATATTGCGCACGGTCTGCGGCTGCCCATTGAGCAGGCCGAGCGAATTAAACTGCAGCACGGGCACGCCATTGTGGAAGAAGTAGCCCCGGAAGAATTTTTCACCATCCGCACCTTTGGTGAAGATAAACCCCTTCAGGTCAGCCGGATGGACCTGGCTCATATCATTGGGGCACGCACAGAAGAAATTTTCACCATGGTGCTGCAAGAAATGAAACGCTCGGGCTACGACGGCCTGCTGCCAGCAGGGGTTGTGCTAACGGGCGGTTCGGCCTTGCTGCCTGGGATTCGGGCCATGGCCCAGCAGGTGTTGGGGGTGCCTGTGCGCATTGCCAGGCCAGAAAACCTGCGCGGCCTGAAAGACCAGTTGGACTCCCCGGCATTTTCAACCAGCGTTGGGCTGCTGCGCTGGGCTGTTTTGATGAATGAAATTGCCGTGCAGCCAGAGCGCAGGCGTAGCAGCATTCTGCGCAATGTCAATATCGAAAGAATTAAAGGTATTTTACGCCATTTGCTGCCCTGATTGGCGCCAGGAACAGCAATAAGCAAATTTATTTTCTGGTATGGAAAACCAGAGGAGGAAGAACAAATGCAAACGATGAACCCTTTTGAACAAGCCGAATCTTTCGCCCGCATCAAGGTCGTGGGCGTAGGCGGCGGCGGCTGTAATGCCGTCAACCGGATGATGGAAGAAGGTATGAGCGGCGTGGAATTTATCGCCATCAATACCGACGCCCAGGCTTTGCTGCTCTCGAACGCCCCCCGACGGGTGCGGATTGGCGATAAGCTGACCCGCGGCCTCGGCTCGGGCGGCGACCCGGACACCGGGCGCAAAGCAGCCGAAGAATCGGCGGATGATCTGTACGAAGTGCTCAAAGGCTCCGATATGGTCTTTGTCACGGCAGGAATTGGCGGCGGAACCGGAACGGGTGCAGCCCCGGTGGTTTCGCAAATTGCCCGCGAGGTCGGCGCCCTGACCATCGGCGTGGTAACCCGCCCCTTTACGTTTGAAGGCTCCCGCCGCATTCAATCTGCCGAACTGGGCATCGAACGCCTGAAAGAGCACGTGGACACCCTGATTGTGATTCCCAACGACCGCCTGCTGCAAATTGTGGACAAGCGCGCCAGCCTGCAAGATGCATTCAAAATGGCGGATGATGTGCTGCGCCAGGGTATCCAGGGCATTTCCGAACTGATCACGGTCCCTGGCCTGATCAACCTGGACTTTGCAGACGTACGCACGATTATGTCGGAAGGCGGCGCCGCCCTGATGGCCATTGGCCAGGGCAGCGGCGAAGACCGCGCCCGGATTGCTGCAGAGCAGGCCATCTCCAGCAAGCTGCTGGACATCACCATTGACGGCGCACGGGGCATCCTGTTCAACGTCACGGGTGGTTCCGACCTGACCCTGTTCGAGGTGAACCAGGCAGCCGCAATCATCAAAGAAACGGCGCACCCGGATGTGAACCTGATCTTTGGTGCCGTAATTGACCCGAACCTGCGCGATGCAATTCGTGTGACGGTGATCGCAACGGGTTTTGAGAGGGCCGGCATTCCGCGCCCTATCTTTGACCGGCCGGCAGGGAAGACCATCAGCGCCCCTCCGGTGCAGGAAACCCGCCAGCCAACCCGGTCCGCAGCGCCCCCCGCAGCGCCCTCCGCTGAACAACCCCGCCAGGACGTGGAAGTGGGCGCACAGCCCGGTGAACCACCTGCCCGGGTCCAACCCGGCAGCGATTTCCGCACCCGGTCGTTCAACACCGACGATCTGGACATCCCCACCTTCTTACGCAAGCGTGGGCGCCAGTCCTGAGCGGCGGCTCGAACACACAATATAGCATCGGTTTGCACACCGGCTGAGCCGGTTTCTTCCGTCCTGCCTCCCCGCATGCTGCCTTCGCGCGGGGAGGCAGGATTTTAATTTTTAATAGATTCGGGCCTACGGCCCAAATCTATTGGGTCAGGTGCGCGGGGCGGCGGGAGTAGTTTTTAACAGATTCGGGCCTACGGCCCGAATCTATTGGGGCAGGGGCGCGGGGCGGCAGGAGTAGTTTTTAACGGGTTCGGGCCTACGGCCCGAATCTGTTGGGGCAGGGGCGCGGGGTAGGTTGGCGGCCACCAGGGTAATAAAAATTACCCCTGCGCCCCTACTCCGTGTCATCCCGAACGGCGCAGCCGGAGGAATCTTCTTCCAAATTTAACATTTAACATTTTCAATTTCCCCTTTCTTCCCCCCATCCTGTATATCCTGTCCATCCCTGTTAAATTCCCCCAGACCTGGCGTTCGCCCGTTTTGCCGCGAATTGCGCAAATTTGCGCGAAAGGTGGGTTGGGTGGTCCGGTTCAACAAGGGGAACCCCGACGGGAAGGGCGGGTCTGCGGGTGGGCAAACGGGCTGAGCCGGAATGAGCCAGGGGCGGCTCTGGAGTGGTTTCCGCTGCGCGGCAACCCGCCCCTGCCTGCGGATAACCCAGAATGGCCCCTCCCTTAAATGGTACGCCGTACCCGGCGTCCATTTGGGGGAGGTGGCCGCAGGCCAGAGGGGGTTCCCCGTTCGTGTATTCGTGAACCAAAATTGCTGGCTTGTGAAATTCATCGCGAAACGAACTTGACACACCTCCCTTTATCCCATACCATTGAAATATAGTTGGAACGCCTTCCCAGGCGTTTTCAGGCAGTTCGCTTGCCCGCATTTCCGCTCACACCCGCCCATCCCTCCTCCATTCATGCTCACAAATCCCTGCGGCGGGTGATTTTTCCCCCGGCGTGAACGGGGGTTCAGGAGGATCCAATGAATACCAACCGGCTTCGCCCCCTCATGCTTGCGCTGATGGGGGTTTTGTGTTTTATCGCCATACTTTCCCTGGGCACACCCAGCAGCCCGGCTGCCCAGGCCGCCCAGCCTGGCGGGCCAGCGTTGGCCGCTGCCCTGCCCTTTAACCGGTTGGAACTGCCCGCCGCCCCACAGGCGCTGGATGTACCTGTTGAAACACGCGGCATCACCCTGGAGTGGGAGCGCATCATGGGCGGCACACTGGATGGTGTGTACTACGAAAACCTGTACTGGGGCGGACTGTCCACCTCCTTCCCCAACCTGGTGGATATTGACGCCGACGACGACCTGGATTTGTTCGTCAGCGGCAACAACCGCAGAAGGGATAACCCTGGCGAACTGCGCTTTTACCGCAACGACGGCGACGCCGCCGCCCCCGATTGGACCTTTGTCACTGACCAGTACCTGCCCGACCACAACGGCGCCCAGGTGCGTTTCGTGGACCTGGACGGTGATGGTGATTATGACTGCGTGGCGCTGTTATCCGATCGGTTCGTCGCCTATCAAAATACCGGTTCCGCCAGCGACCCTGTTTGGCAGGAGGGAGGCTTTAATGAGATTCCTCACCCCGGGAATTGGAATGCGGTTAGCCTTAATTTTGCCGACATTGACGCGGATGCAGATTTCGACTTGTTTATCGTTAGAAGTGGGGACCTGTATTCAGATTACACCTACCTGGAATTCGTCGAAAATGTGGGTGATGCCAATACACCAGCCTGGGCTGACCCGATTGCGCCCTATGAAAACATTACCGGCAAGGGGATGCCCTGGAATCCGCCTGAACCAGGTTTCGACCTGTTAACTTTTGCCAACACGGCCTTTGCAGATATTGACGCCGATGGCGACCTGGATTTATTTCTCAGCGGTCCCCTGCACATCAGCTTGATGCGCAACGACGGCACTGCCCAGGAGCCTGTCTGGACGTTTGTCACCAATGACTATGCCGGAATTCATTACGGCAATGGGTATATGCACTACAACCTGGCTTTTGGCGACCTGGACAATGACGCCGACCTGGATTTGCTCATCGGCCACGAAGGCGGCTGGCTGACCCACTTTAAGAACACCGGCACAACCAGCACCGCCAATTTTGTCCAGTGGCAAAACCCGCTCTTCCCCATGGAGTACGGCATCCAGGCTAACCCCGCCCTGGGCGACCTGGACAACGATGGCGACCTGGACCTGCTGTTGGGCGCACCCGATAACTGGGCTGCCGAGCAGTACGGGCAGGGGGTGGTTTACCTGCGCAACGACGGCAGCCCCGCGCTGCCCGCCTGGACCTTTGTCAGCGGTGCGTACCAGGATATTACCTGCGGTGGGGGCGAGATGTTCCCTGCCCTGGTAGACATTGACGATGACGGCGACCTGGATTTATTCCTGGGCAGCCGGGCATTTTTCAACAACCACGACAGCTACCTCTGCTTTTACGAAAATATTGGCACGCCCACAACCCCCAACTTCCAGTTTGTCACCGATACCTACCTGGGCATCTCCCTGCCCTATGGCGATTACTACGATACCATCATCCAACCCGCCTTTGGCGATTTGGACGGCGATGGCGATTACGACCTGTTCATCGGTTCAATTGGCTATTACCGCAACGAGGGCACCCCCACCACACCGAATTTCGTGTACGATCCTGACCCGCCTTTCACCCTGGACGGGTTGTACTTCACCTTTGGCGACCTGGACGGTGATGGCGATTTGGATGTGGTCACCGACCAACAAATCTATTTTAACGATACCGGTATTCCCGACCCCCCTCCCAATTTTTACAGCTATCCCTTTGGCAAAGGGTTAGACTATTCCGGCGGCCCGCCTTCCCTGGGCGACCTGGACGGTGATGGCGACCTCGACCTGCTGCAAGGCGGCAACGGCGGCCTGCACTACTACACCAACGCCGGCGACTTTTGCAGCAATGTCACTGAAATCCCTGCCCCCGAATGCGACAACCTGCTGTTCTTCTGGTTCAGCACCGATGGCCCCAACTGGCACAACCATACCGGCTGGTGGGAAACCTACACCCCCTGCAGTTGGTATGGCGTCAACTGCACCGCAGGGCACGTGACCGACCTTTGGCTGGACAGCAACAACCTGAACGGCGACACGACCAACGGCGGACTGCAAGGCCTGACCACTTTATCACAGCTCAAAACACTCGACTTGTTCAATAACGCCTTGTATGGGCCCATTCCGCCAGAATGGGGCAGTATGGTCAACCTACAGCGTTTAAACCTGTGGAATAACCAGTTCAACGGGCAGATCCCGGTTGAGCTGGGCAGCCTGGCAAGCATTCAAATCCTAAACCTGGGACACAACCAACTGCAAGGCGCCATCCCAAGCGAACTGGGCGGGCTGGACACCCTGGTGCTGCTCTGGCTTTCCGACAACCAGTTGGATAGCGAAATCCCAGCAGACCTGGGCTACAATCTCCCCAACCTGGAGTCTTTGGGCTTAAACAACAACCAACTCTCAGGAACCTTACCCCTGAGTTTTCGCTACCTTTCAAGCCTTCAGGTGCTTGAATTGCAAAACAACCAGCTAACCGGCCCCATAGATTCGTCATTTTCAATGGGACCCATCGCCCTGGACACCCTCAATTTCGCCAATACAGGCATGTGCCAAAACCTGATCGGAATTGACCCAGCCCTGGACGCCTGGTATGCCAGCATCACCGACCTGACCACCACCGGGCTGGCGTGCAGCGGCGGGTATGAGATCGGCGGGCGAGTGACTTACCAGCCCGACTTACTGCGCGCTGCGGGCGAATACACTCCCCCGCTGGTGCATGTCACCGGGGATAACCGCCAAGTCAGCCTGGCTCCAGATTCGGGAGGGTACTATGGAGTTTATATGCTGCCCGGCAGCTACACCGTCCAACCGGATATGCCGGGCTATGACTTTACGCCTACCCACTATAACATCACTCTGCCACCCAATACCTACAGCCTAAACTTCACCTACTCGGCGCGCGGCGGCTGGCTGGATGAAATTTATTTTGTTACGGAGGGGGATCAGAACATCACCGTAGACCGCATCATTGCCGGGCAGATAGACCTGGCCGCCCAGGCCTGGTACCACGCCGACCTGGACGTTTTCCAAAAAGCCCAGGACAATCACCTGGGTTGGTTCGAATCCAGGTACTTTTTCGATGACCTGACCATGAACCCCTACGGGCCAGTCTTTAACAATGGCAAGTTTAACCCCTTCGCCATTCGCGAAATTCGCGAGAGTATGAACCGGTTGGTGGACCGGGATCAAATCGTGAACCAGATCTTCGGCGGCCTGGCTGTGCCGCGCTGGACCACCTTTAACACCGGTTTTCCCGATGACCTGCGCTACCGGGACCTGATTGCCCCGCTTGAAACCACCTATGCCTACAACCTGGCCCAAGCTCAGGCCGATATTTCCACGGCCATGCTGGCCAACGGCGCAGTGCTCAGCAACAGCGTCTGGCATTACGCCGGCGAGCCAATTACGCTCACCTTCCTGATCCGGGTGGAAGACAAACGCACGGACATCGGCAACTACATCGCCGATCAGCTAGAGCAAATCGGCTTCCCGGTGGACCGCCAGTATAAAACCTCCGGAGAGGCATCCCAATTGTGGGTGGGCGGCAATGTGGCCGATGGCGAGTGGCACCTGTATACCGGTGGGTGGGTTACCACGGATGTCATCCGCGACCTGGCGGTAAATTTCGCCTTTTTCCACTCGCCTTCGGGTTGGCCGGGCGTCAGCCTGTGGGAAAACTACTCCGTTCCCACAGACCTGATGGAAGTGTACACTCGCCTGGAGCAGCGCGATTACGCCGACATGGCCGAACGCCGGAACCTGGTCGCGCAGGCGCTGGAAGGCTCGCTGTACTGGTCCAACCGCCTGTTCATACACGATGAATCCACCATTACCTACTACAATCCGGAGGTTTCTTTCTTCCCCAACCTGGTCTCCAGCGTAATCAATAACGCCCTGCTGCCCTATACCCTGCGTTGGGCTGGTTACCCTGGCGGCAGCATGACCCTGGGCGTGCAGTGGGTTTCGGATGGCGCCTGGAACCCAGTCGCCGGGGATAACAGCAGTTACACCACCCTGGTGCGGCGCTTCACCACCGACCCGGCGCTGCTGGCGCACCCGCAAACCGGCCTGATGCTGCCCCAGCGGGTGGAATCGGCGGAGGTAGTGGTGGTAGATGGTCTACCCGTTACCCGCACCCTCGATTGGGTAAACCTGTCTTTTGCCCCGGTCATCACCGTGCCCGTAGATGCCTGGGTGGACTGGGATGCCGCCAGCCAGGACTGGGTCACGGCGAACGAGAAATACCCCGGAGGGCTGACCGCTGCGGTGAAATCGGTTGTCCACTACCCCGCCGACCTGTTCGACACGGTCAAATGGCACGACGGCAGCCCCCTCTCCGCGGCCGACTTTGTCATGGCCATGATTTTGCCCTTCGAGCGACTCGACCCGGCCAGCGCGCTGTATGATCCCAATTACTTCACCAACCTGAAAGACTCCTTCCGTGGCTACCGGATTGTCTCCACCTCCCCGCTGGTCATCGAAAGCTACTGGGATGAATTCCAACTGGACGCCGAGAACAACGTCCGTTCGCTCTGGCCCGATTACGGCTTTGGCGAAGCCCCCTGGCATCTGATGGCCGTGGCCGCCCAGGCCGAAGCCAACGGGCGGGCAGCGTTTAGCGAAGGCAAGGCTGCTTCCCTGGGCGCGCCCTGGCTTAATTTTGTGGGCGGCCCCAGCCTGTCCATCCTGGCAGACGAACTGAGCAGCGCCTGGGTGGGTTATTACGTACCCTATCCCAATGTACTGAACGCCTTTGTGGATTCTGGCGAAGCAGACGAACGCTATTCCAACCTGTCTAACTGGTACAACAGTGTGGGCCATTTCTGGGTGGGCGCTGGACCCTACACCCTGACCTATTTCGACCCCTACAGTGAAACCCCGTCCCACCTCACCCGCTCGCCCTACCACCCCGACCCGGCGGGGAAGTGGTCGGAACCCCCACCGGTTGAGGAAATGCCCTACATCCTGCTGCACCAGGATTTTTTCAATAATTACTACAGTTATCTCTCCACCCTACACGTTCAAAATCCAACAGCGGAAAGCACACTTTTGGTGCTGGAATTCTATGATCCAAGCACCAGCACAACCTACAGCGAACAATTTTTCCTACCTGCCCACGGCCTTTTCACTGGCACACCCAACAGCTTCCCAGACCTGCCTGAAGGGAAAACTTTTACCTTGCGTATTGGCGCCGACCAACCCATCGTCAGCCAGGTCAATACCAACTCGGGAACATACACATCTCTGTTCGCTTCCATGGGTGTACCTACAGGTGGGCTGCCTCGAGAAGTGGTTAACACCTTGCTCTTCCCGGCGATGAAGGGGGATGTTGAGTCCAGCATCTCCTTGTGGAATCCGGGAGTAAGCAGTGCAGATGTCGTTTTGACTTTCTATGATCAAAATGGTCTACAAATACACGTAGAGAATCGCAGCTTGCCCCCTGAAGGCCGTTATTCGATACCCCTGACCACCATTCCTCAAATTCCTACTGGCTTTATCGGGACCGTGTGGGTCAGTGCAAATAACTGGGCGGAAGCCAGCTTGATGGATGCGTTTGCAAGCGGTCACGAACAAGAATACTTCTCGCCTGCAAGTTCTACCACCATACAATTTCTACCGCGTGCCATGAAGGCTTTCTACGAAGGGGGCGGCACCCGGACCACCAAGCTCTACCTGGTAAATCAGGGTACCGTGAATGCTTTTCCCACCCTTGTTTTCTACGACGAGAATGGAACAGTAGTGGCCGATTGGGGCTTCATGAACCTGGCCCCCGGTCGAATATGGATTGTAGACCTTGCTGGGATTGGACAAAACAGCACTACAGGCAATGTGTACAGCGTAAGGGCTACTTCAGACCAACCCTTTGCCCTGGGAGAACTTACCCGCTACGATGCCCTGGGAAATGACCAGGCGTATGCGTTTGAAGCTGTGTTCCACCAGGTTGGGTCAAACCACAACATTCCACGGGTCAGCCGCCAAACAGGTGACTATAGTGTGATCCAAATCCAAAACACCTCCAGCAGCCAGGCTGCAGTTACATTGACACTCTACGATGTTGAAGGCGAGGTTGCAGACACCCTTAATCTAAATCTCCCTGCCAGGGGCAGCTACCGCTGGGACGCCAGCCAGGTGGCCAGCCTGGGCGATGCGTTTTTGGGCACAGCCACAATCGCCGCGACCCAGCAAGTGGCTGTGCAGGTGGATGAATACCAGCTTGCGCCAGACAACCTGCCTGTTCTGGAAATCGGAAAAACAGCCCCAGCCAAGGTTGCAAGTGGTGCACTCATCACCTATACCCTGACGGTGAGCAACACCAGCGCTTTCATCGCGTCCGGGTTGGTCATCACCGACATCCTGCCCGTCGGGACGACCTATGTCAGCGGCGGTTCATTCGCCGGGAACGAGGTCAGTTTCACGCATCCTACCCTGGCTGCCTATGGCAGCGCTGCTTTCCAGTTCGTGGTAACCGCTACCCAAACCATAACCAATTCCCAATATGCCGTTGAATCTTCGGAAGGTGTCCGTGCAACCGGGGCAAACCCTGTGGTCACCACCATTACAGCCGAATTCTGCGACCTCGTCACCGATATTCCAAAAACAGAGTGCAAAGCACTGGAGGCGCTCTACAACACCACGGATGGGGATAACTGGTCTACCAATACAGACTGGTTGAGCACGATCACCCCCTGCACCTGGTATGCTGTTACCTGCGAAAACGGCCATGTGACAGGCCTTGATTTAACCAACAATAATCTAAAAGGCACGATCCCGATTGAGATTACTGGCCTTACGCAGCTCCGCAATCTGAATTTTTATTTCAACCAACTGTCCGGCCCGATCCCTCCTGAGTTGGGCAGCCTGGCGAAACTCACCTACCTGAGCCTCGCCTGGAATACATTAACCGGCCCAATTCCCCCTGAATTGGGCGGCCTGCCAGAATTGGCAACCCTTCACCTTTGGATAAACAACCTGACTGGCACGATCCCAACCGAACTATCCAACTTGCCCAAGCTGTATGACCTGGTGTTAAGCAGCAACCAACTCACCGGCGCGATTCCACCTGAATTGGGCGCTATGACTGAACTGACCCGGCTGGCACTGGATGGCAACCAGTTGAGCGGCCCCATCCCAGCCGAACTTGCCAATATACCCGACCTGGGCATCCTGGACCTGAGCAACAACCACCTGAATGGATCCATCCCGCCGGGGCTTGGGGGCCTGCAGGAACTGTGGTACCTGAAACTTTCTCGCAACGCCTTATCTGGTGTCATCCCAACCGAGCTATCCAACTTGCCCAGAATCCGCCATCTTTACCTTACCCACAACCAGTTTAGCGGCCCCATCCCTGCTTCCTTTGCGCAGTTGAGCACAATCACAGACCTCGACCTGGGCTACAACATGTTTTGGGCGGATGATTTGAACTTACTCGCCTTTTTGACCACCAAAGACCCAGACTGGGCGCAAACCCAAACCGTGCCGCCCACCGGTCTGCACGCCGCCGTGGTCAGCGGGCAGGCCAACGCCATGTTTGGCGAGGTGAACCGGGCCGGGGACGTGAACGGCGACGGCTACGATGATGTGCTGGTGGCCGCATCGGGCTATGCCAACAATGCCGGGCGGGTTTTCCTGTACCTGGGTTCGCCCAATGGAATTTCGGCCACCCCGGTGATGACCTACACGGGCGAAAACCCTGGGGATTATATGAACACCGCCAGCGCCGCTGGGGATATCAACAATGACGGCTATGATGATGTGGTGATCAGTGCCCGTCATTTTGACAGCAGCCGGGGCAAGGTGTATGTTTATTACGGCAGCCCGGCCGGGCTTGCCCAAACCCCGGCCCTCACCTTGCTGGGGGAAAGCCAGGGCGATTATTTTGGTCACACCATCAGCACCGCCGGGGATGTAAACGGCGATGGCTACGCCGATGTGGTGATTGGCGCTCCATTGTATGCCAGCGGCGTGGGGCGGGCGTACGTCTACCACGGCGGCCCGGGCGGCCTGGCTGCCAGCCCGGCTTTTGTGGCCACGGGCACAACGGGGTCCATTCCCTCGCGCAACAGCCGCATGGGGTATTCGGTGGCTTCCGCCGGGGATGTGAATGGCGATGGCTATGATGACATCATCGTAGGCGCACAGTATTTCTCTACCGTCCACCAGGAAGGCCGGGCGTATGTCTACCTGGGCAGTGCGGGCGGCCTGAACACTGCCCCCGCCTGGTTTGTGACCGGGGAAAACAGCATGTCTTACCTGGGCTACACGGTGAGCGGTGCTGGGGATGTGAACAACGATGGCTATGATGATGTACTTGTAGCGGCCATCGGCTACCCCTCCAACCTTCGCCAGGGCAAAGTGTACCTGTACCTGGGGGGTTCGGCCGGGTTGGCTTCCGTGCCCAACCGTACCTACCTGGGTGTGCGCAATTACGACTACCTGGGTGTTGGACTGGCCGGGGTGGGCGATATCAACGGCGATGGCTACGCTGATATCCTGATGGGCGCGACCGGCTTTGAAAACGGCCAGACCGATGAAGGCGCCGCCTATCTCGTCCTCGGCTCCAGCACAGGCGGCAGCCCCACCTGGTCCTGGACCGCCGAAAGCAACCAGGCTTCCGCCAGTTTTGGCCGGCCTGTCGCCCCGGCTGGAGATGTTAACGACGATGGCTATGCAGATGTGCTGGTGGGCGCAATCTACTATGATAATGGGCCTCAGGACGGCGGCCGGGCGTATGCCTGGTATGGCAGCGCCGCTGGCCTGCCCACCAACCCGAGCTGGATGGCCGAAACTGGTTACCTGTCCATGCACTGGACGCCGATCCTTTATACTGCCGATGGCGGTTATTACGAAATCAGCTACGCCACCAGCCTCGCTGGCCCTTACACCGTGTACGGTGTGACTGCTGATAAACTGGTCGACACCGCCATCCTGACCGGCCTGCCGCCGGATGTCTTCTACCTGCGCCTGCGCACCTTCACGCCCGCCCACGGCGACCAACAAAATGACCTGTGGAGTGAATACAGTACCCTGCTGGCCTATTCCACCTTGAGTATTTCCGGCAAGAAGTTCAACGACCTGAACGAAAACACGCTTTGGGATGCCGGGGAGCCCGCCCTGGCGGGTTGGACCATTTACCTGGACCTGAACAACAACGCCGCCCAGGACGCCGGGGAACCTGCTGCGGTCACCAGTGCCGATGGCAGCTACCTGTTTTCCAACCTGCAGCCGGGTTTGTACACCGTGCGCGAAGTTTTGCAGCCCAATTGGAAGCAAACCTTCCCGGCCGGGCCGGGCTTTGCCCACAGTGTGAGCATTGCCACCGGGCAGGTGGCGGTGGGCAGGGATTTTGGCAACGTCCTGCTGCCGCCGCCCACCGAACCGCCGGTGGTCTTCAGCATTTCCCCCGAAAGCGGCTATAACGATGCCGCCACGGCGGTGGCCATTTTGGGCGACAATTTTGAAAGCGGGGCGGCGGTTGCCCTGGTGGGTCCGGCCAGCCTGCGCAGCGCCGCAGCGATTTACCCCCTGGATGTGTCCCTGGTGACCTTCAACCAGATCCAGGCCAGTGTACCTGCCGGCCTGCCCGTCGGGCTGTACGACCTGCAGGTGACCAACCCCGGCCAGCTTAGCTACACCCTGGTGCAGGCTTACACGGTGAACGAACGGATTGCCCCCACCGTGACACGCATCTCGCCCCTGACCGGCCCCACTGACCGGGCAATCACCCTGGATATTTACGGCGAAAACTTCAGCAGCCTGCTCACGGTCACGCTCAAAACCCCGCCGGGCCAGTCCCCAGCCAACGAAATCGTGCTGGGCAACATCCTCTACGACACCAGCACCCACATCAAAGCCACGGTTCCGAAAGATATCCCGGTGGGCAAGTACATTCTGACCGTCACCAACCTGGGCGGGCTGGTGGATATGGACCCCGGCGGGGTGGAAGATGATTTTTACGACGCCCTGCAGGTGATTTTGAGCGATGACTTGTTCATCAACCCCGAAGAGCTGCGCCTTTCCCCGCATACCGTGCGCGAGGGAATCAGCCCCGACATCCAGGTCACCATCCGGCGGCGGGATGGCGCGTTTGACATGCTCGATGTCGGCCTGTTCTTCTTCGTAACCGACGACGCCACCGCCCAAACCATCTTCCAACAGGTGGTGGTGATTCCTTCCATCCCGCCCAACGGCATTGTCACTCAGAGCGTGGCCTGGCCAAACCCGGTTCCAGGCAGCTACACGGCCTGGGCAGTGGTGGATTTTGGCAACGACTACGACGAAGCCGACGAACTGAACAACCTGACCTCGCTTAAGCTGACCGTGCTGCCGCCTGCCGCCGACGCCACCCCGCCAATCGTGACCGCATTCAGCATCAACAGCGGCGCCGACACCACCACCAGCCGCCAGGTGACCCTGAACACCACCGCGACTGACCCGGCCGGCCCGGTGGGTGAAACCACTTCCGGCATTGCATACCTGAAGTTCCTGGAGTTCATCTACGACGCCAACACCGAAGATTTCCGCGAAATCGCCCGCAGCGACTGGCTGCCCTACGGCGAAGTCTCGGCCAATTACCCCTGGCGCATCCAGCCCGAACCCGGCCTGCGCTACATGCAGGTTTGGGCTTCCGATGCAGCCGGCAATGTTTCGGCCCAGCCCATGGAGGCCTTCATCAACCTGCTGGTCACCCTGCCGCAGCTGCTGGAAGGCCAGGCGCATGTCTACCGCTTTAGCATGGCCGCCGGGCAGCGCATCACCGTCACCCTGGTTTCGCTGGGCGGCATGGCCGATTTGTACGTCTGGTCGCCCGACTGGCTGCCTGGTGAAGAGCCGCTCATCACCGATTGGACCAACGCCAACCAGAAATCGCTGGCCTTCGACGCCCTGGTGACCGGCGCCTACCAGGTGGAAATCGAAGCCTTCAGCAGCACCTTCTACCAGTTAAAGATCGAGCGTGGCCCGGCCTTAAGGGTCTTGCCCAATCAAGATGTGTTGGTGGATGAAGTCCGCGAACCCAACCGCGGCCGCCTGCTGCCGCTGATCAACGTGAGCAGCACACCCAGCAATTACCAGGGTCTGGAAACTCCGCCGGTCCAGCCCGAGCTGCGCATCTTCCTGCCGCTGGTAGTGCGCTAAAACCATCCTCCAGGGGTAGGGGCGGACGGCGTCCGCCCCTACCGGAGGGTGGGGAAACCCCAATCATGCTGTAGGGACAGGTCGCCGGGCGGCGGAGGGGGTTGTGGGCGAACCATCCCCAAATGTGGTAAAAGGATTTCGGCACCCCCCGCAGACCTATCCTTGCCAGTGATCGCAATTCACCGGTGGGGCCGGGCTGCGGGTGGGCAGGCGGGCTGCGCCGGAAGGAACCAGGGGCGGCTCTGGAGCGACCCGCCCCTACCTGTGGATAACCCAGAATTGACGCTCCCTTAAATGGGCGCCGTACCCGGCGTCCATTTAAGGGAGGTGGCCGCCAGGCCGGAGGGGGTTCCCCATTCGTGTATTCGTGGCCCAAAATTCGTGGACGGTGAACGGGCCCCCTCCAGGCGGGCGGACGCCGTCCGCCCCTACCAACCCCCCTCCGGCTGCGCCGGGTCCCCCCCATTTTGCCTGCGGCAAAATAAGGGGACTTAAACCCCGCGTGTCATCCCGAACGGCGCAGCCGGAGGGATCTTCTTCCCAATTTAACATTTAACATTTTCAATTTATCCTTTCTTCCCCCATCCCCGGCGTTCGCCCGTCCTCGCTTTTGGAGCGGGGTTTGCGCTTGCGCTCGCGCACCAAAACCCGGGCAAACGGGCGTGGATATTCCACCAGGAAACCCAGCCCGCTTTTCTCGGCGGCTTCCCGGCTGGCCTGGTACAGCGCCGCCAGCGGGGCCTGCAGGTTCCAACTGTCCGCCTGCAGGGTCACCAACGCCCGGCGCAGCGCCCGAAACTGGAACATCCGCCGCCGGGTGTAAATTTCCAGGCGCAGTTCCTCCAGCCGCCCGCGCAGCAAAGCGCGCACCGCCTGGTTCGGCTTGGGATCAAGCTCGCAGGCCGCCAGCTCATCCTCCCGCACCAGGGACCGCAGCCGCGCTTCCATCTCGGCCTTGCTGGCCAGGGTGATTTTGTTCAGGGTGAACTGGTAAGCCCGGCGGGGATACTGCGCCTGGCGCGGGTCCGTGGGCAGCAGTTTAAACCCCAGCACCGCCTCCCGCTGACCGGGGTAAGGCGGGTTGTTGAGCGTCACACGGCAGGCATTCTCGCCGAGGCTTTCAACCAGAATGCTCCCGCAGGCACCCAACTGGTGGCCATGGATGCGCCCCTTATCAATCGCAAAGAGCATCCGCTCCGGCGAAATTTCGATACAGCGAGAATGGCCCCCCAACCCGTACAGTTCCACGAGCACATCTCGCATTTGAAAAGTGACCTCCATCAGGGAAACCGGTAAATCCAGGCTGAATTCCACGGCTGTTTAACCTCCTGCTTTACAGCGCCTGCGCGGCAAATAATAGAACATACGTACTAATTATATACAAAACCCCGGTTCTTGCAACCCGTTTTTAAGATCAATTTTTTGAATGGCATGGGTTGGTAGGGCAGACGGGGTTTGTGCGCTTTGCCGCGCATTGCGCAAATTTGCGCGAAGGATGGGGTTGGGTGGTATGGTTTAATAGGGGGAACCCCGGTGGGGACGGGCGGGTCTGCGGGTGGGCAGGCGGGCGGACGCCGTCAGCCCCTACCGGAGACCACACCCTTCCGTGTCGTCCCGAACGGCGCAGCCGGAGGGACCTTCTTCCCAATTTAACATTTAACATTTTCAATTTCCCCTTTCTTCCCCATCCTGTCCATCCCTGTTCAACCTAAAACTTGTCCAAAAAATCATCCTTTCGTCCAATAGCGCAAAGGCTGGAAAGCGAGTACAGTTAAGGCTAAGCCTCAAAAAGCGTATGTTTCCAGATTGTAAATACATAACAACCTGTGGAAAAAGGAGAAATACCATGTCTAAATTCTCAACCCTGACCACCCTGCGCACCCTGCTGCTGCTGGCCTTTGGCCTGAGCCTGGCGCTCGGCTTCAGCCTCTCGGCCAGTGACAATGCCAGTGCGGCCAATGGGCTGACGGTGGAAATCATCGCCGCCCCCAACCTGGTGGTGGACTCGAACGTCCTCACCCCGGCCAGCTACGCCCCAAAGGTGGCGACCGTGATTGGCAAATTCTGCAACACCGGCGCAACAACTTTGAACAATGTAGTCGCCCGGATTGGCGATTATGATGCCAACACTCCCGGCATTTACCCTGCACGCGTGAACCCCACCCCGCTGACTGGCACCTACCGCTTCATCCACCTGGGCGGAACGAGCGACGCCACCCGCATCATGAATACCATCCCGGCCGGCGAATGCCGCTACCAGTACTGGTCGTTCACCTACCCGTGGACGAATGCGGATGCAGTCTCCGGCGCAACCATCCCGGGCACCATCGCCACCTGGGGCAACTCGGTCAAGGCCGACGATGACCTTTGGCTGGAATTCGACATGTGGGCCACCCACGCCGGCACCGGCGGAAGCACCCCCAGCGTGGACAACCATATCATGTACCACCGCAACGAGATTTCCGCCATGGCCAACAAAATTGAGCCAAACGGCAACCCGCCCGGCGCCTGGTTTAACACCGAGACCAGCATCGTCTACCCCGGCGACACCATCACCACCAACGGCATCCTCTACCGCATTGGCAACGTGGGCGACGGCTTTGATAACGACGGTGACGGTGTGCCCGACCGCAACACCTGGCTGCAGCCCTTTGGCAGCCCGGCTTATGACCCCTCCTGTTTCCGGATTATTGACAGTCGCGGCACGCTCACAGTCACCCGCAGCGCCGGCAACCCGGATCTGATTATTGACTTTGAGAATACGCTCTACTTCACCAACCTGCCCCCCGACAACACCGACGTGCGCGGCGTGGTTTATTACAAATTTTTGGCGCTGGGCGGGGCCTGCGTTGTGCCCATCAGCCCGTACCAGGAAGCCGCCTCTGGCCGCGACAACGAAAAATTCAACGGCGACTACGGCGGCGGCGCCGGCCCGGTTTCCAGCTTTGAACCGGCAGTCACGACCGACAAAACCGGCAACACCACGATCATCGAGGGCGGCACCATCACCTATACCATCCCAATTGCCAACGAAAGCACCACCCAGGATGCCGGCCTGATCCTGGCAAGCACCGGAGAAAGCTTCTACCCCGTCATCAACGACACCCTGCCCGACGGGCTGGAATATGTGTGTAAATCTGCTGACATCACCTTCTCTTCAGGGTACCCGATAACCAACACGGATTTCACATACTACACCTCCATTGACAGCGGCAACACCTGGGTGCAGGGTGAACCGGCAAGCTGCCCGGGCACAAACCCGGTCAGCACCGACCCCAACAGCCTGTTTAAGATCCGCTTCGAAATGCTCGACCCGCTGCCCAAGAAAGTGGATGCCAGCGCCTTCACTGCTTACGCCACCTTCGCCGCCCGGGTTCCCACCAGCTTTGTCACCAACGAGGGCACTGCGATCATTGAAAACTGTGCAGAAGTTTCTTTTGGCAACACCACCGGGTTCGCCACCGAATGCACCACCACCATCGTGGGGGGTGACCGCACCATCAGCGGCTTCGTCTGGCGCGATGAAAACCTGGACGGGTTAAAGACCGGTGAAACGACCAATGGCATTTTTAACCAATCTGGCGGCGCGGTAGAGGTCAAACTGTATTATGACTTAAACAACAACAACGAAGTGGATGAGGATGACATTCTGGTGGCTACCACCCTGACCACCGGTGCGAACGACTCCAACTACTCTTTTACCGGCTTGGCCGCGGGTAACTACCTGGTGGTGATTGATGAATTTGAAAATGCTTCGGAAAACCGCCTGCCCGACGGATACCGCCATACCACCGACACCGTCCGTGATGTCACTGTGGCGGGGTTGAATATAACTGATATTGACTTTGGCTTCGGGCCGTCCTTGCAAGTCACCAAAACGGTGGTGGGCGGCAGCGGCTACGAAAACACCAACATGACCTACAAAATCACCGTGCGCAACCTGCGCCCGGGCGGCGGCACCAGCGTGAACAATGCCTGCGTGTACGAAATTTGGGCGGGCTCTACCCTGGCCACCAAAAAGAACTTTGCCAACCGGGACAATGTGATTGGCGAAGAAGACGGCCTGTACGCCACCGGCGACCCGACCATCGGCGGCAACCAGGAGCTGCTGGTGAATGCTTTCGATTCCACCGGGTTTGTGGGCACCATCACCTCGGTGGAAGCCGTTATGGGGGTTTACTTTTCCAGTTCCCTTTCCAACGACAGCCTGATTTTGAAAGTGTACAACGCCCTGCCGGACAACAGCAACGGCAACTTCCTGGCCACCAGCGGCACAACTTTCAACACAACATACTTGAACGCCAACGTGATAGGCGCCAGCAACTATAAACTGCTGGGGTTCACCATCCCCGCTGCCTCTTCCCCCGGCGGCGCACCCTGGAACTGGAGCGAACTTTCTACCCTCTATTCGCAGATTGAATTTGTCAAAACCGGTGGTGCAGATGCTTCTACCCTGTTTGTGGATGTAATGGGCTTCCGGGTCACCACCAGCGAGGATTGTGTCACTGGCGGCGCGGACGATGTATTGGACATCGTTCCGCTCACCGATGTATATGACAGCAGCCGCCTGACCTTCGTGTCCGCCGACCCGCCGCAGACCTCCCACACGGCCCCCACCATCACCTGGACCAATGTCGGCCCGATCAACGCCGGGCAGAGCCGCGATGTCTTTGTCACCCTCTCGGTCAACCAGATTTGCCCGCCCAACCAGGCCTGCGCCAATCTCACCGGTGTGGTCAATACTGCCAGCGTTGCCAACGCCGAGTTTGGCGATGGCACCGATGCCAACGATGACAGCGACCAGATCACCCACAACCTGATTCCAACCGGCTCTATCAACGGCCGCATCTGGAGCGATGATGGGGATGGATGGATTGGTGTAGACGGCTATGAAAATCTTGAACCCTTCATCGGCGGGGTATCACTCACCCTTTTACAATGTGAAGGTATTACCCTTCCTGTAACGGGTGGCGACTTAAATAAAACCTGTTCAGGTCTCGGTGGCTCCTGGACGGCTGTAGCAACCACAGTCAGCGCCAATGACGGAACCTACTCCTTCACAGGCTTACCCGCCGGGTATTACCGGGTTGCCCTTTCCACCAGCACTCTGCCTGGATTCACCGCTCAAACCGGCGACCCGGATGATAGCAATAATTTTGGTCGTGGAAACCGTGGTCTTTGTGGGGCTGACTGTGACAACCAGTTTGGCGCAGAACTGGATGTTGTCAAGGACCTGGCGCTCATTACCTTTTCCACCCAAGGGGTTACTGCACGTTCTGATTTTGATGGCGTCAACTTTGGCTATTCCGGCGTCCCCCGCACCATCTTCGGCTATATCTGGCAGGACCATGATGGCGATAAAATCGCCGACAGTGGTGACAATGGCATTTCTGGTGTGTCGGTATACCTGTGTACCAATAACCTCACGGACTGCAATCCCGACAACACTGGCTACGTTGGCACTGTGGACACCGATTCAACCGGCAAATATACTTTCAGAGATGGCGTGGGTGAAATTACCATCAGCGACGGAACCACCTACTATATCGGGGTAGACACCACAACGGACCTGCCCAGCGCAACATATACCAACACCTTCGACCCAGACAGCGATCCTGGCAACAGCCAGTACCAGACTGGCATTCCTGTTGTTGCCGGAGAACTCGTCTATGGCAGCCCGGTTTTTGACAGCACATCAAGCTACAACTTTGGCTACAACCATACGGGTACAGTGGAGATTTCCGGCAGCGTCTATACCGACTGGGACGGCGACGGCACGCGCGACCTGGCCTCCGGCACTGGCCTGGAGCAGGGCATCACCCCGGTCAAGGTTTACCTGTACGAAGACAGCAATGGCGATGGCTCGATTGACCCGGCCACCGATGCCCTGGTTTACACCACCACCACAGGTCCCGACGGCAGCTACACCTTCACCGGCCTGCCCTCCGGCCTCAAGAATTATGTGGTTGTAGTCGAGGAAAACGACATCAACAACAGCTACAACCAGACAGGCGACCCGGACGAAACAGGAACCTGCACCATTTGCGATGGCCGCGCCCGTGTCACCACCAACGGCAGCAATGTTGAGAACGTCAACTTTGGCTACCAGCCCACCGGCTACAGCACCATTGGCGATTTCGTCTTCATTGACACCAACCGCAACGGCATCTACGATGTGGGTGAGGAAGGCATTGGCAATATCACCGTGCGCCTGTACTACGATACCACCAACAATGGTGTGATTGACTCCGGCGATGCCCTGGTGGCGACCAAAGTGACTTCGAATGGCAGCGATGGCAACCCGGTTGGCTACTACCTGTTCTCGCAGATCCCGTTCGACCTGCCAGCGGGCAACTTCCTGGTCCAGGTAGACACCAGCGACCCCGATCTGCCTGTGGACGACACCGGCTCGCCGTATGTGCTCACCAGCGCCAACCCGCACGATGTCACCCTTGCCACCAACGATGATTATGTGGATGCCGACTTTGGCTTTGCCCCCCTGGGCGCAATTGGCGACCGCATCTGGCAGGATAACGACAGCGATGGCGATCAGGATTTGAGCGAACCGGGCATCGCCGGCGTGACGGTCAGCCTGTACCCCGGGGTTACCATCCTGAACGGCAAAATTGACCTGAACGGCGACCGCACCGTGGACGACGGCGGGGACGATGGCACGCTGACGTACTCTTACTTCAACGCCGCCACCAACACCACCACCACCTACACCTACACGATTGTGGATGGCGTGATTACCTCCAACAACGCCGGAAACGTGCTCTACTTCCTGACAGGCACGCCAGGCAGCAGCGCCGTGGGCAGCTACCCCATCATCAACGGCGGCTATGTGAACGTCAACGGGGATAACAGCATCACCAGCACCGACGACCAGGTCAGCGTCCTGCGCATGAGCGACAGCACCCTGGCCACGGATGTGACCGACAGCGAAGGCAACTACTTGTTCAGCGGGCTTTATGGCGGCAACTACATCGTCAGAACCGCTTTCCCGTCCGGCTACACCCTGACCGGTGACCCCAATGCCTACGTGGACCCGACCCAAGACCCTGTGTGCGTGGGCCAGCTCTACCCGCCCTATAACCCGGTCGCAGACGCCGCTGACTGCTACGCAGAATTTGACGGTCAGACCGGCATTACCCTGGCGCTGGGCAGCACCAACGTCTCCGCCGACTTTGGCTTCAAACCACCTGCCTACATCGGCGACACGGTTTGGATTGACTTGAATGGCGACGGCGATAAAGACGCCGGCGAACCGGGAATCCAGTATGTGGATGTCTTCCTCTGCCTGCAAACCACCGATCCCTGCAACAGCAGCACCGCCTTGCAAAGTACTACCACCGATGATAACGGGAACTACAGCTTTGGCTTGACCGGCAACCCGGCTAACACTTACAAAATTGTGGTCAACACCGCTGACCCCGACTTCCCCGCCGGCCTCACCCACACATACGACCGGGATGGCAGCGCTGGCGACAGCACCACTACAAGCATCATTATTGATGTCAATGGTCAGGTCACTTCCGTGGGCGGCGTGAGCTGCACGGACTGCAACACTGAACTCGACTTCGGCTACCGTGCCCTGAGCACCAACACCTACGCTCTGATTGGTGACCGCATTTGGGAAGACACCAATGGCAACGGCCTCCAGGACGCCGGCGAGCCGGGCATCCCTGACGCCACGGTGAATCTGTATGCCGCTTTCACTGTGGTCAATGGGTACCTCGATTTGAACGGCGATGGTGTGGGTGATGCCAACGATGATGGCACACTCACCTATTACAATGCCGCCACCAACACCACCTACACCTACACCGTGGTGGATGGGCAGGTCACTGCGAATACTTCACCAGATAACCGTCTGTATTTCCTGACCGGCACGCCGGGCAACAGCACTGTGGGCAGCTATCCCCTGGTGGGCGGCCTGGTGGATGTAAACGGTTCCACCACCATTGCAACCGACGACGACGTGACCACCCCGCTGCGCCTGAGCGACACCACCCTGGCCACCGAGGTCACCAACAGCAGCGGCCTGTATTCCTTCGACGGACTGACAGGCGGCAACTATGTCATCTCCAGCACCCTGCCGGGCGGCTACACTCGCACTGGCGACCCCGATAGCACCATCGACGGGCAGTATGCTGTGATCGTCCCGGCTGGCAGCAGCGTGATGAACGCCGATTTTGGCTACCAGCCCAATGGCCTGGGTGATACCGTCTGGATTGATTACGATGGCAACGGCGTGGCCGGCCCGACCGAGCCGGGCATCCCGGACATCTCGGTATCCCTCTTCAGCAGCGTTTCGACTGGCTCCTTCCGCATCCTGCCGGGCGGTCTGCTCGACCTGGACAGCGACGGCGACGCCGATAACGGCACACTAAACGGCTACACTGTCATCGGTGGCAAAGTGGACTTCAACGGCGATGGCTCAATTACTGCCGCCGACGCTGGCCGCTTCTACTATGGCAGTGGCAGCTACTACACCCTGATTGCCGGCGCCCTGGATGTCGATAATGATACCGATATCGACACGAACGACGCCGCGCTCAGCGTGACGAATTACTACGTCAGCAGTACCACCACTGACGCCGATGGGCGCTACAATCTGCCCATGCCGGCGGATGGCACGTATGCCATCGTGGTCAACACGACAGACACCGACTGGCCGGCCAGCCCGACGCTGACGCACACTTACGACAAGGATGCCAGCGCTGGCGATAACACCACCAACAGCATTCTCGTCAGCGGCGGCGCGGTGACCTCGGTCGGCGGCACCGGCTGCTCGAACTGCCGCCTGGAATTGGACTTCGGCTACCGCGATCTGACGAAAGCCATCATTGGTGATCGCATCTGGGAAGACCAGGACAACGGCGGCGACCAGGATGCCAGCGAACCGGGTATTCCGGGCGTGACCGTCAACCTCTACCTCGACACCAACACCAACGGGATCTACGATGCAGGCATCGATACCCTGGCCGCAACAGACACCACAGACGCCGATGGCTACTATCTGTTTAGCGGTTTGGACGGCGGCAGCTACGTAGTCGTCGTTACCCCGCCGGCTGGCTTCGCCCTGACCAGCGACCCGGTTGGCGCACTCGATAACCAGGCTGGCGTTGTCGCTCCGGCCGGCTCCGGCACCCTGGCGGTAGATTTTGGCTACTACGCCGCCCCCTCGATTGGCGACCGCCTGTGGATTGACCTCGACAATGACGGCGACCAGGATGCTGGCGAACCGGGCATCCAGAACGTTACGGTGTACCTGTGTTTGCAGACAGCAGTCATCTGCGACGCAGCAACCGCCCTCCGCACGGATGTGACCGACAGCAGCGGCAATTACTCCTTTGCCAATGTCCCGGACGGCACCTACAAAGTGGTGGTCAACACCAGCGATCCGGACTTCCCGGAAAACCTGGTACACACCTATGACCCGGACGGCAACCCCGGGGATGCCACCACCTCGAGCATTGTCGTCAGCGGCGGCAACATCACCCAGGTAGACGGCTCCAACAGTGTGGACGGCACGACGTGCAACGGCTCGGACTGCAATAACCTGATTGACCTGGGCTTCCGACACCCGCTCAGCATCAGTGGGCGCATTTTCTTCGACGCAGAGAACGACGGCGGCGATTTTGTAAACAACATGGATCGCTCGTTTGAAGGGGTCCCAGTTTACCTGACAACCCCGGACGGTGTGATCCTCACCACCTACACAGATGCCAATGGCTTTTACACCTTCTCTGGCCTGACAACCGGCAGCAACTACCAGGTGGCTGTAGATACCAACTCACTGCTGCTTTCAGGTCTTTCTCTGACCCAAGACCCGGACACCAACCACTGTCCAAGCCCATCTGGCTGTTCTTCTTTGTACACCTTTAACCTCGGGACCAGCAGTCTCTATAACCTGGACTACAGCTTCTTCGCCAACATGGACCTGGGCGACCTGCCCGACACCTATCGCACTGTTGCCGCAACCTACCGCACCATTCTGACCACCGAAGGGCCTTACCACACCTATGGCGGCCTGCGATTGGGCAATAACTGGGATGGCGAGGCTGATGGCTACCCCAGCGACCTGGCGGATGGTGACGACCTGGCCATTGGCAACCAGGGCGCTGAGGGTGTGAGCGATGAAGATGGCGTGGCCTTTACCTACGGCAACTGGAAACCAGGCAACCCGGCAAGCATTGGGGTAACCTACACCTGTGACACGACAAACTACACCCCGGCTCAATGCACCACCATGCTCAATAACGCCTACCTGGTGATGTGGTTCGACTGGGACGTAGACGGGCGCTTCCAGGCGGACGAAGTAATGAAGGTTGGCTACCTCAAGCAATCCACCAGCGGCCGCGATACAGCCACTATCGCTTTCACCGTACCGGACGATGCCACCTTCCTCGACCAGCCCAGCTCGCTCAACGTACGCGTCCGCCTGTACGATGGTGCACCCACCTTCATCTCCCCCACGGGTGCAGCCGATAACGGCGAAGTGGAAGATTACCAGCTCAACTTTGAGCCCACCGCCATCACCCTGGGCAGCTTCAGCGCCCGCCAGGCCAGCAGCAGCGTGCTGCCGTTTGCCCTGGCCGCGCTTGCCCTGGCCGGGGCCAGCCTGGCCGGTTGGGCCTTCACCCGCCGCCGCAAGGCCATTTAATCTTACCTCTTTTTACCCGTGCCTGTATGCAGGGGCTGTCTGGTTCAACCGGGCAGCCCCTGCTGCTTTTGTAGCGTTCACCCGCTTTGCCGCGAATTGCGCAAATTTGCGCGAAGGATGGGTTGGGTGTTCCGGGCGCAGGGGGAACCCCGGCGAGAAGGGCGGGTCAGCGGGTGGGTAGGCGGGCCGCGCCGGATCGAACCAAGGGCGGTTCTGGATTGGCTTCCGCTGCGCGGCGACCCGCCCCTACCTGAGGATGGCTCAGGGTTGGCCCTCCCTTAAATGGGCGCCCAGCACCCATTTGGGGGAGGTGGCCGCCAGGCCGGAGGGGGTTCCCCATTCGTATCTTTGTGGCCCACAATTCGTGGACGGTGAACGGGCCCCCTCCAGACGGGCGGACGCCGTCCGCCCCTACCCACCCCCCTCCGGCTGCGCCGGGTCCCCCCATTTTGCCTGCGGCAAAATAAGGGGACTTAAACCCCCCGTGTCGTCCCGAACGGCCCAGCCGGAGGGACCTTCTTCCCGATTTAACATTTTTTATTTTCCCCTTTCTTCCCCCATCCTGTTCATCCTGTCCATCCCTGTTTAAGGGTTTCCCCGCGATACCCATAAAAAAATCCCTGGCGGTGCGCCAGGGATTTTTCGGGAGGTGAAAAAATTACTCGCCTTTGATGAAGGCTTCCACCATCTGGTGGGCCTGGTCATCGGTAAACTGCTGCGGCGGAGTTTTCATGAAATAGGACGACGGCGCCAGCAGCGCCCCCGAAAGGCCCCGGTCGAGGGCCAGCTTGGCACAGCGCACGGCGTCAATAATCACCCCGGCGGAGTTGGGCGAATCCCACACTTCCAGTTTTAGCTCCAGGTTGAGGGGCACGTCGCCAAAAGCCCGGCCTTCCATGCGGATATGGCACCACTTGCGGTCGGTAAGCCAGGGCACGTAATCGCTTGGCCCAACGTGGACGTTTTCGGGACCCAGGTCGTAGGGAAGCTGGCTGGTGACCGCGTTGGTTTTGGAAATCTTCTTGGACTCCAGCCGTTCGCGTTCAAGCATATTGAAAAAATCCATATTGCCGCCAAAGTTAAGCTGGTAGGTGCGGTCAATATGAATGCCCCGATCGTGGAACAGGCTGGTCAGCACCCGGTGGGTGATGGTGGCGCCCAGCTGGCTTTTGACATCATCGCCAACGATGGGCAGGCCGCGCTCTTTAAAGCGGTTGGCCCAATAGGGTGAGCTGGCGATGAACACCGGAATGCCGTTCACAAAGGCACAGCCAGCCTCCAAAATTTGCTCCACGTACCACTTGGTGGCCATTTCAGAACCTACCGGCATGAAATTGACCACCACGTCGGTTTTGGTATCTTTGAGAATCTGGATGATGTTGTCAGTTGGGCCGGGGGCTTTCTTGACCACCTGGCTGAGGTATTTGCCAATGCCGTCGTGGGTCATGCCGCGCGACACGGGCACGCCCAGGTGAGGCACTTCGGCGAACTTGATGGTGTTGTTTGGGTGGGCATGGATGGCTTCGCTCAGGTCCTTGCCCACCTTGCTGTCCACCACATCAATCGCAGCAGAAAACTCAATGTCCCGAACATGATAACCACCTACTGTGGCGTGCATCAGACCAGGAATTTCGGCGTCATTAGGAGCATCCTTGTAATACTGGACGCCCTGCACCAGGGATGAGGCGCAGTTGCCTACGCCAATAATGGCAACTCGAACTTTTTTGCTTTTTTGAGCCATGATACCTTTCCTTGTTTATATATGGTTTTGCGCCGAAGAAAGCGCCCGTCAAAATCAGCCTGGGGTTGGGTTGCGAGCACACAGCGCGTCTTAAATTATACTTCACCGGATGCCATTAATGAAGAAGCCAATTTGAAAGGTGCGCGCAGATGTCCAACCCCACCCCCAACCCCGCCCCAGGCTTTGGGGCGGGGAGAAGATCAGGCAGTGGCCACCTGGCGAGCTGTACCCGCCAGGTGGCCACTGCCTAAGAATTCCCCCTTCCCGGCGGGAAGGGGGGCAGGGGGATGGGTAGGTGAGGAATAGGATGAAATCACAACAGTTGAGTGCTCCCATTCGAATGGGTTAAGTAAGTTTCATGACAATCATTCCCAACACATCGGCGGCTTTGTTCACCCGGTCGGCCATGTTGGAAACGTGGCGGTAAACCTCGCGGCGCTTCAGCAGCAGGGTGATGTGTTTGTGGTCGGCAACCTTACTGAACAGGTCGGCAATGGCCAGGCGGTACTCTTGCTCCACTTCATTTTCCAGTTTTTTCGCCCGGCGGGCATGGTCACCCGAAACGCGCGGGTTAGCCGTCAGGCGCTGGATGGCCAGGGCAATTTCCTCTGAAGCCTGCAGGTTGAGCTGGATCATCTTCAGCAGGTGGCTGTCGGCGTCAATCTGCAGTAAGCGCATTTCTTCCACGGTGCTGTAGGCATAATCCAGGATGTCGTCAATATGCAGCGACAGGTTAAAAATATCTTCCCGGTCCAGTGGGGTGATAAAAGTATTATGCAGTTCGTCAATCAAAATCCGACGCACCTCATCGGCCTGGCTTTCCGCAACGCGCATTTCTTCAATGGTTTTGGCGTTGATTTCGGTTTGCTGCAGCCATTTTTCCAGGCGCTTCAGCCCGGCCACTGTCAGTTCGCTTTGCTCCATTAACAACGCGATAAAACGGTCAACTTTATGGGTGCGCTTCATAAAATTTGCAATGCCCATACACGCTCCTTCAACAATCTACGGGATGCCCCGTGCAAACAATAAATACATCAACATCGCCAGGCCAGCGCTCATCGGGATGGTCAGCAGCCAGGCCAGCGCAATCTCACCCAAAACCCGCCAGCGCACCTGGGAAACCCGCTGGGCTGAACCCACGCCCAAAATAGACGTACTGACCACATGGGTGGTCGAGACAGGCCCGCCAAGCAGAGAGGCGGCCAGGATGACCGCTGCCGCCGAAAGCTGCGCAGTGAAGCTGTGCACCGGGCGAACCCGGTAAAACTTTGCACCCAGGGTGCGAATGAGCCGCCACCCTCCCGAAGCGGTTCCCAGGGCTATGGTCACCGCACAGACAATCACCACCCAGGGGGGTACGCTGAATACCGCCTGCTTGCCCAAAACCAGCAGCGCCAGGCTGATGAGACCCATTGTTTTTTGGGCGTCGTTGCTGCCATGGCTGAGCGAAAGCACCAGGGCAGTGGGCAGTTGGGCCATCCGGAAAAAAATGTTGGCCTTTGGGGTTGCCCCACGGCTGATCCACAAAACCAGCCGCATGAACAGCGCCCCCACCACAAACCCAACCAGCGGCGAAACCAGCAGGGTTATGCCAATCTTAAGCAGCCCCGAAACCTGGAGCGCCTGCCAACCAGCCCGGATGACCACCGCCCCAACCAGCCCGCCCATCAGCGCATGCGATGAACTGGACGGAAGCCCCAAAAACCATGTCAGAAAGCTCCAGGCACTGGCGCTCAACAGCGCGGCAAGCAGCACACCCGGGGTAAGCGCCTCCTGGCGAACCACTTCGCTGCCAATGGTGCGCGCCACTGCCATACCAAACAAAAATGGCCCAATAAAGTTGGCACTGGAGGCAATCAGCAGGGCTGCTCGCGGCGTCATGGCCCGCGAAGAAATCAGCGTGGCCACCACATTCGCGCTGCCGTGAAACCCGTTGAGGAAGTTAAACACCACGGCAGCCAACAAGATGAGGGCCATCAATATATCGGGGTTCACCACCTGCCCGCCTTTTGGTTGGAATCCTGGATGATTAACCTCATGTTAACAGTATACCCCATCCTATTATGGGCTGCAGCAAACATGCTCCTGAGGGTGCACGCAAAAGTTAATGGTGTTGGCGAAATCAAATGCGTAAGCAACCTTGAAGGATATCCCCTCCGGTGACTGTGCCACCACGGACAGCCTCCCGTAGGGGCGCAGGGGTAAGATTTTTGCTCTGTGAACTGCCAACTTACCCCTGCGCCTTTACCGCCGGGATCAAGTGTCAAACTACCTTTCTCGAAAATTCGCGCAATTCGCGGCAAAAAAATCCCCGGGGATGAAAGGTTTCTCAGTCGCTTTGCTCCTTCGAAACGACACATTGGAGGTTCGTCTCACGCATCCAGTGAGGATGAAAAGGCAACCCAGCCGGCAGGGTGCCATGATCATAAAAAAAACCGACTGGTTATCAAAAGCCTGCCGGGTTTTAAGCCAATGATGGTAGATCCCAATTTCCTGTACAGGCCTTTCTTAAAGTCGGGGTGGGGACCTGGAATTTTACAGGAGTTTCTGACTTTGAGAAACTCCTGATTTCCTGTAAATTCCCTCTTGACAAAATAGAATAATTGTTCTATATTTAAACTAAATAATAGTATATATGTTCTATTATAACACGAGGCGGTCGCGCTGCGACAAAGGAGAAACCATCATGTCAGCGTATCGAAAAGGAATTTCTGGATTGGGTATTTTGCCCCATGGGCTGCAGATGCAGCGCGGGTTGATGTTTGGGGTGATGATCATCGGCGCCCTGCTGGCGTTTGAAATTTTCAACTTCAGCACCACCCAGTTTGCACTGCAAGACTTGTTGGGCGATTTAGATTTCATGGGCGTTCGCTGGGCTTCCATCCTGGCGCTGGCTTTCTGTGGCATAGATTTTGCCGGAATTGCCCGCCTGTTCACCCCCGAAGAGGGCGCAGACGAACCTGCAGAAGTGTGGTACCTGTTTGGCGCCTGGCTGTTGGCGGCAACCATGAACGCCATGCTCACCTGGTGGGGCGTTTCCATTGCCGTGCTCAGCCACGAAACCCTGGGCAACGCGGTGGTCAGCCGGGAAATGCTGCTGAAAGTGGTGCCCATTTTTGTGGCGGTGCTGGTCTGGCTCAGCCGGGTGCTGCTGATTGGTTCATTTTCAGTCGCCGGTGACCGCCTGTTTTCCCAGGCCGACCAGCGGACGTACCGCTCACAGGCTCCCAGTCAATCCACGTCTCTCAGCCGGGTGGTTCCGGCAAGCCAGTTGGGCGCACCTCGCTCGCAGCAGCGGACCAACCAACCCGCCTCTTACCAATCGTACCCGCGCAAAGACCGTGTTGCCGAACCGTATGAAGAACCCCTGGCAGCAGCCCCGGTCCACCCGGAGCCAACCTACCACCCCATCAACCGCAGCACCATAGGCAACACCACCCGCAGCAACTCACCCGGCAACCCACCCCAATTTCGCTAGGCCTGTTGGCCGAATTTTCACACCCTCCGGCGCGACCCATCCACACCTCCCGAAGATCGATTCGGGAGGTGCTTTTTTTGCATACATAAGAAAGGGGAAATTGAAAATGGTATTGGAGTCCCATGTCCCGACAGGGTTTTGTAGGGGCGGGTCGCCACGCAGCGGAAGCCAATCCAGAGCCATCCCTTGCTCATTCCGGTGCAACCCGCCTGCCCACCCGCTGACCCGCCCTTCCCGCCGGGGTTCCCCCTGCGCCCCTACCACGGGTATAACGGAACACCCAACCCATCCTTCGCACAAATTTGCGCAATTCGCGGCAAAGCCAATGGGCTCCGGGTAGGGCACACCTTTTATAGGATGTCCAACCCGGTATGAATCGCGGGTAACGGTTGACCTGGAGGGGCACAGCCGAGAGTAATCCTTTCAAAGATTTCTCAGTCGCTTCGCTCCTTCGAAACGACACAGGGGTAGGTACTGTGTCATTTCAAACGGCGCGCCAGGCGTTTTGCGGGTAAAATCAAAAGAGAGCAACCTGCCCGGGCAAAAAAAACGCCAGGGCGAGAAATCACAACCGAGGATAATGATGCTTAAAGTAGCGGTAATTGGCGGTGGTTCCACCTATACCCCTGAACTGGTCAGCGGTTTTTTGGACCGCCTGGAGCAGTTCCCCCTGGATGAACTGTGGTTGATGGATATTGATGCCCGGCGGCTGGAAATTGTCGGCGGGTTTGCCCAACGAATGGTGGCAAACCGGGGGAAGCCCTTCCAGGTTTTCCTCACCACCCGGCAAACCGAAGCCGTGGCAGGGGCAAATTATGTCACCACGCAGATCCGGGTGGGGCAAATGGAAGCCCGCCGCCAGGATGAATACCTCGGTCTGCGCCACGGCCTGGTCGGGCAGGAAACCACCGGGGTAGGCGGCATGGCCAAAGCCCTGCGCACCATTCCGGTAATTTTAAAAGTGGCCGAAGATATGCGCACGTTGGCCCACCCTGGAGCGCTGTTGGTCAATTTCACCAATCCCGCCGGGCTGGTAACCCAGGCCCTCAGCCAATATGCGCCCGACGTCCCCTCGGTTGGGGTCTGCAATGGGCCTTTAACCACCAAAATTGATTTTCTGGAAATGTTGGCTGCTCCTGGCGAAGCCCCCACCCCCCACGAACAGGTAGAAGTAGACACCCTTGGCCTCAACCACCTGACCTGGTACCGGGGTTTAAAGGTAAACGGGGTGGAAACCTGGCCGCGCCTGCTCGAAGTTGTGCTCGCCGAATTACGAGCCATGCCCAACCCACCCTGGGACCCCCAGACCATCGCAGCCCTGGGCATGATTCCCAACGACTACATCCAATATTTTTATTACACCGCCCGCAAGCTGGAAGCCCAGCGCAAATGGCCGCCTTCCCGCGCAGAACAGGTGATGGCCATTGAAGAAAAGCTGCTGCAAGAATACGCCAACCCGGCCCTGGTGACACCCCCGCCCGAGTTAATGCAGCGCGGCGGGGCGTATTATGCCACCGTGGCTGCCCAACTGCTGAACGCCCACTACAACGACCTGGACGAAATCCACGTGGTTAACCTGCGCCAGGGCGGCGCCGTGGCTGGCTGGCCTGCCGATTGGGTGCTCGAAATGCCGGCGCGGGTGGGGCGGGCCGGGCTGGTGCCGCTGCCAGCCGAACCGCTGCCCCCAGCTCAATTTGGTCTGCTGGCTGCAGTGAAAGCCTACGAACTGCTCACGGTGCAGGCAGCGGTACACGGCGACAGGAAAGCCGCTTACCAGGCCCTGCTGGTTCACCCGCTTGGCCCCAGTGCCGAAAAAATCCAGGCGGTTTTGGACGACCTGCTCGCCGTCCACCGCCCCTACCTGCCCCAATTTACACCATGAAATACTACCTGGGTACCGACGTAGGCAGCACCAAAACCCACGCCGCCATTGCAGACGAAACCGGCAAATTGGTGGGCTTTGGCGAAAGCGGCCCCGGAAATTACGAAAGCGTGGGCTTCAAGGGGATGTATACCGCTATGCGGCAGGCGCTTGAACAGGCTCTCCATGCTGCGAATATTACGCCCAGTCAAATCTCTGCCGCCGGGCATGGCGTTGCGGGTTACGATTGGCCCTCAGAATATCCTTCCTGTGCAGCGGTGATTGAGGGTCTGGGGCTGCCAGGGCCATTTACCCTCGTGAACGATGCCATCTTAGGGCTGGTTGCCGGCTCCCAGGAAGGCTGGGGCGTTTCAGTGGTATCGGGAACCGGCTGCAACTGCCGGGGGTGGGATGCCAGCCGCAAGCGCGAAGGCCGGGTGACCGGGCATGGCGTTCACCTGGGCGAAGGGGCGGGTGCTTCGGAACTGGTTTTCAAAGCCATGCAGTATGTGGGCTATTCATGGGCAAAGCGCCTTCCCCCTACCCTGCTCAGCGATATCTTCATCAAGCATGTCGGTGCTGCCAGCCTGGAAGACCTGATTGAAGGGTATGCCCGGGAGCGCTACACCCTTTCGGCATCTCTCGCACCCGAAATTTTCAACGCAGCTCACCAGAGCGACCGGGTTGCCCAGTCCCTGGCAACCTGGGCCGGGCAAGAACTTGGTTTGCTGGCAGTGGGCGTCATTCGCCAGCTGGAATTTGAGCCGCTGGAATTCGATGTGGTACTTTCCGGCAGCATGTTCAACGCCGGGAAAATCCTGATTGGCCCCATGCACCAAACCATCCAGGCCTGTGCCCCGCTGGCGCGCCTGGTCCGGCTGGAGACTGCACCCGTCATTGGGGCGGTGCTGCTGGCTTTTGAAGCCGCAGAAGATGGCCCTTCTGCCGCGGTGAGAGACCGATTGCGTCGAGGAAGCCAGTGAAGCAGGAAGAAACCCCTTTTTTAATCGTTAATGCCGATGACTATGGGCGAACGCCGGACATTTCGCGGGGCATTCGCCAGGCCCACTTAACCGGGGTGGTGACCTCTACAACCTGTATGATGAACTACCCCAATACCGCAGAGGACATCCACCTGGCCCAGCGAGAAACTCCGGGACTGGGGCTGGGCGTCCACCTGGTGCTGACTTCTGGCAAGCCGCTGCAGCCGCCCACAAATGTGCCCGGGTTAGTCAACACCGCCGGCAGCTTCCACACGCTGCAAGATTTCTTAATAATGCTTCCAGGGTTAGACCTGGCCCAGGTGCAGGCCGAATGGCAGGCCCAAATCGAATCTTTTGTCCAGTCAGCAGGGCGCCCGCCCACCCACCTGGACGCCCACCACCACACCGCCTTTTTCACGCCTGGGCTTTTCGGGGTGATGCTCAGCCTGGCACGCACCTGGGGCACAGCCATTCGCCTGCCCACACCCGACCCGGTGAGCGGCTCCTTGGGCGGCCTGCCCGCTGAAATTGCCGCCCAATTTACGGAGTTTGGCCCGCCTTTGCTGGCAGAATTTAAACCTCCCACCCCGACCCGCTTTATCAGCAGCTTTTTTGATCAAACCGCCACGCTGGAGCGCGCCCTCCAGATTGTAGACACGCTCGAACCCGGGGTAACCGAGTGGATGTGCCACCCGGGTTTTTCGGATACCTTCCTGGCAGCTGGTTCATCCTACAACGTACAGCGCGACCGAGAACTGGCAGTCCTCACAAACCCCACACTGGCTTCAGCCATACACCAACGCAATATCACCTTACGCTCATTCCACAAATTGGGAAAATAAGCCCCAAGCAGCAGGCTCCCGGCGATACGCTATAGGCTGTTGGCGATACGCCGCAAGCCGCAGGCTCCTGGCTATCTACTCCCAGCTTCAAAGCTGCAGAAAACGCCGGATGGCAGGGGCAATATCTGCCAGGGTGGAAAGCCCCTCGGCGAATGGGCGGCGCAGCGCAGGGCTGCCCACCACCAGGCCCGGCACAGCGTTGGCAGTGTGTTTGCGGGTGCTTAAATCTTCCAGGTTGCCGTGGTCGGAGGTCATCAAAATCAACCCGGCTTCGTCATCCCAGGCAGAGAGCAGCCCGGCCAACACCTGGTCGAAAGTCTCCAACAGGGGAACCGCTTCATCCATATTTTGTTTATGCCCGGCATAATCACTGAGCCAATATTCAAAAAATGCAAAATCATAGCGTTCTGCCAGCCTGGCAAGGTTCTGCCCGGCTTCATGGGGGCTGAACACCGGGCAATCGGGATCCGAAAGGCGCTCGCGCCAGGCCTCCCCGGTGAAATCGGCGGAAAGGGCGCGCCCGGCGTGCAGGTCTGCCTGGCGCAGCAGCGGCAGCCCGGCGCTGGTCACCGCCAGCGGAATGGCCGAAAGCAGCCGGTGGCCGCTCTCAATTCCATGAAAATAGCCATCCGGATATGCATTCAACAGCCCGGCGCTGCGGCCTGTCTTTTTCAGGTCCTGGAACAGGTTGCCCTGGCGCAAAATGGCGGCAATGGGCGGGTTGGGTTTTGGCCCGTAATGCAGCCCAATTTCAGCGGGCACATTGCGCCCTGTGAGCAAAACCGCCTGCCCGCTGGCCGACTGCGGCAGCCCGGCCACACCCAACCCGGCGTCCAGCGCCAGCAGCGAAGCCCGGCTGGTTTCCAGGGGCACATTCTCGGCCAACAGCCGCCTACCCCCCAGCATGCCATGCAGAGCAGGCAGGTGGGCGCGGGCAAACGGGTTGGTTTCCGGGTCGGCTTTGCCCAACCCTACCCCATCCAGGAACAAAAACAATACCCTCATACAGGTTTCTCAAAGGTAAGCCAGGCGGAGGGGCGCATGCCGCGCTCGGTGCCATCTGCCCGGTGGGTTAATGTCCACATCTGGGCCATGGCGTCAATCTCATCCTGCCCAATGCCTGGCCCCTGGGAACCCGGCGTAGTTTGCAAAAAGGTGTATACCAGGTAAGTTCCCCCAGGAGCCAACAAACGCCCCACACCCTGCCGGTACAATTCCCGCCCGGCGGAAGAAAGACTGTGCAAACAGCCAATATCCAACACCAAGTCAAACAAGCCAGAAATCTGATCCAGGCGCGTGACATCTCCCACCTGAAGCCGGGCCTGCACTCCGGCATGGCGCAGCTTGCGCTGACCGGTGCGCACAGCCCGCCAGGCAAAGTCAATTCCCAGCGCGTCCCAACCAGCCTTAGCCAGGGTAAGCACATTCGTCCCTGTGCCGCAGCCAAGGTCAATTGCGCGGCCAGGCGGGTGACTTTGAATAAAAGCCAGCAGTTCCGGTGGAGAAATGCCCGTGTCCCAGGGTGGGTTTTGAAAATATTTGAGATTAAAAAATAACCTGCGCAGCATCATCAATGTCCTTGGGGAATGTATTTCACCATTGTACCTTGAAAATGATGCTGAAAGATGGCCTGAACCTGCGGTTCACAACTTTGAACCCCACCCCCATTCCCACCCCAGGCTTTGGGGCGGGGAGAAGGTAAGGGAATGGCCACCCGAATTTAACGGCAATGGCCCGATTTTAGCTTGTTCATGTACAGTTAAAAAATTTCCGTTATAATAGTGGGGTTTGAATTGGACTTATCGCCGGGATCATCCTGGCACCGGGGAACCCCCCGAAAAATCTATATTCAGGAAGGATTGGATCTGATGAAAGAATACACTACCCAGTTTATTCGCAACATTGCCCTCGCTTCTCACAGCAGCGCTGGAAAAACCACGCTGGCCGAAGCGCTTCTGCACTTCACAGGCGGCATTAACCGCATGGGCCGGATTGAGGATGGCACCACGGTAAGTGACTTTGAAGAAGAAGAACATCGCCGAAAAATTTCACTTTCCACTGCGGTCATTCCGGTTGAATACAAGGATCACAAAATCAATTTCCTTGATACGCCCGGCTTTACCGACTTTGTGGGCGAAATGATCTCTGCCATGTCTGTGGCCGATGGCGCCCTGGTGCTGTTGGACGCAGTCAGCGGCGCAGAAGTGGGCACCGAATCTGCCCTGGTACAGGCGGCTCGGTTCAACCTGCCCGTGTTTGTTGTGGTTAACAAGATGAACCGCGATAATGCCGATTTCAACAAAGCAATAGCCTCCGTACAGGAATTTTCGGATATCCGGCTGCTGCCCATCCAACTTCCCTGGGGCGAGAAAGAAGCCTTCAAAGGGGTGATTGACCTCCTGGGAATGAAGGCCTACGCCGGCGTGGGCGAGAAAGCGGAACCCATCCCGGCTGATTATGCCGACGCTGCTGAAGAAGCCCGCATGGCACTGATGGAAGCAGCCGCAGAAGGCGATGACGAACTGCTGATGAAATACCTGGACGGCCAGGAACTGACTGCGGAAGAAGTCATGAACGGCCTGCGCAGCGTGGTTCATCGCGGCGCCTACGCCCCGGTGTTGGTTTCTGCTGGCGCGGCCGAAATCGGCCTGGCCCCCATGCTGAATGCCATTCTCGGCCTGATGCCCGCTCCCAGCGAGCGCGCCCAATTTACTGCGACTGGAAAAGCTGGTGACGAAAAACTCACTGTTTCCTCCAGCGGTCCGCTGGCGGCCTATGTTTGGAAAACCACAGCCGACCCTTTTGTTGGCAAAATCACTTACTTTAAAGTAATTTCGGGCGCCATGCACGCCGACAGCCGGGTTTGGAACGCTCGTAAAGAGGTGGAAGAGCGCCTGGGTTCCCTGTCCATCATGCGCGGCAAAGAAAATCTGCCGGTTAAGACGGTGCATGCAGGGGATATCGGCAGCGTGCCCAAGCTGGCCGAAACCGCGACAGGCGACACCCTGTGCGAAAAATCCCATACGCTCACCCTGCCCGCGCCTGATTTCCCCCGGGCGCTCTACCGCGTGGCTGTCAGCCCCAAAACCCAGGCCGATTCCACCAAAATGGGCCCAACCCTCACCCGCCTGTGCGAAGAGGATATGACCCTCTCCTGGTTCAACGATTCCACCACCAAGCAGTCCATCTTGCAAGGCATGGGCGACCAGCACATTGATGTGGCCATTCGCAAACTGGAATCTAAGTTCCAGGTTGGCCTGCTCATCGAAGCGCCGCGCGTGCCCTACCAGGAAACCATCACCCGCAGCGGAGCGGCCCAATACCGCCACAAGAAACAAACCGGCGGCGCAGGCCAATTTGGTGAAGTGCACATGCGGGTGGACCCACTCCAGCCCACCGAAGAAGGCGGCACAGCCTACGAATTTGCTAACGAAGTGTTTGGTGGAGCAGTGTCCAACAGCTATATGCCCGCCATCGAAAAAGGCGTTAAAAGCGTTATGCTCGAAGGCGTGATTGCTGGATACCCCGTCATTAACGTCAAAGTGGCCATCACAGACGGTAAAGAACACCCGGTAGACTCCAAACCTGTAGCGTTTGAAATTGCCGGGCGAGAAGCCTTCAAACTGGCCGTGAAAGAAGCCGGCCCTGTGCTGCTCGAGCCGATTATGAACGTCACCATCACCGTCCCCGAAGCCAACATGGGCGATATTCTCGGCGACCTGAACACCCGCCGGGCCCGCGTCCAGGGCATGAACACCGAAAAGGGTCGTTCAATTGTCACCGCTACGGTGCCCCTGGCTGAAATGCTGCGCTACACCACCGAGCTGCGCTCCATGACGGGCGGGCGCGGTGTGTTTACCATGGAAGCATCGCACTACGAAACAGTCCCGCCGCACCAGGCGCAAGAAGTCATTGCTGCCCGCGCCAAGCACCACAAAGAAGAAGAATAAACCTTTTTATCGCCAACTTTTCCCAGGCGGGGCGGAACCCAGGTTCCCCCCGCCTGGTTTTTTTAACGCCCACCCCTGAACCGAATCGGGGTAGGGCGCCGGTTTCTATACAACCTGTGCGCGGATTTCCCAAAATCAGGGTTCGGGTTCGCACAGGCGGCGAAGCCAGCCTGTGCGAACCCGAAAAAGGTATGATAAAATCTGTCCATGGTCAATGAAATTGAATTCGCCACCATGCTTGGGGAAACCGATGCCCGCGACCGGCTGTTGGACCTTCTTAAAGTCTTTGAAAGCCGCGAGCGCATTCGAGTGAATGTCATCACCCTGGACTTGAACACAGGCAGCAATGACGTTTTTCAAACTGCCCTGCATCGCAATGGGCCCTGGGTGTCCGAAATCAGCCCCATCTGGCTTTCCAGCCTGGTGGGAATGAACGCACTGCGGCCAGTTCCAAAGAACATTCAGCAATTAATTGGCGGCGAACCCGCCTACCTGGGTGGTTTGTGGCAGTCTTGTTTCGTGGGGGGCTCAAGCGACCAGTGGGCTGTACCCTGGACCTCCGGCACTCAACTCATTTTCTACCGCCGCGACCTGCTGCAGGCCGCAGGCGTGGACGAAACCACCGCCTTCAAAACCATTGAATCCCTGGAACGAACCCTGTCCGCGCTTAAGCAATATGGCGTAGCCCGGCCCATCGTGCTTAACACCCGCCAATCCATGAGCACACTGCACCGCATGTCCAGCTGGGTGTGGGGGCATGGCGGCAGTTTTGTGAGTGAAGACGGCCAAACACTCTTGTTCACCTCACCGGAAACGGTTGCCGGAATGCAGGCATTCTACCGCCTGGCGCGCTATATGGGTGCAGATGCCGCCAATATGGACGACGCCGCCCCGGCCGATTTGTTCTGGCGCGGTGAGGCTGCAGTTGTGGTGGATGGCCACTGGGTCTATTCTGGGCGGGTCAAAACATCCGATCCAAACCTGGTCAAAAACATTGCCTTTTCGGGTCTGCCTGGTGTGCCCTACATTGGCGGCTCCCACCTGGCAGTCTGGCAGCATGCCCGTAACGCCGACCTGGCCTGGAAATTGGTGCGCTTTTTATCCAATTCACAAATCACCCCGCTTTTTCAAGGCCCCGACCAGATGCTGCCTGCCCGTTGGGACATCTTCCGCTCGATTGGTATGGAGCGTGATGCGTTCGTGCGCACCTGTGCGGAGTCCATTGACACAGGCCGGGTATTCACCTCAATGCGCGCCGGCATGTTAATTGAAAATCGCATGGCGGCTCCCCTGGCTGCCATCTGGCAGGAAGCCCTCAAAAACCCCGAAGCCGACCTGGCCGAAGCCATCCACCAACGCATTGCCCCGGTGGAAACCCGCCTGCAGCAAACCCTTAATGCCGGTTATTAAGAACATTTTTTCTACTCCCTCATCCCCCTACTTCACCTTTGGGGCGAAGGCTGGAGGGTGGGCTTGAGCAATTCCCTTTTTTTCTTACCCCAAAAAAACGCCCGCCTCTTCAACTGAGGCGGGCAGTTTTTCACATCCCTTATTTGGCTTTGCGCCTGGCCAAGCCAAGCCGCAGAAACGCGAGCGGTGCACCCCAGCCAATCCAGCCGCCCACAAGGGCATAGCGGATATAGCGCAGCAGGTAAGCCAGTGCTGTGTCTTGCTCGGCCAGCGGGGTTAGAACCAACCCCAGCCCACGCCAAAACACCAACACCCCCACCAAACCCACCAGGTAGCGCAGTGCCCGTTTATACCACGGGCCGCTGGCATCCATCCAACCCTGCTGGTTGAACACCAAAAGCCCAACAATCAACCCCAAAAATGTACCTGCAACCGAAATTGGCCCTTCCAGGCTGAGTGGGTGAAAGTTGGTCACAGCATCCGGGTCCACAGCCCCGGCAATCACTTTGTAATTATTTGCCCATTGAGCGGGCATGCTGAAATCGGCAGAAACCTGCCCGGCAATCACCGCCAGCAGCACCATGGCCAGGGAAAAACCTGCCGCAGCCGCGATTTTGGCCTGCATCTTCAGCGGTTCAAACCAGCGTAAGAAGGGTTTTTCCAACAGGCCCACCCCCACAAGCAGCGCGATACCAATGGCCCAACCCACATACACATCGGTTGGGAAATGCACCCCCAGGTACATCCGCGAGAAGCCAATGCCAAAGATTACAATAACCGCCGCCAGCCACATCCACCAACGCCGCACCGAGGTCGCAATTCCTCCCCACACCGCAACTGCATTTTGGGAGTGGCCTGAAGGCAGGCCAAACGAAGTCTCAGGTGCACCCAAAAGCCGGATGCGGGCATCCGTCCAAAACGGGCGCGGCTCCTGCCAGAAGAGTTTAAAAGTGCTGTTCAGGCTGGTGGATAGGATCAAAAACACGCCCACCCGCAGGCCAAGTTTCACATCAATGCACCAAAACAGGGCCGGAAAAACCAGGAAGTAAAAATCTTCATTGCCTAACGAGGTAAAAAAACTCATCAAGGGAATCAGCCAATCCCCAAGAGCCTGCAGTGCCAGGATCAATTCAATTCCGTTGTTTAATACGTTTTCGGGCATATTATTTTCCTCCGTACGAGATGGTTTGTTTCTCCAAAAATTGCGCCAGAGCCTGGAAAAGCACCGGCTGTTCAACATCCTGAGTCACCAGGTGGCTGCTTTTTTCAAGCCAGACTCGTTCCTTGCGTGGGGTGGTCAGCCGGTTATAGATATAAACCATGTTTTGGAAAGGTACATAATCATCCACCCGAGAGTGAATCAGCAGTGTGGGAACATCAATGGCAGGAATCACCTGGTTGAGTTTTTCTAACAGTAAAACCAATTCTGCGCCAGCCCGGACCGGGTTTTTGGAATACGAAACATGCCCTGCCATGGTGGGTGTGCCGGTGTGCCGGTGGGCAGGTTTCGGGAGGAAGGGATATACCAGGCTGACTCCTTTAAGCAAGGCCACGCGAGCCCCGGTGGGCAGGCGCTGCAGCCGGCGCATATAGGGCCGCTTGGAAGGCACCACTGCCGGGGCTTCCATGGAAATCACCCCGGCCAATGGGCGCAGTTTTAACCCTGCAAATGTGAGGACCAGCGCCCCGCCCATGGACTGGCCGATTAAGACCACCTGTTTACAGTGAGGCTGCAGCATTTCCCAACCTTCTTCCAGGTTGGTCAGCCAATCCTGGTAGTGGGCCCGGTTCATATCAGCGGGTTGGGTGCCATGCCCAAACAGGCGGATACCCAACGCGGGGTAGCCCAGCGAAGCAAGGTATTCGCCCACCGGGCGCATTTCTTTAGGGGTGCTGGTGAAACCATGCACCAACAGACAGCCTGTGGCCCGGCTGCCCGGGTAGAAAAAGGGTTCGGTGGTTCGGATGATCTCAGGCATTGCTAAGCAACAGGAATCACTTCGCGGGGCAGGCTGGTCAGGCAGTCAATACCCTCCGGCGTAACCACCACATCATCCTCAATCCGCACCCCGCCCCGGTTGGGCAAATAAATTCCAGGTTCGACGGTAAATACCATCCCGGTTTCCAGGATGGCCTGGTTATCCCCGCGAATGTAGGGTTCTTCATGCCCTTCCATGCCCAGGCCGTGGCCGGTGCGGTGGGTAAAATACACCCCATACCCTCCATCCACAATCACTTTGCGGGCTGCCTGGTCTACCGACCCGGCAGGTACTCCCGCCCGGGCAGCATTGCGCCCGGCTGCGTTAGCCGCCAGAACCAGTTCCCCAATCTTTTTCAACTCAGGGTCCACCTCGCCCACAGTGAAGGTGCGGGTGATATCGGAATAATACTCGTCCACGGTTGCGCCCCAATCTATCACCAGCAAATCACCCGGTTGAATTTTGCGTTGGGTGGGGAAGGCGTGAGGGTTGGCGCTGTTTGGGCCGGAAGCCACAATGGGGAAAAAGGGTAAATCGGGGCTGGAGCCGCTGCGCAACAGCTGCAAGGTCAGCTCGGCGGCAAAATCGCGCTCGCTCATCCCTGGCTTGAACTGGCCCAGGGCAGCAATCAGTGCCTTTTCTGCGATTACAGCCGCAGCGCGCATGCTTTCAATCTCTGCCGGGCTTTTACGCACCCGCAAAGCAGCAATCATCTCCTGGCCATTGGTGAAAAGTGCCCCTGGGGCAGCTTCTTCCAGCAGGTTCATTTCGAGCAGCCGCATACGGCGGGGTTCAGCGCCAATCCGGGCATTTTGCAGCCCGGCGGCAGCCAGGGCTTTTTGGTAAGCAAAAACCCAGTGGTCTGGGGCTTCTTCGTATGGGAAATACTGGACTTCGTAAGGAAGCCCATGCAGCTTGGGAGTTTCCAGCTCGGGCAGCACCAGCACCGGGGCGCTGCCAGGCCGGAAGAGCGCCACCACCGGCCGCTCGCTCAGGTGAAAATGCAGGCCGGTCATGTAGGTCAGGCTTGGGCCAGGGTTGAGGGCCAGGGCGTCCAGGCCGCTGCGGGCGAGAAGCTCACCCAATTTACGCTGGCGTTCCAGCAGTGTCTGAATATCCATTTGGTTTTTGCTCCTGTTGTTTGCAAATCTCGGTTAATTATAAGCGAACTTTGGCAATCAAAAAAGCGCGTTAAAACAATCGGGGGCATCAAAATACGTTGAGAACCTGCAGCTCCAACCTTCAGACCCCACCCCAGGCTTTGGGGTGGAAGGAGCGGCAGGGGGGATGGAGATTGAGGGGGGTGGGGACCTGGACGATCACAGGCATTT
>CAZAYY010000003.1:190935-266035 GCA_964489525.1 uncultured Anaerolineales bacterium
CCTGCACCCCCACCCTCCCGCCCCCCCCCCCCGCCACGGGGGCCACCCCCCCCCAGCGCGCACGGCCACCGCGGGCGGTGGGGACCTGGACGATCACAGGCATTTCTGACTTTAAGCAACTGCTGCTGTATTTGTGCAATTTACTTGAACTCAAGCAGGTTTGCGGATATAATCTTATTGCAAGTACTTACAATAATAACGAATGATTAACAAAACCTCCTCCCTAAACCCGGCCATTACGAAACAGCTCCACGAGCGCGGCTTTCGAGTCACCCCACAGCGCCTGGCAATCCTGAAAATATTGCAAGATGCTGGCGGCCACCTGCTGCCCGTGGAGGTGTACCGCCGGGCTCAAGAAGTGCTGCCTGGGGTCACTGAGGCGACCGTTTACCGTACGCTCAGTTTCCTCGCGGAAGAAAAGCTGGCGTTGGTTGCTCACGTGGGCGGCGGGCAGTTGGTGTACGAGGGCACGTGTGATGCCCACCATCACCTGATTTGCCGCCGCTGTGGGGGTGAGGTTGAAGTGGCAGACGAACTGCTGCAAGGTGTGTTCAATCGTTTACAGCAAGATACCGGGTTTTTACTGGATAGTACGCACGTCACTTTTTTTGGCTTGTGCCCTGTCTGCCGCTTGTCCAATCCAGACGATATCGCACTGGATTCACAGGGGAATGTTTAAGCGGAAAAACCAGGAGGATCTTTATTGAAAGGAGTAAATTCATGAAACCTTTGCTTCGTCCTGTTGAACTACACATTCCCGATGGCTTTTTAAATGGGCCAATCTCGCTCATTTTTTGGTTGTTGACCATTGCCCTGATTGCCCTGGCAGTCTACCGCACGCGTGGCAAAGTTGCAGAACATCAAGTCCCACTGATGGGTGTGATGGCCGCTTTTATTTTTGCGGCCCAAATGATTAACTTCCCGGTGTTGGGCGGAACGTCCGGCCATCTACTGGGGGGCACCCTGGCGGCCATCACTCTGGGTCCCTGGCCTGCCATGCTGGTGATGACAGCAGTCATTGGCGTCCAGGCCCTGGTTTTTCAGGATGGCGGCCTATCTGCATTGGGTGCCAACATCTTCAACATGGGGCTGCTCACCGTAATGGTGACCTATGGCCTTTACCGTCTGGCAGCCGGGCGTTCGCAGAATGTACGGTTGGGGACGGCTTTTGTCGCGGCCTGGCTTTCTGTCATGGCCAGCGCCCTGGTCACATCCTTCCAATTGTGGCTTAGCGGCGCTTCTGCGGTGGGCGTGGTTTTCCCGGCCATGTTGGGGGTCCACGCCCTGATTGGCATCGGGGAGGGATTGATTACCGCTGCCGCCCTGGGTTTCATCTTCCGAACCCGGCCAGATCTCGTGGAAGGCGAAAAAACCGGCCAGCGCAGCACAGGGTGGGCGCTCACCGGCCTGGCGATTGCCCTGGTTGTGGTGCTGCTTTCTCCTTTTGCCTCCGGCGACCCCGACGGGTTGGAGCGAGTGGCCATAAACCTGGGTTTTATAGATACCGCCCTCGACCCAACCTATGAAATCCTGCCCGATTACACCATACCCTTCCTGGGCGAATCGGCCATTTCAACCATCCTGGCTGGGGCGATTGGTGGACTGCTGGTGGCTGGGCTGCTTTACGGATTGGTGCGCTTTTTACGCAGGTCTTCAACTACCTGATGATAGGTCTTTATTAAATGCACATTCACCAGTTCGATCATTACCAATCTGGCGACACGGCCATTCACCAACTTGACCCTCGGGTTAAACTGGTGATTACCGTCGGGTTTATTTTTTCAAATGTGCTGCTGCCCGATGGCGCCTGGTGGGCCTTCCTGGGCGCCTGGTTGGTGGTGCTTGCCGCAAGTCTCTTCGCTGGTTTGAGCCCCCGCTTTCTGCTATCGCGATCCCTGGTGGCCTTACCCTTTGCACTGGCGGCAGTCACAGTAATTTTCACCCTTCCAGGCGAGCCTGTCCTCAGCGTTAAAGCGGGGCCATGGATCATCACTGCCACGGCGCCGGGATTGGTGCGCTTTACCAGCATTTTGCTGCGCAGTTGGGTGTCCATCCAGGCTGCCATCTTGCTCACCGCGACCACAACCTTCCCAGACCTGGTCCACGGCATGCGCCACCTGCATTTCCCCACCATCCTGGTGGCAATCATCTCTTTTATGTACCGCTATTTGTTCGTGCTGGCCGATGAAGTGCTGCGGCTTTTGCGGGCACGCGAATCGCGCAGCGCAGGCGGCCTGGCCGGGCAAAAAGCGGGCGGAGGATTGGCCTGGCGCGCCGGGGTTGCAGGCAGTATGGCTGGCCAGCTTTTCCTGCGCAGCTACGAGCGCAGCGACCGGGTGTACCAGGCCATGCTGGCCCGCGGCTACCAGGGAACCTTGCTAACCCTCAACACCCACATCATGCGCGCTGCCGATTGGACCGCACTGGCCATTGCCCTCACGGCAATCATCCTGGTCCATGGCATTGCCCGAATTTTCTAATCCAGGTTATTTTTATGCCCATCCAACATCCAGAAATTTCCACCATTCACCCACCTGCCGCTTCCGAGGCAGCACCAGCCCTGAAAGTTGAGAACCTCCGTTTTTCCTATCCTGATGGACACCCGGCCCTCAATGGGGTTTCTTTGCAAATGGAACCGGGCGAAAAAATCGCCCTGGTTGGGCCCAATGGCGCCGGCAAAAGCACCCTGATGCTCCATCTCAATGGAATTTTAATGGGGCATGGCCAGGTTTTGGTAGCCGGGGTTCCGGTTTCTCGCGAAACCCTGCCTTCCATTCGCGCCATGGTGGGGTTGGTCTTCCAAAACCCGGATGACCAGCTGTTTTCACCCACGGTTTTTGAAGATGTTGCCTTTGGCCCACTGCACATGGGCTATCCTGAAGTAGAGGTGAGGCAGCGAGTGGAGCGCGCCCTCTCGATGGTGGGAATGCAGGCCTACACCAACCGCTTAAGCCACCACCTGAGTATTGGCGAGAAAAAGCGCATTGCCATTGCCACCGTGCTTTCGATGGACCCCCAATTATTGGTGTTAGATGAACCTTCTGCCGGGCTGGACCCACGTGCCCGCCGCAAGCTTATTCATCTGCTGCGCGACCTGCCCTGCACCATGCTGGTTTCCACCCATGATATGGCGATGGTTGCCGAGCTGTTTCCCCGGATGATCATTGTGGACCATGGCCTGGTGGTCGCCGATGGCCCAACCGCAAAACTGATGGAAGACGCCGCCCTGCTCGAAGCCCACGGTCTGGAGAAACCTTAGCAGGCTCTCCAAACCGTTGAAAAAAGTCCGCAGGCGGAACCAGGTTTTACCCTCCCTGGGCACCCTCCGCGCCCAATTCCTGCGCAGCCACCAAAACTCCTCGTTTGCAAATGTCCAAATTCGGGTTTTATGCTATAGTTGTATTGTGATAATTTTCACAACGCCGCAATCCGGGACTTGTTGCACATACAAAGGAGTTGTCGTATGCTGAGCAAAAGAATGGGTTTATTGAGTATGCCGATGATGGCTGTTTTACTGCTGGCAGGGTTGACCTGGCTTTTCACAGGGGCAGACGTACAGCCAGCCCGGGCAGCCAGCATTGTCGTAACCAAGTTCACCGACAGCAATGACGGCGCCTGCAACGCCGACTGCTCCCTGCGGGAGGCCATTATTGCCGCTAACCTGACTGCAGAAGCAGATACCATCACTTTGGCAACCGGAACGTATATACTCGACCGGGTGGGGGTGGATGACACTGCTTCCGCAGGCGACCTGGACATCACCAAACCCCTGACCATTATCGGCCAGGGGGCAGGGCAAACCATCATCCAACAAACCATCGCCGACCGGGTTTTTCATGTGCGCTCTGGTGCAGTCACCGTGATTTTCGAAGACCTGACCATCACCGGTGGCCAGACCACCTATGGTGCGGGTATTCTAACCGGCGGGGTGAACCTGAAGCTGTACGATGTCACGGTTCGAGAAAACAATGCTGCGAATGGCGGGGGCGGTATGAACATCTCTACTGGCCTGGTGGAAATCGTTGGCGGGCAATTTATCACCAACACCTGCGGCTGGGAAGATGGCGGTGGAATTCGTCTCGAAACCGAAACTTCCACCCTGCACCAGTCTGGAGGCACCTTGTTTTCAGGCAACACCAGCCAGGATGAAGGTGGGGCAATCTATGTTCAAGAAGGAACAGCAGAAATGGAAGACGCCACCCTGGTTTACAATACGGCCTGGTATGGCGGCGCGGTATCTGTAGATGACCAGGATGCATCGCTCACCCTGGTAGACGGCCTGGTTACCCACAACACTGCTTTTTCAGACGGGGGCGGGCTGCGCACCTGGGACGGAACGATTGAACTGGAGCGCGTTGCGGTTATCCACAACACCGCCGACAATCTGGCTGGCGGTATTATGAATCAATATGGCACGTTGAAGCTTGTCAATGTCACCGTTAGCCATAATACCGCTCAGGTAAAAACCAGCGTGGGCGGGGGTGGGGGCGGCCTGTACCTGGGCGGAACCACCATTTTCTCCAGCCAGACGACCATGATTCACAGTACGATTGTTGAAAATGTTTCAGACATGGATGCATCCGGGATTGCGCTATCCGGCGGAAAAATCACCGCCTTTAACTCAATCGTGGCGGGGAACACCCCTGGCCCCAACTGCATGATGTGGGGGCGGGGCGAAGTGCTTTCGGATGGCGGGAACTTCGAAGATACCGATACCTGTACTTTTACCGACCCATCAGACTTCCCCGCAACCGAGCCCCAACTGGGTGCGCTGGCACTGGCGGGCTACCATATCCCGCTTCCTGGCAGCCCGGTCATTGACGCCGCGACCTGCGACCCGGCAGTTACCGAAGATCAGCGGGGAACAGCCCGCCCATCGGGTGCAGCCTGTGACAGCGGCGCAATCGAGGCCTTGCCGCCCACACCCACCCCAATCACGGGGGTGACCATCACCGGCCCCACCAGTGGTTTGTATGGCCAAATCCTGGTCTATACTGCCCACCCCGCTCCGGAAGATGCCACGCTGCCCATCGTCTACACCTGGACGCCAGCGCCCATCAGCGGCCAGGGCACGGCCACGGCCTCTTTCCGGTGGAATGTGCTTGGCCCCACCCAGGTCAGTGTCCATGCCGATAACACCCTGGGTGAAGCCCAAAGTGTGCCCTACGCAGTCACCATTAGTGGAATCCTGATCTTTCTCCCTCTGGTGACCCGCTGACCGGGCTCCACGGGCAGAATTTTATCTGCGCTATTCACGAACCGGCTGCAAGGAAAAAACCCGACAGGTTATAAGAAACCTGTCGGGTTTTAGGAGTGGTTCCGGCAGCGGCATAAATGTGCCTGTTTTTCGTTATAATACCCCTATGCCGCCCCGCGAGTACACGATTTATGAATGCCCAGACCCAGGCTGCCGCTTTCGGTTTCCCCTGTATGAAGGAGAACGCTGGAACGGCCTTTGCCCGCGCTGCGGAAAACCCACCCTGGCGGCCACAAAACCCCTTCCGCTGCATGCAGAAGCCGAGCCAGCCGCACCGCTCACCTTTCCAGCCCGCCGCCCTGTGGAGGCGCTGTTGGACAACATCCGCAGCACGTTCAACGTGGGTGCAATGTTTCGCACGGCAGATGGCGCCGGGCTGGCCCGCCTGCACCTGTGCGGTGCAACCCCCACGCCAGAACATCCAAAGGTGGGCAAAACCGCCCTTGGTGCGGAAAAGGCTGTCCCCTGGAACTACCACCCCAACGCAGTACAGGCTGCCCTGGATTTAAAAAACCAGGGATACTGTCTTTGGGCGCTCGAAAACGGGCCGCGCAGCCAGGCCCTTTTTGCTGCCCAACCTGCTGCCCAAGACACCCCCCTCTTGCTGATGGTGGGCAATGAAATCAGCGGGGTAGACCCGGCGCTCTTAGCGTTGTGCGACGCACTGGTCTGGATACCCATGTCGGGTGTCAAAGCCTCGCTAAACGTGGCCATTGCTTTTGGCGTGGCCGCCTACTACACCCGTTTTTTCTAGCGAATTACAGCCACTGGGTTTGCAAAAAATGCACAATCGGGCCAAGATACACCTGGTCGGCCATGGCAAGCAGGTCATCCCGGCGTTCAGCATCATCCAGCTCAATTTCTTCAGAAGGTTTAAACAGGTAATTGACCCGGTGGTAGTGCTGTTTACCCAATAACTGCTGGCATTGGTAGTCGGCCACCCCATTGACCCCATCCAACATGATGTTAATCAATGGCTGCGCCCACTGCGCCAACCCCCAACGCAGCGGCTCTTTGCTGATGCGCCGCCGGGCAGTCCCCGTGCTGATGGATAAGACCCGAATCTGGTCAAGGGTGGGGCGAAAATCCATTTCGGCGCGCACATCCTGGGTTTGGGCCACCGCCGCCATGGCAGGGTTATTGGCCACCACCCCGCCATCCACAAAGCCTTCGAAAGCCGGGAAGTACGTCGGGGCGGCGCTGGTGTACAGGGCAACTTTGTAGGCTTCCCGGTCACCGTCTGAGTCAATTCCCGGAAAGTTGTGGAAAAACTTGGGCGACCACATACGCTTCTCTGCAGATTTATTGTTGTCCAGGTCGAATGCCGGAATGAGCACCTTGCGGGGCAGTTCTTTCAGTTTAACCGGGCCAATTTGGTCAAAAACGGCTTCAATCAGCGCCTGGTTGTCGTACTTCGCCCCGAATAACTGAAAAACACTCTTAAGCTGCTGCAGCCAGGTCTTCTTAAAGATATCGCCGCCCCGGTCGTAGTACAACCCTTTTATTTTCTCCAATGGCAAACCGTAGGCCAGGGCCAGCGCCAAAATGCCCCCGGTAGAGGTTCCGGCAAACAGGTCCACCTTGTCCAGCCAGCCCGGCACGGCTTCGTCCAGGTACTGCAGCAGCCGCACCACATACAACCCGCGCATCCCACCCCCGTCTATAGACAGGATGCGATATTTTTGATTTACCTGGTGTTCGTCTGCCACTGTACACCTCCTGAGCATTAGCTCATACTGGATATTTGCCCACGCCCTGGCGCCCCAACCCGCTAACTTGCTTTGCCCGCAGGCGCGATGGGTGAGCCATACCTATATTTATTATCCACGAAAAGCGACTTGAACGCTATCCCCATTTTTTACCGGGGCCAAGCGCGGTGATTGGGCCTGGGTGCAGGGCAGATTCAGCCCCCTACCGGGGGAAAAGCCTGCAGATAGGCCGCGATGATCCGGTCATGCAGCGCGTCAAACGCAGGATCCACCTTCTGGCGGGCAGGGTCTGCATCGTACCACTGCATCACCTGGCGCACACCCTGCGAAAATGGGATAACCGCCTGGAATCCCGGCACCAGTCGTTTGATTTTGGTGTTGTCAAACACCATGCTGTGGGCTTTGTCGCCCAGCAGGCCATCACCCCAACGCGAGTCATAGGCGGCAATTAATTCCGAAGGAACATGCACCAGCCTGGGCTGCACCCCTGCCGCCGCGCCAACCATTTCAAAAATCTGGTTCCAGGTCAGCACCTCATCCGAGGTGATTTGCACAGCGTCCCCAATGGCATGGACATTGCCCAACAAACCATTGAGCCCCCTGGCGAAATCCTCGTGGTGGGTCAGGGTCCACAGGGAAGTGCCGTCGCCGTGCACAATCACCGGGCGGCCCTGGCGCATGCGGTTGACCACCGTCCAGCCCCCAGAAAAAGGCAGCAGGCTGGGGTCGTAGGTGTGAGAAGGGCGAACAATGGTCATGGGAAATTTCTCTTCGCGATAGGCCTGCACCAGGCGCATTTCGCACGCAATTTTGTTGCGCGAATATTCCCAATAGGGGTTAGCCAGCGGGGTAGATTCTGTCACCGGGAGTGAGGCTGGCGGGGTCTGGTACACCGAGGCCGAGCTGATAAAGATATACTGACCCACCCGCCCGCGAAAGAGTGCAAGGTCGCGCTCGATATGGTCTGGGGTAAAGGCAATCCAATCTACCACCACATCGAAGTTTTGACCTGCCAGCGCCTGCTCCACCTGGGCAGGCTGGGTGATATCGGCATGCAGCACCCGGATATTCTCCGGTGTGGGGCGCTGGGTCCAGCCCCGGCGCAGGTGGTACAGGTCTATTCCTTGAGACACAGCCAGCCGCGAACAGGCCGAACTGATGATCCCGGTTCCACCAATAAACAAAACTTTCATCGTTACCTCCAAAAAACTAAACTGCCGCCAGGTCGTGGATATAGCGGCGCGACCGAAAGCGGCGAAAGACCACCACCGCTTTTATCACCTCTTCCATCAAAATAAACAGGTACACCGCCGGCAGGGGCAGGCGCAAAAACAACCCGGTAATCAATGCCGCAGGGACACCCACCAACCACATTGCCAGGGCCTCCACCCACAGGGCAAAACGGGTATCCCCCCCAGCCCGTAAGATGCCGATAAAAACGGTCAGGTTGTGCACTCGAATCCAGGCCGTCAGCGCCGAGAGCATCATCAGCGTACGGGCATACCCCGCAGATTCCGGCGAAACTTTGTAAAGGGTCAAAATGGGATCGCGCAGCAGCAGCACCAGGGCCGAAGTGAGCAGGGTAGACGAAAGGGCCAGCAGCAAAAACCGGCGGCCGTATTCGTGTGCCGTTTCCGGTTCACCGGAACCAATCCGGTTGCCAATCATCACTGCTGCCGAATTCGCCAACCCAATGAACACCACAAACACCAGGGAATCTACTGCAGCGTTTATATTGACAGCGGCGATAGCTTCGGTGCCAATTCGGGCGTAAACGGCATTGTAAGTGGTAATACCCAATGACCAAAACACCTCGTTCAGCGTGGCCGGCATGGCCGTTGCAAGCACCCGCCACAGAAGCTCGCGGCTGTAAGAAAACAGGGTTTTCAGCGGCGCAGCCAGCGGCGAACGGCGCGTATACACAAAAAATAGCAGCAGCCCACACTCCACCACGCGGGCGGTGCTGGTGGCAACACCTGCGCCGGTCACACCCAGCGCAGGCAGGCCAAACAGGCCAAAAATCAGAACATACCCAAGGATGCTCTTCAGCACCAATGCAAACACCATCACCCCCGTTGCCATGAGCACCTGGTGGATGCTGCGCAGCACCGCGTTAAAAGAGGCTGTAATTGCAAACAGAATGTAGGTCAGCCCCACCACACGCAGGTATTCGCTGCCCAGCCGGATCACCTCGGCGTCGCTGGTGTAAATCCGCAGCACCGCGGCTGGGAAGAAAATGGCTGTTACAGCGAAGGGTGCGCCAATCGCCAGCGCAATGGTCAGGCAGATACCCAACACCTTGCGAATGGATTCAATATCGCGCTTACCCCAATACTGCGCGGTAAAAATTGCCATACCGCTGGTGGCGCCAAACAAAAAAAGCGAAAACAAAAAGAAAAGCTGGTTGGCGAGCCCTAACGCGGCAATCGCAGCATCACCCAGCTGCCCGACCAACACCACATCAAACATGTTCAGCCCGGCAGAAATTAACTGCTGGAAAGCAATTGGGATGGCAATGGTGGCCATCTCACGGAAGAAAACCCGGTCGCGTAAAAACCCAAAGGCAGAAAGCATAGAGAAGTATTTTACTCCTTTCCTTCGTGCCGCGGCATGGCGCGCCGGAGAGGGGAATTTCCTGCTGTGTCGTTTCGAGTGAGCGAAGCGAGCGAGAAATCTTGTTAGATCCCTCTGGCTGCGCCGTTAAGGATGACATGAAAAAGGAAACGGGACCACAAATTTAACGAATTTTTGCAATCGTTTTTGTTCCAGAGACCGGAGAGATTTCAACAGGGATAAGCAGGATGAACGGGATGAGGGAAGGTTCAACTTAACCCCAAAAGGTTTTGGAAACCTTTTGGGGTTGCACCACGGGTATATTGGTATAATTCCAAAATACTCCCCGGCGCAAAAAACTTAAAAAGGAGCAGGTGATGAGCGAAACGGTTGGCAGATTATGGATGCGGCTCTCGGATGGGTCCGAGCAGCAGTTTGAAATTGCCCGGGAACAAATTTCGCTGGGGCGAGCGACCATCAACGATATCGTCATCCCCGAACCAAATGTCTCTCGCTCGCATGCCCGGCTTGAAATCATCCAGGGAAATCCCGTAATTTTCGACCTGGATTCAGCCAACGGGGTGCGGGTTAATGGACAGCCTGTGCGCGAAGCTCGTTTGAACCAGGGCGATGTTTTCACCCTGGGAGGGGCCGAATTCCGCTTCGAACCCGGCAGACCTTCCCCGGCAGGTGAGATCACCCTGATCGATTCCGAAACCGACCTCGAAGCCACCCTGGCATCCGAAACCATTGCTATGGCAGTGAATGAAACCGCCTACCCCCGGCTGGCACTGACTTTTGAAGACAAAACTGAGGAGTTTGTCCTATTTGACGATTCTGTCACCATTGGCCGCCATTCTTCCAACCAGGTGGTTCTGAGCCACGAGCGGGTTTCGCGCCAACACGCCGCCATTGAACAGCGCAGTGGGGGCGTGTTTCTGCGCGACCTGAACAGCACCAACGGAACCTGGGTAGGCGGCGAACGCATTACCGAGCGCGAGCTGCGCGATGGAGACACCATTAAAATTGGGTCGGCCAACCTGGTGTTCAAGTCCGGGTTTCGCGAAGAATCGCTTACCTTCAACAGCAATTTCACCTTCCACCAACCCATCATGCGCAAACCTGTCATCTTCGTACCGGGCATCATGGGCTCGCAGCTCTGGCGCGGCAGCGAGCTGGTCTGGCCGAATGTGCGCGCATTATTCCGTGAACCGGATGTGTTTCGCTTCACGGAAGATTCAAAATTAGAACCGCGCGGGATCGTTAACGAGGTTGTGATTGTTCCCAACCTGATTAAATCCGAACAATACGGCCGGATGGGGCAGTACCTGGTGGAAGAGTTGGGGTATGAGCGCGATGTGGACTTTATTGAATTTGCATACGATTGGCGGCGGGATGTGCGCGACTCGGCCCGGCGGCTGGGCGAACTGGTGGAAACCTGGGGCGCAAACCGCCCTGTGACCATCATTGCCCACAGCCTGGGCACACTGGTCAGCCGCTACTATGTCGAACGCCTGGGGGGCAAAGCGCGAGTCGAACAGCTGGTGCTGATGGGCGGCCCACACACGGGGACGCCCAAGGCAGTCACCAGCCTGGTGCACGGACCCGATATTTTGCCTTTTGGCATCATGGGACAGCACTTCGGCGAGGTAATGGCCACGTTCGTCACCAGCTACCAGATTTTGCCCACGTATGCCTGTATTACAGACCAACACGGCAAAAAATTCAGCCCGTTTGACGATGATCGCTGGCTGCCCGAACACCGCCGCCCGCTGCTGCGCAACGCCCGCGAGTTCCGCAAAGAACTGGGAATGGGATTCAGTGTACCCACCATTTCTGTTTTTGGTTATGGGCTGGAGACGGTGCGCAAGTTGAGCGTGGAACGCAGCCCGGACGGGGCCTGGACGCGGCTGGATTTTGACCTGGCCAATGAGGGCGATACTTCAGTACCGCAGAGCAGCGCTGTTCTGCCCGGCACCGACCTGCACCCCATTCGTCAATATCATGGCTCGCTGTTTGTGGACAATGATGTCAAAATGCGCCTGAAACTGCTGCTGACCGGGGGATAAGCCTACGGGGCGTAGATTTCGAAATCGTCAAAACGGATTTCAACGCCCGGGTCTGCCAGGGCCGAAACCAGCAGCCCGGCCTGGCCAGTGCTGAACGTGGTATCGTCCAGTTCGCGCAGCAGTTCATTGTTGACATACAGGGCCAGGGTATCCCCGGCGCAGGTTGCCTGGATCTGGTTGGCTGTGCTGCCCTGGATTGCGCTGCTTTGCGCCCACCCTTCCGGTAAAAACGACCGAAAACTACCATTCTGCAATTTACCCATGGTGTAGCGGCCCTGGCTGGTGATTACCAGGTAGTAATAGTTATTGGCATCCTGCAGGCGGCAAACCACACCAAAATAATTTTCGTCAGAACCCTCATAGAAAACTGCTGTTACCCGAAGATGGACATCGCCGCCAGGGGGCTGCTGTTGAGGGGTCACCCAATACAACTGACCGGGCTCCTGAACCGAAATGGCATAAGCGCCGTCAGAAAAGCCATAGCTCCCGCCAGAATCTTCACCCACCGGCCAACCATTGACATTGCTCGAAAAATCTTCTCCCATCACCCGCTGCCATTGGTTCTCGACAACCCAAGCAGGCAAATCGGGCGTTGGCGTACCAGGTGCAACCCTGCTGAGTTCGGGAACATCCAGCGTTGGCAAATCACTGACACCACCCTGACCGGCCAAAAAACCCGGCAAAAGGAACAGGGCAAACCCACCCAGGAACATCACCACAACCAACGGAATCGCCCAGCGCAGCCAGGGCCGGGCAGGTGAGGGCTGGGGCTGGAGAGTAAGCCGGGGAGCAGGTTGAGATTGCCCCGCAGGTTGGCTGGCCGGGTTGGGCAGCAGGGATTCATCGACGCGGGTGCTGGCGTTCTCCAGGGTTCTTCCTGGTTCGGTCTCCTGGCGGGGGCTGGGTTTGGTTTCGGGGATGGTGGCGACCTCGTCGAACAAAGGAGAGCCTTCGGGAACAGCGGTTGGGCTGGCGACGGTTTGGGCATCGTCATCACTGGCGGGGGAAGGCGGATGGGTTCGATCCGGCGCCGAAACCCCGGCTGGCAGCGCCCCGGCCAGGGCAGCGCTCAGGGCAGAAGCCAGGGCCTGGGCAGTTAGATAGCGGTCTTCCGGCTTGCGAGCCAGCGCTTTTTGGAGCATAGGCTCGACGCCGTCTGGCAAACCCGGTTGAAACATTGCGGCAGGCGGGGCCGGGCGAGACAGGCGCTGCATGGCCGCTGCAATGGGGGTGGTCGCCCGGAATGGCTGGCGCCCGGTGAGCATTTCGTAAACGATGACGCCCAAGGAATACAGGTCCGAACGGGCGTCCAGCTCCGTTTCGCCCTCCACCTGTTCGGGGCTCATATAAGCAGGTGTACCCACCATGCCTTCACCGGTCAGCACGGTGTTGGCTTCAGCCAGATGTACAATGCCAAAATCAGAAATATAGGCGTTGTCATAGGCATCAAAAAGGATGTTGCCGGGCTTAAGGTCGCGGTGGATGATGCCCTGGGCATGGACTGCATCCAGGGCATGGGCCAGGCGGGTGATGATGGCTGTGGTGGTATCCGGGGGCAGGGCACCTTTGCGCAGGCGGGTTTCCAACGATCCACCGGGCATGTAGCGCATCACGAGGTAGAGTTGGCCGGTTTGCTCGCCAAAATCATACACCGGGACAATCGCCGGGTGTTCGATAGCGGCAATGGACTGCGCTTCGCGCTCAAAACGCTTGCGCATCATAGGGTTTTCCAGGGCTTTTTCGGGCAGCAGTTTGAGGGCAACCTGGCGGCGGAAATTGGGGTCATAGGCCAGGTATACCGCTGCCATCCCGCCCCGGCCCAATTCGGATAAAATTTCATAACGACCAATTTGCCTGGGGGTCATGGGCTGCCTTTGGGTACAGTGGGTGATGATGGTGCGATTATACAACGTTTTGCCCTGGCCAGTGGGTTTTTCAACCGACCCGCCAGGGCAAACGTTGTGAAACTTTGTTTTTCGAACTTATTTGGGGCTGCTGGTGAAAAACCGCTTGCAGCACACCTTATTTACGGCTGGCGAGCGCCAAGGGCCAGGGCAACCAGGCTGCCATCTTCTTGCGGGCGGGCAAAAACCAACACCTGCATTCCACTGGAAAGGTCATCCAGGCCAGTGATGGTGCTGTCTTTGCTGCGAAAGCGGGTTTCGGGGGTGATTTCAATGGTCAGGCTGTCTGCCTGGGGGGTGGTGAGCGTAAGGGTGCTGTTGGCAGCATCCACACTCGCGATCGTGCCTACCACCCGGAAGGGGCGCAGGTAAGCCCGTTCGGCGCTGGTGATGGCTTTCAAAACCAGGCTGCCATCGGCATTTTCCCGGCCTGCCACTGCCACCTTATCTCCCACGGCCACATCCGCCAGGCTGGCGTAATCCCCTTTGAAAATCGTATCCGAATTGACCAGGAAGGTGTGAACCTCACCAATCCGGGCCTGGATGGTCAGGGTTTGGGCAGTCTGGTCTACAGCAGTGACTTCACCCAGGTGGCGTTCGGCTTTGAGGGTGGGGTCGAAATCTTCGGGCAGAATGATGACCAACACCGCCAGAGGATCATCCCCACCGCCGGGTTTTGCAACCACTCCCACCCAACGCCCGGTTTGCAGGTCGGCGGCGCTGGCTTCACTCTCCGAAGCGCGGAAGCGAGTCAGTTCGTCGTACGCAAACACAACAGCATTGCCGCGAATGTCCAGGGTGAAATTTTGGGGGGTAACTTCGGTCAGGGTGCCCAGGACGCGCCGGCGGGGGAGTTGGCCAGCCGCTGCATTCTCTGTTTCGGCAGCACTGACCATTTCGTCCAACCCCGCAACCCGGAAGGCCGCTTCTTCCCAGGCCTGGTTTTCAAACGTCAGGCTGCTGTTGGCTGCAGAAGCCGTCCCGGCAAAGATGAAAAGGGGTGCAGCTAAAACCATGGCTGCAATGAACAGGAAAAGTTTTGATTTGAACATGGGATACCTCCGGTTACACATAAAAATTCGGTTGACAACAGCACTGCATAAAATTTAGATTGTGCTGTTTTTCTACCTGTATGATATGCCAGGGGTGTAAAACATGTAGTAACTTTGTGTAAAAAGATTGTAATTTCGGAGAGATTCAGCGAACCTCCCGATTCCTGAACCCGGATTGGGGCGGGGGAATGGGTGAAAAGGGGCCAGGTTCTTCGTTTGCAGGTGGTTTAATCCAAAACCAGCTCTTCATGCCCGGCCAGCTTATCCTGAATGCGCTGGATGACAATGTTCAGGTGTCGGGGTTTGTGAACAAAGTCGAGGTCGTCGCTGCGAATGGTCAGCACCGGGCAAACATCGAAAGAAGCCAGCCAGTCATCGTAAAAAGAATCCAACAGGTTGAGATAATCGAGGGTGATTCCGCTTTCAATGGCGCGCCCCCGGCTGTGAATGCGCTGGACAAGAATTTCAGCCGGGGCTTTCAGGTAGAGCAGCAAATCGGGGCGCGGCAGGCTGGCCGTAATCAGTTTAAACACCTTGAGGTACGAGAGATAATCGCGCTCATTCAGGTTGCCCAGGTGGTGCAGGGCGCGGGCAAAGATATAGGCATCCTCGTAAATACTTCGGTCCAGGATGGCGGATTGTGGGTTTTGGGCCATTTCAATATGCTGCTGGGCGCGGTGGCCAAGGAAGTAGACCTGAAGGTGAAAAGACCAGGTGCGCATGTCGGCATAAAAATCGGGCAGGTAGGGGTTGTCGGAAACCGATTCGTACCCGGCCAACCAACCCAACCGGCTGGCGATGCGCTGGGACAGGGATGTTTTACCGGCGCCAATATTGCCGGCCACTAAAATCAGACGATTGGTCATAGGCCTCCAATAAATTCCACACGGGGATGGGTGATGCCGCAGGTGCAGGGCTGGCTGCTGACCAGGCGCACCCGGTCGCCGGTGCGGTAGCGCACCAGGGGCAGAACCGGGTCGAGGCTGGTATAGACATATTCTCCGGTTGTCCCGGGTGGGGCTTCGTCCAGGAAGAGCGCTTCGCCGGGCTGGCCATCCGGGATGATTTCATGAATGGGTCCATCCATCCAGAGATGCAATCCGTTGTGGGCCGGGCATTCGGCATATACCTCACGACATTCGGTACTCAAATAAACCGAAAAGGTTTCATCCAGGCCATACAGGCTGGTCAGTTCCTGGCGAGTGGCTTTGTCTAAGGGAGCGCCCCAGAACATACCGCGCTTGAGTGAGGGTAGTTTTTCAGCGGGGGGCGCGCTTTGGGCCAGGTGAGCGGCCAGGCTGCGGGCGTCGGCCACAGAAGAAAGCATCCATGCGGGCTGCTTCTGCACCACGAACTGGTCCCAATGGTTGCGCTGCAGCATGGCCATGGAAACGATCAGCCATTCGATTTGTTTCTCGCCCAGCAAATCATCCACCTGCTCCCACAGGTAGGGCAGGGCGTTGGAAACTTTGGGCATGCCCTGGTTGATGGCTAAAACGCTCAACGGTGCAGCGCCAGGCCGCGGACCCAGCAGGCTGTGCAGCCGGCGGATGCGCCCAAACCAACTACCAATGGATTGCAGGGTGAGGGGCAGCCAGATTTTTTCGCCCTGGGTCCCCTGCGTGGCGATCCAGTTGCGTGGTTTTCCCAAAAGAGCATTTGCCAAAGAGCGAGAAGACTCATTGATGCGCACCAGGTCGGCCCGTTCCGTAAACGGGAAGGGGCGCAGGTCGCTGCGGTTTGAAAGGGTATACGAGCGCAACCCGGCCGCACGCCAGTTTTTTTGGTACAGGCTGGAACGGGCAGCCCGTTGGAGCAGGTCTCCGGAAGCCGCCAAACGGGTGTTGGTTTGCGTCACCAGTTCATCCAATGGTTGGCGTAAAATCGCTTCGGGTTCGAGCGGGGCGAAGAGGGGTGCGAAACCTGGCAGGGGTTGAAGGGCGCTTTTTTCAGCGGAGCGCAAAAACACCGGCGCCGGCAGGGGTTGAGATTGCCGGGCTGCTGCATGGGGAATGGGGACGGGCACCGCTGCGGTGGCTTGCGGGGCAGGTTTGCTTGTAGGGGATGGCTCAGCACCCAGGTCACTTTCGTACACCAGGGGTCGAAATTTGCCGCTGGATGAAATTCGCTCGCCCAGGTTCCAATCCAGGGTGACGATAGGTTCATTCACCAGGCCGTTCTGCCAGCCCAAACGCAGCGCTTCGATGGAATCCACCCCTGCACGGACAGCCTGGGCAAATTCTGCCTCATCCACTTCGCCTTTGCGCGCATCCGGGCAGACCAGCACAGTCAGCCGGGGCATGTAGCCATCCCGCCCAACCCGCAGCTGCCAACGGGCAACTGGGGCCGGGCTGCGCAGGGCTTGCAGTTTTTCTTGCAAGGTAAAAACCGAAAAGCGCACAACGCCCAGGTTCACCAGGTCGTCATGGCGCTGCAAAATGTGAACGCGTGGATGGGTCCGCCCGCAGCCGCACGGTTCGGCAGACACCATTTCCACCAGGTCGCCGGTCCGCCAGCGCACCAGGGGGAAGGTCTCTTTGTAATCGGTAATCACCAGTTCCCCTTGTGCGCCGGGGGCTGCTTCCCAAAGCGGGATGGCCTGGGGCTCATAGCCGGGCTGCTCATTTTCCCGCTCGATTTCTACCATGGGAATAAACTCTGGGAAACAAATATCCAGCCAAACGTGCATCCCATCGGCCTGGGCACACTCGGCAAACAAAGTCTGGAACTCCGAAAACGTGTAAATACTGAAGGCATTTTCCAACCCCCAGGTTTCTTTAAGGGGTTGGCGGTAGGGGCCAACGGGTTCGCCCGCAAAAAAACCGGTGTGAACCCGGGTCAGGTCGCGCGGCAAAACCTTCCGGACTCGAGTCACCAGGTAAGCCAGCAAATTCTCCAGGGAGAACTGGTCTTTCAGCTGGTTTTTCGCAATCAGGGCGGCATTGTCTGTAATGCCGCGCCCGATGCGCATCATCAGGCTGGGGAAGGCAAAGGTAAAAGAAGTTTTCCTTCTCAGGCTCATGGCCACGCCTTCCAGGCCCTGTTCAAAGGTAAACACAACACTCTCAACATCGGGATGATTCGATATTTGAAAACCGCGCATAAGCAGCAACGCACCCGACCACAAACTGGTGTCGGAGATAAAGGGCGCCGGGGCAGTAATGGACATGCCCACATCCTGATCGGTATAGCGGCGGGCCGAGAAAGATAACAATCGGAAAGCAGCCTCACGAATCGGCCCCCGCTCTGCACTACCAACAGGCACCCACTTGGGCACCCCGGTGCTGCCGGAGGTGCTGATCCAGTAGCGCGGGCGTTCGTTTGAGCAGATAAACGCATCGGGGTGATGGTTTTGCTGGGCAACCCGCAGTTCTGACGCGCCTACGTAAGGCAGGCGGCGAAAATCAGCATAGCTTTGAATATCTTCCGGAGCCAGCCCGGCCTGCTGCCAGCGTGGGCCATACAGCGGCGAACGGGCTGCCCGGCGAAACAGCCCATTATTTGCTTTGCCTTCCTGGGCAATACGCTCCAGGGAATTGGCCGCCAGGGTGGACGGAGGGGCACATTCAATTTCGGGGTCGAAATACTCTCGTAAGGGCGGGGGTGTTGGCATGGTGTTGTCCTTAGGTGGGGGGGAGGGTTACAGCTGGCGTTTATCTATCAGCCGACGCAGTTTGATGGGCGTGGAGGCACTGATGACCCCCTTCGGCAAAAATTCAAAAGCCAACGGAGCAATGGTCTGGCTGGTATGGATTTCGTGGTCGAGGAAAGGTAAAGCCCGGTACAGCCGGTGGGTGATTTGCTCAGAAATCCGGTTGGATGCGGAATGGCCATTCGGTTCAGCAACTTCTACCCGCACGGTCAGGCGGTCCTGGTAGCCGTGCGCGTCAATCACCACCTGAAAAGCACCAATCCCTTCTTGATCAATCAGAGCCGCTTCCACCTGGGCGGGGAACATGTTTTCACCACTTCCAATGATCACCATATCGTCCAAACGCCCCTGGATGCGGCTCATCCGCCGGGTGGGAATCATTCCACAGGAGCAGGGCTCTTTGGGGAGCAGGGTTCCCAGGTCGCCTGAGCGGTAGCGCAGCAGCGGGCTGCCCCGCCGCCTGAGGGTGGTGTAGACCAGTTCGCCGGTCTGGCCCGGCGGCAGCACGGCTTTTGTTACCGGGTCAATCACTTCAACCAGAACACTGGCGCTGAGATGCAGCCCGCTGCGGGCCATACACTCACCGGCGCCCAACACACCCAATTCCATCATGCCATAAGTGTCGTACACGCGCGCCCCCCAGGCGGTTTCCAGGTGGGTGCGCAGGCTTTCCGAGAACGGCTCTGCACCCAGGCGAATCATGCGCACACCCAGTTCGGCCAGGTTGGCGTACTGCTGGCCTTCAGCGGTCAAGCGCAGCAGGTAGCTGGGTGTGCCCAACAAAACGGTGGAGCCAAACATGCGAATGGTTTCGATTTGTTTCTCGATCGTAATCGAATTGCCGCTGGGCACCACAAACGCCCCCAGCTTTTCAAAGGCAGCCTGGGCTACGCTGCCGGTCATCCAGGCCGGGTTGCCATAACTGAAGAGAATTTGGGCAACATCTGCGCTGGTAAGCCCAATCAGTTCCATTCCCAGCGTCATTGTACGAATGCCGCTGTCCCAGTCGGGGCGGGTGAGGAAAACAATTTTCGACTGCCCGGTTGTGCCGCTGGAGGACAGCGCATAAAGAATGTCGCGGCGCGGGGCCGCCAGAAAATCGTAAGGGTCGGTTTGCAGGTCGGCAGGGGTGGTGAAAAAACCCAGGCGCGGCAGGTCTTCAAGGGTCCGGATGGACTGTGGGTCGACACCCACTTCAGCAAACCGCCGTCGGTAAAAAGGGGAATGGGCTGCTGTATAGCGCACCTGTTCGCGCAGCATTCCGGTTTGAAGAGAATCCAATATTTGGCTGCCTTTTGGGCTGTTCTCCAGCCTTACCAGCAGCTTAATCCATGTGTTTGACATTGTTTTTCACTTCGTTGCTCATGAGAAAGAATCGTTAACAGTTTAACACAAAAACACCAGGTTTTTGTGTTTCAACAGGGTCTCTGCAGAAAAAAATGGCCTGCCTGGTTTTTTAATCCCCAGGCAGGCCAGCTGCATTATAGCGCCATTTGCGGCAAATTACCTAACACTCGCTGTAGCCGCACGAATAACATTTGCGGCAGCCCTCTTCGTTGACGACCGAAGCCTGGCCGCATTCCGGGCACAGGTCGCCAATTTTCATCAGCAGGCTGTCGGGGGCGGGGCTGGAAAACCGTGGGGCGGGTGCCGCTTCTTCTGCATGACTGCCGGCGCCGTTGGAGTGGCCGTTCGGGTGAATTTCGTGAGATTGCCCGTTCAGCCCGGCCTGGGGCACACCCGGGTTGGCTTCGCTGTGGTTGGCAGCGGTATTTTGCATATATTCTTCCAGCGCCTGGGCCACCCCATCGGGCAAAGAGCGCACCCGGTTGGGGCCAAAACCAAGTGAACGCCCACCGCCAATTCCGGCAAGCTGGCGAATCACTTCAATCAGCCGCTCACGTGGGGCAATGGGGGATGCCAGGCGCAGGATGTAGGAAATCAGGCGGCCAATGGCTTCAGAAACGGCAGCCGTATCCGAACCGGCTTTAGCCGTGTTAATGAAAACCTCAAAGGGTTGGCTGCCGCCATTTTCGTTGATGGTGATAAAGGCTTTGCCCAGCGGGGTGTTGCTTTGGAAGGTGTAGCCATGCAGAGCACGCGGGCGGGGTTTCTTCTTATCATGCCAGATCAGCGCTGGTTGGGTTTCGGCGGGTTGGCTGGTTTTGTTTTTCTCTTTGGCTGTGGCGTGGGTTTCCAGAACCACCTTCTCACGCGAGCCGGTGACATATACCGTGATGCCCTTGCAGCCCAGCTCCCAGGCCAGTTTGTAGGCAGTGGCCACATCTTCTTCCGAGGCTTCGGCAGGGAAATTGACGGTTTTGCTCAGGCTGTTGTCCACAAAAGCCTGCATGGCGGCCTGCATGCGTACGTGTTCTTCAGCGGTAATATCGCTGGAAACCACAAAGACATCTTTGACCTGGTGCGGCAGGCTGTCCACATCCTGACAGGTGCCGGTTTCGATAACCTGTTGGATGACCGCATGTTTAACATCCGGGTCCAGGTTGTGGACATCCAGGGCTTTTTCAAAGAGCGGGCTGGTATAGGTTAGCTGCAAATCCTTGCCGTGATCATTCACGTGGCGGATGTACGCCAGGGCAAAAACCGGTTCGCAGCCATATCCTTCGCAGCCGGCCGCGGTTGAAATGGTGCCAGTGGGGGCAATGGTGGTTTGGGCGGCGTTGCGGATCCCATTCTTTTTGATGCCCTTAATCACTTTGTCCCAATCCACTTCGGGCCGGCCATAGTTATGTTTGTAGGGGGCTAACGGGCGGGGCGGCGCCCAGGTGATGTTCTCCGGGTCGTAGATGCTGCCTTCAATGGCAGCAAACGGGCCGCGCTCTTTGGCCAGCTTAATACTGGTGCGCATCGCATGGTAGCGCACAAACTCCATCACCTGCGCAGAAAATTCCTGGCCCTCTGCAGAGCCGTAGCGAATGCCAGAATGATACATCAGGTCGGCCAGGCCCATAATGCCCAATCCGATCCGGCGGGCGCGCATGGCGGCTTCACGCAGCTGAGGAACTGCAGGAACATAAGCGTTGGCTTCAACCACATCATCCAGGAAGCGGGTTGCGGTTTCAATGGAGCGCTGCAATTTTTCCCAATCCACACTGCCTTCTGGCCCAAAATGCTCGGCGAGGTTAATGGACCCCAGGCAGCAGTTTTCATACGGGCCAAGCCACTGTTCGCCGCAAGGGTTGGTAGCTTCCAGCTGGTACAGGTGGGGAACCGGGTTGCTGCGGTTGGCAGCATCCAGGAACAGTACACCCGGTTCACCGTTATGGTGGGCCTGGCGCACAATTTTGTCGAACAGGTCGCGGGCGCGCACCGTACGATAAACCCGCAGTGGAATACCCGCTTCTTCGGCCTGTTCCAGCGTGCCATTAAACGAGCGGTATTCTGGTGCCTTCACATCCGGAAAGCGTAAGTCCCACATTTCATCGTTGATGACGGCGCGCATAAAAGCGTCGGTAATCCCCACAGAAATATTGAAGTTCGTGATGGCATTTTCATCGGTTTTGCAGGTAACAAATTCTTCAATATCCGGGTGATCTACCCGCAGCACACCCATGTTGGCGCCGCGGCGGGTGCCGCCCTGGGCAATTTCGCCAAAGGCATCATCATAAACCCGTAAGAAACCAACCGGCCCGGTGGCCTTACCCGCTGAAGAATTGACCAGGGCGCTTTTGGGGCGCAGCCGGGAAAACGAAAAGCCGTTTCCGCCGCCGGTTTGCTGAATCAGCGCGGCATCGCGTAAAGTTTGAAAGATACCCATTGAATGCCGGCCCATATCGTCGCTAATGGGCAAAACAAAGCAGGCCGCAAGCTGGCCCAGGTCTGTGCCCGCCCCGGTAAAGGTGGGCGAATTGGGAAAGAACTGCTTTTGAATCAGCATTGCGTAAAACTCACGGGCTGACTCCATCACATCGCCCCCCCATTCGGTTTCCACTTTAGCCACATGGTAGGCAACCCGCCAGAAGGTTTCCTCAACCGTTTCAATCAGTTCGCCATCCTGTCCGCGCCGGGTGTAGCGCCGCAAAAATACTTTGCGCGCATTTTCAGTCAGGTCAGCGGCTGGAACATCGTCTGGAATTGGGGGGGTGGGCATTAGACCCAGTTTTTCAGTAAATTTTTGGGCGGTTTTGGACATAAATATCTCCTTATCCAGTGATCTCAGACAAAAATACACCCGACCCACCTCAAAAAGGCAGAGCACGGGCAGCCAACCGGCAGTAGATTAACCCTCTAAGAGCCGGTCAATTTCGGTGCGAATGGACTGTAAATCGTCCAATCCAAGGTAAACAATTGCGTAGCGAATATAGGCAATATGGTCCAGCTCTTTCAACCCTGCAATCACCATATCACCCACCACCCGAGAAGAAACTTCAGACCGGCCCATCGTTTGCAGCGTGGCTTCAATTTCCCCGGCGAGGCGTTCGATATCTGCTGCAGATACCGGCCGTTTCACGCAAGAAATGCGAATCCCGCGAATGAGTTTCTCCTTATCAAATTCTTCGCGGGTGCCATCTTGCTTAATTAACAACGGTGTCGCCAGAATTGGGCGTTCATAAGTGCTGAAGCGCTGGCGGCATTCTTTGCATTCCCTGCGCCGGCGGACACCGCCCCGGTTGTCGTGGGTGGTATCCAGTACCCGGGAATCATCAGAATGGCAAAAGGGACAGTGCATCGGCTCCTCAAAACCACCCCCTATATATGGGGGGTTAATTTATACAGTATGCTATATGTACTATATTGGCGTGGATGGAATTCTAGCACACCTGTACTGATTAGGCAATAGTCCCCCCCTTAAAATATTGGCGTATTTGGAATCTTTAAGGTTAGCGTAGGGTACTCATTAAGTACGGATACCGGCTCATCCCAAAAATCGACAACCCATAACCAAACGAGCCCATTAAGGGGGCAGGGCTAAATGGCCTCGCAGGCAAGGTCTGAAGCACGCCCCTCCACCCACCATGCGCCTGGCAACCTTTTTACCGAGTGCGGGTTATAATCGCATTCAGGAAAAACAAAGGGACAAACCCGATGAAAAAGAACACGCTGATTTTTATCCTTTCTGCAGCGGGGTTGGTGCTGGCTGCCGGGTTGATTATTTTGGCTGCAGCCCGAATTGGCAGCCAACCAGCCCCCCAGGACACTGCCTTTACCATGACCTTTGGCGCAGATGTGGTGCGTGCCGAAGTACGCGCCATTCTGGAAGAGGGCGAAATCACCCTGGGCGATGTCACCCAACCCTACCAGGTTTTGCTTCTGCGCATTGCTGAGGGGCCGCTGGAAGGCCAATTGGTGGAAATTGACTACGGCAAACGCCAGCTTCTGCCCAGCCCCATCCAAATTCAAAAAGGCGATATCCTGCTCATCAATGCCAACGCTATGCCCAATGGCCAGGTAAACGCTTATTTTGTGGACTTTGTGCGCACTCGCCCCCTGCTGATTTTGTTGGGCACTTTTGTTATCTTCAGCATTCTGATCAGCGGGTGGAAGGCGGTTCGCAGCATGATAGGCCTGGCCGGCAGCATGCTTGTGATTACCGGCTACATTTTGCCGCAAATTTTAGCCGGGCGCGACCCGGTTCTGGTTTCTATCACAGGCGCATTTTTCTTGCTGGCCTTTACAATTTATATTACCTACGGTTGGACCTTGAAATCGCACGCCGCTGTGGCCGGGACACTGTTGGCCTTGATTCTTACCGGAGTACTGGCGGCATATTTTATTGAACTCACCCGCCTGACCGGCTTTGGTAACGAAGATGCGCTTTTTCTGGTGCAAACTTCAGAAATCCGCTTGAACCTGCGCGGGCTGGTGTTAGGTGGAATGTTGATTGGCGCACTCGGAGTGTTGGACGACCTGGTTATTACGCAATCTTCCGCCGTGTTCGAAATTGCCCACGCCGCCCGCGACCAGGGCGCCCGGCCTGGCTTCCAGGCTTTGTTTCGCACCGCCATGCGCATTGGGCGCGACCACGTGGCTGCCACGGTAAACACCCTGGTGCTGGCCTACGCAGGGGCCGCGCTGCCCTCACTGCTGCTGCTTTCGCTCAATGGGGCGCAGGCGGGTTACCTGGTCAACTTCGAATTTCTCACCGAAGAAATTGTGCGCACACTGGTCGGTTCGCTGGGGCTGATGTCGGCTGTGCCGTTGAGCACACTCATTGCCAGCCTTTTGGCGGTATACCACGACCAGCTGGGTCCGTTGGCACGCTGGCTTGGCCCGGAAGGGGCAGGGCATTCGCACTAAAGCCTTGAGATTGGGGCTTATTGGGGCAGGTTGTAATAGTTGTAAATGGCGCGAGAGATATCGCGCACCAACAGGGAAATCGAATCCCAAATGATTTGCTGCGGGTGATAGACAAAAACCACCAAAACATAGTTGCCGCTGGGCGTATACACAATGCCTGCATCGCCCATCGAAGTCATTTGCCCGCTGGCGGCGGTTGTCCACCCGTGTTTATGGGCAACACGGGTACCGTCGGGCACACCGGCTTTTATCAGCGCCGCCATCTGGTTCCGGGTAAGCATTTCAATCATTTTTTGGCATTCAGCCTGGGTAATCTGGCCCGCGAAAACGGGGATGAGCGCTCCACCCTGGTTTTGGGCACACTGGTAAATATCCGTGAGCAGCATCCCCACATCCGACACAGTGGTCTGGTTATACGGATCGGGGTTCAGGTTAATATCCGTGCGAATGTTGGAGGGGGTTTCATAGCGCACCAATAACGGGGCACCCAGGTAAAACATTCCCGCCATAAAGGTGTTTTCCAGGCCAAGCTTGCGCATGTCCTCGGTCACGCGCAGGGGGCCAAGATTTGGCTCAATGACCTGGTTCATCAGCCAATCGGCAGGCTCGTTGGTTGAAAGCTCAATCATATCGCGCAGATACTGTTCAGCCTCGGCTGGAGTCGGTTCGTCCAGGCGGGCAAAGGCTGAAACCATGATCGGAATCTTGACCACGCTGGCGGCAGTGAAAGAAATATCAGGCTGTACAGAAAGATACTCACCGTTCTGGTAGGCAAAATGGACTTCATTGGCAGTTTGCAGATCCAACATATATACCTCTACCATGCCATCAAAGCCAAAATTATCAATTACCTGGCGCAGGAAAATTTGCAAATTATCGAAAGCCAGCTGTGAGGGGCTGGTACGCACCAGCGGGAGCACCACCCGCCGGTCGCTGCGTGAAGCCAGGGCGCGCTCGATAGGCAAAATTGCCGCGTCCACATCCAGCGCCAGGCCCGGTTCGCCAGGCGTGAAATTGATGGTGCCCACATTGGGAATCGGTGATGAGGCCGGCTGGTTATAGCGCGCCACCACTTCGTTTTCCAGGTAAATGCGCAGGCGGGTTTCAGAATACGTCCAATCCAACGGCACGGGTTGTGGGTCAGGCTGGCGAGACCAAATGTAATCCCAATAACCTTCCCAAAAAGGCAGGTTGGTGCGCTGCAGGTCCGCGGCGGCCAACATCCGCTCCAGGTTCAGTTCAAAGCCAACCACAGCCGGCTCAAACTGGATCAGCGCATCGCCAAAAGCCAGTTCAACCGGCAGCGAATAAACCGCTAACAACCGCTCTGCAGCCTGTTGGCGGTTAAGCTGCCCCACCGGAACCCCGGCAATAACCTGCCCTGCCAGGAAATTGGTGCGAACCCGGCTGTATTGGATGAGTTCTAACACGGCCAGAATGACCGCGATTAAGATCATCAAAAAAGAAAAGCCTCTTAGCAAAGAACGCCCGGTTCGTACCATGCCCAAATTATACCCGTTTGGAAGATTGCTGCTTTGGCAGATTGAAATTATTTAAAATCCCCTCATTTGCGCCTGCCTTTTTTCTTAAAAGACGGATAAAATAACCTTTGCGGTGCGTTCAGGTGTTCCTTTGCCCCAAACGGGGCAGCAATGCCACAAACAAAGAGCCCCAAACCACCCAATTTATGCCGTAAAAGGCTGCACAGCGCTGCAAAAAGCAAAGCATCAGCAGCCAAAAATCAGGAGAACACTTCATGAAAGCTGTAATTATTGGAACAGGCTATGTCGGGTTGACCACTGGCGTGGCCCTCGCTTACCTGGGGCACCAGGTCACCTGCATGGATATTGTGCCCGAGAAAATCGAATCGCTCAAGCAGGGCAAAAGCCCGATTTATGAACCCGGCATGGAAGAACTGTTGGCCCTGGCCAGCCCGAACCTGCACTATACGGATTCGTACAACGATACCCAGTTAGACAAAGCCGATGTTGCATTCATTTGCGTGGGCACTCCCCAATTGCCCGACGGCCGCCCCAACCTGGAATATGTTCGCCAGGCTGCTGAGGCCATTGGCCAGCGCCTGGGCAGCAGCGGTTTCACGGTTGTGGTCAACAAATCCACCGTACCCATTGGCAGTGGAAATTGGGTGAGCACCATTATCCGCGATGCCTACAGCAGCGCCAACGGCCAAAAACCCGATGGCCGTTTTGCAATTGCATCCAACCCAGAATTTTTGCGTGAAGGCTCAGCGATTTTCGACACGCTCTACCCCGACCGGATTGTGGCCGGTGCGGAAAGCTCACGCGCCCTGGATGTGCTGACCAACTTGTACCGGCCCATTCTCAACCAGGACTTCCCCGCCCCCGAATTCCTGCCCCGCCCAGAAGGTTTTGGCGCTGTGCCTATGGTCACCACCGACCTGGCTTCGGCAGAGTTGATCAAATACGCCGCCAACGCATTCCTGGCACTCAAAATCAGCTACATCAACGAAATTGCACAGCTTGCCGAGAAAGTGGGTGCCGATATCACCCAAATTGCCCGCGGCATCGGCCTGGACAGCCGGATTGGCTCGCGCTTCCTGGAAGCGGGTGTGGGTTGGGGCGGGAGCTGCTTCCCCAAGGACACCGCAGCCCTCGTCACCACCGCCGGTGAATATAACCTGACCCTGCAAATTGTTCAGGCAGCCCGCGAAGTGAACGACCGCCAGCGTATTTGGGTGGTAGATAAGCTGCTGCACGAATTAAAAATCCTCAAGGGGCGTACCATTGCCCTGTTGGGGGTGGCCTTTAAACCCCACACCGACGACCTGCGCGACACCCCGGCCATTGACCTGGCACAACACCTGATTGCCCGGGGCGCAAAAGTCAACGCCACCGACCCCATCGCCTTGCCCAACGCCCGGCGATACTTTGGTGACATCGGGGTCAACTACTATGACAGCGTGATGGAAACCATCCAGGACGCTGATGCCATCATCCTGGTCACCAAGTGGCCCGAATACCTCAAGCTGGACTGGGAAGGCATTCGCAAGAATGTTGCCCGCCCCCTGTTTTTGGATGGACGCAACTTCTTGCCCCGCCAGTCGTTGGAGCAGGCCGGCTTCCACTATATCGGCATTGGCGTCCATTAATCTGCCTGAGGTGCAAGCCACCGGGTTGACCTGGCGGCTTGCACCCTGACACCCAACGTTTAGAAACCGCAGCATCCGATGGGTGCGCACGTTGACGCGCAGGCGCAGGCGCGGTAAAATTCTGCGCACATTGCGGGTGTCGCCAAGTGGTAAGGCAGTAGCTTCCCAAGCTACCATTCCGTGGGTTCGAATCCCATCACCCGCTCAAACGCACCCTGGAAGTTTCCAGGGTGCGTTTTTCTTGGTTAACCTATCGCCGCAAACCGCCACCGACGGCAAGCGCTGCCCACCTATGTCGTTCGTATGATAGGGGAGCAGCCTGTTCCCAATAGGTATCATTAGAATAATTGAGGAGCAACCGGTTCCCAATGCGTGTCACTCCAAACGACGCCGCCGTGAGGAATCTTTTACCAAGGGCGGGTCAGCGGGTGGGCAGACGGGCTGCGCCGGAATGAGCCAGGGGCGGCTCTGGAATGGTTTCCGCTGCGCTGCGACCCACCCCTACCGGAGGATAACCTGGATTTAACCCTCCCATAAATGGTGCGCCGTACCCGGAGCCCATTTGGGGGAGGTGGCCGCCAGGCCGGAGGGGGTTCCCCATTCGTGTATTCGTGGCGCAAAATTCGTGGACGGTGAACTGACCCCCCTCCGGCTGCACCGGGTCCCCCCATTTTGCCTGCGGCAAAATAAGGGGACTTAAACCCCGCGTGTCACTCCGAACGACGCAGCCGTGAGGAATCTTAAACAATAAAGAAAAACTCGGTGGCTCTCGGTATTTTTTCTCTGTGGTTCTCGAAGTAAACCGGATTACAAAGTCCGCTTGGTTAGAATCCGGAGGCTGCTTCGCTTCGCTCGCGAACCACATCCATCAAAAAACCTTAAAGCAGCGATTTTTTCATTAAAAAGCAGGCGAATTTAAGCAAAAACTTAAAAAGGGTTTATCTGTCAGGCAGATGCTATTATAATAATGCCAGATACGAATAACTACTCTACCCCAGGTTTTAAAAGGGTGAAGAGCAGTTATTGTTTTTGCTTATTAACAACGGAGGAAAGTATTGATGTCCGCCGCTCCCATAATTATGTATGTTGAGGACAACCTGGAAAACCGGATCTTAATCCGGCGCGTCTTAATGGCCGAGGGATATAAGGTGGTTGAGGCTGAAAACGCCCAACGCGCCCTGGAAGTGCTCGAAGACCTGGTTCCCGACCTGATTTTGATGGATGTCAATATGCCTGAAATGGATGGGCTGACCCTGACGGCCAAAATCAAGAGCGTACCCAATCTCTTTAATGTTCCCGTGATCGCACTGACGGCCAATGTCATGAAAGGCGATCGCGAACGCACGCTAGAAGCCGGCTGCGATGGGTATTTGCAAAAACCGGTGGACATCGATGCCTTACCCCACCAGATTGAAAAATTCCTTGCCCTTGGCAAAACCCTGGGAGGCCAGGAATAAGCAGAACGGATCCCTGCACACGCCTGCCAAACCCCAAGCCCCTTCAAAAACACCCGAGAAAACAACCAATGAACGAACCAAATTTACCCCCCAGACGCAAGCCCATTTCAATCCAGGATGCCACGGTCCTCGTGGTGGAAGACAATGTCTCCAACTTTGTCCTCATTGCCCGCATGTTGGGATTTATGGGCATTCACTGCGAATGGAAAACCTCCGGGTATGAAGTGGTGGAATATGCCGACACCCTTCCCCGCCTGGATTTAATCCTGATGGATATTCGCCTGCCGTATGAAGATGGCTATGGAGCGTTGAAAAAAATCCGCGCATCCGCCAGCCTGCGCGACACCCTGGTTGTGGCAGTTACGGCTGAAGCCAGCGTGGCACAAATTAATAAAGCCCGCGAGTCGGGGTTTGATGGTTTTCTTGGGAAACCCCTTGACCCCGATCGCTTTCCAGAACAAATCCGCCGGATTCTTTCAGGAGAATCTGTTTGGGAAATGTAACCGCACGACCCAACTCACCAAAAGCTGCCGCCCGTTTAGCTGGGGCGGCCAATCGCCCTGCCTGCCGCCAGGAGGATGCCTGACCCATGAACCCATCACCTTCCCCCCTTCGTCAAAGACTTGACGCTGTATTTGCATACTACAACCCTGCCAGCATGGGAGCGCAAGACAGCCAGCCTGCAGCCGCCCTCGACCTGCCAGCCTGGCGTCAGCGTATTCTGGTAGCGCTCCTGTATGCCGTAGCCATCGTTGGCGCGGTGGCGCTGCTGGTGGCTTTGATTCCACTGCTCCAAAGGCAAAATTACCTGTTGGCCGCAGCTTATGGGGCAGCCTATGGACTGATTGTGGTATTGGCTTTTTCAAGAGCCCGGGTAGTCAGAGAACTGCCCTATTGGGTGAAGGGCGGCGTACTGGTGGCCTTCCCCGTAGCAGCCGGCGTGGCCGACCTGCTCCAATATGGGTTAACCACCAGTGTCGTGGCCTGGTTTTTTGCTTCCGCCCTGCTGGCGGCTATTTTATTTGGCATGCGTTGGGCGTCCATCATTGGCGGCCTTCAGTTGGTCACCCTGGTGATTTTTGCGATCCTTATCACAAACCGGCTTTGGCCGGTGCCCACACCCAACCCGCTGGTGAGTTCGCTCAACCCACTGGCCTGGCTGGTGGGGGTGTTTAACTATATTTACTTGAGTGCCCTGGCGATTGTGGGCCTGGTTTTGCTGCTGCGCGGCCTCGAACAATCGCTGAAAGCCGCCACCCAACTGAGCGCCCGCCTGGAGGTGGAGCAAGCCCGGCTTACCCAACGCACAGAAGACCTGGAACGCAGGTTGGTTCAAATTCGAACTGCCTCAGAAATTGCTCAAAGAGTAAGTGCAGGGCTGAGCCCGGATGCCTTGCTGCAAAACATCGTAGACCTGATTCAAGAACGCCTCAACCTGCATTACGTTGGGGCGTTTGTGTATGAAAGCCCGGCTGCCGATACCACACAAACCGCTGGTATGCCCGGTGCCAGGCTGCGGGCGGGCAGCGGCGTGATTGGCCGCAGCCTGGCCGCCGAGGGAAAAGCCCTGGTCATGGACGAAGCCTCGGACCCCAACCAGGAAGATGCTGCTTCGGTTTTGGCTTGGGCACTGCGGCATGGTCAATCCAAAATCGGGCAGGTGCGGAACCCATCTGCTCCTGATGAAGCCAGCCCAACCGCTTTGCAAGCCAGCCACTTGCTGCCCGAAACGAAAACCGAAATGGCGGTGCCCTTTACCATGCCAGTCACCGCATCCCAAAGCGGGGTTTTTGGGCCGGGTTCCAACGCAGCCGGGGTGCTTACCATCCAATCTACCCAACCGGATGCGTTCGATGAAAACGATATCACCCTTATGGAAGGCATTGCAGACGTTCTAAGCACCGCCCTTCAAAACGCCTGGATGGTGCAAACCACCCAACGGCGGTTAGAAGTGGAAAGCGCTGTCAGCTACGCTTCTGGTAAAATGCGCGAAGCCCTGGACATGCAAACCATTCTGCAAACCGCAGCCCGAGAAATGCGGGCGGCATTCGACCTGGATGAAGTAACCATCCAACTTGGCTTACCCGAGCAGCCAGCAGGGGGCACCGGCCCCCTGGCGCCAGACACTGGCCCGTTATCCGAATCATCCCAGGGGCGAAAAACACCGACTTCGCCCGAAGACATTTCGCAGCCGCAGGAGAAACGCGATGCGCAATCCTTCTGAATCCAACAGTGCTCCATCCAAACCAACCCCACCCACACTGCCCGGCTCCCTGACGCCGCAAGGCCAACCCACCCAACCCGCCAGGCGCATCCTCGCTCCGCGGCTGGGGTTGGTTGGCCCACTGTTTATTGGGCTGGCATTCTTAATCATCTTTACGGTAACTGCCCTGATTGTTGGGCAGTTTGGCCGCGCCAACCTCGACCAAACCATCCAAACCAGCACCCGCCCGGCTGCCATCAGTTTAAGCCGCCTGGTGGGCGAACCGCTTTCGACGTTTGACTTTGCCCAAATCAACCGGCTGCTGCGCGAAAATGTGCGCGACACCAACATCGTCTACGCAAGCATTCGTGATGCCCAGGGTAACCTGATTGCCCAGTTTGGAGAGATCGGCCTGACCAACATTGAGCAAGACAAGGCCCGCGCCATCCAAACCCGCCAGAATGCCGGCACAACCGAAATTCAAGATCCGGATTATTTCCAAATTTTCAACCCAATTCGTTTTGAAAACAACATTACCGGTGTGGTGCATCTGATTGCCACCAAAGCGCCTTTCCAGACCGAATACAACCGCACCCGTGAGGCCATTGTCTACACCTTTATTACCTCACTGGTCATTGCCACCGTGGGGTTTGTGCTGGTAACCCGGGCATATGTCGTGCGCCCGCTGCAGCAGTTATCCAACGTTGCTGAAGCCATTGGCGCAGGTGTGCTCGATGTGGGTGTGGAGCAATCTGGTTTTTACGAAACCCAATCCCTGGGGTTAGCCGTGGCACAAATGCGCAACCAGATCCGCAGCAGCTACGCCACCCTGGAAGAACGCGTGGCAAGCCGCACCGAAGAACTGGCTGCCCGGACCCGCCAGCTTCAAACCATCGCCGAAATTTCCAGCGAAATCACAGCCCAACGCAGCCTCGACACCCTGCTCACCGACGTGACCTTCCTTCTTAGCGATCGCTTTGGCTTTTACCATGTAGGCATTTTCTTGCTGGATGAGTCCCAAGAATTTGCCCAACTGCGAGCGGCCAACAGCGAAGGCGGCCAGCGCATGCTGGCCCGTCAACACCAACTCCGGGTGGCGCGCGGCGCCCAGGCAGGCCAGGGCCTGGTGGGGTCTGTTGCCGGAACTGGCACAGCCCGGATCGCACTGGACGTTGGCCAGGATGCGGTATTTTTCAATAACCCCGACCTGCCCGAAACTCGCTCAGAAGTGGCCCTGCCCTTGATTTCAAGCAGCGGTATCCTGGGCGTGTTAGACATCCAAAGCCAACAGCCTTCCGCATTCCAGGAAGCAGATATTGAACTATTCCGTCTGGTTGCCGACCAGCTGGCCATTGCCCTTGAAAACGCTGCCCTCTTTACCCAAAACCAGGCCGCCTTGCAGCAAAGTGAAACCGCCCTGGCGACCTTAAACGCTTACTATGGCGAAATCACCCGAACCGCCTGGCAAAATGTCCTCAGCCGGGCAGAGAACGTGGCCTTTACGGCAAACAGGGCTGGTGTGCGGCCAGCAGCCCCCCTGGTACCCACCCAGGAAGACCAAACCCAAAACCCATTGGTCGTGGAAGTACCCGTAAACATCCGCGGAAACCAGGCGGGTGTCATCCGCCTGAAAAAAGCACCCCCCCAAACCAGCGCCCTGACCATGCCAACCAGCCGGCGCGGCAGCCCCTGGAACCCCGAAGAAATGCAAGCGTTGGAAACCCTGGCGAACCAGCTTGGCGAATCGCTGGAAAGCGCCCGCCTGTTTGACGAAACCCGAGGCGCACTGCTGCGCACCCAGGCGCTTTTCCAGGTCAGTGAAGCGGCCATGAGTAGTGGTGTCGAACAAATTCCAACCCTGCTGCAAACCACGGTAGATGCGGTTGCTCGCACCCTGCCCGCTGACCGGGTAGCATTGGTTACCTTTGACCAGCCTACCCAAAAAGTGCAGGATTATTTCACCGGCGGCCCAGGGCAAAGCCAGCTGAACCCCCAAATGGAATATGCTCAGGTTGTAGAAGGATTAAGCGGCTGGGCGCTGGCAAATCAGAAGCCGGCACTATCACCCAAAGATGCACCCGACCCACGCGAGTCGGAAGCCGCCCAACAGCGCCGGGTTGAAACCAACTGCGGCGCAATCTTGATTGTCCCTGTGGTGGGCCAGGCTGCAGCCGGAGAAACAGCCCAGGCCCTGGGGATCATCACAGTCATTAACCGTCCGGATGAACCCAACTTCACCGATGAAGACGTCACCTTACTCAGCGCCATGGCCAACCAGGTGGCCTCTGCCCTTACCAACGCCCGGCTGGTACAAACCCTTAAACGCCAGGCCGCCGACATGGAAGCAGCCGCCCAGGTTTCGCGGGCCGCTTCCTCCATCCTGGAGCCAGAAGATCTGCTGCCCCAGGCCGCCCGGTTCATTCAAGAGAGTTTCGAACTGTATTATGTCGGTATTTTCCTTGCGGACGAACAAAAACATTGGGCTGTGCTGCAGGCTGGCACAGGGGAAGCTGGCAAGGTAATGCTCGAACGCAGCCACCGGCTGGAAATCAGCGAAAATGCTGCTTCCATGATCGGCCAGGCAATTATCCAGGGCAAGGCCCAAATTGCCCAGGTTGCCACGGAAGCCGAAGTGCGCTTTCCGAACCCGCTGCTGCCCGAAACCCGCTCTGAAATGGCCCTGCCGCTGATCAGCCGCTCAGAAGTGATTGGTGCCATGACCATTCAAAGCGCCCTGCCCAATGCCTTTTCACAAGAAGATATCACCACCCTGCAAACCATGGCCGACCAATTGGCCAACGCTATTGAAAATGCTTTGCTCTACTCCAATGCCCAACGCCGCACGCAAGAATTGGCCGCCATTAACCGGGTAACCACCACCCTGACCCAAAGATTTGACCTCGACCACATCGCTGGTGTGACACTCGAAGCCATTGCTTCCCTTTTTGGCGCCATGCACATCGGCATTGTTGTCCCACAAGAAAACCGCCGGTTGAAGGTGATTGCCAGCCGTGGAATGTCCGAACGGGTCATCCGCCTCATCAACCGGTCTACTACCGAAACAGACTACTGGCAGCTTACCCGCAACTATGAAGCACTGGTTGTGGAGGAGATGGACAAAGCGCCCGTTGACCCGGCTATGCGCAAATTGCTCTACTCCGAAGGGGTACGCTCTTTTGCGTTTTTGCCCCTGCGTGCCAAAGATGAATTAATTGGCGCACTCAACATTGGCCATGACGACATTGGCGGCCTGGACGAGCGTGCTGCGCCTTTGCTGCGCACCCTGGCCGACCAGATTGCCCTGGCGTTGGATAACGCCCGCCTGTTCGAAAGCCAATCCCGGCGCACCAGCGAACTCGCCCGACTCCATGATATGACGATTGAATTTGGCCAGGCACAAACCGACCTAAACGGTGTGCTCGACCTCTTAACCCGCCGCTCGATGGAACTGCTCGCCTCCGATGGCGGCGGCGTTTGGATCTGGCATCCTGATGAGGAAGAACTGGAGCTTGTCATTACCTACCAGGTAGGCCAAACCGACCTGACTGGCCGCCGCCTTAAACTTGGGGAAGGCCTGACCGGCCTTGCCTGCCTGCAGCGCAGCCCACAGGTCGTAGACAGCTACTATACCTGGACCAACAAACCACCCAGCTTAACCGATGCCCCGCCCTTCTACGCAGCCATCGCCATGCCCATGATTATCCAGGACACCATTTTAGGCGCCCTGGTACTCACCCGCAGCGAAGCGGGCAAACCCTACAACAAAGACCAACAAGACCTGGTGGAACTGATTGCCAACCAGGCAGCCTCATTCATCGCCAATGCACGCAGCTATGCCGAAACCGAACAGGCCCTGGCCCGTACACAGGCTTTGCTCCAGGTTGGCCAGGCCACCATCGGCATTGAAAACCCCATGGAACTCTTCCAAACTGTGGTAGATACCATCGCCCAGGTAACCCAGGCCGACCAGGTGCTGCTCATCACGCTGGATTATGAACACCAGTTGGTCGAATACTTCATTGAGAACGGCAAAGACCAATCCGAAGTTTTGCCCCTCACCTACGGCGAACTGGTTCAGGGATTGTCTGGCTGGGTGCTGCGCGAACAAAAGCCTGCCATTTCTCCAAAAACCATTCCCGACCCGCGTGAAAGCGATTATGTTCGCCAGCACCGGCGCCAGGCCGGTGTGGGCAGCATTGTGGTTGCGCCGCTGGCCTATCGCAACAACGTCATCGGCACCCTGACGGCCACCAAAAAGCTGGAAGCCCCCGATTTCACACCCCAAGACACGGACCTGATTGTTGCCATTGCCAGCCAGGTATCTACCGCGATTGAAAACGTTGAACTATACACCACCCAACAGAAACGCGCCCGCCAGCTTCAGGCAGCTTCCAGCGTTTCCCAGGCAGCTTCGTCACAGCTTGAACTGGCCGAACTTCTGCCGCGTGTGGTTGAAGTAATTCAAGACAGCTTTGAAATGTATTACGTGGGCATTTTCCTAAACGATGAACAGGGTGAGTGGGCGATTTTGCGAGCGGGCACAGGAGAGGCCGGGCGCATCCAGGCAGAGCGGGGTCACCGCCTGAAAATCGGTGGCAACTCCATGATCGGCCAGGCCATTGCGGGGGGGTTGGCCCAAATTTCGCAAGAAGTGGGCGAGGCCGAAATTCGCTTCCGCAACCCGCTGCTGCCCGATACCCGCTCCGAAATGGCCCTGCCGCTGATCACTCGCGGCCAGGTCATTGGGGCCATGACCATCCAAAGCTCGCAGAGCGGCGCGTTTAGCCTGGAAGACATCACCACACTCCAAACCATGGCCAACGAATTGGCCAACGCGATTAACAACGCCCGGTTGTTTGAACAAATTCAGCAGAGCCTGACAGAATCCCAAACGCTCTACACCATCTCCAGCGTGGCCAGTCGTTCGCTGGAACTGGAAGATACACTGGAAGAAGTACTCACCAGCATGCTTGATATCACCGGGTTTGATTCCGGGTTGATTACAGTTTTAGACCCGAACACAAAAAGGCTCAAGCTGGTTGCGCAGCGCAACCTGCCACAGGGGCTGTATCAACGAGTGACCACCCAGGGGCTGGAAGGCACCCTGTGCGAACTGGTTTACCTGCGGGCTGAGGTGGTTATTGTGGACGACATGAGTGTGGACGCCCCGCTCGATGTCAGCGGGCTGGTCCAGGCCGGCTTGCGTTCGTACCTGGGTGTTCCCCTCGAATCCAAAGGCCAGGTATTGGGAACGCTGTGCAGCTTCAGCACCCAACCCAATGCGCCTTTGGGCGCAAACGTTTCCCTGGCCGAGGCAGTCGGGCAGCAGGTGGGCATCGCCATTGAAAACGCCCGCCTGTTCGAACAGTCTCGCCGCCAGAATGACGATCTCAACATCCTCAATGAAATGGGACGGGCGCTAAGCAACATCCTTGAACCGGGTAGAATCGCTGAAATTCTCTATGAATACACCTCTCGCCTGATGGATACCACCAGCTTCTTTGTGGCCATCTATGACCCGGAGGGCGAAGAAATCACTTTCCCGTTGGCCATCAACGACAACGAACGCTACCCGGCACCCAACCGCAAAATTGGCGGTGGTCTGACAGACTATGTCCTGCGCTCTGGCGAGCCGCTCTTAATTCCCGAAGATGTGCTCGCCCGCATGGAATCGCTTGGGCTGAAGGTGCTGTTCATCGGCAACACCCGCATGGCAGAATCCTGGCTTGGTGTGCCAATGGCGGTGGGTGGTGTGGTTTCCGGCGCCATCGTGGTGCAGAGCGTTACCACACCCAACCTGTACCAGGAACGCCAGCGCGACCTGCTGCTTTCCATTGCAGGGCAGGCGGCCATTGCCTTCCAAAACGCCCAGTTGTTCAAACAAACCCAGGTGCAGAACCTGGAACTGGCCACCCTGAACGAAATGAGCCGTGTATTGGGCAGCGCACTCGACACCCAAAAAGTGGTAGAAATCACCTACGAATACACCTCTATGCTGATGGATACCGCATACTTCTTCTTTGCACTGTATGATCCGGAAAATGAGCAGATCACATTCCCACTGGTGTATGAAAACAATGAAATTTCTTCCATCCCACCCATCCGCAAAAGCCGGGGGCTGACCCAGTATGTAATTGACAACAAAACCCCGCTGCTCATCTCGCGTGGGGTGGAAGATCGAATTGATGAGCTGGGTTTGCAGCGCATTACGGTTGGGGCTGCCGCACAATCCTGGTTGGGCGTGCCCGTCACCATTGGTGAGCAGGTACTGGGTGTGATTACCGTGCAAAATGCAGAGATTGCCGGGATGTATTCCGAGCGGCACCGCGATCTGCTGGTTTCAATTGCCCGCCAAAGCGCGATTGCCATTCTCAACGCCCGGCAGTTCCAGGAAACCCAGGCAGCCTTGCAGCGCACCCAGGCGCTCTACCAGGCCACCGCAGCCCTAAACCAGGCGCAAACCTACCGGGAAATTATTCAAGCCCTGCGCGAACATACAGCCCTCGACCAGACAGGCAAAGCAGCCGTCATCAGTATTGACCTTTTCGATGGACCCTATAACCCCAATCACCCGCCACAAGAATTGACCGTTTTGGAACGTTGGGTGCGCGGCCAGGTTGTCAACCCAGGGCTGTCTTCCAAATATTCGATGGCAGAATACCCGTCTGCCTTCAAAATGATGCGTCCCGACGAGCCTGTTTTGGTGGAAGACATCGCCACCGACCCACGGATGGATGAAAACCTCCGCCACCTCTTCCTGGAAGATCTTGGCGCAAAAAGCGCCTTGTTCGTTCCCCTGCGCTCGCGCGGCCAGTGGCTGGGATACATCAACGGTATCTATCCTGAAACGGTGAACTTCACCCATGAAGAATTACAACAAATTGGTGCACTGGTAGAACAAGCCACAACGGCCATCCAGGCACTCTACCAACTGCAAGAAATTCGCGACCGTGCCCGCCGCGAGCGCGTTCTCAGCGAAATTACCGCCCGTGTGCACAGCGCCACAGACATTAACACCATTCTGCGCACCGCTGCCCAAGAAGTAGGACGGGCGCTGGGCCGCAAGGCAGTTGTGCAGCTTGGCCTGGAACCCCCTGCCCCTCACGAACTGGGAGAAACCAGCCCAGGCAACGGCCAATCCTCTCCAACCTCTGACCCGGAACAGTAAAAAATGGACAAAAAACAAGACCTGCTCCGCATATTATTTGACCACACCCCGGAAGCTCGCCTGGTGATCGCCAGGCAGGACAAACCGGATGCTGGCAACAGCCAATACCTGTTGTTGGAGGCCAACCTGGCAGCCCAAGAACTGTTCGGTCTGCCCATCAGCCCAGCAACCCGGGCGGTTCCCCTGGAAGAGAGCATTTTGGCTGCCCAGGCGGATAACGCAGAGGGTTTTGCGCTCAAACTGGCTGCAGCCCGTTCCGGCCAACCCGCCCGTTTCCACTGGCAGTTTGTCCGTTCTGCTCTTGCAGAATCGAAGAAAGCCAAAAAAGAACCCAAAAAAACGCCTTTCTTTGCCCATGTGCAGGCAGAAAAAATAGATGCACCTGGTCAGGCACTCTACCTGTTGGCGGTACGCGAGTTTACCGAAGAAACCCTGGCCGGGCAGATTGCCCTGTACAACGTGCGCTACGAACAAGGCCTGGTGGCTGCCTCAGAAGCGCTTGCCGAAAACACCCCAGATGCACTGCAAAAAGCCCTGTCCGAACTGCGCCGGGCGGCTAACGTGGGCCAGGTGGTTTATTATCAAAATACAAACCCGCAAACCAAAGGGTTACCCGCAATTGCCCAGCTTGCAGCCGCGGCAGGGACTGAAACAGCACCCACCAACCTATCCAGCGCGCCCCCCAATACGCTGGTATATGCCCCAACCTTTGCACGTTGGCAGACCGAACTGGCCGCCGGGCGCGTCGTTGCCGGTGTGGTGAGCGAACTGCCAGAAAACGAACGCCAGCCCTTGGAAAAACGCGGCGTTCTTTCCATCTTGCTCCTGCCTGTCAGTGCCCAGGGCCGTTGGGATGGATTTATTGCCTTTGAAGATTTGCGCATCGCTCGCATCTGGAGCGAAAGCGATGTTGCCCTGCTGCGCTCTGCTGCTGAACTTGTCGGGAATTACCTGGGCGAAAGGCACATCGAGCGCGAACTGCAATCTTCGCGCGAAATGCTCCAACTGGTCATTGACAACATTCCCCAGATGATTTTCTGGAAAGACCGCCAGCATCGCTACCTGGGCGCCAACCGGGCGTTTGCCCGCACCCTGGGCATTGAAGACCCGGCAGCCATGATCAACAAGGATGACAGCCAACTGGGTTGGACGGAAGAAGAAACCGCCCTCTTCCACGCCACCGACGACCGGGTAATGGCTGAAAACAAACCAGAGCATGAAATTATCGAACCACACCAGCGCGGCGATCACCAAATTTGGAGAAGCACAGTCAAAGTTCCCCTCCACGACCGGGATGGGAACGTGGTGGGCCTGCTGGGTATGGTGAGCGACATTACCGAACAACGCCAGGCACAAGAACAACTGAACCAACTGCTCGAACGACGCAGCCAACAAGTGGCCCTGACCGTTGAAATTGCCCAACAAATTGCCGGTGCCCCCGCGCTGGAAGCCCTTTTTCACCAGGTGGTTACCCTGGTGAAAGAGCGATTCGGATACTACCACGCCCAAATTTTCCGCTACGACCCCACCCAAAACGCCGTGTTATTGGTGGAAGGCTACGGAGAAACTGGACGTAAAATGCGCCAGGCCGGCCACCGGCTGCAAATGGGGCGCGGCGTGGTGGGCACAGCCCTGGCTACTGGCCAACCCGTGCTGGCCGCAGACACAACCCGGGACCCCGACTGGCTGCCCAACCCCAACCTGCCCGATACCAAAGGCGAACTGGCCGTGCCGATTAAGCTGGGGGATGAAGTGATTGGCATTCTGGACGTGCAAAGCAACCAACGCGGCGCACTCAGCCAGGACGACCAGCTTTTGCTCGAATCACTCTGCGGCCAAATTGCCGTGGCTGTGCGCGAAACCCGCCTGCGCCAGGAAATGCAAGAACGCCTGGAAGAACTGCACAGCCTGCAGGCGATCATGAGCCGTACCGGCTGGCAGGACTACCAATCCACCCGCCAGGAAACCCTGGCAGCCGTAACCGCCGACGCCGAAGGCACCCTGGTGTTAACCGGTTCTGCCGGGCTGGAGGCATCCGTCTTGCCCGAAACGCTCAATTCGGTTTCGCTTTCGGTGCGAGGCGCACCGATTGGCGTCATTGGTGTGGAAGGCGACCTCTCCAACCCCCTCAGCCCGGATGAAGAAGCACTCTTGCAAGCCATTTCTGTTCAGGTATCCGAAGCGCTGGAAAAAGCCCGCCTGCTGGACCAAACCCAACGCCAGTCTGCCGAGGCAGATGCCCTCAATGAAATGGGGCGTCTGCTCACCACAACCACCAATTTCGAAGAACTTTACCAGATTATTTATCGCTATATTGCTCAACTGCTGAACACAACCGACGCTTTCATTGCACTGTATGACAAAGACAAACAGCGCATCCACTTCCCGCTGGCCTATGAAGAGGGTCAGCCCCTGCATATCCCCAGTCGTCCAACCGGGCGCGGCCTGACAGATTACCTGATTCGTGAACAAAAACCCCTGATTTTTAACGGGGGCGACCAGGCCATGCTGCAGAAGATGGATGAATTGGGCATTCAGCTAAACGTTGTGGGCGGCATGTCCCAATCCTGGATGGGAGTTCCCATGGTGGTGGGCAACGAACCCATTGGGGCGCTCAGCATCCAATCGCTCGACCCGAAGGTGTCCTTTACGCAAAGACAGCAAGACCTGCTGACCTCCATCGCCCGCCAGGCAGCCATCGCTCTGGAAAACGCCCGCCTGTTCCGCCAGACCCAAGAAGCCCTGGGCCAGGCCCAGCAGCGCAGTGAAGAGCTTGCCCTGGTTAACCGGATTGTGGCGCGGGTGGCTGAATCTTTCGACCTGCAAGAGAGTCTACAAATTATTTCACAAGAACTTTCCAAAGCGCTGCGCGCCCACGCCGTCAGCGTGGCATTGTTCAACGAAGCCCGAACTGAATTTACCCTGGTCAACCGGTTCCGGCCTGGCAGGGCCAATGGGGCAGCCGAAAGCGGCGCACCCATGCCAGGGCAAGTTTTCAACCTGAAAGAAAACCAGGCTGCCCAACAGGTGGTTCACTCCAAACGCACCCAGGTGTACGACAATGCCCAAACCAACCCGGCCACTGCCGCTTTTCACCCGGTTTTCCAGGCACAAAATGTCGAAAGACTGGTTGTGGTTCCCCTCGTCGCAGAAAACGATGTCATCGGTACGGTGAATATTGAAATTGCCGGCGCTTCAGCCGCTGCCGAAGAGACCGGCAGCCTGCCCCCAACCCGCCTGAGTACAGACCAACTGCGCCTGGCAGAGACCATCGTTGTGCAAACGGCCACCGCCATCCAAAACGCCCGGCTGTTTGAACAAACCCAACAGGCCCTTTCTGAAACCGCAACCCTCTACCAGGCTGGCGGTGAACTGAACGCCGTCCAGGATTACAGCGACATCCTCGCCACCCTGCAAAAGTTCACCATCCTGGGCAACCGCAGCCTCAGCCGGGTTTCTATCAACCTGTTTAACCACCCCTGGACGGACGAACGCAAACCCGAATGGCTGCTGCCCATTGCCCGTTTTTTCCGCAATTCCCCCGAAACAACCCCGGCCTTGCGCTATTCGCTGCAAGAATGGAGTACGGTAGACCACCTGCTTAACGCCCGGATGCCAACCATCATTCAAGATATTGACAACGACCCACGCCTGGATGAAACCGCCCGTAATGTTTACGGCAAAATCCTCAAAGCCAAAACGGTTTTACTGGCACCTCTTTCGGTGGCCGGGCAGTGGATTGGGCACATCAACGCCTACTACGACCAACCCACAAAAATTGACGAAGGAGATTTGCGCCGCCTTAACGCCCTCACCCAGCAGGCCACAGTAGCCATCCAAAACTTACGCCTGCTTGAAGAAACCCGCCAGCTTGCCACCCGTCTGCAGGCCGCTGCTGAAATTGCCCGTGAGACCTCCGGCACCCTGGCCCTTGACGAACTGTTCAACCGTTCGACGGAATTGATCTTAGACCGGTTCGGGTATTCCCATGTATCCCTGTTTCTGGTGGACGACAACCGGGAAAACGCCATCATCCAGGCTGCCGCAGGCGCAGCAGCAAAGGAACTGCTGGCCGAGAACCTCCGTTTTGAAATTGGTGGACAGTCCATCATCGGCGTGGTTGCCTGGACAGGCGAGCCCCTGGTGGTGAACGATGTCGTCTCCGACCAGGTGCACAAACCTCACCCATTACTCACCGAAACCGCCTCCGAAACAGGCATTCCACTGCGAGTTGGGGCTCGTGTGATCGGGGTGTTGGATGTGCAGTCTGCCCAGGTGGAAAGCTTTTCAGAAGACGATGTGCGTGTGCTCCAAACCATCGGCGACCAGCTTGCCATTGCCATTGACAACGCCCGCCTGTTCACCGAAACCGAACGGCGCACCAACCAGCTGCAAACCGCTGCCCAGGTTTCCCAGGCTGCAACTTCCCTGCTTGACTTGAACCAGCTTCTCCAGGAGGCGGTGGACCTCATTCGCCAACGGTTTGAACTGTATTACGTAGGTCTTTTCCTGGCAGATGACGAAAACAAATATGCCGTCTTGCGCTCTGGCACCGGGGAAGCCGGGCGCATCCAGATTGAGCGCAACCACAAGCTTGAAATTGCCGGCGCTTCGATGATTGGCCAGGCAGTCGCGTTGGGCGTTGCCCAGGTGGCCCAGGATATTGGCGAAACCGGAACCCCGGAAAACCCGGATGCCCCACGTGTGTTCCGCAACCCGCTCCTGCCCGACACCCGCTCCGAACTGGCCCTGCCTATGGTGGTGCGCGGCGAACCCATCGGCGCGATGACCATTCAAAGCGCCCGGGCCCGCGCCTTCTCGGCAGACGACATCACCACCCTGCAAACCCTGGCCAACCAGCTCGCCAATGCCATTAACAACGCCCGCCTCTTTGAACAAATTCAACAAAGCCTGGTTGAGTCCCAAACCCTGTACACCATCTCCAGCGTGGCCAGCCGATCCTTGCAGTTAGACGAAACCCTGGATGAAGTGCTTGAAACCATGCTGAAAATCACCGATTTCGACACGGGCTTGATATCTGTGGTGGACCCGAGCACCAACCGGCTGCGGTTGGTTTCCCACCGCAACCTGCCCAGTTGGCTGCACAAACGCCTGTCGACCCAGGGGTTGGAAGGCACGCTGTGCGAATTGGTTTACCTGCAGGGCGAAGCCATCACCATACCCGACCTGGCGGCAGAAGCCCCACTGGATGTCAGTGCGCTGGTCAAATCAGGCCTGCGTTCCTACATGGGTGTACCTCTGGAATCCAAAGGTCAGGTTCTCGGAACGCTGTGCACCTTCAGTTCAAAGCCCAACGCCCCGTCAGGCGTCAATGTTTCGCTCTCCGAGGCTGTGGGCCAGCAGGTGGGCATCGCCATTGAAAACGCCCGTTCTTACGAACTGGTGCAGCAGGCTGTGCAAGAACAGCAGTTTCTCTACCAGGTCACCACGGCAGCAGCTGCAGCCCCCAGCCTGGATGAAGCCCTTCAAGGCGCAGCCAATGCCTTGCACACCGCCCTGCGCGGGGCGTATATCGCTATCATGCTGAGCGATGATAACCTGATTCAACCCACCTTACGGGTCCGAGCCACAGCCGGCTATTCGGTAAACCTGACCTCTCTAGAAGTCAGCCAGGGCATTGGCATCACCGGCCTGGCCGCCCAAAGCGGAAAAAGCATTCGAGTGGACGATGTGACTCATTCCCCCGATTACATTGCTGGGGTTGGCGATGTGCGCGCAGAAATGGCCGTGCCCATCCGGCTGGGCTTGCGCACCATTGGCGTCATCAACTGCGAAAGCCCGCGCCTGGCCGAATTCAACGCCAACGACCAACGCCTGTTAGAAACCCTCTCCAATACCCTGGCCGCGGTCATCAGCAACGCCCAACTCTTCCAGGCCGAACAGCGCCAGCGCCAGGTCGCCTTGATCCTGGCGAACGCATCGGCCAAAATGTCCCAAACCGTGGACGAAACCGAACTACGCCAGATTCTGCTCGAAGAAATTTCCAACTATATGCGCCCGGATATGATTTCGATGTTTGACTGGGATACCGACCTGGAAAGCTTCAGCCTCCACCATCGTGAAATTTCCGGCAATCCGCCAATGGACAACCTGACCCCTGGCGGCCTGGTTTCGTCCCGCGAACGCCCAGACCTATGGGAAACGTACTCTGCTCGCCAGCCCCAAACCAGTACACGCTACGATCCAGACAACCTGCCCTACCTGTATTACCTGTTGCCATGGAACGTTGGCGACTCCGCCATGGGCGTGATAGAACTGGTTCTCACCGACCCAGAAGCCCCCGAAAGCGCCAAAACATCCCCCTCCCCCATCGCCCTGCGGCCAGAAGACCAACTGCTCTGCGAAGGCCTGGTGGACCAGGCCGCCAACGCACTTGAAATCTCCCGGTTGTACCGGGCTCAGCTTGAAACCACCGAACGCCTGCAGGAAATTGACCGCCTTAAATCGGAATTCCTGGCGAACATGAGCCACGAACTGCGCACACCGCTGAACTCCATCATCGGTTTCTCACGGGTGATTCTAAAAGGTATTGACGGACCCATTAACGAAACCCAGGAACAAGACCTGACCTCCATCTATAATGCCGGTCAGCACCTGCTGGGCCTGATCAACGACGTGCTCGACCTCTCAAAGATTGAAGCCGGCAAAATGGAGCTGGCTTTTGACGACGTGGACCTGAAGATGTTGATCACCAGTGTGATGTCCACCGCCAAAGGGCTTCTGAAAGACCGGTCCGTGAAGCTCATTCAGGAAATTGAACCCGACTTACCACTGGTGCAAGCCGATAACACCCGCCTGCGCCAAATCTTAATCAACCTGGTCTCAAATGCGTCAAAGTTTACAGATGAAGGCAGCATCACCATTCGTGGTTACACTGCGTCGCGCCATAACCGGCCTGTGGTCATCGTTTCTGTCATCGACACCGGCATCGGCATTGCACCTGAAGACCAACACAAGCTGTTCGAGTCCTTCAGCCAGATAGATTCATCTGCCACTCGCCAGGCCGGCGGCACAGGCCTGGGGCTGGCCATCTCCCGTTCACTGATTGAACTGCACGGGGGTGAGATTTGGGTAGAAAGCGAATTGGGCAAGGGGTCTACTTTTTCCTTCAGCCTGCCCCTGCCCTATGATGCCGGGCAAGAGGCCAACCGCCTGGTCGTGGCCATTGACGACAACGCCGGCGTTCTCTCCATTTACCGGCGATATGTTGAACCGGCTGGCTACGAACTGGCCGATGTTACCGACCCAACCCGGGCGATGGATACCATCCGGCGGCTTCAGCCCCTGGCGATTTTGTTGGATGTCATCCTGCCCAACATGGACGGTTGGGAACTGCTGGCCGCTTTGCGCACCGACCCAGAAACCAGCAAAATCCCTATCATTGTCTGTTCGCTCTCTTCCGAAAAACGACGGGCATTGGCCTTTGGTGTGCACGCTTACCTCTTTAAACCGGTTCTGGCCGATGACCTACTCAGTGCGCTGCAAACCCTGCCCACCGGCGGTGAAATGCCTGCCAGCGAAGCGCGCATTTTGGTAGCGAGCACTCGCCCCGCTTCCTTTGAACCCCTTTGCGCTGCCCTTGAGAAGCTGCCTGCCAACCCGCGGGTCGGCACAGCAGCCACCCCCGAGGCTGCCCTGGCTGCCATTCAAACCTACCCCTTGCCAGGCCTGGTTTTGGTTGCTGCAGATTTTCCCGAAAGCGAAACGTTCGCCGAACAAGCCAACCGCCTTCTTTCCAACCTGGCAGGGCAAGAGAATGCCCTTGTTCAGGTCGTTTTGCTGAGCGCCATCGAACCCGGAGCCCATACATCGCTGAACATTCCCGTCATCTATCACCCTGCCAACACCAGCTTATCAAGCTCCGGAATTTTAGCTGGCCTACTGGAAAAGCTCAGCCCCTATTTACCAAAGGCTTAATTCCCTGATGTCTACTCACCCAGAACCCCATGCCGAAAAACAAATCCTGGCCGAATGCCTGGACTGCGGCCACCTCGAACCGCTGCCACAGGGCTACTTAAAAACTGGCGAAGGCCTTTCTATTTGCTCCAAATGCGGTGGCGATTGGCGCATGGCTCGCTATGACTATGCCGCCATCGGCCCAACCCTCGTTGAAAAGCTAAAAAACCGGCCATTTAACCTGTGGCGCTACCTGGAACTGCTGCCCATCCACGCCCTCAACCCCGATTTGCTCTTTGGCGAAGGGGGCACACCCCTCATTCGGGCCAACAACCTGGGAATGATGCTGGGCGCACCCCATATTTATATTAAAGATGAACGCCAGGGGCCAACCGCCTCCTTCAAAGACCGCCAGGCCGCCCTGACCATCACCGCCCTGAAAGAAGCAGGAATTACCGAAGCGGTCATCGCTTCCACCGGCAACGTGGCCATCTCCTATTCCGCTTTTGCAGCCCGGGCAGGCATTAAACTGTGGGCGTTTCTCACCAGCCTGGTGCCAGCCGAAAAAATGCGCGAGGTCGCCATCTATGGGACACAGGTTGTAAAAGTTACTGCCACTTATGACCAGACCAAGAAAATTGCCGCCGAGTTTGCCCGCCGGCGCGGCCTGTACCTGGACCGGGGCACCCGCTCCATTCCTTCCGTAGAGGGGATGAAAACCATTGCCTACGAAATTGCCGAACAAATTACGGCGGTTTTCCAAAACCAGGCCGGGCAGAAGGCCACCTGGCGCGCCCCGGATTGGTACATCCAGGCTGTGAGCGGTGGGTTGGGACCGGTGGGTGTTCTCAAAGGGTTCGATGAAATGCACGCCATGGGCCTGATTGACAAAGTCCCCGCTTTTGCGCTGATTCAAAGCGAAGGCTGCGACCCAATGGTAACCGCCTGGGAAAACGGGCAGCGCACTGCCGTCCCACTGACATCGCCCCGCACCCGCATTACCACGCTTTCAACCGGCGACCCCGGGCGAAGCTACACCATTTTGTTTGACCGCATGAACGCCCTGGGTTATGGAGCTGCAGAACGCGTCAGCGATGAAGAAGCCTTCCGAGCCATGCACATTGCCGCCAAGATGGAAGGCCTATCGGTTGAACCCGCCACTGCGGTGGCTTTTGCCGGGCTGATCAAACTCATTCGCAAAGGGGTCATCAAACCCACCGATGTGGTGGTGTTGAACGCCACCGGCCACACCATGCCCACAGAAGCCCATGTCCTGGGCGACAATTGGACCCGCGACGTGGTCGCGCAGGAAATTGCCTCCGGAGAAACCTTCGCCGAAAAAGACATCCCCACACCGCTTACTGCCGCGCCAACCCCAGTGCCCGCCAGCCCCAAACCGGCTTCAGAGGAACCCTTGCCTCCAGAAGCTTCAGAAGAAGGCCTGCTGGCAGCGCTCAGCCGGGTGACACCAGAAAAATACTCACGCATCCTGGTGGTGGACGACACACCCGAAGCGCGCCGGCTGATTATGCGCATTTTACAATCTCAAGGGGAGTATATTTTGCTCGAAGCCTCAAATGGACAAGAGGCCATTGAAATGACTCGCGGCGTTCCTACCCGCCAGCTTCCCGACTTGATTATCCTCGACCTGATGATGCCGCTGGTGGATGGCTTTGGCGTCCTGGACGCCCTCAAGGCCGACCCCGCCACAGCATCCATTCCCGTGATTGTCGTCACCGCCAAAGAACTGACCCCTAAAGAGAAACAGCGGCTGAGTGGACGCATTCAATCCCTGATGCAAAAAGGCAGTTTTATGGATTCAGAACTACTTTCAGAGATTCGGGGGTTGGTCACCGAATAACCCCATCTCAAAGCAAAAATCCCCAGGTAAAAGCCGATGTGAGTAAATCCCCATGACGTCCTTCCTCCAACGTCGCCTTGGTCAACGTCCAACTGCCCAGCGCATGGCGGGCTTGTCGGCGGCTTTCACATCAGCCCTCTTCCTAGGGTTGGCGCCTGTGTTTGGCAAACAAGCCATTCTGCTCGGCATGCCGCCCATTGCCGTTGCCGCTGTGCGCACCCTGATTGCAGCCCTGCTTTTCCTGGTCATCTTAGGGATTTTTCGCCCAGGATACCTGTATATCTACCCGGCAGGCTTGTTGGGCTGCCTACTGGCTGGCGGGGTCAACGGCCTGGGCTCCCTGCTCTATTACAGTTCCCTGGCCCGAATTGACGCCAGCATCGGCCAGATGCTCAACTCTACCTACCCGATATTTGTCGCTCTCTGGCTGCTTTTGGAACGCCAAAAGCCCTCCAAACTGACCATTTTCCGGCTGGGTCTGACCATCCCGGCAGTATACCTGCTGACCCAGGCAGAAGGCGCCCGGGCCGACCTGGTGGGCATGCTGATGATGCTGGGTGCAGCTGCTCTGTATGCCCTACACCTGCCAATCAACCAACGGGTGTTATATGAAATGCCTGCACCCACAGTCACCATGTATACCCTGTTGGCAATGAGCGCCGTGGTGGTGCCCTGGTACCTGTTTTTTGGCTATCCTTATACCGAAGCCCTGAACGCGGCTCCGGTGGCCTGGCTGCCCGTCGTGGCGCTGGCGTTGGCCACGTTCATTGCCAGGCTGACCCTGTTCATCGGGGTTAAAAGCCTGGGTGGCATGCAAACCGCCCTGATTGGCCTGAGCGAACTGCTGGTAACCGTATTGATTTCATTCATCTGGCTGGGAGAACGGTTTACCCTGCTGCAGTGGTGCGGCGCGGCCCTGCTGCTCACCAGTGTGCTTCTGGTTGGGTTTGAAAAAAAACAACCAGCGCCACCGCGCACCGGTGGATTACTGCACTGGCTCAGCCCACCAACCCCGAACATCGATCTGCTGGGCCTCGGCCTGCCCCCACCTCAGAAAAAAGAATAACCCCACAGCCCCGGTTAAGAGCCCAGGCGAAAAACACACACCGGCAAGCCCTGAAGATTGAGGGCTAATTTTGTCATTTGCTGAACACTTCGCCCGCTGAGCCGCGCCAGCAAAGCCGCGTCGAGCTGGCATAGTTCCGGGTGCTGCGCAATAATGGCGTGGTATGGGCAGCGCCCCAACAGCAGCCGAGGACCCGCAGCATGCGCTTCCCAACGAGACTGATAGCCCAATTCATTCAAGCGCTGAACCGCTCGTCCCAAAATGGCCGCAATGCTTTCTGAACGACCCGGCACAGCCGCACCTGCCAGAGCAGCGGCAGCCAAAGCCGGCCAGGCAGATTCCTGCTCCGGATGGTCCGCCAGAGCGGCAAGCAGCGCTTGTGCCAGGTAAGTCATACCACTGCCCCGGTCACTCAGGCGGTAGTTGGCCCCAGGGCGGCCGCGCTTTTTGGAGGCCTGGCCAGGAGCAAACCCAGCAGAAGGCCTTCCAGAACCAACCGGAACCTCTTCAACCAGGCCATCGGATTCTAAGCGGCGCAGGTGGTGGCGAATACCGGCGGGGGTGATACCCAACGCGGCACTGAGCGCAGCCGCAGAAAGGGCTTTCTTTTGGGCCAGGGTTTCTAAAATTCGGGTGCGAATCGAAGTGGTCATGAGCCCACACTTTTAAACAGCTTGTTTCCCACACCAGGGTTGCCGGGCAGGGCAGGTAATAATTTTTACAATGGCTTCCCGATCCCACCTTCCCGACGGATACCGGGCGGCGGGGGGCAAAGAGAAATTATTTACGTAAATATATTTTTGCGTAATTATACCCAAAATACAGCCATTGCTGAAGTATAATTGAACGTGATGCTGGAAAACGAAGAAAACGGGCCCGATGCACTCTATTGGGAAAATAGCTACGCAATCGCCAGGGAGCTGCAAAAGCACTACCCGGGAATCAACCTGGAGCTGGTTTCTCTCGACATGGTATACCGCTGGACGATTGCCCTGCCCGCCTTCAAAGATGACCTGGCGCTGGCTAACGATGATATTTTGGAAGATATTTACACGGTCTGGCTGGAAGAAACCCTGGTTTAAAATGACTGTGTAATTTAATAACCTTAAATCACTAAGGAGAAGTATGGCAATGAATACCGCAAGCAGTAAACCAGAAACCCGCTACGATGTGCCCCCCGATATCCCGGTGACCATCACAACCCTGGATAAAATTTACAACTGGGGCCGGCGCAACTCGGTCTGGCCTATGATGTTCGGCCTGGCCTGCTGCGCAATCGAGATGATCTGCACTGCCGCCAGCCGCTACGATTTCGGCCGCTTTGGAATGGAAGTCATGCGCCCCAGCCCACGCCAATGCGACCTGATGATTGTCTCCGGCACAGTCACCAAGAAAATGATTCCGCAAATTGTCCGTTTGTACAACCAGATGCCCGAACCCAAATACGTGGTTGCCATGGGCGCCTGTGCTTCGGGCGGCGGACCATTCAAAGAAGGCTATAACGTGGTTTCGGGCGTGGATCGCTATATCCCGGTGGATGTTTACATCCCTGGCTGCCCTCCCACCCCCCAGGCACTGCTGCACGGCCTGATTACCCTGCAAAAGAAAATTGACAACCAATCTTTGAAAACCGTACGCTGGTACCAACCCGGCGAAGAAGCCGAAATCCCGGTCCCTGTTTTAGGGCCAGACCTGATGGACCCGCGTGATTATGAAAAAATCAAAGCCTATACCCAGGAAAAGCTGATTGCTCAGCAAACCCCGGATGCTGCCGCAGCAGATGCGGCCCAGGCCTGATGGACGGAGGAGCAGCCATGACCAGCCAAGTTCTCATTCTTGAAGGCGCCGATTTAGTCGCCAACTTACAAGAACGTTTTGGGGAAGCCGTAAAACCCGACACCCGCGCCGGTTTTTCCGGTTGTATTGTAGACCCGGCCAACCTGGTGGATTTTGCCCGGGTAATTCGAGATGAATACGGGTATGATTACCTCTCCTCGGTTACCGGGGTAGATTACCTGCCCGAAGGCAAAATGGAAGTTGTTTACCACGCTTACCGCTCCACGGGCGGTGCAGCGCTGATCTTCAAAGCCCAGGCGCCGCGTGAAAACCCCGGCCTGCCCTCTCTGGTGGAAGTATTCCCCGGCGCCGATTTCCAGGAACGCGAAGCCTGGGACCTGTTGGGCATCCGGTTTGAAAACCACCCCAATCTGAAGCGCATCTTAATGTGGGAAGGCTTCGATGGCTTCCCGCTGCGCAAAGATTGGAAAGAAGCCTATTTTGAAGAAGAAACCAAGCCCTTCGGCAGCCGCTGGCCGGGCGGCGAAATTCGCCGGGTGGAAGACAACCTGCCGTTCAAAGGCAACACCGACTACCCCGCCGGGTTCAACCCCGACACCTGGACCCGGGAAGCCGATGCAGAAACCTACAAAAACCTGGAAACCCCCATTTTTGAGGAAGAAGACCGGCTCGACACCGACCAGATTGTGGTCAACATGGGCCCGCAGCACCCCTCCACCCATGGTGTGTTCCGCATGGCGGTTCGCCTGGATGGTGAAACCATTACCAAGCTCGAACCCGTCATGGGCTACCTGCACCGCAACCACGAAAAAATTGGCGAACGCAACACCTTCTTAATGAACATCCCCTTCACCGACCGGCTGGATTACCTCTCTTCAATGAGCAACAACTGGGGGTATGTCTCTGCCGTCGAAAAACTGATGGGCCCCAAAGGTGCTCCACCGCCGCGTGCCGAATACCTGCGTGTGATCATGGCCGAACTGACCCGCGTGGCCAACCATCTGTGGTTTGTCGGCTTCTTGCTCAACGACCTGGGTGCCTTCTTCACTCCGGCGCTGTATGCCATCCAGGAACGGGAACTGATCCTGGATATTTTCGAGGCTGTGGCTGGCTCGCGCATGATGTGCAATTACTACCGCTTCGGCGGTGTGGCCCGCGACCTGCCGCCCGGCACCTTAGACGCCATTAAAAACCTGGTTTTCGAGCGCCTGCCTCGCAAAGTGGAAGACCTCGAACGCTACCTGTCCCAAAATGAAATTATCCGGATGCGCACCGAAGGTGTTGGAATTTTGACCCCGGAAGATGCCATTGCCTACTCCGCCGCCGGGCCTGTGCTGCGGGCTTCCGGGGTTCCCTACGATGTCCGCCGGGCTGACCCCTATGGCATTTACGAGCAGTTTGACTTTGACGTGGCCGTACGCTACCACGGCGATGTCTACGATCGCTACCTCGTTCGGCTCGACGAAGTCCACCAAAGCCTGCGCATTTTGCAGCAAGCCCTGCGCAACCTGCCCGAAGGCGAAATCATCAACGGCAAGCCGCAGTACCAGGTGCGTGTTCCCGCAGGCGAAGCCTACGGGCGTGTCGAAGGACCTAAAGGCGAGCTGGGCTTTTATGTCGTCTCAAATGGCAAAGCCAACCCCTGGCGCTACCACATCCGCGCCCCATCCTTTATCAACCTGACTGCCCTGGAACGCATGTGCCTGGGCACCAAAGTGGCCGACGCTGTGGTCATTCTCGGTTCAATTGATATTGTGTTGGGTGAAACCGACCGGTAGTCGTAAGCGCAAATTTTAGACGGAGATAAACACATGTACGGACAAGGAATTATACAAGGCCTGATGGTGACGCTCAAACACTTTTTGAACACCTACACCAAAAGCAACATGAGCAGCACCGATGGGATTGAATATCGCACCAGCCACGAAGTGGAAGGGTTGTTTACGGTGCAATATCCTGAAGAAAAACTGCCCATTCCGGAAGAATTTCGCTATGTTCCCTTCCTGGTATATGAAGAAGGCGAAAATGGCGAACAGAATGACCGCTGTACGTCGTGCGGCATTTGCGCCAAGGTTTGCCCGCCCCAGTGCATTTGGATTGTGCGCACCAACGACCCAGAAACTGGCCGCCCTGTGCCAGAACCGGAAAACTTCTTTATTGATATTGATATCTGCATGAACTGTGGGTTGTGCGCCGAGTTCTGCCCGTTTGACGCCATTAAGATGGATCACGATTATGAAATGTCGGTATACAACCGGCTGGAACGCAACATTCACGATAAAGCCCGGCTTTCGCGCCCGGTTTCGTATTACGCCAGCATTCGTCCGCTGAACTACGCCCGTGAAGAAGAAGCCCGCCGCGAGGCCGAGGCGAAAAAATCGGCCAAGCGCGGCGCATAAACCCGCGCATGGTCCATCGCAATACTGATGCTCTCTTCCCCATCCGAGCGCTGCCGGCCCTGCGCGGGCTGCGCAGCGCTCCATGGGATGAACTGGTTGCATTCGTGGAAGCCCAGCCTTCGGGCTCACCTGAGCAGCTTGCATTCGTTTTAATGATTGCCCGGCTGGCAAGCTGCCAGAATTGTGATTGGGATTCATACCGGGCATTCCAGGGCTGCAGCGAATGCGCCGCTGCTGCGGTTCGTCGTTTTCGCGGCGATGACGAAGCCCTAAAAAAACTGTTTAACGCTGCTCAAAAAGAAGTTCACCTCTTTTTATCTGAAGACAAATAAATTTCTAAAAGGAATCGAATGGGATTATTTAATCGAAACAAAGACAACAAACCCGAATCCATCTCGACCGACGCAGTGCTTACCCTGCTCCGAAAAGTGATGGACCCGGAACTAAAACAAGACCTGGTCACCCTGAACATGGTTCAGGATATTAAAATCAATGGCGGCAAAGTGGCGCTCAAAGTCATGCTCACCACGCCAGCCTGCCCGTATAAAACCCAGCTAGAAAGTGAAATCGGGGCGGCACTCAACAGCCTGCCTGGTTTTGAGGGTGTGGAGGTGCATTGGGGTGCCAATGTGCCCTCCGATGGCCGTCAGCGCGGCCTGGCGGAAATGCCCATTCGCAACGCCATTGCCGTAGCATCTGGCAAGGGCGGCGTGGGAAAAAGCACGGTTGCCGTCAACCTGGCAGTGGTGTTGGCCCAAAGCGGTGCTCGTGTGGGGCTGTTAGACGCGGATATTTACGGTCCCAACGTGCCCACCATGCTCGGGCTGGACCAGCTTCCCCCTCCCAAAAACAACAAAATGACCCCGGCAGAAGCTTATGGCGTCAAGGTGATGTCCATTGGCTTTCTGGTGCCGCCTGGCCAACCGCTGATCTGGCGTGGGCCGATGCTGCATACGGCCATTCGCCAGTTTGTGGCGGATGTGGCCTGGGGCGAACTGGATTACCTGGTGGTAGACCTGCCCCCAGGCACAGGGGATGCTCCGCTGAGCGTGGCCCAATCGCTGCCCCTCTCGGGCGGGGTCATTGTCACCCTGCCCCAACAAGTTTCCCTGGATGACGCCCGGCGCGGGTTGGAGATGTTCCGCCAGCTGGAAGTAGAAATTTTCGGCGTGGTAGAAAACATGAGCTACCTGGAACTGCCCGACGGCAGCCGGATGGATGTATTTGGCGCTGGCGGCGGCGAACGCCTGGCTCGCGAAGCCAATGTACCTTACATCGGCGCCATTCCAATGGACCCCTCCGTGCGCATGGGCGGCGATTCAGGCAAACCAGTGGTCATTTCCCAACCCGAATCCGCCGTGGCCCGGGCCATTCAGAAAATCGGGCAGGATGTTGCCGCTCGAGTCAGCATGGCAGCACTGCGCGCCACGCGCAATGCTGTCCCCATCCGCTTTGTAGAATAAACCAGAACCCAACGAGGCAAACATGGAAGATAACCCCAAAATCCCTGAAAACACACCACCACCCCCGCCGCCTAAAATAAACCCGCCCAGAGGGCCGCAGAGCAAACCCAGCCTGGTTGTAGGCATTCGCTTTCAAAAACTCGGTAAAGCCTACCACTTTGATGCCAGCGCGTTCCCCCAGGTTAAGGTAGGGGATCATGCTGTGGTACGCACCAAGCGCGGCCGCCAACTAGGGCAGATTGTTCAGATTGTAGACCCGGAAACTGCTCCAAAAGACGGCTCTCTGCGCCCAATGGAACGCATTGCCACAGCAAAAGACATGGTAATGCGCCAGACCTGGCAACAACGCGAGTTAGAAGTGACCATTACTTGCCGGGCTGCTGTTTCTGAAGCCGGGCTGCGCGACATCAAAGTCATTTCATCCGAATTCAGCTTTGACGGAAAAAACCTGGCGGTGATGTACAGCTATGAATTGGAAGGCAAACCCGACCTGAAGCCCATCCGACAGGCTGCCCAGGCCCTGCACCCCAAAGCCAATGTCGAGCTGCACCTGATTGGGCCGCGCGATGTAGCCCGCATCCTGGGTGGGTTGGGGGCTTGCGGCCTTGAAACCCGCTGCTGCTCCAAATTTCTGACAGAGTTTAGCCCCATATCCATCAAAATGGCCAAAGCCCAGGGGATTTCGCTCAACCCCTCGGAAATTACCGGGATGTGCGGCCGCCTGCGCTGCTGCCTGATTTACGAATATGAGCAGTACGTAGAAGCCCGCAAAACCCTGCCCAAGCAAAACAAACGGGTGGTCACACCCCGCGGCGAGGGCAAGGTGCTTGATGTTTACCCGCTCAAACAATCGGTCATTGTGGAAATCCTAGAAGTAGGGCGGTTCGAATTTATGAAACATGAAATTGAACCCTGGGACGAGCTAGAAGCCCTGCGGCGCAAATCCGAAGCCCCCTGCGACCGTCACGAAAGCGGTGGATGCGACTGCGGCAAAGCCCGCCCCAAAAACCAATAGTGGAGACCAACCATGAACGACTTTTACACCCAGGCGCAAGAACTGTTTGACTACACCCAGGCGCTGCGGCGCGATTTTCACCAACACCCGGAACTGGGCTTCAAAGAATTTCGGACTGCGGGCATTGTGGCCCGTCAGTTAAGCGAACTGGGGTTAGAAGTCACCACCGGAATCGCTGAAACCGGCGTGGTAGGCTTAATTGAAGGCAAAGGCCCCGGCCCTGTGGTGCTGCTGCGCTTCGATATGGACGCCCTGCCCATTCACGAAACCACTGGCGCGGCCTATGCCTCCGGCACCCCTGGCGTGATGCACGCCTGCGGCCATGATGGCCATACCGCCATCGGCCTGACCGTAGCACGCTTGCTGCATGCCGCACGCGATCAGTTTAACGGCACAGTCAAACTGGTTTTTCAACCGGCAGAAGAAGGCCTGGGCGGTGCCGCCCGGATGGTAGAGGCGGGTGTGCTGCAAAACCCCCGCCCGGATGTCAGCCTGGCCTGCCACATCTGGAACGACAAACCCCTTGGCTGGATTGGTGTCACCAACGGCCCGGCCATGGCTGCTGCAGAAGTCTTTAAAATCAAAATCACCGGCTACGGCGGCCATGGCGCCGCCCCCCACACCACCAAAGACCCGGTGGTGGCGGCAGCCCAAATCATCACTGCACTGCAGAGTATTGTGGCGCGCAACGTAGACCCGCTGCAAACTGCTGTGGTCAGCGTCACTGCCATTCACGGCGGCGACGCTTTCAACGTCATCCCGGCAGCGGTGGAAATGCAGGGCACCATTCGCACTTTTTTGCCCGAAGTGCAGGCCCTGGTGATGCGCCGTTTTGAGGAAATTGTGCAAGGCGTTTCTTCGGCTTTGGGCTGCCAGGCCGAAATCAGCCTGCGCGGCGTCACCCCAGCTGTGATCAACCACCTGGAAACCGCCAGTCGCGTCCAGCAGGTGGCCAGCCGCCTGCTGCCAGACCACAACCTGGTCACCAGCGAGCGCACCATGGGCTCGGAAGACGCAGCCTTCTTTATGCAAGACATCCCCGGCTGCTACTTCTTTGTCGGCTCGGCCAACCCAGAGAAGAACCTGAACGCGCCCCATCACAACCCCAAGTTTGACTTTGATGAAGGCGTTCTGCCGCGCGCTGCGGGTCTGATGGCCGCTGCTGCCCTCGACTTTCTTGCACCTTCGGATTAAATATCATGCCTGGCGCCAATGGCCATCGGAAAACCATCGAGTTCGACCGGCCGCCCGAGCGGGTGGTGTCTCTGGTGCCCTCCATTACCGAGAGCCTGTTTGCCCTCGGATTTGGAGATTCCCTGGTTGGCTGCACCGATTACTGCATCCACCCGGCCGCGGGTGTGTCCCGGCTGACCCGGGTGGGCGGAACCAAAAACGCCCGCGTTTCAGACATCCTCGCCCTCAACCCCGACCTGGTGATTGCCAATAAAGAAGAGAACACACCCGAAATTGTGTTGGGACTGGAAGAACAGCGCATCAAAACCTGGCTGCTTTTTCCAAAAACCGTGCGCGAAGCTGTGGACGACCTTTGGCGGCTCGTGGGCGTGTACCGCAGCAAAGAGGCCGCCATCCGGGTGGAAACCCTGGAATTTGCCTTTGAATGGGCCCAGGCCGCCAGCGCCAGCAGCCCGCGCACACGGGTGTTTTGCCCCATCTGGCAAGACCAAACCGCCGCCGGGGTGTTATGGTGGATGACCTTTAACCAACACACCTACCCCGGCGACCTGCTGCACCTGCTGGGTGGAACCAACATCTTTGCCAACCGCCAGCGGCACTATCCCCTGGCCGCCGACCTGGGTGAAGCACCCCGGGAAGACCCCGGGGAACGCGACACCCGCTACCCCCGCGTCACCCTGGATGAAGTGATTGCCGCCGACCCGGAACTGATTTTGCTGCCCAGCGAACCCTTTGCTTATGACGCAACCCACCGCCAGCAGCTGCTTGGGCTGCTGGCCAGCACATCCGCCGCCCGCAGTGAGCAGGTTTTCCTTGTAGATGGCTCCCTGCTCACCTGGCACGGCACCCGCTTGGGGTTGGCGCTGCAGCAGCTTTCGCAGTTTTTCAGCCAAACAGGCGGCTGACCCCGGCAGATTTGTTTCAAGGGTCACCCTGGCTGAGTTGAATGGCGAAACCAATCGTAAAAATCACCATCCCCCACATCTACAAATTTCCATCCAAAGCATAGGAGCAATACAAGATGCAGCAATCTAACCCGATCGGGCCAGAACGAAAAGTGAGTTTTTTAGGCAGCGCAGCGATTGATGGCGCACCTGTGGCCTATGTAATTACCCTGGCGGCTGTGGTGGCCGCACTGGCTTTCTTCCCCATGTCTGTGGTCATCGCCATTGGCGGCAGTTTTCCAATGAGCCAGGGCGTCTTGGGGTTGGTGGGTTGGGTGTTGGGGCCGGTGGCAGGGGCGGTGGCTTCTGGTGTTGGGGCTTTGATTGGCGTTTTTCTCGCCCCACACACGGCCGGAATTCCCCTGGTGCGCGTGGGGGGTTCAATTATCGCTTCCTTCGCCGCCGGCACCATGGTGTTGGGCGGCAAGCGCCAGAAATGGTGGCTGGGGGTTTGGCTGTTTATTTTGGCTGCATTTATATATTTTATTTACCGGGCCCTGGTGATCAACCAGGTTGGGCTTTGGCCGGTGGTGGCGGGTTCGTTTATCAACTGGTCATCTCTGCTGTTGTTTGCCTTGCCCACCCGCACCCTGGTTGCCCGTTGGATTCACAGCAGCAGTTGGGGGTTGGTTGCCGCCGGTCTGGCCCTGGGCACCTGGACGGTGTACGGGTTGACCCATACCTTTTCGGCAGCGGTCACCTACCATATGTTCAACTGGCCAGAAGAAGTTTGGATTGCCCTCATTCCCACCATTCCATTTGAAAACCTGCTGCGAGCCGCGATTGCAATCATCATCGGTGGGGGCGTAATTGCCGGGCTGCGCGCTTTGGGGCTGGTCCGGCCCCAACACGCCATTTATTGATGCACCCACAGCCCGGTTTTTCTGCCCTTTCCGCAGCAAGTTCCCAACCCGGCAGCCCACTGCTCGAATTCAGGGATGTTTCTTACCAATACCCCCAATCGGCCGGGTATGCGCTGCTGAACGTAAACCTGGCAGTCCAGCCCGGCGAATTTTTTGGATTGGTAGGCCCAACCGGGGCAGGTAAAACCACGCTGTGCCTTGCCATCAATGGCATCGTCCCCCAATTTTTCGGGGGGCGTTTTTTTGGCAGTGTGGCCACTGCCGGCCTGGATACGGTGGAAAACCCCATCAGCACCCTGGCGCGCTGCGCCAGCCAGGTGTTTGAAGATCCCGAAACCCAGCTTTTGGCAACATCGGTGGAAAACGAAGTGGCTTTCGCACTGGAAAACCTGAAATTTCCCCGCGAAGTAATTCGCGAGCGCATTGCAGAAGCGCTGGCGCTTGTCCGGTTGGATGGTTTGGAAAAGAAACACCCGCACGAACTTTCGGCAGGCCAGAAGCAGCGCCTGGCGATTGCCGCCGCGCTGGCCGTGCGTCCGGCTTTGCTTGTGCTGGATGAACCCACCTCGCAGCTTGACCCTGCCGGGACAGAACAGGTTTTTCGCACCGTGCGCAGCCTGAATCGCGAACTGGGGATTACCGTGGTGATGGCCAGCCACGCTGCTGAAGAGATGGCCGAGTATGCCGACCGGGTGGCGCTGCTCTCCGGCGGGCAGGTGGTCAGCATTGGGACACCCGACGCAGTGTACAGCGAAATTGAACGTCAGCAAGCAGGCAGCCCTGCGCCAATCCTACGCCCACCCCAGGTTACCCGGTTATTCGGCGCGCTCAGCGCCCAGCATGCCTCTGCCAAACAACAACGCGACGCTGCCCTCCCACCGCTGCCCGTGCGCCTGGAACAGGCCGTAGACCAAATTTGCACCCTTTACCCCCCCACCCCTCCTGCCAGGCCATCCGCTGCCCCCTCCCCCGAACCTTCCGCTGCACGCCCCAACCCGCTGCTTTCAGCCAAAAACCTGGTATACCGCTACCCGGACGGCACCCTGGCGCTAAACGACGTTTCGCTGGATATTTTTCCGGGCGATTACCTGGTGTTGGCCGGGCAAAATGGCGCTGGCAAAACCACCCTGGTGAAACACTTCCTCAATCTGCTGCAGCCTGCCCAGGGGACGGTTACCCTGCATGGCCGGAACATCGCCGGCAAGGCTGTCAGCGAACTGGCCCGAACCATTGGGTATGTTGCCCAAAACCCGGATAACCAGATTTTCAACACCACCGTAGCGGATGAAGTGGCATTTGCCCTGCGCAACCTGGGGTACCCGCCTGGAGAAGTAGAAAACCGCACTTCTCAAAACCTGGCCGCGATGGGGTTGGAGGGCATGCGCCAACGCCACCCGCTTTCCCTGCCCAGGGGCGACCGGGCCAGGGTAGTTGTGGCGGCCATCCTGGCCATGCAGCCAGAAATCATCATTTTTGACGAACCCACCACCGGACAGGATTACCGCGGCGCCCAGCAAATTCTGGAATTAACCCGTTCCCTGCACCAAATGGGTAAAACCATCCTGGTAATCAGCCACCACCTGTACCTGATGGCGGAATACGCCCGGCGCATGGTTGTGATGGGCAAAGGCAACATCCTCCTGGACACCTCCATCCAGGAAGGGTTATATGCAGCAGACACCCTGGCGCAGAGCTACCTGGCCCCACCGCAGGCGGTACAGTTGGTTTTGGCACTGCGCAGAGAAAAGCGCTGGCTGCGCGGCCTGCTTACCCCTGAAGCCATCGCAAACCACCTTGCTCCCCTGCTCCCTATCCAGGAGAAGCCCTGATGCAGATTCAAACTGTGGAGCGCAGCTCAATTTTCACCCGGCTGGATTTCCGCTCCAAGCTGTATATGGCCGTTGTCATCACCACGCTGGCTTTCCTGTGGGAAAACCCCTGGATGCAGTTCGGGCTGGCCGGGGTGGTGGTGGCGGCTTGTTTGCTTGCCGGGGTGCGTTGGAATTACATCCGGATGGTTTTCAGTTTCCTGGCACCTTTTTATCTGATTTTACTGCTCACCCATGCCTTCTTCAACCAGGCACAGGTTGTCCGGCTGCTCGATTTAGGTTCACCCGACGAACTGCAGCGCATTTTCACCTTCCCGGAAAGCTGGGTGCTGGTGGGGGGAGGCTATGCCACCTGGGAAGGGCTGGCGTATGGTGTCAATGTGCTGTTCAAAGCGCTTGCCCTCACCCTGGTGATCCCACTGGCGGTGTTCACCACAGATGTCAACACCATGGTCGTCAGCATGGTAAAGGCGAAAATCCCCTACAAGCTGGCATTTGTGTTTTCTTCCACACTCCGTTTTTTTCCGCTGCTGGTGAGTGAATTTCGCACCATCATCGAAGCCCAACGCCTGCGCGGCCTGGCCCTGGAGCAAATGAGGCTGGTGCAGCGAGTGCGGGTATATGCACGGGTGGCGGTGCCGCTTATCTTGAACGCGATGGTCAAATCGCAGCAGATTGAAGTCGTCTTTCAATCCAAGGCCTTCCTGGGCAGCTCAGACCGGACGTACCTGCACGAATCGGAACTAAAAAAAGCCGATTATGTGCTGACAGCCGTCTTCAGCGTGGTGTTGGCAGCCGGGCTGGTCGCCTGGGCCTGGGCGGGTGTGGGGCGGTTTGTAGCCTTTTGAACGCTTGCCTGGTGCTATAATCTAGGCGATAAACCAAAACTTACCAGAAACTTTTAATCCCAAAATTATGCTATGAACGCTGAAAAAGCCCCCCTCGACCTACGCTACCAACAAGCCATGGATTACCTGTTCAGCTTTGTGGACTACAGCCTGGTCAACCAGCAGGTTTTTGCCGCCACCAAGTTCGAACTGGGGCGGATTTTTGCCCTGGCTGTGGCCTTGGGCAACCCCCAACAGGCTTATCCCAGCATCCACATTGCCGGAAGCAAAGGCAAAGGCTCCACCAGCGCCCTGTGTGCGGCGGCGCTCACAGCCCAGGGGTACCGGGTGGGGCTGTATACCTCGCCCCACCTGAGTGAATACGAAGAACGGATTCAAATTAATGGCCTCCCCATCTCGCGCCAGGAATTGACCGCGTTTATTGAAGAAATCAAACCCTACGTGGCAGCAGTGCCCGGTTTGACCACCTTCGAAATCACCACCGTACTGGCCTTCTGGTATTTTGCCCGCCAAAAAGTGGACGTGGCTGTGATTGAGGTCGGTCTTGGCGGGCGTTTGGACCCCACCAACATCGTCACGCCGGCCGTCTCCGTGATCACATCGCTGCAGCTGGAACACACCCTGATTTTGGGCGATACGTTGGAAAAAATTGCCGGGGAAAAGGCGGGCATCATCAAACCGCGCATCCCAGTGGTCAGTGCACCCCAGGCCAATGAAGCCCGCCAGGTGTTGGTGCGGGTGGCTGGCGAACGCAGCGCCCCGTTAATTGAGGTCGGCCGGGACTACACCTTCCAGGCAGGGGCTATTACCATGACCGAAGGCCAGTACTACCAGCCCTTCAGCATTCAGAAAGCCCACATCGAACAAACACCTGTTGCCCTGAAAACCCGGCTGCTTGGCCCCCACCAGGTGGAAAACGCGGCTGTGGCGTATGCTGCCCTGCAAACCCTGTCTGGGCGAGGAACCCCGGTGGATGACCGTGCAATTCGCACGGGTTTCGCCCAGGCCGCCTGGCCGGGCCGCTTTGAAATCCTGCCATCCGACCCGCCGCTGGTGATTGATGCAGCCCACACCCCCGTAGCGGCGCAAAAACTGGTTGAAACCATGCGGCAGGTTTTTGACACTAGGCCAGTTGTGCTGGTTTTTGGCGCCTCAGAAGATAAAAACGTTCGCGAAATGCTGCAGGCTCTGGCGCCCCTGGCCAACAGGATGATATTCACCCGCGCCAACCACCCGCGCGCCATGTCGGTGGAAAACCTGCTGGCAGACGCCCAAGGCCTGGGGGCTGCGATGGAAGGCCACCCAGAGGTTGCAGCTGCACTGCAAAAAGCCCAGGAAACTGCGCAAAAAAATCATGGGGTGGTGCTGGTAACCGGCAGCATTTTCGTAGCAGGCAGCGCCCGCGAGGCCTGGAAAGCGCGGCCATGAAAACTGAAGTTCTCCAAATCCACGCCACACACCCGGACCCCGGTGTGATCCGCCATGCTGCCCGCTGCATTCAAGAGGGAAAATTGGTGGCATTTCCCACCGAAACGGTCTATGGGTTGGGCGCCAACGGACTGGATGCTGCCGCTGTAGCGCGAATTTTTGCCGCCAAGCAGCGTCCATTTTCCGACCCGGTGATTTTACATATATCTACCCTCAAACAGCTCTCAGACCTGGCTGTGGAGATTCCGGATATCGCCTACCGGCTGGCAGGCTCGTTCTGGCCCGGGCCGCTGACTTTGATTTTGAAGCGCTCCCCTCGAGTCCCCCCGGTGGTAACCGCAGGGCTGGACTATGTCGCCATTCGCATGCCCCAACACCCGGTTGCCCTTGCGCTCATCGAAGCCGCCAACCTGCCGATTGCCGCGCCGAGCGCCAACCTTTTCGGACAAACCAGCCCCACCCTGGCAGCCCATGTACTGAGCGACCTGGAAGGCAAAATAGACCTGGTGTTGGATGGCGGACAGTCGTGGATTGGGGTGGAATCTACCGTGGTGGATGCTCTCTCTGCACCCCCGGTGGTGCTGCGCCCCGGCGGCGTGACGGTGGAACAACTGCGCCAACTGATTCCCGACGTGGTGGTTGCCCGGCGCACCCCGGCCGAAACACCCCAGGCCCACCAGGGCGCCTCTCCGGGGCAGCTGGAAAAACACTACGCCCCGCACGCCCGGCTGATTTTATTCACAGGCCCCTTGGAAAACGCCCAAAAAGCCATGGTTGAAATGGCCGTGGCTGAAACAGCTGTGGGCAAACAGGTCGGCGTTTTGGTTGCCGAGCAAGATAAACCCTTGTTTGACGACATTCCGGTTATGTTTTCAAAACGATTTGTAGTAAACCGGCTCGAAGAAATCGCCGCTGAATTATACGCAGGCATGCGCTCGCTGGACGAACAAGGGGCGGATATCATCCTGGCCCACGAATATGGCAGCCACGACCTGGGCCTGGCCATTTACGACCGGCTGTACCGGGCAGCGTCTGAAATTCGCGACTGCTCCTGACAGCCGCTCTTCTTTCCTGTGGTTTCGAGGGAGCAAAGCGACCGAGAAACCTTCCCCCAATTCCAAAAGATTCCTCTCGGCTGCGCCGCTCCGAATGACACAAAAAGGGGACAGGCCGCCTCGCTTTGCCGATCGGGAAGACATCCCCAACAAAAACCGCCTCAGGCAGTGCCAGGGGATTCGCGGCGAAACCACTTTTTCCATTCGCGGTTTTCCCAAATCACCAGGATGGGCGAGGCGAAAAACAACGAAGAATAGGTGCCGCTTAACAGCCCGACCATCATTACCACCATAAAGGGGCGGATGGTATCTCCACCGAAAATAACCAACGCCAGCAGCGTAAAGAAAACGGTCAGCTGGGTGTTAATCGAGCGGGTCATACTTTGCAAAATGGACATATTGACCACTTCTTCGAAAGGCTTCTTGCGCTGCAAGGTAGAATTCTCGCGAATCCGGTCAAAAACCACAATGCTGTCGTGAACAGAAAACCCGATAACGGTTAACAGCGCCGTCAAGAAAAGGGCGTCGACTTCCCAACCAAAAAGCTGGCTGAAAACCGCCTGGACACCAAACACCACCGCCACATCGTGCAGCAGGGCGAGGACGGCTGCAAAGCCAAAGCGATAGGCGTTTTCAATGTTACGGAAGGCATACCAGATGTACAGCAAAATTAGCCCGGAAGCCATTGCAACCGCACCTGCAGCGCGCGAAGTCACCTCGCGGCCAACCAACGGCCCAACACTGTCAAAGCGCAGCACCGTAATGGTATCGTTAAAGCGCTGCTCCATCGCCAAAATAACAGCCTCGGCAGTTTCATTGTCCATCGTCAGCGACCGGACGACCAGCGCATCGCCGCCCGAAAGGCGCACATCCACCTCGTTGTACCCAAAATCTCGGTACACAGCCCGAACATCAGTCAGGGCCGGTTGGGTTCCACTGTTGAAACGAATATCCAGCATACTTCCGCCAGCAAAATCTACCGAAAGCGGCAGGCCCAAAACCACAATGGCAATCATGCCAGGGATGATCAGCAAGGCCGAAAAGGCAAAAAACCAGTAACGTTTTGAAATTATATTCATCAGGTTAACTCCCGGTTCAGGCGCGGCTCAGGCGGCTTTTGCGCACAGCAATATCACCCGGTTTGATACCAAACCAGGCCGCATGTTTTTCGATTTTTAGAAAACCTTCCACCTGGTGCAGCAAGGTGCGGGTGACAAAAATGGCCGTAAACATACTCACGCCCACGCCCAGCGCCAGGGTTACCGAAAAGCCTTTGACAATGCTGGCGCCAAAGTTGTTGCCAAACCAGAACAGCACCATGCAGGTAATCAGCGTGGACAGGTTGGAATCGCGAATGGAAGGCCAGGCCCGGCTCCAGGCTTCTTCAATCGCCCCGCTCAGGCTGCGCCCGGCTTTCAGTTCCTCTTTCAAACGCTCGAAAATCAGAATGTTTGCATCCACCGCCACGCCAATGCTCAACACAAACCCGGCGATACCGGGCAGGGTAAGCGTAACCGGAATAATTTTAAACAGCGCCAGGGTAAGCACCGCATAAAGCAGCAAGCCAAAGGTGGCCAGAATGCCCGGCAGGCGGTAATATCCCAGCATAAAAAGAGCCACCAGCCCCAGCCCGACCAACCCGGCCACCAGGCTTTTTTGCAGCGAATCTTGCCCGAGGGAGGGGCCTACCGTCCGGCTTTCAACCACCTTGAGCGTGATGGGCAGTGACCCATAGCGCAGTTTGATCGCCAGGTCTTGGGCTTCTTCCAGGGTAAAATCGCCCGTGATAGTGCCCACCCCGCCTACAATGGGGCTGTTGATGCGCGGGGCAGAGATCACTTCCTTATCCAACACAATTGCCAAAAGGGTGCCCACGTTATCCGTGGTGTAGGTGCCAAAAACTTCGGCGCCGGTATTGTTCAGCTCAAAGACCACTTCGTACTGTCCAAGCTGGCCCTGGGAAGGCCCGGCGTTTTCAAGCAAATCGCCCGTCATAATGGTGTTGAACACCGGCACCCCCTCGGGCACATCTTGCGGGCGAGTCGGGTAATCGGTATAGATTTTTGAACCAATCAGCATCTCGGCCTGTTCAAAACTCAGGCCGCTGAAGTTCACAAATTCGAGCTGGCCGGTTTCCCCCAAAACCGAAAGGGCTGCCTGTGGGTCGGTGGCCCCAGGCAGTTCCACCACCAGCCGGCGATCTCCCACAATCTGGACCGTGGCTTCACCCACCCCCAGGAACCCATTGGCCCGGTTTTCAATAATCGTCCGGGCAGTTTGCATGGATTCCGGAGAAATTTCCACATCTTCAGGCAAATCGGCTTCCAATAATGCCCGCACACCGCCTTCCAGGTCTAAACCCAATTTGAACGGGAAATCGCGCTGGATGCTGCCAAAGTGAAAACCAGGCGAGTTGGGCAGGGCAATATAAATCCCCAACGCGGCCAGAACCAGGATATATATCAATCTTTTTTGATAGGTTCCCATTGTCTTTTTTTGCTCCTAGACAGAAGTATTTGCCAGCTTTTCAAGATAAGCATGAAATGCCCCCCTTTCCACGGGAAAAGGGGGCAGCGATCGAGCATGGAAAAGCCGTGAACGAGTTCAACTTACCCGGCAGCCACCTGGGGGGCCTGTTTTAAAGCAGATTTGATCATCAGAAATTCTGAAATGTTTTCAGAGCTGATCATCCCAACCATTTGACCCGCATGGGTTACAGGGAGGGCTTTAAAGCCTGTTTCGGCTAACCTGAGCATGGCGGTTTCAATCATATCATGAGAATCAACTTCTGGCAGGTTTTGGCGCATGATTTCTATCACAAGACCTTGCTGCCCCCTGCTGGAAAGCCCGGCAATAAAATCATCCCGGCAAACCATCCCCAGCACACGGCCATCTTCCATCACCGGAAAATCTTGCTGGGAACCGGCCAGCAAAAGCTGCACCACCCGCTCTAACGAATCCTCCGGCCGAGTGACCTGGAAGTTTGTCATCATCACCCGGCTGACGGGAATGCCGCCCAAAGCCGATTTTACCAGGGCCAGGTTGGCCTCTTGCGACGCGCCCATCCAGACAAAAAAGGCGATAAAGAGCAAGAACGGGTTGTTGAACAAACCCCAAAAACCAAACAAAAAGGCCATCCCCTGGCCAATCCCAGCAGCAATCTGGGTGGCCTGGGTGTATTCAAGCCTGAGGGCCAGTAAAGCGCGCAGCACCCGCCCACCATCCATTGGGAAAGCAGGCAGCATGTTAAAGACTACCAACGAAAGGTTGGCAATCATCAGGCGTTCCAGAAGCGAGCCGCTGGTAAGCGTAAGCTCAGAAAACGGAACGAGTCCGTCTGTGAGCAGTAAAAACAAAAAAAGCAAAATGGCAATCACCAGGTTGACCACCGGGCCCATCACAGCCACCCAAAATTCCTGGATGGGTTTATCGGGCATCCGTTCCAGGCGGGCAATGCCGCCAATGGGGTACAGGGTGATGTCGCGGGTTTTCACCCCGAAACGGCGGGCGGTCAGGGCGTGGCCGTATTCGTGCAGAACGACCATTAAGAACAGGGCAAGGATAAACACAATCCCGCTGAGCACAGCGCCAAATGTGCGCGACGCAAACCAATGGCTCAACCCAACCCAACCAATAATTAGCAAAAACGTGGCATGAATGTAGACATCAATGCCTGCAAAGGTTCCAATTTTCCACTGCCATTTCATCAGGTGTACCTCCAACTTCCAAGGATCGCAGCGCAATCAGCAATCTGCTCTGGTTGCTTGATCTATACAAACATCATACCCTTAATTTGTAAGAAAAATATTATAAAAATTCGGAACTGCTCAGCCCCACGGCATCCCCCACTTCACTGGAAAGGGCTTTGGGAGGAAAATTACCGATCGCGTAGAACACCACTTTTCCCCTTCAACAACCTGGGTTAAGTTTGGCAAAAGCCTCAAAATGATCTGAATTCCCAAAAATAAGAATTGACAAAATAAAAGGTTAATGGTACTCTCATATCGTTGGGAGCGCTCCCAATTATTTAGTGTAAAGGAGATAATCGAATGAAATCAAAATCAACCCTCAAAAATCTTCTCATTTTTGTCGTGGCCATCCTGCTGCTGGCGGCCTGCCAGCCTGCCACCCCGGAAGCGACTGCAGTCCCGACCGCAGCCCCCACTGCTGTCCCGACCGCAGTGCCAACAGAGGTCCCAACCCCGGTCCCGACTGCGGCTCCGCCCCCGGCCTCTACTGAACCCCTGATGGCCAACCTTCCCGCACTCGCCAAGAACAGTATCTACGTTTATGTTGAAGATGCTGCGGCTGGGGCGATGGGCAACCCGGTCGTGCGAGAAGTAAGAAATTGGGCCGCTGTTGGTGCTGTTACCACTGGGTCAACCGATGGGATTGCAGCAGCAACCGTGACGAACATGGGCGCCAATTCCTGGGAACCCAAGTTCTTCGTTGAAATGCCCCAAATGACCAGCGGAACCGAGTACACGGTTCGCTTTGTGGCCTATGCGGAAACTGCCCGCCCGATTTGGGTTAAAGTCGGTCAGCAGCTGACCAACGACCCCTGGTGGCTGCCCCAGTTCGAGAGTGAGGAAGGGGTGATTTACCTGACCCCGCAGCCGACCGAGTATTCCTTCACATTCACCTATGAAGAAACCGGCAACCCAACCGTTTATGACCTGATTTGGGAAGTTGGCAATGTTATGGGCGAAGGACAACTCACCACCGTGTATGTCACCAATGTCCTCGTTTCAGGAAATGCCTGCTGTATGGCAGATCCGGCGCCGGTGCCTACGGAAGAGGTTGTCGTTGAAACTCCTGTTGTCGCCGAAACCAGCATCAACGTAAACGTTGTCGATGCTGCGGGAGAGGTCACCAGGGACCCGATCGTACGCGATGTGCGAAAATGGGCCGATATCGGTAATGTAAACGTTGCGATCACAGAAGGTGTTGTGGAAGCAGAAGTTTTGGAAATGGGCGGTAATTCCTGGGAACCCAAGTTCTTTGTTGAAATGCCCACCCTGGTAAGCGGGACTGAGTACAAAGTCAGTTTTGTAGCCCATGCAGACGTACCCCGAAAGATCGTGGTTAAAGTCGGCCAGCAGTTGGCAAACGACCCCTGGTGGATTCCCCAGTTTGAAGGCGAAGAAGGTGTATTCAGCCTGACCACCGAGCCAACCGAATATTCCTTCATGTTCACTTTCCAAGGAAATGATAACGCAGCTTTGTATGACCTGATTTGGGAAGTTGGCAACTACATGGGTGAAGGACAACTCACCACCGTGTATGTCGAAAACGTAACGGTCACAGGCCAGGGTTGTTGTTTTGCGAATGCCATTAACATTTCCCTTGGCGATGATGCCGCGAATCCGGTTTTGACTGAAGTGCGCAAATGGGCCGATATTGGGAACGTAAATGTTACCGTTACAGGCGGCGTTGTGAAAGCAGAGGTTCTGGATATGGGCGCCAACTCCTGGGAGCCCAAGTTCTTTGTTGAAATGCCCCCCATGGTAAGCGGAACCGAATACACCGTCAGCTTTGTAGCCCATGCAGACGTGGCGCGGACGATCGTGGTTAAAGTGGGTCAGCAGCTGACAAACGACCCCTGGTGGATTCCCCAATTTGAAGGCGAAGAAGGTGTGATCAGCCTGACCACCGAACCAACCGAGTATTCCTTCAAGTTCACATACCAGGAAAGCGGTAACCCGGCCCTTTATGACCTGATTTGGGAAGTTGGCAACTACATGGGTGAAGGACAACTCACCAATGTGTATGTTACAAACGTAACCGTCAAATAACATAACTGCCGTTTCCCGCAGATGCCTCCGACAGACAACTTCGGCATAACAACCGTTGTGGAGAGCATCAGGTGTTTTGTATAGAATTATCAAAACTGGTGGCTTAAATAACCACCAGTTTTTAATAACTTTGAGTTCCCCATGTTTATCTTTTTTCTAAAGGAGACGATAGGATGAAATCCAAATCCATCATCAGCCAGCTTATTATTTTGACTGTGGCACTTTTTGTTTTGGCAGCCTGTCAGCCTACCAGCCCGGAAGCAACCGCAGTCCCAACTACAGCCCCAACGGCTGTACCGACGGCTGTCCCCACTGCGGTTCCGACTGCAGTTCCAACGGAGGTCCCAACCCCAGTTCCAACGGTTGCGCTGCCTGCAGCCTCAACCGAACCCCTGATGGCCAACCTTCCCGAACTGCCCGAAAACAGCATCTACGTATATCTTGAAGATGCTGCAACCGGGGTCATGGGCGACCCGGTCGTGCGAGAAGTGAGAAAGTGGGCCGCTGTGGGTGATGTCAGCACTGCGGTAACCGATGGGATTGCAGCAGCAACCGTGCTGAAGATGGGCACCAATTCCTGGGAACCCAAGTTCTTTGTCCAAATGCCTCAAATGACCAGCGGAACCGAGTACACAATCCGCTTTGTGGCCTATGCAGAAACTACCCGCCCGGTTTGGATCAAAGTCGGTCAGCAGCTCACCAACGACCCCTGGTGGCTTCCCCAGTTCGAGAACGAGGAAGGGGTGATTTACCTGACCACCCAGCCGACTGAGTATTCCTTCAAATTCACCTACCAGGAAACGGATAACCCCACTATCTATGACTTGCTGTGGGAAGTTGGCAACGTCAAAGGGGAGGGTCAATTAACGACCGTGTATGTCACCAACATACTCATTTCTGGAAAAGATTGTTGTGCGGCAGACCCGGCTCCGAGCGTACCGGTGGATCCCTATGACGCCTACAACCCGGAATGGGAACTCGTCTGGTCGGATGAGTTTGATGGCGATTCGATTAACGCTGCCAATTGGACCTATGATATCGGTACCGGATCGGATGGTTGGGGCAATCGCGAACTGCAGTACTACACCGACCGGCCTGAAAATGCCACCCTTGAGGATGGCAGCCTGGTGATTGAAGCGCGGCGGGAACCATTCGAGGGCAGTGAATACACGTCTGCCCGTCTAAAAAGCGAGGGATTGCAATCCTTCCGGTATGGGCGCATTGAAGCGAGCATTAAACTCCCTGAAGGCCGCGGGATTTGGGCGGCGTTTTGGATGTTGGGCGACAACTTCTCTGTGGCACGCTGGCCCTATTCGGGTGAAATTGACATCATTGAACTGGTCGGCGGGCCGGAAGAACCAGCAAGTAATCGTGGAGACCAGGTTGTACACGGCACGATTCACTGGTTTAATGAAGATGAGAGCCTGAAGTTCTCCAGTGGAGAATCCTTTGCCAGCAGTGATGGCGCGTTTTCTGAGGATTTCCATGTTTATGCAATCGAGTGGAACCCTGAATACATCTTTTGGTTTGTGGATGGTGAACGCTACCACAGTGCAGAAATTTCAAGCGACAGCATGGCAGAATTCCAACGTAGTTTCTTCCTGCTGCTCAACGTTGCAGTCGGCGGAAACTGGCCCGGTTCCCCGGATGAAAGCACCGAGTTCCCCCAGCGGATGTACGTGGATTACATCCGCTACTACCAGGATGCCAACCTGACCCCCGAGCCTGAAACGACTTTGAGCGAGAATGAAAAACCGAAAGGCGAGCTGTTCACCGTCGCAATTGCCGAGGACTTCGCCTTTTTTGAGGGTGGGTCAATCGTCCGCTATGGCGGCAGCAATTACCCGGAAATCAGCCTGGGCGAAATGGCCGTTGACGGTGATTCCAGCCTTCTGGCAGCATTCCCCGGCGGAGATTGGGGTGGTTTGTATTTCGAGCTTAACCAGATCCTCGATGCAAGTGCGTATGCCCAAGGCGACCTTGTCTTTTCGGTGCAGCTGCCGGAGAGCATTACCGATTTCGAGTTGAAGATGGAAAGCAGAAGCGGCGCCACCTCGCTGTATATCGTCAATTACACCCCCGAATGGGTCGAAGACGGGTGGGCCCAATACCGTATTCCGCTTGCGGATTTTGTGAACGTTGATTTGACCCAACTTCGCATCCCATTCTCTGTGTGGAATCCGATGGGTGGCGGCGGCAGCGGCGAAATCCTGATTGACAATATTCGACTTGAGGCAGGAAATTAACCCAGTAGGCACTGCTCAGCCCAACGCCCCAAGGGCCGGCTGAATTAACCCAAAAAAAGCGAGCGGCCGCTATACCTGCGGTCGCTCGCTTGCTTAACCCATAAAAGCCGCGGTTACTAGCTGCTACAAATAGAACAGAAGGATGGGCGTAGATACAATCATTTAATTACAAAGGCAGCAGGGCGGGCAGCCGGCTGTTTACAAAATCCGTGGCATCCTGGATGGCCTGGTTGGCTTCAGGCAAAAACGGCGCAGATAGCTGAAAAACATGGAACATTCCCGGCCAGGTCTGGAGCACCAGGTCGGCCCCACTCGCATGGGCCTTTTCGGCAAAACGACGGGCATCGTGAACCAACATCTCGGCCTCGCCCGCCTGGATCAAAATCGGCGGCAGCCCGGCCAGGTCGCCGTGGTAAGGCGAAATCAGGGGGTTTTCGGGAGACTGCGTGCCGAGGTACGACTCAATCCAACTCCGGCCCACACCAGGGCGGAACATGGCATCGTCCCATTTTTCCATCACTTCTGGCTGCCCGAAAAAAGCAACGTCCGTAACCGGAGAAAAACACAGCGCCGCGCCCGGCATGGGTTTGCCCGCCTGGCGCAGGGCCAGCAGCAGCGCAAGGGTAAGGTTGCCCCCGGCAGAATCTCCCGCTACCAGCAGGCTGCGCGGGTCGGCACCTTTTTCCAAAAGCCAGTCATAGGCGACCAGGCAGTCTTCCAGGGCCGCTGGGAAGGGATGGCGCGGAGCCAGGCGGTAGTTGATAATCAGGGTTTTGGCCTGCAAGGTCCGGGCAAGACGCCCGGCATGGGCTTTATGCGACTGGATGGACCCACTGACAAACCCGCCGCCATGCAGGTACAGCAGGGTGCGCTCAGCCGTTATGGCAGGCGGAACCAACCAGGCCGCCGGAACACCACCTGCATTCACTGCTGCAGCCTGCACGCCGCGCGGCGGTTTGAGCTGACCCGAAGTGGCATCGGTAAACGTCTGCAGCCGGGCAATATCCATCCGGGCCAGCAAAGGCGCAAAGAAATACCGGATAAAAAACGTAAACGCTCGACCTTGAACACTGGACATGAGTCCTCCTTGATTACATTTCGCGAATTTCGGGGTGCCGGAACGCAATATAGATGTTGTATCCCAATGAAACCAGGGCACCCAGGGCAATCGAAAATGGGGCGCTGACCCAATCGGCAACATACCCGGCCTGCAGGCCGCCCAGGCGCATCATCGTCTGGAAAGAAAGCGCATACACACTCATCACCCGCCCGCGCAGTTCATCCGGGCAGGCAAACTGCAGCAGGGTGTTGGTCAGTGCATTTTGCCAGACAAACGAAACCCCAATCAACATCATCAGCAGCATGGAAAGGACAAATGAGCGCGAAAGCGCAAACAACAGCAAAAGACCCGGAAAAGCCAGGTTGCCAATCGTCAGGTAGCGGCCGCGCCGGGCGTTATCCGGCAGCGAGGCCACAGAAAGGGCTCCGCCAACCGCCCCCACCCCCACCAGAGAGAACAAAATTCCCAACGGCAGCGCCTCCGGCGACTGGCATCGCAGCAGCGGGTTTGCACCGCCGCACAAAGCATTCACCACCGGCTGGGCGCTTTCTTTCAGCACGTCTCCGGCAAATACAGGCAGCAGGGTGTTATATGGCATGGAAAGAAAAGCGCTGAGCGCCACCAGGCTGACCAGCGCCAGGATGGTGCGGTCGCGCAGCACAAAACGCAGCCCCCCGGCCATGTGCTCGAGCGTATTGCGCCCTTTGGGATGTAGAACCGGCGCTGGTAAATCGCGCATCAACACCAGGCTGCCAATGACGGCCAAAAAAGTCACTGCGTTCATCATAAACGCCCAGCCTTCCCCGGCAGCAGCCACAATCAGCCCGGCCAGGGCGGGGCCAATTGCCCGTGAGGCATTGAACATGGCTGAATTGAGGGCAATGGCATTGGTCAGGTCTTCTTTACCATCCACCATATCCACAATAAAGGCCTGGCGCGCCGGCAGGTCCACCGCCACCGCCGCCGAAAGCAACACCGCCAGCAGGTACACATGCCAGAGCTGAACCTTGCCGCTCCATACCAACGCTGCCAACACAATCGCCTGGATCAGCATCGCCCACTGGGCATAAAGGATGATGGAGCGGCGCGGCATCCGGTCGGACAGTGAGCCACCCCATAGGGTGAGCGGGAGCACGGGAAGAAGGCCCAGGAAGCTGATCATCCCCAGGGCGGCGGCGGAACCTGTCAGGCGGTAAACCAACACCTGTTGGGCCACCACCTGCATCCAGGTGCCCACAAGGGAGATGGTCTGGCCATAAAACCACAGTTTGAAGTTGCGGTGGCGCAGCGAACGGAAGATATTAGCCATGGTTTGCACCCTCGGACCCGGTATCACCTGGCACAGGGTTGGAAAACACTGCCTGGAGCGCCAGCAAACTGCCCGAAATCTCGGTTCGCCGGGTTTCAGGCAGATCGGCGAGCACATCCGCCAAAGCGTTGAGCGTAGAACGGCGGGCTTGCTCTAAAATTCCCAACCCCGCTGCAGTCAAGGTAAGGGTAATGCGCCGCCGGTCGTGGTTGGAGGGCCGGCGGTCCACCAGGCCGCGCTTAACCAACCCATCTACCAATGCCGACGCAGAAGGCGGGGCCAGGCCCAGGTGTTCAGCCAGGTCTATCAACGGGCCTTCGGGGTAGCGATTGATGAACAACAGCGCTCGAAACTGGGAGATGCGCAAATCACTGCGCTGGCTGCGCATGTGCGTGCGAATAAAACGCATAACCAGGGGAACCACATCTAAAACCGCGCGAGCCAAAGGGTCAGGCGAGAGGCTCATTTCGTTCATCCTCCGAATTATTAGATTATCTAATTATATCAGAAGGTGATGGGTTGAAAAGAGCCAGGAGCTGGGAGCTATGGCTTTCTCAAAGTCGCGTTTTGGTAGAAGTCAATAACAAGAAGGCGTCTGC
>CAZAYY010000004.1:0-256048 GCA_964489525.1 uncultured Anaerolineales bacterium
GGTGCTTCTGCCAGGATGAGTGGAATCGATTTAAAAAAGGTGTCGTTACGTACGTAAGCCCTCAAGCCGCGCGGGTTGATTACCACCGGCCCGGGATCGTTTGGGGCGGGGTGGAACCAGGCGGTTTGAATCCCACCGCCGCCGGGCAGCACAACTCGGGGGCTGCCGGAGGTAAACCCCCATTCTCCAGCCAGGCGGATGTCGCGCTGACAGTCTGCGTGGAGTGCACTGGCGTTTTTTAGCGTTCTGCGGGTGAGATAGCCCATCAGAGGGCTGCTGGGGGCGTGCAGCGTAAAATCATTGCCCCAAATCGAGACTACCCAGGGAATTTTGAGGTTTGCCAGGCCTGCGGTCATCCCTTCGTAAGGAATGCGCATGGCGTGTAGGATATCTGGCTTCCGCAGTTGGATGATTTCTTCCAGCCTTCGGGCAGCTCGGACCAGGGTAAATGGCCCTGCCCACTGCCGGATTTTGGTGCGGAGGCTTGCCGGGACCCATCTCCGCACCCAGCTGCCCGATTTTGGGCCCGGATTGCCCCCAGCGGCTTCGGCAAAAGCCAGGGGAACCACCTGGAAAGAAGCAGTGCCTTCAACCGGTGTGCACGGAAAGGATGAGACAAAATGGACCGGGTAGCCTGCCTGGATGAAATAACGCACCCAATTCAGTGCGGTGGCAGAGCGCCCATCCGCCAAAAACATCAGGGCCGGGCGTTGAGACAGGCTCATTCTTTCTCTTTGGAGGGGAAGAGACTGCTTGCCAGGCGGCCCAATGCTTCTTCGATATTGGCAAGCCAATCGGGTTGGTTTTGGGCTTTCTGGTTTTCCAGAAATTTCAAAGCGGCTTCGCTCCCGGCCTTTACCATTTCCTGGTATTGGCTGTTGGTTTCAACGGGTTGAATATGAAAGTCTACCGGAAGCACCCCAAAGTCGTTGACCGGGATTGAACGTGCATAATCTACCGGGTTGCTTTCAAAAGGCACATCCTGACTGTCGATCAGGGCAAAAATCAGGTTTTGGAAATACTGCACCAGTCCGGTGATTTCCCGGTGTTGGTGGCGCATTTCCGGCGGAGTATACAGGCGCATCCCCAGGCTTTCCCAATTAATTCCCTGGACGAAGTGCCGTTTTGAATCCACGTAGCGCTCGTCGTCGAACAGGTGCAGTGGGTAATTGTTGAGCACCCCGCCATCAACGTATAGATCACCCTGGCCGACTTGCTTGCCGTCAAACAAAACGGGTTCGTAGAAAAAAGGCAGTGCGGTGGACATGAGGATGGCATCTGCTACGGCGACATCCGGGGTGGTTTCCGCTGAGAAAACTTGATACTGGCGTCTGTTGAGATTGACCGCAATGGTGTAAAGATCGCGGAAGCCCAGGGCTTTGAAATCCCCAAAAGTGGCCATGCCTTTGCCCTCGGCATAATCCGCAATGATTCCTTGCAGCCATTGGTACAGGTATTCGTTGGAGTACCAGCCGTAATTTTTGGTCAGGCGGTTGGCGGCGTCCAGGTATTCACTGACCAGTTTAAATTGGTGTTCCAGGATTTTGGGTGGGGAAAAACTGCTGGTTTCTTTGGGTTGAGCAAGGCGGGTCAGTTTCTCAGAATCGAGGGTGCGCAGAATGGCCAGCGTGTCTGAGACCGGCAGCCGAAAGCTGAGCAGCATGGCAGTAGAAGCTCCAGCCGAATTGCCAGCCACGCGCTGAATGTGATCCAGCACACCATTTTCTTCCAAAACGGCCAGGGCACCATGATAACCAAACGTCTTGACGCCCCCGCCTTGTAAAATCAGATTTCGATAAGGATATTTAACCGCCATAACAACTCCTTTAATGGATGATTGTACCACTCGAAAAACAGGCGGATAAGCAAGGGGTTAGCTTGCTTATCCGCCCGGGAATGCGATTCCTGGTCCTGAAGTGTACCAGGAGGCAAGAAGGTCAAAGGTCAGGGAATGGCTTTGCCGAAGGCCAGGATCGTGGCGCTGCCATAGTACATGGCAACTATAAAAATGAGTACCGCCGCTCCCATCAGGATCTTTTTATAAGGTGTGAATCTGTCCAGGTCCGTGATGACCATGTAGGCCCCGGTCAGGGCGTGGACCAGGACAAAAAAGAGGAAGGCAATGTCAATGCCCTGCCAAAGCGGGGTTTGTAAGCGATCAATGACCGTACTGAACTCAATTTCGTAGGGGGCAAAACGGGCTCCGTGGGCGGCCTGTACATCATAGTGTAAAAAAGTCATGTGAATCGTCATAAAGACCAGGAGCGCAACTGCGCTGATGCGTTGGAGTTGAAAAATCCGCATGGCATTTCTCCTATTTCTGTAAAGCAACCAACAAAATGGGCAGCCCGCCAGCGATGGTCAGCAAAGCCGAGATGCCAAAGGCGGCGTAAAACAGGCTTTTGCGGTAGTTGGTGATGTTAAACCAGTTGACCATCAGCAATCTTAGCCCGTCAAAAGCATGGTAAACCACCGCGGCCAGCAGGGCAATTTCCATAATTTTAAAGATGGGGGACTGCAAAAAAGTCATGCGAGCGTTGAACACATCCACCCCTTGCAGGATAGAGCCAATGACCCACATGTGCAAAAACAGGTACAAAACCAATGCCACGCCCGTAAGCCGGCGCAGGAAAAAGCTGATAAAACCAGTGCTGGTATACATGGTACTCCTCCTATTCACCGCCGGGCATCACAGCCGGGTATGCAGATTTCGTAGGTTCGGTGAGATGTTTTTGGCGTTCTTTGCGCTCTGCTTCAAAAGCGATCCGGCGCACGACCAGTTTGCGCAGCGTTTCGATGGCCTGGGTCGGGTTCAGCCCTTTCGGGCAGGCATCAATGCAGTTGAAAATGGTGTGGCAGCGGTAGACGCCATCGCCCTGGTCCAGGTCTTCCAGGCGTTCTGCGGGTGCGCTGTCGCGAGGGTCCATGATGCGCAGGAAGGCTTTCAGCAAAGCATGTGGGCCGATGTATTTTTTATTCATGGCAACCACCTGGCAGGAGGAGTAGCATGCACCACACATAATGCATTTTTCGGCATCTTGTAGGGCGGCAACTTCTTCTGGGCTCATCCTGAACTCTTTTTCCGGGACAGGTCCTTCAGGAGCGATCAGCCAGGGGCGAACGCGTTCGTACTGTGCCCAAAACGAAGAGCGGTCCACCACAAGGTCTTTGATAATGGGCAGGTAGGGCAGGGGGCGAATTGTGACAGCGGCATTTTTGTCGAGCATCGTGCTTAGGGACCGGTTGCAGACCAGCATGTTGCTCCCATTGATGTTCATGGCGCAGCTGCCGCAAATGGCATGGCGGCAGGAGCGCCGGTAGGTGAGACTGCCGTCTATTTCGGTTTTGATCTTGTGCAGGGCATCCAGAACTGTCATCCCTGGTTCCAGGGGAAATTGAAAATCCTGCAGGAAGGGTTTGTTGTCCTTATCCGGGTTGAAGCGCTGGATGCGGACGGTAACCATACGTCCATTCGATTTGTCAGTCATAGGGCTCTCCTAGTATTTGCGCTCCTGGGGCGGGAATTTTTCCCAGTTGATATTTACATCTTTGAAGCTCAATTCAGGTCCTTCTTCAGATTTGTGGGCGACGGTGTGTTTGAGCCATTCTTGGTCATCACGTTTGTTGAAGTCGTTGCGGTAGTGGGCACCCCGGCTTTCTTTGCGTTCAAGGGCGCCCACCACGATGACTTCGCTGAAGGTCAGCAGGTGGTCGGTTTCCATGGTTGCCAGCAAATCGGTGTTGAAACGGCTGCTTTTGTCCATGACCCTGGCTTTTTTGAAGCGTTCCTGAAGCTGTTTGATGTCTTTGAGTGCGATTTCCATTTTTTCGCCTTCTCGGAAGATGCCGCAGTTCTCGGTCATGGTTTCTTTGAGTTCGTTGGCAATCTTTTCAACCGATTCTGTACCAGGGTTGTCCAACAAGGCGGTGACTTTCTTCATATTGCGTTCCGCCGGGTCGCCGCTCACGGGATGGAGCTTGGGACCACTTTGGATAAAACGAGCAACTTCATAGCCTGTCCGGCGGCCAAACACCGAGGCTTCGAGCAGGCTGTTGGTGCCCAGGCGGTTGGCTCCGTGAACGCTGACACAGGCGCACTCACCCGCAGCATAAAAACCGGTGAGAGGGGTTCCGGCTGCGTCTGATATCACCTGGCCGTTGACATCGGTGGGAATACCGCCCATGCTGTAGTGGGCAGTCGGCTGGATGGGCACCGGGGCTTCGATGGGGTCTACCCCCAGGAAGTCAATCGCCAGCTCGCGCACCTGCGGCAGGCGTTCCATAATCCGGTCGTGGCCCAGGTGGCGCAAATCCAGGTAAACGCCTTTGCGGTCGGGCCCGACGCCGCGGCCTTCATTGATTTCCAGCTGTTCGGAGCGGGAGACCAGGTCGCGGGGCGCAAGTTCCATTTTGTCGGCGGCATAGCGCTGCATAAAACGCTCGCCGGATTGGTTGGTCAGGTAGCCGCCTTCACCCCGGCAGGCTTCGCTCATCAAAATGCCGTGTTTATACAGCCCGGTGGGGTGGAACTGGACAAATTCCATGTCCATCAGAGGTACACCGGCGTTATAAGCAATTGCCACGCCATCGCCGGTGTTGGCATAGGCGTTTGAGGTGATTTTGAAGGCGCGCCCGTAGCCGCCTGTGCCGAACACAACCGCTTTGGCCCGGATGGTGTGGATGGTCCCATTGAGGATATTGATGGCGACCACCCCCCGGCAGATGTTGTCTTCAATAATTAAATCCATGCAGTACCATTCAGCGTAAAACTTCACCCCGTTTTTGAGAGCGTTTTCGTGAATGGTGTGCAGCAGCACGTGGCCGGTGTAGTCTGCAGAAAAGTTGGCCCGGGGCACACTGTGGCCTCCAAAGCGACGTTGGGCGATCCGCCCGTCGGAGGTGCGGCTGAACACGCAGCCCATGTGTTCGTAGGCATAAATGACTTCAGGGGCTTCTTTAACCATAACTTCGATTTTGTCCTGGTCGCCAAGCCAGTCGGAGCCTTTTACGGTATCGAACATGTGCAGTTCCCAGCCGTCAATGGGGGGTTCCCCGTCAGGGATTTGCTCCAGAGGCCCGCGGGACCCGCTGCCAGGCACAGGCCGGACGTTGTTCAACGCCGCTGCAATTCCGCCTTGGGCCGCGCCGCTATGGGAGCGCAGGGGGTGGATTTTTGACAGCACGGCAATATCCTTAACGCCTTGCTGTGCAGCCACCATTGCTGCCCATGAGCCCGCCAACCCGGCGCCGATTACAACGACGTCGTGGGTGATGGTTTCTCCTTTTTTCATATATCACTCCATGGAAGATAAAAATCAGGCGGAAAACGGCCTGATGAATGAAAAGACACACTCATAAGATACACCCGGTTCCGCCTGGCGTGAAGTGACATTTGTCCCCACTTATTTGGGACAAATGTCATTAATCAAACGCTCACGATTTTTTCCGTTTTTGGCGTAAGATATCGCCTTTAGGCACCTTCTTATTATCTGTAACCTGAACGGGAAACTGCATAACCTGTGACGCCAATACAAGCCACCACTTTCACCTGGTGACCGGAAAGCAGGCCAAATATATTCTGTGAGGAAAGATGATTGACGATTTGCTGCGCCTTCCCAAAGAAAAAATTATGGAGCCATTGGCCAGGGCGATGCCAGCGGTTTCCCCCAGCGTGGTAACTGCCGGTGCCTGCCTGGTTGGGGTGGCCTCCGCAGTGGCAGCCAGCCAGCAGGCCTACGGACTGGCGCTGGGTTTATGGGGGCTGAACCGCTTGCTGGACGGTTTGGATGGCACTATGGCTCGTTTACGCGGCCAGCAGTCGGATTGGGGCGGCTACCTGGATATTGTATTGGATATGGTGGTGTATTCGGCCATTCCATTTGGGCTGGCCTGGGGCTCCAGCAACCCGAATGCGCCCTGGGTGTTGGCATTGCTGTTGGTCGCTTTTTATGTCAACAGCGCTACCTGGATGTATCTCTCTTCTCTCCTTGAAAAACGCAACCTGGGCGCCAGTGCCCGGGGTCAATTGACCACGGTGACAATTCCTTCTGGGCTGATTGAAGGGTTGGAGACTTTTGTTTTTTATACCGTTTTTTTGCTTTTTCCCGGCCAGATGGTCTTCTTGTTCGGCCTGATGGCGGTTTTGGTGGGTGTGACGGCAGTGCAGCGCGTGGTCTGGGCGGCAGGCATTTTGCGCCATCCAGTTGGGAAAAATTTGATTGAAAAGGAGTAATTCATTGGACAATATTGCCTCTCCCCCTGCAAAATCCTGGCTGAGCCAGAACCGAGCCAAGTTGGCTGCCCTGTTTTTTTGGGCGGCTTTGCTTGTGGCCTATCAAGTTTACACTCGTGCTAACCAGTTGACCCCCCTTGAGGCTGTCCAGAGTTTGATTGATTTTTTCGCCAGCAGTATTTGGGGTCCCCTGGTATATATTCTCGTTTACGCGGTGCGACCGTTGGTTTTGTTTCCCTCCACTTTGCTGACATTAGCTGGCGGGTTTGTGTTTGGACCCCTGTTTGGGGTGATCTACACCGTGATTGCCAGCAATATTTCATCGACAATTGCTTTCTTTGTGGGCCGCTACTTTGGGGAAGGCCTGTTTAAAGAAGATCACTCGGATGGATGGGTACAGCGTTATGCCCGGCGTATGCGCCAGGATAGTTTTGAAACCGTGATCATCATGCGCTTCATCTTTTTACCGTATGATGCCGTTAGCTACCTTGCCGGGTTTTTACGCATTCGTTACTGGCCTTTTATCCTGGCTACGGCGCTGGGTTCGATCCCCGGCACGCTTGCATTTGTGGGTTTTGGCGCTTCGGTTGAGCGTTTTGATGGCTCAATTCCCCGCCTCGACCCGGTCACCCTGGGTTTTTCGGTGGCGGTTTTTATCTTGAGCCTGTTACTTTCGCGCTTTTTTAAGAAGAAGGAAGGAATATCTGCATGAGTATGGAACATTTCTCAACGGTAGTGATTGGGGCTGGTTCGGGTGGTATGACAGTGGCCATTGGGCTGGCCGGGTTAGGCCGCAAGGTTGCCCTGGTGGAAGGGCATCACGTGGGTGGTGACTGTACCAACGTGGGCTGTGTACCCTCAAAAACCCTCATCCACCTGGCGCGTAATTTCAAGCCCGGTATGAATCCAGACGATGTGCTGCAGGAAGTGATTCGTAAGCGCGATGCCCTACGTGAGAAAGAAACCGAGGAAGTGCAGCATATTCCCAACCTGACGTTTATCCGCGGCATGGCGCGCTTCAGTGGTCCCAAGACTCTGGAGATTGCTCACGCTGGCCAGGTGCGTTCGGTAGGTGCCGATCATATCGTTATTTCAACTGGCGCCCGGCCGCGCAGCCTGGAGATTCCTGGTTTGCCCGTTGAACGTTCGCTGACCAATGAAAGCCTGTTTGACCTGACTCAAGCGCCCAGGCACATCGCCATCGTGGGTGCCGGAGTCATTGCGCTGGAAATGGCCTTTGCCTTTCAAAAATTGGGCATCCGGGTAACTATGTTTGCGATGGACAGCCGTCTCTTGATGACGGCCATTCCAGAAGCTTCCGAGGCCATCCAGGCCGAGTTGGAAGCCCGTAAGATTACTACCTTCTACAACACCACAGCGAAATTGTATGAAGCAGACTCGCAAACCCTGGTTCTTAAGCGAGGTGAGGCAGAGATTCGAGTGCCAGATGTGGATATGGTTCTGGTTGCTATTGGCAGGGTGCGCAACGTGGATAATTTGGATTTGGAAAAGGCGGGTGTCCAGGTGGACCCGCGCAAAGGGGTCGTGGTGAACAGCTTTGGAGAAACCAATGTTAAAGGGGTTTATGCCATTGGGGATGTCACCCCCACCTCGGCCTTTACCCACTCGGCCAATGCCCAAGGGCGTCGGGTAACCCAGCGGATTGCATTTCCCTGGCTGCCCGTTGCCCGGCAGGAGCCGCTTTTTCCCAGCGCCACATTCAGTGACCCGGAAGTGGCCACGGTGGGTTTGACTCCCCAGCAAATTGCCGATTGGTATCATCCCGACCTGATTAAGCGCATCCGGGTGGACTTCAAAACGCACACTGATCGGGGCTATACCGATGGGGTTGAGAATGGGTTTATTATAGTGGATGCCATCCGGTTAACCGGGCAGATCCTTCACGCTACCATTGTTGGCCCACGGGCTTCCGAAATGATTTCCTTTTTCACCCTGGCCATCAGCCAGAGAATTTCTCTGTACAAAATTTACAGGTTAGTTTATCCTTATCCAACCTTTTCCAGTGGTATCTTAAAAGTGGCGGACTTTTTCATGCGCGAGACGCTGCCTAACTTGCGGAAAGAGGTGGGTGCTTATTTACGGAATCGCTGGCGCAAGCCGCAAACCTATGGAGGAAAAACCAAATGAAACGAATGGTTATTTTATTCATTTTGCTGGTGCTGCTTCTGGCAGCCTGTGCACCTGCTGAACCGGAGGCCGGACCAGCCGCTTTTGATATCAACGATTGGGATAGTGTCCTTTCTGCCGCTCGCGGCCAGACGGTCAACTGGTATATTTGGGGCGGTGCCGATAGCATCAACGCCTATGTGGATAATTTTTATGGCAAGGCGCTTCAGGAACGCTATGGCATTACCCTCAACCGGGTTCCACTGGCGGCAACGGAAGATGCGGTCAACCAGGTGCTGAGCGAGAAACAAGCCGGCACAGACCCTGGCGCTGTTGATTTAATCTGGATTAACGGCGAAAACTTCTTTACGCTCAAGCAGGCCGAGATGCTTTACACCGATTGGGCGCAAAAACTGCCCAACGCCCGCCTGGTCAACTGGGCCAGCCCGGCCATCAACCTGGACTTCGGCACCCCGGTGGAAAACATGGAAAGTCCGTGGTCTTCTGCGCAGTTTCAGTTCGTCTATGATTCGGCTCGTATGAACTCGGCAGACCTGCCACGTTCCTACGCCGAACTCAAAACCTGGGCCTGCGCCAACCCGGGGCGTTTTACTTACGTCGCTCCTGGTCCTGGCGGCTTCATTGGCACTCGCTTTTTGAAAGGCGCACTTTATGAACTCAGCGGTGGCGAAGGAATTTGGAAGACCTTTGACCAGGCTACCTGGGATCAATATGCCCCGTCCCTTTGGGCGTACCTCAATGAGCTCGAACCCTGCTTGTGGCGCGCCGGGGAGGCCTACCCCAAAAATGAGCCAGAGATGGTAACCTTGTTTGCCAATGGCGAAATAGACATGAGCTTTACTCAAGATATCAGTGGGGCCGGGCGCTGGATTGCTGAGGGCCTGGTGCCTGCAACAACCCGCACCTTTGTGTTTAACCGCTACATGATTGGCGATTTTAACTATGTCGCCATCCCAGCCAATGCGCCCAATAAGGCAGCAGCTCTCGTGTTGGCCAACCTGCTTCTGGAGCCGGAATTCCAGGCGGCTCAAATTTTGCCTGAAAACGGGTTCGGCTTGGGCTACGCCATTGACGTGACCTGGGTCACGGACCCTGCGGCCAAAGCTCTGTTGGAAGAAGCCGCCAACAAACTTGGTGAGGCCGCTACCCCGGCTGCCGCCCTGGCTGGCTCGCTGGCCGGCGATACAGCGCCGCAGTACCAGGGCCTTGTGGAACAAGGTTGGCTGGAATTTGTTGTGCAAAAATAATCCCGGCTTATGCGCGACCGGCTGATCTTCTCCCCCTGGCTGGCCATGGCTCCAGCGCTGGCGCTCATCCTGATTTTGATGGGTGCCAGCCTGGTGTATGGGGTTGCCCAGAGCCTGGGGTTGATGATCGGCCTGGCCCAAGACACCGCGAGCCTGGACGCCTATGCCGATTTGATTGGTGGGCGGGGCATTGCTGGGCGTGAGTTTTGGGGTTCTCTGGCCTTTTCGCTTTGGGTCAGCCTGGCCGCAACGCTTATCTCTGCCTTTCTGGCATTGCTGATTGCTTTTTGGATCACCGGGCGCCGGCCTGGGGCTGTGGGCGATGTGGTTGCATTGAATGCCAACCTGGCTTTTCCGCATCTGATCTGGGCAGTGATGCTGCTGCTCTTACTTTCGCAAAGCGGGCTTTTGGCGCGCTGGGCGGCTTCGCTGGGTCTAATCAGTTTGCCGGTTGAATTTCCCGTGCTGGTGCGTGACCGTTTTGGTATTGGGATTATCTTGAGCTATATCGGTAAAGAAGTGCCTTTCCTGGCGCTGTTGGTGATCTCTGTGCTGCGCACACAGCCTGAAGGCTACCTGCTGGTGGCCGAGAACCTGGGTGCCAGCCGTTGGCAGCGCATTCGCTATGTCACTTTGCCCCTGGTGCTGCCGGTATTGCTTTCGGGTTCGCTCTTGGTGTTTGCTTATGTCTTCAGCAGTTACGAAGTTCCGGCGTTGTTGGGAGTGAATTATCCCCGGATGCTGCCGGTGCTGGCCCTTCGGTTTTTCAACGACCCCGATCTGAACGCCCGCGCGGATGGCATGGCCATCAGTCTGGTGATCACAGTCATCACCCTGCTGGCCGCGGCATGGAGCATTCGCCAGGGAAGGCAGAAATGAGTGAAAAATGGCTCATGGGTTTGCTGCGGGTTTTGCTTTACCTGTTTGTGATTTTGCCCCCGGTGGTGTTTGGTTTGTATGCCTTTTCAAGAGGCTGGTTTTTCCCAGCGCCTTTTCCGCAAGAATGGACCAGCAGTGTGATGGGGCGGGTGTTGAGTGACCCACGCACCCTTTCCAGCCTGCGAGACAGTCTGTTGATCGCCAGCCTGGTCGCCTTACTTTCGCTGCTGATCGGGTTCCCGGCAGGCCGGACGCTGGGCTTGCGTCAGTTTCGCGGGCGGCAGGTCGCCTGGCTGCTGCTCTTTTTGCCCACTGTGGTGCCCCCATTGGCCATCGGCATGGGGCTGAACGTGCTGTTTTTGCAAATAGGCCTGGCCGGAACCCTGCCAGGGATTGTGCTTGCCCACCTGATTCCGGCGCTGCCGTATGTTGCTTTTACCCTGGCGGGAGCCTTTGCCCGTTATGATGAGAACTATGAATTTCAATCATGGGTACTGGGGGCCGGGGCCTGGCGCACGTTGTTTACCGTCACTGTACCTTTGATTGCCCCGAGCCTGGTGGTGGCGGCTTTGTTCGCCTTTTTGATTTCCTGGAGCCAGTATTTATTAACGCTGCTGATTGGTTCAGGGAGGGTAATTACCCTGCCTGTGCTGCTGTTCTCGGCTGCCAGCGGCGGCAACCCGGTGACCATTGCGGCGTTAGCATTGATTTTTCTTTTTCCCCCGGTGGTGGTGATTGCGGCAACCGCACGCCAACTACATGGCGGTGAAGTTTGGGAGCAGTATTGATGACTCAAGTGGATATGATTTCACTCCACAAGACCTATCGCGGCAGTTCGTCTCCGGTGCTAGAAGATTTTTCACTCTCCGTGCAAGACGGTGAACTGGTGGCCCTACTTGGCCCATCCGGATCGGGGAAATCAACCCTGTTAAAATTGATATCGGGCATTGAAATCCCAGACAGCGGGGATGTGCAGTTTGATGGGGTCTCTATTTTGCGCCTGCCTCCCAACCAGCGGGGGGCTGTCTTTGTGTTCCAGAAGTCCTACCTATTTCCATTCTTGAGCATTGCCGAGAATATCGCTTTTGGCTTAAAGGTCAAACATTTTCCAGCGGACACGATTCACCGCGAAGTCGCCAGGATGCTCGATCTGATTGGACTGCCAGGCATCGAAAAACGCAAACCTGCCCAACTTTCAGGGGGCGAACAACAGCGGGTGGCCCTGGCGCGAGCGCTGATCACTCAACCCAGGCTGCTGCTGCTGGATGAACCTTTAAGCAGCCTGGACACCGAAGTGCGCTTAAATTTGCAAGAAGCCATCCGCCGCATCCAGCGTGAGCTTAAGATCACCACCATCTTTGTTACCCACGATTTGGGTGAGGCGATGGCCATGTCGGATCGCATGGCGATCTTGCTCCGGGGAAAAGTGGCTGCCATTGACCAACCCGAAACGCTGTTCCACCGTCCCCCCTGTCAGGCGAGTGCCCAGTTTGTAGGCATGAACTTTTTTATTGAAGGAGAAGTGGATGATGGTTGGCTGAATTCTCCTTTGGGGCGGTTGAGGATTGACCCGGTGGTTGCGCCTGGGCGTCGAACTTTTGCCATTCGTCCTGAGCATATTCGCCTGGGTTATGAAAAGATTGAGAATACTTTGCCAGGCCAGGTACGAGATTGTGTCTTTCGAGGGGAATATGTAGAATACCAGGTGCTGGTAGGTTCACAAAGTGTGCGCGCTCGCATGCCCATGCCTGCCCCTCTGCACGCTCAGGGTGACCAGGTTTTCGTCTGGCTCCCAGCCGAGTATTTGTTCGAGCTTTCTGGGGACTGTTTGTGAAACCTCGCGGGTTGAGTCACGCCGAAACGGTACGTTTTTATGATGCCTTTGGGGAGCGTCAGGATCGCCAAAAATATTATGAGGACCTGGCCCTGGCCGAATTGGTGCGCCATTGCCGTTTTGAGGAGGCACAATCAGTAGTCGAGTTTGGCTGCGGCACCGGACGTTTTGCAGAGGACTTGTTGGCAAACCATCTGTCCTCACAGGCGGTTTACAGCGGTTGGGATGCCAGCGCCAAAATGGTGGAACTGGCCGCCCGTCGCCTGGAGCGTTTTGGGAGCCGTGCCAGGGTGACGCGTTCAAGCGAAGTTGCCGCCCTGCCCGTACATTCTGCCAGCGCCGATCGTTTTGTGTCCAATTATGTCCTGGATATTTTGTCGCATGAGGAGATTTCGACTGTGATTGATGAGGCTCGGCGGATTTTGCAGCCTGGGGGTTTGCTCTGCCTGACTGGCCTGACCTTCGGCCAGGGCTGGTTTTCTAAAGCCTGGATGGTTTTCTGGAATGTGCGCTTCAAACTCCAGCCGCGCTGGGTGGGTGGCTGCCGGCCGGTCCGGCTGCTTGACTTTCTGTCGGGTTGGGACGTCTGGCAACGGCGAGTGATCACAACCGGTGGAATTACTTCGGAAGTGGTGGTGGCCGAGGTTGCAGATGCCGGGCCGATTTAGCCAGCAGGCCGGTTTTTGTCCGCAATTACGCAGGCGTTAAACTGGGCTGTTTTTACCTGGACCTGGGCGTCGGGGAAGGACATCAGTTTTGCAATCTGGGCTGGGGTAAGGAAGTGGGAGCGCATCCAGGCCAGTTTTTCTGCCACGGCAATCATTTTTACCGCGAAATGGCGTAAATCGGGTTCTTCAATTACCAACCGGCCGCCGGGCTGCAGGGTGCGCCAGAGTTCCTGGAGGGTTGTGGGTTGGTCAATGACATGGTGCAGGGCGTCTACCATGATAATGCGTGCAAAATAACCATCCGGGAAAGGCAGTTTTTCAGCCTGGGAGCAAACGGGAAGCAAGCCATCCTTGGCCTGGGCTTGGGTCAGCATTTGATGGGATAGGTCTGCCACCACCACCAGGTCGGTTTTGCTGCGCATGAACTGGGCTACCCGCCCGGTGCCACCCCCGGCATCCAGCAAAGCGCCCCTGGCAGGCAAATTCGCTGCAGCCCAAAGGTCTTCGGGGTCTTTTGGGGGGATGAATCGTTCGTAAAAAGGGGCTAAAAAGTCGAAATGGTCAAAAACTGGCATTTTTTTCCTTTACGATGGACTTTTCCGGAAATATTTTACCATCCATGGAATCAGCAAATATCCCAGCAAGAGTAAATTGAGCCCAATCTCAAAATAGAAAAATTGGCTGCCGTAATGGGCTTTGTCCCAATAACTGACCGGGCTGTGAAAGCGAAATTGCCAGTTCAGGGGCCAGAATAATACCGGGCCATCGTCAAAATGGGTCAGGATATCCCCGAGGCTGTGCAAACCGCAACTGGCAAAAAACCAGAATAACCAGTTTTGCCAATTGCCGGCCTGATTTCGCCAGGGCCACAGGGCGGCCAAGTAGAGGCCCAGGGCCAGCGGCGCATGCAGGAAATTGTGCGCTGAAATCCAGTAGGGATTATTGAAATACAGCGGATGAAGAACCGTCTCCATCAAATCAGGCGACTGATTCCCCAATAAGACACGATAATAAAAAGTCGCTGCCAATGAAAGGATGCCAAGTGAAATGTCCGGCATGAACGACCCCACCAAAAAAGCCGACCGGGGCAGCAGACGGGCATCGGCTTTTTTGAGCAGTGCCGCAGCGATAAAGATATGGGAGGGGGTATTCATCGGACCGAGCTATGGCGCACGTAACCGCTCGGGCGATGCATCAATCCCACCATCAAGCGCCTGCAAAAAGGCGATGATCTGACTGATTTCAGTTCCGGTCAGTCCGAGTGGTTCCAGCTCGGTATGCCCGATGGGCGACGCCGGTGCGCGGTTGTAATGATCCAGGACTTCTTCCAGGGTTTTAAATTGACCGGCGTGCATATACGGTGCCGTAGCGGTGATGTTGCGCAGGGTGAGGGGTTTGAAAGCGCCTTGCAGTTGTTCGCCGCTGGCGGTGACAAAGCGCAGCTCGGCACAGTCCTGTTCTCGGGCATCACTCCATTGGCTCAGACAGTTAAACTCGTCTTGCAAGACCATCTGAACACCGGACGCCCGGCCATCGTCTACCGCCAACCCCTGACCAGTCGGAACCCCAGTGTTGTGAAAATCGTTGTTGGTGAACAACGGCCCATTGTGGCACTGGATGCACTGCGCTTGCCCGATGAACAGGCGCAGCCCGGCGATCTCATCTTTCGTCAGGGCTGCGGACATGGCTTGTGGATCATCCGCCAGCAAGGCTTCGACATAGCGGTCAAAGCGCGAGGGGGCTGGCATGATCATGCGTTCATAGGCGGCAATGGCCTTACCCATATTGACGAATACCTGCGTGACCGCATCTCGGTCAGCAGGAGGCATGGTTTCCCAGGACTGGCGGGCGTCCGAGTCATCCACAGGGCCGGCTGCGGGTGGGAAACGCTGGCTGTCAGAGAAATCTGGCAGCGGACCAAACTGGCTTCCAAAAATGGCTTCGTACTCATCACGGTAATGCTGCTCAATGAGCCGGGCGACTTGCATGCGCGTGACCCCATGCTCGACCGAGCTCTCCAACGGGGCCAGCGCTTGTGCCCACTGGCTGTCTTTGCGGCCATCCCAGAACTGCCAGGGACTGTAGGCCGTGCCGATGATGGTCATGGTTTTACGGGTAGTGATGCCGACACCCTGAGCCAGTGACAATCCATCGGTGAACATCAACTCCGGTTGGTGACAGGTGGCGCAGGAGACTTCGCCGTTAGCGCTGAAGCGAGTGTCAAAAAATAGCTTTTGCCCTAAATCGGCTGCCTGCTGATTATCAGCGTATTGGTTGGAGGGATCAGGCGGCAGCGTTGGCAAGCTGCCAATCCATAATCCCCGCAGTGTGGCAATCTCGGCCTCGCTCCAGGTCGGAGGGCGAGTGAGTGCCCATCCTGTGATGGCGGCAATCAACAGAACAATACCACTGGCGATAAAAATAAGGCGCCGCATGGGACTTACTTAATATCCAGGTTAAATAGGACGGTGTCGGATTGCCCCTCTGCCGTGATGTTTAATTTCACTTCCCAGAACCCGGTCATTTGAAAGCGCAAGCCCTCCACCCGGTATTGCCCATTGCCCAGGTATTCGGTCACTTTGGGGTTGGTCGGTAATCCATGTCCATGTTGGGGCATGCCCCCATCCACGAAGATCGTCGCGTCTTCGACCGGTTGGCCACCGGCTGTGTTGACAGTCAATGTCCAGGTGTGGATTTGGTTCAGAGGAACACTTTCCATGTCGCTGCTCCAGGACACCTGATATAGCCCGTTATCTGACAGGCGTGAGGTGGCTTTATCCAGATTAGCAGGCGCAGCTTCACCGCCCATCATCAGGGGATGTAGGTAACGTGCCCCCAAGACCGGCATGAGCAAAATCAGGCCGATAATAATGATAATTGTGGTTGCTGCGGCAGTAGCAATCACGCTGCGTTGTTGTTTGTTCATTTTACCTTCCTTTATGCGTTATTAAAGATAATTTTAGTCCGATATTGTGTTGTTTGGATGAAGTATTGATGAATGTTTGATAAAGTCATTTACTGTTTGTCAGCCAGGAAAGCCGGGATTGTGTTCTGCGCTGCCAATGGATGGCCGGAGCTGAGTAACGCAGTTGGTCGGCTAACGCCTTACCAAGCAATCCCAGGGCCGGCTCATCGCCAAAAAAGTGGGTTCGGTATTCACCGCTGCCCATGAAGCCAACCCGGCGGTTAAGCAGGTTGAGGCGCAGCTTGTTATCGGGGAGATGGTTTTTGCCATTGAGCAGGTCTTTGAATGCCGAAGACATCCACGGGAAGCGGCCGAACTCAGCCTTAATCGCCGCCACAGTCTGGTCTACATCAGCCTCGTCGTCCGGGTTTACTTGGTCCATCAAGGCATCTATCTTTTCCTGAATCTCAAAAAAGAGGGGGAATCCCCCTCCGGCCAGGCGGTGGGGTTTCATCAGCGCAAGGTATTTTTCCCGGTCGCCTTTAGCCCGGTAGCGGTTGGTGATCAGGCGTAGATACTCAAGGTAAGCACCCAGCAGCCAGAGAACTTCGTACATATTCCAAAGTTTGAAGTTTCCCCAGGATTTGAACGAACTGGCGACCAACCGATCGTGCATCTGAATGTAGTTGAGGGTCATTTCTTCCAGGGGTGCAAAGGCCTCGGCAGAGTAATCTCCGGTTTGTTTGGCTTTGAGCAGCAGGTCAGCCATCAGAAAAATGCTGGCATGGGTGAGATACAGCCCTTTGGAATAGAGCGGGTCAATAAAACCGGCTGCATGGGCAAGCAACGCGACCCGGTTAGCCACAATATGATGGGCTGAATATTGCAGGCGGTCTATTCGCATCCAATCGCGCACCGGGCGGGCGTCTTTGAGTTGGGCGTGCAGGTCGGGGAACTGTTGGATAAATTGACCGAATTCTTCTTCGGGGGTTAAGTCATTGCGCTGGGGGTAAAGGCGTGGGTCAAGCTGCAAACCGACGCTGCAAAGCGGATTGGTGGATTGGGTATGGTTATTGAATGGGATCACCCACAACCAGCCCCCTCTAAAAATGTGATGCAGTGTGCCCTCAGAAAGGCGGTAAGGGTGTCCGAACTCAGATGTACTTAAGCTTGTGTTGTTGAAGCAAGGCACATCCACCATGTGGGTAAAAATGGTGCGTGAAAAACTCAGGCTCTCGCGGTGCCGCCAGCCGTACTTTTGGGCAAGAATGGATTTCATCCCGCCCGCGTCAATAATATAGGCCGCCCGGTATGTTTTCCCTTTTTGGGTATGGATGTCAACCTCATTTTCCAGGACATCAATATCCTGGATAAAGGTGTTCTGCAGCACCACAGCGCCATATGAGATCGCAACACTGGTGAGGAAGTAATCCGAATCCTGGCGGGAGATGTGGATTTCATGGCCATAAGGCATTTTGGGAATCACAGCCTGCAGGCTTTTCTGCGGGGCAACCCGTTGACCGGAGGTGTGGTGAATAAAACTAAAATGGCGTTTGACCCCATGGGATGTGCCGATATACGGGTAAAAATTTTCCGAACTATAATACGCCAGTTCGGGCACATCGTAAAATTCAGCCAGGGCGCGCATAGCCTCGGAGGTTTCAAGAATCATGGATTCTCCGATCGTGAAGCGCGGGTGGCTGCCGCCTTCAAACACAATTACGCGCATTCCCTGGCGGGCCAGGATGGCAGCCAGGGTGGAGCCACCGATTCCTGAGCCAATGATTGCAACGTCGTAGATGAGATTTTCTTCAGCCATGCAATGTTCTCCATTTGGGTTGGAAGGTTTACTCAAGAACCGGTAGATGATGCATTTTCCTGGATCTTTCGCAGGGTTTGGAGCAGGTTTTCAACCGCCGGGCGATCGGTTGGGTCGTGGCTGGGATGGACCAGTCGTAAAACGCCGTTTTTATCCACAATAAAATCCCCGCCTAACTGGGAGGTATCTTCGCCTGGTTCAGCGCCATGGCTTTTTTTGCCAGCCAGCCATGCTTTGAGATAATACCACCTTGTTCCCAGGGTACGGGATCGCCAATAGGAGCGTTCCAAACCGTAAGCCTGGTAAACCCGTCGGTCAGGGTCCAGCAGCACCTTGAAGGATTGGCAAGACTCCTGAAGCCAACGTTGGACAGCAGGCAACGTGCCGAAGGAGACCACTACCACGCGGGTATTCAATGCATCCAGTTGTTTTTTTTGGTGGCACAACTGTGCCACATGCTCCTGGCAAGGTATTCAGCCAAGGTGACGCAGGAACACCAGCAGCAGGTGTTCCTCCCGGGGGCGGGTTGGATCGAGCTTGAACGGCTCACCCTCTGCGCTGGTCAGGGAAAAGCCTGGGGCGATGGTTCCTTTTTTAAGCATCATTCATTTGTCCTATCTTCGAGGTATCCATATACTATATCAGATTCAGGGGTGATATTTATTCTTACTTAGGGGTTGTTTCGGGTTTGAACCTTACCGGTTTTCCCGGGATTGTCATCACGGGGTGTAAACTCTGGTGCTTGGTTTAAAGGCAGCCCAGGAAAACCAGAAATGGTTAATGGATACGACAGGGGTCAACTGGCTGCCAGCCAGTGGGCCGGAGATGGCCTCACCCAACAAGTTCCAGGTGGAGCCAGTTTCTGCGTCCTGGAATTGCCCGTTGCCGGCTGAACCTTGTGGCAAGAATGACAGCGTTTGTTGGTTCACCACCCTGGAAAAGGCGGCTGCTGCGCCAATATCGCGCCCATCATAGGTGTACTGTGTGTCCAGTGGGGAGGCCGTGCCGCTGGCCCAAAAAACAACTACCGCTTCCCCGCCAACATTGTCGTTAACGACTCCCTGGGCAGCCAGTATGGGGTAGGGGTAAGCTGTAGCTTCCATTGCGGTCTCAATTGTCAGAACTCTTTCCATCGGCAGAAGGGTGCCAGGCGTGGCTGGCCCCTGGTATAAAAAAGGCGGTTGGTTGATATCATCATAGCCAGCATAGGGGTTGCGTCCATACGATCGGGCATAGCCGGTTTCCCTGGAGAGCACACTTCCGTCGGGATATTGAGAGCGGAACGTATCCCAGGAGAGGATGACAGCCGGGTAGAAACTCAACCGCTTTCCAGCAAACTCGCCAGCAATCGCTTCACCGGACGCTTGCTGCCACCAGGTTTCGGTTTGGCGGTCATACATAATCAGGTTGCTGAATCGCAGCCGGCCTGTGGTGCCAAAATCCAGCATCTGGTTTTCAAATGTTCGTTCGAAAACAATCGCGGTGTTGCACAGTGGACAAAAGGTCACGGTGAGAGGAACCCCACCTAAAGTGTCATTGACAATTTCGTGCCACATCAGAATTTGAATTGGGTAGGCCCGGGCTTCCTCATTGACTTGAACCAGGATAACTGGCTCCAGGGGTTTCAGCCATGGATTGGCTTCATTGACCGAGACATACTTGAGCTCGTCAATCGCCGGGATGCCATCTTTCTCGGGGCCACCGGATAAAATCTCTTTGTAAGAAACCGTATGTTTTGAGAAATCGGTTGTAAACTCGAATGAGGCCCCTGCCGGGGGATTTTCAGGTGGCGAGATCAGGCCGGGGATTGTGGTTGGGGCCGCTTCAACCTGGGGTGTAACCTCCTGGCTGGGCGGGGTCGTCTCCCCGAGGGTTTCTTTGACGGGGGGTGTTTGGGATGCTTCAGGCGCTGTACAGGCGGCTAATACCAGCCAAAGACCGAGTAACAGGAATGTGATTGGTTTCATGGCTACACCATTTTCAAATATTCTCGAATCATCAGCGCAGCGCTGGCGCCCTCTCCGGCAGCAGAGGCTACCTGTTTCGTGCTTCCCTGGCGCAAATCCCCGGCTGCGAAGATCCCAGGGATACTGGTTTCTAAAAACATGGGTTCCCGGTTCTCAAATCCCGGGAATTTTTCACCCTGATGAAGAAGGTCGTGACCGGTGATCACAAAACCCCAGGGAGTGGTGCGGATGCCGGTTCCTTGCAGAAAGCTGGTGTTCGGGGTTAAGCCGATAAAGACAAAAACACCGGCGGGATGGATGGTCTTCGATGTGTCCTCTCCTGGCTGTCTGATTTCGACCGCATTGAGTTTGCCATTTTTACCCAGGAATTTTTCAACCTGGGTATTGTAGTGGATTTTGATTTGGGGGTGAGAAACGACTTTTTCCACAATGACCTGGCTGGCGGTCAATTGACTGCCCCGCACCAACAGGTTGATTTTACGGGCAAACCTGGTCAGAAACAGGCTTTCTTCTGTGGCACTGTTACCGCCGCCCACAACTGCGATTTCCTGGTTTTTGTAGAAGGGCCCGTCGCAGGTGGCACAAAAGTGAATACCCGCGCCAACATAATCTTCTTCACCAGCAACCCCAAGTCTTTTATAACGGCTGCCTGTGGCCAGCAGCAGGGCTCGGGCAGAGTACCTACTGCCATCGGCGTTTTCGACGATGTGGTAGTTGTTCTGGGATAAAATTTGCACTACTTCTTGAGCCTGGAGCATTTCCACTCCAAATCTGGCGGCTTGCTGGCGCAGTTGTAAGGCAAATTCTTCTCCGGTTACGCCCTCCGAAAACCCCGGAACATTGTCCAACCGTTCGGTTGCGGCAGCCTGGCCGCCCAGGGCGGCGCGTTCGATTACGAGAGTTTCGATTCCTTCTCGTGCTGTGTACAGCCCGGCAGTCAGGCCAGCTGGGCCCCCGCCTAAAATAATCAGGTCATAGTGGCTGCGGTTTGCGCTGGTTTTAAGTTCTAGCTTGCGGGCAAGTTCGGCATTGGATGGTTCAACCAGGATGCTGCCATCTCCAAATTCGATGGTGGGGATGATGCGCTTGCCCTGGTTTTTCTCCAGAACATATTTCTCGCCCTCTGGATCCTGTTCGATGTCTACCCATTCATAAGGGATTTGATGTTCTCCCAGAAATTGTTTGCTGCGCCGGCAATCGGGGCACCAGTAAGCGCCATATACGGTGATTTTCGGGTATTGGGTCATGTTCTTTTGCCTCCGGGCTATTGACGCAATCCACGAGGGTTTAATTACGCATCCAAAACGGAAACCGTTTTTTCCGATTCAATCTGAAATCTGCCGATGACTCTGGTGAAGTTTGAGTATAATGACTGCATGGCACGCAGTAATGAGCAGTGGTTGGTAGATTTGCAATCCGGTGGAGATTCCCAGGCAGCGGCCCTGGAGGATTTGGCCGCCCTTGTTCGCAGGAATTTGCCTTTTGGCCTGGCCCCATTCCTGCCCCAGCATCACCCTGAATTTGAATTCCTGGCGGATGATATCACCCAGGAAACGCTGCTGCGGGTTTTGGATCGTTTGCATACCTTTGAAGGGCGCAGCCAGTTCACCACCTGGGTCCAAAAAATTGCGATACGCCTGGCCTTTTCCGAACTGCGCCGCCGCCGCTGGAAAGATGTTTCGTTGGATGCAGGGTTGGAAAGGGACGATGAACCGGCAATGCCTGAACCTGCGGATACCCAGGCTCCGCCCGAAACCCTGGTTGAGCGCAAAGATTTAATCTTGTGGCTGAGGCGGCTGATGCACCAGGAGCTTTCTCAAAAACAAAAGACAGCCATCCATGCGGTTGCCATTCAGGGCATTCCTATGGAGGAGGTTGCTCGCAAAATGGGTATGAATCGCAATGCGCTGTATAAACTGCTGCACGATGCCCGAAAAAAGCTCAAGCAGCGGGTAGAAGCGGCCGGGTACAAGGCAGAGGCAATCCTGGCAGTTTTCGAGGAAGGCGCGAAGTAAGATGTGCGTTCTGGCTCGTGTCTATACATGAGAGAATCCTATTGAAATGAAAAAACTTCTTAATTTCCTCCAAACCTTTTTTCGCCCACCCAGGCAACCCGAACCGGCTGTTGACCCGGGTGAGGGAAAATTAGCGCATATAATGGCTCATATGCTCGCCGTCACGAGCGACGTGGAGTTGGGTTGTGATGAGGTATTTGAGCTGATTGATCAGTATGCGGAGCTTGTTCAGCGAGGCGAGAAGCCGGAAAATATTATACTCCTGGTTGAAAAACACCTGGCCATGTGCCCGGAGTGTGCAGATGAGTACGAGGCGTTGAAAAGGGTGCTTGCCCATGGGTGAGTATAACTACGATTCTTTTATTCCTAAGAACTTTGAACCCTGGATGAATTTTCACTTCAGCCCACCCCTGGGTAGGGCTGCCCCCGATTTTCCGCTTTGGAATTTGGATGAAACCCAGGCCTCATTAAGCTCGATTTGGTCGCAGCATGCTTATACCGTGGTGGAGTTTGGCAGTTTCACCTGACCATACTGTGGGATGGCGGCGCCATCCATGAATGCACTGGCGGACCGTTTTGCTTCGAAAGAGGTGGGTTCGATCTTTTTGTACACCCATGAAGCCCACCCCGGCGAAAATTATCCACACCTGACTTCTCTGGCGCAAAAGTTTCGCCACGCCCGAGCGCTGCGCGACATTCTTGGCGTTAACCGGCCCATCTTTGTGGATGCGTTGGATGGAGACTGCCACCGGGCGTATGGCTCGATGCCTAATATGACCTGGATTTTCACCCGCACAGGAATTCCTGTATATAAATCCGACTGGACCGACGCCAACAGCGTCGCGAACACCCTGGAATACCTGGTTGAAATCCCAAATCGAAGAAAATTGGGCGAACGTTTGGCGCCTTTTCATGTCGAACGACTGGATTTTCGCAACCAGGACCGCGAGCAGTTTTACAACGGGTTGAATCGCAGCGGACCCCGCGCAGTGGAAGAATTTCGCAAGGCTTTCCCCGGAGGGGGGTAGTCTGATGATTGCCCTCGTGGGCAACGAACACCGGGTCGCCAACCCCAAATCGCAAACGAAATTTTAGGTTGGAACCCAGTTGATTTTTATCGGTGACCAGGAGCCGATGGAACAGGTCAAAGCACTGATCGCCCACCCGCTCGCCAGTTCTGTTTGATTACGCAGGCCAGATTTTCCGGCCCAAACCAGGCGGCACAATCTGGTCTATTGCTTGCAAATCTGGCTTTGGAAGCAGCCCGGCCTTCAGGTTTTCTTCTGCCTGGCGCACATTTTTGGCCCCGGGGATAACTGTCGTGACCGCCGGGTGGGCCAGGGTGAACTGCAGTGCCAGCTGCGCCAGGGTGCGGTCTTTTGCCAGGGGGCGCAGCATTTCAACTTTTTTCAAATCATCTAAAAAGATTTCGCGTTCCTCGGGCACATCTTGCCAGCGAGCCCGAAAATCGTCTTTGCCGAACTGGCTGTCTGGTGTAAATTTGCCCGCCAGGATGCCCATGGCCAGCCCGCCCCGGATGATGATGCCAATGTCATTGGCCTGGCAGTAGGGGAAAATGTCCAATTCTGAGGTGCGGTTCAGGATGCTGTAATCAATTTGCAAGGTGGCACAGTTTCCATCCTGGTTAAAAGCCTTTAAATATTCGAAATCGCTGGTGGAAACGCCGTACGCCCGGACTTTGCCATCCCGCTGTAATTTTTGAAAGCCTTCCAGGAAGATTTCCATGGTCGGGTCGCGGAAATTAATGTGGCTTTGGATCACATCCACATAGTCGGTGTCTAATCGTTTCAGGTTGCTTTCCACGCCTGCAACCAGTTTTTCAACGGTGGTATAGGCGCTGGAGCCAGTTTCACCGTTAAAATTTAACCACCCCAGTTTGGTGGCAACAATAAAGCGTTCGCGCCGTCCCTGCATGGCTTTACCCAACAGCACTTCACTGTGGCCATCGCCATAAACGTCGGCGGTATCGTAAAAATTGATTCCAGCGTCCAGGGAATAATCTATGGCGTCTAAAACTTCTTGATCATCGGTGGCTCCCCACTGGTTGCCCCCGGCGGCCCAAAGGCCCAGTCCAATTTCAGTGACTTCGATGCCGCTTTTACCCAGGCGGCGGGTTTTGAGTTGAGGGTTGTTCATATTCTTACTCCTTTATAAAAAACCAACCAACCTCTAAAGGTAGTTGGTGAAAAATCAAAACCCCTTTGCCAGGGTTATGATGCGTTCTCGATCCCCGGCTTCCAGCAGGATTTGGTGGGAGTTCGCAAGGCCGGTGTCCTGATTTTCGACGATAAGCACACTCGCATCCGGGCTCAGGGTGTGGCTGTGGTAAACTCCTTGGCGGATGTTATACAGCTTAAGGGGTTCCATATTGATCGCCTGGATATCGGCAAAGGTTTCACCCCCTGGTGTGCCGATAAACAGCATACACTTTCCAGCCAGCAGCACAAAGACTTCATCGGTTTCAAGGTGGCATTCAAGATTGTTGATGCGTTCGGGCAGCAGGTCATCAATATAACGCAGCATGGCCACGCGCCAGCTTTGGTAATCCACCAGGGGTAGGTAGCCTACCCCTGAAAATTGTGTGATTTGTACAGGTTCACTGATTTTGACTTCCATGACTGTTGTCCTAAATCCGTTGTTTGTCCACTGCAGGCAGGGCCGGCCAGGGAAAAATTATTCTGCCAATAAGTGCACTTGTTTCGTGAGGCGAATATCCTTTGAGGAACTGCCTACCAACACTGTGAACACTCCGGGCTCTGCCATCCAGGTTTTTTGGGCATCATGATAAAAACTCAGGTCTTCTACGGTCAGAACAAAGGTCAGTTTCGTTTGCTGACCCGGATCCAGAAAAACCTTGCGAAAGGCTTTGAGTTCCTTAGGTGGGCGAACCAGGCTGGCGGTTTCGTCATGGATGTAGACCTGGACCACTTCTGCACCAGAAACAGGGCCGGTATTTTTCAACGTGAGTGAGAATCGCAGCCCTTCATTGGCGCTGAATTCTGATCTCTCAACTTCTAATGGGCCATACTCAAAGTGGGTGTAGGAAAGCCCATGGCCAAAGGGGAACAGTGGCTCGACCCGCTTGTGATCATAATACCGGTAGCCCACAAAAATACCCTCGCCATAGCGCACCACACCGTTTTCCCCAGGGAAGTTAATGTAAGAGGGGTTGTCTTCAATCCTTTTGGGGAAGGTTGTGGGAAGTTTTCCTGAGGGCGAAACATCCCCAAAAAGAACATCAGCGAGGGCATTCCCAATTTCCTGGCCGAGGTACCACATCTGCACGACAGCCGACACTGCCTCAATCCAGGGCATATGGACTGGAGAGCCGGTGTTTAAAACCACGATTGTTTTGGGGTTGGCTGCAGCCACCCTGGCAATCAGCTCGTTTTGTTGGCCAGGTAAGTCCATGCTTTCCCGATCGAAGCCCTCGCCTTCCCATTCCTGGGTCAGTCCGGCCACGATAATCACCTGGTTGGCTTCTTTGGCCAGGGATACCGCTTCACCTATCGGGTCTTCGGGGAGGGGGGGCAGGCAGCCCAGGCCGACTGTGCGCCAGCGTACCCCAGGCAGCGAGGAAAATTCGATGACAACCTGGTAAACCCGACTGGCTTCGAGCGGCAGTGTGATTTGTTTGTTTTCGAAGTGATTTTCGTTGGCGGTTCCATCAAACACAGCCAAATTTTTCCCGTCCATTTGCCAGGTGGCTTTTCCGATGGCCGTGAAGCTGAATTGATATTGGCCCGTTACAGGAACCTGAAAACTACCCAGCATTCGCACCGAAAAATAGGCGGGGTCGAAATATGGCGCTGTTTCTCCAAACCATGAGATGCTCGAGCCCAGCGCCATGCCCTCGTGAACTGGTTCACCCGAAAAATCGGGATTGTTGTAGTAAACGGTGGTCCAACCCCCCGCTTTCCCATGAGAATCTACCAGCCAACTGCGCTCCAGTTCGGGTATATACTTGTGCACCGGGCAGCCCAGGGCGTAGGTAACCTGGGCATTGCTGCCAACGCGCTGTTCAATCGCATCCAAGGGCGATATGACGTAATGGGGGTTCACCTGTGAACTGCCGCCCCCCTGGAAAGCCACCTTTTTGGCGTTGACGCCAATTACGGCAAGCTTTTGCCCCTGGGGTTTTATGGGCAGCAGGTTGCTTTGGTTTTTGAGGAGGACGATGGCCTCTGCGCCAGCCCGGCGAATCAGGCTGCGGTGTTCGGGTTTGTCGGCGGCTTGTTCGGAGGTATCCCCACCATTCTGGAAGGATCCCGTCCGAACGAGCGTCCGCAGCAGCCTGCGAACCTTTTCATCCACCCACTTTTTGACCTTGGCCGCATCTTCTGCGCTGGCAGTACGAACATATTGGTGAACCTTTTCCCCAAACCAACGTGCCGGGCCGGGCATTTCCAGGTCCAGGCCGCTCTGCAGTACTTTTTCGCTGTAGGTCCCGTACCAGTCGGAGATCACCAGACCATCAAAGCCCCAATCATCCTTAAGAATGTTGAGCAGAAGCTCATCGTTTTCGCTGGCGTAGGTTCCGTTGATCCGATTGTAGGCCGACATGATGGTCCAGGATTTTGCCTGGGTGACGGCCGCTTTGAAAGCGGGTAAATAAATTTCGTGGAGCGCCCGTTGGGGGACTTCAGCGCTGATGGAAAAACGCTCATATTCCTGGTCGTTGCAGGCGAAGTGTTTAACACAAGCCCCAACGCCTTTGGACTGGACACCCTGGATGTATCCCTTGACCATTTCGGCAGAGAGACACGGATCTTCTGAAAAGCACTCAAAGTTGCGGCCGGCCAGTGGAGCGCGATGGGTGTTGACGGTTGGACCAAGCAGTACGTGCGCTTTTTTTGCCTTGACTTCCTCGGCAAGCGCCTCCCCGATTTCGTGAATCAGTTCGGGGTTCCAGGTGGCGCCCATGGCGGTTCCAACCGGAAAGCTGGCCGAGGTGATTTCAGCAGTATCCCGGGCTTCACCGCGCACCCCGTTGGGGCCATCGGTCACCTTCAGGGCCGGGATGCCCAGGCGAGGGATGGCCTGGCTGTGCCAGAGATCTGCACCGTTTAACATGGAGACTTTTTCTTCGAAAGTCAGGGCGGATAAGATTTTCTCGATATCTACTTCTTGTGTCATGGTAACCTTTGTTTGATCGTTGAAACATAAACAGAGTTGGGTCAGGCGATCAGGTGCATATGGATGCGGGCGACCTGGCCTGAGCGCACACGGGAGGCGTAGGCGGCATTCAAGGTGCCACCTTCGAGGGTTAAAGATTTGCCAGCGTGTGAAATCAGTTCGATCCGGTGAGTTCGCTGCTCCCAGGTATTCTGGCGGGAGGGGTTGTGGTAGGTGACCCAGGTATGGCCCAGGAGACGGAATCCCAATTGATTTTGTGCATCAAACATCCACCCAGGCAGGATGGGCTTTAGTTCAAATCCCAACCCGGTTTTTGCACTCCAGGTGAAAGGCAGCCCACCCGTCATCATGGTAAACCAGATCGAAAGAAATTCGGCCGTTGACCCGCTCAGCCTGGCTACGAACCCGGCGCCGTGCAGATTGGGGTCGGGGTGGGCACTGCTGGCGATAAACGACGAGTTTTCGAGGGGGCTCCGTCCGTAACGAGCTGGGTCAAGAAATGGCGGCATCGTTTGCTGCATTGCTTCGAAAAATTCGGCATACAGCCCTGCTCGAAGCAGCTCCAGAAGGTATTTGTACTCCATATGAAGCCAGATGGATTCATTTTCAAGCCATCCGGACGGAAAAGCCCGCGCACGCCCGATTTCCTGGGGTTGGTTGGCCAGGCTGGTGTTGACCTTATACATCCTGAGCTTTTCATCGAACAATGGGCTGGTGGCAACTGCCTGGTGTAGGGCCTGGCTGGCACTGGCATTAGGGCTGGTTTTGAGGCTGTGCACCGGGCCTTCAAGGAACAACGGCAGAGGTTCGGCTTTAAACCCCACGGGTTGGATATAAGGGCGGCCTTTGCTGTCTACTTGTGCGGTCTTTTCGTAGGCCGTGATGGTGTGTGTAAAGTATGTAACCGGCACGCCCTGGCTGAAGCCTGCAGCCCGGTTCAACCCAAGCTGCAGAATTTGTTCGAGCAGATCCAGGCTGCGCAGCAGTTCGGCCCTGGAGATCCGCTGGCTCTGGCCGTGCAGTCCGGTGTGGATTTGTTGGCGATAGGTATCTCGAACCGCAGCCGCCCGGCTCCAGCGATTGGGTTGGCTTTTCGGGTCTTGCTGATGGGCAAGCGCTTCCTGCAACACAGGCTCCAGGGCGGAAGTGAGTTGAGTAAACTCAAGTGGTGCTTCAATTCCCGGCACCTGGCTGTCGCTCAGAGTTTTGTGAAGTAAATGCACCAGGCGAAGAAGTTCATAGGTTTCGGGCATTGATGAGCCCAACAACGCTGGCAGGCCGTTCAGAGCATCATACCAGCCCGGCCGTCCTGCTTCCATTTCCACCCCCATGCCGGATGGATCAAGCGTGGCGCACTTGAGCCAGGCCAGCATATACAGCCGGGTAAAAACCGAAGTTGTCGCAATTTTTCCGGTTTGGGTTCGGACCCAGTTGGTTTTTTCTTTGCGCTCGGCCAGTTTTACCGCTTTTTCCTTGTCTTCAGCGATGGCATGGAACTGGCGCGGTCCTTGTGGGGTTTCCACAAAGCGCAGGTGGCTGGGGAGCACATATGCGGCGCTTTCATAGATGGGCAGGTCGGTGTTGAAAAATAGATTTTCTTTCTGTTCGGGGTAGATGGCGAGGAAGCTGTCCAATAAGTCCAGATTGTAGGTCCAGTGATCTACCCAATAGCCTTCCTGGAACGCTGCTGAAATCTCGGCGTCGGATTCAGCCAACACGGCATTCAAGATCTCCAGCCCGGTTTCGGCGGAAATGCCTCGAGCGAGAAGGGAATGGAGCAGTTCGCCAGGGCTAAATGCGCGCTGCAGTACCTGAACTGCACCTGGGGCAAGGGTATAAACTTTGGCGAGTGCGGCGGCTTTTTCCGGAGCCAGGTTGAATTTGCTGCCGGAAAGCTGGAGTGGGTTATAGCCATCTAACTGGATCAGGCTTAGAAAAGTGCGGATATTGTGATCGTGGACATCCGGGTAAAAATACACATCGCTGCGCCGGTTTTGGTTAACATCCCGGTAGCTGCCGTTGCCCTGGGAGAAAAACTCTGGCGCCAGGTAGAACTGGTTGTAATCCCGTTCCAGGTCGCCATGTTTGCGTGAGTAGATATGGTAGGTGTGTTTGCGCTGCTCCGTGCCTAGTTGGACTGGCATGCCCCCGCGTAGGATGTTATCCAAAAAAGTTTGCCGGGTGTAAGCATCCCAAACGGGCAGGGCGCTCTTGGTTTCAATTGGGTGGGTCAGATCTGCCGCCATTTGACGGGACAAAGCCAGCTGTTTTTCGAGATAATCTTGAGCATAAATGCGCTGGACCTGTTCCATCAGGGCGGTTTGGTTGGCCGAGTGCCCATAAATGCTGACGATTTGAGCGCTTTCTCCGGGCGCCAGGCTCAGATCGGCACCCCAAAAAGCACAAGGCGTCCGGCCCGTGGTAATTTGGGGCGCAGCCAGGGTTTTCTCTAACCCCTGTTGGGCAAAGCCCAATGGATAGCGCAAAGAGGTTTCCGTTCCAAAAACCAGGGCCGGGTCCACCACAGGAGACAGAAGGGTTTGTTGGTTTCCCTGCCGGAGAAATCCCAATGCGAAATTACCTGCATCCACCTGTTCTACTTCCGGACGGTCGGCAACACTGGCTCGCAGCCGGTAGAAGGCGACGTTTGCCAGCGTTTCTACCTGCATCCAGGCCTCGATGGTTCGGCCGAGTTCTTTTAAAAGGTGGTTGTTAACCCCATAGGGAACAATGCCGGGCAGGCCATCAAGGACTTGAACCCGGACCTGGGTTGAAGCGGTGTTGGTCAGTGTCACCTGGCGCACCAGGGCCGCGAAAGGTTCCTGGCTCAGGGTGAAGTACAACACATTGGTTTGTAGACCAAAGGCGGCACTGTCTTCCAGTTCCACTTCGTTCAGACCAACACACATGGAAGGTTTTGCTGTTGGGCTTGCAAAGGGTTCGTAGATTTCTTCACCCTCACGTTGGATAAAGGTGCGGAACCCGAGCAGGGGTGTAAGCTGGTAGGCTTTATTGGCTGGTTGAAATTCCAGAATTGGATGGTCTTTTCCTGCAGTGCCAAAACTGCTGATGGCCTGACCACGATTGACATAAAAGACCCACATGGGGATGCCCATCTGGCCAGCAATGCCTGGCAGAAAGCTGGAAAAAGGCTTGCTATGCGGATAGCCGGGAAGCAGGTAGCGCTTTTGATCGTCGAAAAGGTTTTTTTCCATTGCCTTTTTCCTTGGTTACGAATTTAACGCAATTGCCAAGCGCCTTTCAAGCGGCAGCAGGTATTTCTCAATGATTTTCTGGATGTCTGCCGGATTGGCGGCTAACGTTTCTTTCCAGATGTGGGGCAGGACATCCACGAGACGATTTTCAACCAGCCCCCAAAGGTTTCCTGTGGGGAACGATCGGCCGGCCTGCAGCGATCGCGCAAGCGCCAGGTATTTCGGGTCTTGAACCAGCTGTTCATCCTGTAAAACTGCTTTATGCACAGGCAGCCCAAATAATGGGAAAAGTCGCCGGGAAATGGCTTCACTGGTCAAAAATTCCACCAGCCTGAAAGCCTCTCGCTCCATCCGGGTGTGTTTCCAGATGACCAGGTGGAATCCGCCCACGAAAGGCGTTCCCGGGAGAATAACTGCGCCCCAATGATCCAATTGGTCTTTTAGCCGGTTATCGGCGAACAACCATGGGCCGGTGATCGTGGCTGCGGCCGGACCATTCCAGAACTGCTCATCGGATGCAGCTTCCGTCAGCCCCTGCATTTCGGGGGAGAGGAACTTGCCCAGGCGGAAATATTGGGTGAACCCCTGCAGGGAAGCCGGTTCAGTGAAGCGAATTTTGTTGGTTTCTGTATTAAAGAAATGCCCTCCGGCTCCCCAAACAAAATATGCCAGGTGGTGGAGGTTGAGCCGGGCGCGTTGGGTTGGGGTGACGAAGGGGTGCTCGATTCCAGCGTCTTTCATCGCCTGCAGGGTTTGTTCCATATGCGAAAAATCCTGGAAGGCCTCTGGCATATTCACGCCAGCTGCTGCCAGGATATCTTTCTTGTATACCAGAATGCGGCTGTCGGCCACCCAGGGGATTGCGTTGGTTATGGGATTGCCCAGGGTGTTGCGCACAGAACCACACTGCCAGCTTGCGTCAACGAATTTCTTTGCGTCAATAGCCTGAACCTCGGCATTATTGAAGGGGCGGAGGGCGTTCATCCGGGTGAAATCACCAATCCAGGTGTTGCCCACCTCAGAAATATCTGGGCCTTCATTGTATAACCCAATTTCTACGGTTCGGGCCCAATCTCCAGCCCATTCAAAAACATTAAGATGGACATTGACCCCCGTTTTTTGGGTGAATTCTTTGAGGATGGTTTGAAGCAGCTGAAGCGCTTCTTCCCCGTGAGCAAATACTGAAAATTCAAGCTCTTTTTTCATGGATTACTCCTCACCTGTGCCTGTGCTCAGGGTACAAAAAATTTGCAAGTTTCCTGGTTTTTTGGTTTTGCGTACGTGTGGCCGCCGCCTACGATACTGGTAACACAAAACGAGATTTCGCCTGCGCGAGTTGTCTTTTCCGATAAGAATGGCCCAGCCACACCATCCGGGCCGGTGGTCATGTCGCCATCTCCGAGCCGGACCACGCCCAGCCAGCCCCCGGTCACCCGGGCCCCTTGTACTGGATTGCCTGCATCATCAACGACTTGAACGTTGACAACACCCTGGCGCTCGCCGCCAGTTTCCGTGATTTCCAGGGAAATGTTCTGGATGAACATATCTCCACCAGCAGTGGGCAGCCCGGTGGAAGGGTTCAGTGAGCGGTAGACCCGGACATAATCCACTAAGAACTGTTGGGGGAAAACGGTGGTTGAATTCGGTGAACCAGGCCAATTGCCACCCACAGCCAGGTTGAGGATGATGAAGAAGGGGTGGTCATACACCCACTGGCCGGGGACTTCGCTGCTGGTTACTGTGAAGTAATTTATATCGTCAATATACCAACGGATGGTATCCGGTTCCCACTCTACTGCGAACACATGGAAGTCTTCCGAGACGGGGGTGTCTGGCAGGATGTAGGAGCCGCCAATTCCCGACCCGCCGGAATAGCCCGGGCCGTGAATGGTGCCATAAACATGGTATGGATTGCGCCCAATGTGTTCCATGATGTCAATTTCACCCGAGTCAGGCCAGCCTATGGTGGGGGTGTCTTCACCTAGCATCCAAAAAGCTGGCCAGATTCCCGGGCCGTAGGGCAGTTTCATCCGGGCTTCAATCCGGCCGTAGGTAAAGGTTTGCAGTCCCTCGGTTTTCAGCCTTGCGGACGTGTATGTTGCCGCGGCGTAATCGCCCTCGCGGGCTTCGATGACCAGGATGCCATTTTCGATACGAGCGTTTTCAGGCCGAGAGGTGTATAACTGCAGTTCGTTATTTCCCCAACCCCCGCCGCCCAGATCGAAGACCCAGTTTTCAAGGTTGATTTCTGGGTTCATAAATTCATCTTGCCACACCAGTTCCCAACCTTCTTTTGCCCACTCCGGGGTTGGGGGGGGGGGGGGGGGGGGTGTGGGCTGGGGTTCAGGTGTTGCGGGTGAGCAAGCCATGGCAATCAGAGATAATAAGCTGGCCATGACCAACCAATTGATAATGCGTCTCATGCGATCGTTTCTCCTTATTTACTTTCTAACCCGTATCCAATTGGGAACAAGGGTGCAGTTTTTTGAACAATATCGTCTGCTGAACTGAACCAGTTGATGGGCAGCTTTCCGGTGAAAGGCACATCCCCAAAGAGGACATCCACCACACCCTGGCCTTCTGTGCCTGGAAGGAAGGCGGCTGCCACGGCATCCCAGCGTTCAATATAAGGGGCAATGTCTACCGGCCTGCCGGAAATGATGACCACCACCAGGCTGGCACAGGCTTTTTCCATCTCTACCAGGGTGTTTATTTCTCTTGGGGGCAGAACGGGTAGGCTGCTGTCCCCCACGCCTTCGGCATACGGTGTTTCTCCAACCACTGCCAGGCAGTAGGCACCATCAGCCGTGGGGTCACCGTTGAAGACGCCTTTCTCATTGAATTCAATGGTTATACCGGGTAAGCTGGCGGTAAGACCGTCCAGAATGGTGGTTCCTGGGGTAATTGCCCCTTCTTTGCCCTGCCATTCGATTGTCCAGCCGCCGGATTGAATGCCGATGTCGTCGGCTGCGTGTCCGCCTACGAACAGGCTTTGGATATCTTTATTGAGCGGCAGGAGGTCATCGGTGTTTTTGAGCAGCACCAGCGATTTTTGAACTGCCTGGCGGGCCACTGCCCGGTGAGCTTCGGAGCCAACCAGTTCCAGGTATTCGGGGTTTGAGAAGGGGCGTTCAAATAGTCCCATTTCAAATTTCACGGTCAGGATGCGCAAAACGGCATCGTCAATCCGCTCCTGCGAAATGTCGCCTTTTTTGACCGCTTCGAGCATGGTGTTGATGAAACGAATGTACTCATAAGGTACCATGTTCATGTCAATCCCGGCGTTGATGCCGGTGACGATGGATTCGTAGTAATTAGAACTGATCTGGTCCATGCCGCCCCAGTCGGATACCACGAAGCCGCTAAATCCTAATTCCCCTTTGAGGACATCGTTAATCAGGTACGCCTGCCCGTGCATTTTGATTCCGCCCCAGCTGGAGTAAGAAATCATGATGCTTCTGGCGCCGGCCTCAATGGCGGCGATGTACGGGGGGAGGTGCAGGCTGCGCAGGGTGGCCTCGTCTACGTCGGTGACGCCCTGGTCTATTTTGTAACTGCCGGTTGTTGATGTACCCCAAACCGCCCCCCCGTCGCCCAGGTAGTGTTTGGGTGTGGCAAGAACGGTGTTCGGTGCCGCAAGGTCTGTTCCCTGCAGCCCGCGGAGATATGCAGTAGCCAGCAGGCTTACCAGGTTCGGGTCTTCACTGTAGCCTTCGTAGGTGCGACCCCAGCGTACATCCTGGGGTACTGAGACTGCCGGGGCGTAGTTCCAATAAATGCCAGTAGCGGCCATTTCAAGGGCCGTAATTTGACCGATGGCTTCCATAAGTTCCGGGTCTGCTGCCGCACCCAGGCCGATATTATGTGGGAAAATGACCGCCTCGCGCACATTGCTGTGCCCGTGAACAGCATCTACACCGTAGATAATGGGAATACCCAGGTGGGACTCGAGAGCCAGCTCCTGGAATTTATTCACCATCCCGGCCCAGGCTGCCGGGTTGTTGCGGCTCGGTGCGCCGCCGCCACCGCTGAGCAAGCCGCCGATGTACATGCCGGCGATATCCTCATTTTTGATACTGTCCTTTTCAACCAGGGTCATCTGGCCAATTTTTTCTTCCAGGGTCATGTACTGCAGCAGATCCGCTGCCCGTTCTTCTGCAGAAAGGGTTGGGTCTTTGAAACGAGCGTCTGCCGGGACTTCGATCAGGGCTGGACCCGGGAGCGCCGCAGGTTCAATACGCAGCGGGCTGGTTTGCCCGATTTCGAAAAAGATTAACTCCCCAAACACCCGAGGGTCGAAATAGGAGGAGTCGGCGGTGTCATATTTCGACCAGATATATTTTTGGTCCCGGTCATTTTCAGAAGCCCCGTTGAGGTGAACCTGAAAGCCAATAACACTTCCGTGGAAAACCTCAATTTGCCAGACATCCGGGTTGTTTAGGGGCACAGCCACTTCAACGGCGTATCCACCTTCAATCGCTGCCACTTGCACGATTGCATCAGTAGAGGGGTTGTTTACACCCCCCAGCACAATATCGAAAACCGAAGCGCCGATGTTCAACGGCGGGATGGTAATTTGAGCAATGCCGGGTTGGTAAGCGGTTGCTTTTAAGTTGCCGCTTGCATTCAGGTAAAACTCCAGCGAATCTTCGTTCCAGTAATCGGTGCCGTGTTTGCCAGAGATGATGTTAGGATCTGTGACGAAACCGACAAAAAACAGGTATTTGTCGTCGGCGGCCGCGCCAAAGCGCACATAGGTCGAACCGGTAATCTGGTCTGCATTGGCAGGCAGGGTGACCAGGGGGACATCCTGCCAGTCTTCAAATTTTCCATTAATTGTGATGTTCACCGGAAATGGGGCATAGTAGTTTTCGTTAGGGATTCCCGAAGTGGCCAGGGTGGTTTCTGTCGCTGGTACAGCGGTAGGCTCGCTGGGTGATTGGCTTGCCATGGTTGGAGAAGCCGTTTCGTTTTGTGTTGGGGTCGCATTGCCCGAACACCCCCCCAGCAGCGCCAGAAAGATTAAGGGTGCGGCCAGGGTGAGAATCAATTTTTTGGTTTTAGATATCAATGGCATGCTTTGTCCTTTGCGGGCAACCCAGGGGTTGCCTGGTAAATTATGGAATCCGGTACAGGGTGATGGATTGTCCAGGAAGGGAGATTGGCACGCCCGGTTCAAATGTTTGTGGATCCAGCAGTTCTGCGTTATGTTCCTGGTCAAAACGCCAGGCTTGCGCCGTGGCAGGCAGGTCGAATCCATGGATTTGCACCGGTGTTGAAACCGGATTGTCGCCCAGGTTGATGACCATGAGCGTGAGCGAGCCATCGGCTTTGTGGGCCGCCAGGATCGAGACATCTGGAATACCCGAACTGCTTTCCAGCAGGGTCTGGCCCAACTGTTTGTACAATTGGTAGACATAATAGGTAGGCCGTACATCCCTGCGGCCCAAAATGCCGTACCCGCCAATGGAGTCGTTGCTCTGCAATGAGAAATAGGCAACAATCTCCACTCGTTGCTTAATCAACCGCCCCAGAACATCCGCCCACCAGATGGCGTTGTAAAAGGAGTCTGGGCTGGTTTCTCCACCCCCGGTGTTAGACCAGTGAGAGTTCACCTCGGTAACTGCAATGGGCAGCTCCCGCCCGGTCGTCTCTAAAATCAAAGCGCGCAAAGCGGGGATGATCCTTTCCCATTCGGCAGGGTTGGCGCGCATGTCTGGAATTGAGGCCAGGCCAGAGGTCATGGATTTTGGGAACGGGTAGCGGTGGATGGAGGCGATGGAAACCAGATCACCGTTGGCCTCAAAAAAAGCGCGCATCCAATCCACCCCGTTGCGGTCGGGCAGGGGTGCGCCGGTGTATTGGGTGATTTCGGGTCCAAGCAGGAGGATGTTGGGGTCTACAGCCAGCATGGCTTCGGCAATTGCCCGCCATTCCCGGTTGAAACGTTCGCTGTCAAAATCTTCATAGTTTTCCCGGCCAACATAAAGGATGGGTTCGTTGCCAATGCTCCAATAGCGGATGTTGTACCCTTTTTCAATGTTGGCGTAGCGCACCAGCTCGGCGGCCTGTTCGGGGGTTCCCCCACGCAGGCGCACGGAAATCTGCGGTTCGGCGCCAATCATCCGGGCAAGGTCCAGGAAGCCGTTAATGTGTTCCGGGCGCAGATCGTTTTGATCCCCCCAATTGCCCCCTGGAAAGCGCAAAAAGGTGATCCCTGAATCTGTGGCTTCGTCCCACAGATCCAGGTTCACAAAAGCCCAGGGGCCGTGATTGGCGCCGTAGACAAACGGATTTATTTTCCCCAGGGGTTTTAGGGTGTTGACAAACAAAGCGCCTGGTTGAGGAGTAACCTCAACAATCTCATGGTTCTCTGGGGCGCAGGCGCTAACTATTCCAACTGCTGCCAGAGCAAGCCCAACCACCCAAAGGGCTGAGCGGATGAATTTCCTGGGTAAATCATTCATATGCCAGCCTTTTTGGCCAAACCGCTCGGGCTTGCCTTATTTTTCCACGCCGGTGATCACCACGCCCTGCATGAAGATTCTTTGCGCCAGGAAGAAGATGACCACTGGAAGCACCGCCGAGACTAAAGAAGCGGCCTGAATCAGGTTCGTGGATTGGGAAAAAAGGTTGTTAAACGCAGTAAGGCCAACGGTAATTGGGAATTTATCCGGGTTGCCTGCCAGGTAAATCAACGGGCCAAAGAAGTCGTTCCAGGCGTAGAAAAAGTGGAAAAGGGCCACTGCGGTCAGCGCGGGAACCGATTGGGGCAGGATGATGGAGGCAAAAATGCGCAGCGGTCCAGCACCGTCAATCATGGCTGCTTCATCCAACTCTTTAGGGATGGAGAGGAAGAACTGGCGCAGCAAGAATACATTGGTGCCCCAGGAGAAAAAGGCAGGCACAATCAGAGGCAGCCAGGTGCCGACCCAGCCTAGTTGCAAAAAGACAAAGTAGGTGGGAATCAAGGTAACTGCCCCAGGTAAAATGACCGTTGACAGCATCAACATGAAGAGGATGTTTTTATAGGGAATGCGGAAGCGAGAAAAACCGAATGCCACCAACGATGCCGACATTACTGCGCCAAAAGTGGTGATAGCGGCATAAACAAAAGTGTTTTTCAACAGCAGGGGGAAATTGATGGTATCCCAGGCTTTTGCAAAGTTTTCCCACTGCGGGTCAGATTCCCAGGATCGTTCGAGCTGGCGCCACTGGCCTTCCCATTCGAAGGGGCCGGCTTCTGGGTTATCCGGATCCACAAACTCTGAAACGGTACGACCTTTAACGTACAGTGCCAGGCTTCTCATTTCGCCGTCAATCTCTACATAGTAGAGATCATAAGGCTTTCCTTCATAAATAAATTGGGCTTCACTGGCAGGCCACCAGGGTGCGCCAATTTTGGAGAACTGGCTGTCTGTTTTCAGGGCTGTGACAATCCCATAAATCATTGGGACCAGGAAAAGAAACAGGATTGCCAGGGCCAGGCCAGTAAGACCAATGGTCTGAGTATATTCTCGGGCCCGTTTGGATGTGTTCACTTTAGTAGGTTTAGCGGGGGATGGCTGGTTGGTATTCATTAGATTTCCTCCGACGCATAGTAGACCCAATACCGGGCTGTACCGAACAAGACGACTGTGAAAATCAGGGCAACAATAAACATCAACCAGGCCAGGGTAGCCCCATAACCCATGTTGAAGAATGAAAACGACTGCTTATAGAAATACACCATGTAGAAGCGGGTTTTTCCTTCAGGAAAACCCGTGCCGCCGTTCAGCACAAATGGCGCCAGGAAATACTGCAGGGAGCCAATGACGCCCAGAACCAGCTGGTAGAAGATGACCGGCGTGATCAGAGGGATGGTGATAAAAAATAATTTGTGCAGCCAGGTGGCCCCATCAATTTCCGCAGCTTCGTAGAGTTCCGTGGGGACGCCTTGCAAGCCTGCCAGGAAAATGATCATGGCGTTGCCAACCCCCCAAAGGCCGAACATGGTATAGGCGTAATACACCAGTTCCGGGTTGGCCAACCAGCGGATGCCGTTGGTGCCGGTGGCTTCAATGCCGGTTAATCGCTCGATGATGATGTTGATCCAGCCGGTTTGTTCGTTGAGAACCCCGTTCCAAACCAACACCGTTGCCACCAGTGGGATCATCGTGGGCATGTAGAAAAGGGTGCGGTAGACATTTTTACCGAGGACATGCTTGGAGTTCATCAAAATGGCTAAAAACAGCGCGAAACCAAGCCCGATGGGCAGGGAGATTGCCGCAAAGTGCAGGGTGCGCACAAAGGAGTCGCGCACTTCCGTATCTTCAACCAGCGCCCGGCGCCAGTTTTCAAACCCGATGAAGGATGCTTGGTCTGGAACGGCCGGATTGAAGTCGTAAAGGGAAAAAACGAAAGATGCAATCATTGGCAGGAAATAAAAAGCCAGAAAACCAATGACCCAAGGGCTGAGGAACAACAAACCCCAACGGGCTTCCCTTTTTTCCCGGAGCGTCATTTTTGTCCTGGTTTTGGACTTTTTCGCCTGTGTAAGTTCCTGAATTTCCATCATACCCATGGTGTGCCTCCTGTGTGGGAAAGGACTCCAGCCTGGCGGTAAAGCCAGGCTGGAGTTGTCCAAACGCTCAAACGCTATTTCGCAGCATCAAAGATTTTCTGCAGGTCGGCAACCAGAAGCGCCAGTTCTGCATCAAAGTCGAGATCGGGGGTGTTGGCCAGTTTGTTCCAGAATTCGTTGTAGCGGTCGGTGGTTTCCTGGAAACTGGGCATCCAGCTTTCATGATTGGGGTTGTCAGCATAGGCCATGCTGGCTACTACGATGTCCCAGTTCAGATCCATGCCGGGGAAGTTGTTGGCAGAGAAGGTAGTAAAGTAGTCGCCCTGCATGGAGAGCCGAGCCGGCATACCGCCGTAGATGTTAAGCAGTTCAAAGGAAACTTCGGGGCTCAACATGTAGGTGAGGACTTCAAAAGCCGCCTCGGGGTTCTTGCTGGCTTTCAGAATGCCGAAGGTGTCGGCATGCATCTTTGAGGTTACCACGCCATTGTAGGACGGGGTGGCAGCAAAATCGAATTGGAAGGGGACGCCGCCAAGGGCCCAGGGAGCTACGTACCACATGTGCATGTGGATCATCGCCAGGTTACCACCAGAGAACGGGCCGCCGGGGCCTTGCAGGAAGTCAGCGCCGCCGTAAGGGCCATTGGGGATGAACCAGTCTTTCCACCAGCCATCGTAGGTCCAGCGCCAGGCGGTTTCCCAATTGGCGGGGATTTCGGCTTTGCCTTCGGCGTTCACCAGGTTGCCCGGGCCAAAGAAGGTGCCGATACCGCGCGGGTCAGTCCATTGGTTCATGAAACCAAACTGCACAATTTGTTCGGGGTCAAATTCATCCATGGTGGCATCGTTGCCATTGGCGTCCACGGTCAGTTTCATGGAAATTTCGCGCAGGGTGTCCATGTTCCATTCTTTGGTAACGCCATTTTCATCCACATAAGGCATTCCGTATTCCGCTGGCGGGTAGGGCAAGCCGCCTTCGTCAAACAGGTCTTTGTTGTAGATGATGAACGAGGGGAAGATGGCAAACGGGATACCAAGCTGACCCTCTTCGGTAACCTTGTAGAAGTCTACCAGGGCAGGGTCGAAGTCGCTCAGGTCGTAGTTGGTGGCGTCAATCAGGGGCTGCAGGTCGAGCCAGGCGCCCTTGAAGCTGTCGCGACCGCGAATGCCTACCGGACCCACGATGTCGGGGGCGTTGCCAGCAGCAATCTGGGTGGCGAGGGTGTCGTAAGCCACATTGTTGTCCACAATTTCGAGAACGAGTTCGATATTGTCGTGGGTGGCGTTGAATTTCTCAACCACAGCCTGTTGGCCAGCCAAGGTGGGAGCGTCGGAGCCGGCGCCAAGGCCAACAAACCAGCGAATGGTGATGGGTTCAGCAGCCGCCGGGGGTTGGGTTGGGGCTGGAGCCTGAGTGGGTTCGGCAGCGGCCTGGGTGGGGGCAGGTTCTTCGGTAGTGCTGCTCGGGCTGCAGGCGGAAAGCACCAGCGCCAAGGCGACCAGCAAAACCATCATAAAGGAAAATTTCTTGCTCATTTTTAGGGTTCCTCCAATTTAATTTAATCTAAAAGATATTGAACATTCAGAGTGTGATTTGCAGAAAAAACGATTTGAATAAGTTCACCTCCTTCGGGTTGAAAACTTGGGAGAACGCTGAAGACGCCCAGGTCAGAGAATGAGAGCGCTCCCATATTTTGGGTAAAAAATGTATCTTTCACCGGCGGTTTGCTCCACATGATTCCCGAATGATTAATTCGGTCTCAAATAAAAGCCGCCGGGGAGGCTCGGTTCCCTTTTCGATCAGGTCGATCAGGGTTTCCACTGCTTTGATACCAAAACGTAAGATCGGCTGGCGAATGGTAGAAAGGGGTGGGTTGGCATACCGGGCCGGTGGCAGGTCATCATACCCCATGATGGCAATGTCCTCTGGAATTGCGAGATTGGCTTCCCGAATGGCGCGAATAGCGCCCAGGGCCATGGTGTCTGAAGCGCAAAAAATGGCTTCGGGCTGGTGGGCTAACATTCGCCGGGTTGCATAGTAACCGCCTTCTTCTGTGAAATCGCCTTCTACTACCCATTCTGCTTTGAAGGGCAGTTTGCGGTCTTGCATGGCTTTCTCGTAGCCAATTTTCCGGTCGGTACCTGGGCGGTTGTCGTGGGGGCCAGCCAGGTGGAAAATCCTGCGGTAGCCCAAGCGGGCCAGATGACTGACCGCAGAATAAGAGCCGGATTGGTTGTCCACATCCATGTAATTTAAGGATTCGTCCATATGAACCAGGCGTCCCAGGACGAGGAATGGGATTTGCCCCTGTTTCATTTGAGGGATAATCGGGTCAATGTCCGTGGTGGCCTGGACGATGACGCCATCCAAAAAGCCGCTTTGGCTGATTCGCTGGGTTAGTTTTTTTTCATCGTCTTCGGTATGGAACAAGAATAGGGACAGGGTGTAGTTTTGTTCGTTGCAAGCCTGGGCAATACCCTGAGTGAGACGGGCAAAGTAGGGATCGGAGAAGAATGTGGCTACGCTGCGCGGGATGACCAGACCAATGATGCCAGTGCGCTGCGAAGCTAACGAACGGGCTGCCTGGTTGGGCTGGAACCCGGTTTCTTTGATGACTGAGAGCACATGAGAACGGACTTCGTCCTTGACGTTCGGGTTGTTATTGATCACACGGGAGACCGTGGACCGGGATACCCCAGCCAGTTTACCAATTTTTTCAAGTGTGAGTGCTTCTCTCGTTTTCACAACCTGATCCTTGATGGGAGCGCTCTTTCGGGCATTGGTTTGTGCGATTTCAAATTAATTCGCATTGAGCAAGAAACCCTGAAAAACAGGTGTTCTTTGGGAGCGCTCTCAATCTATTGAAGTTATTTTAACAGAGATTTAATCTCTGTCAAGGGTTTTTCTCATCATGTTCAAAATTTGCTTGGAGGGGCTGCGGGTGTGTGGTTACAGCTCTCGAAGCCCCGGTAGTGCAAACATAAGGGCTGGACCGGAAAAGTGGGCGGCAAATTTGGGTTTTGCAGTCATTTAATCGCGGTAAGGCAGGTAATCTTCCCGTACCGGCGAAAACACCTCAATGACCACGGTGTCTTCCAGGACTTCAACTTCGTGTTCAGTGCCTCCCGGGATGGACCAGCTGTCGCCAGGGTGGGTGTCGTAGGCCTGGTCACCAATCACCAGCCGGAAGTGGCCGGAGATCATATAGCCGGTTTGCTCGTGGGGATGGGAATGGCGGGGCAGGCCGCAGCCTTTTTGGAGAAAAATTTCGGCCAGGAGGGTGCGCTCGCCGACGACCCGGGTTTTGATGCCCACGCCGGGCAAGAGGGGATGGTATTCTCGATCGGTTTTACTGCGAAACATGGCTGCTCCTTTTTTACCACCGCTTGATCCAGGCCTGGGCGGTATAGGCTAACTTGAACCCCAGTTTTTGATAGAAGATTTGATCAGACCCAACATAAGCAATTTCAGCGCCTGCTTCCCCACAGCGGCGAATGCCTTCCAGCGCGGCCGCTTTGCCCAACCCCAGCCCGCGGTAAGCCGGGTCGGTAGCCATGGGTTCCAGATAAGCGAACTTGCCGGTTTCTTCGAGGAACATGCCGCAGAAGGAGGCAAATTCCCCATCGGGTGCGACAGCGGCAATCTTAAGCGCTCGCCGGGCTTTGGGCGTGTCAAACATGTACCGCCTGCTTTCGAACTCTTCTTGGTTCATGGGCACATCATCCCCATGGTCAAAGCCGCGCCACATGACCTTGTGAACCTTTACCCAGTCGCACTCTTCGGCCAGGCTTGTCAGGCGGAACCCCTGGGGCAGCACGACCGGTGGGAAGGGCCTGGGAATCTCCAGCCGCGAGATGGGCCGTTGGGATTCTGGGTCCAGGGTATAGCCCTTCTCTCTAACCAGGTTAGCAAACGGGAGATCGAAATCGGGGATGTAGGCCACCAGGTAGGGTCGTTCATTCCTTTGGGAAATGCCAGCCAGGTTTTCTTCTGCAAAGGCGAGCATCTCGCCATGCAGGTGACGGTAATCGGGGTGAAATTGAAAAAACGCCTCTCCCAGCCGGCCTTCATAGTGACACACCGCAACCAGCTCCCCGGCGGCTTCCCAGATGCCGATTTTCCCCAGGGCGGTGCTGTCCAGCCCTGGGTGAAAGTGCATGTATTCCCAGGCGGGTTCCAGCCAGTTGCCGTCCAGGTTGCCGGGCTGGTGGTGGGCAATCAGGAACTGGCTGACACGCTGGTAGTCGCTTTCGGGTTGGTAATAACGAAATTGGGTTTTCATCGGATTTCCTTGGATGGCGGGGGCAATTGGCCCCTGCGTGCAGAGGCTTACTTCTATTATATATGATATCCGTATATATATGATATCCGTATTCAGGCGGATGGAGGGGCGAAAATTGAGGAAGGCGAAGAAAACCTGTCAGGTTAGAGGTGTGGCGGGCGGGTGAATGGATTGGCATTCAGGTACGGGGGGCTACATAAGGGAAGGCACGACGAAAGTCGGGACTACATGGGAGATGCAATGCGGGGCTTGTTTTGAAACCCCGGTTACCCTCCCTTCAACCGGTTTTTGTGCTTGTCTGCGCCCAGGCCAGGTAGGCGGGGAGGCCCTGGGTTATGGGAAGTTGGATGATTTCGGGCACCTGGTAGGGGTGGTTTTGGAGAATGGTCTGCTTCACTTCGGGGTAAAGAAACGGCCGGGTTTTGATGAGCAGGAGATATTCGGTTTCTTCATGGATTTGTCCCTGCCAGGTGTAATGGCTGGTAATGGGTAGGCGCTGGACACACGCCGCAAGGTTTTGGTTAACCAAAACCTGGGCGATTTTTTGGGCATCTTCCAGGGTGGCTGTGGCGGTCATGATCACGCATAAGGGCTGGTCTTCCATTGAGGTTCCTCCTGGGGGTAGGGTGTGTTGAGTTTCACTGGATTTTACATCAAATCCGCCAATGGGAAGCGCCTAGAGAAGTTTAAAAGGGGGAAATCTGACAGAATTTTAAGCCACCTCCAATCCGCCTGGACTATAATGCAGCTATGAAAAGAACTTCGGCTGCACTTCTTTTGCTCATTGCTTTTCTGCTTGGTTTTGCCAACATCCCCTGGGGGAAAGCTGCACCCGCCCCCGTCCCGGCACAATCCGGGGTGACCGCTTACGACCTGATAAACGCCATGAACGCCCTTCGGGTGGGGTACGGCCTGCCTGCGTTGATTGTGGACCCGATTGTGATGGCGGTTTCCCAAAATACCGCTGAAATCATGGCCGCCAGCAAACTCTCCTGGCACATTGGCAATGTGCGCGGGCGCATCCAGGCGGCCGGATATGGCGGTGGGGCGACGGTTTGGGCGACGGAAAACTTTGCAGCGGGTAAAACGATTGGCCTGGACGAAATTATGTACTACTGGTCAGATTATGACCACATGCTCCCGGCCATTATCCCGGCGTACTGCCACGTGGGTGCGGGGATTGCCACCGCGTCCGATGGCACCATTTATTACGTGCTTCAGGCGGCGTATACGGATGTCAATTCCTGCGGGGAATACAAAAATGTGGCCAATCCCCCTGCGGAGCCAGGCGGTTCGAGCGCCCCTTCAGCGCCAGCTGGCACACCTGCACCCCTGCCGGTTTCTCAGGTGATTGTCCCGGTAAAAACGGCCACCCCGGATGCAGATGGCAACACCTATCATATCGTCCAGCCCGGCCAATCGTTCTGGTCTATCGCCATCGCTTACCGCACAACGATCAAAGACCTGGAGTATTGGAACAACCTTTCCCGTGAACAGGGCCTTGCTGTGGGGCAAAAATTGTTGATCCCAGGAGAAAACACTGCCGGGTATGCCACCCCAACCCCGGTCGGGATGGTGGTTCCCAGCACCCCGGCTGCCGATGGCCGGATTATCCATGTAGTTGAACCCTATCACAACCTGACCACAATTTCCGAGGCATACAAGGTTCCCCTGCAAACCATCCTGGCCCTGAACGGCATCCAGTCGGATAGTGTGCTCCGGATTGGACAGGAACTGTTAATTTACCCCGGCGATATCACACCCAGCGCCACCCCGCGCCCGCTGACACCGGTGGAGCGGCTGACACCCGCAGCAGACGGGCGTTATTATCACACCGTTGGCACGGGTGAAACCCTGACCTGGATTGCGGGGTACTACGGCATCCCACTGGCCGATTTGCTGCGCTGGAATGGCCTGACCATGTCCAGCATCATCCGCCCAGACCAGACCCTATTATTGGAAGTGACGCCCCCCGTTCCCACGCCAACCGCGACCTCAACCCTGGTGCCGGTGACCCCAACATCTACGCCCTCACGCACCCCCACTTTCACGGCAACCCCTCTTGAGCAGCAATCGCAAACCCCTTTATCGGCGGTAGTCACCGGGCAGGCGGTAGTTGAGCCTTCAACTGAGGTCAGTCCGGCTTCTGGCTTGCTGCCGCTAGGGATCGGGTTGTTTATCCTGGGCGCTGCCTTATTCTTTTTCTTGTTCTACACTTCAAAGGCAGCGCCCAAAGAATCGCTGTAGTTGTAAGCCCTACGCAGGTGCGCCTTGCAGGGATTCGGCCGGGTTGCGCCGGGCAATCCAAAAAGCAAAAGCAAAACCAGACATCAGCATCCAGATGGCATACAGGCCGGGAATCACGGCCATTTCGCTGCTGCCCAGGATGGTCATGGCGACGGTGATCGCCACCGTCGAGTTCTGCAGACCCATTTCAATGGAAATGGTGGTAGACTGCACCCGGTTGATGCCCGCCAGCTTGGCCACGTAAAACCCAATGGCCAGGGCGGCCAGGTTCAGGGTGATAAAGGCTGGGGCAAAGCGAGGCCCGTCGCGCACAATGGTTTCCCAGTTTTGGACCATCAAAGCAAAAATGACCAGGAACAGAAAAAGGGTTGCGAAAATCCGGCTGAAGCGTTTGCTTTTTTCGGCAAATTCAGTTTTCCACCGGCGAATACCCATGCCCACCAGCACAGGAATCACCGTGAGTACAGCCACCTGGATCATCGTATCGGCAACCGGGAAAGTGATGTCCAGTTCACCGCTGCCGTAGAAGGGGTAGGCAATTCCCAGCAAAAAGGGAATGGTCAGCCAGGCGAGCATGTTTGAAATTGCGGTCAGGGTAACGGAAAGCGCCCGGTCTCCATCTGCAGCATGGACAATCAGGTTAGAAGTTGCCCCCCCAGGAGATGCCGCCAGCAAGATGATGCTGATGGCATAAATGGGTGCCAGCGAGAACCCGCTGGCAACGGCAAACCCGAGCACAGGCAGCAAAATAATTTGGCAAAGGAGCCCAACCAACACCTGCCTGGGCTGGGTGAAAACGCGTTTGAAATCTGCCACGCCCAGGGTCATGCCCAGCGCAACCATGATGATGACAATCGCAAGGGGAAGGATAACGGATGAAAGAATACTCTCTTGCATGGTTTGGCTCCTTATATTAAGTTGTTCCTGAATGGGTTGGAATACCTGTGAGAGTTATAACCCCAATATTGGGATGAGGTCGCGTATGGTTTTCGTGATCATCTTGTCCCAAAATTCGAGGTCTATTAGAAAATTAACTCGTGGGCTTGATGGGCAGCATTGTCCCAAGTTTTTTGGGTCCACTTCTTCACCACATCTTCACAACTCCTGTGCAATTTATTCACAGGGAGCGATTATCCTGAATAAACAAACATGAGGAGAAAATCGCGATGAAAAAAGCCGGTTCCTGGTTTATCGTTCTGATCGTTGTTCTGGTTGCTGCTGCAGCCGCATATTCCTATTACACGACCGTTTATTTACCAGCCCAAACCCCGCCGGAACCGAGTTTTCAAACTGCCCGGGCTCGGACTGGGGATCTGGTGATATCAATTTTTGGGGTAGGTGAACTGGTTCCACAGGGGCAGGGCAGTGCTGCTTTTTCCTCATCCGGAGTGGTTGCAGAAGTTCTGGCAGCGGCTGGGGATCGGGTTGAAGCTGGGCAGCTTTTGGCCCGTTTGGATGATACCAACGCACTGCTGCAGTTAACCCAAAGCCAACAAACCCTGCAAGACCTTTTTTCACCGGCTGCATTGCTGCAGGCAGAATTGGCAGAACTCAGTGCCGAGGTGGCTTACGAAAAGGCGCAGGGTGAACTGCAAACCCTGATCAGTCCGGCGGTCTGGCAGGCTGAGCAAAACCTTGCGAATGCCCAGCAAGCGCTGGCGAGCGCATCGGGGGCAGCTGCACAGGCTGAAGCCAGGTCTGCGATTGAACTTGCAGAGGCCACCCTAGCCCAGGCATTGCTGGACTATTCAACGTTATACCTGCCTGCCATCTTTACCAGACCCTTTACCAACCCTACAACCGGTGAAAGCGAGCGCGGGGTTTTTCCGCCTTCTGCAGCCGAGATTGCCCTGGCTCGGACCAAACTGGAGCTTGCCAGCGTAACATTGGAAGAGTCCCGGGCTTATGCCGCGGTTCTATCCCAGGGTATTCCCTGCGACGCGAATGGGGAACTGACATACGATGCCCCCCTGCCGAACAAGGTGGACCAGGCCTGTCAATCTATCCGCAGCGCCACGCTGGCGATTGAAAAAACTCGGCTGCTGGCCCCACTTTCGGGTACGCTGACCAGTTTTAACCTGGTTGCCGGCCAGCAGGTCGGCGTGAATCCGGTTGCCACAGTTGCCACACTGGACCAGCTGACGGTCAAGGTGTATGTTGACGAAGTAGACCTCGCTTCATTGCGGGTTGGCCAGCGGGTTTTGGTGGCCTTCAACGCTTTTCCCGACGAAAGTGTGTCGGGCTCGGTCCGGGTCATTGAGCCAACCCTGCAGAACATTGGGGGTACCCTGGCTGCTGTTGCCTGGGTGGATTTGGATGAACCAGATTCGATGACCCTTTATGCTGGTATGGGGGCCGAGGTCGAAATCATCGCCGGTGAGGCGCTTGGGACCGTGTTGGTACCTGTGCAGGCGATTCGTGAACTTGCCCCGGGTTCTTATGCCGTCTTTGTGGTGGGAGAAGATGGCGCTTTGAGATTGACGCCGGTTTCAGTGGGTTTGAGCGATTTTGCCAATGCTGAAATTCTGGCCGGGTTGAAGGCGGGTGATATTGTCAGCACAGGCGTTGTGGAAACCAGGTAAGCCAATATGAATACGGCAATGATTGAAATCAAGGATATGTTCAAGGTATATGGCGAGGGTGAGGCGATTGTCAAAGCCCTGGCCGGAGCGGATGCAACGGTGCAGCGTGGGGAGTTTGTTGCTGTGATGGGCCCCTCTGGCTCGGGCAAATCTACTTTGATGAACATCATCGGCTGCCTGGACCGGCCTACATCGGGCAAATATTTTCTGGATGGGCGGGATGTCAGCGGCCTGGATAAAAACGAATTGGCTCGAGTGCGCAGCCAGAAGATCGGTTTTGTTTTCCAATCGTTCAACTTGCTGGCACGCTTGAGTGCCCTTGAGAATGTGCTGCTTCCGATGTTGTATAACCTGCATGAAAAGCTTGATGCACAAGAGCAGCGCCGCCGGGCATTGTCCGCCTTGGAAGCGGTTGGGTTGGGTGAACGGCTTGCCCACCATCCCAACCAGCTTTCTGGCGGTCAGCAGCAGCGGGTGGCGATTGCTCGTTCCCTGGTAAACCACCCGCCGTTGATTCTGGCTGATGAGCCTACGGGCAACCTGGATTCGCATTCAAGCCTGGAAATCATGGATATTTTTCACAAGCTCCACAACCAGGGAACCACCATTGTTATGGTGACGCATGAACAGAATGTGGCAGCCCAGGCGCAGCGCATCATTTGTTTGCGCGATGGGCGGGTGATATCCAATGGGGATGGGCGGCAAAGCCCATGCATGGGAAACCGAAATCCCGCTGCCACAACGTACATCCAGGAGGCAGGCATATGAGTTTCTTGAAAATCATTCGTGTAGCCTGGGATGGCCTGAAGCTCAACAAACTGCGTTCGTTTCTAACCACCCTGGGGGTGATTATTGGTGTGGCATCGGTGATCGTAATGCTCGCTGTCAGCGCTGGTGCAGAGGCGGCCATTGCAGAGCAAATTAATTCATTAGGTGCAAATTTGCTGATTGTTTCACCGGTTCGAGGTGTGCCAGGAGCATCGCGCACCCTCAAGCTTGAGGATGCGAGCGCGATTGACCAACAGGTGATAGGCATTACGGGTGTTTCGGCTGAGCAATCCCCTGCGAGTCAAACCGTGAAGGCGAATGGAATCACCCTGGAGGGGATTGCCCTGGTGGGTACCACAGCCGATTTTCCTGCCGTCCGCGATTATCCGGTTGGGGAAGGACGGTACTTCAGTGCGGATGAAGATGCTCGCAAGAATAAGCTGGTTGTGCTGGGTGCTGGCCTTGCCAAAGATTTATTTGGGGAGCAGAGTGGGCTGGGGCAATCGATTACGATTGGTACCATGCGCCTGACGGTGCTTGGGGTGATGGCGCCCAAAGGTTTGGTGGCAGATGTGGATTATGATGGGCGGGTGTATCTGCCGGTGAACCTGGTGTTAGATAAGTTTATGCCCAGCGGGTCTGGGTCTATTTCGATGCGGGGGGATGCCGTCCGCACAATTTATATTAAGGTAGAAAACCAGGAAAAAATCACCAGTGTGATGACCCAGGTCACAGCTTTGCTGGCCAGTCGTCACGATGTGGACGCATCGCAGCCAGATTTCACCATACAAACCCAGCAGGACATCATCGCTACCCAGGAAGCCGCCACCGCCGCCTTTCGGGATTTGTTGGCCTGGGTTGCAGGGATTTCTCTGGTGGTTGGGGGGATTGGCATTATGAACATTATGCTGGTATCTGTGACGGAGCGCACGCGTGAAATTGGCTTGCGCATGGCATTGGGTGCCCGTCCAGTGGATGTGATGATGCAATTTTTGGTAGAGGCCGTGATTTTGAGCCTGGTTGGGGGTTTGGTGGGCGTGCTTGCCGGGGTTAGCGGTTCAACTCTGTTTGCGGAACTTGGGACCATGCGAACAGAGCTGGTTCCCCTATCCATCCCATTGGCATTTGGCGCAGCTACTGCAGTGGGTGTGTTCTTTGGTTATTACCCGGCGACCCAGGCTGCCAGGCTTGACCCGATTGTGGCTTTGCGCCATGAATAATTCAAATTTTTACAGGAGAGAATGAAATGAAATCGCAAACTGTTGTTTTGATTATACTCGTACTACTGCTTGGCCTGACCGGCTGCAGCAGTGACAGCCCAACCTCGGTTCCACCAGGAGATAGCTACCGGAGTGCGGCATTAGATACAACCCATGAAGGAGCGTTGTCTGTTCGCAATCAGCTTGCCTTAGGTACGCTCGAATTGGCAGGGTCACCCAACGCCATTACCCAAGCGCAGGCTAAAACCCTGCTGCCGCTCTGGCAGCTGCTGCTCAACTCCCAAAAAACTGGAACTGCCGCTGAAGCCGAAATTTCAGCGGTTTTGCAGGGCATTGAGGACGGGTTGTCCGACGAACAATTGGCTGCAATCAGTGCGATGATGTTGACCCAGACAGACTTGCAGAATTGGGCCAGCGCCAATGGAATCCCGCTGGGGAGTGGGTCTGGCTCCGGGCAAGGACAGGGGCAGGGGCAAGGGATGTCTCCCGAGGCACGCGCCACCCGCCAGGCAGAAGAAGGTCGCACACCTGGCAGTCCTGTTGGCGGGGCCTCAACCGCCCTCTTGACCGCTGTGATTGGTTATCTTGAAACCCTCGTTCCTTGATATGATTCAGACAGGTTTTTTCTCCATGCAACCAGGATGGTTGGTATGGGTGCTAAAACCTGAGTTTTTAGAAATCGCCGGGAAAGCCGGCGATTTTGCGTTTTTCAAACCCTCAACGCCTCGATTATGGTCTGCGCTTTGTGCCAATCCGGGCAATCCGGTGGGGTAGTGAAACCTGCGCAAACCTCAGCTAGAAGGTGCTGGCCTTTCTCTGGCTGGCTGTTGGCCCACAAACGGGCCAGTTGGATGGCGGCGCGCAGGGCGAGGGTGTGAGCCCCCTGCTGCCGGGCAATTTCCAATGCTTTTTGAAAGCTGGCTTCTGCCTGGATGGGGTTGGGCTGCTGTTGGGCCAGCAGCAGCCTGCCCTGAAGGCAGTAGAGTTGGGAAAGCCCAATCCCGGCAAATCGCAGGTTTTCAGGTTGGAGCCCCCGGGTTGTAACCGCCAGGCCATCTGCAATTTGCCCGAGGCGCAGGTAGCTATCAGCAAGCCGGACAGACCACTGTCCAAGGCCTGTTCGGGTGCTGGTTGTTTGCCACAGCTGCAGGCCGCGCTGGATTTGCTTTAGACCAGCCCAGGCCTCCTGGTGGGTACTCTCGGCCCGCACTACCTGAGCATAGCCATTAACTGCCAGGACATAAGCCTGAAAATAACGCAGATCGCTGACATCTTTAAGGGTCTTCATCTCCAGGGCATATTGGGCTAGCAGCGGCCAGTTGCAGTGGAGGATGGCCACTTCACTCGCGAAAATCAGAACGCCGCCCAAAGAGCCCAGTTGATGATTGAGGCGAGCCTGGTTGATTGCACGCCGGGTGTGCTGCCAGGCCTGTTCGGAGCAGCCGATAAAGGCAAGTGTCATGCCCAGGATTGCATGGCAAAGCGGTTCCATATTTGGGGCAAAGGAGGGTGCATGACCGGCTTGTGCCAGGAGGCGCAGCGTTGCTTCGATATAATCCTTTCCAGCCACAAAATCTCCCTGGAAGGTGCGGCTGAAACCCAAAATTCGGTAGGCCATTGCCTTTCCCAGGTGATTATCGGGTGCCGCGAGGTCGAGCATCTGTTCGCCAATTCGGGCAGCCTGTTCCAGTTCGCCCTGGCTGATCAGGAAATCTGCTTGAGAAAAAAGGGCGGAAAGCAGTTCGGGATCATTTTCGCCTGAATACCCTTCCAGTAAATCCAGGGCTTTTTGGATATATTGACGGCGTTCGGCACTGCCCCATTCATTGGCCGCGAGAAAAGGCATGCCCAGAGCAAGGTACAGATTGATTTCCAAGTTGCGTCTGCTTGATGTAAAAGGTAGTTTATCGAGCAGTTCCAGACCCCGGTTGTAATGCGCCATGGCACTCTGACTGGAAGCCAGGCTGATGGCGTAGCGACCTGCCTGTAAACAATAAGTCGCCGCTTTTTCGAATAATCCGCTGATCTCAAAATGGTGAGCCAATTCACCAGCCCGACGGGAAAGTGCGGGGGAGTTGGCATACAACCGTTCCAGAGCTAAAGCAACGGCAGCATGCCGCCTGCTATTTTCAACAGGGTTCAAGGCCTGGTAAAGGTAGGTTTGTAGAACGGTATGGCGAAAGCGGTAGCGAGAAAGCGATCGGTGCCGGCCCGGTTCCACCTCCAGCCATTCTACCCCTTCGGCTTGAACCATGTGCTGTGCCCCACGGCCCATGCTCAGGGGGCCGTTCAGTGTTTGCAGTACGGTTTCCAGGTCCAGGTTGTGGATTTCAGCAATTACTTCGGCAGTGAAACTGGCGCCTTCGATACTTGCCGTGGATAGCCATTCGTGCCAGGAGGCCGGTAGTGCCTGGACCCGGCTGGCAATGGCTGCTTCGACTCGTTCTGGCAGGTGGTCCCAGCGGATCTCCGGGCGGCTTTGCCAGACCCCATCACTCGAACGGGACAGGTCAACCTGGGTACGCAGGCTTTCTAAGATTTCGAGGGTAAATAATGGGTTGCCACCTGTGTGCCGGGCAAGGGCTGCGCGGAACGCCGGGCTGAGGTTGTGTGGCTGGAGTTCCTGGGCTTCTGCTAACCAGGCGGCAACAAACCTTTGTTCGTTTGCCTGATCCAGGTCCAGGTGGATGTTTCGGCGGTAGCGCTGCAGTTCATGTATGCAGGCTGCCAGGGGGTGGGCGGGTTGAAGCTGTCCTTCGCCCAATTCTTCCGGGCGATAGGTGATCACAATAAGAATTCGTTGGCTTTGCAAGTGGCGAGCCAGGTAAAAAAGCAGGGCGGTGCTATCCGGGTCTGCCCAGTGCATATCGTCCAAGAGCAGCACAAGGGGTGTTTGTTGGGAAAGAGAAATCAAAAAGGATTTTAATTGTTCGTAAATCAGCGGGGTGGTGAGGCGGCGCTCAGCCTGGTGGATGTCTGGGAGCAACGCCGGAATGACTTCCTTTGCATTTGCGGTTCTCAGGGTCTTCAGTTTTCTTGTAAGCTGTTTTCTGCCAACAAAATTGGACAGTAATTCTGGTGCAGTGGAAACCAATACCCGGGCAATATCAGGTAAGGCCAGGGCTAAGCGTTTCTTGCTGTCCATATCCAGGTTTTCGCTCCAGGATAATTTTTCCCATTCCCCGCTCAACATCTGGAGGCACTCAAAAAAGGGTTGATAAGGTTGGCCTTTGCCAGCAAAAGCATCGCACTGCCCAGAGACAACCAACAGATCCGGGTGATAACTCATCGCCTGCCGGGCAAACTGGCGCAGCAAAGCGGTTTTACCACTGCCGGATTCACCAGCAATCAGAAGTACGTCTCCCTGGTAGACAAGGCTTCGTTTGAGGTGGGCTGCCATCCATTCCATTTCATCTTTGCGCCCAACCAGGACGGCAGGGTATGGTCGGGCGTCAGTGTATTGAGCCGCCTTAATTTGATGGTAAAGCCGGTTTGTTTCCCAGTCGGGTTCCACCCCCAGTTCCCGAAGTAGTTTTCGGCACTGCTCATATTGAGCCAGGGCGGCTGATGGTTGGCCTCCGGCCTGAAAGCTGCGAATAACCTGCCTGTGTAAATGCTCGTCCCAAGGGTTGTTTTCCAATGCCTGTTGGTATACATGGGCAGCTTCCAGGAACTGCTCATCTGATTCCAGGGTGCTGCCCAAAACCTGGAGAACCTGATTATGGAGCTCGCCCAGCCTTGCCCGTTTTTTTAAGGCCCAACTTTCAACAGCCTGGCTGCCGAAACTGAAATCGCGCATAAACACGCCGGGGTAATGGTCGAGGGCCTGCCTGAGGACGATAAGCCTGGCCTGAATGCCTGCTTGATGTTCGGATGAGGTTGTGTGGGCCGCCAATGCAGCCTGAGCCATCTTTTCAAATTGAATTACATCCACTTCAACCTGCAATTTGGGGTTGATTTGGACATCTTTACGAGTTAGCACCAAAATGGGTTGAGATGCCTGGCGATCATTAAACAGCCGGCGCAAATTGGACAGGGTAAAGCGCAGGCTGGCCAGGGCTTGATCTTGGGCTTGTTCAGGCCAAAACCATTCTGCCAGTTCAATGCGCGAATGAACTTTATCAGCCTCCAGTGCGAGAAAGGCTAACAATGCCCCTGGACGAGCAGGTGTGAGGGGCAGCGGGTCTCGATCAGTCCAGCCTGCAGTAAACCTGCCAAGCAAAGTAATATAGAAAAAGCCCAAAAGCACTGCTCCGGAAACGTGTATCTACAAACTTCTGAAAAGGGCTTAAACGCACGATTAACGCACGTTAATTTTTTATACTATCTATATGATACCAAATTCTCCCCAACATCAAACCTATATTTTGCGCGTCTGGTATATCCAACGCCAGGGGCAATTCACACCGGTCGCTTCGTTGGAAAACTGTGGAGATTCAGAAACCCTTTTAACCGAAGAAGGCCAACCGGTCAAACGCCTTGCTTTTCCCAGTCTGGAGGCGCTGCATGAATTTTTAAAAATCGCGGCCAGAGACTGGGCGGACGTGCCATCTTCCCAGAAGGAAGAATGAAATGAACCTCATTTTGCTTGATTCCCTGGGGGAAATTTTTTAAATCTTCCTCATTTTCGCATTCTGTGTTCAGGCAATGCAAGCATCTTGTGGACTTGTTTGAATGATTCAGAGGTACCCATGAACAGAAAATCGAACTCCAACTCTGCCCTCCGCCGTCTCTGGCAGCTTGCCCTGGCCTGGCTCTTCTGCCTGGCGATCTTTATCCTGATTCCTTCCGCCCAAACAGTCGGCGCCGCGCCTGATTTGCTCTCCCCCGACCAGGTAGTTCAGAATGCCTGGCGACGGGCCAAAGAGGCAGGAGACTACGAATTTTCCAGCGACATCACCCAGGTCACTTACCCGGCGCCCACCCTGGCCAATTACGGCCGGACCAGCCGCCAGGAGGTGGTATTCATTAAAGGGCTTGTAAACATTGCCAGCCAGGTTATGGAAATGACGCTGTGGCGTGGGGATGGCTCAATTGCTTTGCCGGAGAGTGGATTTGAAATCCGCATTGAAGGCCAAAGAGGGTTTTCGCGTCAGGTTGGGGGCGCCTGGGTGGAGAGCGAAGACTTAGCGGGTGGGTTTACGCCTGGAAATGATTTTCTCGTTTACCTGGCAGGAATCAAAAATGTGACTGCGCTCGATGCTGTGATGGGTGTTGAGCGCTTTCAATTCGAACTGGATGGCCCGGCGTTCGCCCTCTATATCCGTGACCAGCTCGAAACTTATCTTCACCAGACTGGTGAACTGCCGCTCAACCTGACTTTGGATACCTCGCGCTATTACAGTGACATGACTGGCCAGGGCGAAATCTGGCTGGATCAACAAGGTTTACCTTTGCACATGAGCCTCCAAATGAGCTACCCTGAGCAGGCCAACGGGGAACGGGTTGAAGCCACCATCATTTCCGACTTTTTGTTCCAATCCCCCAACCCATCCTCTAAATTGGATCATTTTCCAAAAGAGGCGGCAGGGATTATTGCTGGGATTCACAATGCCCTGTCTACTTATGGTTGGCTGCTGGTTGGTGGCCTGGCTTTCACCCTGCTGGGGGTGAGGTTCTGGCGGTCTCCATGGCTGATCAAAGTCCTGAATTTGACGATTATCGCCTCGATGGTTCTCACTCCGCTGCTGCAGAGCTACCAGGTTGCAGCGTTTTATCTGCGCCAATCTGAAAAACAGGCTGTATACGATCAGAAAACCGCTGCCCGAGAGGAAGCTGATGCCTTGCTGGAGGGAACTCCCTGGGATCCCCACCAGGACCCGTTGGCTCTGCCCGCTGCTGCTCCAAAAGAATTGTCCTTGGTCAAGGGAATTGTTCCCCCTGTGCGAGAAGTTGCCGATGAGGATCTGACAGACACGGATGCGGATGGTTTGTCTGATGTCCGTGAACAGGAATTGGGTACGAACCCCACCCTGGCGGATACCGATGGCGATGGCCTGACGGATGGCCTGGAGTTTTTACAGTTGGGCACCAATCCTTTGCGAATGGATACAGATGGCGATGGAATTTATGACCAGGTGGAGGTGCAGGGCTTCCGGTATGGGGGCAAGACCTGGTATCTCAATCCGAATAATCCCGACACGAACGACGATTATCAATTTGATGGCTATGAGTGCCCGGCTTTGCAGGAGATTGTGGCTTTGCCCGAGTCCTACTCCCTGGATTGTGATACAGACGGGGACCTGCTGCCGGATCCCTTTGATACCGATGATGATAATGACCTGGTGCCCGACCGCGTGGATATGTCACCCGGTGGGAGCATGGGGGCAAATGGCCAGATGTTTGACACCAAAAACCCCAGCGCTTTCGATCAAAACACACCGATGGCCTTAAAAATCAGCAACCTTGCCCAAGGATACCCGGCACTGGTAGATATCCAACTGCGCCCGGAAGATCCCTTCCACCTGACCTATGCCCTGAATGTTCTCGATTGGCCTTCCGGAGATTATGAAGGCCAAATTCAACGAGGAAAAAACACAACCTATGCCACCAGCGACAACCCGGATATCGCCAATTCAGGGATGCCAGTTACGCCCCAATTGAGCTACGGAGATATGCGCCTGATTCCGATGCTGGAAGTTGAATTTCCTGCCAGTACCGGCGATCAGCTTCCCCTCCCGCTGACCCTTCCGGCCATTACGGTCACAGTGCCGGTCAACCAAAGTGTATGGGCCAGCGTTGCCATGACTCACCAACCCCTGCCCGGGGATGACCTTGAAACCCGCCTGGTGTTTGATTTTGCGACACCAGGCACCTACCAGGTTAACCTGTATGCGGGTGGCTGCCCGGCCCAGGGGGAAGCCCTCTACAGCGCTGAAGTGCAGGATGGCAGCATCCTGACCCTGGCGTACCCCGAATATCCTCGCCTGGTAGACCTGGCGAATGGTGAGCATGTGTTTACAATCAGCGGCCAGGGCACCCTGCGCTGCGCTCCCCTGGGGAATATTGTCAATGGGCCTTACCAGGATGCCATGATCGACCTAGAACCCCTGCAGCCCTATGGGATTTCAGTCAGGGAGAAAGACCAAACTGGCAACCTGCTGGCTTATGCGCCGCTGAGCATGGTCACTGACCCGGTTGGTGATGGCCGGGTGGCATTTACCACACGCTTACTGTATTGGCCTTCGGCTGAAGGCAGTTGGCAGAATAACCAGCTGTTACGGGTGGTCTGGCTCGTGCAGACCCTGACAGACGCCTGCGATACAACCGGTTTTGCCCCTTCCCCAGCTGCCGAGGCGGATAACGATACTTATACCAGTGAACGGGAAAGCTGGTGTGCCACTCACCGCACCATGGATATTCCCCAGATCGTACACACCTACAATGAAGCCTGGTACCTGACAGGCCTGGCTGTTCGAGAAGATCACGGGTTGGATGTGGCGATTATTTGGGAAGATCCGGAAACCGACCAGGATTTAACCGCCGAGGACCCGCTGTGGCACCTGGCCCGCGGCCTAACTGCTGTTTTTACGACCGGGCGAGACTGCGCGGATGACGACCACACCAACAATCCCGATTATATTGATGACGATGAGCAGCAGGTTTGCCACAGCGATGAAAAGCGCGACCTGGTTGTGAACAGCCGCAATAATGGTAACACAACCATGTGGCAGCGTTTTGATGCAGACAGCAGTGTGCCCGATGGTGATGAGAGCCGTTGGGGGATCCCCAAAGAGCTTCTGCAGGTCAAGGGCCTCAGTTTTGACCACCAGGACCAGCTGGCCTGGATTGCAATGCGCGAAACCGGTGCTATTTTAAGTGAAGTATTTAATGATTATCGCTATACGGCTACCCCAAGCCTGGTTTATGCCCGTGAGGAAACTTTTCGCACGGTTAACCTCGAAATTGCTACGAGCAAAGTGGGCAACACCCTTGAACTTAATATGAATGTTGTCCAGCAAGCCACCCTGGCCTCAATCAATTGGGTTCCCTATTGGTACAACACCGAATACGCATCGAACGGTCAGCAAATTGGTTGGGAAGCTTATCCCATGCAAGCCTATTGGGATAAGTTGGAAGTGGAATATAAGGAAGGCTTTGCAGCCCTGCCCATCGAAGTGAATCCGTACAAAGATGATGAAGATGCCGTGCTGGGACAGATGCTGATTGCCCGAAGCATTTACATGGCTTATTACATGGGAGTTTCGAGCCTGGTGATGGCAGGTTCTGTGCCGGCTTGGGACGCACCCTGGGAAATTGGAGAAGAAAGCGGGGGGCGGGATGAAGACCTTTATGCACTGGGTGAGGAGCTATTGGGCTCATCTTTGCCTTCCTATTGGGCGCTTAGTGGGATGGTGGATACCTTTATTACCGAAGCCCTCAAGGCGTTCAGAGATTTCAACGGGGTGTTGTCCATTGGTAAAACTGTGGTTGTAACCAATGCCAAGCATTCCTTCCTGTATGGCCTGGCAAGCGGGTTCAAGGGGGTGGTCGGTGAATGGGTGGATGCGTTTAACCCCAAGAATATCTTTGGCAACACGAGCACCTTCAGTAAAATTGGGATTGGGGTGATGATCGGGGTAGCAGCTGCATCGCTGATATTCACCATTATTGCAGCCTCCAAGGAAACCAGCGCCTTAACCATCTCGACCTATGTTTTCGAGATGCTCAATATCCTGGTGCTGCTCCAGGGAATGCTCAAAGCAATCCACGATGCGGTCGTGAAGGGGTTGGCGGCCACCAAAACCATGATTAAGACCGCGGCGGAGTGGGCCAAGAATTTCACCCGCAAAGTTGCCATCATTGGTCTGATCATTGGGATTATCGTTACCTGGGGGGTGCTGATTCTCTCGGTGGTATTGACGGATATGACCCATATCCAGTTGGGCAACTCGATTGCCCGGGCGGTAGCTGACACGATTGTGTTGGTGATCATGTTTGTGATTGACGCCATACCCATTGTTGGAGCGATTATTTCGGCGGTGATTTACCTGATAGATGGGCTGATTGGCGCTCTGTGTGCTGTGTTTGGTTGGGACGAGGAAGAAGAAGGCGACACCGACCCGTATAACGATGCGGGGGACTGGTTGTGCGGAGGAATTGAAGGTCTGGTTTCAGCCCTGATTGCCTGGATCATCTATGCAGGTACCATAATGGTAGATTTGCAAAATCGGGAACTGGAAGATGGGGAGACCTTCCGGCTGCAGTTTGGCGAGCTGGACGCAACCGACCTGGTCAACCCGAATGATGGGATGATTGTGGGCAACCAGGTCAAAGTTAGCTTGAGCCTCAGTAATACGATTGACCTCGTGGATTTGCCCGAAAACGTGGGCAAGGCTTATTGGTACCAGTATGACCTGGACGCTTTGCGTAGTTCCACTTTCGAATACCTGCTGCAGAGCAGTGAAGACGATTTTCATGATGGCATTGACCGTAAGGAAATGACTGATGATTGGTTGGGCTGGGGGCCAGTTACCAACGGCTGGCTGGTTGGGCCCACCAATTTTACCCTCGAGGCTGCTGGCATCAACCGTCAACTGACTGCCTATATTTCCGAAGGGTATGCAGTTCCAATGCAGGAGTGTGCCTTAGGTGTTTGCTACGTTCGAACAGAACGCGACACCAACCACTTTTCCCTGGCAAGTATGCTTAAATACGATGTTTTCCCTGCGACCCTGGATGGGTTTTATACCCTTCAGGCTTTTGCCGACGGCTACGCCCTGGCCTGGGGGCAATACGATGCGGGCGATAGTACGCCCAGTTTCCCGAGGCTGCGCGATGCGGATGGGGATACCATACCTTTCGCAATGGACCCGAACGATTTGTTGTGGGACAGTGACGCTGATGGGCTTTCGGATTCTTTTGAGGCCTCCATTGGTAGCAACCCCGACAGCCGGGATACCGACGGGGATTACCTCGCGGACTATATGGAAGTGCTGCTGGACACCAACCCGCTGCGCAAAGATACCGATGGAGATGGCCTGTGGGATGGCCAGGAAGTGGCGCACCGGGACGAGTTTGACCAGGATGGGGATGGTGACCGGCTTGAATGGCTGGGCGGCTGGGAGTTCGTCTATGCAATGTTGGCGGATGGAACCCGTCTTTCTACCTGGGTCAGTTCCAACCCTTTGAAAGTAGATACGGATGGTGATGAACTGACGGATTACGACGAATTTATATATGGCTTCAACCCGGCCTGGCCAAGCGTGGCCCAGGTTTTGTCCATGGAAACCCTGGTCAGTGAGCTTTCTGCCGATGGATCCTATGTGCCGACGGATGGATTTGTGCGCCCGCTCGATACCTTGTATTACCAGGCGGATTTACGAAATGACCTGCTCAACCGCTATGCACAGGGGTTACACAGCGTGGAGTTCCCGGCAGCACTGGAAATTGACGTCTTGCCGGAAGCTTTTGTTTTGCAGCCCCAGGAAGAAGCCACCCTTTCAGGGGAAGTGGTTGTGGCAGCAGATGCATCTGGCAGCTACAACCTGACCCAGGCGGGGGGTGCATCCATCGTGGACTGGACCAGCCTGGCTCGCAATGCCCTGGTTTGGCTTCCGTTTGAAGATCCTTTGACGACTGACCGTTCGGGCAACATGTATGATGCGGTTTGCTTAAGCACGAGTGGAGCGCCTGGTGTTTGCGGCACAGCCACCGGGCGATTTGGGAATGCCCTTTGGTTGGATGGGGATAATTATCTGAATTCACCCGCTAACCCGCCCGAAACTGGATATGGCGTATCCCTGTGGTTTAAGACCACCGAGGCTAACGGGACACTCTTTTCGGTGGCTTCGCTGACGGGTACCCAGGTTTATTTAAGCAGTGGAAAGGTGTGCGCGGATGTGTACTATACCGCAACCAGTTCAGTTACGATTTGCAGCATGGCTAGTACCTTAAACGATGGTGAATGGCACCACCTGGCGCACAGTTTTGGCCCGGCAGCCAGCAGCGGGCAAGGCGGGCAAGTACTTTACCTGGATGGTATGGTGGTGGCGGCCGCTGCCGATAGCCGGAGTGTTCTGGCAAACTCCTCCGGGGTTTATGTCGGGCACAGCCGCCTGGCAGGCCGGGTAAATTACACCGGACTGATCGATGAATTCCAACTCCATGATGAAACACTGACTGCAGCCCAGGTTCGGACAATTTTCGACCAGCCGGTATTTCATATGACCTTCAATAACAGCACCTGGTCAGACAGCTCGATCTTTGAAAACAACGGGACATGCGGTGTCTCTTCTTGCCCGGAGATTGAATCCTCTGGCATCCTGGCCTCAGCTGTTTCCTTCGATGGCAACAATAAATATATCCTGATTCAAGAAGACCCCAGCATTGACCTGAGCGGTGGTGTGTTCAGCATTGCCGCCTGGCTCAACCCGAACCCGGTAGATGCATATGATTCAACCAACTGCATCTTATGGCGGGATTACCTTGGTGGCATGATCTGCGATCAGTTTTTGCCAGAGGGCATTCTCGGTTTAGACAGCGGTCAGGCCAACGCTTATCCAAGCCTGCAGCGCCAGCTGATTTTTGATGAGAGCAATCCGAAATATTATGCGAACCGGCTGCGGTTTGGCTTTGCCGATGATAATGGTTGGGTGGGTTACTATAACAGCCCGACCGGGGTTTTACCGGACAACCAATGGAATTTCGTGGTTCTCACATTTGCCGAGGGTATGCTAAAGTTGTATGTCAATGGTGACCTTGTGGATCAGGACGGCGGTACTTTTGCCGGAAAGACCCCGGTTGCAACCCAGGAGTTTTGGATCGGCCGTTCCAACAATTTTGCTCGGGTGGAATTTGGGGATATGTACCTGAACGCGGCCGGTTATGACCAGGGAGGCGGCGAACATGAACTCTGCCTGGCAATTGGTGGTACCGGCATTTTCAATGAGGGGGTCAAAGAAGACAATATGTACAGTGTTGATGCTCAATATGAATTTCAAAACAGTACAACCCTCCAGATCTGGGAGGACGATGCCGGCACCACTTGCGGCGGCTCAATCAGCAGCGGTGACCAGGCAATTGGCAGCCGAACCTTCCGAATTACCGATAATAACACCGGGCGCATTCCACTGGAATCGTGCATCACCGGACCAGATTTTGGTGATTTTAACTCGTGCCTCCGTTTTCAGGGTGAAGTCAGCGGCTACCTTGCTTATAAATTTGACCATGAATCCCATCCATTCAACGGGTTGGTAGATGAAGTGCAAATCTTCCGCAATATTCTCGATGCTGAGCGCATCAAGAATATGTATTGGGGTATGAGCACCGCACTGCACCTGGAGCTGGATGAAGCCCCTGGGGAAACCCGATTGCAAGATTCGTCTCCAGCAGACCAGGACGCAACCTGCGCTGAAAGTGGTAATGGCGCCTGTCCGACCACCGGTTTGCCGGGACGGGTAAACCGCGCCGCCGCTTTTAACGCAGCAGAATACGACCAGGTGAGCATGGCTTCCTTTGGTGCTTTTAACACGACCAGCGTCGCTGCCTGGGTTATGCCCACATTGGTTACTGGCCAGGACCAGACCCTGGTTGCTTATAAAACCGGAAATTTGTGTGGGTTTGAACTCACGCTCGCAAGCCTCGACGGGGCACTCTATCCCCAGTTCAAGGTACGGGTAAAGCAATCCGGCGTGGTTAACTGGCAAACCGTCCGGGCGATGGATTCATTGGTGATTAACCAATGGAGTCACCTGGCAGGTGTGTACGATGGGGCACTGCTGCGACTTTACGTGAACGGGACTGAGGCAGCAACCCTCGATGCGCCTGGTGAAATGCAGCAGTGTGATGCCAGCATCACCCTGGGCAGCAGCTTAACAGAACCGCGTAATTTTTATAACGGTTTGTTGGACGATGTCCAAATTTTCAGCCAACCGCTTTCCGAATCGGCTGTGCAGGATGTTTACCAGCGTGCGCCAGTCTTTCAAATGAAATTCGATGATTCGCAGGGCGCTACGCTTTTTAAAGATTCCTCCAATCATACCAATCATGGGTCTTGCATCTTACCTGCCTGCCCGGCTGCAGGCGAGTCAATTGCCGGGTTGGACAACCTTGCCGCCCAATTCGATGGTTTGAATGATGTGGTTGAAGTGGAAAATGAGTCAGCGCTGCAGTTGAATCACTTTACACTGGGTGCCTGGGTTTACCCAACCGCCAGGCGAACCATTGAACAGAATATTCTTTCCAAAGGATTATGGTCGCCAGCAACTGCAGCCCAACCTCTCTTTACCAATTACAGGTTGTTCCTCGAACCAAACAGCCTGACAACCAGTGTCGAATTTGACACTTTTTGTTCCGGCCAAATGGCCAAAGCCAGCAGTCCAGTCGAGCTGATTGAGAACCACTGGAACCACGTTATGGCGACCTTCGATGGAAAATACTTGCGGCTGTATGTAAATGGGTCCGAACAGGCTTTGTGGACTTCAGATATTTTTGATCAAGTGCAGCCTTGCCAGGTGGCGGATTCGGATTATACGCTGCAGATTGGCGGTCTTTTATATGAAGAAACCGTTCGGGGGCAGACCTTTTCTGGCAAACTGGACGAGGTGACCCTGTACAACCAGGTGCTGTCCGATGCCGAAGTGTACAGCCTGTATCGCTACCAATCAGCCTGGGTGCAGCAGCGCCAACATGCCAACATTATCGTCGACACCGACCTGCCTGCGATTGAACTGCATACACCTGCTGCATATCTGCCACAAGCCGCCATCCAACTCCTGGCCACGGGAGCAGATGAAACATCCGGGATTGCTCGGGTTGATTTTGGCTCATGCCAGGATCCAGTGTCCTGTGTGCCAACACTCACAGTTGATTCACCGCAATGTTGGGATAGTATGGGGGATGGTTCCTGGTGTCCGTTGTTCGATCCGCAATCCGAAGGACGTCATACCCTCGCTGTGCAGGCCGCGGACCGGGTTGGGCACCTTTCACCCGGTTTGGATCCGATCTCAGTATGGGTGGACAACCAGCCACCTACCCTGACCTTTGATTTTGCAGAGGACGCTTTGTTGTTTGTGACAGCTCACCCCAACCAGGCGCATGCCTGGGCGCTGCATTTGAGCGGTACGGCAAGCGACCCGGTTTTACCGGATGGCTCGGTGGGCAGCGGGGTTTCACCTGCCTCCGTTCGGGTCACCCTGCTGACCCCCGAAGGAGGTATTGTTGGCGCGGGCACTCAAAAAGCACAGTTAAGTGGTTCGACCTGGTGGGTGGATTATCTGCTGACCGAAAAAGATGCCAGCGGTGCCTATACCGTCCGCCTGGAGGCAGTTGACCAGGTGGCCTTATTGCCTGGTCTGTCTGTTGAACAGATTGACAAACACAGCACTTTGGTTGAGCGATCCATTGTGGTCGATGCTACCGCACCTCTGCCGCTGCTGGATAAAACCAACCTGCTGACCGACACCATGAATTTATCCAGCCAGCTGGCAGGCAGCCTGACAGAACAGCCGGTCCCGGTACGGTTGACCTTGAATACCCCGGCGGGGGCTGGAGACCAGGTTGCTATCAGCCTGCGCTGTGCAGGGCAAACCCTGGCAAGCTTCCCGGTGGGAACGTTTGATGCTGCAGGGAAAGCCTATATCTTGAACAAGTATGCCGCCCGGGGAGCGAGCTGCCAGGTGGAAATTCTGGGGGCGGATACATTTGGTGAAGTAGATGTCTGTGGCCAAAGCGTGGTCAGTTGGACAGCGGGGTATGGCAGTTCTACCAGTGTGCCCTTTACCGCAGTTTCGACGGGCTGCACCGACCCATTGGCGGTTTCGGGTGTAGATATAGCCGAAGTGGGTTTTGTCTCTATCCTACCCGGTTCGCCTTATTTTAATGATGTGACTGCAGGTGAAGTTGCTGCGCTTCCTTTGGACGATTCTCCGAACGCCAATGGAATCCTTTCGTTTCGTGACCTGACCGGGCGCGGCAACCGCGGTGCATGCTCAGGCGCTGGCTGCCCTATCACTACCCAACCCGGGCCGTATTGGGGGGCGGTCCAGTTCGATGGGGTCAATGACGGCATTTCGATTGGCGATTCAGCCGATTTCGATTTTGGTACAGGCGCTTTTGCGATCAGCCTTTGGGTAAAACTCAATGGGAATAATTATTACAAAGACCTGCTCCATTGGAGCAACCCGGCCGATGATCTGTTCATCCAGATCGATGGGCATAATCATCTCACCGTAGGCACACGCATCAACAGCATCACAGCTGTGGCCGTTGCCGATGGCGGGCAGTTGGTCCCAGGTTCGTGGCATCATATTGTGGTTGTGCGCGACCTGGCTGGATTTGTAACAGTTTATATCGATGGCAGTCCCACCGGCTACGGCTACAGTGATGCTGACCTGAACGAGATTGACTCGGGCACGCCAATCTGGTTGGGTTCGAATCGCCAGCCGAATTTGGATGCGATTTACAGGCCGTTGAATGGTTGGTTGAGCGATTTCAGGATTTATAACCGTACGCTTTCGGATGTTGAAGTACAAACCCTTTTCCAGGGTTCGGGACCTGTGATCCTTCTGCCGTTTGAAGATACTCCATTGACGAACAACGCCCGTCTGGCGGACCGTTCGGGGCGCAATCATTTTGGCGTTCTTCAGACAGGCCTGCTTGACACAGCTGGGGCAGGAAGCTCATCCAAGGCTGGCACCAGTATTGTGGAGCAGCAGGCCCTGGCGCTGGATGGCGTGGATGACTATGTGATGGTTGCTCCGGCAGATGATTTAAGTCTGCATGCCGGGCGTTTTACCCAGGCGCTGTGGGTCTTCCCGAACCTGGAGGATGATCGGTCCTACTCCCTGATCAGCAGCGATGCGTATGAGCCGTGGAAGTATGCTTACCCCTTCCTGCAGGTGGTCAACAGGGTTCAAATTCGGGCTGGTTTTGGCAACGGCAGCACCATCTTGCCCTTTAATGCCGGAAATGTGCTCACGGCTGGGGAGTGGAACCATGTTGCTGCCACTTTTGATGGAACCACCTATATCATCTATGTCAATGGGCTGGAGGCATACCGGACAAACGCCCTGGCAGGCGAAACGCCAGCACTCACCAGCCGGTTTGACATTGGACGGGGGCTTAATGAAACCACCGAATTTTGCAGTCGAATCGCCCAATTTTATTTCACGCCCGTTACCTGGAATCCGTATGGCTTTACCCTGCGCTTAAATGATGTCACCATCTGGCAGGGGCAGGGTGCCACGGACCGGGCAACAGTGATTCCTGGCCCCTTTGATTTTTGTGGGGATGCCAACCTGGAAGTTTTGGCATATCATCCCGGCAGTTTCGGGCTTGAAGCGGTTTCGTTGGGTACTCAGGTGATTTCAGGCGCCCTCGGCCCGGCTGCCCAGGTGTTTAGCGGGTCCGGCTATACAGCCGGGGCTGCCTGGCTGACGATGCTTAACCCGGTTTCAGCACGCTATTTCCCGGGCATGGTCGATGATTTACGGATTTATGCCCGGGTGTTGATGCCCGAAGAGATCTTGGGGCTGGCTAACGGGGGTTGGCAGACGGCTGTCCCGGTAAATAATGGGCCGGGTGTGGAAAACACAACCTGGACCCTGACACCCCCGGCGGGCCTGGAAGGTTCTTACCGCCTGGATTTGCGCGGATGGGACCAGGCCGGGTTGAATTCGATGTCGGATGGCGTTGGGGCCTGGTATGGTGAGGTCGATACTACCAACCCACGCCTGTCTCTGACCGCTACCCAGGTAAATGCCACTACCTACCGCTATACCACCCTGGCTCAAGACTTTAACCTGACCAAACAAGGCTTTAACTCCCCATGTGGGGCCGGGGTGACCAGTACCTCCGGGTTATTCAGCGCGCCCTGGTATCAACCTTACGCTGGCAGCATGGAGCGCCTGTTTGAACTGGAGGCGCAGTGCGATGTCTCGGTTTATGCCACTCAAAACGAGGTAGGGGCGGTAGATACACCCGGCCTGGCACAGGGGGTGGTGGTTTCTGGTACGCTGGCCTACGTAGCCGATGGCGCGGCGGGTTTGCAGATTGTGGATGTGACCAACCCCCAGATGCCTCAGATTGCCGGTAATTTGGCCCTCACCGGAACGGTCCGCGATGTTGCTTTGGCGGAATACCAGACTCAACGCAGCTGGCTGTTGTCTCAAAGTCTGCGCGATTTATTCTTGCGCAGCAGCCCCGACCTGGTTGTGCAGGATGTGAATATCTCACCATCTACTCCTCGACCAGGCCAGGAAATTTCCATCGGCATTACAGTTGCCAACCAGGGTACAGAGACGGTTCTGAGTGGTTTCAATACCGCTCTTTATCTGGATGTTCCCGTGACAGCCTGTGACAATACGGGTGCCTGGGATGGATATTATCTTTGGTCGTTGGTTGCAGGCGGAACATCCACATTCACCATGACCCATCCTGGTTTTGATACAACAGGAGTTCACACAGCAACCGTGCAAGTGGATAACTACTGCGTGATTACCGAAACGAATGAAGCCAACAACATCACGGTCCCGCTCAGTTTTACGGTTGCAGGGGATCCGGTCCTACCGGATGTCGTGATTGAAGGATTCTGGTCTGAGGTGCCCAACCCGGGTGTCAACCATCCTTTTGATGTGACTGTGGTTTTTGCAAACCGCGGAACCAAGGCAATCGATGGTGTCTATACCCTGGCAATGTTTGCAGATTATGCTCCAACAACCTGTAATGAAAGCACGTTGCGGTGGGGGATCACCGATGAGTTGTATGGACTCTGGCCAGGGGAAGTGCAGACGGTGACATTAACCCACCCGGGTGATTTCGAGACCATTGGAATCCATACGCTTTACGCCCAAATTGACCATGGGTGTGATCTGGAGGAGGAGAACGAAGACAACAATATCGCCGGACCTATCGAGGTTAATGTTGTGGATTGGTATGGGCCAGACCTGGTGATTAACAGCCTGTCCATCAGTCCAACGGTTCTCGAAGCGGACCAGCCGTTTTCGGTGACCTTTGCGATTGAAAACCAGGGCAATGCCACCAGCGGAAGCCAGGAAATATCCGTGTTGTCGTTTTACCTGGGAGATTGTCCTTATATGCTCGGCGGCTGCTGGTACAACGAATATTGGTTTTTTGAAGAGCTTCTACCAGGGGAAGTGTTTACTATGACGGTTGACCGCCCGGGTGTTGCCGCAGGCGATTACACCCTGCATGGGCTGGTAGATTCCGAAAATTATGTCAGTGAAATTGATGAAGGTAATAACGAATACCTGCTGAATTATTCGGTTAGCGGCCCCACGCCAACCCCAACGAATACACCCACCATTACCCCAACCCCAGAACCCCCTCTCGAGGGCAGCATGGTGTTGGTTTCGGGTCCAAATGCAAATTCCAGCTCTTACAACGCAGCCATTTCCTATGATGGGAAACAAATCGTGTTTGACTCACCAGCTAACAATCTGGTTCCGGACACGAATATTTATTACGATGTCTTTTTGTTCGACCGGAATACCGGCCAGATGGAGCGATCTTCGGTTACCACCGGCGGTGGGGAGGCCAATGGGTCTTCACAGGAAGGGGATGTGGCTGCGGACGGACGCTATGTGGCCTTCCATTCTGTTGCCAATTACCTGGTGGTTGGTGATGGCAACAACCAGTATGACGTGTTTGTGCGTGACCGGGTTGGCAGTGAGACGATCCTGGTTTCGGTCAATTCGGATGAGGTCCACGGCAATGCGGCCTCGGAACACCCGGCCATTTCGGCAGATGGTCGTTATGTCGCTTTTCACTCCAACGCCAGCAACCTGGTTACCGATGACACGAATGGTGCTACCGATATATTTGTGCGCGACCTGGTGGCCGGAACCACTACCCGTGTTTCTGTAGATTCGAGCGGCAACCAGGGCAATTATGCTTCCTGGTTGTATTATGGCGGTATTTCTGCAGATGGAAACTCGGTAGTCTTCATGTCATCCGCCAACAACCTGGTGGCCAACGACACCAATACGGCATATGATATTTTTGTCCACGACCTGGATACAGGGCTGACCGAACGGGTTTCGATCCATACAAACGGAACCCAGGCCAACGCAAACAGCTTCTACCCCCAAATTTCAGGAGATGGGAATGTGGTGGTTTTCCAGACCAGCGCAAGCACTCTGGTGGATGGAGATACCAACGGCGTGATCGATGTATTCGTCCACGACCGCACTACAGGGGTTACTGAACGGGTTTCGGTAAGTTCTGATGGTGGACAGGGTAATGGGGAATCTCTTTATGCCGATATATCCGATGACGGCCGCTTCGTTGTTTTTGAATCTTCGGCCTCCAATTTGGTGGTAGGAGACACCAATGGCCGGTACGATGTTTTCCTGCGAGACAGGGTCACGGGTAAGACCCACCTGGTTTCCATGGGCCAGGCCGGCGCGCAGTCCAATGGCTCTTCTTATGAGCCTACAATTTCCGGGGATGGTCTGCATGTGGCCTTTTCCTCTGATGCCTCCAATTTGGTCAGTGGGGATATCAATGGCCAGACGGATATTTTCGTCTTTGATTTGGTAGAGGTGGTAATTCCTACACAAACCCCAACCCCGACCCCAACCAACACCCCTACACCAACCCAGACCCCCACGCCTACCCATACACCTACCCAAACCCCAACACCCACCCAGACCCCGACGCCCACACAAACCCCAACTCCCACCCAAACCGGCACACCCACGCCTGTTCCCTATCCCGACCTGGTCATAGAGAGCGTGACTTTGTCTTCTTCAACGATTTTGCCCGGTCAATACATCCGAATCACCGTCAAGCTCAAAAACCAGGGGACAGGACCCGTCAATGTAAACTCTTATGTGGGGGTATACATCAACGATCCACCCAGTGGTTTTAACGAGGTGCCGTACCGGGTGATCGCTTTTCCGACGCTGGGGCCAGGTGCTTCAGCAACGCGCTACCTGGATACTTCGACCTTTAATTCAGCCGGGACCTATCGGGTGGATACCCTGGCGGATTACGACCAGCGAGTTGCCGAGAGCAACGAGGCCAATAATGGATATGCTCCCCTTTCCTTCGACGTGCTCCAGGCAGATCTGGTGGTTCAAAACCTGGTGGTGGACCCGCCCGACCCCATGCCGGGTGAGCCCGTTTACTTCCATACGGTGATTTCTAACCAAGGTACGTATCCATCGTCTGCAGCCTGGTCAGGGATTTTTGTGGACCGGGCTTACCCCGGTTGTGACAGCGTAGCCGACCGGGTAGAGCAGATTCCCGCCTTGAACCCTGGCCAGGTCTATACAATGACGCTGGTCTATCCATCCGGCTTTGCTACTGTGGGCACGCATTCCGTCACTGGTGTGGCAGATTACCTATGCGACGTGAGCGATATGAGCCGGGCGAACAACGTCTATGGCCCGGTGTACTTCACGGTAACCCAAAAATTTCCAGACTTGGCAGTCCAGAGCATTGTTCCTTCACCCGTCACACCTCCGGCCTACCAGCCTTTTGTATACAACGTCAGCGTGGTGAACCTGGGAGAAATCGCAAGTCCTGTGGCTTACCTGGCCCTCTACCAGGATTACCAGCCTTTGGTTTGCGCGGACTCCAACTGGACCAACACCAAACAGATTCCCGCTCTTGGTCCGGGAGAAAGTGTTACCCTGGAAGTAGCCACAACTGGAATGGGGCCTGAAGGCGAACATTTAGCAACGGTTTTCCTCGACTATCTCTGCGACCTTGATGAGTTGAATATCACCAACAACCTCAAAACGCAGTCCATTTATATTGGTTCGGCCCTCCAGCCAGATTACCAAATTGATGAGCTGACCGCTTCACCTATACCACCGGTGCTGGACGAACCGGTTACTTACACCATTCGAATCAGCAACCAGGGCACTGCTTTAGCCCCGAGCACTCTTGCCGGTATTTACCTGGATAGATTGCCGGTATGCGGCTCACTGCCCGACCGGGGTGCGGATGTGCCTGCCCTGGATATTGGCCAGTCAGCAACGATCACCCTGGTAGATGCGGGATTCCTCACTCCAGGAACCCACAATGTGTATGCCATGGTGGATTATGGCTGTGGAAGAACCGAACTGGATGAGAGCAACAACTTCTATGGCCCGGTAAGCCTGGATCCCTCTGGCCCTGACCTGCAGGTCCATTCACTTATGGTTGAACCGGATTTACCCGTGGAAAATCGTCCGATGACCCTGACCTTGGTGCTGAAGAACACCGGAGCTGCCAGCAGCGGCCTTGCCTACGCGGGGATTTACCGTAATCGAGAATTTAGTGGTTGCAGCGATTTTGGGGATTATTTCGACCTGGTTCCAGCACTGGCACCTGGTGAGCACTATACCCTGACTTTCCCCACACAAATCACAACAAGTGGTGACTACAACTTCTTTGCCGCAGTTGATTCCTCCTGCCAGGTTGTTGAGACCAATGAACTGAACAACACTGCTGGCCCGGTGAGCATCACCGTCCTACCACCGCCAAAACCCGACCTGGTCATCAGCGATTTCAGCGCCCAACCGGCAGAGATTGCAGCAGAGCAATACCTCACCTATACCATCCGAATTCAAAACCTGGGTGGAGCCGCCAGCGCGGGCTTTTGGACGGGGTTATACCTGGACCGAATTCCAACAGGATGTGTGGTTGGCGATTACGTTGCCCAGGTACCAGGGTTGGCGGTAGGGGAGAGCTATACGGCCACCCTGCGGGCAGCTTTTGACACCGAAGGTCAACATTTCGCTATGGCATATGCGGATTATGGCTGTAACGTGGAGGAAGAAGATGAAAGCAACAATATGGCCGGTCCGGTCAACACCCTGGTTTTGCCTCCACTGCGCCCTGATTTGGTGATTGAATCGGTGACCACTGCACCTGAAACCCTGCGGGCAGAAGAACCCCTGACCTATACGGTAACCATCCGCAACCAGGGCAGCAAAAACACCGGCTACACATTCCTTGGGGTATATCATGATCTCGCCGATGGGTACACCCTGGGTTGTGGTGATGCATCATGGGTAACAACTGCGCAGATTCCCCCGTTGGCCGCTGGCCAGAGCACCACGCTGACGGTCTTCTACTTCGCGGGCTTTGACAACCCAGGCGCACATAAGGCCCATTTCTTTGCGGATTTTGGCTGTGTGCAGGATGAAAACGATGAAGACAACAACCAGTTCCAACATCCCCTTTGGATCGACCTGCCGCTGCGCCCGGACCTGGCAATTATGGACATTCAGGTGAGTACTTTCACGCCGATTGCTGAAAAGCCTGTGAACTACCGGGTTGAAATTGAAAACATCGGCACCACCGAGGCACATTCCATTACCTATGCCGGTTTATACCTGGACCGGATTCCAGGTGGATGCAGCACAGTCGATGTACCCGATTATGCGGTTGAAATTTCACCATTGGACATGGGGGCAACCCTTGTCTTTACCATAACTGCGCCCTTCAATGAGGGGGGGGAACACCTGGCTTACATTTACCTGGATTATGGCTGTCTGTTGGAAGAAAACGACCTGAGCAATAACCTTTCTGAGCCAATGGTTTTCCAGGTATCACCGCCGCTGCGTCCAGATTTGGTGATTGAAACCCTATCAATCTCGCCTGCCAACCCGCCTGCTGAAGAAGCGTTGGTCTATACCGCTCGGGTGAAGAACCAGGGCACCATTGCCAGTGGGAACAACTTCCTGGCGATTTTCCATGACCCACTCGAACCTTACTATACCTGCTCCGATGCCTCCTGGGTAAACACCAAAGCGGTGCCACCCCTGGAGCCGGGTGCCTCCGTTTTGCTTGAGATCCCCGTGAGCGCTGGTTTTGATGGTGCTGGAACCCACACCGCCAGGGCTGTGGTCGACTTTAGCTGCGTTGTCAGGGAAAGTAATGAGGATAACAATCAGACCGACCTGTCTGTGAATGTTTTGGCACCGCTGCGCCCGGATCTAATGGTTGAACGCATTGATATCTTGCCAGATGCACCCATCATCGGCGCCATGGTGCAGTATTCTCTCACCATCCTGAACCAGGGTACAGCAGATTCAACCCTCAGTATGCTTTCGATTTATTATAACAATCCACCCAATGGATGCGGGGACACATCCGGGGTAGTTCAGTGGGGCATTCCAAGCATCCCGGCAGGAGGGCGAGTGCAGGTCACCGTTAATGATATGGAGGGCTTCGCCACCACAGGTGAGCACACGGTTTATATCTACCTCGACTACACTTGTGAATTGGTGGAAATCAACACCGCTAACAACCTTGAAGTTTTCAACCTGACCGTCCTGCCTGAACCCAAACCCGACCTGGTGATTGAAAACGTTATGCCCACACCTCTTTCACCCATAATTACAGATTATGTACGCTATACCGTACGAATCCACAACCAGGGCACGGCGGCAAGCTCATTCAGCCTGTTGGGTGTATATTATGACCACCTACCCACTGGATGTGGTGACACAAACACCCGGCTGGAGTGGGGTATTCTGCCGATTGAGGCCGGGCAAACCCTCACCCTGACAGTGGATGAACTCGAGGGTTTCTCTATGCTGGGCGAGCATACCGTGCACTTCTTCGTGGATTATGAATGTGTCATGCAAGAATTGGATGAGACCAACAACATCTATGCGCTCGATTTGGTGGTCAGCCCTGAACCTCAACCGGACCTCGTGGTGCTCAGCGCCGCAGCCATGCCGGAACTACCGCTGGTAGGCGCACACTTCTGGTATGAAGTAGTTTTGCAAAACCAGGGCAACGAAGCCAGCCCGGCCTCCATCCTGGGCATCTTCCACGACCCGCTCAACCCCGATATCCCCTGCGCATCTCAAACCTGGGTGAATACAGCCCTGGTTCCCGCCCTGGACAGTGGGCAAAAAGCCACCATTTCGGTGCCTGTTCCGCCGTTTGAAGTCCCCGGATCCCACGCGGTGCAGATTGTTGCAGATTTTGGCTGCATTATCACCGAACAAGATGACACGAACAACAGCCTGATCTTCTCGCTCATGGCGGCAACCCACCTGCCCGATTTGGTGGTGGACAGCGTCACCCTGGCACCCGAGGTGCCCGTGGCCGGGCAGCCGGCCCTTTATACCATTCGCATCCGCAACCGGGGTGCAGCCCCCTCTCTGATGACCATTCCAGGTGGTCTCTACTTAAACCGGCTGCCGGCTGGTTGCTCGGGTGAGTTGGATCAGGGCGATATGATTTTCTTGATTCCACCATTAGCTGCTGGTGGTTCGATGAACCTGACGGCGGTGGCCACTTTGCCCACCGCCGGCCAGCACCAGGTCTATGCTTACCTGGATTATGGCTGTATGCTGGTCGAGGGGGATGAAACCAATAACCAATTTGCGCTTACCCCGATCGATGTATCCGTAGCCCCACAACCCGACCTGGCGTTCACCCTGTTTACTGCCTTGCCGGAGAGCCCAGCCGCCGGAGAACCGGTAACCTACCGGGTCGAGGTTAAAAATCGGGGATCGAGTGGTCTACAGACCCAAACGCAAATTGGCCTGTACCTCGACCGGATTCCTGTAGGCTGCGGAACCATTCCTGGCGTTGGAGATCGAACTGCTTCGATTGGTTCGCTCGCAGTCGGTGCAACCGCTGTGTTGACCTACACCGCGCCGTTTATGTCCCTGGGTGCGCATACCGCCTATGCTTTTGTGGATGAGGGCTGCCAGGTGGCCGAAGGGGTGGAGAGCAATAACCAGGCCGGTCCGCTGACCTTTGAAGTGACATCCACCTTGCAGTCCGACCTGGTTATTGCAGGCTTTTCAACCACACCCGCTTCTTTAGTGGTTCAGAGCCCCTTCCAGATGCACGTTCAGGTCGCCAACCAGGGTGCCATGCCCAGCCAGGCCAGCAAGGTTGCGCTGTACATTGACCATCTGCCTACAGCCTGTAATGACTCAGCATGGTATGCAACCCTGGATGTTCCAGCGCTCGACCCGGATGAGATTGCCAGCTTTACGCTTGACCACCCCGGTATTCCAGACTTACAGGTAAAAACGCTCAATATCTTGGCAGATTACCAATGCCAGGTGGGCGAGAGTACCGAGTCGAACAACCTTTACCAGACCTGGTTGCAGTTAGGGGTTTCCCCTGACCCCGATTTAGTCATTGAACAGGTAGATATGGCCTCAGGGGCTCCCTATGCTGGGGAGCCGATCAGCATTACCCTGCGCATTCGCAACCAGGGCGCTGCTCCGACCGAACAACCCTTCTGGGCAGGTGTCTATTTCGATCAATATGTGCCTGGCTGCTCATCCACGACCCCGGCGCTGACCGCCCAGGTGCCTCCGTTAGGCCCGGGGGCTGAATACAATCTGACCCTGACTGGGGCTGGCTTCACCACTCCATTTGAGCATTTCTTCAGCGTTATGGTGGATTCCACCTGCCTGGTTCAGGAGAGCAGCGAGAGCAACAACCTTTATAACTCGCCCATTTGGATGGTCAACCCGCCCCCGAAGCCAGACCTGGTTCTGGTGAACCTGGGGATTGAGCCTTCCCATGTAACCAGCGGCGAGCCGGTGACTTATACCCTGACCATCCGCAATAATGGCCCACGACCGACGCTGGAAACTGTCCAGGCAGGGGTCTACATAGATCAGGTCGGTTTTTGCGGCGTGACCCCTGCCTTGATCGGGCAGGTGCCGCTGATGTCCAGTGGCGCAGAATACACCCTGGTGCTGCTGGACCCGGCGGGTTTTGCGCCGGAACCAGCCACCCGGACGATTTCTGCCCGGGTAGATACCGATTGCCTGGTGGAGGAAGAAGACGAAAATAACAACACTTATGGGTATATCAGCCTTCAGGTTTCACCGCCGCGGCTACCTGACCTGGTGGTAGATTCTTTCCTGGCGATCCCAGCCAGTCCGGCTGTGGGGCAAAGTGTCCGCTATATTGTGCGTGTGCGCAACCAGGGACAAGTTGCCAGCCAGAGCATTTCAGCCCTGGGTATTTTTGCCGCAGCTGATATCACTCAGGATTATTGTGATTTGGGTGACCCAACGACGAACCAGTTTGTACAGGTGCCTGTGTTGGCTGCAGGTGCTTCGAGGGAACTGGTGATCACCACTGCTGGATTCTCCGCGGATGGTGAGCAGGCTTTGGTGGCTTTGGTGGACCCAGACTGCACCCTGCCAGAAGTCAATGAGCAGAATAATACCAGCAGCGAACGGGTGGTTTATGTGGGCGTACCGCTGCCGACCCCCAGCCCAACCCCAACCCCAACTCCGCAGCCAGCCGGAGATCGCTATGCCTTTGTAGCGGCTGACACGGCCGGACTGCAGGTTGTAAATGTGAGCAACCCTGGGGCGCCGGTGCTTGAAACCGTTGTTGCCACCGCTGGGGAAGTCCTGGGTGTGACTGTCAGACCTACGGCCAGTGGGATGGCGGCATATCTGGCGGCTGGTAGTGCAGGTTTAATTGTTGTAGATATCACGGACCCGGCTAACCCCATCCAGCTTGGTAGTTACAATACCCCAGGAACTGCATTTAGCGTTGCGGTCACGAACGGCCACGCAATTGTTGCCGATGGAGAAGCGGGGATTCAAATCATCTCCCTCAATTCGTTGGGTGTATTGGCGCTGGCAGGCACATACGACACCCCAGGGACGGCTTATGATGTTGCCGTAGTTGGCAGCACCGCTTTTATTGCCTCTGGCGCCGCTGGGTTGTGGATTCTCGATATCAGCAATCCGGCCGCACCTGTTCCGGTTGGAAGTTATGATACCCTGGGTGAAGTTCGCAGTGTGGAACTGGAAAGTATAAATGGCGGCAGTATCTTTGCATACCTGGCGGATGGTGCGTCGGGGGTTGAAGTGGTGGATGTCTCGGACCCCACCAACCCGTTCTTTATCGTTCTTGGGGACACACCCGGCACAGCCCGGGCGTTGGCATTGGGGGCGGACAACGGGCTGTCTAACCTGGTTTTTGTTGCTGACCACGGTGTTGGTCTGCGAATCCTCAACCCCTTGTGGGTTTCGAATGGAGCCACGGCTTGTGATACCGAGGGTAACTGCACCGCGGTGGGTGCGCCGCTGCCTTCCCTGACAAGCGGCGGGAGGAGCGAGGTCACTTACCAAAGCGGTTATCATCCTGTCGGGCCGCTTTTGCGCCAGGTTGCTGCAGAATCCACGACCTGGGTGACGATTTCCAGCCTGCCTCCCTTGGGACAGGTGTACATCTCCGACAGCACAGCCCCCATTCTGGTCAATGGTCAGGCTGCCACCAGTGTTTCTTCGCTTAAGAGTCTGAGTTTGTTCGCAGACGGCGTGTTGTTGTTTGGCCAAAACTGGGACCAGGGAGAAGCCGTGGATGTGCCCTGGTCATTCACCTGGTCACCGGAAAACAGTCCGCTCTTGCAAGTTGGTGAACCTCAGGATGGTCTGCATACCCTCGAAGTGTTGGTGACCGATTGGAATGGAGGTTCCGCCAGCAGCCAGGCAACCCTGGTGCTTGACCCGAACCCGCCGCAGGTGGGGCTTGATAACACGGTGTATATCGCCACCCATTTCAGCCCGCCCGGCATCATCCACCTGACAGGCCAGGTGAGCGATGGGGTTGGGATCAGCACGGTCGAATGGCGTGTGGCCTCTGGGTCCCAGTTCGCGCCCGAACCATGGCAGCTGGCCAGCCTGGCTAACCCAACCGACTTATCCAGCAGTTGGAGCGCTGCCTGGCAGCTTGATGAGGGTCTTTTCCCGGATGGTAGCGCCTTTACATTGGAAATTCGGGCTGTTGACCTTGTTGGGTGGACCACCGTAATAGAAGTGCCAGTCTGGGTGGATATCCAACCGCCATCAGAAGTTCAGCTCACCCTGTATTCAGATGGACAGTCTGTTCAACCTGGCCAGGTGGTCGGGTGCAGCGGTGAGCCATGCCAGGCAGGGTTGAAACTAGAGTGGACGCCTTCTATAGACAGCAGTGAGGTTGCCGGTTACTGGGTGCAGTGGAGCAGCACCATTACCAACTCGGAAACCCATGCCGTAACGCAGTGGGTAGATCCAGGTAGTTCTCTGGAGTCGTTCTACACAGCCCCAGAGGGAGCTCTGGTAACCGTGTTCCTGGCAAGTGAAGATGGTTATGGCCAGCAGCACTGGCAAGAATTTGGCAGGGTGTTGGTGGACAGCCCCTTAACACCCGATCAGATCTGGATCCCGAACAACTCCTTATCCTTAGGTTCATCCGCCGAAGGTGCCCTGGAGAATGCCTGGATGGAGAGCGGCTGCAGCCTGGTCGGGTCGGACCGCCGCCTGTCGGTGACCGGACAAACCCAGTTTTTCCAGATGCTGTTTGCTTCCTGGGACACAGACGCTCTGCGCCTGGCCTGGGCTGGAGCAGACTGGCGCACCGATGGCGATTTGTTTGTTTACCTGGACACACAGCCTGGTGGAACCAACCTGGTATTCGATCCATTCCTGGCAACGGCTGGAACCACCACCATTAGGCTACCAGAAGGCATGGAGGCTGACGCCCTGGTTTGGGTGCAGGATGACCAGGTAGCCTGGCTGCTTGGTTGGAAAGATGGCCTTTGGGGGCTGATTTCTTCTCTGGGGGCACAGGGATCGGGAGAGAGTACCCTTTCAGGGCAGTACCGTTTTACCCAACCCGCAGTTGGCGACCAACCCGCAGGCATTGGTCAGGCAGACCTGTATTTACCTTTCAACCTGTTGGGCATAACGGCAGGCGGTTCGCTCAAGATGGTTGGCCTGGCTTCAGAAGAAAACCAGCTGCGTCTGTGGGCTGCTTTGCCCGCCGCCAACCCCTTGAACAGCGGCCAGTTGGCGGATCTGACCCTGGCTGGAGAAAACCACGACTTCAACCTGCAGACCGCTTATACCTGGACCGCACTTGGTGAGGGCATTTGCCTTAACGGCAGCATACCTGCCGCTGGCAGTATGTTTGCCGCCGGCAGCAGCCTGCCTGAAAGTCAATTGTCTTACCCGGATTCCGATTTGGTGCTCTCGCTTAGCGCGCAGCCGCTGGGGGTCCAGTTTAATTTGTTGGGTGATTACCTGTTCTGGTTGCAGGATGAACTGCTGGCTGTGCCCCAGACCGATTTGCCCGGAATCATGGCTGAAGCGGGATACCTTGCCTGGGCGGGCCAACCTGCCCAGGTGGGAGGAGGGTCTAGGGTTATTTACACCCTGCACTATGAAAACCGGGGGACCAGTACAGCATATGGTGTGGTCGCGAACCTGACACCTCTCTTCAGCACGATACTGTCGGGTCCGGCTCAATTGGTGTTGGGCAATCTTGGCCCGGGTGAAAGAGGAACATTGATTTTTGAAGCAGTGGTGTCCAATACGGGAACAGGACCTCTAGAGGCCGAAGATGAATGGGCTGGTATTCAGGTGGAATTTTATGACAGTGCTCACCCACCCACAGGTGCGGCTTTGGAAATCCTGTGGGCTTACCATAAGGTAGATCGTAAGCCGCCGGAATTTTTCGGAATCCTGGAACCCAGTGCCTTTTTGAAGCCGGGCACGAACCTGTTCAAAGGTTATGCCTATGATGAATCTGGCGCCGCGGAGGTTACCCTGTATTACAGCAGCCCGGCTGGCGCAGGTAGTGTCACATGTCCAGTGGGCGGAATGCAGCAGGGTGCCTGGAGTTGTCCAGTTGAGATTGCCGGTGCCAATGGCGATTGGGTGGAAATTCAACTGGAGGCCAGCGATATCTATGGACAAAAGGCAGCCTGGAGCGCGCCTGCTGATGTGTACCTGTATCCCATTGATGCTTCTGCACCCGATGTTGTTGTTGAAGAAAACACCGGGCTCTCTGCGATCAGTGGATCATCCGGCGTTTTACGGAGCAATACATTTACCCTGTCAGGAAGTGCCTTCGACCCGGCTGGTGTTTCTCGTCTTGAGGTGTGCCTGGAAGCCCAATGCGGCATGGCCAATTTGCAGATGGGTTACGGGCAATCCAGGGCCGAGGTTCTCGATCAGCCTGCCAGCCCGCTGCTGCTGGACAGCAGTGTTAGCTGCGACAGCCCTCTCCAACGGACTTTCACGGTGACAGAGGATTTCTCCATCCACAGCGTCAGTCTTGGGCTTCTGGTTGAACACAGCCAGCGTGGTGATTTATGGGCTGCGCTGGTTTCCCCTGCGGGGACTCAGGTGACTTTGGTAGATGGCAGCGGGACTGGACTCCGCTCAGGGCAGAACTTGAATATGCTCCTCGAGGACGCCGCTGGTATTTCTTATACCCAGGTGGATGGTGATCAAAGCCTTTCCAGCTTGCGCAGTGATACCTGGGTGCGGCCAGCACAACCCTTGCGCGCCTTCCAGGGTGAAAACAGTGCCGGTAATTGGACCCTCTCTATATGTGATAAACAAGCGGCCACTGAACCCGAACCGGCTTCTGGTTGGGGTGCTTACCTCTCCAGCCAGCTGATGCTGGTTCCTCGCAGTAAAACAGCGCCAGGTTCAACCTGGACTTTCAACAACCTCGGGTTGTCTGGCACGGGTGGGTTAAACCTGGATTATGTAAGCCAGACCATTTTCATCGCTGCGCAGGATAGAGCAGGGAACCGGGCCGATCCGGAACCTGTCTTTACAATTCTGGTTGACAATGTGTCACCTGTGATCACGGTAACGGAAACGCTGGCGCAAATTCCATTGAGTTATGAACCTGAAGACACGGATGAATCCCAGGCGCTGCGAGGTCTGGTTGCAGATGGCAGCCCAGATGTTGCCGTTCACATTCAGATCACGGCCCCGGATGGCGAGGTTGCGGTGGCTCAAGCCAGACGCTCCGGGGATCGCTGGTGGTACACCCCTGCAGCAACCCAGGCTGGCCCATATACTCTTTGGGTGATCGCCACTGACCAGGCGGGCAACACCGCTACAGCCGGACCTTTCAGCCTGGAGGTGAGCTGTCGCGATGCCAGTGTTTCTATGGTGGCACTCCATGCCGAACCGGGAGATAACCCTCTGGAAGATATCACCCTCACTGCCGAAATTACCAACCAGGGTCCAGAAACCCTATCAGCCGGTGCGATGATCCAGTTTTATGCGGACGGCATCTACCTGGGTAGCTCCCAAACCGGTGCTGCGTTGGCTCCTGGTGAAACCAGCAGGGTGCATTACCTGTGGAACCAGCCGTTTACCGGGCAGTACCAGGTCTCTGCTGGGTTTGAGCCAGCAGTGGATGAGCCGATCTGCAGTTTAAGCGGATCAATTGCCCGGCAATTTGAGGTGGCTGAAATCCCCATTGGTCCGGGGTGGAGCATGGTATCGTTCAATGTTCAGCCTTCCAACCCCGCAGCCGAAAGCCTGCTCAGCACCCTGAACGGAAGATACACCCAGGTGCTGGGCTATACCGGCGAACTGCTGACGTATTCGGCTGCCCTGCCGCCTGAGCAAAACTCCCTGCAAACCTTCGATGCGCAGCATGGTTACTGGGTCGAAGGCCTGGAAGATACCGGCGAGACCACACCAAAACTGCGCATCATTGGCGAGCAGCGCTCCCTTGTGGAACCCATTTTGCTCCAACCAGGTTGGAACCTGGTCAGCTACCTGCCGGAGGTCAGCCTGCCTGTGGCTGAGGCGCTGCAAAGTATTGATGGTCAATATACTGCCGTGTTGGGTTTTGAAAACGGAGCGCTTTCTTACTATCCAGACCTGCCGGCTGCGCTAAACACATTGAGCATGATGGTTCCAAAACGGGCTTACTGGATTCAGGTCAGCCAGGCTGCTGCGCTGATCTACCCACTGGCTACCGCAAGCCAGCAGTCTGTGGAGGATGGGCTTATCGAAGCCGAGCGCAGGGCAGATTTGCCAGCGACTCCAAGGGCAGTGGTGACGCCTACTCCCTGGTGGATGAATTTCTACCTGCCTGCAGAAAACCTGTTATTCCCGCTGGCTGTGGGCACCGAAATCCTGGCTCTCAACGGCCAGGGCGAGGTTTGCGGGAGCACCCTGGTTCAGGCTGATGGCGGCATTGGTTTACTTCCTTGCTACCGGGACAGCGCCCAACTGCCCCAGCCCGGACCCGCCGAAACCATCCGCTTTGTGACCGCTGCCGGGTCCATCCCGGTGGGCGAACAGCGCTGGATAGCATTCGGTGTACTGGAGGAAATCACGGTTACCGCTTACCGGATTTACCTGCCCCTGTATTATTACACGCCCATGCCAGAAGGGCAGTAGGGTAAAGGGCAGTGCGCCCGGGTTGGACATGCCGTGTAGGTCAGACCCAGGTGCACTGCCCAGCAAGTTTTTTGTAGGTGGGTTAACCCAGCAGTTCCATTAAGATGTTGCCCAGAGATCCACTGATAAAAACCCGGTGGATCTCTGGGGTTCTGGATGTGATTCCGGAGAACGGTACGGGCTGTGATAGAATCGGTCAGATAGCGCTCAACCCGTTTGAGGTCAATGCCCGTGCAATCATTGGTTCAGATCCTAAGAAAAAATTTAGGCGTGTTAGCGCTTATGTTTAGCGTTGGTATGTCAGCCTTGTTGTTTATGTTTGCATTCCAGATGCTGCCGATAGAGAACACCCCCCTTGGCCTGGACTGGCACACGATATGGAGCGGTATCCAGGAGGGCAGAGTGACTTTTGGCAGTACAAGTGAGCAAATTGGGGGTTTCTTCACCCCACCCTGGGGCGTTTTGCTGCTGCTGCCTTTGGGATTTTTGCCCTTTCGGGAAAGTTGGGGCTTGTTCAGTTTTATTTCCATCCTTGCTTTGTTTATCAGTGTTCCCCGTTTGAAAAATCATCGGTTGGATATTTTGGGCATCTTTTTATTGGTGTTGTCCTATCCCTCTCTGCGCAACCTGGCTGATGGCAACCTGGAAGCTCTGGTGGTCGCTGGCGTGGTCCTGATTTGCGCGGGGTACAACCAGCGCCGTCCGATCTGGTTGGCGTTGGGGGTGTTGTTGGCGGCGGTCAAGTTCCAGGAAACCTGGCTGTTAGGCCTGGTGGTGGTGATCCTGGTCTGGCGCTACTGGCCGCGGGAGCGCCAGGTGCGCGCCCTGGTGGGGTTGGGGGTGCCGGTTTTGCTCAGCCTGCTGCTGTGGGGGCCAGCCTGGGTTGCTTCAATATTAATGGATGCAAATGGTTCAGTGGGTCTGTCATCCGTAATGGGGCGTGGTTCATTAATTGATATCACCCTGGCGGCTGCATTGGGCAGAATTGGAGCTCCCGGTTGGTTGATTGCCTTTGCCTGGGCGCTGGTGTTGGGAGTAACCCTGTGGCGACTTTGGGTTCATCCCCCGGGTTTGGTGTTGGCGCTGCCGGAGGCTGCATTTCTGGTGGGCGCTTCGATGCTGCTTTCGCCGTATGTTTCGGGCAACAGCTTTCTCACAATCGTTGCAGTCGGGGTGATCCCGCTGATGCAGCGCCGCACAGCGGTGGGCATTGGGTTAATTCTGCTGGTGAACTTGCCTTTCCTGCTCTCAAGCGATTGGCAATACGCCTGGTCGTCTACTTATTGGACCGTTTTGCTGCTGGGTGTTTGGGGATACACAGGGTGGTTCGGTCCCGATCTTTTTGCGGGCAGCCTTGAGCAGGCCTTTATGCCTGCCCCAGAGCCGGGCCGGGCTGCCCGGGAACGGGCCTTCCTGGAAACCGCGTTGGGCCAGGTAGAGGCGGCGCTCGCCCTTCAGCCTGCAGACGCAGCGCAGCCCGAACAGCAGGCACTTTCCCAGAAAAGAAGGATTTTGGAATGGGCGCTGAATACCGCACCCCAGGGGGAGGCAGCCTGGCATTTGGGTGTTTTACATCATTTGCTGCAGCGCCGTTGGCTGGCGCACCAACGCAAATATGCCCATTTGATCTGGCAGCGAGCGCGTTACAACCGGTTAGAACTCTGGAAGGGCCGGATGATGCCCCCGAAGCCGGTTCCACCCTGCCTGGTTCGGGATGCTTTTGGGCAGCAGTGGGAGGTCAACCGGGTGCTGTTGGATGAATTGGCCAGGGCAGCCGCGCTGCTAGAAAAAGAGACGAAGGCGACTCTTTAAACCAGCCGCCTTCGCCATAGGATTATGATGGTGGGAAATTTAGTCCTCTAAACCACTTTCGGAATATACTTCATATTCATCAAAAACCGTGCGCAGCTTTGCACGCATATCTTTAAACTGCTCATCGTCCAGCGCAAAGTGTACGGTGACCTGGCGGAAATCTTCCTCTCCTAATTTTTCTACCAAATCATCTTCCAATAGCATGACGAGATGGTCTCGGTGCAGCACAAAGCTTTTGATGCCGCCATAACTGGAGTTGGATTGGTCGTTGATTTCGACATAATAAATCGTATCTTCAAATTCGACGCCCCGCATCAGACTGAGCACCTGGGGTTCATCCGGGTTCTCTTCGGGGTTGGCCAAAAGCACCCCCGCGGTGATTTTGCCGTGATAACTCTCGACATAGGTGGCTGTGAATTCCATAGTTTATGCTCCATTGGATTAGATTGTCATCATTATAATCAGGATTGGAACTGGCACAAGGGGCAATTTGAGGTGTTGGTAATTTAAACGAACCTACAAATCCGTTTGTCTTTTTATGGAGTACAATCCAAAAACCGTGCTCCTGGAGGGCATCCAGGAGCACGGAATGAAATTCCCCCTGATAAAAAGTTGTTATAAATCAACGGCTTGAAGTTTATTTCTGACCTCGATCAGTGGAGGATAAGGCTGCCTTCCGGTTAATTTGCTCTTGTTTCCGGGCTTCCATAATCCTCTGCTGGCGATATGCTGGGTTTTCATACATGGATCGGGTATTTTGAGATGATGTTTTCTGGCCTTCTTTGTTCTTGTGATTGCTTCGGTTGACCAACCACACTGCCAAAACGCCCAGGTTCAGGTTTATGAAAATGAAGCATAATCCAATCAGGACCAACCTTTCCTGAAGTTTGAGCAAAATGATCTGTTCTCGATTCAGGCTTTCCTCTCGTTCACGCTGACTTTGTTCGTTTTTTTCAAGCTCGATGGATTGTAAATCTTGCTCCAGTTTCTTTTGTTCGTAAATTCGCCAGGCGTTATCCAGCTCTTCCTGCCGTTTTTGAAGCTCTTGCTCTTTCAAATCGAGTTCATCGCGTTTTTCCTGGAATTCCCGGTTCAAATCCTCTTTTTCTTGTTCCCAACGCCGTTGGTTTTCTTCGAATTCAAGGATTCGTTGGGAGAGTTCTTGTTGATCAAATTCCAGTTGATTGCGGTCCTCCTCAATTTGCAGTTTCATTTCCTGCAGATTTTGAAGTTCGACCTGGCATTGTTCTTTTGAAAGTTCTTCCTCCTGGATCTGGATGTTGTTAGGAGTGCTTTGCCCATACACCTGGCTGTTATCTTGTCCGGCTCCGCCTATTCCAAGGGTACTGATTTCGGATATTGGATTGCCAAATTCTTGTTCAAATACCCGATTGCCCAGCCAAAACAGCAGCATTCCAATCCCTAGTAATAATAAAATCGTTTTGTTTAAACCCTCACTCATTTTGCACCTCCAATTAACCAAATCGTTTGGTCGTTGCTCTTCAAAGCATTGGTTTGGACTTCGTTTCATCATTAGTGTAAATGGAGGTGGGTTTTGAGGCATCTTCCATTGGGACACTCTTTTCGCCGCCCGGGGTGGAATTTTATGATTCGTTTGAACCAGACCAAATGATTTAGCCCAAATTGCCTACGCCTTATCGTTCTTAAGAAGGTTAAAACAATAGCCGTTTGAACCTTATGAAGTGAATTTTTCTGCTATATAATTTGAATAAGGGTTATGTTGTTGTGCGGTTTCAGGATCCCCATTGAAAACCGCTTAAGGGAAAGGACTTATGAAAACAAAATTTGGTGCCAGTCGTGATGCGGTAGGTTTTTTTTCTTCTCTTAATCCTCGTTTTTATCACCCAACCCAATTGCTCCTTCGTTTTTCGGGTTGGCTCATCCTTTTATTTGTTGGTTACCACACATTTTTCGATGATGTGAATCATTGGTTTTGGCTTGGTTTTTATTTCCTTTACCTGGCGTTTTTGGAAATCTTCCTGGAAAAGGGAAAGGCGTTTTATGATGGCCTGGTGTTTCGTTGGCTGCGAATTTGGATTACGATTTGTTTTGTTTCCTGGTTGATTGCTATCTCTCCAGACACCAGGTTTATTCTGATTTTTTTGTTTTTTGTTCCCTTGTTAGCGACTATCGTTTATTTCACAAAGTCATTTGTGTCCTTGGCTTTGACATTTATGGGGGTAGGCCTGGGTTTGTATTTAGGGGGAGTTCAATTTGCGGTTTCAAATCCTTTCACCTGGGCTGAATATACTGGTATTATTTTTGTTCTGCTTGGTAGCTACTGGATTATTTGGTGGATTTACTCGCTGGCCATAAAAGAGCCGCCTACCCTGGCTAATTTCGGGGAAAATTTGCATAAAATCAGTGATATCAAGCCATTGGTGGATCTGGTAGCAGAAACTTGTGGACGTCTTTTTGCTTCAGAACAGGTGCTCATTATCATACGCGACCCGGAGTATCACCGATATATCACCCATGCGAATGTTGGCTTTCATCTTTTGCCTGGAAAATCCATAGAGGATTTGGCAGACCGCTGTTATGTTCTCCGTACTGGGAACCCATATGAGTCGGCTGATATGTTAAAAAAAACATTTCGGGAAAAATCAATTTATGCAGAATTTTTTACGGTTGAGCCGCGATCGATTATCGCTGAACCCATTCTTGGTAAGGATGGCGCCATTCTTGGCATGATTTCATTGACCAGCACCATACCGAACTATTTTAGTGAATGGAGTCAGGAACTGGCGAAACATATCAGCTACATTGCCAGTGGGGCAGTTGAAAATTGCATCATTTCTCGAAAAGTGAAGCTTGCTCGTTCTTGTGAAAATGTGGTGAGTGACATTTTTGCATATGCGGATCACGAGGAGGGAGTGATTAATTATCTTGGTGAAGAATCTATACAAAAAGCAAAAGGTGTGGCGAAAGGTGCATTTATATCGGTTGATGAAGATCGTTCTCTAAGGATCCTAAAGACCTGGCCGGTGGGCGTCAGTTCTTTTTCGGACTCGGATTTTGAAGCAGCCGCCGCAGTTGCCGAAAAAACATTCATGACGCATGAGTCTGCATTAATTCAGAATGTGGCTGAACACCCCTGGCTCCAGGCTGTAAAAGATTTCGCATATAAATCTTTGTTGGTTGTTCCGGTTATGGATACATATAATCGAAATCCAATTGGGGCACTGGCTTTATTGAGTGATCAGAAAAACGGTTTTTCGGTCGCTGAGGAGGTTTTGCTTTTTACCTTGGCATGTCAGGCAGGCCGGCAAATTTCGAACATTCGGAATTTTGCCAGTTGGCGTTTTCAAGGGGGCAAAATCAAGCGGATTTTTGATGAATTTCGGAAATTCGATATTGATGCGGGTGCGGCTGAGCTTTGTGACAATATTGCACAGGCGGCCATTAACTTGTTGGATTTTGATTTAGCCCGGATCCGTTTGTGCGATGACCAGGCGACCCATTTGGAAACGGTTGCTTTTGCTGGGGTAGATGATGAAATTGCCAATACTTTAAAGGGTACAACAATGCCTTTCCAGGTGCTGAAGCCTTTTCTCACGAAGCGATATCAAGCCGGGGACTCCTTCATCATTCCCCATACGGATTTAGATTGGCAGCAAATTGCCAAGAGTTATTTTTTTGTTCAACCGGAAAACTCGGAACAGAATGGGGGTTGGATGGCGTACGATGCTTTGCTTGCGCCTTTAAAAAATCAGAATGGGACATATATTGGGATTTTGTCACTGGATGCCCCAAAAAACGGTAGGCCAACCCTTCAACAAATGGAAGCCATCGATGTTTTTGCAAAAGCGGCGGCCTGGATATTGGAAAGAGCGGATACAAGGCGGGGATTAATTGAAAAGCAGCAGAGAACGATGGCTTTTATTGAGTCCTTGAGTGAGACCGTGAGCGGAAGAGGGGGAATCCAGGGGTTAGGAGATATTATTGTCAATATTGGAGTCAATTTGTTAAGCGCTGAAGGGTGTACGTTGCATCTCGTTCAGGGTGAAGAGATCATATTGACGCACTCAAATTACCTCTCTGGAATACCGTTTCTTCAATCCCGCAAACTGATTTCCGAAAAACCCAAATCTGGCCTGACTGCATATGTGGCTGCAACGGGATCGGTGATGCACTATAACGATGATGGTTACAAGAAGCATCCAGCCTGGGCTGGAGAGCGGCATCATCTGATCCATCTGCCAAGTAGGCGCTGCATTTCCCTTTTGAAAGTCCCGATTGTGGCAACTACTGGAAAGGTGATGGGCGTTCTGACCCTGGAAAACAAAAAACGTTTTGGGAGGATTGTGGGTTTTGATGATCAGGATGTCATCAGATTAAAGACGCTTGCCCACGAGGTCGCCCTGATTTTGGATGTGGTTGACCGGTATGAAAAAAACCGGAAATGGGAGAATTTTGGCTATCAAGATGATTTACATGAACTGATCAATTGGTACCATTCTGGCGTGTACCTGTATATTGAAACCCTGGAAGAATGGATCAAAAGAGGGGAATTGGAAAGAGTTCACGAGCATCTGCCCAGGCTCAAAAACCGGGCTCTGACCACCGTGGATGAAATGAAAACACTTCATACCGCGATCGTGAAACAATACCTTGATGAGGAAGACTTTACACTCGGGCTGCGGAAAATGATTGATGCATGGATCGATCGTTACCAGTTAATTCAGAAAGACTTTCATGCGCTAAAAGTGGAAACGGACTGTGATCCAAACCTGAACTTGCCGATACCCTTAAAAAATATTTTGCTGCGGATTGCATCCAATCTTGTGGATAACGGGCTAAAGCATTCCGGAATTTTGAATAATCCTGAGGTGGAACTATGGGTTACTGTTCAGCGTACAGGGAACAAAGTGGTGCTGACAGTAAAGGACAATGGTTTAGGAGTTGAACATCTTGAGAAAGGATATGGGTTGACCCGAATAAACCAGTTGGTGCACAATTTGAATCATCAGGAAAAAATTGACACCAAATATACCATTGCCACAGCCCCAGGTAAGGGAATGGAAGTTAAAATTACAGCCATAATCTGAAATACCCAGGAGGATTTCATGTTGAAACAAAAGATAAAAGTCTTTTTAGCGGATGATACACTTATTGCCAGGGAGGGATGGCGTGGAATTATCGGCGTCACGCAGGACATTCAGGTTGTGGGGGAGGCAGAGACTGCCCTTGAAATTTTGCGCAAGGTTGGTGAGTCCAAACCGGATGTTTTATTAATGGATTTGCATTGGACGGGTGACGATGATGTTGGTTGGCAGACCATCCGGGAACTGCGCCAAAATTATCCGGGTTTACGCATCATTGCAATGACAGCCTATGAACACCTGATTTCTTCTGCCCGTAAGGCCGGTGCGGATTATGGATTAACCAAGAATTTTACGAAAGATCAATTGTTAAGTGTTATTCGCGAGTTAGCTGCGCGAACCGAGGTGCTGGGCTATTGGCCGCAGTCCGATGAATCTCAGCCCGTGGAGGAACTCACAGTCAGAGAGAAGGCGGTATTAAAGTTATTAATTAAAGGATATGAAAACCGCATAATCGCCAAGGAATTGAATATCGCTGAAAGTACAGTTAAGCACCATGTGCGCAGCATTCTTTCGAAATTTGGAGTGGCCAATCGGACAGAAGCTGCTAATAGAGCCCGTCAGTTAGGCTTGGATTGATCGTTGGCTTTGACAATTTTCTACAAGAAACTATAATCTTCCCGGGTGTAGAAACACCCGAAAGGATGATGAGCGATGTTACCCCCACCGTTTCCCGAACTGGATGATTTGCTTCAGATGATTGGCGACGCCGGGCGCCGGATGTCGGAAATTGAGGCTTGCGAAGGCGCTGCGGGCAATCTCTCGGTTTGCGTGCGCTGGGATCTGGATATCCAGGCCCGTTTTCCACAGGTGCAGGAGGTTGTGCTGCCCCAGGCTGTGCCTGATCTGGTTGGCACGACCTTTATTGTTTCCGGTTCGGGCAGGCGCCTGCGCGAGATTCTCGACGAGCCCCTGGCGAACCTGGGTTGTTTGGTGGTGCAGGCTGGTGGAACCACAGCCGAGTTGTTCACTGCCCCCCAGCGCCGCTTTGAGCGGGTGACCAGTGAGTTTAATTCACACCTGGCGGTCCATGCCGACCAGGTGCGTATGACGGGTACAGACTTCCATGCCCTGGTTCATGCCCAACCGCTGCGCCTGACTTACTTAAGCCATGTGCCGCGCTACCAGGAGACCCGGGCTTTGAACCTGCACCTGCTGCGTTGGCAGCCTGAGACGATTGTTGTTCTGCCGGAGGGGATTGGGTTTGTCCCCTTTGAAGTACCCGGCTCCACCCGATTGATGCAGGCCACGGTGGAAGCCCTGCGGCAGCACCGCCTTGTGGTGTGGGCAAGGCACGGGGTGATGGCCCGGTCGGATTCTTCGATCAAGCACGCGGCCGACCTGATTGAATACGCTGAAGCCGCTGCCAAATACGAATTTCTCAATTTGCAGTGCAGCGAGCTGTCAACCGGCCTCAGCCCGGCTGAAATTCGGGAAATTTGTGCGGCATTCAAAGTCGAACAGCGGATATTTTAATCCGCAATAGATTGGTGTGCCATCCCGAAAAAATGGGGTGGGTCTGACTTAGAGTAGCACAACCTGGATATCTACTGCTCCGAAGCCTTCTACGTGTTCATGGGCAGCGCGCCCTGGGGGAAAGGGGAGTGGGGCGGCCCAGGCGTTGAAAGGCTGGGTCATGACCAGGTACTCTCGCTCCGGAACCTGGTTTTTCAGCAGCCGGTGAATCAGGATGACATCTTCTCCTGCCAGTTCTTCAAACTGGCGAATGTGCCGGAAGAAAGCATGCCCAAAATGCAGAATCGCCTTCAGGCGCAGTTCGACCACCCTCTGGCAGGCCCCACAGGCGCACTCTTCCCGTTCGGTGGCTATCTCGTGGGTGCGCTGGCGAAACACCTGAAATGCAGTTCGGACTTGCTGTAGGATATCCAGAGCAACCTCGGTTTCCAGTGCCGGCGGGACATGGGAATATAAAAAGGCGGCATCCCCTTCCAGTTTGTTGAGCACCATCGGGTGCTTTGCCTGGTCAATAACCGTTTCGAGTAAATCGAAGATGATTTCTTCGGCATGGATCTGGCTGCTTTTGTGGGTGCGAATAAAGTGGGTGTAGCCGCTGATGTCCAGAAGGATGAGGATTACAGGTTTTGCTTCCATAATTTAGACCACCTTTAGATTATTGGCGCCCAATTTGCCCAGGCCGATCATTGCTAATTCCATGTTTTTCTCCTTTTTGGCTTGCTGGTGGATGCCTCTGAGGTATGGATGCAGTTCCTCGATAAAACCTTACGCTTTGGATTTACTGTGTTACCCATTACTTTGTGGGGTTCTCTTGACAATTTTCCTATCTCTGATATTATTATAAGTAATATTACTAAAGGATATATTGAATGGAATTTGTGATACTGGGGTTGTTGGCGCTGAAGCCGAGGACTATTTATGAAATCAATAAGGCGTTGGAGCGGGGCCTTTCGCTGTTTTACAGCGCCAGCTTTGGCAGCATTAATGCAGCAATTGCCAGAATGCTTGAGAAAAGCTGGATTGCAGGGGAGCAGCTCCTGGAAAACGGGCGCAACAAGAATGTTTTCCACCTGACCCCAGCCGGGTACGAGGCTTTTCAAGATTGGCTCGTTTCCGAGATCGAATCCGAAAGAGTCAAAGACCCGGCTCTGACCCGGCTGTTTTTCATGGGGTTTTCCAGCCCGGAAGAACGCGTGCACGTCTTAGAAACCAACATCCAAAAAATCCGGCTTGTACTGCAAACCCTGGACGGGATTCACCAGCAGGCGATTGAAGCAGGGCCAGATCCCTCCCTGGAGGAGGTGCGCCGATTTCAAATGCTTACGCTCGATTATGGGCGGGCCTTTTTTACGTTCAACATTACCTGGTATGAAAACCTGCTAGTAAGGTTAAAAACGGAGCTGCTATGACTTTTTTACTGGAAAAAACCCTCCATAAAGACTCTTATGCCCTCCATTATTACACTGCGGGCAGCCCTACTCACCCCGCCATAATTTTCCTTCACCCTGCCTACGGCGATCACACCTGTTTTCACCACCAGGTAAAGGTCTTTTCAGAGACCTATCATCTCATATTGCTGGATATGCCAGGCCATGGCAGGTCGCAGGTTGGGGTTGGTACGGTGACGATTGATAAAACCACTGACCTGGTCGCTGAAATTCTGGATATTGAAGGCCATCAGACTGCTCACCTGGTGGGGGTTTCGCTGGGTTCGCTGATCGCCCAGGCAATTGCTGTACGCAGCCCGGAGCGAGTAAAAAGTGTCACGGTTGTGGGGGGGTACAGCATTTTTGGAGATAACGCCGCTATCACCCAGGCTCAGAATCGTGAGATTGGCAAGGCTTTGTTCTTGTTGGTGTTTTGGATGGATGGGTTCCGCCGGTACGTGGTAAAAAACACCAATGTGGTCGAGGCTGAGCGACGGGTCTTTTACCAGGCCATGCAGTGCTTCACCCGTCGGTCTTTTCCAGTGCTGTCGGGTATGCAGAAAATCCTGGATAAAACACCTAGGACCATCCCCCAACCTTTATTGATCGCGATCGGAGAGCACGACCTCCCCCTGATTTTGAGCCACGCTCAAAATTGGCAGCAGCGAGAGCCAGACGGACGGCTGCAGGTAATTGCTGGGGCAGGTCACTGCGCCAACATGGACATGCCACAAGAGTTCAACCAGCAGCTGCTGGATTTCCTGGCATCCCAGGCCTAAGCGTTTTATCTGACCGGTCTGCTACATCTCTGCTTTTTTAAACCGCCACAGTGACAGCAGGAAGAAAAGCAGGGCATAGGCCAGTAAAGCACCAGCGGGAAGCCAGGTTGAGGAAAAATCCAGCTTACGAATGAGAATGTTTTGGTAGCCGGTGATTGCCCAGGCCGAGGGCATTAACTTCCCGATACTGGAAAATAATTCTCCTGCACCTTCCAGTGGGAACCAGGCCCCGCCGAGGGAGGAAAAAAGAAACATGGCGATCAATGAAAAAAGGACTACCTGATCGTCTGTTTTGGCGACCAGGCCAATCAGCAGCCCCATGGAAGCAACCCAGACCCCCAGCCCAATTGAAACCAACAGGGTTCCCAGGGGCTCGTTCAGGTAGTTCACCTTCAGCGCAAATTGGCCGAAAACGATTAAAAGAACGGTCTGCAAAAAGACCAGCCCAAACATCGCCAGCATGTGCCCGGCAACCATTTCCCAGGGCCGCAAAGCGGTGGTCATCAGGCGCTGCAAGGTGCGGGTTTTGCGTTCATTAAGCAAAATTTGGGCGGATGTCACCAGGCCCATGATGGCAAACTGAACAAGGATTCCCGGAGAAGCCTGGTTGTATGGATTATCGCCATACCAACTTTGTTCCTCCTGAGCGGCTGCTTGTTCCATTTGCACCTGGTCCTGGCTCGAATGTTCCCCCCATTTAGCCCAGGCAAGTTCGAGGGTATTGGAAAATTCATCCGGGTTGTCCAGCGCATCTGCACCGATGGCGGCAATTTCCACGGCGCTCATGAATTGGGAGATGGGAGCACGCAGCATCTGGTACAGGGACTGCCCATCGGAACTGCTGGGCTCGGTTATAAGCTGCAGCTGTGGGGTGCGCAGAGCAAGGATTTGGTCATCGAAATCAGCAGGGAGGACCAACACACCGGATTGTTCTCCGCTTCTCAGGGAATCGAGGGCTTCGGACTGAGCCATTAAGATGGGGTTGATCGTTTTTGAGTTTTCCAGTCGTTCCAACAGCATCTCACCCATTTGGGAACCCGAATGCATAACCACCGCCAGCCTCAGCCGGGTATCCGCGTTTTCGGTGCCATTTTCCCCGGAGTTATAGGCAAACCCCATAAACAAAGTGAACACAATGGGCATGGCAACCAGGAATAAGAGGGAACGAAAATCCTTCAGGATTTGATACAGATCTTTGATTGCGATATCGAATATTTTCATGGTTTACCTCGAGCAGGTTCCCCCGGATTATGCAAAGCGTCGTTTGAACATGACTGCACCCAGTGCAAACATGATCAATCCCAAAACCAGTGAAATTACAAAGGGCAATACGACTTGGTCTGGGGATGCCCCGGATAGCGTTTGTATCCACGCCTCCAAAACCCAGCCCTGAGGGGTGAAATTGCTCAGCCTGGTGAAGGCTTCTGGCATGTTGGGAATGTTGGTGGTGAACAGGCCGCCCAGCATCCCCAGGGCTGTCAGTCCGCCCCCCAACACCGGACCAGCCTGCTTGCTGGTTTTTACAAAGGAAATGAGGAGCACACCCAGCCCGGACGCGGCAGCCACCTGGCCGCCCAAAGCGAGGGCCAGTGAACCTGCCTGCCCCCATGCGATTTTGAAAGCCAGGCTGCTCGCAACCAGGATAACCATCCCTTGCAGAATTACCGTCAGGACCACTGCCAGAAATTTGCCCGATAGGATCTGGGTGCGATCGGTGGGTGTAGTGAAGAGCCGTGCCAGGGTGCCTTCCTCATCCTCACGCAAAATAGAGGTCATGGCATAGCCACTGGTAAAAAAGGCAAAGAATATCATCTGCCCGGCCATAATGAGCCCCATCATCTGGGTGATTGGCGGGGCAGAATCGGTTTCTCCTGCAGAGGGTGAAGTCAGTACCAGGGCAGCGCGTTCAGGGTTGTGAAATAGATCCCGCTGAAATTCCTGGTACCAGGCGGTGTAGCGGGCTACCCAATCGGGAATTTGGGCAGGGTCGGTCGGGAGACCAATGGCCTGTTGGCGCTCCAGCAGCGTTTGGATGGCAATTCCCCCTCCAGCGACCCCGTCCAGCATCATCGTGACCATTTCCTGGTATTCGGACGGACCAATGGTCAGGGTGGGGTCGCTGATGATTCGGATTCGGTCCCCGGCAGCTCCGCTGACAATTTGGTCACTAAAATCTTTGGGGATGATGACGGCCACGCCGATTTCCTGTTGGTTGACGGCATTGTGGGCCGCTTCAGGGTTGGGGTAGTCGTTGGCTTCTATCCACAACTTCACGCTTTCATCAAAAAACATCATCCGGATGTTTTCGCCAATGGGGGTTTCAAGTGGGGAGCCAGCCGGGAGGGTATCGCTGTTGACCACGCCCACTTTCAGTGTGGTCATGCTTACATCCCCATCCATGACACCACCAAATGCGAAGTAGATTAACCCGGTCAGCATCAGCGGGGCAACAACCGACATCCCAATAATGAATACACTTCGAATCGAGCGCTTCAGGTCGTTCAGGGCAATGTCAATGATTTTCATATTTTTCTCCACGGACTGTTTGCAATCCAGGCTTTTTACTGCAACGCACAGCAAATTAAATGGCCGACCTACGGCTTGTTCTCACGCGCTTAATCTCGCAATGCGCGGCCGGTCAGGTGCAAAAAGACAGTTTCAAGGTTGGGTTCCTGAATGTCCACTGAGGTGATCCGGGCACCGAGTTTTCCTGCGGCTTCAAACAAGTGGGGCAGGACCCGGTTGGAATCATCCACCAGCACCGTGACTTTTTCCTCGAACGCGTCCATTTTTGCCACACCTTCCACATCCTTCCAGACAGGCAAAATTTTCGCCCCGTCTACCGTCAAGGCCAGGTCAATTCGGGTTTGTTCATTGACCAGCCTGATCAATTCTTCGTACGAGCCCGATGCAATCACTTTGCCTTTATCCATGATGACAATCTGGTCTGACAGTTCGGCGGCTTCTTCCATGTAGTGGGTTGTGTACAGCACCGTCATACCCTGGCGGTTGAGTTCCAGTACATTATCCAGGATGTGGCGGCGGCTTTGGGGGTCAATTCCCACGGTTGGCTCGTCCATGATGACCACCTGTGGTTTGTGCAGCAGCGCTGCGCCGATGTTGACCCGCCGCTTCATTCCACCTGAAAATTTACCCACCAAATCGTTCTGGCGGTTTTGCAGGCCAATGATTTCGAGCACCTCGGACACGCGGCTTTTCAGGGCCGCACCCCGCATGCCGTACATTTTGCCCCAAAAAAGCAGGTTTTCCCGTGCCGAAAGATCGGGGTAGAGGGCGATATCCTGTGGAACCACCCCCAGGTTGGCTTTAGCAGCTTCTGGATTGGCGGTAATGGCGTGGCCCATGATGAACGCTTCGCCACCGCTGGGGGTCAGCAGCCCGGAAAGCATGGAAATGGTGGTTGATTTTCCCGCCCCGTTTGGCCCGAGCAGGCTTAAAATTTCACCTTGTTCGGCGGTAAAGCTAACCCCCTGGACTGCCTGCAAGTCGCCAAAGGTTTTTTTGAGATTCTTGACTTCGATCGCTTTCATGGTTTTTCCCTGTGCGTGGTCTGGAATAGTATTGGGTTTAGAGAGGACGGGTTTTGGCCTGGCAATCACTCCTCTTGGATTCCCCATTAATTATATAGCCGGTTTAATTCTCCCGCAACCAATATCGCGGGTAAAATACAGGAATATTCCGGTAAAGTATCAGGAGTTTTTATGCTGCCTTTTTTGGGAATTCTACGCCAGTTCTTGCGTGCAGTGCGCTACGCCTGGCGTGACCCGGCTTTTCAACTGCTGGCTCTGGTTACAGGTGGGGTGTTGGGCCTGGGCACCACGTTTTTTCACTTCGTGGAAGGCTGGCGCTGGCTGGACAGTTTATATTTTTCAGTGATCACCCTGGCTACTGTGGGGTATGGCGATTTTTCACCCCAAACGGATTTGGGGAAAATTTTTACAATGGTGTATATATTTATGGGAATTGGCCTGCTGGTTGCGGTATTCACCCGTCTGGCGGATGCAATGATCCACGCCCAGCACGACAGCCGCAGCGAGGCCAAGGGGGAAGAGTAAGCCCCAGGGCTAGCTGCTTAAAAATGGCATCTCGCGCAGGTATTGGTTTTGCACCATTTCTTTCACCACAAAATGGGCTCCATCGGCGCGGCTGATTTGGAAGCCTGCTCCTTTTCCGAGATAGCCCACTCGGTATTTTCCAGTAACCGGCCCATTGATCAGCCGTGGAAAGCGGACTACCGTCCAGTCCAGGTCGGATGAGCGGACGATATTTACCCCCCTTTCGGAATCAACCAGGACGCTACCCGCCATCAGCGTTAGCAATCCTTTCATGAAATTATCCATCAGTTGGGGCTTGTCTTGGGGCGCGCGAACGCCCGCACCCGAGGTGTATACCAGGCGCTTGACCTCGTTCTGCTGCATGCCAGCAATCAAATTTCTGGCTGCGTGTGTCATCATCTCCGGAATGGCCGGGCGGGTTGGGCCTAATGCGCTGATGACGATCTCCTGGCCTTGGATGGCTTTGGCTACGGCGGCGGCATCCATGATATCTCCCTGGAACAGGGAAAGATTGGGGTGTGATATTTGGATTTTCCCAGGGCTGCGCACAAAGGCGGTTACGTTGTGGCCGGAGGCCAGTGCCTGTTGGACGATTTCAATGCCGGTTCCACCGGATGCGCCAAAAACAACGATGTTCATATCTGGTCCTTTTCTTAACTCGGTTGGGTGATGGGTATGGTTTTTCGGGTGGCGAGATTATATCTGGAAGCAAAGCCCTGTTCAATCATAGCCCCAGAATTGAGCCAGTTTTTCACCCAGTTCGCGGCTATTTTGAACAACCTGGAAGTGCCGCCAGTGGTCGGGGAACAGGTTGCGGTAGCGTGCCTGGGTGAAGCGTTCATCCAGCAGAACAATCACGCCCCGGTCGGTTTCGCTGCGAATGACCCGCCCGGTGGCCTGCAGAACCCGGTTGAAGCCGGGGTATTGATAGGCGTAGGCAAATCCGGCGCCGTTTTCCTGGTCAAAATAGGCTTTGATCAGGTCGCGCTCCAGGCCAACCTGGGGGACGCCCACACCCACTACAATTGCCCCAATCAGCCGCTCGCCGATGAGGTCAATTCCCTCACCAAAAACACCACCCATCACTGCGAGGCCAATTAATAACCCCGGGTTATTAGGCGTAAAACGTTCGAGGAAAGTGCTACGTTCGGCCTCAGCCATGCCGCGCTCTTGAACGGCGAGCTGTTCTTCGGGGAATCGGGTTTGGAGGTGTTCGAGCACTGCGGTGAGATAGGCATAAGATGGAAAGAAAACCAGGTAATTGCCCAAATAGGCGCGGCAGATGGTCTCGATGGCTTCGGCCACATCGACGTAAGATTCGGCTCGTTGGGTGTAGCGGGTTGCGATCCTGTTGTGAATGAGCAGCCGAAAATTTTCGAGAGGAAAGGGAGATTGGAAAATCCGCCTGGGAGGGGCTTCTGCTCCCGTTAGGAGCTGGGTGAAATAATCCATTGGCAGCAGGGTAGCGGAAAAGAAAACCGTGGCGCGGCCGCGCTCGAGTGGGACAGCCAGCATGGGTGCCGGGTCGAGGCAGAACAGCTTTGCTTTAAGGTCCGATTGGCCTTGCCGCTCAAAATACGACACATAGCAGCTGTTGAAGTTTTCGGCGGTCCGCAAATAGTTGGTGCAGGCGAAATAAAACCCCAGCAGTTCCTGGCGAAATTCGGCCGGGTGGTTGAGAACCAACCAATCTTCGGCGGCCTGGTTGAATTCCCGCACCTGCCGGATCAGGTCTTCGGGCAGGAAATATTCCACCAAAGCAGGTTTGTCTTCTACCTGGCAGGCCTTGCGGATTTCCAACAGGCTTTTGTTGATTGCATCCAGCTTTTTGGCCAGTTTTGGCAGGTGGGGTTTAAGGGCTCGCTGTAAATCCAGGACGGTTTTCTTGTCCAACTCAGCTGAATACATCTCCCTGGCCCGATCGGGTAGATTATGAGCTTCATCTACCAGAAAGATGTAGGGTTGATTTCCGAAGTCGAAAAAGCGGTGCAGGTAAACCCGTGGGTCGAAAACATAGTTGTAGTCGCAGATGATGGTGTCCACCCACAATGCCAGGTCCAGGGAAAACTCGAAAGGGCAAACCTCGTACTGCCGGGCCAGGGCTTCAATCACAGGCCGGGTGAAGGCCTGGTGGTGGTCGAGTTCTTGCAAGGCGAGTTTGGCTTTGTCGAAATAGCCAAGGGCAAACGGGCAGACCTTCGGGTCGCAGTTGCCTGGCGGGCAGAAGCAGATCTTCTCCTTGGCTGTCAGGGTGACACTTTTTAACACCAGGCCCACCTGGCGCATATCGTCCAGGGCCTTTTCAGCCACCAGCCGCCCGGAGGTTTTGGCGGTGAGATAAAAAAGCTTAACCACCAACCCCTGCCCGAGGGCTTTTACTGCCGGGAACAAGGCAGCAATGGTTTTGCCGACTCCGGTGGGCGATTGAACATACAGGCGCTGGTTGGCCTGGATGGCTTTGTACACCGCCACGGCCATTTCGCGCTGGCCGGGTCGGTACTCTGCGTACGGGAAAGTCAGTTTGTCGATGGAGTCATCGCGGCCCGCCTGCCAGGCATACACTTTTCTGAACCAATCCAGGTAGGGGGTGACCAGGCTCCGGAAGAAACGGTGCAGTTCATCCAGGCTAAAATTGCGTTCAAAGGTTTTTTCTGCCCGGCTGTCCAGGTGGTAGTAGGTCAGGTGGATGATTATGCTGTCGAGCTGCTTTTGCCGGGCATACATATAGGCATAGCACTGCGCCTGGGCCCAGTGGAGCAAGTTATGGTCTTCGTGGATCAGATCCAGGCTGAGGGTAGTGGTTTTGATTTCTTCCAGAATGACCGGTTCGTGGTCGAGGTAGAGTCCATCCATGCGGCCGCGAACTTCCAGGGGGGGATCGCTGTCTTCGACCTGGTAGGAAATTTCTACCTCGGCCTGGTAGCCTTCGGGACGGGCGCGTTGGACGCGGCGATGGCCTTGGGAACCAAGCTGGGCCCGGTCGCGTCTTTGAAAACCGCCCATGGTCAGGTCGCCTGATTGAACCACAAATTCCACAATGCTGTGAACCGAGACGCTGTGGAGCGGGCTGCTGGCCTGGGGGAAGGAGGAACTCTCACTCATGGGGAGGGGGCTGTGTTCGCCGTGGTTTTTGAGTCTCCCAGGCCGAACAAGCTCCTTTCTTCCGGGGTGAGAGTGCGGGCAATAAAGCGTTCTTTCGTGTAGTCAATAAGTTCGTCCCGGTCGGTCCAGGCGCGGTAGATCATCATATTGGTGAAGGCCAGCCAACGGCCATCGGGCGACCAATCGCCCAGGCTGAGGGAGTGGTAATTCAGGGTTATGGATTGGATGATGTCGCCGGTGAGGGCGTTCCAGATGTGCGCCGGGCTGGGTTCGCCGTACCAGCCGGAAATTGAGAGAACATATTTTCCGTCGGGCGACCAGTCGAGCGAAGTGATACGCCGGTCATGGCTGGAAAAGGTAAATGTGGGCGCCCAACCACTGGTGTCGTACAGCGTGACAATACCGCTTTCGTAGCCAACGGCCAGCCGGGTGCCATTGGGAGACCAGGAAACGACCAGTGGTTTTTCCCCTGGTTGGGCCAGGACCTGGCTGCGGCTGGTGGTTTGTACATCCCAGACTTGCACGGCAAAGGGCTCGGCGGTGTTTTCGGGGTTAACCAATGTCCCGCAGCTTCCGGCCAAAAAGCGGCCATCGGGGCTGAATGCCAGGCTGTCTACCAAGCAGTTTCGCGGGTCAATGGTTTGCACAACTTGCCCGGTATCCGGGTTCCAAAGAATGACTGCACTGGTTTGTGTACCCAGCCCGATCCCATTGGTTGCAATCAACGGCTGGGCCGGGTCGGGCGACCATACGCTGGTGTTGAACAAAAGGCAGTTCGAATAGCCGGTGGCCTGGTTGCAGTGAAGCAGGTCAGTTTTGAGTGATTTCTGGGTTGCGCCTTCCTGGTTAGGAGCCTTTACAATCCGTACAAAGGGGGTGAACTCAAACCCGGCGGTGTGCACCACACGCTGACCATCGGGAGACCAGGCCACATCCACAGGGACAAATGGTGTGCCATCTGCCAGGGGTGGGAGGGCCAAGCGGTGAGGCAGCCCGTTTTCAGGCGAGCCCTCAAAAACATTCAGGGTGCTCATCAGGCTGAGCCCATCTGGCGACCATTCTACATCCCGAACACCGCGCTGTGGCAGTGTTGTGGGCAGTTCGCTCAGAGACCAGAGCCGGTGAGTGTCGAGCAGCCACTGCCCGTCAGTGGAAAGCGCAGGAACACTGAGGGAGAGGGGTATGCGCTGTCGTTCTCCGGAGGAATCCCAGATGGAAATGGCATGGGGGGAAAACACCAGCAGCTGTTGGCCGCCTGGGAGCCAGGCCAGGCCGTTCAGCCCGCTGGTGGACAGGCTGAATTCCACCGTTTGGGTCTGGACATCCCACACCAGGGCAAAATCTGCCGAAGGAAGCCCAATCAAATCATAGATGACCGCCAGTTTTTGTCCATCCTCTGACCAGTGCATCCCGCGTGGGCTGAAGCGATTGGCCTGGGTTGCCTCAAAGAGGGGATTCCAAAGGTCGCGAATTTGAACCTCGAAAGCAGGGTTAGGGGGACCAAGAGTGAAGGCCGTTTCACCACCGGGCAGGTTTACAACCTGAACAGTGCCATCCAGCATGGCGATGGCAAGGCGCATACCGGCTGGATCGGGGGCGAGGGTCAGCCAGGCTTCCATCAGCCGCTCCATAATGCGTTGGTTATACAGAGGATCGCCAGTGAGGGGCAGCCGGAAGAGGGGCTGGTGGGCTTGTAAGTCCCAAAACTGCACACCATCTTGCTGTGCAGTATAAAAAACCTGGCTCTTGGCCAACCAGCCAAAAGGGCCGGGGAAAAGCGACCTGGCTTCTACCAGAGTCGAGCCTGCTGTTTCTAAATCCACCAGCAGCAGGTTGACCTCTGCCCAGTTGCCTGTATTGGTATGTTGGGCCAGGATGGTGCGCCCATCGGGTGACCAGGCAAAAATACCCACCAACCCGGCTGGCACCAGGATTGAATAATTGGGCTCATTCCCCGATAAAGGCCAGGTCGTCAGAATGTCCTGGCCTGGAGCCGCGTTGCGCCCGTAGCATAAGAAAGATTGGCTGTCAGGCGACCAGTTGGTGCAGGTCAGGTCGTAGCTGCTGAGTTTTCCAAAATCCAGTTTGCGCAAGGGCAGCGTGGTTTGGGTGATTTCTGCCAGGGAGCGCTGGGCCTGGGAGGTATACGGATACTCCTCCAGGGCGGCCAGGGCCAACAGTGCGGCCAGTTCAGGGTTGTTTTCACGCTCTTGCAGGGCAGCGGCTGCCAGGCCAATGCTGGCTTGAACCAGGGCGCTTTGGCGCTGCTGGTTGGCAAACCAGGCCATTCCGCCAGATATCAGGACAGCCAGCAAAAGGACCACAGACAAAGCCTGCAAGAAGCGCCGGGCACGCTGGGCCAGGCGCAGTTCGCGCAGGCGCTGGGTATCTTTCTCTACTGTTTCACGCTGGGCCTGGGCCTGGCTTGCTGCCAGAAATTCTCGTTCCAGGGATGTCATTTCTTCGTTATGGGTTAAGGCCCATTCGTTCGCCTGGGCAAGGCGGGCGTTGCGCATCAATTCACCTTCATCTTTGTTGAAGGCTGCCCAGGTATGCGCCTCTTCGGTCAGGTTCCGTTGGATTCGCAGGCTTTGGCGGTCGGCCAGGAGCCAACCGCGCAGCGTGGGCCATTCCCCAATCAGGGCTTCGTGAGCCAGTTCTGCGGAGGCCGGGCCAATGGTGACCAGGCGAGCAGAGGCCAGTGTGTTTAAGACATACTCGACATCTGCCTCGGTTACATCTGCAGCGGAGCCTGCCAGGGCGCACAGTTCGTGTAGGGCTGCCCGGCGGCGTGTGCCCAGCACCGGGGTAGTTTCGTGGTCACCGTCTTGTACAATCACGAGGCGCAGGAGCAAGCGCCGGCCCAGTTCTTGCTGCGCCGGTGAGAATTTTTGGTAAACAGCCTCGGCGCTTTGGGCGATCGCTGTGTTCAAACCGCCCGCTGCGGCATAGCCAGCCAGGGTCAGGGTTCGCCCGCTGCGCCGCTTCCACAATTCGAGAAGGGTATGCGAGAGCAGGGGCAACCGCCCGCTTTCATGGCCAGCTTCGCGCAGCAGCAGTTCCACCAAACCTGGTTCAAAATGCCAATCGTTCGCCTGGGCGGGTTTTTCTATTGCCTGGCGCAGCTCGGCCGCGCTCATTGTGCCGATGTATTCCTGGTGGGCAGCTACCTGCTCGCGCAGTGCAGGGTAGCGGGCGCAGTGCCCGTAGTAGTCGGCGCGCAGCGTGATGACGATTTTGCAGCCCTGAATTCCATCCTGGTCGGGAGCCTTAACCAACGCCAGCAGTTCGCTAATGAAGGCCGCTCGTTCGGCTTCGTCCGGGCATAGGTTGAACAATTCTTCAAATTGATCTACAATCAGCAGGCAAGACTGGCCGTTGGTGTTCGACCGGAGTGCTTCTGCTTCAGCCAGGCTTTGCAGCGGTTGGGCGGAGGGCAGAAAAGCAATTACATTGGCAACTTTTCCCTGGCGAGCAGCAGCCTGGCGAAAGGCCGGCCCCAAACCAGCCCGCGCCAGGGAGCTTTTTCCGCTGCCAGATGCGCCGATGATGGCGAGGAAATTGTTTTTTTCGAGATGGCCTACGAGTTTTAACGCCAGGGCGTCGCGACCGGCAAACAAGGGCTGGTCGCTTTCAAGATATGCTTGCAGCCCTTTATATGGCGGTGCGCCAGGGGACGGTTGGGCGTTGGTTTGGATCACTTCCACTTCGTAGCGCAGCCTGGCGATCGTTGAGAAAATTTCGGCCGGGTTCTCGCCGTTCAGAATTTGCTCGAACAGTGCCTGGGTTTGTTCGGATGGTGGCAGGCCCAACTCCTGCTCCAGGGTATTCCGGCAGCGTTGGTATACCACAGCCGCCCCGGCGCGGTCGCCCATTGCGACCAAAGCCAGGATCAGCAGGCTGTATGCTCTTTCTATAGTGGGGTTATGCAGCAGCAAGCGCTCTGCCTGGGTCTGCACGGCTGGCCAATTGCCCAAGTTGGCGAACTCGTCCAGCAGGCGCTGCATCTTGCGTTCAAACACCATCCGCAGGTTTTCCCGTTCCAGGATGACCCATTCTTCGTAAAAACCGGGCAGAAATTCTCCACCGTAAGCGGCTGTTTGATGCTGCAGCTCGTCCAGGCTGCTGCCTGGGCTGGATAGAACGACTGCATCGCACCAGTCGCCAGGTTGGAATTTGAATTGGATGCTCAGGTCATCGGTTACGAGGTAGCGGGCCTCTCCCTTAGGTTCCAGTGCCCGGCGGAGCTGCCAGAGGGCATGGCGCAGGCTGCTGCGGGCGTTGCTCTCTGGCACATGCGGCCAGAAAATGCCAGCCAGCTGTTCCCGCCTTAAGGGTTGGCCATGGTGGCTCAGAAGGTATGCCAGCAGTGACTGCGAGAAACGGGAAGGCAGGTCAATCAGCTCCCCATCCAGTTTGATGGTAAATTGTCCAAGGGTGGTTGCGTGCAGCATGGTGAGGTTTCTCTCAACTTGAAATACCAGACAGAAAAGCCACGGCTTTGCTTTTTGAGCACTGCCCGTGCAAAATCCTCCTGCCCAGAGCGATGATTATGGTTTATATTTTAACCAAAAAACCGACAGCTGGCATGAGAAATACCGCCCTGATTTTGAAAGTTAACACACCCAGGCCAGGTGCCCATGAGGGCAGGTGCTCAAGATCGTTGCCGGGGAAGATTATTGGTCGTACGGTGTAAACCCGGGGAGGTAAACGCAGTTTCCGCTCCCTTGTATGACTGTGTGGTCGGGGTTGGCCACCAGGGCGCACATTTGCCGGGCATCCGCAGGCCGGTCTGTGGTTTTGTAATCGTTGAAGGGATTGGGTCCAGTCCAAACCACCCAGGGGCCAGTTTGGGGCAGGCCGGCGTTTTCAGGCAGCACCGTATCAAAGAAGAAGTGGACGTGGGTGCTGCCGGCTTCTTCTGTAAAACCTGTGGTCGTGTACTCCACCAGGTAGACACCATTTTCTTCATTGATCCCGGTGATCCGGACAGTCAGGGCTGGCGGAACCGGGGTGCCCTCTGTTGGGGTTGTTGGTGCGCTGGCTTCCGGTGCGGCGGGTAGGTCAAAGCAGTTCCCGCTCTCACCTTGGACGGTGTGGTCGGGGTTGGCCACCAGGGCACAAATCTGCTTTGCGTCTGCGGGCCGGTCTGCGAGCTGTAGTTCAGTGTAGGGGCTGAGGCCGCCGTACATGTAAAAGTCGCTGAATGGTCGTCCAGCCTCACGAGCGGGGGTGGTGTCGAAGAAAAAATGAATATGAAACCCGCCATTGGTTATTTCGAAACCAACGATGTCATACTGGACGACATAGAACTCACCCACCAGGGTGACGTTGGTGATGGTAACTTCTGGGAACGGCGTTGGGGTTGGTGAAATTTCCGTGGGTGCCGGTAAATTTTCAGTAGGAGTTGGCGGGTTTACAGTGGGTGTATCCAATGCGCCAGACAGGATGCTGCTGGTGGCGGTCGGGTTGGCAGCGGTCGGATTGGAGCCGCCCCCCAGGGTGGATGCCAAATAAATGATTGGCAAAAGCAGGATTGCAGCAATCACAGCATAGAGCGCCCACGAGCGAGGTTTAGATAGCTGGGGGGTAGTTTGGGCAGCCGTTGGGGCAGGTGTGTGATAGTGTGGTGGGTTCGCTGCGGGTTGGGCGTAGGTGGGCGGGGGGGTGGTATACTGCCCTGCTGGTTGGGCCGCAGTCGCCGGGATGACCGCTGCCTGGCTGGCAGCCGTTGGGTTAATTTCAACAGCGCGCAGCGCATCTGCCATTTCTGCGGCTGTGGCGTAGCGGTGCCGGGGATTTTTGGCGAGCGCCCGGTAGATGATTTCCGCCAGGGAAGGGGGGATTTCCGGCCGCAGCTCGATTACATCAGGCACCGGGTCCTGCACATGCTTCATCATGATGGTCATTGCCGAATCCGCCTCAAATGGCGCCTGGCCGCTGAGCATTTCAAAAAGCATTACGCCTAACGAATAGATATCTGTGCGGGCATCAATCCGTTCTCCCTTGATTTGTTCCGGGGACATATACCGGGCGGTGCCGATGACTGCGCCTGTGGCAGTGTGAAGCGCGCCGCCCACAATTTTTGCGATGCCAAAGTCCATTAAGATGGCTTCCCCACGAATGTTGATCATCACATTTCCGGGTTTCACATCGCGGTGCACCAACTCTTGTTGGTGGGCATAGTCCAATGCATCTGCAACTGAGGCTGCAATGCGAATGGCATCGGCCACGGGGATTTTGCGGTTATCCTTTTCTAGCCGTTCCAACCAGTCTTGCAGTGTTTCGCCGGGGATAAATTCGAAGATGATATAGTAAGAAGAACCATCATGGTTGAAATCGTAAACCTGGATGATGTTGTTGTGGCGAAGCCGGGCCACTGCCGCCGCCTCAGCCTCGAACCGCCGGACAAAATCGGAGTTGTCGGACAGGAACGGGTGGATGATCTTGACCGCTACAACACGGCGCAAGTTGGGGTCTGTCGCCCGGTAGACGGCCGACATGCCACCTTGCCCCAACATATCCTCTATCTGGTACCGCCCGTTCAGGGTGCGTCCCTTCCAGGATTGTTCACTCATACATTTGCTCCAGTTGCATGAGGGTGATTATAACCAAAAATTGGTGAAAAATCGAATTCATATCGAAAAACTTTCAGGCGCTCTTTTATGAGGTTTGCTAGATTGCCAGGTGCTGTATAATGGCATGGTGTCTTTGCCTATCCAACAAAGTGGTTATGGTTGTCAAACAGGAGGTGGTGGATGTATTCCCGCCAGCCTCCATATATTAATTGAATGAAAGAAAAAGAATGAAAGCACTCCAAGGAATTCGCGTTTTAGACCTGACCCATATTTTAAGCGACCCGTATGCCGGGATGCTGCTGGCAGACCTGGGGGCAGAATGCATCAAAGTTGAGCCACCCGGCATTGGGGAAGCCACCCGGCGGCTGCTGGAAAAAGACCCGCACAACAGTCTGAATGGGTTTGGGGCTTATTTCCTCACGCTCAACCGCAACAAAAAAAGCATCACCCTCGATTTGAAAGCCGAAAAAGGGCTGCAGATTTTTTATGAACTGGTCAAAACGGTGGATGTGGTTTTGAGTAATTTCAGCGTGGGGGTTACCGCACGTCTGAAAATTGACTACCCCCGCCTGGCCCAGGTTAACCCGCGCATCATCACCTGCACGATAACCGGGTTTGGAGAAACCGGGCCTGCCCGGCACTACACCGCTTTCGATATGGTTGCCCAGGCCATGGGCGGCGGTATGTCCATCACCGGGCAGCCTGGGGACCCGCCTACCCGCTCCGGTATCCCGATCGGCGACCTGAGCGGCGGTTTGATGGCTGCCATTGGGGTGCTGGCTGCCCTGCAGGCCCGCCACCTGACCGGACGCGGCCAGCATGTGGATATTTCCATGCTGGATGCGCAAATCAGCCTGCTCAACTATATGGCCACCATGCACTTTCTTTCAGGCATCATTCCCGATAAATTGGGCAATGGCCATTTTGTGCATGTTCCCTACGACACCTTTCAGTGTTCGGATGGTTACATCATCATTGCCATCATCGCCGATCATTTTTGGGAAGCGCTGCTGGCCATCCTGCCTGCCGGTGACCTTGCCACCCCCGAAAACCAGCACCAACCCGGCCGGCTCAAGAACAAAGCCCACATCAACCAACGCCTGAATGAGATCTTTTCCACCCACACCCAGGCCCATTGGCTGGAGATGCTGCGGGCTGCTCGCATTCCATGTGCCCCGGTCTATAACCTTCAGCAGGCGATCTCCGACCCGCAGGTGCTTGCCCGTAAAATGATCGTTGAGGTTGCCCACCCCCTCGGCGGCTCGGTCCAGATGCCCGGCAACCCGATCAAACTTTCCGAGACGCATGAGGACCGCTTTTTCCCGCCCCCTTTGCTTGGACAGAATAACACCGAGATTTTTGCAGAATTGGGTCTGACTCAGGCAGAATTGGACGACTTAAAGCAGGCTGGGGTGATCTGAGGTGATTGTCTGCAAGGGGTTAAAGACGCCGGCTCAGTTTGCGCACAATCTCGTCTGCCCCCATCTCAATGGTTTTATCGGTCATGTCAATGATTTGGAAACCTGCCTGCCGGAACAGCTTTTTTGCCTCCCGCAGTTCTTCCTCAACTGCTTCTGGATCCACATAGGCCGATGATCCAGTCACCCCCAGATGTACCTGGCGTTGGATGCGATAGGACATCAACTGCCCGATATCAATCGTAAGCCCAAAAACACGCTGCGAATCCAGGGTGAAGAGCACATCTGGAATTGGCAGCTGGGGTACAAATGGATAATTGGCTGCCTTATACCCCAGCACAGCAAGGTAAAGGCTGAGCGGCGTTTTGCCCACGCGCGAAACCCCCACCAGCAACACATCGGCATCCCGCCAGCCTTCGGGGTTTTTCCCATCGTCTTGGGCCAGGGTGTAATCCATCGCCGCCACCCGCTCAAAGTATTCCTGGTGAAGCTGGCGATAGAGGCCCGGTAGGCCCGCAGGTTGGGCGCCGATCACCGGCGTCAGCCACTCGAAAAGGGCCCCAACCAGATCCACTGCGATTACCCCGCGCTGCCTGGCTTCATTCACCAGGAAATCGCGCAGCCCAAGATCCACCAACGTGTGCACCACCAGGGCATTCTCGGCCTGGGCCTGCGCCAGTAAATCGAGCACCTGCTCGGTTTGCCGGACAATCCCAATCACCTTTACATGCACCTTCGCATCCGGGTATTGGGCCAGCACGGTATTGACCAGGTGTTCACCGCTGCTGCCAACACCCCCGGACACCACATAGATTGTTGGGTTTTGTGCCTTCATGGAGACCTCTTTTTTAATGAATATTGTACATGCAAACTCTCGCCACCGCATTATCAACCGGAAGCAATTAACCTGGATCATGCTTCGTGAAAATCCATGGCTTGTCTGCAAAAGGGGCGTTGCCCCAAAAAACCCATCTCGCCTTTAATATTTTTTTCTGATCTCGGTGTACTATAATTGTTTGATGAATGACCATACCTCGGGAATTCCTTGGGCGACAATAAAAATGAACATCCATGTATCCCTGGTAGAACAGTTAATTGCAGAACAGTTCCCGGTGTGGGCGGGACTACCGGTCGTGCCGGTCGCGCGAAGTGGGTGGGATAACCGGACTTTTCACCTGGGACAGCATATGATCGTGCGGATACCAAGTGCAGAGCGGTACGCACCGCAGGTTGAAAAAGAGCAGCGCTGGCTGCCCAGGTTGGCGCCGAATCTGCCGCTGCCCATTCCGAAACCGATTGCCATGGGAAAGCCGGGTAAAGGTTATCCCTGGCATTGGTCTATCTATGAATGGATTGAGGGAGAAAATGCGAGCGTGGAGCGTATAGCCGATATGGGCCAATTTGCGGCTGACCTGGCACAGTTTCTTCGTGCGCTTCAGCAAATGGATGTGTCGGGTGGCCCCCTTGCAGGTGCTCACAGTTTCTTTCGCGGCGCACCGCTGGCGGTTTATGATAGGGAAACCAGAAGCGCCATTGAGAGGTTATCTGGTGAAATTGACCGGCAAACGGCGACCCGTTTGTGGGAAGAAGCGCTGGGAACAACCTGGCAAAAACCCCCGGTATGGTTCCACGGGGATGTTGCGGAAGGGAACCTGTTGGTTCAAAATGGAAAATTGTGTGCAGTCATTGATTTTGGATGTTCGGGCATCGGGGACCCGGCTTGTGATCTGGCCATTGCCTGGACGTTTTTCTCTGGTGAACGCCGTGAAGTGTTTATAAATGCCCTTTCATTCGATTCTGCAACCTGGATGCGCGGCCGAGGTTGGGCATTATGGAAAGCATTGATAACCCTGGTCGAATTTCAGGTTCGTGATCCGGTGAAAGCGGAAAAATCCCGCCGGGTGATTAATGAAGTTCTTGGTGATTATTTGAAATATGCAAATTGAGCAGGTTCATTTTCAACTGTTTGCTGATTTTTTTTCAATTTTATCTTGAAGATGAAAATTCTGAGCATTTAACGGACCATATATGGAATGATCAAGAAGCCATGGAGACGGGTCTTGGGCTGGGTAAAGGCCTGATTGCTGTTGGCACCGAACGGAACTTAATGGTTCCGGTTTCGGTTGAGATTCACGATTCTGAGCCCGAAGAGGATTTTTCACATTGGAAAAAAATCATTGAATGCAGTATTGATGTGCCTTCAGGAACCATCGTGGTTTTTGGATGTACCGATGATCGGGCAAAGGCAAACAGGATTCAGGTTGCCCCAGGGTCTTATCGAGTAAGAGTTTATTTTGGTACGATTAATACCTTCAATGAATTTGAACAAGGCAGCGAAATTATTAAAATCGTTTTTTGGGTTACGCCATTTTTGGAAGGTAGAATTTTAAAGAAAAAACCCAAAATGGCATAGGTATCTTAATGAATACACCTGCGGGAGGAACCCATGAAGCATTGCCTTCACCTACTGGTTCTGTTTATTATGGCAGCAGTTCTATCGGGTTGCAGCCTGCCTGACACATTCGCTCCACCTAACACGGCAATCATATCTGATATCGGTACCCCTAATGAAAACCCTGCTTCATTGAAGACTCCCACAGTGCCCGCCATCCCTGCCCTACCGCAGGCCAATGTCAGCTGTAACCAACTCTCTTTTTACCTCGACGCCTCTTTGGGAAATGACTATAAGTGTGACACAGTGGCCGAAAGCAGCAGCGTTAACCTGCCGAAGAGCATGGCATATGTATTTATTTTCCCTACCCACACAGCGCTGACCATCCTAAACTACCCGCTGACTCGAACCCAGTTTTCACCCCAAATATGGGTCTACCCGGTGAGTCGGTTTAGCGAGCTGCTCCCAGATTATATTCCAACCCGTGTAGCTGACCTGGAAAGGCTCATTGAGGGCGATTCCTGGAGCGGTCGCCAATTGCCTTTCCTCCCAGCAAATCCGCAAATACAAACCTTCTCAATACAACAAGCCATCATACCGTTCAATGGTGGTCAAGGGGTGCGTTATATCACCGAATACACTGATGGCCCTTTTCCGATAAGCAATAGAAACATTATTTACACCTTCCAGGGGCTCACCAATGATGGGATGTATTGGGTAGCAGTCACCCTCCCTGTCAGCAATAACCTTCTTCCCGATACCGATGATACACTTCCAGAAGGCTACACCCAGGAAAGCCTGAGCGAGAATTACAACGCTTATGTAAGCAAATTAAAAGCCGAACTGGAATCACAGTCACCCGGTTCATTCTTCCCCACGATCGAAATTCTGGACACCCTCGTTAAAACCATCACTGTAGGCCAGTAATTCTAATGCAAAGATTGAGGCGAAACTCATGGTGGCAAAAAAGTTTTCGAAAAAATTTAACTGGGCAGCACCTGTTTGGTAGAAAATGTTGCCTTGCCATTCCTTTCTCAATTACAATTGGAGCGCTTTTGATTCTGTTTCTTACTGGAGAAATGATTTTTCCCCATTGAATTAACTGGTGATGCTGATGGTTTTTGGTTTGTGTTTTTAGCCGTGGATACGAAAAGGATAATGTTTATCGATTGCTTTTCGGAAAATCCAAGCCTCAAATATTTTTGAAATTTAATAGTGCCCCCATATTTTAATCATGGATATCCCAATCAAATCCTCTAGCTTACTGAGGGTTAAATCAGTGATGTCTTGATTGGGGTTCCGGATATCGATAGAAAATTTGGCAAAACCCGCTGGCCATTTATATTTAAGGTCATTCAGACCCAAGGTGATTTTACAACAAGGGACTTGTACTGATAATTTTTCAAATTTGTGTTCATAAGCTTTATCCATAGATTCCTGCCACCAAGTCAAATCAATGATCGAATCGCAATTTGGGCAAAAAATTGTCGCTAGATTCGACCCCGGATCAATAAATCGAACCACTTGACTAATATTAATGCTGTAGCTGACTGATGAAGGTAGTGACTCTTTAAGTAGAGCAGAGACTTTGGCTAGGTCATTTTCATGGGGTGTATAGGTTGGCGATGAAGGGATCAACTTTAAAATATTTTCGGACATTTTTTACAATTCCTGCTGTTCAAACAAGCCCAGGGCGAGGTAATAGCACACCAGCAGGATGGCGAAACTGGCGGCCAGCGCTCCGCCGGGGAACTGCGCTGCGGCTGCGCCTGCCTGGGCAAAGGTCAGGCTGCCTGGGGCGCCAGGGGCGGCGCCAGCGGCAAGAACCCCTGCAGCGTTGGCCCAGCCAGAGAGTGCCCCCGGCATGACATCAGCCAATTGAGGAATGCCGGAGAGGATTAAGAGCAGGATAACGCCTCCCACAGCTGCGCCGGCTGCTGCGGTTGTTGTGCTGGCTACCACACTGCCAACCAGCGTAATTGCGGCATAGGGCAGCAGCCAGGCCAGCAGCGCAAGGTTGAGCGCGGTGAAATAGCCAACATCCAGAGGGCCAAAGAGATAGGCCGTGTAGGCCCAGCCCAGCCCCCAGGCCAGTGAAAACCCCAGCAGGTAAAGGATAACCTGGGCTGTCAGCTTGCTGAGAAGAAACGCCCAGCGAGTCAGTGGTTTGCTCAGCACCAGGGCGGCCGCACCGCGTTCTTTTTCGCCAGCCACCGCGCCCATCCCTAAAACTACCGCAAGTATGAACCCAAATTGGGTCAGGTTTTTGTGGTACTGCTGCATGGCGTCCCCGGCATTGGCCGGGGGAATCAATGCTGCGAACGCTTCTGCACCGGGGATGGATTTAAGCAGTTCGGGTGTGAAGTACGCCAGAAGTGGGGAGAGCATTCCGAAGGCAGCAAAAACCACGCAGATCACAAATACTCGCCGGGTGCGCCAGGCCTGAAACAGTTCTTTGCGCAGCGCAGTTGTGAATACGCTCACCTCCCGCTGCCAGGGTTGGGCGGGGGGTGCAGGTTCGCCCGCCTGGCGCACGGTCCAGACGACAAACCCGTAGCCCGGCAGCGCCAGTGCCAGCAGCAGCAGCTCAACCAGCCAGAGGTTGTCCAGCTGGACCGCCGCCACCACCAGGATGCCATTCACCAGGGTATGGTAAACAACAGCCCCAGCCACCCAAAGCGGCTGGCGTTTTTGGCATGCCCGCAGCACCATCAGCGAAAAAGCGACATGCAGCCCTACTGCCAAAAGGCGTTCCACCAGAGGCAGCAGCGCCTGTATGGGTGACTGCATGGCGGCAAGTTGGGTTTCCAGGGCGGTTTGCTGGAGGGCGGGCAGGTTCAGCCCGTTCAGGTCTTGCCCGATGAGTGGCAAGAGTGCGCTGACAGCTGCTGCAGTCAACACCCCGCCAAAAACGATAGCCTCGATTCCCCCGTGGCCTAACCCCAGCAAAATTCCACCGCCAGAGGTCTGGCTTGCTAGGGCGGGAAAGCGGCGCAGCACGGCGTATCCTGCCGTGCGGGCCAGTTCTTCGCACAGGCCGGCGGTGAGTCCCAGCACCAGGGCTGCCTGCCAGAGCCGTGCCCCCTGGAGGGTGCCTTCTTGCGCCGAAGGCAGAACGCCCAGTCCGCTGAGCCAATGATTCAAGGGCAGGTGTACAGCCTGGGACAGCCCAAAGGTGAGCATGCCCACGCTAAAAAGCAGCCAGGGAGCTGCAAACCGGCGCCGCAGCAGCCCCGCCAGCAATCCTGGCAGGAGAAGTATGGCGGCAATTACCAGGGTGTAGGTGAGTGGAATCAAAGCGTATTCTCCAGGATTTATTGACTGAGTTGTAAGAAAATTTCTTCCAGCGTGGGCCGTACCCAGGCGAACCCCTCCACTTCGGGCAGTTGGCTGGCCAGCAGGGGCAGGAGCGCCTGGCGGGCGGATGCTGCATCTTGGACGGTCAGGTGGAGCAAGTTTGCAGTGCCATTGCCCTGGCTGCTGCCCACCTCCGCGCCTGCCACCCAGGGTTGGGCGCGCAGGTTTCTCAGGAAGCCGGACGGGAAACTGCTTCCAACGGGCAGGCGAATTTCAACGGCGTCCGGTGCATAGCGTCCGAGCAGTTCATCCCGCCCGGCGACCAGCACCAACTTGCCTTCGCGCAAAATGGCTACCTGGTCGCAGACCCGTTCAATATCTGCGAGGATGTGGCTGGAGAGGAACACGGTTATCTCTCCGGCCAACTGCCGGATGAGTTCCAGAACTTCATAGCGCCCGGCGGGGTCAAGGGCGCTGGTGGGTTCGTCGAGAAGCAGGACGGGCGGTTGGTGGACCAGAGCCTGGGCAATGCCCAATCGCTGGAGCATGCCGCCAGAGAAGCCGCCAATTTTTCGGCGGGCGGCTTTTTCCAGGCCCACCTGGACCAGCACTTCTGTGATGCGTTTACGGGCTTGTGCCGGGGAAAGGCTAAAAAGCCGGGCGGCATAGTCCAGGTATTCTTGCGGTGTCATCCAGGTATAAAAGGCCGGGGTTTGGGGCAAATAGCCAAAAGTGCGTCGGGCGGCGCTGTCGGCTGTGGTGGTTTCGATGCCTGCCACCCAGGCCCGTCCCCGAGTTGGGCGCGCCAGCCCGGTCAGCAGGCGGATGGTGGTGGTTTTTCCGGCACCATTGCGGCCCAGGAAGCCAAACACACTGCCCTGGGGAACTTCCAGGGTCAGGTCGTCGAGGGCGTGTACGGCGCCGTAATGGCGCGTCAATTCCTGGCAGATAATTGCAGCCGGCATGGTTATTCTTCCTTACGGGCCACCAGCAGGTAAACCACCGGGCCGATGAGCTGACCCAGCAAAATGACCAAGGCCCAGATCCATTTGGCGCCTTTGACTTCTTTCTGGCGGTATAAATCTACCAGGGAGTAGATTTGCAGGCCCAACTGGAGGATAACCAGTGGGATGAGCAAGGGCAGAATTTCAGCAAGTTCAATGTTCATTGGGAGGGTCCTTTTTGGGAAGTGGGTGGGAAATAATGGATATCTTGCGCCGCCGCCGGCCGGCGCCGGGTGGGTTTTGGGATAAGGATATCATGGATGTTTGCAGCGCCTGGCGGAATTCTTCCATTTCGCTTTCACTGGCTTCAAATGTGATCTCAGAAAAGCCGGTCTGGTCTGCCAGGGGGTTGAGCGGTTCAGGTGCACTTGCAAGGTAATCGGCGAAGTGTTGGATCAAAACTGCACTGTATGCAATAAACTGGCGCAAAAAGGGCTCTTTGCCATGGCCCGCGGTTTCCTCGGGGTCCAGGCGCGGGGGTTGGGTAAGCCGGTACACCTTCTCGCTCACACCGCGTACCGGGCGGGTTTCAGCCACTTCCACCAGTCCGCCCGTGGTGAGTACTTTCAGGTGGCGATAAAGGCTCGGTAGGGCAATGTTTGGGAGCAATGCGTCCAGCTCCCGGGTGGTATGGGGTTGGTGAGCCAGCGCTTCGAGAATGGATAGCCGGGCTGGGTGAAGGATTAAGTCAGCTTTCGACAGGTTGGGCATGGGCCTCCAGGAGGCTGATGTCATAAATGATAATGTTATCAATAATGATAACATAAATAATTAATGAAGTCAAACTGAATCGTCAAACTTAAAAACCCTTACCGTGGGATGTGCCGGCAGATTTATATTTGTTGCGTTTATCCGAAGCCCATAGGGGAATCGTGTCTTGTGCTACTGGCGGGTCTTTTCGCTTTGTTGGGGGTCCGGAAAGACCGATGGAGCCGCGCTCCAAAAACGGGTTCCTAACCGTTCCACAACCTGGGCACGGCCGCAGGTGAGCAGCGCCTCCAGATGCTGGCCAACCTGCGCTGGGGAAAACCGCTCCAGTGTAGTCACCAATTCTTCCTCGCGCATGGGGTGGCGGGTGATGATGCTCAGGATGGCGTCCACAATTTCGTCGGAGTCGTTTAATTCAAAAGCTCCTGTGGCCGGGGGGATGACCCGGGCCAGCCTGCCCAAAATTCTTTGGGCGCGCTCAATGGATTCGCTTCCAGGCGGCCGCACCCAGGTTTCGCAAGGCGGGCGGGTGGGCAGAAGGATGTGGATTTCATCAGGCTGGATGCGCTTTAACCACCCGGTAATCTGCTCCAAAGCTTCCTCGGTATCGTTAAGCCCCTCCACCAGCATGACTTCTACCCACAGTTTTCCAGGGTACATCTGGCGAAAGGCGATCAGCCCGTTCACCAGGCGTTCAAAGGTCGCTTTAGGGTGGGGTCGGTTGATTTTGCGGTAAAGTTCAGGGTTTCCTGCGTCAAGGGTGGGCAGAACCGCGTCTGCTGCGCTTAGTTCAGTTCGCACTTCAGGCAGGTACAGCAAGGAGCCATTCGTAATTACAGCCACGGGCAGCTCTGTGTATTGCTTCACTTGACGAATCAACCAGCCCAGTTCACTGTGCAGGGTGGTTTCCCCGGAGCCGACAAATGTTACCCAGTCGATAGGGTGGTGCACAGCCAGTGCGGTGTGCGCTTCCGCGGCGATATCCTCTCGCGGGAAGAAAGCCTGCCGGGTGTTGGTAACCGGTATCGTCCGGCCCAACTGGCAGTAAACACAGTTCCAGTTGCATACCTTAATGGGGATCGGGTCAATTCCGAGTGATTGACCCAGGCGGCGAGAAGGAACGGGGCCAAAGACATATTTCATGTTTGCCTCCTTTCAGCCAGTGCTGCATGGCCTCCAACGCTATTTTAATTTTAGCAGGAAAAGCCCATCTCTGCACGGACACCGGTCGAAAATTGGTCATTGACAAAGTATACAAAGATGATACAATAATTATACACATATTTAACGAGGAGATAAAATCTGATGTCTGATAAAAAGTCCCCATCCACGAACGTAGAAGAGCAGAAATACCGCGGCCTGCGGCGTTTCAACCTGATTATGGGTTTTCTGCATTTCATCCAGGGTGTTTTCATGATCCTGGTGAGCAATGACACCACCTATCCTATTTTCACCAACTACCTGAACTTCGATGTTTCAACCATGTCCTTGAAACCGAGCACTACCCTTTTCTGGGAAGTGCCTTTTGGGCCGGCGGTGGCGGGCTTCTTGCTGATTTCGGCTGTGGCTCACTTTTACCTTTCTACGATTGGCTATAACAAATATGTTGAAAATCTGAAGAAAGGCATGAACCCGGTGCGGTTCTACGAATACGCCCTGTCCTCTTCACTCATGATTGTTTTGATCGGCATGTTGATCGGCCTGTGGGATTTGGGCGCGATCATTTTACTCTTTGCGCTGAATGCCACGATGAACCTGTTCGGCATTATGATGGAGTACCACAACCAATATACGGCGGGTAAGGTCAACTGGACAGCATTTATTTATGGCTGTATTGCCGGGTTTGTGCCCTGGGTGGTGATCACTCTGTACTTTGTGGGTGCGGTGAATTCTGGCGATGCCAAGCCGCCGGCGTTCGTCTACACGATTGTTCCCACCCTGTTTGTGTTCTTCAACATCTTCGCCATCAACATGGTTTTGCAGTACAAGAAAATTGGCCCGTGGAAGGATTACCTCTATGGTGAGCGGGTCTATATCATCCTGAGCCTGACAGCCAAGTCTGTTTTATGCTGGCTGATTTGGACCGGAACCCTGGCTCCAGTCTAAGTCTGAAAGATGCCCGCAGCATTGCGGGCAGGAAAAACAAACGGGTGCTCTCAAACCTTGGTTTTGGGAGCACCCGTTTTGATTATAAAATCATCCTCATCCCGTAGCGCGGCCGCAGCGTGATGAGCGGTTCGGGGGCCACTTTTTGGCCGGGGGCCAGGCGGGGTTGGAAGCGGCTGGCCAGCGTGGCCAGAATCAGCACCCCTTCCAGCATGGCGAGCTGGTCGCCAATGCATTTGCGCGGCCCCGTGATAAAGGGCATGTAGGCATATTTGTGCCGTCCATCGCTGCGCTCTGCAGTGAAGCGGTCGGGGTCAAACCTTTCGGGTTGGTCCCAAAAGCGTGGGTCGGTGTGCAGGGCGTGGATGTTCAAGGAAACTGTGGCCCCTGCAGGGATGCGGTAGCCCAGGACTTCATCCTCATTTTCGGCGCCGCGCGCCACTGACCAGGCTGGTGGGTAAAGCCGCAGGGCTTCCTGAAAGACATTGCGGGTGTAGCTAAGTTCACCCAGGTCAGCACTCGTGGGCAGCCGCCCACCCAGGACCTGGTTTAATTCGGCCCGGAGTCGTTCGAAAGCTGCCGGATTTTGGGAGAGCAGGTAAAAGGTCCAGGCAAGCGCGTTGGCTGTGGTTTCGTGGCCGGCGAGCAAAATGGTCAGGACCTCGTCGCGCACCTGGCGGTCGCTCATCCCTTCCCCGGTGTCTTCATCACGGGCCAGCAGCAGCATGCTGAGCAGGTCAGGCGGCATTTGATCTTCAGGCAGGCGGCGGCGCTCCGCAATTAAGCGGTGGACATAGGCATCCATCACCGACAGAGATCGTTCGCGCTTGCGGGTGGCAGGCAGCGGCAGGTTAGGCCAGATCACCGAAAAGACGTTTTGGAAACCAAAAGACTCATTGGTTTCGGTGAAGGCCTGGCTGAAAGCACGCGCTTCCGGGCCGGAAAGGTCCACGCTCATCAGGGTTAGCCCGGCCACGCGGAGAGTCAGTTCCGGCATGTCATGGTCCAACTGCACAGGTTCTCCGCTGCTGCGGGCGGTTTCCCAACGTTCCGCAAGGTCATTGGCCAGACGGGCAATCAGGTCGCCAAACTGCAGCATGCGTTGGCGGTGGAAGGCGGGCTGCATCAGGCGGCGTTGGCTGAGCCACAGGGAACCGTCGCTGGTTAGCAAGCCCTGGCCAAGCAAGGGGCGCAGCATTTCATATTCCATTACCTGTTTGTTGTAGTTGCGGGCGTTGTCTTGCAGGATGTGTTTGAAGGCGTCGGGGTGGCCCGTCATCAGGTTGGGCCATCCGAGGATATCGTAGCGGACGAGGTCGCCGTGTCTGCGCAGCAGGCCGCTCAGGTAAGCCAGGCCGTTGTTGGCCAGCATGGGTACATTGCCCAGCACCGGCCAACCTGGGGCACGGTAAGGTGTTTTAAGAGAGGGGGCAGTGGCCAGGTGGTTCATATCAAACTCCAAAACATTCCCGCCTGGGGGGCCAAACGGGGAATAAGAATTGCAGAGAGATTGTAACAGGAATGATGTCTGGAGGTGGGGGTGGATAATCCATTTGTTAGCGATTTCTCAGTAGCAATCACGGTAGACCTGTTGTAAGTGAATGAATCCAAATGTACACCACTTCGTATCCAAAATCCAGCCAAGTTAAGCTGAAACTGCCAGGATCTTATTGGATTTTCACAAATGTTTAATATCTGTGGTATATTCAGTCCGGCAAAACCTTGCTTTACCATTTTTATCCAATTGAATATCTTGTGTAACCCTGCTAATCGCTGAAAAGGTTTTTTTTAAAAGCTTGAGGCTGCGGCTTATTCAGGATTGATCTTGTCCTGTCATTTGTTTGGAGGTTTTTATGCAGCACAAAAGCTTATCAATTCGCAAACTGGGTCTGGTAATCCTGTTTTTAATCCTGTTGGGTACGGTATACCAGGTATCTGCCTCTGCCCAGCAGGCTCCGGCTGAAAAAGTGGCCCGTGCCTGGGAACTTGCTGCCCAAAGTGGGGTGTATGGCTTCGATATCCGGATCCAACAGGTCACTTCGCCCCTGCCTATGTTGGCCAATGTCGGGTTGAGCCCACGGCAGCAAGAAGTCTTTATTGCTGGGACCGTGGATAAACCAGCTGAGACGATGCAGATGGCGATGTATACGGGGGATGCAGCCGTGGGTGCCCAAAAGGAAGATTGGGAGCTGCTGGTAAAAGAAGGCCAGGCTTTTGGCCGTACCCAGGGCCAGGATTGGCAAAAGGTAGATAACTTTAGCGATATGTTTGCTCCCGGTGGAGACCCATTGGGCTTCCTGGCAGCCGCAAAAAATATCCAGGAAATGGGAACTTTTCAGGTGGCGGTTCCCTCAACCAGTAATCCCGCTGAAACCCAAATGGTTGTTTATACCCGCTACAGTTACGAAGTAAACGGCCCCGCATTTGCCCGTTATATGCGTGACCTGACCGAAGAGCAGCTGCGTGAAACCGGCAAATTACCGCGCAGCATGAAGCTGGATACTGCCCGTCAGTATGTGCTGATGACCGGCAGCGGAGAGATCTGGGTGGATGCGGAAGGGCTGCCGCTTCGCCAGGTGATTTCACTCGAATTTCCACCAGATGCCTACAATCAAATGAGCGCCTATATCACTACGGACTTCAAGGATTGGGCGTCTCCAGAGCAAACCGCAGTGGCCGCGCTGGTTCAGGGGGATTTTCAGGGCTTATGGGGTGCGGTCCGGCGTTGGGCTGTCCCGTTTTTGGATGGAGTTGAAACGGCAGCAGTTCCCGCTTCAATTATTACGGCTTCGCTTATTATGGGCCTGGCAGCTTGGAAGCTTTTTGGCTCCAAATTGGTTTACGCGGGTCTGGTTGGGGTCATTATTTTTTCCATGGTCGTTACTCCATTGGTGGAAACCAGCCAGGTACGCGCATTTTCTGAGGAACAGCAAATTGAGCTGGACGCCGCAAAAGAACAAGAAGAACTCGACCAGCGTCAAAATCAAGCCAATGCTTTATTGTTAGAAGATAACTACGATCCGCATCAGGATCCCCAGACCCGTGGGATGCTGGTCAATGCGCTCAAATACACCATGCAAGATGTTGGGAATCCAGATGCCCCTCGCAGCACTCCGGATAGCAACCGCACGATATCCGTAGGAGAACTGCCTTCTCGATCTGGGCCAGCCAAGGATGATGACCTGGATGGGGTTGAAGACAGCATCGAAACTCCTGAATTGTTGGGCACCAGCCCCATGAAAAAAGACTCGGATGGGGATGGTCTTGATGATGGTGTTGAGACTTACAAATTGTTAAGCGATCCCACTAAAAAAGACACCGATGATGACGGCATTGAAGATGGTGTGGAGGCCCGGGGATTCAGCTACAACAACCAGATGTGGTATTTAAACCCGAATGACAAAGACACCAATAATGATGAACAGCCCGACAACCTGGAGTGTCCCAATGGCACTGACTGTCCTGATACGGACAATGATGGTACTCCCGATGCTTTTGATGAGGACAACGACGGCGACCAGATTCCCGATTGGGTGGATGCCACCCCCAACGGTGCGGTTGGTACGGCCAGCCAGCCGCTTCAGGATTTCAGCTTCCAGGTAAGCCAGTTAACCCCTGGTAAACGGGTGTATGTTGATTTTCAACTGCGCCCGGCCAATCCAAAACACCTCTGGCAGGCCATGAATGTCCTGGATTGGCAGAGTAACGACCGCCAGGGACAGATTATGAGTGTTAATAACACAACCTATGCTGCCTGGAACGATCTTGAGGGCAGGGGCAGCACGCCAAAAGATGCCAACGGCGATATGAAGTTGATTCCGATGCTGGAAGTGATTTTAAATGTCGGCCCCGGTAATTATGCTGGGCTGCCAACGGTTCCTGGCGTCAGCACGGACAGCACGTCGACAGCCCTGATTGATTGGTTGGATTATGCAGAAATGGACAGCTACGGCATTTCAGTCAAGTGGCTGGAGCAAAACAAAAAAGTGATTGCTTTTGTTCCTGTCAGCGTGACCAGGGATAAGTTTGGTACCGGAATTGTGGCATTTAACGCTCAGATGCCGTTCTTCCCTGCCCTTAACAATACCACTGCGGCTGGAAACATCCGGCTGATTTGGCTGGTGCGTGTCCTGGCGGATAACTGCCCTGTGCCAGACAATATCAATCGCGATGAGTATTGTGCAGGCTCAACCAACTGGATCACCGGGGAAACAACTGCCCATACCTATTATGATGATTGGTACCTGACTGGCTTGAATGTACGCGAAGACCACGGGGTAACCGCAGCGATTATTCATGAAAATCCTGATCTGCCCGGGCGTGGCAGGCAGGTTGACTTTGAAGGCTATTTGTGGCAGCTGGCCCGTGGGTTGGAGCAAACCTTTATGGCAGGGCGGCAGGATATGGACATTAACGCCGTCAAGGCTCGTTTTGACATCGGAAGTTCGGCTACCAGCCAGCAAACTTGGGGAATCCCCCAAAACGCCCTGGATGTGCATCTCTTTAACTTTGCCACCTATCCCGAAATGGCAACGATTCCCATGACCCACACCCAACAAATTCTGGCGGACGCGTTCCAAAACCCGGACCTCAGCGCCAAAGCATCCGATCCCACCCTTCTCTACCTGCGTGAAGAACGTTCACGCACGATTACCCTGGCAACCGGGGGTGGGTCGGTAAATTCAACCTTCATCAAAAATAATCAACCCTCAAGCATTGTCTATACCCCGGTGTGTGGGCCCGACCGTCCAGACGGCTGCTACAGTGGGTCTGCCAATATTCAATTTTCAAATGCGGCAGCCCCGCTGCAGACCATAGTGGGGATGAATTGGGCACCATTCCGGTATGAGGGGGTTGGAGTCTGGTCTGCTTACCCCATTGATGAATACTATACCAATCTTTCCAGCCAATTGGATGATGCTTTTACCTCTTTATACCCCGCAGGCGAACAAATTCTGGTCGACGGGAAAGACTTGACGATTGAGGGGCAGAAAGCCCTTGCCATTAACTATTACCTTTCGCTGAATGTGGGCGTAACCACATTACGGGTTTTAGGGGGCAAACCCATTACCCTCAACCCTTCCCAGCCTGATGAAAAAATTAAACCGTTTGATCCAACTGAGTTGTTTGGTACTGCGAAAAGTATTGTGGAAAGCCTGGGAGGAGCCGCCGCTGCTCAAATTCAGAGCGAAGCCCTTAAATGGGCCCAGGATACTGCATTTATTGGGCATTTCTCCATCCAACAGAAATTCTTCGCCGGGTTAGGCGCATTCACTTTTAAGAACTTCAAAGATAGCCTGATGGATTTTGAAGGCGACTTTATTTACGAGGCGATATCCACCAAAAGCCCGGCTGCAGCCGGAATTGTGGCTGGTGGGGCGATGCTTGCAGGTTTTGCCCTTTCTACAGCATCGGCATTTCTCAATGGAACCGTCAAGGATGTGGTTAATTACACCAAAACCAGCCTGGGGGTTATCCTGAAAGTTCAGGAGATCGTCAAGCTGGCCAATGAGTTCCGCAGTTATCTAAAAACGCTATCCCGAGGGTTAGAGGCTTCTCTGAAAGCCAGCTCTTTGGGTGCAGTTGTTTTTGGTGCGATCGTCAGCGCCGCGGTATCCATTGGTATGTTTATGTTCAGCGTGTTTGCTGGGGGTCTGGAGCCTGGCTCTGAGGCGTTTACGCGAGCCTTGATCATCCTCGTCCTGACGTTGATTGTAGCGGTTATCATGCTGGTCATCAGCCAGATTCCAATCATTGGTCCTCTGGTGCTCGCCATCGTCGCGTTGATTGACGGGATTATTGCGCTGTTCTGTTATGCGTTTGGCGCTTCCGGAGGTGTATGCAACGGTCTGGTTGCAGCAGCGATTGCAGCAGTGGTCAACTTCTTTTACCCTGAAGCCATTCCAGTGCCCGACATTCAACACAAAGATCGCCTGGCGATTGCAAACCTGGATGTCGATCCGATAAAGCCAGAGGTGGGATTCACCACAGCCAATAATCTCAAGGTTTGTATGGATATCTACCATACCCAATATCTCAACAAGAAGAGCGATCGGCCCAACGACCTGAAAGACAGTACTTATGTCTATCAGCTCCAACTTGTACCCAGTGTAAAAGCGGGTGTTGATATCCATAAAGATTTAAAGCGTAAAACGATGAATTGGACCGTCTGGCAGGGACAGGTCTGCCAGGATTCGATCTGTGTCAAAACTTTCCGCGCTTATCTGGGCTTAACCCCGACCAGCCTGATCAGCCAACTATTTAAACCTGTAAAAACAGGTACAGCTAACAGCTTTTTGCAATCGGAGCCGATCAATAAATGCACCCAGGTTTCCTTACCGAATGCAGGTGCCAATTCAAATATTCCCACCATCATTCTTGCGGAAGGGCATGCAATTTCCAAGGTGCGCACCTGGAATATCGGCGTTGCCAAGGTTCGCAAAGAAGAGACAGGGCGCGACACCGTCCATATCAACGTGTCGGAAAATATCATCTTTGACATCTTCCCTCGGGATTTGGGCGGCTTTTTCAGCTACAGCTCCTACTACGCTTATTACTATATGGATTGGGTGCCCAAGGATAGTCGGCCCGATTCTGATATTCTCGCAGATGCGGATGGGGATGGCCTGCGCGCTCGCCAGGATCCCAACGACACCTCTCCAGATTCGGATGGAGATGGCTTCAGTGATTACGATGAAATCCTTTATGGGTCTAACCCGTTTGCTGCCGATGCTGATAACGATGGGTTGGGCGATTACGATGAGATGCGCTACGGAACCAATCCCAACTGGCCCGATTATGATGGCGATGGATTGAGGGATGGCCTTGAAGTTCAAGGTTGGCTGCACACCGTTGCGTATGATGCCCAGGGCAACCCTTTGCGGATTTTCGTGACCTCCGATCCGAAGGCTTCCGATACCGATGGGGATGGCGCTAATGATAACCTGGAATATATCTACAAAACCCACCCGCGCAACCCCCACAGTGCGGTGTTGATGTCCCTTTCTACTACGGTGCTTGATGATGGCTTTGCGAAACCAGGCGATACGATTGCCTTCGCAACCGAAGTGGAACACAACCTGGACTTTCCTGTGGAAGGTTACCTGCAAACCGCTTTTTCGGCTGGCACCCCTGCCTTTCAAAAAGTTCCGTTCACAATTAACGCTAATGAAATCAAAGCCATCAGCGGTTCTTTCCAGGTGAACCCTTCCATCACCACTTCTCAGGCTGTCACCATGACCCAAACCGCGGGAGGTCGAGGCGCCAGTTGGGCGATTGGTGGGCCTGCCCAAGAACCGGTCGTAGGACGAAATTATGGTTTATCTTTCGATGAGGGTCCGGGAACTCAGGTCTTTGAGCAATCTATTGAATCGTATCTCGACTATAAGTGGCAGATGAGCGGTTCTGGTAATTATGCGACCTGCACAGGCAGCCAATGTCCTTTGGCTGGACTGCCCGGTCAGGTGTTCCAAGGTGTTGTTTTTGATGGGGTTGACGACCGGGTGGTGCTGCCCTACAACCCGACCATGGCCCCCTGGGAAAGCGCCAATGATCCCAGCGCAAATATGATGGTCAGCTTCTGGGTGAAGCCAGATGGAACCGGGGGAAACCAGGTTTTATTGGAACAAAAAGATGTGCTCAGGGTTACCCTGGAAGGTACTACCCGGCATCTTAATGTCCAGCTTTATGGCTGGGACGGGGTTGAGGATAACCCGTCCCAGGGCGCTTGTTCACGAATCAGTTTGTGGACTGGTTATAAACTCACACCGGTGCTGTATCCAAACCAGTGGAACCATATCAGCATTTTTGTTCAGAACTGGTCCTATCCCCAGCCAGGTGGCTGGACGGCCATCAATAACCAGGCGACAGGAACGATCCCGATCACGAATTACACGATTGCTTCTGTTTATCTCAACGGCTTCAAGGTCTATGGCGGTGTTGGCGGTCAAACGATCGCGAATGTGGTTGTCGTCAACAATAAGGCAAAGGTAATTGGTTTTAAACAGCGTGGTTTTGAGGATGGAATGTTTGAATTCTCCACGTTTTTCACTGCCGAAACCCGTGGCTCCGAAGTGCTTCAGCGCGGGATATGCCCATCAACCGAACCGCTTTACATTGGTGCAAGCGCTTCGGGCCAACAGAATTTTTCGGGGATGTTGGACGATATTAATTTCGGGTTTTCCAAGGACATTTACACGGTGGTAAACCAGCAAGATGTTGATGATCCGTTGGCAAGAGGGGGCGGCGGTTTCTTGCTTCCCCTGCACAAATACCAAACTGCCTGGTTCCAGAACACCAATAACATCAATATCGTCGTTGATGCGGACAAGCCATCCATCGCATTGGCTGGTTCTGGAGAAAACCTCCCTGCTCGGGACACAATCCTGGCATTCGAAACCAGTGATGAGGCCACTTTTGTTGAGAAAGTGGAGTACCGGATAAACGGGGGCTCCTGGATGGATGCGGTTCAGGATGGCGAGGCCTGGGTATTCCCCTTCTCGCCCACCCCCAACGTATCAGCCAGTTACACCCTGCATATGCGCGCCACGGATTCGGTTGGCAATCAATCTCCGGTTGCCAGCACCACCCTTACAACCGATGCAACCGTACCGACAGGCAGCATTGGGGCTGCCCGCCTGGCGGGCTCCAGGACTGCTGGACCGATCCGGCCGAACAGCAGCGGGGTGTTGGAGTTTGAGGTTAGCTATTCGGATAACTCTAGTGAAATCACTGCTTATGCCGATTTGCTCAACGGCGACCAGGTACCGGTAGTGGCTCCACAGTTGATCAGCCTGGGTGGGAATGGCAGCCAGACCATTGCGATTGCTTTGCCAGTAGAGATTAACCACGGGCTGTATACTCCGCGTTTGCTGCTGGAAGATCAAAATGGAAATCGGACCATAATCACGGGCACCGAAACCGTTATTGACCCGTTTGGGCCTAATGTGGTTGTTACCCATGGCCAGGGTGATACCGGCAGCCCGGCCGGGCTGCTCGGTCAGGCCAGTGGAGCATTTATTCCGTCGAATCCGGAGTTTCTCCTCTTCTTCGAAGAAATTGGCAGTGTGGTCTCATTTGCGGACGCTGCGCCTGGAAACCAGGATGGCAGCTGCCTGGGATCGACCTGCCCGACAGAAACCAGTGGGGTGTTTGGAAGAGCGCGCAGTTTTGATGGCGTAGACGACATGATCCGGACGGATGCCTCTCTGTCTGGCGTTGGTGGTTTTTCCATCAGTGCCTGGATAAAAACCAGTGCCTCCCAGGAACAGGTAATCCTGCAGCAAAAACAAGTCAATATTGAAAATGGTATCTTACAGTTGAAGATGTTGGCCAATGGTACGCTGAATTTCTATACCTATGCAGATGGAGAAAACGGCGCCCAGGTTACCTCCAGCCAGTCCATTAACGATGGCGGCTGGCATCATGTTGTGGTTGTGCGTGAAGAAGATGGCACCAGCCAGCTGTTTATTGATGGCGCCCTGGCCGCATCTGCAGTGGGCAGCCCTCGTCCATTGTTTTCCGCCCCGCTTGAGATGGGCGGCAGCAGCGGAACCTTTTTCAATGGCCAGCTTGATGAAGTGATGACTTTCAGCAGGCCGCTTAGCCGCGAAGAAATCAGTTCCATGTCGCTCTCTGATTCAGGCGCTGGGGTAACCCAGGTATGGGTTCATCTGCACAATGCCGCAAGCCCCGAACTACCGGTGCCAGAAATTCAACTCGCCTTTGAAGAACCAGTCAGTTCAGTTGATTTCTTTGACAGCGCCGGCCAACGCCAGGACGGCACCTGCGGTAGTGCTTGCCCCACTGCGGGAAGTACAGGTAAGTTTGGCAGCGCCATAACCTTGAATGGAACGAGTCAATCGGTAATCGTTGAAGATGGTGGAGTTTCCGGCACAGGCGCTTTCGCAGTGAGTGCCTGGGTTAAGACTTCTGCCAGCCAGCAGCAGATCCTCCTCAGCCAACGCACCCCCGAGGTGCTTAACGGGGTCTGGCAGCTTCTCATGAACCCCAACGGCACCCTCCATTTCTATTCGTATGGAGACAGCCAGTATGGATTCCAAATTACCACTGCCACCTCGATCAATGATGGTGCCTGGCATCATGTTGCCGCCGTGCGAAGTGCCAACGGTACGGGCGCAATTTATATTGATGGTGTTTTGGCGGGTTCTGCTTCTGCTCCGGCTCGCACCCTGGTGGATACATCGGTTTCACTGGGGGTGGATCTTGCCTCCAGTCAGGGCTATTTCAATGGCCAGATGGATGAGGTGACCATTTTTGATGCAGACCTGAGCAGCGCGCAGGTTGCTGTGCTGGCAGATGCGAGTTTTTGGCGTTCTGCCACTTTGAGCAGCCCGTCCAGCCTCTTTTCCAGCTGGAGCTACGCGTTACCGGCGGGTTTGGAGGGGATTTACCGGGTGAGTGCCCGGGCGGCTGATAGCCTTGGGTCGGTGCGTGAGAACCCGGATGCCTGGTCGGGGGTGCTCGACACCCTGGCGCCACGGGTTACTTTCCAGGCCAATGTTCTTGGCCCATTGATGTATGTCACCCGGCTTGAGGTTGCCGATTTCTCCATGCTGCCGGCCGACAGCGCTTTTCCCGGGACCAGCCTGGATAAAGGCCAGGTGCGCAGTCTGTTCTATGACCAGGCCTGGTATACCACGCTGTTCCAGGCGCCGCGCCTGAACGGTTTAACGAACCAGGCCCTCAATTCCAGCAACTTCCTGCCCTTTGCGGCAGCCACACCGCCAGGCAACCAACTGCAGGTGTGCGATGCGCTGAATAACTGCACCAGTCAGGCGCTGACGGGTATCCAGGCTTCAGCGGAGATCAAAGTTTTTACTGTGGAGGGCAAAGAGGGTTCGGTAACAGAGGATGTTAATTCCAACTATCGCGTCCAGAAATTCAGCGATACCGGAAGTTTCCTGGCTCAATTTGGTTCATTTGATGACGCCAATGTGGACGCCAGAATTCAAGACCCGGTTGACATGGATATGGATGGGCAGGGCAATATTTATATCCTGGATGCTTTTTCAGATAAAATCAAGAAGTTCTCGCCAAGCGGCGCTTATCTAACCAGCTGGAGTGTGCCCACCACGGCAACCGGTATCGGTGTTGACAAGTTGGGCACAGTCTACCTGGCGGATAATACATCCAATGGGGGCATCATGAAATACTCGACCAACGGCACTTTGCTGGCCGGAATCGGTTACGGAACGCCTTGTCGTTCCGTTGATTCCGAAATCCGCTGTTCCCCACCGAAGATTCGCTTTACCCAGGACGTTGCTGTCTCGAGCGATGGCAGCACCGTGTATGGCATCAGTTCTTACATTTTTGGCCGGGTGTTCCTGTTTACCAGCAGTGGAAGTTTGCTTGGCTCTTTTACGACCTATTTGGATTCCAAGGAAATCGTGGTGGATCCTGTTGACAACCTGTACCTGTTTACTCCCGGGGGGGCATTTGTTGACAAGTATTCCAGTGGCGGCACCAGCCTGACCTCCTGGCAGGTTCCCGACAGTGGGTTGGGTGATATTGCGGTTGATAGTCTTGGGTATGTCTACCTGCAGGTGTATTCTGATACTGCGACTACTACCATCATCAAGTATGATGGGAATGGAACCCCCATCACCAGTTGGGGCGCAGATGGGTTGGGCAGCGGCCAGCTGCGCTACGCCCGTGGGATTGCCGCCACACGTGAGTCCTGCCTGGTTGGTCTGACCTGTACAAGTCTTTCTCGCCAGATTCTCTCCACAACAGACCCCTTGGCCCTCGCCTCGGCAACCGCGGTCATCAGTTCAACCAACCCAATTACACTGACGGCTTATTTCAGTGCTCCTAATGGGATTAAACAATACAGCCTGGATATCGTCAACGCGGGTGGGTCCAGCAGCAATGTGACCACCGGCAGTTATCCGCTAACGACAACAACCAGCCTGTTGGTGGAATCGGCCTGGGTACCTCCTGGCAGCGGGGTTTACCAATTCACAGCCGGTGTGCTCGACCATGCTGGTCTGTTTGCCAGCGCTTTCCCAGTAACGATTACGGTTGATACCATACCACCGGTTGCCGCGTTAGAAGGCTCAACCCTGGACAGCAGCCAGTTGAGTGACGAAGGCACTTTGCAGCTGAGTGGGACAGCCAGTGATAACATTGCCCTGCAGCGGCTGCAGGCGCAAGTGGGTGATGGCCCCTGGCAGGATATTCCCCTGCCCACCAGCGGCAATACCTGGGCAGCGACACTCTTCCACAACCAACCGAGTTTGCCCGATGGCTCTTCGCTGACCGTTACGCTCCGGGCTACCGACCAGGCCGGCTGGCAGACCGACGCTGTTTTGGTCTACACCGCCGATGCTAACGGGCCGCAGATCCCCAATATGGGGGTCACCTACAATGGGCCAATGGGTGAAACCGGGGTAAGCCCGTTCGCGTCCATCCATGACACGTTGGACCCAACCCTCAACATTACCTGGACGGCCAGCAGTGACCCGAGCGGCATCAGCCACTACCTGGCCGGCTGGACCATTACCAACACCCTTGAGAGCAGCGATTATGCTCAGCTGACCACCGTGGTTTCGACAGTCCTGACCTATAGCCAGGTATTAACGGATGGACAGGCGCTTTATGCTCATGTGGTTGCGGTGGACAATTTCAGCAACACCAGCTCGGCTGTGCTAGGACCGTTTTATATTGATTACCAGGAAACCCCTGACCTGGTTGACATGGATGCTTTTGGTGGCGCGCCATACCGTGGCTGGATGGCAGATGCCTGTTCATTGGTCGGGGTGGATAATCGCATCAACTTGGCCCCACAGGGGGTTTCAACCCAGATTCAAAGGTTGTTCCTCACCTGGAACCAGGACGGGCTGCGGCTTTCCTGGTTGGGGGGCGATTGGTCGGCGGAAGGAGACCTGTTCCTGTATTTTAATACCACCAGTGGGGGCTCATCTATCGCCTATGATCCCTACACCAGCACCATCACCAATACGCTGGTTTACCTGCCGTTCCAGGCTGATTACCTGTTGTACATTTCGATGGACGATGAGGAGTCTTCCTCGAATGCAGCCTTACTGAACTGGAACGGCTCGGAATGGGTCAGCAGCGGGGGCAGTTGGGAACTGGTTTTCGATGCAGATGGAGAAATCACGGATATCTTCCTTCCCTTTGCGGATCTGTCCATTGGTGACCCGGCGAATACGAGTCTTGAAATGGTTGGTTTTGCCACCGAAGAAGCGTCGCTGCGTTTGTGGGCTGCCATTCCCAATTACAACATCTTGAACAGCAGCCTGGTGAGTGGGGCCGCTGGCGGCGGTCCTTCGGCAACCGATTTCCATCTGTTTTCACTGCAGCAGTCCTATTCCACACCCAATTTGGGCAATGGGGCTTGCCCGGCTGAAACTGCCAACCTTGGGCAAATTGACGCAGCCTGGCAGGCGACAACCCAGGCTGGAGACAGCGCCGGAATCAACTACGCCTGGCTGGGCGATTATTTGTTCAACTTGATGCCTTTATTGGCAGAATTTGAGGGTTCCCAGGATTGGGACACCCCCCTTGCCGGGATGTGTGCCAGCTATCCCGATGCGGTTCTCTGCCAGCGCATCCCGACCACCCAACAAACCGGCCTGGATTACAACCCTCTTACGACCCAGGATAAGGCACCAGAAGAGTTACCTGCTCCTTTAGGAGATGGAGAGATTCTGACGGTGACCCTGGTCGTTGAAAACACCGGGGACGGGCTGATGGAAAGTGCCCGGGTGGAACTCGAAACCTGGGGCGCGCTGGTGCTGCCTGCTGGTACCTATTCCAGCGCTGGGCCGGATCAATGGTATACCCAATCCATTGCCCTGGGCGACCTGGATCCTGGAGATACCCTTACCATCACTTTCCAGGTAATTGTAGATGCTGATTTGGATAACCAGTCAGGCTGGGCCACACTGACAGCCCTTCTGGAAAACAACCTCGGCACACCACTTGAGATTATGAATCTTGACTTCCAGGTTGACTTTGCTCCTCCCTCCTTCCTTGCCGTGGTTGAGCCACAGGGGCCGCTCACAAACGGGTTGAATACAATCTATGGCACGGTCATCGATGCTTCCCCAGTGCCTACCATTGAACTGGAGATCTCAGGGGGTGGGCTGCGCACAGCAGTTCAAACCTGTTTTGACAGCGTTCCAGAGGATAGCTTTTGGAATTGCGAGATTGACCTGAGTGCTCTGGTCAACGGTGATCAGGTCAGCATACGCGCCCGGGCAATTGATATCTTTGGCCAGACCAGCCAGTGGACCGATGAATTTTCGACTGCTGCCCAATTTGTGGTAGACAGCCAGGCCCCGGTGGTTGCGTTAAGCGATGATACCCAGTCCTTCTTTGCCAGCGGAACCCTTGTTGGCAATGATCTGGTTATCGCCGGGTCGATTACGGATAACCAGGCAATTGATCGAGTTGAAGTTTGTGAGGTTCTTGAAACTGGCCAAAACTGCGCCAATGCCGAGATCATTTCTGGCACGCTGGGCAGCACTGTGCTGACAGGCTACGTCTACGAAGATGTGCCCGAAACACCTGCACCGATCACCGCAGCCACCTTCTGCAGCGGTGGGGAAATCCTGCGCAGCTTCGATGTTACGGATAATTTCACGATTGCGGAGTTAAACATCGGTTTGGTCTTCGACCACAGCTTCCGAGACGACCTGGTGATTTCTTTAACCGCTCCCGATGCAACTACCATTGTGCTGGTGGATGGCGCCAGCGCTGCAGCCGGTTTGAATGTGCTTTTGAGCGATTTTGCAGCCTTCCCGCTGTGGAGCGATCTCTCCATTCACCAGCCCGCCGCGCCTTTCTATACCCATCTGCTGGCACCAGCCGAGCAGCTCAGCACCTTAAACGGGATGAATGCCTCTGGTACCTGGACACTTTCCATCTGCGACCGGGAACCGGCTCTCGATGACGGGGAATACCTGCGCAGCCAGCTTATCTTTACAGCAGTTGAACGCGATCCGGCTGCTGCGCAATGGAGCTTTTCGCGTGATCTGCCCTCGGAAGATGGCGAAAACCTGCATACCTACCTCGTAACCGGGTATGACAGTCTTGGCTTGCGTTCAAGCCCGGCAATTACGTTGTCTTTCACGGTGGATAATCTCAGCCCGGTGCTCACGGTTAACCCACCAAGCCGGGCCGAAGCAGTCTTGCCGCTTTCTGGCAGTGTATCGGACGGCAGCGGCGTGGCCTCCCTGGTCATTTGGGGCCAGAACCAGGACGGGGATGCGAGGAGTGAATCAATCCCTCTGACAGATCCGGAGTGGACATTCAGCGGTGAAGCTTTCTTCTTTGGCGGTGGAAGCTACACCCTGACGCTGCAGGCTGCCGATATTCATGGCAATGTCCGCCAATCTGAGCCTTACACGATCTCCCAACCCACCTATCCGGTTGCCAGCTTCACGGCTGCTGAATACCTCGTGCGGGAAGATGCGGGCAGTGTGGCGATAACCGTAACCCTGGATCTCACCCCCTCTGCTCCCACCGTTATTACGGCAACCACGCTGAGTGGAAGCGCAATCGGCGGGAGTGGTGGAAGTGGGGATTACACAACTACCAGCACCCAACTTGTTTTTGGAACTGGGGTTACCCAGACAACCTTCACGGTGCCCGTTATCGATGATGGCATTCCTGAAAACTGGTCTGAGGTGTTTACGATCCTGCTTACCCCGGGCGGAAACAGCTATATCGGCACCCCGACGGCGGAAGTCCGGATTCTGGATCCGGATGGGATCATCTATGTTAATGATGATGCCCCCGGCCTCGACAATGGGACCAGCTGGTTAGATGCGTTTACCAGCCTGGATGAAGCCCTGTTTTATGCCACTCATGGCCAGCAGGTGTGGGTTGCGGCAGGCCGGTATGTCCCTGTTACCTTCAATCCGGCCTACACCCAAACCTCAATTGTTCAGGCGACGTTCAGCCTTGTGGACGGGGTAGCGCTGTATGGTGGTTTTTCTGGCACAGAAACTCAGCTCAGCGAGCGAGATTGGGAAGCCAATTTGACCCTTTTGAGCGGTGATTTGGATGACGATGACATTACCAATGCCAGTGGAATTATCACCCAAACTGGCATCTTAACCGTTACTCCAGGCGTCACGCCCACCATTCGCATTACCGGAACCAATTCCCTGCATGTTGTGACGGTGTATAACGCCGGAACCGGCACCGTATTGGATGGGTTTACCATCACCGGAGGTGTCGCTTACCTACCCTACCAGGGCCTGCCCTGTGTTGGTTGTGGCGGTGGCTTGAGCATCGAGAACAGCAATGTCACCCTGGCCAACCTGCACCTGATCGGCAATTATGCCTTGTGGGGTGGTGGTTTGTTTGCCTATAACAGCACGCTTTCCCTGTCCAACCTTCATTTCGAGAACAACGAAGCGAATCTGTATGGCGGCGGCCTATATGCTCAGGCAGCCACCCTTGCCCTGGATGGGTCTGTGTTTACGGGCAACGCCGTGCTCTTTGATGGGGGTGGGTTGGCCCTGATTGAATCATCTGCCTTGCTCGATGAAGTTGAACTGAATGCTAACCGGGCAGGCGATTTGGGCGGTGGTCTTTATAGTGAACAGAGCGCCTTGGTAATGGATGACACGATTGTGGTAAGCAACACCGCCTATTCAGGTGGCGGCGTCTACATGGATGGCACACCCGATGCCCGCCAGTCGCTTGAAGTGGTTAACACAACCTTTGAATACAATACTGCAGTTTACCTTGGTGGCGGCTTGATGATTACCAATACCCAGTCGGCTTATCTGGCATCCTTGAGCTTTAATGCCAATACGGCTGAATGGGGCGGCGGTTTATACCAGGATGGTTCCAGCACCACCCTGGAGAGCAGCATTTTCGTAAACAACACAGCCACCCAGGGTGGTGGGGCAATCTATAACTGGTACAGCAGTGCAGCGATTCACAACAGCGACTTCACCGAGAATGTTTGTGCGAACCCCTGTGATTGGGGTGGGGGTGCGATTGGCAACGTGGAATCTACCCCGACCATCATTGGCAGCACCTTCATTCGCAACCAGGCCACGTATGGGGGTGGGATTACCGACTGGAGCTTTGTGGATGCGGTCTATCAAGACTTGTTGTTCCAGGAAAACTATGCCAGTGTTGAAGGGGGTGCGATCTACATAGGCAGCAGCAGTGATGCTGTGTTTACCAACACCCGGTTTGTCGGTAATGCTGCCAATTCTACCGCGGGTGTTTTCCAGTGGGAGGGCCAGACTTCTTTCTACCAGGTGAGTTTTGTGGGCAACCAGGCCGATTGGACCAGCGCCTTGCAAGTTGACAGCGGACAGACCGTTTTGACCCAGGTGACATTCGCCGGAAATCGTGCCGAGTATTCTGCCGGGGCAGTTGAATTGGAAAATTCCAGTATCCTTACACTGACCAACAGCATTCTTTACAACAACACGCTGGCTGGAAACCCCCATGACCTGCTGCTGCCATCTGGGAGTACTGCTGATATCAGCAACACCCTGATTAACGCAAACTGCGCCGGGGTAAACATTACCTGCAGTGGTGTTCTCACGGGTGATCCCTTGTTTGTACGCAACCCCGATGCTGGCGATGGCGATTGGAGCAGTTTTGCAGATAATGATTATGGCGACCTTCACCTTCAGTTTGCTTCGCAGGCGATCGATGCGGGTGATAACGCCTATGTTAAAGATGACAGTGACCTGGAGGGCCTGCCCAGAATCACCGATGGCGACGGGGATGGTGTTAGCCGGGTTGATCTTGGCGTATATGAAGCCCCGCCTGCGGTCATCCTGGTGAATGCTTCTGCAGCCAATCAACGCGCTGCGGTTGCCAATGGAATTACTTGGACTACGGCTTTCACCAACGTTCAAGATGCCCTGTCCTATGCCATTCCTGGGTCCCAAATTTGGGTAGCAGAAGGGGTCTACTACCCCGATGAAGGCGCCGGGCAGACGGATAATTTGGAGACCAGCACCTTCCAGCTGACCAGCGGTATTGCGATTTATGGCGGTTTTGCGGGCACCGAAACCCGGCTTGACCAGCGCAATTGGCGGGCACACCCCACGATTTTAAGCGGGGACTTGACCCAAGATGATGAGGTTGAAAATGGCATCACCCTCTCTCCCGCAGATGTTCGTGGATCGAATGCCTACCATGTGGTTACCGGCAGTGGCGCTAACAGTTCGGCCATCCTGGATGGTTTCACGATCACTGGAGGCAGTGCGTTTGGTGGCTTTTCAAGCCCCTGCGCCTACAGCTGCGGTGGAGGCTTGTATAACCACAGCGGCAGTCCGACTTTACGACAGATTGACTTTTATGGCAACAGCGCTTCCTACCGCGGCGGTGCCCTCTTTAATTATGCCAGCAGTCCGACCCTGACCCATGTTCGCTTTTTCCAGAATGAAGCAGATGAAGGTGGAGCTGTATTCACCGGCATCGCCAGCAATCCGACCTTCACCAATGCGGAATTTTATGGGAACCAGGCTGTGTTGATTGGTGGCGCGTTATATACCAATTTTGGAACGCTGACCCTGGCCAACGCAACCCTGGTCGGAAACCACGCACTCGTCAGCGGCGGAGGATTGTATAACGCCAATGGGGCTTCACCTTTGGTTCATAACAGTATCCTTTGGGGCAATACTGCCAACACTTCCGGCCCTCAAATCTTTAATGCGGATACGGCCGCACCTACCTTCCGCAGCAGCCTGGTGGAGGGGTCTGGTGGCAGTGATGCCTGGTCTCTGGATTACGGTGTTAATGGCGGCGGGAACCTGGACGAGGATCCCCTGTTCCTGAACCCAACGGGCCCGGTCGTTGACCTTCACCTTTCCAGCGCTTCGCCAGCAGTGGATGCTGGAGATGACAGCCTGGTAACTACGGCCAGCGATCTGGATGGAAACCCCCGGATTTATGGGGCGGCGGTGGATATGGGCGTCTATGAACGGCCTCCCGCCTTATTGTTTGTGGATGACACTGCGCTCGGGCCACAGCATGATGGGCTTACCTGGACGACCGCCTTCACGAATGTGCAAGACGCCCTGAACTGGGCCATTGCTGGCACGATGGTGTGGGTGGCAGAGGGCATTTACTACCCCGATGAAGGGGGGATATCCTCACCCGATGATCCGAACAGCAGCTTCACGCTGCGGGATGGTGTCGCCCTTTATGGCGGATTTACGGGCACAGAATCCAACCTCGACCAGCGCACCGACTGGCAGGCCCACCCCACCATTTTGAGCGGCGACCTCGAGCAAGATGACCCGCATGAAAGCGGTGTGGTTACGGATACCGCCCGGATTACTGGCATCAATGCCATCCATGTCGTCCAGGGCAGCGGTACGGGTGCAGAGACTCGCCTGGATGGTTTCATCATTACGGCTGGCTGGGCTGAAGAGCCGTGGACAGGCTATCCCTGCGGCGGCTGCGCGGGCGGTCTGGCACTTGAAAACAGCTTGCTGACCGCAGCCAACCTGCGCTTCCAGGGCAACCATGCAACCTGGGGCGGTGCAATCTTTGTTTACCGGGGCAGCCCCAAATTGGAAGAGATCACTTTCCAGGGTAACACCGCCACTTCTACCGGGGGAGGTGTAAATCTGGAAGAAGCCCAACTCAGCATGAACAACCTGGTTTTCCAGGACAACCAGGCGGATTTCGGGGCTGGATTGTATGCATATGCCAGCACCTATACGCTGACGCAGGGCAGTTTCATCAGCAACACGGCTGCCTGGGATGGTGGCGGTATCTACAATGAAACCAGCCTCGCCGTTGTTGAAGACAGCGCTTTTTATGGCAACCGGGCAATCTGGGGTGCTGCTCTTGAAAACTGGAACGATTCGCACGGTCGTTATTCAGGTCTCTTGATCCAGGAGAACCATGCCTCTGGGCAAGGGGGTGGTATCTATGTTGGGTCAGACAGCACGGCGGTATTCACCGACACCTGGTTCCTGGGCAACACAGGTGAAGATAGTGGTGCTGTTCACGTATGGCAGGGCAGCGTCTCATTCACGCAGGTCATTTTCGCTGGGAACGCGGCGGATCGCGGTGGCGCCCTGACGCTGGTCGAAAGCGAGGCTGATTTGACCCATGTTACATTGAGCAGCAACACTGCCACTGTCAGAGGAGGCGGTATTGACCTGGGCACCGCCAGTGTGATGCGCATAGCCAATAGTATCTTACATGGCAATATTGCCAACACCGGTCCGGATATCGTTAACCAGGCTGGAGGCTCTGCAATCCTGACAAACACCCTGGTTTCGACGGGGTGTCCCAGCGGAAATGTGGTTTGCGAGGGCGTGTTTAGTGCGGATCCGCAGTTCGTTCTGGATCCAGATGCCGGTGATGGGGACTGGAGCAGTTCTTCTGACAACAGCTATGGAGATTTACATCTTCAGGCCAGTTCACCTGCCATTGACCAGGCCGATCCTGCTTATGTGGCAACCAGTACTGACCTGGATGGCAATCCCCGCACCATCGGGGTAGAAGCAGATCTTGGGGTGTATGAGTCTGATTATCCGACTCCGTCTGTTCAATTCAGCAGTAGTGACTATGCTGCTGGCGAGGCAGATGGACAGGTTGTGATCACGGCAACCCTGAGCGGCCCCACACACCTGGTTGTTACAGTGGATTACACAACCACGCTCGGGACGGCGAGTATCTCTGATTACACACCGGTGAGCGGCACATTGAGTTTTGACCCTGGCATTACAACCCAGGTATTCCAGTTGGCTATCACAGATGATGTTGTCAAAGAACTCGCTGAAACCGTCAACCTGGTGCTTAATAATCCGGTTAATGCCAGCTCGGGCAGCCCAAGCACTGCAACCTTAACGATCAGCGATAACGATGATCAGCCAACGGTTCGCTTCAGCACCAGTAGTTACACAATTAACGAAGGTTTGGGGACTGCCACGATTACGGTCACCCTCAGCAATCCTTCGGGCAGCAGCGTGACAGTCAACTACACCACCACGAATGACACAGCATCAGCGCCTGGGGACTATACCACGACATCGGGAACGTTGACGTTTGACCCTGCCCGTCAGATGCAGGACGGCACGTTGATCCAGACTTTCACCGTCTCCATCAACAACGATGCATTGGACGAGGTAGATGAGGTGATCAACCTGAATCTAAGCAGCCCAACCAACGCAAACCTGGGCAGTCCGTCTGCTGCCACGCTCACGATCACGGATGATGATAATCCGCCTACGGTCCGCTTCAGCAGCAGTGCTTATTCAGTTAGTGAAGCTGCGGTCAATGGAACGATTACCGCCACCTTGAGCAGTCCCTCAGGTAAGCCCATCACGGTTCAATACGAGGCAACCAGCGTGACCGCCCTGAGTCCCTCTGACTTCACCGCTGTCAATGGCACACTGACCTTTGACCCTGGCCAGACTGAAGCAGTATTTTCAGTGTCCATCGTCAACGATAGCCTGGATGAGGTTAACGAGACCGTCCGCCTGACACTCTCCAACCCAACGAACGCCACCTTGGGGAGCCCAGTGATTGCAACGCTCACCATCATGGATGACGATAATCCGCCTGAAGCCTATTTCTCTGCGGCGGTCTACACTTCCACAGAGAATGCGTCCAGCATTACGATCACGGTTACACTGAGTGCTGCATCCAGCAAAACCGTTTTAATTGGTTTTGAAACTGAAGATGGTACGGCAGTTGCCGGTACACCTGGTAGTGGTGACTACACCTCCCAATCCGGCACGCTCACATTTGCCCCGCTGCAGATTTCTGCGACCATTACCCTCGAGCTCTTGAATGATGGCGATTATGAGGGATTGGAAAACCTGTGGGTCAACCTGACCAGCTTCACCAATGCAGTCCAGGGCAGCCCGACTTCAGCCCGGATTGACCTATTGGAGGATGACCCCGAGGGCTTCTTCATCTACCTGCCGCTGGTCAAGCGCTAACCCGTTGTAAATAATCCGGTTTTTCTACCCAGGGCACTGTGAGCAGTGCCCTGGGTATTTTTAATATAAGGTAGAAGAACCCATAATGTTCAAATTTTGCCAGCTCAAAAAATGGGAACCAATCCTGTGCTGAATAACGAAAGCCTCTTGTTGAAATATTAGAACCCCGAATTACCATTACTCACGATCTCGAATAAGCGGATATGGATTTCTTCAACCGAATTGCCTCTATCAGCCCTTAGAATGATTTAGGATTTTTAACTTTCTAGTTTTTTTGTTACAATGGTGTTGATGATGCGTGGGAAAGGTGGACGCTTCCAAATTTGCTTCCCGGAATATTCATAAAGCCAGGGCGTGTTTCGAAATGCGATCTAAGTCAATCTGACTGAATTTGGTGTTAGTTGGTAGAAAACAGTAATAAAAAAATTATGGAGAAAAATCGATGCAACCCTACCAAATTCTAGTCTGGTTAGTCTTGACTTTTTCTTACCTCGTTTTTTGGATTTGGTATGGGGGTCGAGGGCAGCCACTTTCTCAAGCTGAAACCAGGGATTTGTTGGCTGAAATGCGCCGGCGTGCCGGAAAACAAGCAGAAGACGATGCGCCACTTCTGGATCATTTTCGCGAATTGGCTATAAGTGATGATGGTCTTGATTTTTATATGGTAAATTTACTTAAGTTTCGCCAAAAAGCGGAATATCCCCCAGGGAGTTCTTTCGGAGACGACCCCCTGGCTGCAAACCGGCGCTACAACAAAGCCATTGTGCCGCTCTTGCTCAAATACGGTGGACATCCAGTTTTTCTTGGTCAAGTTCAGGGGCGCTTTATTCACCCAGATGCATCAGATGAGTGGGATCAGGTGGGCATTGTCCGCTACCGCAGCCGCAGGGATATGTTCAGGATGGCTCTAGAGATGATTGACAGGGGGGCCGATATTCACAAATGGGCTTCCTTGGAAAAGACTCAGGCTTTTCCGGTCAAGCCATTGCTGCACCTGGGATTTGTGCGGGTGATTGTGGTGTTGGTCTTTTTGCTCCTTGGTATAGTCCTGACCTGATTGAGGAATTTGATCCGGTAACGCTGCCAGTGGGGTTGCTGTAAGGACGATTGTTTAAAGAGAACCCTGCCCCCTCCAATAAAAGAGGGATGCTTATCTTTCAGAGCGCATTACTCAATTTTTTATTTTTACTTTTCAGATTGAGGCGTGGTTGATGGAACCGGGCGATCGAGGTTCTGATCGTCCCAGGACGCTGGATCATCGAGGGATTCCAAGTGTGTTAAGATGGTGACTGCTGGTAAAGCCGAGCGAATCTCCATTTCCAATTGATCCAAAAGTTGATGACCGTGGGTGATTGTCCAGTCACCAGGAAGCAGGACATGAAAAGAAATAAAACGACGGGCTCCTGCCTGGCGGGTGCGCAAGGCATGGTACTGGGCACCGATGGGCTCGAGCTGCTGTGCTAATATCCTCTTGACGACATTTTGTTCTTGTGCTGGCAGGGTGGTGTCCATCAACCCCAGGATGGATTGACGTACAATTTGAACTCCGGACCAGATGATATTCGTTGCAACCACCAGTGCAATCAATGGGTCCAAACGCAGCCAACCTGTCAAGGCTACCGCTCCCACGCCCAGAATCACACCCGCCGAGGTCCATACATCCGTCATCAGATGGCGCGAATTGGCTTCGAGTGTGATCGAATTGTAGCGTTTGCCGGCCTGGAGTAAAACGCGAGCCACGCCAAAGTTGATCAGTGAGGCTGCTAGAGAAACCGCCAAACCAATTCCGATTTGCTGCAGTGGTTGTGGGGAAATCAGGCGTGGAAAGGCTGCTACAGCGATGCTTACTGCCGCCACAAGAATTAAAGCCCCTTCAACGCCACTAGAAAAATACTCCGCTTTGCTGTGTCCATAAGCATGCTCTTCATCGGCAGGCTGGGCAGCAATGGTCAACATTGCCAATGCCATCAATGCACCAGTCAGGTTAACAATTGCCTCAAGGGCATCAGAGAGCAAGCTGACCGAACCCGTCAGAAAATAAGCCCCTGCCTTCATACCAATGGTTAACAGTGCGGCGCCGATGGAAAGCCAGGCATAACGCTTTAAGAAAGATCGCTCGTTTTTGATGGTCATCGTCCCTTTTTGTAACAGGAAAAAATTGTCAGAGTATAAACGACCACTCGGGCACTGGTGTATGCCGCAGCGGTAAAAAAAGACACCCTCTTCCTTTGCAAAAGTTTTAGCATCCTTATCAGATTATACACCTTCCCAAAACTTGTATCTTGGATGTAGTTACTAGATGGAGTTTCATCGTTGGTGCAAGCCTGGCCGGTGGTTCTGTTTATTGCGGCCTCAACACCTAGTGACTCTTGTCTGGTGAGGTAATGGGCTGAGGCTTTTGACATGTTTTGCGTTAACCATGAACGATAGGTTGTTAAAGTGATTTCAGCCAGGCACTTATTTACCCGTGGTCACAACCATGGGTAGGTAATACCGGTTTTGTGGTGCCCGGCCGCCATCGCTGATGGACCATTGGTAAGTATTCCGCAGGTTTTCCAGGGCATTTTCGCCTATCAGGCTGTAGGTGCTGCTGCCGCCGTCAAAAACGGTTTGGGGCTGCAGCGCCTGGCGGCTCCAGGCAGAGAGCAGGGCATCATAGTAGGCTGTAGAAAGCTGGGCTCCGCTGAACATACCTGCTGCGTTGACCAGGCTGCCGACATCCCAAAAGCTAAGGTCCTGGTTGAACGAGGTTGCCCCGGCAAACATATACGACATATCCACGATGGTCGAGGTGTCCCAATGACCGATTGGCTGGTTGAGGGCTGTAGCCCCGGCAAACATGTACGAAAGGTCGGTCACGTTGAATAAATCGGGTGCGTCGCTGGCCTGGAGCGCCAGGTTGGCCGCACCGTAGAAAGCGCCGTAGAAGGACTGCCACTGGAACGCACCCCACTGGTCAATGCTAAGCAGCTTTTCTTCATCACCGCTGTTGTTGAAGAAAATCTGGGGGAAACCTGTGCTGTCCCGGCTGTCATCGCTGATGCGGATGGTGTAGCGGCCGGGGGAGGGATAGCGGCAGGTGTAATCCCCTACCAGGTTGATGGCCTCAAGCAGCCCATCATCATTGCAATCCACGCTGTAGTTGTACCCACCGCCAGTGGTCGGGATGGTGAATTGGGAGCCGGAAGATCGGCCTGGGAGGTCAGTCTGGACGGTCATCACAAAATCTGCCTGAGTACCCGCGCGGGCTGGCAGGCGAGTGGCCGATATCATAAAGGTGAACGGGTTCTCGTCCGGGTCGCTGCTGGCAATGGTGACGGTGTCGGTGAAGGTGCCAGCGGTAATCGGGGAGAAAGACACAATGAACGAAACCGATTGCCCTACCCCTACCGATGAACCCAGTGGAACGGCGAACAAGAAAAAGCTGGTGCCATCTCCCAGGTCAATTTTGGGGCTGCCATTCAGATGGAGCGGGGCTCCACCGGTGTTGAAAATCTCAAATTGTTGTTCAATTGAATCTTCACTGGATGGCATGCTGCCAAAATTGGTACCATCGGCCAGGCTGGGGGTCATATCGCCATTTGTGATGGAGATTCCATTCCACCGGACATCTATATCCGCCGGGCAGATGAAGGCCTTTCCGAAATCGGTGATGGTCCAATTATAGGTGGTGATGATATACTGCCGGGCATTTTCTCCAGAGCAGTAGGCGTTGTCACCAGCATCAAAGACGACATTGGACTGGAGCGCCTGGCTGGCCCAACCGGTCAGCAGCGCATCGTAATGGCTGGTGGACAGGTAGGCTTCATGCAGCATTTTCGCGGCATTTTGCAGAGCGCCCACATCCCAGCCGCCAATATTTTGGTCGAAGACACCCGCCGCAGCAAACATCCATGCCATATCGGTTACCTTACCCGTATTCCACCCGCCAATATCCTGGTTAAAAGCCGCTGCTCCCCAGAACATCCCGGCCATGTGGGTCACGTTGGTGGTATCCCAGTCGCCAAGCGGTTGATCAAAATTGCGCGCCCCGGCAAATATCCAGGACATATTGGTGATGTTGGTTGTATTCCAGGCGCCCACAGGCTGGTTAAAGGCGGCTGCGTAGTAAAACATTTTCTGCATGTTGCTTACATTTGCCGTATTCCACCCGCCGATATTCTGGTTGAACAGGCGGGCGCCAGCGAACATCCAGGACATATCTGAAACATTAGAAGTATTCCAACTGCCGATATCCTGGTTGAACGCCAGGGCATTGTAGAACATCCCGGGCAAATGGGTGACGCTGGTAGTATTCCAGGTGTTGAGGTCCTGGTTAAAATCGAACGCCAGGGCAAACATCCAGGACATATCGGTGACATTGGAAACGTTCCAACTGCCGATATCTCCATTGAAATTTAATGCTCCCCGGAACATTTCAGACATGTTGGTGACGTTGGATGTGTTCCAATGATCCAGGTCCTGGTTGAGGGAGGTGGCATAGTAGAACATGCGCGATAGATCGGTCACATTGGAAAGGTTAGGGGTATCCGTGGCGAGGATGGCCAGGTTGGAAGCCCCGGCAAAGGCGTTGTTGAAGGAACTCCACTGGCCAATGCCCCATTGGTTAACGCTTAACAGCTTGCGTCTGTCGCCGGTGTTGTTGAAATAAATTCGGTGAAACCCGCTGCCCAGGCCGCTGTTGTCGCTAATGGTGATTGTATAGGTACCGGGCGCGCCATAGTTACAGGTGTAGTTTCCCGTTTGACCGGTGGCTTCATTAACGGTATCGCTGTTGCAGTCTACGTTGTAGTTGTAGCCGTTGCCTGTGGTGGGGATGGTGAACTGGTTTGCTGCTGAGGTGCCGGGGTTATCGGTTTTAACGGTGAAAATGAATTCGGCCACCGGGCAGCTCTTCCCCCCATCGGTAATCGTCCAGTTGTAGGTGGTGACGAGCGTGTTGCGGGCGGTTTCCCCGGCGCAGTAGGGGGTGGTGCCTGCACCGAAAACCACGTTGGGTTGGGCTGCCTGGCTGGCCCAGCCCACCAGCAGGGCGTCATAGTTCTCAGAGGACAGCGCCGCGCCCGCGAACATGTTCGCCGCACTCGTCAGAGTGGTGATATTCCAACTGCCGAGGTCCTGGTTGAAGGCGGACGCGTTGTCAAACATCTGGGCCATATTCGTCACCAAAACGGTGTTCCATGCACCGATATCCTGGTTGAAGGCAGTAGCAAACGCAAACATGCCGAACATTGTGTTGACATTGGCGGTATCCCAGCCACTGATATCCTGGTCAAAAGCGCTGGCATAGGCAAACATGGTCCCCATCGTGGTGACGCTGGCAGTATTCCATCCGCTAATATCCTGGTTAAAAGCGCTGGCACCGTAAAACGTAGACGCCATGTTGGTCACTTTGCTTGTGTCCCACCCGCCAATATCCTGGTTAAAAGCGCTGGCATTAACAAACATTCGGTACATGGTGGTGACATTGGCCGTATTCCACCCGCTTATATCCTGGTTAAAGGCGGTGGCGCCGTGGAACATAGACGTCATATTCGTCATATTGGTGGTGTTCCATCCGCCGATAGGTTGGTTGAAGGCAAAGGCATCGTGGAACATGTCGTTTGCCAGGGTAACATTGGCGGTGGTCCATCCGCTGATGTTTTGATTGAAGACACTGGCGCCGTGGAACATACCGTTCATGTAGAGGACATTGGCCGTGTTCCAATTGCCAATGTTCTGGTTAAAGGCGCTGGCGGCAGCAAACATGGCATCCATATAATAAACGTTGGCGGTATCCCAATTGCCAATATCCTGGTTGAAGGCGCTGGCGCCCTGGAACATGGCGGTCATGTAATTGACGCTGCCAGTATCCCAACTGCCGATATCCTGGTTGAAGGAGGTGGCAAATAAAAACATCCCGAACATGGAGGTGACCTTAGCGGTATTCCATGCTCCGATATCCTGGTTAAAGGCGCTGGCATAGCCAAACATGGTCCCCATAGTGGTGACGTTGGCCGTATTCCATCCGCCAATTGGCCCATTAAAAGCACTGGCGCCGTAAAATGTGGAGGCCATGTTGGTTACTTTGCTGGTATCCCACCCCCCGATGTCCTGGTTAAAGGCGCTGGCATTAACAAACATTCGGTACATGGTGGTGACATTGGAAGTGTTCCAGCCGCCGATGTCCTGGTTAAAGCTGCTGGCGCCATGGAACATAGATGTCATATTGGTTACATTGGCAGTATTCCAGTTGCCAATATCCTGGTTAAAGGCAGCGGCGTCGAAGAACATGAAGTCCATTGCCCTCACATTGGCAGTGTTCCAGCCGCCGATGTTCTGGTTGAAAGAGGTGGCTCCTTGAAACATCGAATTCATGTAGAGAACCGTGGATGTATTCCAACTCCAAATATTTTGGTTGAAGGCTGTTGCGTAGGCGAACATGGCGGTTAAATCAATCAAATTGGAGAGGTCGGGGGCATCCGGTGCGTTTCCAACCAGGTTGGAAGCCCCGTAAAAGGCATTGTAGAAAGAACTCCATTTGCCGGTCCCCCACTGTTCAATGCTCAGCAGTTTCTGGACATCGTCGCTGTTGTTGAAATGGATGCGGTGAAAACCGGTTCCCAGGCCGCTGTTATCGCTGATGCGAATGGTGTAGGTTCCGGGTGCACCGTAGGTGCAGGTATAGCTGCCCGTTTGCCCGGTGGCCTCGTTGCTGCCATTGTTATCGCAGTCCACGTTGTAGTTGTAGCCGCCACCGGTGGTGGGGATGGTGAATTGGGTAGTTGCCGAGGTGCCGGGGTTGTCGGTTTTGACGGTGATAATGAAATCGTCTGGTGTGCGCATATCCTGCAGGTTTGCAGCAGCCGTGTCCGTCTGGGCAAGGGCGGTTCCGGTTGGTAAAACGGCTGGCCAGGCCAGACTGGCGAGGATGAGCAAGATAGAAAGCGCCAACCGGCGACCCCCGAAAACTTTATGGTAATGTTTCATCAAACATTCTCCTGCAGGTGGAAAGTGTAGGACACCGGGCTGTCCAGGAAAGGGCCGGCCAGGTCGCAACAGGAGGGTAGAGTTTCCACCAAAGCCAAAGCCTGGCCAGGAGAATTTTTTTACAAAATTCCGGTCACAACAAGGGGATTTGCGATTATTAAATAAGAACTTGGAACCTGATGGTAGGAAATTATAAAGGCAACCCGCCAGAGGCGCAAGGAAAAATCGGGACAACTTTCGAAATAATGCGAATTTTGCTGATTGCCTTGACAAACCAGGATTTAACTTTGATAATTAGCGCATCTTAATTCCCCCACATTTTATATTTAAACCTATTCTGAAACTGAAGAGTAGCAGGGCGGTTTAATGGTCCCTGGTTTGACATGCGTCTTTTATTGAGAAGGCGCATGTGCTGGTTAAGATATTGTTTTATCTAAGGAGACGTTCATGAAGACGCACGACCAAAGCCGCCTGCTCAACAAGATTTTCGTAGTCTTAATCCTGGGGCTGATTGCCCTGGGAATCTCCCGATCGGGGTTGGAAAGCACGTCCCAGGTTTTGCAAAACCAACCCACCGGCTTGGCAGCCCAATATGAAAACTGGCAAGCGGAACGCAGCGCGGCCAACACGGTCCAGGCTGCCTGGCATATGGCCCAGCAGTCGGGTGCATACAGCTTCCAAACCGAACTGGTTCAAACCACCTATCATCCCCCCAGAGTAACAAATGTGGGCCGGGAAGCCGAGGTGGACACCCTCTTTTTGCAGGGACAGACTGATCTGCAAAAAAAATCCATGGAGATATCGCTCTGGCAGAGCGGTCAGAGCACCAGCCCCGAAAATGCTACCCAGGTGCGGGTGGATGGTGACCAGGCCTATGGGCGCACCTCATCGCTGGGGGAATGGGAACCGATTGATAACTTTACGGGCAGTTTTGCCCCGGCGAGCGACCTGCTCGCTTATCTGCATGGCGCCAGGAATTTCCAGGAGGTAACGCCGTTAAATGTATCTTACCGGCAGTTTACCTTTGACGTGGATGGGCCGGCTTTTGCTGAATATATTCGGACGCAGATGGAAGCCGAACTTCGCCGGGCGGGTAAACTGCCTTTGGGATTAACCTTGGATGCCTCGGAAGAATATCGGGCAATGCTTGGGTCTGGCGAAATCTGGCTCAACGAGAACGGATTACCCCAACACATGCAGATGGATATCCAGTTTCCACAGCAGCCGGATGGTTCGCGCGTCAAAGTGGCGATCCAATCGAACTTTTCCAATTACGCACCGCTGGAGCAAACTGCCTTCACTTTGCCTGGCAGCCAGGCCGGCCTGCCGGGTGAATTTGCGGCAGCCGCCGCCAACCTGGCCCGGTCTTTCACGCTTGGGCTAAGAGATGGGCAAATCATCGGGCAGATAGTTGGATTTTTGTTCATTTTGGGCTTGCTGGTTCTTGTGTTGGTATATGGGCGCCGCCCACAAGTTTATACCGCGTTGGCCCTGACGGTCATCCTTTCGATGGTGGTTACGCCCTTGCTGCAAAGCGCCCAGGTCCAGGCCTATTATGCCGACCAGGCCGCGGAGCAAAAAGCGTTGGCAGCCCGGCAGGCGGAAAAAGAAAGTGAAGCCCAAATGACAGAGAGCATTTTTGGCGGAGCCTGGAACGCTCAGCAAGACCCGTTGGAAACGGCGGAAAACCTGGCTGCGGCGCAGACCACTCTGGAACAACAGCAGGCGGACCCAACCGCTGGTTTCCAGATTTCACAGGGACAAACGGCAGGTCGGGCGACGGAAGATGACCTGGCCAGAACAACCGACAGTGATGGGGATGGGCTGGTGGATGGCCTGGAACACCCGGACTGCATAAACCGCGGCCCGGACTGTGACGGAGACGGCCTGACCGACCTGCAGGAATACCGCCTGGGCACCAACCCCACTTCGAAAGACACCGATGGGGATGACCTGCAAGATGGCATGGAAGTGCGGGGTTTTGGCAGCGGTGGCATCCTCAACGGAAAATGGTACAGCAACCCGAACAGCATTGATACCAACCGCGATGGGTTGCCCGACAACCTGGAATGCTGGCAGGATGCAACCCTCAACCAGATCAGCAGCGCCATGCCGTCTGCCACCCCCTGCGACCGGGATACGGATGGCGATGGCGTGCCGGATATTTTTGACCTGGACAACGACAACGACGGGGTGGATGATAAAACAGACCTCTCTCCTTTTTCGAAACTATCCGGCCCGTTTAGTTATGGTAACCCCTTCACCTTTCAGCTAAGTGCGCCCAACGACAGCAGCAACCCGGTGTTTGTTGAACTTCAGTTGGTCCCCACAGACCGTAACCAGATTTCTTATGCCAATAACATCCTGGAGTGGCCAGGGAACGATAACCAGGGCCAGATCCAGGTGGCGAAAACGGACAGCGAGAAAAATAAGTATAACGAGAATGGAAACCTGGTTGTGGTGCCGATGTTGGAAGTGAAACTTCCAATATCGAATGTTCCATTTATTGCCTCAGACAGCTACGTGGTAACCCGAACCTTTGCAATTGAGCCAGTTGTAAAGGTCTTTCGTGGAAATCACACCAGCCAGGTGCGCATTGAGGCCATTGACAACGGGGCAAAAACCCGGGTGACGTTTGCCAGCCTGCTGGATGAGCGCGGCGAACCGGTTGACACCAATGGAAACCCGGTGATGATTGACAAAATTCAGATTGTACCCAGCGACCAGTGCAGCAAGAATTCCATCAGCGGGGTGGTCTCTACCATTGAAAACGCTGTGTTGGGGAGTACCTTGGAAATTGAGCTGCCCCTCTCAAAAGTTCTTAATGGCAGCCATGCATTATATTATGTAGACTCAGGCCATGAATTTGACCTTGGTGGTTTCCCCTTTTCGACAAGCATTTCTTCTTGCAATCCCCTGGGCGACCTGCCTAACGGCGCCCTGCCTGAGAACCAGGTTTATGATATCCGCCCATTAGAAACCTATGGTATCAGCCTGCGCGATGTGCAGGATGACAGGGGAAATAACACCCATTTGGTGCTCTATGTCCCGGTCAATATTGTCTCCGGGACCACGGGTGGCGAGAAACAGGCACTGGCCGCCCAGATTCCCTACCTGGCACCGAAGAACAACCTGAACAGCGCGCATGAAGTCCGGCTGTTGTGGATGATTCAACTGCTGGACGATAATAACCAGGTCCAGTTTATCCATACCTACGCGAACGAAAGCTGGACGGTATCCGGGTTCAGCGCTCGCCAGGATACACAAATCCAATCCGCAATTATTTACCAGGACCCGAATCACACCGCCACCCCAATCACGGATCGCAAAGCCCAAACCAACCTGCTGATTGCGGCCAAAACCCTGGATGAACGTTTTCTGCAGAACCCCGATGGAAAAACAGAGGGCCGGGTGAACCTGGCGGCCAACCTGCCTGCCACCGCGTTGGGTGCGCCAGCAGGCAGCCTGGTAGTTAACTACCAGGACACATACACCTCTGCCAGCGAGATGCTGGCAGACATTGTGACCCGCCGCAACCCACAGGTGCTGGCGAATTTCGAATCTGGTGGAACCTATAAAAACGGCTACGACCATGCGCTGCTGTTGTACGCTGTCCGGCAGACTTACCGGCAAACCAACCTGGACACTGGCTTCAAGACCACATCCGGTACAATTGGGCTGGAGCTGCCTGCGATAACCACCACCCTTGCTTCGTATAACTGGAAACCTTTCCGCTATTCCAGTACGCTGGCCCAAAAATGGTCTACCATCCCCATCAGTGAATATGTGGACCTGCTCACGGTGAACCTGGAAGATGCCCTGAAGAACAGTACCCCCAAGTATTTATCTTCGGTGGTGCCAGAAGACCGGCCCGATTACCTGGATGGCCTCATGCTGGCGGTGCGTTCTTTTGCGGTGTCCAACGTGTTTGGCGCGAGCCGGGTTGTCCAGGTGGGCGAAGCGATCACACCGGAAAAGAAAGATGTTGATACTGACCCAGTCGAAGACACAGGGGATGCGTTTGAAAAGGTAGCGGGGGTTGTGTTAGAACCCTTCCTCGAATCCCTGGAAGCATCGGCGATTGCCCGAGCCAATCGAGCCACAAATACCAAAAAACTTGTGGTTGTGGCGACTTTTATGGGCAAAATGAAGAATCAAAAGGCCAACTCACTACCGATAGGTAAGCCGGATGGCAGTTCCAAGCTGGCCACAGCCGGGGCTGTGGCTGCGGCTGGGCTGCCAGTTGTAATGATGGCGATAACCATCGCCGGGATTTCTTTTAATCCCGGCAACAAACCCTTGAGCGTCGTCTTATCCACAACCCCCCTGACCATTGAGTTGGTGTTGTCATCTATCGAAATGTTCGAAGCTGTTAAAGACGTAACCAATGGGGCAAAAGCGGCCAAGGCAACAGGGACGGCAGCGAATGCGGCCAATGGCGCAAAAGCGGCCGCTTCAATTACGAAAACTACAGTCGTACTGGCCGTTGTGGCGCTGGTCATTACGGGGGTTGTGGCGGTCGGCGCTTTCATTTACCAGTGGGCTGCGGGTCAATTTAATATTGCTGACCTGGCTTTTACCGATGCGCTGGCTGATTTGATCGCCAAGCTGGTGGTTGCGGTCATACTTTTTGCGCTTACTTTTGTGCCCATCGTCGGGCCAATTATCCTTGCCGTTTTTGCCGTGGTGGACGCGCTGGCTGCACTGACTTGTAAGGTGCTTGATGAAGCCGGAGTAAACCCGGAGAAGGGGAAAATAAATATTCCGCGCACAGGGTTTGAGTTTGATCCGTGTGAAGGCCTGACGGGTGTCGCAGAGCAAATTGTGAAATTTGGATTGTTCAGCCAGACCGTCCTGGTGGGCAACATGGACGCAGATGATCGCTTGAATATTAGCAATTTCAATGTAAATCTCACCGATCCCAATGTGGGATTCCAGGTGGGCAATGCCATGCAGCCCTCGGTGCGGGTAGATAACAAAATTGTGCTGGTAGATCAGCCCATTAATCCCTCTGCTTTAAAGTATTTTTGGCAGTTTAATTGGGACAACCTGGATGACGCCACGCACCTCTTTGACCTGGTTACCAACGACAAGGACGAAGGCAAAAAACCCAGCCTGGATCAGATGGAAGACAAGTGGATGGAAATGGGTGCAGACGGGCAGCTCGTCACCCGGCGCCCTGTCGCGGGGATTGGATATGATGACCCGCTCCATATGGAACCTGCCACCGCGAAAATGGAGACTTCCATTGCGTTTCCAACTGCGGGCCTCAATCAGCAGTACGACGTGTACATTCGGGCCCGCTATGCCAACCCCGCCCAGGAGTGCTGGTCTGCTCCGATTCCTCCATTTGGTGCGCTTTTGGCCCCGGCGGTGTGCTATATTCGCAAAAGCCCAACCACGAACTTTATCCCCATGCCCCAAATTTTTGATATCTTTCCATCCAACCTGACTGGTTTTTACCAGGCTGCCACAAAATCCAATGGGGCGACCCTGGCCTGGGGTGAAACCAGCAGCCCGGCGTTCCCCGCCATGGTAGATTTTGATGGCGACGGGCTGCGCAGCGCGGCCTTCAATGGCAACGACCCTGATGACCGCTTCTGGGATACGGATAACGATGGCCTGAGCGATCCCTTTGAAATTAAATACGGCACAGATCCCAACCGCGCCGACACTGATGCCGACGGGCTAACCGACCGCCAGGAGCTGCTCTTTGGGACCAACCCCGCCCTCAAAGATACCGACGCGGATGGCCTGTGGGACTGTGAAGAAGTGTTTCATCAAGTCCTGGTCACCGATGCCGCTGGTAAATGCGGCGCAGTGGGCAGTTGGTACGGCGGCTGGGGTTTCGTTTACGACCTGGGTTCAAACGGCATCCCGGTTGAAACCTGGGTAACCAGCGACCCGACCACCAGCGATGGCGATGGCGACACCCTGACGGATGCCCAGGAAAAAATCTTTGGCTTTCACCCCGGGGTGGTGTCTGACCCGGATGTTCTCGGCTTCATTGCAAAAATGCGCGAGGTGAACGCCCCGGTTGCCTTGCTGCGCTTTGAAGAACGCGCCGGCGCGAACCTGTTTAGCGATTTCTCTGGCCTGACCAACAACGCCACCTGCGCCGGGAATACCTGCCCGGTTGCCGGGCACGAAGCCCGTTACACGAATGGCTTGGTTTTTGATGGGACGGATGATTATGTCACCATCAAAGAAGTTGCCCCGCTGAAAAACAGTTCATTTACCGTGGCTTTTTGGGCAAAGCGCCAGGCTGCCGGACAGGTAGATATCGCTTTCAGAACTGGCCCAAATTCGACCAACCAGGGCTTACATATTGGTTTTCGCGATAACAACAAATTTATCTGTGCATTTTTCGGAAATGACCTGGATACCAGCGCAAGCTACACCGACACAGATTGGCACCATTGGGCCTGTACATACGACCACACTACCCACCAGCGGACCATCTACCGCGACGGCCAGCAGGTAGCCCAGGATACATCTTCGGCCCATTACCAGGGCAGCGGCGAATGGACGCTTGGTAAGGAGTGGGGAACGCATTACTTTGGCGGCATGCTGGATGAATTCACTGTCTTCAACTCCGCCCTCTCCCAGGGGCAAGTGGAGCGGGTGCGCGACGCGCGTTACAACCCGGGCGGCGCCAATATCACCGTCGCTCCTGGCGACCTGCTGGCCTACGAAGGCATCCTGGAAAACAAACTGTTGGGCCGCACCATGCAGGGCCTGATGCAGACCTATTTTCCCAGCGGCTTCGGCACCAGCAGCGCCTCGGCCATTCAAAGCTTCAAACTGGCCGCTGCCAAAACCAAAACCATCCGGGACCAATTCAACGTTCCCGCAGGGACGGCTTCGGGGGTTTACAACCTTGCCCAACGAGCCGATGCGGTGGTGGTAGATGCCCGCGGTGCACTGGGCTACCCGGTGGTGTACTTCCCCTTCGACCAACCACCAGCCAACGATCCATACAGACAGCCCGATAATTATGCCTACGACCCGCCGCAATCTCCGGGTCAGGGCGGGTTTTCTTCCATAAACACGGTTTATGACACCAGCCTGAAGGCGAAAGGGACAGCCTCATTGGCATTGGCGAATTTGCGCTATATCCAACTTCCCAAGGCCTTTGTAGACACCGCCGATTTCACCTTTGCTGCCTGGGTATATTGGAAAGGGGATGGGGATTGGCAGCGCATTTTTGATTTTGGACAGAGCAGCAGCCGGTCCATGGTTCTGACGCCAAAACGAAGTGGTGATAACGGCTGGCAGTTTAATATCCAGGGGCAAAATAACGAAATTGTCTCTGTTCCTGGCAATCGGCCATTTCCTAAAAATCAATGGGCTCATGTCGCCGTTACCCTGCAGGGTAATACCGGCATCATTTACCTGAATGGTGCTGAAGTTGGGCGCGGCACAATAAACCAAAACCCTAGTGATGTGGCTGGAAACAATAATTACATCGGAAAATCGCAAACGGATGGGGACCCGTTCAATGGCAACCTGGATGACCTGTTTATTTTCCACCGTGCCCTGAGCGAAGGCGAGATTGCCCGGATGGCTGAACTGCCGCCGGATATTTTGTTCACTTTTGATAACCAGAACCTGGACTATGCCCCTGGCAAAAGCGCAAGTGTGTGGAGCGGGACGGTGTCCTACGATGCGGGAATTTCCGGATCCGGTTTGAGGTTTAATGGAGAGTCTAATATCCAATTCTCGGCTGGGAATTTAACCAACTTCTCGGATAAGAACTTTACCATCGCGGCCTGGGTGAAACCGGAAACTAACGACACCACCCGCACCATTTTTGGTCAGCCGCCAGATATTTTGCACCAGATTGAAAAGAATTCAGACGCGGCCCTGGGGGTTTGGAACAACCGGACTGGCGGTCTTTACCTGCTGCATAAAGGCGCCGACCTGTTGTTGGGCACTGGCACCGGCGGGGATACCCAAGAGACCGGTTGGATGCCGGGCGTGCTGTCTGTGAATGCCTGGAACCATGTTGTGGTCACGACCAACGGTGGGAATATGGAGGTATATGTTAACGGCGTTCTAAAAGAAACGCTGGCAATTGGAACCGCCAGCCCCACGAATCTATCCCACTTGAGTTTTGGGGAGGATAATTACTGCGCCCAGTTCAACCTGCGCGCGAAATATGTCGTAACTGAAAATGATTCTGGGAAAGCTGAGTTTGTTTCTAAGTTCGTTTTTCAAAAATATAATGCCAGCCAAACCATGGATTACAACTATTTCGCATCCGCCGGAGACTACTGGCCTAATGGTTTATATTGGGTATATCCAGGCGGTCAGCCTTTCGAGCAACTCCGATTTATCACCTGGAAAGACAAAAATTATGGCTTTTGCAACAGCGAGCAGAAAATTTTTATGTTTGAGGATGACGGTGGGTCGGATGATGATGAGTTTGAATCTGGTGATGATCCCTTAGGGAATCTGATCCTGCACCCAAGAATGCGAGATAATTTTGTTGAAGGTCAGTTTGAGTTTAAGCGCAGCCCATCGGATGTTTGGAACCAAACGAACATGTACTGGCATACATTTTCCTGGGATGGCGATGAGGTGCGCATGGCGTATACCATTCATAACAAAGCACTGCCTTTCCTGGGAGTGATGGACGACCTGCGCATCTACAACCAGGGGTTAACCCAGCGCCAGGTTTTGCAGCTTTATGAAGCCCAGAACATCCCCTTCCACTTCCGCTTGGATGACCCGCCCGGCGCCGGGGTGGACGGGCTGTTCAACTTCCGCAACGAGGGCAACGTGGCTGGCAGCGCGCGCGAGGGTACCTGCTCCCGCGCCGAATGCCCCACCAGCGGCCTGCCAGGGCGCATCAACCGCGCCGCTTATTTTGACGGCACTGAATTTATCACCGTCAGCGGCCAATCCGGCGGGTCAGAATTTAACCATGTGAGTTATTCTTTTTGGATAAAAACGGAGAGCAATGCCGGGGGAAAAATCATTGACACGGGCGTTTTCGTCTCCCTCGAAAACGGTAAAGTATGCTACACCACTGGGTTTTTTAAGACCTGCGCGATTATCGCCCTGCAAGCCAATACCTGGACGATGGTGACCCTGACCAACCGTCCCTCCGGCGGCGTAAATATCTATTACAACACCTCGGATGTGTCGCCATACCCCGGTGAAACGAACCCATTGTTTGCTGTAACCCTGAAGAAAAACGCAATTTTCACGATCGGGAATGGTTTCCGGGGAATGTTGGATGATGTCAAAGTGTTGGCAAATCCCGTCATTTCTGGCTGGGATCTCCTGCAGTTGTATAGGGATGCCCCGGCAATGATGCTGCACCTGGAGAACCCGGTGGGAACCTTCCTGTTTACCAACGAAGGCGGTTCTTGGGCTACGTGTACACTGGGCATCTGTCCCAAAGCCGGCGTGCCTGGGCAGGTGGGGACAGGGGTTGATTTTGATGGTGTGGATGATTATCTAACCCTGCCCTACAACCTGACCCAGACCATGGCGGACTTCACCTTCGCCGCCTGGGTGTTTTGGGAAGGCGGCCAGCCCTGGCAGCGTATTTTTGATCTTGGCCGCGATGGAACCCATTCAATGATTCTCACGCCCCAAAAAGCGGGCGGCGGGTGGCGTTTTAATATTCAAAACGGGGCGATTTTGGAGACAATCGAAATTCCGTCAACGCGAGCGTTCCCAATAAACCAGTGGGTGCATGTGGCGGTAACGCTTCAAGGGGATACCGGGATTATCTATTTCAATGGCACCGAAGCCGGGCGCGGGACGATTACCATTAATCCCAACCAGATCTATGGAGAGCAAAACTGGCTGGGAAAATCGCAGTATGCCAACGACCCTTATTTCAACGGGCGGCTGGATGAGGTGGCAATTTATGGCGCAGCGTTGAACGAGTTTGAGGTTCTTGACCTGTATGACTCTCAAAAAGCCTGGGTGGGTGAAAGCCAGTCATTTGAAGTCCTGGTGGATGCGGACGCCCCAACCTCTAACCTGGACCGCACCCTGCCGCTGGCGAATAACTACTACCCCAATGTAGATAAAATTCTGGAAGCCAACGCCAGTGATGCCAGCACCGAGATAACCCTGGTAGAGCTGGGCGTTACCCCGTATGGCGGTCAAACCCGTTGGACGGCTGCCCAGGCTTGCGATGATGCCTTTGGGTCGAGCGCCTGGTGCCCATGGTTTACGCCCACCAACCTGGGCGGTGAAGGCCGCTACACCCTGCAAACCCGCGCCACCGATGCCGTCGGAAACCGCGAGACGCCCTCAACATCCTATATGATCCTGGTGGATACCAGTGCTCCCTTGCTGGCGATGGACCAGGCCGCGAGCCCATTGCTGCCCTTGTTCAAAAAACCGGGTGAAGAGACCGGGCTGTACCTGGCCCTTTCCGGCACGGTGAGCGACCCGGTAATCCCCAACAGCGGCGGCATAGCTGGCAGCGGCGTGGCCCAGGTCTGGGTGGAAGTGCGCACCCAGGATGGCGCAGTGGTGGGCAGCGGCCCGTATGCGGCTGCCCTCAGCGGCAATACCTGGTCTTTCGATTACCCCTTCATTATCTTTAACCCGGCAGGAACCTACACCCTGCGGGCGGAGGCGGTGGATAACCTTGGCAACCCGGTTGCCATTGGCCCGTACACCGTCACCCTGGATGGAACTGCGCCCGGCATTGTGCTGGATGACAAAGCCAGCGGCCTGCCCCTGGAGACCTCTGAAGCCGCTTTTAGCACAGAGATTTTCCTGAACGCCAGCGATACGCTGAAGGGCTGGCTCTCTGAGCATCCCTTCCCGGGCGGCGCGCAGGCTGGTTACCTCTTTGAAGAGACCAGTGGGGAAGTTTTTCTCAATGCGCTGAACCAGATGTTCAACGCAGCCGGATGCACAGGCAGCACCTGCCCGAACCCAAATGTGCCCGGGTACGCTGGCAGCGGAGTGGATTTCGATGGCGTGGATGATTATCTCACCCTGCCCTACACCCTTACCCAATCTGCCGATTTCTCGTTTGCCGCCTGGGTCTATTGGCGCGGCGGCGCCAGCGGCCAGCCCATCTTTAGTTTTGGGCAGGACGCTGATAACGCCCTGTGGTTCAGCCCGGGGGTGGACGGGCAGGCGCAGTTTATGCTTCTCCAGAATTCAGGGGTGTTGTCGGATGTGATCACAGCAGACGCGCTGCCCACCAACACCTGGGTGCATCTCGCCCTGGTGGTTGAAGGCGATGCCGGACGCATTTACCTGGATGGGGTGCAGACCACCGATGTCATTACCCTGACCGTCCCGCTGACCGGGGTGGTGCGCACCCAAAACTTCTTGGGCCGCTCCCAAACCGGCAGCGCCCCTTCTTTCAATGGCCGGCTGGACAGCCTGGTGATCCTCCCCCGCGCCCTGAGCGACCGCGAAGTGCAAACCCTGGCCGCCGGCCCGGTGGTTGGGGTAACCCAGGTGGAGGTGAGCTTCACCCCGCTTTGGGCAGTACCGGGAATTCTCCCGCTCTCCCAGCAGCCAGCCCCGGCTCCGGCTGGGCAGGTGCTCCACCTGCCGCTGAATGACCTGTCCCAGAATGGCAGTGCAGGAACCTACCAGAACCTGGCGGACCCTGCCCAACCGGGTTCCTGTCCTGCGGGTTCCTGCCCTGGGCAGGGCAGCAGCCCGGTCGGCGCGGCTGCTTCGTTTGATGGCCTGAATGATTTTGTCAGCCTGCCAGAGGATTTTTCGAGTGCCCTGGCCGCTTCCAGTGATTTCACCTTTGCCGCCTGGGTCTACTGGCAGGGAGGCGGGGAATGGCAGCGAATTTTTGATTTTGGTGCAGATTCGGGCCATTTTATGCTCTTAACCCCCAAGAACAACGAAAACCTGGCGCAATTTTATATTCGAAATCCTGCTGTGATTGAGAAGGTTACATTGAATGCTCCACTCACCACCAACCAGTGGAGCCATATTGCGGTGACCTTACAAGGTAATACCGGTATCATCTACTTGAATGGTGTGGAGGCCGGGCGCAGTACCATCAACTTGAATCCTATGGATGTGCTTGGAAGCTTGAATTACCTGGGCAGGTCGAGGTTTAATAACCCGTATTTCAACGGTATGATGAGCGACGTCCAGGTGTTCAATCGGGCACTCACCCCTGGAGAACTCGGTGAAGTTTCGCTGGCCAGCGGCGCATCGTTCGTCCTGGATATGGAAATCCCAACGATTTCAGGCGGTACGGTCTTGGGTGAATCTGACTTTGGCTTCCCTGCTGAAATGCGGAGTGGTACAGGCGATACAGCCATTAAGGCCGCACCGGGAAAAACTGGCCAATGGGCCTTAGAATTGGATGGTGTGAATGACTATGTCAGCCTGCCTGCAGGCCTGCTGTCCAACCTCACAGACTTCAGTTTTGCGGCCTGGGTGTTTTGGGAAGGCGGCAGCATTTGGCAGCGCATCTTTGATATTGGGCAGAATACGAACACCTATATGTTCCTGACACCCAGAACCGGGGACGCAAACAACCTCAGGTTTGAAATCACACCCAATGGCAGCCCGGGGCTGCAGCGGCTCAATGCACAGGCCGCTTTGCCCGAAAACCAGTGGGTGCATGTCGCCGTAACGCTGGAAGGAAGCATCGGGAAGCTCTGGCTCAATGGAGTCCTGCAGGACACCAACCCAAATATGATTTTGAACCCAAGTGATGTTGCAGGCGCAAACAGTTGGTTGGGGCGCTCGCAATTTGTTGCCGACTCCTATTTCAACGGCAAGCTGGATGATGTGCGCTTCTACGCACGCGCCTTGAACCGGTATGAACTTATGGACCTGGCCAACAGCGGCTGGCGAACAGCCAGCCTGGCTGCCAGTGAGGCTGGTGTCATTCAATCGGAATGGTCGCTGTCCCTGCCTTCCGGTCTGGAAGGGGTGTATAAAGTGGACCTGATGGGCACAGACACAGCGGGGCTGCGCGGGTTTAACAACCAGGAGCCGGCAATAAACTTGCTGATGGATACCACCCTGCCGAAGGCTGAACTTACCAAAACCTTTATTGGTAACTGGGGCGCGAACCGGGTGTACACCTTTGCTGCCTCAGACCGCTACCTGCACAGGTTATCTACCCCGTGTGAAAACGCTGGAACCCTGGTAACCACTGCTGCATATTTTGATGAAAATGGGTGGGGATTGGCGGGCCTCAGCGGAAGCTGCACCCTGTGGTATACCCCCACGCTTGAAACCACCGACGTGTGCGACCTGGCAGGCAACTGCACCAGTGCCAGCCCCGAAACCCGCGGCAGTCTACCGGGAGCAGTGGTGCGCAGTACTTCCCCAGCAGCTAACGAGGCTTTGGTGATGACGGGCCTGGTGGCCAGCGGCTCTCTTGGCCGGTCGGTCGTTGAAGATGACAGCTATATCGTGGTGGAGAGAACTGTGCTCCATGTGGCTGCTCCCGGTGTCCTCAGCAACGATGTGGACCTGGAGGGCGATCCGTTGGTTGTGCTGCCTGGCAGTGTTGTGCCCCCAGGCAGTCTGCTCCTCTCAAAAGATGGTGGCTTTACCTATACCCCACCGCAGAACTTCACCGGGCTGGTTGCCTTTACTTACGATGTTTATGATATGCCCGGCCTGCTGGCCTACCTGCCCGTTGATGAAAACACAGGGATGTTGGCCGCGGATGTAAGCGGCAGCGGCAGCGACGGCGCCCTCGAAAACGGCGCAGGCTGGACAACCAGCACGCCTTCCGCACTCCAGTTTGATAACACTTCCGCGATCCATTTCGATGGTGTGGACGACTATGTTTCCCTGCCAGGAAATTTCCCGGCCACCACGGATTTTTCCTTTTCCGCCTGGGTGTACTGGCAGGGTGGAGACGATTGGCAGCGCATCTTTGGTTTTGGGTCCGGAGAGGTTTTCCAGATGTTCCTGACCCCCAGGAGCGCTGGAGGCACTTTGATGTTTGGCATCACTGAAAACGAGTTTATTGAACTGGAGCAGCTCACCGCGCCACAGCCCCTCCCGCAAAACCAGTGGGTGCATGTAGCGGTTACCCTGGAAGATGACCTGGGTAAACTCTGGGTTAACGGTGTGCTGCAAAGCGTTCAACCGGTTCTGCTTGATCCGGCGCAGGTGGTTGGCTCCGATGCCTGGTTGGGCCGCTCTCCGGCTGCCGCTGACCCCTACTTCAACGGCTCCCTGGATGAAGTGCGGGTGTATGACTACGCCCTATCCACAGAAGAAATCGAAGGCCTGGCCAATGGCGAGTTTTTAGGAGCGCAGCCGCAAACTGCTGCAGTCTCCATCGAGGTTTTACCCATAACCCGGGGCGAGCTTCTGTTTGAAACCCTGCCCGCCAACCCGCTCCTGGTGGGCGTTCCGGCGGCGATTGGTGGTTTAGCCAACCCGCCTTCCTACCTTGAAAGCCTGACTATGACGGTGGGCGGTGCGGCCATCTACCAACAAACCTTCGTCCCGGCGCGTTTGGATGAGATTTCGATCGCTCCCGAGTGGACCCCCTTGGCTCCGGGTGCTTACCAGGTGATTTTGACCGGGCGGGATACGGTCAGTGGAACTGCTTCCATTACCACCACGCTTTACGTTGAAGATGGTGTACTGCCCACAGCCAGCCTGGAGACCAGCACCGTCATTACCCCGGCGGTCCAACTGCGCAGCGGGTATGTTGACTTTTTGTTCAGCGCAGCCGACAGCACTGGTGTCCTGACTACCACGGTTTCGATTGAGCGGCCAGGAGCAGCCCAGAGCCAACTTCTGCCCACTCGCCAGGTGAGTTCTTTTGCCCCGGTTGGGTATATCAATTACCAGCCGGTTTACACGGCGACCCAGGTGCAGGCTGGATGGCTGCTCGAGCCGGATGCCATGCCCGATGGCGAAGTGCTGGTAGTCCGGCTGGTGGTCTTTGATTTAAATGGGCCTATCACCTATACTTACAATGTTACCGTGGATTTGTTCGAGTTCCAGGTGGGCGAGGTTGCCATCCAGCCCAGCGGAACCCGCGCCGCTGCAGATCTGCCTGCGAACAGCACCACCCGATCTGCCCTGTTCGATGTTTCCATCAGCATCCCGGCTGTGGGCAGCGATGCCGGCCTGTATTATGGCTGGACAGGCAGCTACACCTCCACCCTGGACGATCTGACCCTGGCCTCTGACCCTACCCAACCCACCCAGGTTGCTGCAACCTTTACCCGTACGGTAGCAGAAGGGGGGACCAACTACTTCTTCCATGCCTGGGCAGCAGACTCCCTTGGCAACTGGAACGTCAACACTTATGGCCCCTTCTACCACGACCTGCCCGGCACCCCGGACCTGGTGCAGTTCAATACGCTGTTTGCCTCTGGTCCCTACCGGGGTTGGATGGGCAATGGATGTACCCTGCTCGGTACCGACACCCGGATTCCTGCGCAGCACCAGGATGGCGCCGCGCTCAACGAAGCTCAGTCGCTTCACCTGACCTGGGATGCACAGAACCTGCACCTGGTTTGGACTGGTGCGAATTGGGATACCGATGGCGACCTGTTCGTCTACCTGGATACCATTCCGGATACCACTGGCCCGTATCGGGCCGTGGGAACCCACCGGGTTTACGACCCCTATACCAGCACCATGGACAGCACCATCATTCTGCTGCCTACCGAACCCTGGTCGGACGACCCGGATGCCGCTGCGCCGGAAGGTGCATCTTACAATGCCATGAACGCCGACTACGCCCTCTGGGTGGCCAACAGCCAGGACGCCTTCCTGCTGCGTTGGGATCAACCCGGCCAGGCCTGGGTCAACGAAGGTCCCCTGGCGGACCTGGGCGGGCAGTTTGGCCAGTTTAGCGAAGTGGACGCCACCCTGACCGACCTTGTGGTGCCTTTTGCGCTGGTCGGGAACCCCCAGGATTGGGCGGCCCCGTTCCCCGAAGGCCCGCGCGGTATCGGCCTGGTGGCCCTGGCGGTGGATGGGCCGGAAGGCCCCAGCGGTGGGCTGCGCATCTGGTCAGTTCTGCCAGATGCTGACCCCGCAGACAGCGCCCGGGTGGTAGATAATGCCATCCCCGCCAACCGCCCACACCGCCTGGTGCTGACTGACCGCTACACTTTCCAGGTTGAGGATGGCATTTGCTTCGAGCCTGAAGCCAACCTGGAGTTCTTCCTCTCCACCAGTCAGGAAGGCATCGCTTTTGACGCTTTTGCCGATGAGTTCCGCCTGGCAGTGCCAGAGCTGGTGCTTGACCCTGCCGATTGGGATGCCCTGTTTGCCCCGTACAGTGCAGACTTTAACGCCTGGCTTACCAACGAATTCTGCCCGGCTGCCGGGGAGTTTGACCCGGCCTACCGCTACTGCCGCCCGGACAAACCTGCCCAGGTGGACCCGCTGCGCAGCTTGGCCAGCCTGTTGAATACCTCCCCGGCCCCAGTGCAGCCCGGTGAGCAGGTGACCTACACCCTGCTGGCCTACAACCCGGCTGCGGTCTCCCAAACCCTGCCTGCCTACCTCTATACCAACGGCAGCCTGAATCAGCCTGAAAGCGGCGTGGCCTGGGTGAATCTGGCCTGGACGGATGGCTGCACAGGTTGGCTGGAGTTGGAACTGCTCCCTGGCCAGAACCGCTTTGAGTTTAGCGGCGTGGTCCAGCCGGATGGCGTGGCTTCAACCACCCTGGATATTAACCCGGCTTACGGGCAGGTTGGCTGTGTGCTGAATGGGGAAACCACCCACGACCCGCAGCAGCGCCTGCACGTGAGCTACACGCCCGACACCGAAGCCCCGGCCATGGTGCGCATTGCCCCAGCCCTGAGCAGTGCGGGTCCTATTTCGACCACGCTGTATGGTTTTGTGATTGATGCCTCTCCGGTTTCCACCCTTGAGTTTGAGGTGACCCGCCCGAACCAGGCCACTACCAGCTTTAGCTGTGTGGACCCGGCTCCGCTGGATACCTCATTTGCCTGCTTGTGGAATATTGCCGGCACCAACCTGGGCTTGCCTGCCGATGGCGATGTATTCTATCTGCGGGTGCGCGGCACGGATGCCTTTAACCAGACCAGCCTTTGGTCCTGGCCGCACAAAATCACCATTGATACGGATGCCCCGCTGCTGACGGTGGATGAAGCCCTTGCGAGCGGGTTTGCTCCTCCGGGCAGCCGGAATGCCATCACGCCCACCCTTGTCAGCGATGTAGAACTGCGCCTGGCAGGTGTGATATCCGATACCACGGTGCCTGCGGCTGTGGAGGTGTGTGATGCCAATGGCGAAGACTGCCAGAGGGCTGCGCTCACGATTGACCCCTTCGACCTACCTGAAGCAAGCTTCACCTACAGCGACGTGGCCAGCCCCACCCTGAGCATCGAAACTGCCGCGGTTTGCGGCGTGGGCACCAGCGGGTTGGAACGCACGATGGTGATTACCGACAGCTTCACCATCGCCGGGCTGGAAGTTGGCCTGCGTTTATCCCATCCCTATCGCAGTGATCTCTCGGCTGTGCTGGTTTCGCCATTGGGCACCCAGGTGAGCCTGTTCAGCTTCAGCCAGCCGCAGCTTCTGACCCACATCAACGCCCGCTTCAGCGACCTGGCCTTGTTCACCCTGGCGGATGGATTGAGCAGCCACTCCCTGGAGCCAGCCTATGCCTACACCACCCGGCCCGATCAGGCCCTCAGCGCCTTCAACGGTGAAGCTGCTGATGGGACCTGGACGCTAACCTTGTGCGACAGCGACCCGGCAAGCGATACGGGGGTTTATATGGACGCTGCCCTCTACTTCGACCGGGAGGTTGAACCCCTTACGGTAAGCGGCGCATGGGAATACCTGGCCGATGTCAGCGGGCTGGACAGCCAACTCGTCTCTTGGACCCTGTTCAGTGTGGATCAGCACGGCAACCGCACCGCACTGCCGTACAACCTATCTGTTCTGGTAGACAACATTGCCCCGGTGATCACTGCCACCCACCTGGCCGAGTTTGCTCTGAAGGATCAGTATATGCCGCTGTTTACGGGCGAAATTTCCGATGGCAGTGCCCTGACGCCTACCCTTTATGTTCAGGTTGTGGACCCGTTGGGTGCCCAGTCGTATGCCGTTCCAGAATATTGGCTGGTCTCACCCGGGCTGTTCTCCTGGACGTACGGCTTTACCCCAACGCAGGACGGTGCCTATGCCTTCAACCTGTACGGCTCAGATGAAGCTGGAAACTATACCATCATCAGCGGCTATACCACCATGGTGCTGCTGCCGCCTACCCTGGCCTACGGTGTCACTCCGAATACCGCAGTCGAGGCAGGCGGCCCCATCACTTACCAGGTTCAGGTGACGAACCCGAATTTTGCCGGTACCGCAGAAGACCTGTTGGTGACGCTGCAGCTTAGCCCGCATATCGAGCCGGCTGATGTGGATGGAGGTGTAGTTGCCGGGCAGACCCTGACCTGGAACCTGCCCGACCTGGCTGCCCGTCAAACCATCACCTACACCGTGTTGGCTAACCTGACCAGCACACTGGTGTTCACCATCCCCACCCAGGTGTTAACCGATACCGGGTTTGCCCTGGTGGACCTGGCTGGTTCAACCATCAGTGCGACCGTTACGGCTGCCACCAGCAACCTGGGCTCTGTGGGTCCGGTAAACGCAAGCTTCACTGTGGCAGGTGGGTTCGATTACAGCCAGCTCTCAACCAGCCTGATGGAATTCAAAAAATCCGTGATACCTGATGTCAATATGGAACCGGGCGGGATGGCGACCTACACCCTCCAGATTACCAACACCACCAACGTGACGGTAACCGACCTGGTCTTCAGCGACACACTGGTTCCGCTGCTTTCTCCCATCAATACAGGCGGCGCCAGCTACGATACCGAAAGCCGGACACTCACTTGGCCGCCGGTCAGCCTTCCCGCAGGGGAGACGATGAGCGTAATCTTCACCGCCCAACTTGGCAACGACCAATCCGCCATTGATGCCCTCCAGGGACAGATCAGCAATGTTGCTTACTTCTCCAGCAGCCTGGAAACAGGAATCTCGAACAGGGCTGTCTTCACCGCCCCTTATGTGCTCGTGGCCTTCGATTTTATCAAATCGGTTTGGCCTGGCAGCGAAGTGGAGCCGGGGGATGAACTGGTGTACACAATAACGGTAACCAACATCATGGCCATGCTTGATGCGGCTGATTTGGTGGTCACCGACACCTTGCCCGCCGGGCTGGAGCTGGTGGATGCTGGTGAAGCCGCTTACGACAGCGAAAGCCGCACCCTCACCTGGAATATTGGTACACTCACGGATACCGAAACGGTGACGCTCACGTTCACCGCCCGGTTGGTCGAAGACCTGGGCTTGCTGAATGAACTGGGCGGGGATGGCGCACCTATCGCCAATACTTCATTCCTCACCACCACCAACCTGCTTGGGGCAGAATCCAACCCGGCTGTGTTTACCATGTTGATCACCGACACCGGCCCGGTGCAATACAAGATCTACCTGCCGTTGGTGGCCCGGCAGTCCAGCGGCCGGGGCGAAGAAGGTGAGGCGCCGTTGCAAATCCCGGAGATTGCCCCTGCGGAAGAGCCACAGGAACCGGCTCCCGAAGCACCCGAACCTACCGAACCTACCGCAGACCAGGCGCCTTTGCTGGCAATGATTGCGGTTCATCCGGCGACTGCTTTGCTTTCCCGGAAGAAACTGCGCCTTCCTGCCAAAAGCGCCCACCTGGGCACATAGCTATCCCTATTGATCGAGCCGGGGTCCGCCATTGACCCCGGCTCATTTTTTCGGCGTAGTAGGGACGTGTGGCTGGTATTATTGAGTATCTGAGCAAACCGATATATTAAGAAAAGGAGAACAAATCAATGGCCGATAATAAAACTCAAAAAAACGATGCCAGTGTGACTGCATTTTTAGACAGTGTGGCTGATATAAAGCGCCGGCAGGATAGCTACGTGGTTCTGGAGATGATGCAAATAATAACCGGCTTGGAGCCCAAAATGTGGGGAGATGCGATCATTGGTTTCGGCAGCGAGCATTACCGTTATGCCAGCGGCCGTGAGGGGGATATGCCCTTGATTGGATTTTCTCCCCGTAAGCAAAACCTGACGCTGTACATTAATATGGGCTTTGATAGATTTCAAGGTTTGTTGGCTCGCCTGGGAAAGCACAAGACCAGCAAAGCATGCCTGTACATAAACCGGCTGGCGGATGTAGACCTGTCGGTCCTGGAAGAAATCATTTCCCACTCGTTGAAGGAGGATTGAACTGAGGCAAGAACCCTGGATGACGAACTTACCCTTCAGGTATTTCGATTTTTGCTTCTGGCTAACCCCCTTCAGATAAACCCGGAAAACAAAACCGGATTTTGTTCATTCATTTTGCTCACGGTTTACCAGTGCTGGAACAAGCACATTCTAGCCGGGTATAATCTATCCACGTTTTATTGCTGATTTGTCCATTAATTTAATTTTGGAGAATCGTTGTGAGCCTTGCACTGGACGCTCGAACGCTGCTTTTCAGCCTTTTTGTCGTCAACTTTTCTGTTACGCTGCTGTTGTTGGTTTTTAGAATGAGCCAAGAAACATACCCAGGGTATGTTTCTTGGCTGTTAGCCAGCTTTTTGCCTGCTTAACGTATGCTCTGTTTGCCCTACGCGATATTTTTCCGGATGTTTTGACTATTCCGCTTGCCAATACTACGGGAATTTTAATTGGCGTGAGCCGCTTGCAGGCCACCAGGGAGTTTTTTGGCAAAACCGACCAGGGCATGAGCAGGTTTCTGCTGGCGATGTTGACCCTGCCGGTTTTTTATTACTTCACATTTACTTGGGATGATATCGTCATTCGCAATCTTTTGTTTTCAGTGATTATCGTTATTATTACGCTGCGCCATGCCTGGGTTCTTTATCAAAATCGGCGCAAATCATCCAGAACAATAGTCTTATTTATGATAGGTCTGATGCTCTCGTTTAGTTTATTATTCATTCTGCGCACTGTATATTGGACAATTTTCCCCGAATTGCGGGGAATGCTTCTTAATTCGTCCTCTAATGCAGTGTCCTATTTGCTGAGTTTGTTTTTCGATGTCAGTTGGGCGGTCAGTTTTATCCTGCTAAACAATCACCGTCTGAATGCGGAAATCAAAGAACTTGGCAGAAAGTTGGCGCAATTAAGTCAGGGCATTGAACAAAGCCCCACCTCGGTCGTTATCACCGATTTGCTGGGACGCATTGAGTATGTGAACCCGCATTTCTCAGAGCTGACCGGCTACAGCCGCGATGAAGTGATGGGCAAGGCTGCCAGCATCCAGAAATCGGGACAAACTCCCAATGAAACGTATAGGGAGATGTGGGAAACCATCCAGTCCGGCTCTCCCTGGCGCGGGGAATTTGTGAACCGCAAGAAAAACGGCGATTTATACTGGGAAGCGGTTGTCATGTCGCCCGTCAAAGATGAAGACGGAAACATTTTCAACTTCATTGCAGTCAAAGAAGATATTACCGCCCGCAAGGACGCCGAGACCGCGCTGCGGGAATCTGAAACGAAACTTCGGGCAGCTAACCAGGAATTGGAAACCCGCCTGGAGAAAATCACCGTTCTGGAAGCCGAATTGCGCGAACAGTCCATCCGCGACCCCCTGACCGGACTGTATAACCGCCGCTACTTGAACGAAACCATTGAGCGTGAGTTTGAAAAGTCCCGCAGCGCGAATCAACCGATAAGTATCATATTGTTTGACTTTGACCACTTCAAATCCGTGAATGATACCTATGGACATCTGACCGGCGATGCCTGTCTCAAGTCTATTGCCAACCTGTTACAGCAATTCGCGCGCAAAGCGGATATTGTCTGTCGCTACGGCGGCGAAGAATTTCTGGTTTTATTGCCGGATGCGTCATTGGAATTCGCCGCCCAACGCGCGGAAGAACTTCGAAAGGTTTTTGAAAGCAACCCCTTTGTGTTTGGCGATAAGCAATTCCACAACACTGTCTCGATGGGCGTCGCCGCGTTACGCAAAGAAGAAAACCCTGCTGAGGTCATACACAGGGCTGACCAGGCACTTTATGCTGCCAAGATGAACGGGCGCAACCGGGTTGTCGTTTGGGATTCAATGGCGCACCAGTGACGCGCTGCAGCCATGCTGGGTATTTCGATTCAACCAACGCTGCCGCCGGATGCACCGCAGCCAGGTGTTTTTGGTCATCTTCCTTGCCTGGGTGTTTTTTGGGAAATGGCCCGTTTGCCGTATAATTATCTTATGGCACAGCAGCGCAAACGGCCTGATTTCAACCGTGAGGAAATATTTTTTGTGATTCGACAGGGCGTATTTTGCAGTGTGCTGTCTTTGATTGGCCTATTGTTGGGATTACTGCTCTTGATCGGTGCTCTCATCAATAAACATTGGGTGTATTTGCTGCTCTCCATTTTCTTCACGGCGATTTTGGCCCTTCAGCTGTGGATGTGTCTCAAAGAAATGTTTTTGGATGGTTTTGCGCAGCTTCTCAAAAGAAAGCGGTGGCTTATAAATGCTTCCAGGGCCGAGATTGCCATTGTGGACAGGCGATATGAAGTTAATGAATACGCCGAGTCCCGGGAGGAGTACACCAGGTATGAATTGGCATTACAAAGAACCCTTGATGAACCACCCTTCTGGGTGACTGTCAGCGAAAAAATATTTTACCGCTACCAATTCTGTAAAAGTGCCTGGATTTACTCCTCAAAAACCGAGCCGGATCAATTTATCCTCGAAGGTGAGTAATCAATCCAAAGTGAGAAAGGAAAAAATGAACCATTCCAGCCCAATTGATGAATATATTGCAGCGTTTCCCCCGGAAGTCCAGCAAAAGCTACAGGCCATTCGAGAAACGATTAAGGCGGCTGCGCCGGATGCGACAGAGAAAATAAGCTACCAGATGCCAACCTTTTATTTGCACGGTAACCTGGTGCATTTTGCGGCCTACAAGAACCATATCGGATTTTACCCGGCTCCACAGGGCATCGAAGCCTTCCAGGCAGAATTGGCGGTGTATAAAGGCGCTAAGGGTTCGGTGCAGTTTCCGCTTGACCAGCCGCTCCCGCTTGACCTGGTGCGGCGGATCGTAGAATACCGGGTGGCTCAAAACCAGCAGGCTGCAGCGGCAAAAAAGCCGAAAAAATGAGATGAAGCAATCTATTGTCCATATTTCCCTGGTCGTCCGGGATTACGACGAAGCAATCGATTGTTTTTGCAGTAAGCTGCACTTCACGCTGGTAGAAGATACCTACCAACCCGAACAAGATAAACGCTGGGTCCTAGTCGCGCCTACCGGTTCGAAGGGTGTGAGCCTGCTTCTAGCCCGCGCCACAACCCCTGAGCAGGAGAACTGCATCGGAAACCAAACCGGGGGGCGGGTTTTTCTGTTCTTGCACACCGATGATTTTTGGCGTGATTACCAGGCTATGCTGGGGGAGGGCATCCGTTTTATCCGCCCGCCCAAAGATGCGGAATACGGTACGGTGGCAGTTTTTGAAGATTTATATGGCAATCGTTGGGATTTGATTGGCCCCAGCCAGGCAAACGAAATCGATCCGACTCAGTAAGAACCCATTTCGAAATAACCAGGCTGAATTGCTAATAGAATTGAGGTAAGCAGTTTCTTTTTGCCTCCATTGTGTATTGACAGTCGATATATCGTGTGGTAATATACCGCTATACGATATAACGATGGGCGATATTCAAGGGAAAGCGATATGAATAATTCAACTTACAACCGCTACCTGCCGCTGACGGAAAGTACCTATTACATTTTGCTTTCTTTAGTGCAGCCGCGTCATGGTTATGCAGTAATGCAGAATGTCGAAGAAATCAGCCAGGGGCAGGTAACCATTGGGCCCGGAACGCTTTATGGGGCGTTTACAACGCTTGAAAAAGAGGGGCTGATAGTCATGACTGGCATGGAAGAACGGCGGAAGTATTACACCCTGACCGAAAAAGGACGGGCGGTGCTTTTGCTGCAAATCCGGCGTTTAGAGGTGATGACTCGCAATGGGCTGGATGCCCTGATTGTATTAGAAAAGTGAGGAAACATGATGATCCCTACAAAAAAAGAATTTCACTGGTTTTGGGCCTGGCAGGATGAGCAGGAAGAGGCCTGGTTGAGAGAAATGTCCCGGCAGGGTTGGCACATGAAATCGGTGGCTTTGCCCGGATGGTATACTTTTGATTTAGGTGCCCCGGCCGATTATGTGTACCGGTTGGACTTCTTGATCTCCAAGGAGAAAACTGCTGACTATTTCACTCTTTTTGAAGATTCAGGTTGGGAGTACCTGGGTGAGATGAATGCCTGGCAGTATTTTCGGAAAGAAGCTGTGGACGGGGCATCTCTTGAGATATACAGTGACCTCTCCTCTAAATCTGCTAAATATCGCCGGATCTTAGGGTTCATGCTGATATTTTTACCAATTCTCGTGTTTAATGTGATTAATCTTGGGAATATTGAAGCAGATGGCTGGATGATTCCCTTGTTAATCATTAATACCGGCTTGCTGGCGGTGTATATCTATGCCTATGTGCAGCTCTGGCGGCGTATCCGGCAGCTGCAGCAAATTTAGGGAAACCAAATTCGCCCCGAAGACCATCTCGCAGCGATCCCTCGTGAGGACCAACATCGCCAAATTCTGGAATCCACATTGGGTGTGCTACAAACGGCTTCCATTCGTATTCGTCAACCGTGAGCGATGAAAAACTCTTATGAACATACCCAAATGGGTTACCTGACTACTATTGCAATTGGTGCAGCCTTGTTGAATATCGTCTATTTCGTGATCTTCAAAGACTTGAATTGGATTGCATGGATTGTTATCCTCGTTTTAGGGATGGCATTATTGCTCTTCGCAACGCTAAAGGTGACAATTTCTGATGACTGGCTTGAAATCCGTTTAGGGATTGGCATTATCCAAAAAAGAATACCTCTACAGGACATTCAATCTGCTCAGGTTGTCAAATACCCCTGGTACTATGGCTGGGGAGTGCGAGTTACCTTACAGGGTGAGTGGATTTATAGTGTCTCTGGATTCAGGGCGGTAAAGATTGAAACCAGAACCGGCGATAAGTATATTATTGGAATTGATGTTGCGGATGAATTTGCAGCCGCTGTTCAAAAGGCAATCGAATATAATTAAAGAAGGTAAATTGGGAAGAATCAAGTTCTTCCCTCTCGCTTCTGAAAGGAATCCCAATGTCAAAACTAGATTCACACGTGCAAGATTTTCTGGCCCAAAAACATATCGCTGTGGTTGGTGTTTCGGACAAGCGCGATACAGGCTGCAACCTGGTCTATCAGAAGTTCAAGGCTGAAGGGTACACGGTGAGTGCAGTTAACCCTCGCTTGGATGTGTATGCCGGCGCGCCTTGTTATCCTGACCTTAATTCGATTCCTGAAAAGCCCGACGCGGTATTTATTTTAGCCAACCCTAATGTGACTGAACAGGTGGTGGAGCAGTGTGTCCAATTGGGAATTAAGCATGTGTGGATGCACTGCATGATGGGTACGAAACCAGGCCTGGGAACCGGAATGACCAGTGTTTCGCAAGATGCGGTGCGCCTTTGCAAGGAAAACGACATTGCCGTTATCCCTGGAGGCTGCCCCAATCAACACCTAAAGCCCGATGCGGGTCATGCCATCATGCGCGGCTTGTTTCGCATGTTAGGTTTTCACAAAATTGATTGATCAAAAAATTGCGATTATATTCTTAATAAGATTTCAATTTTGAAGGCCTTTCCCTGGCTTACCGGGCTCTGCATTACAATTTGAAATCCATTCCGATTGGATGGGATAAGAAAATTTATTTCTTGTGAAAGGTTATGATGCGAATCCCCATTTTTCAAATTGACGCTTTTACCAACAAGGTTTTTGGCGGCAATCCCGCCGCTGTTTGTCCTCTGACCACCTGGCTCCCGGACGAAGTAATGCAAAAAATTGCCTTAGAAAATTCTGTTGCTGAAACCGCTTTTTTTATACCGAGCGGGGATGGTTTTCACATTCGCTGGTTCACTCCAGAAATTGAAATGGACTTATGTGGACACGCAACCCTTGCAACCGCCCATGTGCTGGTAAGGCATCATGATTATTCTCTGCCTGCGATTACCTTCCAGTCAAAAAGTGGTGAATTGGTTGTGACGGTTGATAAGGAACTGCTCACCCTGAATTTTCCTTCTCGAAAAGCTGTACCCGCCGAAACTCCCCGCCTAATTATGGATGCCATTCAGGAAAAGCCTGTTGAGGTATTGAAATCCAGGGATTATCTGCTGGTTTTTGAGAGCGAAGAGGTCGTCCGGCGCATGGAGCCCGACCAGGGCATCCTCAATCAAATCAATCTTGACCCCGGGGGAATCATTGTTACAGCGCCTGGCAAGGAGGTTGATTTTGTTTCGCGCTACTTCACGCCTCAGGCAAGGATTTTTGAAGACCCTGTGACGGGTTCTGCCCATTGTACATTGATTCCCTATTGGGCCGAGAGGCTTGGAAAAAATTCCATACTGGCGCTGCAGGTTTCGCCAAGGTTAGGAACGTTGATCTGTCAAGATTTAGGCGACCGGGTCTTAATCTCTGGCGAAGCAGTAACCTATCTAGAGGGAAGTATTACCATTGACTTACTCCAGTATTAAGGTGAGGCAGAGGGCATAGCCTGGGTTATATCTTGAAAGGATACTTATTATAGCCCTCCACTTTCTGAAGAATCTGGTGAGAGGAAAAATGGGGGTAAAATAAAATCGTATATTCGCATGATTCTAGAACAGTTTGCGTCCTTGATCATTTTTTGTGCAGCCGTGTTAACTTTTTACACGGCGCTTTTGCACCTTACGCGGAAGAAGCGCAGCCGGTTTTACGCCTTCCGGTTGGGGCGCGATCTCCTTGTGGGTTGGCAGACCCTTCAATTGTATTTTCTGGCGCGTGGTATTCAACTGGACATCCCGATTGTGATTTTCCCTTTCATCACGCTGCTTTTTCTTTCCGGGCCGCTTAACTACATGAGGTACCATCTCTTTTTATACCCCGGAAAACGAATTCCGTTGAGGGTGATCTGGCAGATGCTGCCAGCCGGAGCGGTTTTGGTCTGGGAAACCTGGTTTTATTTGTTAAGCGGTGCCGCCACGCCGGAACTGTTGCGCCAGGTATTTTCTGCGCCGTCCAAACATGTCATTGGCTACCTCATTTTAGCGGGTGCGGTGGTCTCTTTGATTCAGTATGCCATGCTGCTACAACTGGAGTTTGGTTTTATCAACTCTCCGGAAAATCGAGAGCCAGTGGTAATCTCCAGCGCTGTGGTTTTGCTTTACATGGTTAACATTGCCCTGATTGCCAGCGGTTTTTTCCTCGTCAAATCAGCGCTGATGCACCTGGGAATTTTGCTCATGGGGATCGCCGGCATTCTCTATCTGCTTTTCGAGAACCGCTACCCAGATTTTTACCAGCTGGTAGCTCGAGAACAGCGCCAGAAAAAATACAAAAAATCTTTACTTGAAGGCTTGAGCCGTGAGAAGATCATGAACCATCTGCAAGAATTGATGGAGCATGAAAAAATCTACCTCCATGACGATTTGAAACTGGAGGATGTGGCCGCGATGTTGTACATCACACCCCACCAGTTGTCGGAATTTGTTAACGATCAGATGGGCATGAATTATGCCAGCTACATTAACCAATACCGGGTAGAAGAAGCAAAACGCCTGCTGGTGGGAGACCTTGAAAAAAGCACATTGATGATTGGCTTTGAAGTGGGCTTTGGCTCGAAGCAATCGTTTAATCTGATTTTCAAAAACCTGACCGGAATGACACCTTCGGGGTATCGGAAGCAGGCAAAAGGCGAAGCAAAAGGGAAAAATTTATAATATTTGACGACAGGTGTACATACTTCGGCTATGATCGTAGTTAAACAACCTGCGATTCTAGAGAGGAAGGTGCGCCTTGAATCAAAAACTATCCGCTGGCTATAAATTCCGGTTTGCCCTGGCCGAATTGGGCTTCACAACCCTGCGTGCGGCCATGGATTTTTTCTTGCTGTTTTATTATACAGATGTCGCTGGTATCAACCCCGCCCTGGCAGGGTCGGCTTTGTTGTTTGGCAAGCTGACATGGGATGCTATTAATGATCCCCTTTTCGGTTGGGTTTCGGACCGGACACGTACCCGTTTTGGACGCCGCAGGATTTATATGCTGATTGCCGCCGTTCCGCTTGCCATTTCGCAGTGGATCCAATTCTCGCTCCCGGTTGGATTGGATGGAGTAACTGCATTTCTGGCAGTTCTGCTGACTTTCTGGCTCAAGGACACTTTTGTTACCATTGCGGTAGTTCCCTATGCATCCTTGATTGCCGAAGTAACCCAGGACTACGCTGAACGTTCCAGCCTGGCTTTTTACAAAGGGATCAACGCCGTCTTGGGCTACATGATCGGTGCAGCGGGTGTGACTGTGTTGGTGGGTTTGTTTAAATCCATGGATTTAGATACCACCAACGCCTGGAGTGCTACCGGGGCAGTTTTCGGTGGGGTTGCGATGATCACACTTTTGATTACCACCTTTTCGATTAAAGAAGCTCCTCAAACGGAGGTTGCCCCTTCTTCGGTCCCGGCGTGGCGGGGCACGCTGCTGTGTTTCCAGAACCGACCTTTTGTCATGCTGATGGCGGTTTCGGTGTTGGCGTCTTTTGCCTTTACGGTGCAGGCCGCGCTGCTGCCTTATTTGATTCAATATCAGCTGGGAATGCAGAGCGAACTGACCAGCATCATGATCGCCTCCCTGTCGATGACCGGGTTGTTTGTTGGTCCGGCCAAGCTGCTCGCGGACCGGATCAATAAGGGGCCTGCGTATGCTGCTGGTTTACTGCTGGCTTCGTGCACCTTTATCCTGGCTTTTTTCTTTCTGCCTCATCATCCCACCCCATGGGTTTATGTGGTTGCCGTGATCCTGGGGATCAGCTTTTCCAGCCAGTGGATTTTCCCATATGCTATGACACCCGATGTCATTGAAGTTGACGAGAGAATGACAGGCGAACGACGGGAGGGCATTTATTACGGCCTGGCCAATTTTGTAAACAAATTCGCCATTGCCCTTGGTGTGGCAGTCCCTGGCTGGGCGTTGGACGGTTTTGGGTATGTTCCTAACGCAGTGCAAAGTGAGTTTGCGCTGTTTGGCATCCGCTTTTTCTACGCGATTGTGCCGGCCCTGGCGGTGTTGGTATGTGTTCCCATTTTGTTGAAATACCCTATAACAAAAGCATCCCACGCCGTGATTCGCCAGGAACTGGCTGCCCGGCTGGCTCAGGAACAAAATCCATGAGTGCCCCAGCTGCGCCACGCCCGAATATTGTCATCATCAATTGTGATGACCTGGGGTGGGGTGATCTGCCTCCTTATGCCAACACGGTCCTACACACACCACACATTAACCAGTTGGCCCAGGGCGGTGTAAGGTTCACATCGTTTTACGCCTGCAACTCGCTTTGTACCCCTTCTCGTTTTGGCTTGCTTACTGGGCGCTATCCAGAACGCGCGAATCTTGGTTGGGTGCTGGGCGCCAGACGGGCTGGTTTCCGTGCCCCGACCGCATCTCGCCAGGCTGATTTCTGGGGTTGGTTCTGGTGGCAGGTCGCCAAAATCCTTACGCGCTTGGGTCTGATGGATTACAATGCTGAGCCCAAATCGCGCGGGATTCCTGAGCGGGAAATGACGATTGCCAGCGCCTTGAAAACAGTGGGCTACCGAACAGGCATGGTTGGAAAATGGCATTTGGGTGAGTTCCCAATCTACCCAGAATTTCACCCACTTCGGTTCGGCTTTGATTACTTTTTCGGTGTGCCTCATAGCAACGACATGAAGGATTTTGCCCTGTTTCGCAATCACGAATGCCTATCACCCGATTTCACTGAAATGGAAAAACTGACCGGGCTTTACACCCAGGAAGCCATTCAGTTTATCCAAGAATCCGAGGATGCCCCTTTCTTTCTCTACTTTGCACATACTTACCCGCACCAACCTTTATATGCATCCGAACGTTTCCGGGGTAAATCTAAAGGCGGGTTATTTGGTGATACCGTTGAAGAAATTGATTGGAGTGTTGGTGAACTAACCCGGGTCTTGCAGACGTGTGGCAAATGGGAGAACACCCTGGTGATCTTCACCAGTGATAACGGGGCCTGGTACAACGGTAGCAATGGGCAATTCCGCGGGCGCAAAGGGCAGAGTTACGAAGGCGGTTATCGCATTCCGATGATCGCCCACTACCCTAAAAAAATCCCCCAGGGGATCACCTGTGATGCTCCGGCCATGAACATTGACTGGTTTCCCACATGCCTTGCCCTTGCCGGGGTAACCCTGCCCCAGGATCGTGTGGTGGATGGCAAAGACATCAGCGGTTTACTCACTGGCCAGGAAAAAGACTCGCCCCACGACACCTTCTACTTTTACCATAACTATACCCTTGAAGCCATCCGGGTCGGTCGCTGGAAGTATATTCCCCGGATCCATACCTATGTCTGGCCCATGCCGCTGGACAAGTTCTGGGGTTCGGCGGGAACTGCGGAGGCGCCCTGGTTATATGACCTGGAAGCAGATCCGCAGGAGAGCTACAACCTTAAGGACAACCACCCAGAAGTGATCGAAGAAATGCGCCGAAAGTTTCGCGAATGGGAAACGGGCATCCAGAAAAATCGCGAAGGATGGCAATAATAGCCAAACCAGCATTGATGCAGGTGAAAAAGTAGTGCCCCCCTATTCTGACTACTTAAATTACACCAAAAATAATATTATCAATTTGGAGAAATTTTATGACCCACCCGAAACCTACCCCTGATTGGACCAACACCCCCCCTCTGCCTGGCTCTTATCGTTCGATTGTTAAAGAAGGACGGCAGGATCAGATTAAGGTGCCGAGCTGGCAATATTATGAACAGCTAAAACGAGATCTAAAGATTGACGACAGCTACTTCGCCAATAAACAAGATGGTAACCAACCAGTGCGAGATGTTCCCCCTTCCAACCTGGACGCCCAGATTGTTGAGGAGGTCATCGCTAGTGTTGGCGCAGAAAATGTGCAGTGCGATGACTACAACCGGGTGAAATACAGCTACGGCAAATTGGCCGAAGAAATGGTAACTCTGAAGCGGGGCATATACCATGAGATCACAGCAGCGGCAGTCCACCCACGTGACAAACACGAGGTGCAGAGAATTGTCAAACTCTGCGAGGAAATGAAGGTTCCCATCTATGTTTATGGTGGCGGTTCTTCCTGCAATATGGGGTTTCGCCCGCAGAAGGAAGGTATTACCCTGGTCATGAACACACACATGCATAAAGTACTGGAGGTAAACGAACTCAATCACACCTGCCGGGTCCAGGCAGGCTGCATGGGGCCGCAACTCGAAGAAGCGCTGAACCAGGCGCCTGAACGCTTCCACACCCTGCATCGCTTTACCAATGGGCACTTTCCACAGTCTTTTGAGATTTCCAGTGTGGGCGGCTGGGTGCTCACACTGGGCAGTGGCCAGGCTTCCACCTATTATGGCGAGCCATATAACCTGGTTCTCGCCATGGAAATGGTTACCCCGGCCGGGATCATCAGCACGAGTGACTACACCAGCACCGCCACCGGGCCAAGGGTCGTGGATATGCTGAAAGGCAGTGAAGGGGTATTTGGGGTGTTGACTGAGGTGACTATCAAGATTTTTCGCTATATGCCCGAAAATCGGAAACACTTCGGTTACATGTTTAAAAATTGGGAGAGTGCGGTCAGTGCTGTGCGCGAGGTTTGCCAGGGGCAGTTTGGCCTTCCAGCGGTCTTTCGCCTTTCCGATGCCCACGAAACGGATCACGGTTTCCAGATGTACCCCCAACCCGCGGTTGTAGAACGGGCGCTCAATCTTCTAGGTTATTACCCTGGGAAGCGCTGTGTCTTGATGGGTACTGTTGAGGGCGAAAAAGACTTCACAAAGCTGGTTCGCAGGAAAATCGCTAAAATTACTCGTCATCATGGTGCACTCAGCATAGGTGGCAGTTTTGCCAAAGGCTGGGAGAAAGATCGCTACGAATCTTTTCTGATTGGCGAAGCCATCAGTGATTATGACATTATCATGGATACGGTAGAAACCCCGGTGAAATGGGATAATGTTGATCATATCCATGATGCTGTTCTGGCCTATGCCCACTCTGTGCCCGGGACCCTTTGCATCAGCCACATGTCTCATTTCTACCCCTATGGCAGCAATCTATACTTTATTTTCGGGATCAGGGGGACTGTTGAAGATTATGTCAATTACCGCACCGCCCTTGTGGATGCCATGGTTAAAGCCGGTGGTTCACCCAGCCACCATCACGGGGTGGGACGGCTGATGCACCGGTGGATCGAAAACTTTCTGGGTAAGAATGAAATGGATGTGCTGCGAGCGCTCAAACGCCATTTTGATCCCAACAACATCATGAATCCGGGCTACCAGCTGGGGCTGGATGTTCCCGATGAGCTAAAACGGTAACCAGGGATGAAAGCCATGGTAAACCCATCCGAGGACTTGATCCTGGTTTTTGATGCTGGGACGCAATCTGTGCGCAGTTCGCTTTTCGATTTGAATGGGGGTATGCTGGACATGATCAAGGTTCCAATTGAACCGTACTTCGTTCCGGAGCCGGGGTTTCATGAGCAGCACCCGGAATACTTCTGGGAAAAGTTCTGTGAAGCCAGCCAGGAAATCCTTGCCCGCAACCCATCCTGGCGGGCGCGCATAAAAGTGGTGACACTCACCACCCAACGAGGTGTGTACATCAACTTGGACAAGGAAGGCAAGCCGCTGCGCCCGGCCATTCACTGGCTAGACCAGCGCATGGCGGACCCATCCAGGTTTGCCCCTTTTTGGTTGGAATATGGTCTCAAATCGGTAGGTTTGTACGGGGTTGTGGATACCCTTAACCGTAAGTGCTTCTCCAACTGGATTCGCCAGCACCAACCCGACATCTGGCGCAGGACGGATAAATATGTTCTGCTTTCCGGCTACTTCCACTACCAGCTGACCGGAGTGGTTGCTGAATCCCGCGGCAGCAACTTTGGATATTTACCCATTAACCGCAAAGACTTTGGTTGGGCAAAAAAGAACGATATTATCTGGTATGCCTTTCCGATTGAAAGGGAAAAACTCCCTGCCATTGTCAAACAGGGTGAAATCATTGGCCGGATCACCCGGCAGGCTGCCCTCGAAACTGGTATTCCAGAAGGAATCCCTTTAACGGCGGGTTCTTGTGATAAGTCGTGTGAAGTGCTTGGCAGCGGCACTTTAACCCCGGATATTGGATATTTGAGTTTTGGCACCTGTGCTACGGTGAATGCAGTCACTTCAAAATCGGTTGACTTGCTGCCCTATCTTCCGCCGTATCCTGGGGCGGTACCGGGTACCTACTGCACAGAAATCCCGATTGACCGCGGCTTTTGGATGGTGAGTTGGTTCAAAGACCAGTTTGGACACCCAGAAGTGGAGTTGGCAACCACGCGCGGCGTTTCCCCTGAGAGTCTTTTTGAAGAAATGGTTGCTAATGTGTCTCCCGGTTCAAATGGACTGATGCTGCAGCCCTATTGGAGCCCGGACCGGGTGTATTGTGACGAGTATGGGAAAGGCACTGTGATTGGATTCTCCGACAGGCACACCCGCTCCCATCTCTATCGCGCCATCCTGGAAGGGATTGTGTTCGCCTTGAAAGATGGGGCAAAGATCACCACAGATAAATTAAAACAGCCCTTCCGTAAACTCAGAGTCTCGGGTGGTGGTTCCCAAAGTCGAACGGCCCTCCAGATTACGGCGGATGTGTTCAACTTGCCTGTCGAACTACCCAGTGTGAGCGAAACTGGCATGTTAGGTGCGGCAATCAATGCCACGGTCGGGCTGGGCTACTACCCGGATTATGAAGCAGCCGCTGCGGGTATGACGCATATCCGGGATGTTGTTCACCCCCTCCCTGAAAACCGGGATTTGTATGATCATTTGTATAACCGCATCTACCGCCGGTTGTATCGGCAGCTAAGACCATTGTATAAAGACCTGGCAGAGATCACCGCAAAATTCAATCAAATGCAGAATTTCCCATCTCAGTCGTAGGGTGATATGAAATTTCCGTTCTTTGACCGTCCCGTAACCGAAGTGCTGGTCAAACCAGCTGGCGCTGACTGCAACCTGGACTGCGCATACTGCTACTATCTCGGCAAATCCAGCCTGTACACTGGGCGCCCGGCGAGAATGAGCAATGCGGTGCTGGAGGCCTTGATCCAGCAGTTGATGGACCAGCAGACTCCCCACCTGTCCATTGGCTGGCAGGGAGGTGAACCGACACTGATGGGCCTCTCTTTTTATCGAAAGGCGGTCAGCCTGATGGAAAGGTATGGGCAGGGGCAATCGGTTGCCAACGGCCTGCAAACCAACGGCTTGTTGATTGATCGGGAGTGGGCAGAATTTCTGCGGGATTATCAATTCATGGTGGGCCTGTCGATTGATGGGCCCGAGCACATCCACAACCACTCCAGGAGCAATTCTGCTGGTGGCGGCTCGTGGCGGCAGGCGGTCAAAGCGGCCGCTCTTTTACTTCAACATGGGGTGTTGGTGAATGTTCTGACTGTAGTCACCCCATACAGTGTCCAATTTCCTGAGGAAATTTACGCCTTTCATAAAGCCCAAGGCCTTAACTATATGCAGTTTATCCCTTGCATCGAAACCTATCCTGGTGGTTCGGATTCCAGCGCCCTCAACGCAGCAGCCTATGGTGAATTCCTGATGCGCCTCTTTGAAATTTGGCTCGCCGACTTTGTCAACGGCGTCCCGACCACTTCGATTCGTTGGTTTGAGGCACTTCTGTTGGGTTATGCCGGCTTAGCACCGACCGAATGTACGCTGCTTGAAAAGTGCGGCAGTACCTTGGTGGTTGAACATACCGGGGACGTGTTTGCCTGTGATTTTTTTGTAGAACCCGCCTGGAAGTTGGGCAACCTGCTTGAAACACCCTTGATTTCCCTCTTCAACAGCCGCCAACAGACCCATTTTGGAGGCATGAAAGCCGCCTTGGCAGCAGGGTGTAAAACATGCGCCTGGAAGCGCCAGTGTCGCGGGGGATGCACTCGCGACCGGTTGCGCAGCCCTTATCCGGATGGACGCAGCCGCTTGTGTGAAGCCTATATGTCTTTTTTTGCATATTCCGATGCCCATTTCCGCCAATTGGCAACCGTGGGTAAGGGTATAGCCGCATCCTCAACTGCATCCGCGAGGTGATTAAAACGGAGTCCAAATGATGCGCCGATTTATTGAGCATCCCCAAAATAAAACTTATGATCTGATTGTAATCGGAGGTGGAATCAGTGGCGCGGCGGTGGCCTACGAAGCAGCCAGCCAGGGCTACACCGTAGCGCTTGTCGAAAAAAGTGATTTTGGGGCGGGTACCTCGGCTGCCACTTCGAAGCTGATTCATGGGGGGCTTCGCTACCTGGCCAATTTAGAGCTTGGATTGGTGCGGGAATCCTTGAAGGAACGCAAGACGCTTGAAAACATCGCCCCTAACTTTGTCTATCCACTTGCCTTTATTGTTCCCTTGCATAAATATGGCGTGCGTAAGAAATCGATTCTGGAACCCGGAATGATCCTTTACGATCTGCTTTCATATGACAAAGGCATGACCTGGGATAAAAGCAAGAAACTTCCGCTTCACCGCCTGCTCTCGCGCGCTGCTGCGCTTGAACTTGAGCCTTTGATCGGGGCAGAGGATTTGACCGGGGCAATTTTGTACTATGACTGCGCCAATCTTAACCCTGAACGCCTGACACTGGCCTTCATAAAATCGGCAGTCAAATTTGGTGCTGACGTCGCCAACTACGCCAGGGTAGAGGATTTTATCCACAGCGACAAACGTTTGAGTGGTTTGGTCGTACGCGATCTGCTAACCACCAATACCCACGTTTTGCAAGGCCGGTTGATCATCAACTGCGGTGGCCCTTGGGCCGATATTTTGCTCCATACTGCGCGCAGTGGAGAAACCCCCGTTCATATCCGCCGCTCTGAAGGGATCCACATCCTTATCCCCAGGATCACCAGCAGTCCCGCGGCAGTGGGTGGTTTGACGCCTACAGGCCGCCCTTGCAACCTGATTCCCTGGCGCGGCCACACGGTGATTGGGACCACGGATCGTGAATATGTTGGCGACCCCGATCAGTACCATGTGACCCGCGAAAAAATCGAGCAATACATCGCCGAGGTAAACGCGTCGTTTGGCAACCCAAATCTGATCCAGTATTCTGACGTGGTGTACGCCTATGGTGGACTGCGCCCGTTAGTGGATGACCAAACCCGGGATGTGTATAAAACATCTCGAAAATATGAAATCTTCGACCATGAGCAGGATGGATTGCCAGGAATGATCACAGTAGAAGGGGGCAAGTACACCACCAGCCGCAACCTGGCGGAGAATGTCTTGAAATTGGTGAACCAGAAGATGGGCCGAAGATCAAAATCGGTCACAGCCGGCCAACCCCTGGCTGGCTGTGAAATTCGTGACCTGGAGCAGTTTCTTGTTGAAACGAAATTGGCTTACCAGGACTTTCCCGCCCAGTCCGTTGACTACCTGGCCCGCAATTACGGGACGGAACTTTCTGGTGTAATGGCGATTGCCAGAAGTGACCAATTCTATCGCCAACCTTTAAACGCAGATGGCGAGATGCTTGCCCAGGTTGTATATGCCATCCGGAATGAAATGGCGCATACCCTGGGGGATGTCTTGCTGCGCCGCACCGGGTTGGGCACGCTTGGTCATCCCGGTCTTCAAGCGCTTAGCGCTATCGCCAGCGTTGCGGCGCGTGAGCTGAACTGGGACCCGTCGCGCCTTGATTGGGAACTTGAAATGGTTCAGCGTGATCTTACACTGCCCTGATAAACACCGAGTATGCCCAGGTTTTCGCCAGGTTGGGGTGGATGAGTAGTAATAATTACCAATATACTGCGCATAGACATGATTATTAATCCGGCCTTTCCGCCAGGAAATGCGGCCTGAAGCCTGCGGGGAGGGTTCTAACGGGTTTCATTCCCCACAAAAAAGGACTATAATCATTGCGATTCCCGGATCGAATTTGGAGCAACCAGCATGTGGAAACCCAGGGAAATAATTTCCTAAGCGCCTGATTGCACCCATTCCCCTGACTTTCTTGATACCTATGGAAATGATTGGCAGGTATTGATAAAGGATCCGCATATTGGGTTTCATCTCAAGAACAAAGGAGTTGACATGTTACAAGGATTATTTGGAAACGCTTCTGAAATCAACCTTAAAGATGTACAAAAGGATCTGGAAGCCATCCTGGCGGATGGCGAGCAGTTGGTTAAGGCTTTTCGAATTATCCGGGATATGTTCATATTTACGGATAAACGGTTGATCTTAATTGACAAACAGGGTATAACCGGTCGGAAGGCAGAGTATCATTCCATTCCATATCGCTCCATCAGCCATTTTTCCGTTGAAACCGCGGGTACCTTCGATCTGGATGCGGAACTGAAAATCTACATCTCAGGGAACATGAACCCAATCGAGCGGGAGTTTCGACGCGGTGCGGACATCGTTGGGGTACAAAAAACGCTGGCCCACTTTATTTTGCGCTGAGACAGCCGTTCATAACCGCCCAACCTGGTGCCTCAACCAATTGTTTTGGTGGGGCCTGTTTTTGGGGGATTCCAGGCAAATATGGATACGGGGTCATGAAAAAAACCGTGGTATATGGAAAAGTGGATGCGGCTTTCTCATCCGTGATAGGCCTGCATTACCGTGGCGAACCTGCTCGGTGTGTTTTTTCGGGCAAAGATGATTTCAGAGGTTATTCTTCCCAATAATAAACGGGGTAATCCAATTCGACTTGGAAGCCCAACTTTTCAGCCAGGGCAGTGGAGGCCTGGTTTTCCCAAAAACATTCCCAGTTGGGCTGCTTGTCGCGCCGAAGACATTCTTCAATGAAAGCAGCAGCACACAACCACGAAAACCCCTGTCGTTGGTATTTTTCCTCTGTGTGAATGTCAATTTCCATGTATTCGTGGCTGGCAAAAACGCTGGTGCACAGGCTGACGAGGTTATCCCCATCCAACAGGGCAACACCCAGGCCATCTGAGAGGAAAGATTCAGGCGAAGCCCAACCTGGCGGGGTGCCAATACACCGCACCAGGTCTGCGTGTATAAGCTCAAGGGTATACCCTGGTGGAATGCGCTTTTTCCAAGAAGGCAGGGCCAGGTAGCGAGCCAGATTGAAATGGAACGGCCGGCGGTAGATTTCGATCACCTCTCGCCCGGGCAGCAGTTGTGATAAGTGCTCTTGCCACCCAACATGTGCTGGGATAAGGATGAAGCTGTTTTCCCCGACTGCCTGGGTGGCAGGGACGAAGACTTCCAACAACACCCGCCGGGCTTCATCAAAGTCGATGGTTGGCCGCGGCTCACCAGCGAGGATGTAATATCCCAGGGCTGACCAAAGTAAAACAATGTTTGGTTGATTACGCTGGTCAACAAAAATCCTCCCGGGGCTGGTTCCCTGGCAGATGGCGTGTGGCAGCACCTTCTGTTTAACATCTTTCAACAGGGGAATCATGCCAAGAAATTCACCGGGATCAAGTTCGATCATCGTATTCTCCGGAAATAACTGCAAAGATTACTCATTCGTTTTATCAGGGGAGGGCTTGCGCCCGACAAAAAACTCATTATCACCAGGGGGTATCTCGCTGTGGACGAATGGTACACCCCAGGCTTCAAACCCGGTCTCTTTCATCCACTGCAGCCACTCCGTGCGGCTGAACAATCCGCAAAGGTGCTGATCCAGGATGCAGCGCACCTCACCGGAACCTTCCCGGAGCAGGTAAGTCATCACAGAAAGGTAAGTTCCATTTGGGTTCGGCTCCAACATCCACTCGAGATAGCGCAGCGAGCGGCCGGCACGATCATGGCCCCCATGGCTGGTTTGGGGTTTGAAGTTTTCCCGGGTGTGGTCGGGGGCGAAAAAAACCGCGCCCCCAGGGCGGCAGTGTAAAAAGGCGGTTTGCATTGCCTTGCGCAGATCTGCTTCACTGTCCATATAGACAATTGCATCATGGATAAATACCAGGTCGAACTGGCGGCCGAGACGGACGGTGCGCATATCGCCCTGGTGGTGTTCACATTCCGGGTTCAAGGCCTGGCTGACAGCCAGCATCCCCGGAGCCAGATCTACCAAGGTTACCTGGAAGTGTTTTTTGAGGAAAGAGGCGTTATTGCCGCCCCCCGAACCCAGTTCGAGCAGTGTTTTTGGTTCGAATGAACAAGCTGATCTCAAAACCTGTTCATAAAAAGCCGCTTCTTCTGCGTAGTCTTCCGGTGCTGAAAGCACCGGCCACCAGTCTGCCAGTTCACGGTAAAGTTTGGGAAGTTCTTCCATGGGTTTAATGTCTCTCCTTACAAATAACGTTATGGCTCCTCATAGCCTTGCGGATTGTCTTTTCCTGCAAGAGCCGCTTTTAAATCATCCAGGGAGTTGAGAAAGGACGGAGCATGAAACCGATCGTAGCTGCAATCCCGCGGCAGTAAAATGTGCAGGCAGTGCAATGCCATGCGGACCCGCATCCGGTGCACAAGGGTATCATCTTTGTCCAAATCGATGACCTGTAAAAAACGGGGGCGGAGAGCAGGCGGATAATACCACCAGAGGATTGCACCTACATCGAGTGCCGGGTCGTCTAGCGACATGGATTCAAGGTCCACCAGGTACCACTGCCCTTCAGGCGTCACCAACCAATTGGCGTTGCAGATATCGCCGTGTGAGGCTACCAGCCCCAAACCTTTGAGGCTGCGAATTTCTCGTTCTAGCGTGTCCAGGGCGGTGTCGACGAGTTTAGCGGTTTCGAGAACGATAGGACGGCAGCGCTGCCAGCGGCTGCGCACATTCTGCAACGCTGCTAATCCGGCATCACTGTATTTTTGAGAAAGCACGCGCGGAAGGGAAGCCTGGACTATTGGGCTTTGGTGCATTTTTTGGATCATGTGGGCAACTTGTTCGAGGTGGGTGTGGTAATCCTGGCGGGTGGGATTCCGCCCGGCAACGAACGGCTGTACCATCACGGTTTGACCATCGGGCAAATATCCTGCTGCAAATACTTCAGGGGAAATACCCAACTTTGCCATTGCCTGCCAGCGGTCAGGGTCAGCCCCTAATTTGACGAAAAATCTCTGTTGACCCTTGCTCACAAAATAGGTTTCATGTCCGTGGCCATGTGGAATTTCGAGCTGCCAGGGCCCAGTTCCAATGGCTTGCACAAAAAAAGCCTGTACCTCTGGCTGGTGAAGTTGTTTGTTTATTGGGTTTACAGGGGCAGATTGGTGCATGTTTCTGATTTTTGACCTGAACCATATCATACCTGATTATAACTTCAGAGGACTTTTCCCTCAATGGATTGTTATTTTTTTCTTAAGGAGCCGCCATAAAGCCCAAAAAATATATCCTTGGTGGGTTAGGGTAAGGCTGGTTGGAATACTAAAGGTACAGAAAAATTTCCAAAAAACTGTGGTATCTTTATACCCAATGAAACCCACGGTTTACCTGACGTCATTTGTTGGGAGGGAAGAGGACCTGCGAACCACGCGTAAGCTGTTGGCAGAAAAGCGGACACGCCTGCTGACTTTACAGGGACCTGGGGGCATTGGAAAAACCCGGCTGGCAGTTGAACTGATTCAGGATTTAGACGTGGAATTTGAAGATGGGGTTGTCTGGGTGTCCCTGGAAGGATTTCAGGAAACGGATAGGGTAGCCCAGCAGCTTGCGAATGAACTCAGGATACTTCCTACAGCAGCCCAAGACCTGGCGCAGTGTCTTTCAAGCCACCTTCTGAACCGGGAGGTGCTGATCATCCTGGACAATTGTGAGCACCTGCTGGCTGCATGTTCGGATCTGGTTGCTCACCTGCTAAAAAATTGTCCGGATGTATATATCCTGGCCACGAGCCGCGAACCGCTCGGGATCGCCGATGAGACGCTTTGGCCTGTGCCAACGCTTGCTTATCCAGATGGCCCATTAATCTCACAAGCGTTGGGTAATGAAGCACTTGTAAACCTTTACCCTGCATTAGCGCTGTTTGTGGCGCGTGCAAAGCAGGCCAACCCAGCATTTTCAGTAACAACAACGCACATTCCAGACTTAGTCCGGATCAACCAAATGTTAGAAGGGTTGCCGCTGGCCATTGAACTTGCCGCTGCCTGGAGCAATGTATTAGAAATTCCGGAGATATTGACCCATTTGGGCAAACAACTGGATTTATTGGTAAGGCGAGGCCCTGGCCCGAATCTCCGCCAGCGGTCTTTACGCGAGACGATTCGTTGGAGCTATCGGCTGCTTACCCAAGGGGAGCAAATTCTTTTCAGGCGACTGGCGGTTTTCAATGGCAGTTTTTCCATTGAAGCGATTGCAGGGGTATGTAGAAATGCTCCTTTGGCGAAAGATAACCTCCTTTTGTTGGTGGGTAGTCTATTGGACAAATCGTTGATTACGAAAGATTTGTCCAAAGAAGGGCAGACTTATTTTCGCCTTATGGACACTGTGCGGCAATTTGCGCAAGAAGAGCTTGCCAGAGCCGGAGATGAAACAAACCAAAAGCAAGCCCATTTCCGGTATTTTTCAAACCTGGTGAGAGAGGCGGCGCCTCAGTTGACAGGTGCCGAACAAAGAAAATGGATTGCCTGGTTGGATGTTACTTATGAGAATTTGCAGGCTGCTCTTGCTTATGGGGTTGACCTGGCAAGGTCAATCAGACAAGAACCGGATCGGGCAGAAATGGTTGAAATGGTCAATGGTCTGTACTGGCTGTGGGACAGCACCACCCGTTATCGGGAGGGGATCGAATGGTACCGAAAAGTGTATGAGCTGCCCCTGCCTGCAAGGCTCTCTGAGGTAGATGCAGACCTGGTGCGTAATCTTGCCACGCTGACCTGGCTTTCAGGGGACTACATGGCAGCAACCCAGGCACTGGGAAGAAGCCTGCAAATTGCCGAGCCTATCCGGTACGAGTATGGGGTCGCCCATGCCAAACTCCTTTTGGGTATTATGAATCTGCACCAGGGGAATATTGACCAGGCCAAAACGTATTTAAATGAAAGCGAAGCCGGGTTCCGGGTATTGGGCGAGTCGCGGGGTTTAACGATTGCCCTGGTCAACCTGGGCGGTCTGCTTTTGGAAATGGAATCCTTTGACAATGCCCGTATCCATATTGAGGAAGGGTTGTCATTGGCCAGACACCAAGGCGACATTTGGGGAGAGGCACTTGCCATTTCCGGCTTGGGCGACCTGGAGTTTCGAGTAGGACAGAAAAATCATGGGCTCAGGCTGATAGACGAAGCACTGAGTTTGTTTCAGCAGCTGGGCCAAAAATGGCTGATGGCTGAAGCAACCTGGCGAGCGGCAGACATGCGGCGTGCCCTGGGTCAATTGGAGAAGGCTCGCGCTCAATTCGAAAGTGGATATGTTGTCGCCCAGGAAGCCGGCGCGTTTCAGTGGGCGCTTAGCTGCCTTGAAGGGCTGGCTTTGATCAGCCTGGAGAAAGGGAATATCTCCGAGGCTCTGGGCTTTTTTGCCGAAATCCTGCGCGCTAACCCTGGCAGCGAGTATCGCGCTTTTATATTGAGAGCGATTTTGCAAGTGGTAAAAACTGCGTGCCTCAAATCGCTTTGGGAGCAGGCAGCGATGCTTTGGGGAATTTACCTTGCTTTAGGTGATTCAGGAATGCCTGAAAATTTTTTGGCCGCGGAAGTGATGGACATGCTCCATCCTCACTTGATCACATCTCAAGCCGCAGAATGGGTGGTGACAGGCAAAAAGCTTACCTTGGGCCAGGCGGCAAGGCTGGTACACGAAATCGCAGCGAATTATGAACGCAGTGAGCAGGCTGCCCAAACCAGCTATGCGCTGCGGTTGCTGGCTTTAGGACCTGCGGAGGTCTATCTGAACGACCGGATGCTGATCCCAGCGGATTGGACTTTCGCCAAGCCAAAAGAACTGCTGTTTTACCTGGCACTGAACCCACCTGTGACCAAAGAGCAGTTAGGGCTGGTGTTCTGGCCCGATGCCTCACCCGCGCAATTGCGCGCCAGCCTCCGCGCGGCCCTATACCAGCTGCGGAGGGCGCTTGGCAGGCGGGATTGGGTGCTGTATCAAGGAGGCAGGTACAGTCTTAACAGGCAGTTGAATTATTGGGTGGATGTGGAAGCCTTTGAAGATGCGATCCAGGAAGCCCAAAAAGCCCTCTCCAACCAACCAAAAACTGCGGCTCGGGGATTGGAATATGCGCTCGCGCTTTACCGAGGAGATTTCTTGGAGGGGATTGCCAATGACGAATGGGGGGTGCTGCGCCGGGAGACCTTGAAGCACCAATACCTGGACGGGATGATCCAACTCGGTCGGTTTTATTTGGAAAAATCGCAGCCCGAAATGGCTTTGGGTGTGTACCGCAAACTATTGGACCAGGATCGTCTTTTTGAAGAAGCTCACCGGGGGTTGATGCGAGCCTATGCAGCAGCAGGTAAACGTGATTTTGCAGTAGAACATTACCATCAAATGGCTCGAACCCTGAGAACTCAACTCGGGATTGAACCAGCCGAAGAAACCCAAAACCTGCTGCGTGAATTGCAGCAGGATAAATTGGGGCGTTCCCGATGATCCCGCCAAAATCCTATACCATTTCCTATACCACCTGTATATAAAATTACCTGATACGAGTTGGATTCGGTATCAATGTGGGCGTGTGGATAAACCATACCACAGCAAGATGAGTTCAGGTTATTGTTAAAGACAGGAGGTATTTGGAATGAAACGCACTTGGATACTTTTGGGAACCATTTTTTTTGGGGTGTTTTTGGTTGGAATGCAGTACTCTGCAGCCCGTGGAATGGAAGCAAGGGTTGAACGCTCCCCGAATATTCCCCTGGACACCGGAATTTCATACCAGGGTTTCTTGTCGTCTGGCGGGGAACCTGCCAATGGGGTATTCACATTTACATTTACCTTGTATGACGATCCTGTTGCCGGCAACCAGGTTGGCGTTCCAGATCAACACCCGGCAGTGGAAGTTATCAATGGGTTGTTTACGGTTGTGCTGGACTTTGGCGATGTGTTCATGGATGAAGCGCTGTGGGTGGAAATTGCCGTGAGCCGGACAGCCAATGATGTTGGAGCGGTGCTTTCGCCCAGGCAGGCTTTGCGCCCTGTTCCTTTTGCCCATTTTGCCAGGTTGGCAGGTTCCGTGCCATGGTCGGGTTTGACCGGGATCCCGGCTGGATTGGAAGATGGAGATGATGACACCCTTTATGCTTCCGGGTCTGGCTTGTTTTTGTCAGGCGCAACTTTTAATGTTCTTTTTGGAGGCAGCGGCTCGGTAGATTCAGCTGCTCGCAGTGACCACACCCATGATGGGAATTATGCTGCCTTGCTCCATACCCATACAGGCGATCAAATCACCACGGCTGTTCCCACAGCCACCCTGGCCTTATCAACTGTGAATGCCAATGTGGCTGGATATGCCAATACCGCTCCTTGGGGTGGCCTTTCAGGCATTCCAACCGGTTTTATGGATGGGGTTGACAACGATGCCCTTGGGCGATTAGATTGTGAACCCGGTGAGGTTGCAAAATGGTCTGGTGCGGTTTGGCTATGTGGGGAGGACAACATTGGGACAGGTGGAGGGGGCGGCGATATCACTGCGGTTTTGGCAGGTGATGGATTGATTGGTGGTGCGCGGAGCGGAGATGCCACATTAGCTGTGAATTTTGCCGGGACTGGCATCCTGACGACTTCAGCGCGATCGGACCATGACCATCCAGGATTATATTGGGAACTGGGTGGGAACACGATAACAGACCCACGTAGGAACTATCTGGGAACGACCGACGCTGTCAGTATGACGCTTGGAGTTTCAAGAACTGCGGCTTTACGCATTTTTCCCAATGACACCGCGCCAATCCTGGTGGGCGGCGCTGCCAGCAACCAGGTTAACCTGTTGTATTCACCAGGGGCGTTTATCGGAGGAGGTTCTTTCAATTTTGCGTCAGGGTTTGCAGCCGTGATTGGCGGCGGCTCATCCAACAGTGCGACGGGTAACGTGGCCACTATTGGCGGTGGGCTTACCAATGTTGCTGCCAGCGAATTCTCATTTGTAGGAGGGGGGCAGGCAAACTACGCCACGGGGGAAGCTGCGGTGGTTGGTGGTGGTTACCAAAACCTCAGCACAGGCAGCAATGCGACGGTTTCAGGGGGTGCCAACAATGAAAGCAGTGCTTCATATGCCGCCATTGGTGGGGGACAATTCAATGAGGCGACGACCAGTTATGGAACCATTGGCGGAGGTGCGGAAAACCGGGTGGCTGCTTATGCGGGCACAGTGGGTGGAGGTGTGACCAATGTTGTCAGCGGTACCGAAGGGACGATTGGGGGAGGGAGCTACAATATTGCCAGCGGCAATAATGCTGCCATCGCAGGTGGTTTTTCCAACCTCGCATCCAATTTTGCGGCATCGATCGCGGGTGGGTACGACAATACTGCCAGTGGATATATCGCTGTGATTGGCGGTGGTAGCGATAATTCTGCGATTGGCCAAACATCCGTCGTTGCCGGGGGATACGCTAATAACGCTTTTGGGGCTGCCAGTACGATTGGTGGTGGAGAAGTGAATTTTGCTAATGGGAGTTATTCCACCGTAGCTGGCGGTTACAGTAATTCTGCTTCGGATTTTTACGCATTTGTGGGCGGTGGTCGCAATAATTCGGCGTCTGCTGATTATGCTGTGTCCAGTGGGGGGTACGACAACTCCGCTGCTGGCCAATATTCAACCGTTTCTGGTGGTCATCTGAACACCTCTACTGGAAGCTATGCGGCCATCGGCGGTGGTGTCGATAACACTTCCTTTGGACTTGCCAATACAATTGGCGGGGGTGAATCAAACTTCTCCAATGGCTCTTACGCGACCATCGGCGGGGGTTACAATAACCAGGCAGCGAATGAACATGCGTATGTTGGGGGAGGGATTGATAACGAGGCATCGGGTCAGGAATCCGTCGTGGGTGGGGGTAATACCAATATTGCAAGCGGTAATAATGCGGCTGTTGGCGGTGGATATGAAAACATTGCTTCCGGGATTTCCAGTGTTGTTCCGGGAGGCGAATACAATCTTGCGGCTGGTGCGCATAGCTTTGCCGCAGGGATGGCGGCCAAAGCGAATAATCGAGGCTGTTTTGTTTGGGCAGATGCAACGATTGCTAATTTCAATTGCAACACAGACAACCGCTTCCAGGCCCGGGCTTCGGGCGGGGTGTATCTTTATACCGACAGCGGCCTGACGAGCGGAATGTATCTCTCTGCCGGGGGCAGCTCCTGGAATGCAGTCAGTGATGTCAATCGAAAAGAGAATTTTGAGGCCATCAACCCCCGCAAACTCCTTGAAAACCTGGCCAACATTGAGATCAGCACCTGGAACTATATCACCCAGGATGATTCGATCCGCCACATTGGGCCAACCGCCCAGGATTTCAATGCCCTGCTGCCTGAGCTGGGGGGTGAAGGCGAGGAATACATCAACACCCTGGACGCCGACGGGGTCGCCCTGGCCGCCATCCAGGGCTTGTACGAAATCGTGCAGGAACAGAACGCCCAGATTGCCGAATTGGAGGCAAGGATAAAATTGCAGGTCTCTGGGGAAACGGAGGTGGTGCTCATGGTAGGTGGAGTGCCCGTGGGTTGGTTTCTGCTGGCGGGTATCCTGGTTGCAGGAATGTATCTTACCCGTAGGCGGGAGGCCAGGGTGGGTTTGTCATGAAACGGGTGTTTCCTTGGATATTGATTGCAGCGATCTTGCTGATTTATACGGCCGGTGTATCTGCGGCTGGGGATGAGTTTTCCCTGGCCTGGTGGACCGCCAGCAGCGGCGGCGAAACCAGCACTGCTGGCGAGATCACCCTGGCGGGCACCTTTGGCCAACCTGAGGCGGGACTGGCCGCCGGGGGCGAATTCAGCCTGGCAGGAGGGTTCTGGGTACCTCAAGATTCTGCAGAGATTACCTACCGGATTCACCTGCCGCTCGTGGTCCGCTGATGGCATATCAGGCTGTTACCCATTTATCTCCATAAAGGCCGGAGAGTTTGAGGGGCTTTCCGCTTAAGCATACCTCGATGGGTGCCCTGTTGAAGTATACTTAACAGGTTGCAGCACATTTTTCAACGTGAATTGCTTTGGAGTGGCACCATGAACACAGCCCTCTACCAGGGTGTAAGCCGGTTTGAGAGGGCGTAGGTTCCATTTTAAAAGCAGCGCAATTTTGCGTTTTTAAGTTGAGCACGAGAGGACAACATGTCACAATTGTTGGTTAGGCATTTGCGCACTTTTGAATTTTTTCGAGGGGTAGAAGACCACAGCTTGGCTGAACTCGCGGCCCAGGCCATTTGGAAGGTGTACCCGGCAGATGCTGTGATTTTTTGGGAAGGTGACCTGGGGACGAATTTGTTCTACATGCAATATGGTTGGTTGAAGATAATTAAAACCGGGCCTGATGGGCGAGAACAGGTGCTGCGATTTTTGGGTCCCGGAGAGATATTTAACGAGGTGGGAGTGTTTGCCCGAAAACCTAACCCAGCGACTGCCATTGCTTTAGAAGAAACGGGAATTTGGCGGATCCCTCGACAGGCATTGGAGCAGGTGTTGCTGCGTTATCCGCAAATGGCGTTCCAGGTGATTGAAAGTATGGCGGTGCGGGTGATTGGGCTTGTGGAATTGACGGCCGATCTTTCCCTTCGCCCGGTGGAGGCGCGCCTGGCTAAGCTACTTTTAGAGCAGGCTGGGGGAAAAGAAGTAATTTCCAGGCGGCGTTGGGCCACCTTGGGGGAAATGGCATCACACCTTGGCACAGTTCCGGATGTTCTCAGCCGCGCTATGAAAACACTAACCCAGGCTGGGCTGCTAGAGATTGATCGGCAGGAGATTCGTCTTTTGAATCCATCCGGCCTGGCTGAGCGCGCTCATCTGGACCCTGAAGAGAAAAAGCCCTAAAAAGCCGACAAAAGTCGGCTTAAAAGTACAAGTAAAGGGGTAAAGTAAAGGCATCTTGAACAAGGAGTCTTTATCATGACCATTACTTTAAAAAACGAAATTTATTTTCCCGACACCAAAGGCCTGGCTGTATTCGACCCTGCTGGACCCAAACCGCAGTTATTGGTGGACTTACCTGGTTTTAAAGCGTTGGTGGTAGGACTGGAGCCAGGCGGCCAAATCCCCCTACATCCAGGCGAACCGGCTGTGTACCACTTTTTGGAAGGCAGCGGCCTGATGACTGTGGATGGTGAAACCTTTGCTGTTCATCCAGGTGTGACTGTTTACGCTCCGGCTGGGGCTCTAAGGGGGATGAACGCCCGGACCAGGTTGATTTTTTTTGGGGCCAAGGGAGTTTAATAATGCCACTGCCTTATTTGGTAACAACGCTGCTTTTTGCCCTGGTCGCTTTGCTGGCGGCATTGGATGTATCTTTCGTTAACTTTAATTTTCTCAACGCATTTGCCCAACTGCGCTGGCTGCGGGTTCACTTTATCACTCTCGGAATCATTACCCAGGTTATCTTTGGTCTGCTGCCTGGCCTTTCGGCCAGCCTGGCGAACCTGCCGCGCCCAGCGATGCGCTGGGATATCTGGCTGGCACTGAATGTGGGATTGGTGACCCTGGCCATTGGCATTTTTGGTATCAATCAACCCTTCATTTTTATTGGGGGCACCCTGATCTTTATTGCTGCCAGCCTTTTGTTGTATGAGCTTTGGCCAAAGAAGAATGGCCGCCTTCCCGACAGTTTGAAGTTTTACTTATCTGGGGTGTCTTACTTACTGCTTGGCATTTTCATTGGTACGGGTTTGTGGTTGAACTGGAGCGCTGCCCTGCATATTCAGGTGCCGCTCGAGGCGCATATTCATGCCAATTCGTGGGGTTTTATGTCGTTGGTTTTCGCTGGCCTGTTGGTGGATTTTGTTCCGCTTATTGCCGGGAAACCATTGGCAAGCCCAAGGGTCATTTCAGGCGTGTTTTGGGGTATGTTCCTTGGGGCGTTTGGTTTGGTGCTAGGCCCATGGCTTGGGGGCAGCCTGCCGCCAACGGTTGCCGGGATTGTGCTGCATCTGTCTGCAACTTTTAGCCTGGTTTGGCTGCTTTTTAAGAGGCTGCGCGAGGGTGGAAAGCTGGGAATTCCAGGTAGTTGGCACCTGTTAGGTGCGTATCTTTGGATTATATTGCCAGTGTTGATGGCACCGCTGATTATTCTGGGTGTTTTAGAAGGTGGCCCGATAGAGGCAACTGCACCGCAAGCACTGATTTATGGCTGGGTGCTGCAATTTGGGATTGCGCTCATTCCCCTGGCTGCCCGGAGAATGGTTAACCAAGAACTCGATCCAACCCCCGGTGGGTGTTGGGGAAGCCTGGCCGCTGCAAATGTGGGAAGCCTGCTTGTTTGGGCCAGTATTTTCATTTCACCAGCCAGAGGCGTTTTGGATGGTATCGGCTTTGCATTATTTGCCTTAGCCCTGGTTCATCCGGGGAAGGAATTGTTTGAAATCATTCAGTATCGATATAAAACGTTGGACCAAGCTTAATCTATTTTACCGAAAGAAGGATGATCAAATGAAAATCAACTTATTTCGTATTGCGGCTGGACTTGCCCTGGTTATTGGTTTGATGGCAATTGCCGCTGGTGGTCAGGTGCTGCTGGGGAAGGAAATGGATTATTATGTCATCAATTGGCTGCCGACGTATAATTTTTTGCTGGGGTGGTTCTCGGCATTGGTTACTTCTGTGGTAATTTGGCGAAATGACCGGGCAGCTGCCTGGTTGGCGAGCCTGACCTTAGGGCTGCACAGCCTTGTGATGGTCATTTTATTAACGGCTTACCGTTCGGTGGTAGCGCCAGACAGCCTGATGGCGATGACCTTGCGCATAACCGTGTGGATTGTGATCCTGGTGCTACTGCGCCGGGCTGGCGTTTTCCAAAGGAGAACCATATGAAGAAAGAAGATAAACGGCTTACGGCTGCCAGGGCAGCATTTGTTTCCAAAGATGCTGGTGAAGCGGAGAAAGCCCATAGCCCTCTGGCAATTCGCTCAGCGGCAGAGTCACACGGCGGCGCCGGCAGCCAGTATTTGGGGGAGATGGTGTATGGTGGGTTGGATGGTATCATCACAACCTTCGCTGTTGTAAGTGGAGTTGCCGGCGCTCAGTTAGGTACCCCGGTAATTCTTATCCTTGGCCTGGCAAACTTGCTGGCGGATGGCTTTTCGATGGCAGTGGGGGCTTATCTCTCTTCTAAAAGTGAGCAGGAAGTCTATCACAAGGAGTGGGAACGAGAATCCTGGGAGGTAGAACACTTCCCAGAAGGAGAGCGAGAGGAATTGGTTGAGGTTTATCGCCAACGTGGCTATACCGATGAAGAGGCACAGCAGTTGGTGGATATCCAAAGCCGCAATCCCCAACGTTGGGTAAATGCGATGATGGTGGATGAATTGGGTATGCTTCCGGACGAAAGAAGCCCGGTCGTTAATGGGCTGGTTACCTTACTGGCTTTTGTTATTGCCGGGGCAGTACCATTGCTGGTGTACCTGGTTGGCCTGGCGGTCAACATCCCGGCTGGTTGGGCATTTCCGTCCTCAATCCTTCTTTCTGCATTGGCCTTGTTTGGCCTGGGCGCAGCCAAGGTGTTGGTGACGCGCCTCAGCCCCATTCGCAGCGGTATCGAAATGCTCCTGGTGGGTGGGCTGGCAGCGGGTGTGGCATACGGTGTGGGTGCACTGTTGAAAGGATTGGGTGGATGAGATTCTGGGTTCAACTTTACAAACGGTTTTTGTGCGTGAATACCACAAACCATGATTTGTAAAAATCCTACAAAACCTCTGATTTCACCCGAAGTTGGCCAGGGCTTTATCCAGGCCGGGCAGGGCATCTGCCAGGTCTGGATAAAGCTCCACAAAATCCAGGTTAGCGCGCCGGCGGTGGATTTCATCCAGCCAGCCTTGGGGCGGGCGGCTGTGTACGCGGGCAAATTCCCGCAGCAGCGTATGGCAAAAAATTGCCCGGCGGAGCAAGGGCTGAACCATGCGATTGAGATTCAGCGCGGCGCTGTGGCTGACAATGACCTGGCAAAAGCCTTGAAAGCCGGTCCAGTAGCCGTCCATAGCCTCGCGAACCCCATCCATGATGGCTGCCTCTACGCCAGGCGGTACACCATTATTCACCCGGCGCAGCAGGGCATTTGCCAGGGTTTCTTGCTGGTTTTTGCTCAGGATTGAATCGTAGGCTTTCAGGCTGGGGTCATATCCCGATGCCGGCAGCGCCTGGGCAATCTCGGCCAGGTCCTCAGGATTGGTGATTAGCATGGGCAGATCGCGTAATTGGTGATCCGGAAGCGTCGCAAGGATTTCCGGAGCGTAAACCGATGTCATCATACCATCTCGTTTAAGAAAGCCAGCGTCCCAAGGCTAAAGCCGTACGACTGAGCTGCAGTATTCGCAGCGGATCTCCCGCTGGCCGCGCAGCACTGGCGCCGTGAAGGCGGCGCTGCATGTCGGGCAGTGGGTGGGTGCAGCTTTGATGCGGTCCAGTTCGTCCTGGTCTAGTTCGACGGCCCGGTCTTTGACGTAATCGCCACTGCGTGCCCGACCAATCATGACAAGCCAGACTTCTGCAACCGGGGCAGCGAGGTCAAAGGTCACTTTGTGCCAGGGGGCAGGGGGAACCAGGCTGAATAAAAGCAGGTCGTCGCCGTCTTCTTCAGGAGAACGACCTTTTTCTGTACGTTCAACCAGGGTGAGCGGGAGGTCGGCTTTGAGTTCGTAAGTGTCTACCCGGTCTTCCCACAGCAAGCGCTGGTCGGTGAGGAACAATATGCCGTTTTGGGGTTCTACACCGTCTGCCAGCAAAGTGGCCTCAACGGCGGCAACACCGCTTTCGGTGGCAAGCAGTTGAAAAGAGGCTGTAGCCAAAGCTTGCAGCATCCAGTCCACCCATTCAAGGTGCGCTTTCAAGCCCTCAACTTCCGCCTGGAATGCCTCGAACTGGGCCAAGACGGTGTCTTCCGAGGCGTTGGCCTGGGCTTCCGCCGAAGCAATTGCCGACTTCACTTCCAGGTAGAGCGGGCGAGCGGCGGCAGGCTGGTTGGACTGGCCTAAAAGTTGGGCCAGCTTTACTCTCACGTGACCCATTTGCTGGGCAAGGTAGGCTTCCTGCTGCTGCATGGCCACAGCCGCGTTGGCCTGAATCCGTCCCCACTGTTCGGTTAGTGCGGCAGCATCCTGCTCCAGGTCGCTTTCGATGACGTAGCCCCGTGCCCGTACTCCGGCCAAGGCTCCGGGCAGGCCAGTTACACTTTGATCGAGGGAGGCCAGGGCTTCCTTCAAGTCTTTCAACTGCAGCTCGTCCTGCAGGTCATTGACCTCTTGTTGAAGGGTGAGGATATCTGCCTGGGTTAACTCGCCTAAAAGATCCTGGTAGCCCACAAGCGTACCACTGGTGCGATCATCCGCAATCTTGCCATTTTGGATGCTGATCAACAGGGCTGACCAATCTTCTGCCTTGTGACCGTCCAGGTGAAGGGGGATTGTGGGTTCGGGTCCACCCGCAGCCGATATTTCAACAAAATCTTGGTGGCTGAACAGCCCGCGCTTGGAGGGTTTGGCTTCTTGAATTTTCGTTAAGGGTAAATCTAAAACCACTTTCTGTACGAGCTCGCTGGAAACGGTGACAAACAGCAATTTCTTTTTGGCAATTTTTTGCTTCTGTTCGAAAACCAGGCGCCTGGTGGTAAGGTATACCACACCCTCCGGGTCTTCATCGCCGGCCTGGTCCCAACGGGCCTGCACTGCGCTCACCAGCTCTTCACCCGCATCCAACTTAAAGGAAGCTTCATCCAGCTGCTTCAGCGCCCAGTGGATGCTGGCCAGCCGGGAGTTCAGCTGGTAGGTGGGGGTGGCGACGTCGCTGTATTGACTGCGAACATCGGTGCGTACCCGGTCAACCTCGCGCTGGAGGCTGTTGGCCTGGGTTTGAACCAGCCGAAGCATATTTGCGGCTGCGGTAGGGTTCCTGAGCGCTGCGTTCAATTGGGTGATTTGGGTATTGAGCGGCATTAACCGGGTTTGGAAAAGCCCAGCCTGCTTTTCTATGACACTGTAAGCAGGTTCACCTGTGGTCTGCCAGCGATCTAAAGCAGCCAGGGCAAGGGTGTCCAGGTCTTTTTGGTAGTAATACCCACGCTGCCGGGCTGATTCAAGCAAGTCGAGCGCATGGGTTAAATCTTTTTGAACCCGGTCGAGATCATTTCCGATGTCGGCAAGCGTGCTGCTCTCCTGGAGCTGGGCAAGTGCATTTTGGAGGGTGTTCAGGTCATTGGTCAACTGGGGTGTCGCCTGACTCGAGTCAATCCGGTTCAGCGCAGCAGAAGCAGCTGCAGCGGCCATAATCTTCGCTGCGGATGTCCCTGGCCGGGGAGGTTGAGAGCGTGGGGTTTGGGGCGCGGCTGCCGGGGTAGGCAGGGCCCGGCGGTCCACAGGGGGGCGGTTGGGTGGCATTACCCGGGCAGGGGGTGCGGCGGGTCTGACAGCCGGGCGGGGTGGGGCTGATGCAGGTCTTGCTCCAGGGTGTGGGGCCTGGCGCGCAGCCTGATTGATCTGGCGCTGCAAATTTTGGGCGCGAAGATGCTGCGCTTGCTGCTGAGCTCTTTGTGCTAATCCACCTCCAGCGGGTTGTGGGACTGGGCCTGGACGCCGGGGTATACCGCCTGGTTTTCTTGCACCTGCCATTTTCTGCCTCCTGTTTGAGAATGTTCGGTATTGCTTGTATTGTACACCAAGCTGGGGATATGGTATCGAAAATAAGTACGGACATACCCATTAAACGAAAACAAGCGCTGCATAATGGGTTTGCAGCGCGATGATGGGAGGCGGGCAGCTGCAAATGCAGTTTTTCTTTATGCGCCCAGGGCTATGTAAATCGTCTCACTCCGGGAACTATATCCTGCCCAATAGGTTTTTCCATCCACTATGTGCTCGGTTAATAGAATTGCACGACCAGTTCCATCGTGCTGCTCGATATAAACTGTTTTCTTGTCTTCTATCCTCACGACCCTGGCTGTCCCTGCTTCAGGCTCGATGTTGCGAGAATACCCCTCAACAATCTCTAATAGTTTTGCTTTATTCATGATACCTCGATCGGCTCGTTTTCTAAGATTGCCAGATGCTTCTATTTTGGTATTAAAAAGGAAATCTCCCTGGGTTTGAGCATCTCAACACCAGGGTTTATCCAGAGGGTGGCGAATTTTTTACTCCCAAAGATAGCGCGTGGTGAACAGGCCTGCTTAACGGGTGGTTAGGGGGGCGTTGCGGCGGGCTTCGGATTTTTGCTTGCGGACATGCTTGCGCTGGCTTTTGGGTGCTCTTTTCTTTTTGGGTTCGGGTTTTGCGACGATTTTGTCTGTCATTGGGTGTCCTTTTCTTGCATATATATGCTTAATACTTGCTGGATGCATTCAAATGTTAATATCAGGATACAGACGCAGCATCACAAACGCGTCACAATCCGTAGGGGTTTGGCGGGTCAACTCTGGCAAAGAACCCAGAGGCGGAATCCGCCAGCATTCAATTGCTTTTAAACGGGGAAAACGGAAGTTTATACAAGCAACTGGATAAATTATACCAGCAAAAGAAGCTGCAGTGATGATTTGCGGATTATTCCAGTGAGGATCGTCCCAATAGGTGATAGAAATTATGCTATACTGAAAACAGGTGTTGGGGGAGCACACCTAAATGAAATAGATATTGTGCAGGGCTGGCAGGCTGGATCTCTAGAACCATTCACCTCCTACTGTCCCCCACACCCGTCTCGCGACGGTTCTACTGCCTCTATCGCACAGGCAACCGCCAATACCCTGGCGACACCTCTGTCATAACTGACAACCTAAATAGAGGCACATTTTACCTGTGCAGGTAGGAGATTTCGCATGGTGGTTCGGAATAGTACCCTTTTGTTCATCGCACTGGTGTTGGTATTTAGCCGTACGGACACGGCGAAAGCCGACCTTCCTCAACAAGACCCTCAGGATACCCTCGTCCGCAAGGTATTGATCGCAACCGCTACAGAACTGGGATGGGACACATCCGTTCGCCATTCTACGGACACATCTACTGGCACAAAAATTGATCGCTGGCAGATTGGGGTAGAGTGGAAGACCGGCGCAATAAACCTTATCGCATTCAATTCAGAAAGTGAAGCAAACGGATTTTTTGATGCTGTTGTGGCTAATGTTAATGACGCGTCATGCCTGTCAACATCTTATGGTTACCCAGTATGTTCCTGGCAGGGGGGGAATTGGCGCATGGTCTCGCAAGCGAATCAATTTGTGATTGAGGTTTACAGACCATCTGGTGCTGACGCTGAAACTGATGCAAAGAATGACCTGAACACCTTCTTTAAAAACGCGGCTGCCTTGGGCCTGATCGGCGGCGATACGGTCGTGCCGGCCACCCAGGCGGCGCTTCCTATAACGCCAATCATCACCGAAACGCCGCAGCCGGGTGCACCGATCGTTCTGACTGCGTCCAAAACAGGTTACACCCCAGCAACTCAAACGGTCAATAATCTCGACAACCTTGGCTCATTGGTCCTTGAAGGACGGGTGACCGACCAGGAAGGCAAGGGGGTGGCGGGGGCAGACGTGGCGGTGGTCAGCGGGGCGGGGCCTGCCTCGATCACCACCAATGCGGATGGCAGCTACTCGCTGGCGTTGGATGTGCCCGGTGGGCAGGGGTATGGCAGCCTGTCAGGGGTCAATTTCATCCTACAGCTCGAGGGAGATCTATCCATTGACAAGGTCGAACTTCTGCAATCCGTTAGCGGCGCCGAACTGGCCGACAGCCGCTCTACTGCGGTTCTGGTCTTCCCGCACTTGTCCAGCCAGGCGCCATCCAGCGTGGCGAGCGAGGTGAGCCTGTATGTGAACGGGCAGTTTTTCCAAAGCCTGCCCTTCCAGGTAAAAAGCGAATACACCACCCGGGACCACCAGGGTGTTCTGGATACCGTCATTTTCCTGATCCCGCCCGGCTTCGTGCGCAGTGGCCCCTTTGAAGTGCGAGCAGTAATTGACCCGCAGAACACTTTTTTGGAACCGGATGAGGCTAACAATGAAAAAACCTGGACCCAGATGGTCTCGACATCCAGAGGGCTGAGCATGGTGATGGTGGCCCTCAGCCCGGATATCGATCCGGGCGCCGCGCAAACCTGGGCCAGCACAGCCCGGGAGTTTCTGGCCAACACGTACCCCGTGCCTGGTGTGCGCATCGCACCCCATCCGATTTATTCCAGCGGCTGGTTGAATTTGCCCATGGCGCTGCGCGATGCTGCAATTGTCAACAACGCGTTAGTGGCCTACAATGCAGCCAACCCGGGGACACCCGTGGAATACGCCGTTGGTCTGTACCCGCCCAATGCGTATGGGGCGGGTAACCGGGGCTTTGTCTATCGCTTCTTATATCCCAACGCGCCGCTGGTCAGCATCGAGTTTCCCATCACCATCGCCCATGAAATCGGCCATATTTACCTGGGCGCGCATGAGGAAGCCGATGATAACCCAGGCCTTGGCGGGGTAGCGCTGCCTGAAGGGTATATCTACGAAGCCAGCCGCGGCCAGGTGCGCTATATCAAAGCCAATTCCAACTGGATCAATTTCATGGGGGATCCTTATGCCGGGTTCGAGGAGGGTTCTGTTACTGTGCGCCCGTGGATTTCACCCAGCGCTTTTAACACCATTCTGGGTGGTCGGCAAAGTGCCTCCGTTTTAACATCGAAGATGGCTGTTCTGGCTGCGCCAAATGGGTTCGCTGCGGCTTCCTTCGACCAGGTGTTATATCTCAGCGGTTATTTTGAGAACGGCGAGTTGAAGCTGCTTCCGCCGCAGATTTCACAAGCCAACCAGGTCGGCGAGTACCCAGTTGGGGATTTCCTGGTTAGCCTGCAGGCAGCAGATGGCAGTCTGCTGGCAAGCGCTTCTTTTGGGATTAACCAGGATCCGGGTGAGTATAATGCGCCCAATCCAGGAGCCTTTCAGGTGGAGGTACCTTTTCCACCCGGGGCTGTGCGCCTGGTAATCACCAAAGATGGGCAAGACTACTACCGCCTGGAGAAATCCGCCACTGCCCCCACCGTTTCTGTTGATCAACCCGGTGCCGGCGCCCCGGTCAGCGCTGCTGCCACGCTGAGTTGGTCAGCCAGTGATGGCGACGGGGATCTGCTGACCTATAATGTGTACTACAGCCCCGACAACGGCGCCAGTTGGCAGCTGATTGGCCTGAACTTGAACGCACTCAATTTACCCATAGATGGCTCGCTGCTGCCGGGGAGTGAACAGGCGCTGATTCGCGTGGTGGCTTCGGACGGGTTGAATACCGGACAGGCCGACAGCCCTGCATTCATGGTTCCCAAGCATGCTCCCACCGTCTTGATCCATCCCCCCGACCCAGAAGCCCTGCCCTGGGTGGCTGGGCAGCCTAACCTGCTGGCAGGCCTGGCCGAGGATATTGAGGATGGCTGGCTGCCAGGACAGGCTTACCAGTGGCGTTCAGATCAGGATGGACCGTTGGGGCAAGGTTACGCCATTATCGTTGCGCTTTCAGCTGGCAAACATATCATTACCCTAACCGTCACCGATGCTGACGGGCAGCAAGCCAGCGCCAGCACTTTGATCACGGTAGATGGAATAGGGGATGAAGGGAGTGTTTCAGTCTTTCCGGTATGGCAGCTCCCCGCCAACAGCCTGTACTGGCTGGGGGGCGGGATATGCGTGGTGTTGGCGGGTGTTTTGATGGTCGCTGCAGGCGGCTTATTCCTCTGGCGAAGAAACCAAACCCGCCGGCCTGGCCCGATCGGCCAGGGGGCCGTGCAGGACCAGCAAGGCAACTGGTGGTCTCAGGATCCTCAAACGGGCACCTGGTATTTCTGGAACGGCCAAACCTGGCATCCAACGCCAGGAGGCGCGGGCAAAGCGGCCCGGCCGCGCCGGTCTGGATCTTCGTGCCTGTTGGCTTTCTTGACCAGGGGCCTGATTACGCTGATCGTTGTTGCCGGGATTTCGCTGGTCGCATTCAATATCTTCCCCGCTTATCAGATTACCCGAGGGCAAGGAGATCTGACTCAGATTATGAAAATGGGTGGTAGTGGCCTGCTGGTGACGATTCTGGGTCTTTGGCTGCTCAATGGCGGCTTCAAGGCGATCCTCACGCAGCGGGCTATGGTGGCAGATGAATGGGGGCGGCAGCGCGAAAAACGAGGCTGTGGGGCAATCTTGAATGGTTTAACCCAAGCATTCTTTGGGCTCCTCCTCTTGATAGCAGGGGTGGTATGGGTGTCACTGGTTTTCTATCAAGAGATTCTTCCCTGGTTGGGTTACTAACGCCGCCGCTCGAGAGGTGTCTCAAACCCTGACTGCCGATCAATTCTGCAGCCATCCATGTGATTACTTTGGGGGAAAATCCAAAAACGCAGTCACCAGATGTCCATGATATTGATGTTTGCCGGCTTGGGAATGCTGGTAGGTGTTTTCCCCCAATCCAGGGAAATGTTTCTGAAGTTATGAATGGTTCGGATTGGGGTTACTTCATATCCGATACGCATTAATCATATGCGCATATTTTGCTCCGTACATAAGCTTATGTTAATTCAATTCTCATAACCCGAAACCTGAGAAAAAGATTAACCTGTTACAATCACATTCAACCCGTTTCCCCCCACTTTTTTGGCCCATAAAGACAAGAATCCCTTTACCTGCTGATGTCTGGTATCCAGGATCGCAGTTGTGTTACCAATTTAATATTTAAAAGGATTTTTGTCCAGCACGAACTGCAACCCGATCCCTCTCGCCATTGTAAACAGGAATTTAAAATGAATAATCAAGAAAAAAAATTCTTCAGATTCACCCTCCCATTAACCACGGTGTTCGTTGTTTTTATTGCCGGATTAATCCTGTTTTCAACGGTGCTGTCAGACAGCAAAGCGTCTGCAAATTTGGATCTAAGTTCTATTCGAAAACAACTCCGAATTTCCATACCCCCTTCGAAGGTAGTGCAAAATGCCTGGAGGGCGGTTTCTGACCTGGGGGTTTATCAATTTGCGACCAAAATTGAGCAGACTACTTACCCCGCGCCAAAACTCGAAAATATAGGGCGCAGCAGCCAGGTAGATTCGGTTTATATCGAAGGCGGCGCGAATGTGCCAGGGCAGACCCTGATTATGAAGCTGTGGAGCAGCAATGGCCAGGTTTTCAACGGTACCGGGGCGATGGAAATCATGGTCAGTGGAGATGAAGCCATGGGGCGTGTCTCAGGTAGTGATTGGGAAACCATTCAAGATTTTTCGGGTGTTTTTGCGCCGGGCAAGGATATTCTGGGATATCTTGCAGGTGCGAAAAATCTTTCCCTGGTTGGCACCGAATCTCGGGTAATCCCTCTGACCAATACCTGGCAAAACGATCCTGCGGCAACAGTTGGTATGCCAAATGAGGCGAACTTTTCTCAAACGCTTTCTGTACAATTCGACCGTTACAGGTTCGATTTTGATGGATCTGCATTTGCGGACCATATGCGACAACAGTTAGAGCAAGACCTGCGCTCACAGGGTAAATTACCCCCTGGTGTTGGTGTAGAAACTCCCTCTGAATATAAACACATAACGGGCACTGGAGAAATCTGGCTTTTTTCAGGTGGACCGCAAGCTGGGCTGCCGGTGCGGTTGGTCCTTCACTTGAATTATCCTGAACAGCTATCTGGTGAACGTATCGTTGTGGATATTCAAACCGATTTTTCTGGTTATCCACAACAAAACGCCGCTGAATCAACTATTTTAGAAAACCCGCTTCGTTGGGCAGTTTCTCATTTACCCTTACCAGGAACTTCGGATGGTTGGAGAGTGCTGCTTAATCAGGTCAGCATCATGCTCGGTTTGGTTGGTTTTGGGACTCTCGTGCTTTTGAACAGTTCTTCGAAAATGCTGTATGCTGGGTCAGCGTTCTTCTTGATTGGATCAATGGTTCTCGGTCCGCTGCTGCAGAGTGTGCAGATGATTTCGTTCTCTCGCGAACAAATTGCCCAACAAACCGAACAGCTTGCTTCGAAAGAAGCAGAGGATTCCGCAAATGCATTCGTGGAGGGGTTAACCGAAAACCATTGGGACGAACATAAAAATCCATTTGCCCAAAATCCCCAAGGGATTGAAGCACCTTTTCAGACGCCTTCTCCTTTATTTTCGGAAATTCGTAACTCCGACGAGAATTATTTTAGTGCCTTTGTCCAGAGACCTACCTGGTCGACGATTATGGCGGGGGCGATGAGCTGGCCCACCAATTCTGTATCAGAAGGTTCCGCGACGGGTAGTTTTGGGGGTGGCTGGTCATCCAGTGATATTTCGGGCAGCATTGCTCGCGAAGCTGTTTTGATTAACCCTGCCAGCGATGTGGATGGGGATGGGCTGACTTATGCCCAGGAAATGCTGATTGGAACCAATCCAAATGACCCAGACTCAGATGGTGATTTTCTGCCAGATGCTGTGGAAGTAAATGGGTTTCAATACCCTGCTAATAGTGGGATCTGGTGGTACTCCAATCCCCTCGATATGGATACAAATCAGGATGGGCAGCTAGATGGGATCGAGTGTTCAGCGAGGGTAGATAACCCTTCCTCCCCCTGTCAGGATTCGGATGGGGACAAAATTCCCAATGTGTTCGATACGGATGATGATGGAGATGGTGTTCCTGATAAGGTGGATCTCTCCCCTTCTTCAGTTCGAGGGATAAATCAGCCCGCATTTAACCAGACCAATCCCTTTCAAATAACGGTTTCACAAGCAAATGCCGGGAAACCACTCTTTGTTGACATCCAACTTCGACCAACCAACCCGGATCACCTCTGGTATGCGTTGAATGTCCTGGATTGGCCAGCCGGGGATACCGAAGGACAGGTTCAAAGGTACGCTGAAACAAAAGATGACACCTACAAAACTGAGTTTCCAGGGGGTGCTGCTTCGGATGGGAATGGAGATATGCGCTTGATTCCCATGATGGAAATTTCGGTTCCATATGCTTTAAATCACTTCGGAAATTTGCCGGTTAAAGCAGGTGTTACAACCAGAATAAAGGGGAACCTGGATGCGTGGTTAGATCGAGAGGCGTTGAAACCTTTTGGGATATCTGTTCGGGAAGACCCCAAAACCGGGATGATTCAGGTGTTAATTCCTTTGGCGGTTGTAACTGATCAGACCGGTGGAGAAAAAGTAGCCTTTTCGGGGCGGATGTTTTATCGGCCAGGCACAGCCGCCTGGGGATCTGCCCACCAGATACGGATGGTCTGGATGTTGGAAATAATGACGGATAGCTGTGTTCTGAACCCAAATGGACCCACCGATAAAACCTGGTGCACCGATCCTGCAAATGGGAATTTGAACCAGCCCAATATCCTGCATGTATATCCCGAAGCGTGGGAATTAACGGGTATGGCAGTGCGAGAAGATGCTGGGATGAAAGTTGCGCTTATTACCCAGAGCCGCGATTCAAATGTCGCGACAAATTCTGTCCAACCGCATATCTGGAAAGCCGCTTATGTACTCAATGCAAATTTTGTGGGTGGCCGGCGAGATTTAAGTATCACAGAAATCAACCGCCGATTGGGCGCAAATAACCAGGGCGTTTCTCCCATTCAACGTTGGGCGATTCCGGCAGGGACTACCCAGGTGCACATTTTTGATTACCCACACCAGGATTATCTGGCACTCATACCGATGGAAGACACGATAACGGTACTGAAAAATGTGTATGGCAACGCAGCCCAGCCAGGCGGGTTTGCGCCTACGATTTTGTTTGCCAGGGAAGAGAGGTATCGTTCTGTAAACATGGACGCGACCCCCTCCGTAGCCTTTCAAGGCAACCTTGGAATCATCAGCCTTAACGCTGCCAGTGTGACCGTGGATACTCTCGCTGCACTCAACTGGGCACCCTTCCAATTTGTAAATGGACAATGGCAGGCTTTTCCCCTCGAGCAGTACCTGGAATTTGTTAAAGGCCAGCAAACAATTGTACTGAAAAAAGCAGCCGGTTTTGCGACTGACCCCGAAAAGGATTTGATACTATCGGGTCAACTTACCGTTTCCGAAAGCGCCTACACACTGTTTTATTCGGGTGCATCCAGTGTTGTTAGAAGTGGGCAGGATATCAACGAACTTGAAGGTGTATATACCGATGAACAGCTCTGGGCGGATTATGAAAGCGCCTCAGGGGTTAAAGATGAAATTGATAAATACACCGGTGTGATATCCCAAATTGGATCTTTTTACCAAAAAGTGCTTGAGGTTCAAAAAGCAAACAACAACTTAGCCGCTGCGGGAACGACCATCTCAAAAGGCGGAGTTAGGACCGTTTTTGTGGAAATTAGCAAGTTAACAGCTGCAAAAAAACTTGTGCAGAACTACCCGCGCCTCCAGATTGCCAGCGCCAAAGCAATGTTTGCTGATGTTTCTAAGTTTGCCAAGGGCAATAAAACTGCTTTTGGCGTGGGTATTGTGCTTGCGATTGGCACCATTGTTGCCGCTTCTGTATTGGCTGGAACCGGGAAATCAAAAGCGGCACTTGCCGTAATTGGTGTAGCCACTCAATTGGTTGCCGTAGGGCAGCTAGGAAAAGCCGTGGCTGGAATTCAAATCGCCGCTCACACAGGGGGTAATTTCTCTTTGTTTGCAGCGAAACTGGCAAAACATGCGGGAGAAACAAGCAAGGCGGCCACGAAAGCGGCCTTAATTGGGGCGCTCATAGTGTCCGTAATTGTGTGGGGATTCTTCATAAATAGTATCGTTAGCGCCGGAGTAAGATTTGGCAGTGTTGCATTCAATGCGGCCATTGCCGGTGTGATAGGCTTCACAATTGCCCTGTTTGTGATGGCAGCCATCTTTGCAATACCGGTGATTGGGCAGTTGCTGGCGGCTGTATTATTTCTTATTGATGCTGTCATCAGCCTGGTTTGTGCAATCAAGGGCGAGGAGGGGGGTGTCTGTAATGGCCTTACAGGGCTGTTGGCCAAAGTAATCACCAAGGTGATTTATGCAGGACAAATTATGGTCGCGCTAGAAAAGGAAGGGCGTATGGTCCCACACCTTAACCGGCCGGACCTGCGCTACCCAGACAAAGGTGTAATCGTTGGCAATGAACTGGTCATTTCCGGGATTGTCACCAATACAATCACCCTGGCAGAACCCGATAGTTGGCAGGCTTATGTATATGCCTGGCATTATACAAATTCCATTTTGAAAATCTCGAACTTCAACTATGATTTGCTCAATGCAAAAACAGATATCCACGATAATTTGGATTTTGGGAAAACCAATGATAATTGGGTGGAGGTCTCTTCAGATAATTTCAGAATGACCCAAAGAGTAACGACTGCCAATACCCAAATTAAGCTTGATAAGGCAGGCATAAATCAGATCCCCAGCCTGTACCTTGCCGAAGCATTTTCGCTGCCATTCCAGGAGTGTTGGACGATTCCGGTTTATATTGGGATTGCATGGATACCCGTACCCATGTGTATCATCCGGGAATATGATGGAACTACCCATTTAGATATGGGGATTAACTTTAAATATGATGTTTTCCCTGCTACGATAAGTGAATTTTATGCACTTGTTGAGCGGGACGGTGGTTATTCGCTTGGCTGGGACGAATTGTTTCCGCGCTTTAAAGACGCAGATGGAGATGGGTTGTTGAACACGAAGGATAATGGCAGCGACCCTCATGATAACGATCCAGATAGCGATGATGATGGGCTTAATGATTTTTACGAAACCCAAATTGGGACAAACCCGCTCAACCCGGACACAGATGATGACGGCCTAAGTGATGAGCTTGAACTCCTTGCGGGGACGAACCCCCTCCTGGCAGATACGGACAGCGATGGTTTGTTGGACGGAGAGGAAGTTTTTCACCAGGATATATTTGACCAGAACGACAATGGTAACCGGACCGAGTGGGTCGGTGGTTGGGAATTTGTGTATAAATTCGATGCCAACGGGAATTCGTTGAAAACCCATGTTGTTTCTGACCCGCTCAAAGCTGACGGCGATAATGATGGCCTGAGCGACGCGCTGGAAAAAGTGTATGGGTTCAATCCCAATGTGATCAGTACCGGGAACGTTCTGACATTGAACACTACAGTAGCCGAAGTGAATGCGCCATTGATGATCCTGCGGCTGGAAGACCCGGTTGGGGCAACAAATTTCTCGGATGCCTCTGGTTTTCGCAACTCAGTCTCCTGCGAAAACCTGGCTTGTCCAGGGCGGGTTGAGGGTAAATTTGGAAAAGGTTTGGGGTTTGATGGGGAAAACGATTTACTAAAAGGAACCATTAATGCGAAAGGGACCAATCAATTCACCTTTGCCACCTGGGCGAAATGGGACGGTAATATTTCAGGCCAGGATCAATTCCTGTTTACGTATGGAAACCTGGTAAACAGTACGCCTGTTAATGGGTTTACCCTGTTCATTAGCGCCTTAGGGCAGGTTTCCATCAAAACATATTCTCCGATTGGCTCATTTCGAACATCGCAATCCCTGGTTCCAGGGGTATGGACCCATATTGTGGTGAGGAATAACTTGAGTTATTGGCGTATTGACATCAATAACCAGTCAGCAGCCAATACGAGTGCTGCACAGGTGACCCGGCCTGCTGAATTTGCAGATGTGGTCATTGGTTCACACCCAACAGGGGTCAATCGCTTTAGTGGAGTCATGGATGAGGTTATCTTCTTCGATAAACACCTCAGTGATGCGGCGGTTGGCCAGGTTTACCTTGGTTTATACAACCCGAATGACCTGGCCATCCCACCAGGCGCCAGCCTGGAATACCAGGCTACTGTGAAAAACGAATTAAATAACCGGCAAGCCCAGGGTTTGCTGGACACAGAAATTCAGGGTGGGCCGGTTAACACCGAAACCCCGATCACCTTTGTTTTACAACCCCAGGATGAATCCACATTAAAAGGAGTTTTGACAACAAGCCCTGCCCTGGCATCGGGTGCTTATTCGTTGATCCAGCAGGCCAGCACCTTGATTTCAGATTGGCGCGCACAATCTGGTTTTGCGGAAATGTGGCTGCAGTTGGAGGAATCCAATGTTGCTACCTTCAGTGATAAATCTGGAACCGTTCCAGCAAACGTGGCGACCTGTACTGCTTGCCCAGAAGGTGGTCGGCCTGGCCAGGTTGGAAACGCAGCGCGGTTTAACGGCACCCACAAGTTGATCGCGAATTCGGTATTGGATAATTTAAATTCGGTTGGTGCTTTTTCTGTTGGCGGTTGGGTTTATCCTGAGGCTTTGGTCAACGGCCAGATTTTCGCATTCCACGGGTCTTCAGCTAGCTTCCTGAACATGCTGGCTTATACAAACGCCGGAAAATTTGCTTATTACGAAAACAATGGCTATGGCTACAAACCCAGCCAACGAACCTTTGCGATCAATCAATGGCATTATGTTATGTTGGTAATTGACGAGGCAAAACAAGGCAAGCTCTACGTGAATGGGTTGCTGGAACTAAGTTTTACTGCCGTGAATCACCCAGCGCCCAATGGCAGGCTGTTTATTGGCCAGGATTTCACCGGGAAAATGGACGAGCTGCGTGTATACAATCGCTCCTTGAGCCTGGATGATATCCTGAAGCTCGCCAACCAACCCACCCTGAAAGTGGATTTGAGTAAAAATGAAACCCTTCTTACCGCCAGGTTCTTCAGGGATCTTTCTCCTCAGCAAAATCACACAGCCTGCATTGTGGCGGACGCCACCTGCCCCGCGGGCAATTTTGAAGGTGGGCAATATGTCACCTATGGCGGTAATGCTTCAACCGCAATGGACAGCGGGTTATTTACGATTTCAGCGTGGATTTTTCCGACATCATCGGGCGATTCCGCGAAAGACGGTCACCGGCAAGGCATCATTGGCTTTAATAGCGGAGAAGCCTTACTCGGATTCCCAACTTTACAGCGGCTTGACAACAGAATTGTTTTCGGGTTTTCTACAAGCAATCCAGCCCGTTGGGTAGAAAAGATCAGCGGCGATGTTTTAACCCAAAATACCTGGAACCATGTTGTTGCAACTTATAATGGAAATCAATATAAACTGTATGTCAATGGCATTCTGAAGGTGGATTATTCATTCGGCAACGTAAATCCATACCACTTTTTAGGGATAAAGTTTTTTCAAATTGGCCGGAGTTCTTCCACGGGATATGTTTATTTAAATAAAATCGTGGTGAATGATGAAGGTGATGGCGCAGGGGATGCGGAATACGACCTTTGGTTTGATGGGGAACAAATTGGCAACTATAACGACGTGGATGAAGATGACACACTTACCCTGAATAAATCTTATTCGTTTGTTGAAAAAGCCAGTTTGGAACTTTGGGAAGATGATGATGGCGGCGACGACCTTGAATTTTCAAAGAGTTTTAATACCAATGAACCAAGCTGGGCTGTTGGGGTTAAAAGTTTTTGGTATAGCAATGACAGCAATGGCGATTTTTACTTTGGGTCTCCTACCCAGCCAGGCTATAAGACCCACAGCATCCCATTCTACGGCAAAATGGGCTTGGTTGAACTATACCAACAGCCACTTACATTGGTTGAGGTTTTAGAAATTTATAACAGTGGGGTTCAGTCTGCCTCCTTGATCTTTGATGAACCACCTGGGGCGACCCGTTTTGCAAGTGCGGTTGATCTGGTTGATGAAAAATCCTGCGCAAGCGCTGCAACCTGTCCTACCTCTGGTGTGACAGGTCGAACAAACCAGGCAGTTTTCTTTGATGGCACCAATGACTATCTCGCAATTGGCAATGCCGGCCCACTAAAACTAACCGAAAACGCATTCACGATTGCTGTGTGGGTAAAGGGGAGCAGCCTCGAAAATGAAACCCGAACGATCCTGGGAACTGACAATGGACCGGGGCTGCAGGTGGGCGTAGCCAACAACCGGCCATTTCTGAATTATCGTAACCAACAATTGACAGCCAACAATGTGTTTCTAAGTTCTGAAACCTGGTATCACGTGGTGTTTCGTGTGACCTCAATCCCACCTTCACCATGGGATTGGTTTTCGGAAAAATTCAATCTGAGTATTTCTATTAACGGTCAGAAAGTTGCGACATCAAACCTTACATATTCTTTATTCACCTCCAACCCTCTTGATGGAAATCCTACTGTGACGTTGGGCCGTTATCGCGGAGGTGGCTTTTTCAAAGGCGTTTTGGATGATATCCAAATTCACCAAAAAGCCTTGAGCGATGCTGAAGTAGTTAATCTTTATCATTTCGCTCCAGTATTTCAGATGCATCTGGATGAGCCTGCGCAAAGCACCAGCTTCAAAGATGATGCCGGGAGGACCCTGGTGTGCGCAGGCAGTCTATGTCCCAAAGCAGAGGTTAAAGGCCAGGTTCGCTCTGGGATTGGTTTTGACGGGATTAATGATGGTTTAGCGGTAAGTCTTTTTAACAACGCGACCAACAACTTTGCGGTAACAACCTGGGTAAAATGGGACGGTCCAAAGAATAGCCCTCAAAATGTTTTCTACAATGGAACGGTTACCCAAAATGGCTATGGGATCCAATTGTCTCAGACCGGGGAAATCCAGATTTACCTGGGTAATCTTGGATCGTTGTCCACGCAGAAAACCCTTTCAACCGTTGGTTGGCAGCATATTGCTCTTGTTCGAGACAGCGGTGTTTGGAAAGTTTATTTGAATGGGTCCGAAGTTAAGAGCATATCGGGTTTTGTTCCTTACACACCTACGGGAAACTTTTATCTGGGTTACCAGTCAAACCTCTACAACTATCTTTTTGGCAGCCTCGATGAAATTGCTTTTTATAACCGGCCCCTTTCCTCTATCGAAATTCGCGATATTTTTAACTACCAGCTTTCTGTAGTTCACGATAAAAAAGAGGTCGAGGTAATTATTGATGGAAACGCGCCTTTGTCAGCCCTCGAGAATACACCCCTCTACCGTCCAAAACAGGATAAACTTCTGCTAATCACTGCAGTGGATCCCACAAGCCGCATTGCCCGGGCCCGTATCGCCGTTAATTCCATCAACTGGCAGGATTCGGAGAAGGATGTTGCGGAGTGCATAGATTCAAAGGCGGCTCTTGCCGATGGTTCTTCGGCTTACTGTTGGACCTTTGACCCGGTGGAAGAAGGAAAATACATCCTCTGGTTAAGTGCCGTGGACGTTGTTGGAAACGAGGAAACCCCCCACAGCTATATCACCTACGTGGATGGAACTCCCCCGGTTCTCCAGGACCTAAAAGTGGAATCTCCGGGTGCTCTTCCAGTGCCTTTCGAAAATGGAAACCTGGTGACGTTACAGCCCGATCCTGCTCAACCGGGGGTCTGGCGGCTTGAACTTAGTGGTGATGTTTACGATCCACCGCTTGCAAACACCACTCCTCAGCAGCCAGGGAGCGGTGTGGCTTCGGTGTCCATCAGTATCCTGGATGCCGAAGGCGTTGTTGTCGGTGGTGGCAACCACATGGCCGTTATCACGGGGGAATCCTGGGAAAGCACCTATGCATTCTTTGATGATGATCCTACGGGTGTATATACCCTTATCGTCACCGCAGTGGACCAGGTCGGCAATGAAACCACGGAATTATCTGCACGGGCAGTTGCATTGACCCTGAATGTCGACACGGCTCCACCCGCAATGACACTCTACGCGTCTGAGATCCCCACCACAACGCTGACCAGTGCAACGACGATAAATGGGTTCGTGGATGACACCCATCCAGGTTTGATTACACCGGCTGGCGTGGGCAAGGTTGAAATTGGGTTTGCCCCTGTTGGCGGCTCGACTTTAATCAACGAAAAGCCACTCGCCGGGGAAATCCTGCACCTAAGCCTGGATGACAGTCCTAATCTGGATGGCAGTTTGCATTTCCTGGATATTTCGGGTGAAAATCATACGGCTTCATGTGCGGGTTTCGGCTGCCCAAATTTTGGGGGCACAGGTTGGGTTGGCCAGGCCGCCCAATTTAATGGGCAGCAGTCAATTTCGGCTAACAGTGTTTTGGAAGATCTGAGTCTATCGCCAACGCCAGGTGTGTATTCCAGCCTGTCGTTTGGTGCGTGGGTTTACCCCCAAGAATCGGCGGGTGAAAACCAGGTAATTATGGCCTTCCAGGCAGACAGCGGTGCTGAGCGGAATGTGCTGTTTTATAATGCTGACCAGACCTTTGGTTTTAATTCTGCAGTCCTGGGCACCGCCCAGACTTTAGCCCAGTTTGCTCCGGGTCAGTGGTACCATGTTTTTGCCGTTGTGGAGGTATTGGCTTTATCCAGCCAGGTAAGCTTATATGTGAATGGCACTGCTGAGTTGGTGTATTCCGCATCCACAGAAACACCTGGCCCTGGCGAACGGTTGAGTATAGGCCAGCGATACGATGGCAGCACACAAATGCCCTCAGTAGAAAATGGCTTTGTGGGTATGCTGGACGAAATCCGGGTTTTCAACCGTGTCTTAACCCCCGCAGAAATTCAAACGCTCCACCTGGGTTCTCGCCCTCTGCTGCAATTGAACTTCGATCAGGACCTTTTGTTGGATGAAACTAAAATTCAAGACAGTTCTGACTGGGGTTTCAATGGATTGTTGACTACCTTCGATCCCCCTTCTGGTCCCGAAACGCCCTTCAGCAATCACCGAATCGCTGGACCCGTTGGCAGCGGAGCGCTTTTATTGGATGGTGTAAACGATTCTGTTGTCATTAACCCGGCCCCTGACATTGCGGAGCGATCGTTTACCGTCGCGTTTTGGGCCAAAAGAGATGAATTAGGCCGATGGGATATGGTGTTTGGCCAGGGAACCGGAATTACGAACCAGGGAATTTATGCCACTTTCACCAATGGCAACGCCATGTTGTGCGATTTCTTTGGAAATAGCCTGGTGACCCCTGCTTATACTGACCTGGAATGGCACCATTGGGCTTGCTCGTATGACCACCAAAGCCATGTTCGGGCAATTTATCGGGATGGTGTGGTGGTTGCAAGCGATGTTCCCGCGATTGGTTATCAGGGCAGTGGCCCGTTGTATATTGGCACCTGGTTTTATGATAACTTGTGGTTTAAGGGTCAGCTGGATAATTTTTCCCTGTATCCTCGAGCGCTTTCGGGTCTTGAGGTCGCAGCCTTGGCGGCGAATTACTGGCGCACTGCTGGATCTTCGGGTAACCAGGGCGACATAAATACTCCCTGGTCAGTTGGAATCCCGGTTGGACTGGAAGGGTTATACCAACTTGATTTGCGTGCAACTGACTTGCTTGGGAACAACGAGGTAACCCAGAACACCTATCTTACTGGAATTGATACACTTTCTCCAAGGGCGGAATTAAACCTGGTTACGGGCAGCACGTTGATCACCTATACCTTCCATGTTCAAGATTTTAACCTGGACGAAAACAGCCTGGTTTTCCCGATGTGCAGCCATGCACCGGTCATCCGTGAGTACTTCAGCAGCCCCTGGTACCGCGCAGCCGCGTCCCAGGAAGCGTCATTAACCAACAGGCTTTTTGCAATCTCGATAAGCTGCTCTTACCCGGTGGATTATTTAGCAAGCCTGAGCGCTGCCGCTTGTGACAGTGCAGGAAACTGTGTTGAATGTACACTTGGGGGTTGCGCGGCTACGCGTAGCAGCGGTGCAGTGCGCCTGGATGATGAGGCTCGTATCTCCTACCAATCTGCATTTTCCCCAGCCCTCATTCTGACCAGCAGTCAGCATGGGGCGATTGTAACTTCCTCAACGACCCAGGATTACCTTCTTGGCGATTCCCATCCAGGCAGCGCTCCGCAGTTAAACGCAGCGCCAAAAGGGGATAAAATCCTGTCAAGACCGGTTACCCCAGCTGTCGATTCTTCCCGGCTTGGTGGAAAAGATTCTTTTGTAGGTTGGCCCCAGTCCTTATTCGGTCTGGCCAATACCCGGTCTGCTGGCGGCCTGGATTCCAGTTTCAGTGATGACGGCGTGTTTTTAGGGCACCTGCCCATTACGGATTTAAAACTTGGGACGGTGGGTCGACAGTCCGACGGAAGCCTGGTTGCAATTGTGGGCGGGCTGGACGATCTTGCCGTTGCAAGGTATACATCTGCCGGGGTTTTGGATTCTACATTTGGTGTTTCCGGGATGGCTAATCCGGATCTTTCGAATATGCTTGGCGCTCAGGTAAATTTCACCGTTGGAAACGCTATTGCCATTCTGGGGGATGACAGCATCCTGGTTGCCGGGTATTCATTCTACGAATTTAACACGCCAAACCAGGCTGATTTTCTGTTGGTGCGTTTTACATCCGATGGCGACCTGGATGAGAATTTTGGTACTGGAGGGGTTGTTGTCACACCTGTCGGTTCTGCTGATGATCTTGCCAATGATATGGTTGTTCAACCCGACGGTAAAATCCTCCTGGTTGGCTCTACCGAAACAGGCTTTTGGCTTGATTTCGCCATGGTGCGCTACAACCCGGATGGCTCCCTCGACGAGGACTTTGGCACCAATGGTAAGGTGGTTTCTTCGATCGGGAGTGAGGGACGGGACATTACGAATGAACGCGCTTATGCAGTGAGTATGCAGCTTTTTGGGGAGGGAACTAAAATTTTGATCGGCGGCGTTAGCTGCTGCAAATTTGGGCCTATCGCCCATGGGTATATGGTGCTTGCCCGATACAACCTGAATGGCACCCTGGATGACACATTTGGGGTAAATGGATTTGTTGAAACCGATTTTGCCGCCGGAAGTTCTGTCGTCCGCGATATGGCAGTGGATAACACGGGCAAGATTTTTGCAGTAGGTCAGTTGGAATTCTTCAACGCACACCCTAATGGTTCCAGCGACACCATCCTGGTCGTTTATGATGTGGATGGCATTGAGCTTGCCTCGGTTCAAACGCACATCTCCGTGGGTGATGATCCGACCCGAATAGAGGTGCTTGAAAGCGGCATGGTGATTGTGGGCGGAACCTCCGGGGTTCCTTATGATTATTACGGTTTTGCCCTTGCGCGGTACACCCCTTATGCTCCTTCTCGTGGGACCATCGCTCTCGACCCATCTTTTGGGGTCAATGGTGTCGTCTTTGATGATTTCTTTTATGGGGCCAATGTGGTTGCGGGGGGGATGCTCATCCAACCTGATCAGAAAATTGTGATGACTGGTTGGGCTGAAACAGGAAACATTGAGGTGCCTCTGAATGTGCCAGCGCTGGCGCGTTTTCTCGGAAGCGAATCATCCCCCACTCCCAGCCCAACGCCTGATCCCAACATAACCCCCAGCGCAACACCCACACAAACGCCCACCCCAACCTCGGTGGCTCCGGGCAGCCTGGGCGTTCTTTTGGTGGATAATGATGGAAACGCCCCGGATGTTCTTGCTTCATATACTGGCGCTCTGGCAGATCTCGGTGTGGATTTTGATGTTTGGAGTAGCACCGGGAATCTTCCCGACACTTCTGTTTTAGAGGGCTATTCCGCCATCATCTGGTTTACTGGTGCCATTTATACGGCTGATACCGGGCCTAACGCTGCAGCAGAAATCAGTTTGAGTGGGTTTTTGGATAACGGGGGCTGCTTCTTGATTAGCAGCCAGGATTATCATTATAATCGCGGGAAAACAGATCTGATGACCGGATATCTCGGCGTGGACACCATTGGTGATGACTCTGGCGGCTATACCATTGTGACTGGACTCAACCTGTACGCTGGTTTAGGGGGGGCAGTTCTGACTTACCCGTTTGCAAATTATTCCGACACCTTTACGCCAAAAGTGGACTCAAACGTCAGGGCTGCCTTCATCGGCGATAACAGCAATATTGCTGGTGCAGTCGTCGACACAGGCTCCTACCTCACCACCTATGCAGCATTCCCGTTGGAGGCAATGACATTGAATGCGAGAGTAAACACTATTGGAGCTTTTCTGAACCGCTGCGCAGAACTTCAGGTAACACAGACTCCAACGCCTACCCCATCTTCAACATCCACTAGCACACCATTGCCAACTGCGACAGCGACACAGACGCCGTCAGCAACCGCGACCAATACGCCAACACCCACACAGACCCCATCTGCAACCCCAACAAGCACCCCATCGCCCACCGCTGGCCCAGTGGACATCCTGCTCGTTGATGATGATTTCAACGATATCAATTCCCTCCCCTATTACTTGGCCGCTCTTGATCTATATGGGTATGGATATGACATCTGGGATACACAGACCGGAAACTTTCAACCCAGCCCTGCACTGCTGGCGAATTACACCAAAGTGATTTGGTTCACGGGATATGATGGATTCGGCCCGGATTTCAACTCAGAAGGAAATTATAAAGCGTGGCTGGATGCTGGCGCCTGTCTCTTCGTGACCAGCCAGCAATATCCGTATTACTGGGCGTTCATTTCAACGCTCCTTCCCGATTACCTGGGTGTGGAGGGTTTCGTCAACGATGCAGGCGATTACACCAGCATCACCGGCCAAGGGCCGGTTTTTGGCAGCCTGGGGTCACTGGCCCTATTTTATCCATTTCTGGATGGTTCAGACACCATAACCAAAACTGCCTCTTCACAAACAGCCTTCATCGGGAATAATGGGAACCTGGCAGGCATCACGAAAGATACCGGAACCTACCAGACAGCGTATATGGCTTTCCCGCTGGAAGCCCTGAGCCTGCAAGATCGAGCGGAAATTCTTCACGCCTTCCTGTCCTGGTGCAATCCTGGGCAACCTGTCCCAACACCAACAAACACACCCACACATACACCAACCCCAACGGCCACGCGTACGCCAACCCCAACCACGACACCCACCAACACTGCAACACCCACCGCCACTCCGACAAACCCGGCAACTGCAACACCCACCATGACCCCTACTCTGGAGGAGAGCGTGTGGATTAATATCAGCCAGGTGCCAGCAATCACGTTGACAGATATTGAATTGGTCAAAATCCAGGTTAATGGCGAGGCTACTGCTGGACTTAAACAAGTTCGAATGCGAATTGCGGGTGAAACCATCCTGGAACAGAACTGGGCGCCTGGGCAAGCGGTTGAGTTTGACCTTGTTCGCTATTGGTCACCCGTGCTGTTGGCAGATGGAACCCATACGATGATTGCCTCTCTCGAAAACCAGGCTGGCGATGTGGTTACCGATACCGTTCAAATCACTGTCGAAATTCAACCACCGGTCATCAGCCTGGGTAGCAACCTTTTCACCGGATTGGACAACGAAAATGGCAAATTGACTTTGTACGGGCTGGCAGGAGACCCGATTGGTTTGAAAGCAGTGGAAGTGACTATTGGCAACCCGTTGCGCGAGACCATTGTTTTGGCTGCTCAGATAAGCGAACCTGTCGAAGGTGAATCTGCCTGGTCGGCGGTTTGGCCGTTGGTTCCGGGGAACTTGCCGGATGGCGAAACGTATTCAGTAACTGTCAAGGCAACCAACCTCGCAAACCGGGAAACCACCATTGTGGATTCTGTCTTTGTTGACCTGTTATCGCCTGAGGAGGTTGCCCTCCAAATGTTGGTGAATGGCAGCCCTATTGATCCAGGTGCACAGATTAATGGAGGTGTTCAAGTTGATTTGTCCTGGACCCAAAGCGCGGATTCAAGCGGAGTGGAAAGCTATACAGCCGGTTGGCGTTTCACAACTGCGGAAGGCAATATCAGCACGGATTTAACCCTTTATGGCCCGGCCGGCCCGCGCTTGCATACCATCAATGCCCAAGAAGCCATGAAACAAGAAGCGATTCTTGGAATTACAGACACCTATGGGAATACTCGATGGCAGCAGCTTTCGTCCATTTATTCTGATTCGAGACTTACGCCAGACTATATTCTGCTTGATGCGGATCGCAGTAACACTTACCATGAGTGGATGTTCAGTGGATGTACCGATATTGGTGTAGATCGAAAAATCAACAACCTCGCGCCCGAAGCTGCGGCTTTAGAAGAGGAGCAGCGTTTCTTTATTTCGTGGAACTTGGAAGCCCTCCGGTTGGCCTGGACTGGTGCAAATTGGTCTGGTGATGGTGACCTTTTCATTTACCTGGGTTCTCGACCGGGAGGCACCAACTCCGCCTATGTTCCGGCCGGGTTTACGGGAGTAGGAACAATCTCCCTGTATACGATGGGTGCGGATTATGCCATTCATATCAAAGATTCAAATACTGCATACTTAATAGAGTGGAATTCTACTGCGGGAACCTGGAGCAATGCTGTTCAACTAACAAGCCAGCAGTACCAGTACCAAGCGAATTTATATGAAGGGCAAACCGACCTCTACATCCCATTCAGTTTGATTGCGTATGTGCCAGGCCAACCGTTGGATCTGGTTGCGTATGCCACAGAAGAAGGCCAACTTAATATTTGGGGTGCCATGCCGCCAAATAATCCCCACAACAGTTCGTTGGCGGTCTCCAATATTTTCTCGACTGCTTATTCGAAAACATTTTACAATCGGTATATCTGGGGCTCGCTCACTTCTGGGGTTTGCCCAAATGGTAAATATCCCGGGAATGGACTGCGAACCGACCAGGCTCTCTACCTGGATACGGATGTCAGGATAACCATCACAGCGGAACCTCTCGGCAGCGTGTACAGTTTTAATGGGGACAACCTGTATGGCCTGGACGATTTTCTGCTAACCCAGGACACTGCCGCACAAGACCCAAGTATCTCATCCCTCATTGATCTTTCCAGTATGGCGTATCCGGAAGTCGGGCCAGCCCAGGTAATTACATATACAGTCACGTATATTAACGAAGGGACGGATCCTGCGGATGGGGTAATCCTGGCTGTTGAGGCTTTCTTTGCCCTTCGCAGTAATGCCACGAACCGCTCAGACCCATGGGTGATTCAAATTGGCGATCTTCAGCCAGGTGCTTCTGGAACCCTGACCTTTACAGCTCGGGTTGACGCAGACGGAAATGGCCAGGCGCAATATGCTTCTTGCCGCCAGCAAAATTCAGAGGAGGCATGCCGAAAGCACCTTGATTGGGCTACCCTTGAAGCCCTGGTTTTTGACAGCAGCCATCCAGAATCTGGTCTGCCAGTGGATTGGATTTGGGTCAATCACCGAGTGGACAGCCGTGTTCCGGAATTCTTCGGAATTCAGGTGGGTGAAGCCCTTCTTTCCAGCGGATTGAACTTGTTATCCGGCTATGCCTATGCTGAATCGGATATTTCCCAGATAAACCTTGAAATTCAAAACCCGGGTCGGGCATCTCAAGTCATCATGTGTCCGGATTCCACGCCCTCTGATGGTTCCTGGGATTGTGAAATCAATTTGACTGGGTTAACCGGTGGAATTGAACCTGTGGATGGGAGTATATACCAGATTCGCAGCCAGGCTGTGAATGAACATGGTTTTGCAAGCAACTGGAGCCTTTGGCAGGCATATACTGTGGACAACCTTGCTCCCACCATTGAACTGACCCAAACCAACCTGATCTCGGATGGCGTTTTGACGAACGACTCTACATATTCCCTGGCGGGATTGATAATGGATAATTTTGGTGTAAAGGGAGTGGATGTTTGTGTGGATGGGGTCTGCTTAAGCGCAACCCTGGCCTCAGAAAAGATTGCCCCTGTGGCTTATGAAATCGAAGATGTTCCTGACCACTCAATTCCGATTGAATCGGCGGCATGCCAGGTGAACCCCATCTTGCGCACATTTGAAATTCAAGAGAACTTCATTGTAGCCAGGGTAACGCTGGGATTCAATGCGGAGCATGCTTTGCGCGATCAACTGGTTTTGGAGCTCACCTCCCCGGCGAACACAACGGTCCGCCTCAGTGCCGATGACCTTTTGCTTGGAACTGATTTCGAGAACCTGGATGTTCTAATTGAGGATGCGGCGGCATTGAGCATTTTGCAGTACCAGGGCAATGACAATGTGGAGCCCCCATATTTTGATCGTTCCGTTCGGCCAGTGAAGCCTTTGACCGCTTTCAAGGGAGAATCTTCAGCAGGGATCTGGACACTTTCGATATGCGATAATGTTCTGGGATCTGGAGGGGGGGAATACTATCGGAGTCTACTAACCTTGGAACCACAACCTGCAGGGGTGCTTTCTTCAGACTGGGAGTTCAGCCGTGCTTTACCTGTCCTTGTCGAATTCGACAGTGTAACTCAGTATATCGAAATCTTTGGGACAGACCTGGTGGGCAACATGACATACCCGCCCGTAGCGATGTCGATTACGATTGACAACGTCTCTCCTGTGTTGACGGTTACTCAGCTTCTCACGACAACCGGCGTGTCCTATTCCCAGGAACCCATATTCAACGGGCTGGTTTCGGATGGAAGTGCAGATCCATACGTATCAATGATGGTGCAAGACCCGCAAGGGAACAACCTCACCTATCCAATAACCGTTACAGAACAAGCGTGGGGCTTTGGTATGGTTCCCAATAGCCCTGGTAACTATACTTTTTGGATCACCGCGAGCGACCCTGCCAGCAACCTGGTAACCAGGGGGCCATTCACCCTAACAGTTTCTGCTTTACAGGTGTTTTCAATTTACCTTCCCATCGTCATGAGTAATTCGACATCAGGTTCGATTTTGCCCCCATCACCGGGCCCGGATTTAATTGGCACCTTTGACCTGGATGCAGGTGTTGAATATGCCGACACTGGGGTTATCACTGCAGGCGAGCCTGTAACAATGGTTGTTATCGTAACCAATCAAGGGTCAGTGGCCTCTGGTCCGTTCTGGGTAGATTTTATTATCAACCCTTCAGATCCCTTGCCGGACGAATCTATCACCTGGCCAGAGACCTGTGGTGTTGGTGTCTGTAATGGGATTACCTGGTTTGTAAATCAGACTCTGGCACCGGGCGAAACCGTCGTGCTGACATCTACAGCAACCAGTTACGTGGCTGAATACACCAATTGGCCGGGTAGTTTTTCAACGAGCTCCCAGTTGCTCGGAACGACCAACCTTTACCTGATTGTTGACAGCCGAAACCCCCCACCAGATACGCTGGCGGGCAGTATGGTTGATGAGACCAACGAACTGAACAACCGTGCCGAACTTCATGAAATCAGCGTTGTGAGCGAAACCTTGCGGGTTGAAGGTCAAACAGCAAATGAGGTGAATCGAATCCTCCTTATAAAACTCCCGCTGATAAATGGTCAGGATTAGCCCGTAAGACCTCATAAACCTTCCCCCCTGAATCCCCCAACAGTTTTTTGATTGTTGGGGGATTTTTTTCCTTGTTTTTGAACATAATTTCAAAGTAAGGGAGGCCTGCGAAACGTTCTTTAGTGCGATAAGTTAACCGGACGCCGAACACAAAACGCAGCCGGTGGCTGAGCCAGACCCCGGCTGCTGTGCAAATGGATCATTTTTCCGTGATTATTTTGTACCTGGTGCAGTTATGGCTTTGAGGTTAAACTGGCGATGCAATGACCCCAATCCACTCCGTGGGTTCGGCGTAGGGTGTGCCAAGTAAGTCGCTCCAGGTTCCAAACACATTGAAGCCTGAGGCGGTAAGCTCCTGGGTGATTGAGTCCCGAGTGTAATCCTGGAACCAGTTGCGGTACACAGAAACCCTGCCATTTTCCTCGACGACAACCGTCTGGTCCAGCCAGATTGACTGTTCTGGATAGTCGAAACCCTGCTCCAACACCAGATGCAGGCCTGGTTTCCAAAACCCTTTATTGGCAAGGTACCACTGGTTGCGATTGCCGTAGCGCTGACGGTGATCCCTTGTGGATACGTCGAAAACAAAGGACCCACCAGGTTTTAGCGCTCGAGCCACATTGTCCAACAGCAGGCGGCGCTGGGCTGGGGAGAGGGGGCAAAAGTCACCATAAATCAACAATGCAGCATCATATTGTTGGACATCTTCCAAATCCAGGTAATTTTCGTAGCGGTACGTAATGGCCAGCCCACGTTCGTAGGCGGCCTGTTTCGCATAGGCAATAGAGCGTTGGGATGCGTCTACCCCGGTAACCCTTAGCCCTCGCTGTGCCAAATGTGCTGAATACAAACCTGGCCCACAGCCTAAATCCAGTACATGGCTGCCCGGCTGTAAGCCAAGAGTCTCCACAATCCAATTAACCGATCGTTCGATAATATCGGGGCGGCGGCTGGCAAGGTCGGTGGTGGGGTCAAGGTGGACGGCAAGAAGCTGCTCGGAAATATAGGGGTCATTCCAGAAGAGCGGTTCTCCCGGGCTGAACGGTTCGGGTTTTTCCTGCAGCGGCCATAATTCCCTTAAACCGGACCAGCCGGGGATTTCTTTTGTCGGAATGGTTTTTTGGGGGGTTGGTACATCGGCTCCCATTTTTTATGTGCTCCTGGATGTGCAACCAGATGACTGGTGGCAGGCAAAATTTGAATAATCTGATTTCACACTGGTGCTGAAGTTTATCATGAATCGGGTCAGAATCGGTTTGGCTGGAGAATGCTAACCTGCTTGGGTATGAAAAAACGGTGCCTGGCTGCTTGCTTTCTTGAAAAAAGGCTGAAAATGTGGAATCGCGAAATCAGATAACTCACACCTGGCGATGGTTGACATAGAATAAGATTAAACCGCTGTGTCATTAATCCGCCAAGACCGAAACCCTGATATACTCAAGTTAACTGCAACAAATTTGCGCAGTTAAAGGAGTTCGCAATGAATCTAAAGAAAAACCTGGGTGTTATCGTCATCCTGGTGATGATGCTATCAGCCCTTTTTGTTGGCCTCGCAGCCAGTGCTCCAGCAGCAGATGAGGTCTTGTTGCAATCGTTTACAGCCCTGGAAAACATCCAGGATGGCCACGCGGTCGTTTCGATGGCTGTGACGACCCCAGAAGAGTCGATGACTGCCACAATTGAAGGCTGGTTTGTTAAGGATGGACAAAATCCGCCGTCCTTCCGCTTTGAAGTGATCTCATCCAGCCAAGAAGCAGGTGCCGGAGTGCTTGTGGTATCAGATGGTGAAACGTTTTGGGCTTATTCCCCAGTTGAAAATAAGGTTTTGGTCGCCACGCTAAGCGACCTGGAGACCATGCTGGCAGAATATGAGATGCCAGAAATGGCCTATGATAAGCCTGAAAATCACCCGGAAAGCCCCGAAGAAGCTGTTGCGCGGTTGCTTGAATATTTCACCGCTGATTATGTAGGAACAGACCAGGTTGCCGGGCAGGATGCCCTCCGACTTGAGATGGTTCCGATTGCCGAGCAAATGCCTGAGGAGTACACCCTTGTTGGCGGTTATCTGAATGCCTGGTTTGGCAAAGAAAACCAGCTCCCGCTTGCGGTTGAGTACACGGGTGGGAGCATGGGCAGCGGCAGAATTGATGTATTGGCAATCGCGATCAATACCGGTCAGGATGCCAGCCTGTTCACCTTTGAGATTCCCGAGGGGGCAGAATTGCTAACCCCTGCTGACCTGGAAAGCATGGCTGAGAAATTCCCTCCATCTGCTGGTGCGGAAGCGGGTGAACCCTTTGTTGTGTTGGATGCTGGCGTTTTACCTGTAGGGGCTGTGCTCGTAGAAGTGCTTGAGGTGCGAGGCGCCGATGTACTGATATATTCCTTGCCAGAAGGGGGTTCGTTCTCGCTGGCGCGAACCGCCAGCAATGATCAAACGACGCCACCGGGTGATGGTCAGGTCGTTGCGGTGAATGGCTTGCCAGGGATGTTGTACCTGGATGAGACTGGGGAGCGTGTTCTCCTGACCTGGGAAGGCCTTGGTCTGAATTACTTTATCGCCGGAAATTTAACTGCCGAACAAGCCCTATCCATTGCGGAATCAATCCCCTAAATGGCACCCCTGATCCAACTCAAGGGAGTATCTCGAGCGTACCAACTTGGGGGAAATGCCGTCAGTGCACTGACTCATGTAGATTTGGAAATTAACCAGGGCGACTTCATCGCCCTGGTTGGTCCTTCGGGCTCGGGCAAATCCACACTGCTCAATCTTCTGGGTGGGCTGGACCGGCCAACTTCCGGGGAGATCTTCATCGATGGGATTGGGCTGCATGATGCTGGTGAAGAAGACCTTACTGCACACCGCCGGTACAATGTCGGATTTATATTCCAAACTTTTAACCTGATTTCTACCCTGACTGCTTTGGAAAATGTCAGTCTACCCCTGATGTTGGGGGGCGTAAGTGGTAGCGAGCGCGAGGCTCGAGCAAAAGAACTGCTCGCACGGGTTGGACTGGCTGACCGTTTGGATCACCGTCCAGCGGAGTTGTCTGGCGGGGAACAGCAGCGCACGGCGATCGCCCGGGCACTGGTTAACCATCCCCGCCTGATTCTGGCAGACGAGCCGACGGGCAACCTGGACTCCTCCACTGGAGCAGAAGTCATGAAACTGCTCCGAGAACTCAATTTTGAGCGCGGTGTGACCCTGATCATTGTTACCCACGATGCAGAGATAGCCGCTTTTGCGGATCGGGTTGTGCACCTGAAGGATGGTGCGATCACCGAGATTGAAACCTTGGACCAAACCCAAACCTCCCGCCCAGTACCGCAACCTGCCCAAACCGGGACACGGGGCAAAGACCGGATGAAATTTAGCGACCTGGTGCGCTCTGCTTTTCTTAATCTCCGGCGGCAAGCTTTCCGCAATCTATTGACCGCTGCCGGGGTATTGATTGGTATCGTCACCCTGGTGGCGATGGTTTCATTTGGGGTTGGGGTTCAAAATGAAGTGAACCTGGGCTTTCAAGCCTTGGGCCTGGAAAATGTCTTTGTTTTCCCTACCTTTCCCGAACAAGATGCTTTTGATCCTTTTGGGATCCCTAAACCACTCCAGCCTCTCACACCGGATTTTGTGAACACTTTCAGGGCAATGCCTGAGGTGCAATCTGTAACCCCGGTTTTGGACCTGCCTCCCAGTCTGGAAATCAGCCTTACGTATGGCGAGATTACACGGCCTGTACTACTTTCGCGCGGGTTGGGAAGCAATCAATTTGGCCCTCCCAGCGTGATGATGGAGAACGACATCCTTGCTGGTTCGCCGCTGGCCGAGGGGGATTCCCAGGGGATTGTGATTATTGATGGGCTGGCGGATTTGTTGATAGAAGGAAGCGGCCTGTATTACCCGGATTTGATCGGGCAGACAGCCACCCTGACCGTGCGACTGCCGCGCGGGGAAACGAACGAATTCCGCAGCACCATTGTGGGCGTGCGCAAGAGTTTTGGCGAGCGGACCATTGACTTGGGCCTGGAAGAGCGTGCAGCGATCAAGGCTTGGTGGTTTGGCCGCCCCGATACACTCACAAGCGATGGATACGATGCCTTGATTGTTAAGGCTATTGATGAAAAACAGGTCGTCAACATTGTGCAAATGGCTGAAGGATTGGCCTTCCAGGCCCAATCGCTGGGTGCGATTTTGGAACTGGCCAACCGGGTGCTGGCGATTTTGCAAGCCCTTTTAGGCTCGGTGGGCAGCCTGGCTTTGTTGGTTGCCACCCTGGGGGTTGCCAATACGATGATGATGGCCATCTATGAACGCACACGCGAGATAGGCATTCTCAAGGCTCTGGGGGCTCGAAACCGTGAAGTCCAGCGGATGTTCACGGCGGATGCCATCCTGATCGGGTTGATTGGTGGTGTTGTGGGGGTGATTGTAGGCACTGCTCTGGGAAGGCTGGTGGATTGGGTTGCCCACCAATACATGAACGCCGAAGGAATCACCGGAGTGGGGCAGTTATCCATCGTCCCGCCCTGGCTGGCCATTGGCGCATTGGTGTTTGCCGGGTTAGTGGGTGTATTGGGCGGCCTGTACCCCGCTGCCCGCGCAGCCCGCCTCGACCCGGTGGCTGCCCTGCGTCATGATTGATTTCTTTGAGATCATTGTTTAATCTTGTGAATTTGACGGTATTCCAGGCGGCAGCCAGTTGATACAATAGGATAGAGATGCACGATAGGAATAATCGGAATGCTTTACATTGTGCAGCGCTTAGCAAGAACCTTTTAAAAGAAGTGGGCGAATGGATCTCGCTAAAAGTTTAGGTAAAACAATAGCCCGCATAACGCGACACCGTGGCAGTACTCTACCTTCATCAAATCCAAGTTGAACTAAGCCTACTTAGGAAATGTTCCTCCTTAAAAGGCACCCCTTTTCTAAGAAACACGCTTTGGAACGGGTATTAATCAATTGTACAACACAAAAGCTAAAGTTGGAATGCCGCCATTGACAAATATCGGGAATAAGGTTATTGTTATAAAGAATTCACCCTTCATGTCATAAGCTCGTATATATGGCAATAACTCCCCGCAATAGATTTGCGGGAAAAGAGGATATGTGCATATTTCCCAGGCCAACCAGTGTCGGCGTATTTGGTATTTAATTTCAATTGTTTTTTTGGCATCCTTAATATGCTTTGGACTCTTCAGGTACCTTGATGTGCCGCTGAGTGCCGCTGGACAATCCCAAAACGACGCAGTCGTCAACACTGAACAAAATGCGCTTTTCAGCGATTCGGAACGCAAGGAAGCCCAGGCCGAGGTGGAAGACGCCTGGCAGTTGGTCACAGATTTAGGCAGCTATCAGTATTCAACCGACATTATCCAGCAAACCATCCCCCTGGCTTTGGTAACCAATGTCGGTCGCACCAGCAAGAATGAAGCTTTCCACATTGAAGGCAGTACAAATCTGCCTGATAAAACCATGAATATGGTTGTTTGGGCGGAGGGTGGCAGCCTATTGGATCGTGACAACAGCTACGAAGTTAAAGTAGAAAACAACCAGACTTTTTCCCGGCAAGGCGAAGGCGATTGGCAGTTAATGGATAGCTTCGTTGAAATGGCAGCCCCTCAAGGGGATTTTTTAGGTTTCCTATCTGTTGCAGAAAATGTCCAGTTTAGTGAATCACGGGTCATAAATGGGAATGAAATTAAGGCTTATGCATTTGAAATCAATGCCCCCAGGTTTGCTGTTCAGCTGCGCGAACAGATCGAAAAGAGTCTCGGGCAGCGCGGCGAACTGCCCGCCGGGTTCAATCTCTCAACCCCGGAAATTTATGTCAATATGCAGGCGAACGGCAAGCTTTGGATTGATGCAGATGGGCTTCCTGTTCGCCAGGTGATCCACCTGGTATTCCCCCCGGGATCCGAAACCCGGGTAGAAACCACCATTGATACGACTTTCAAAGGCTTTGATCGTGAACAAATCACGGTCGTCAAGTCCGCTTCACCCATGACCCGATTGATGGGGGGATTCACAGCAGGATTACAAGCATCCCTACCCGTTGTCATCCTTCTGCTGGTTTCAGGCGGGTTAGTATTCTTTATCCTTAACCATCCATTGGGGAAAAGATTGACCGCACCCCTGACGATTTTATTTATCGTTGTGCTGGTGATATCCCCTCTCCTTGAAAGTGCCCAGGCAGCCGCTTTTTATAAAAAACAAACCTTCCGCCAAACACAGTCAGTGCAGGCTGATTTAGAAAAAACCGCTATCCTTGACAGCAACCCCCAGGTTTTACCTGGATACCAGGCGGCAATCTATACCTCAGCCCCGCGAGGTGTAGGCACACTCCTGGGTATCGACCCTTCGGTGGATACAGACGGCGATGGGTTGACCGATGCCAAAGAAGCCTTGTTGGGAACAGACCCTAACAACCCCGACACAGATGGTGACCTGGTATCGGATGGCGATGAAGCGAATGGGTTTACATACAACGGGCAGCTGTGGGTGACGGACCCCAATCATGTAGACACCAACAGAGATGGGCTTGTTGATGGCGTGGAATGGAACAATGCCGATCTTTTTCACCCTACCTGGGACCTGGATGGGGACGGCGTGCCGGACCTGTTTGACCTGGATAATGATGGCGATGGTGTGCCAGACAGCCTGGACCTTTCTCCAGCCACCCACAGCAACCTGGACAGCAGTTTTGGGGCAGGCAACACGTTCAGCCTGATCCTCAACGGCCTCACCAAAGATACCCGTACTTTTGTCGAATTTCAACTTCGCCCAACCAACCCGGATCATCTCTGGTATGCACTGAGTATTTTGGACTGGCCTGCCGACGCTGTAGGGCAGTACCAGGATCGGGATAACGCCTCTCTTTACGATGCAGGCTGCATTCAATATGGCACAAATTGCGAGGTTTCAGCGGATGAGGGCGATATGCGGATGATCCCAATGTTGGAGATCAAAATCCCCAGCGCATCGCCCAATTTGCCGCTGACAGCCCCGATACTGACCTTCGATATTGCACCTCTGCCAGACAAAGCCACCAGTATTGAGGGGGCGATCACTTTAGAACAAAAACCCTGGGGAGTTGGGAGCCTCGTTTTTCAAACCATTTCCGTAAATTCGGGTTATGAGACATGGAAATATTGGAGAAGTGACCGGTACTGCGGTGAGGCGCTTCCGAGTGGAACAGGCGCCACCATTCCTACAGGAGAAAAATCCACCGGCATAAGCGCACTCCCGGTAGCGCTAAAATATTACAAGAGTTATTATTTCGGACCCAGTGTAAATGACCTTCGGGCATGCGCAAACGTTCCTGTAGCGACATTTGTTGGTAATAAGATGGTGGATGCGGATTACTTGGAGCATTTCGGGATTTCCGTTCGAGAAATGGATGAAGCCGGCAGCGGAAAAATCATCTACCTGCCCTTAAACCTTGTCACTGACCCGGAAACCGGCGCCCAGGTTGCGTTCCAGGGTGAGATGATGTACCTGCCGTCGGGGATCTGGAATGCGGCCCACCAGGTGAACCTGGTCTGGACTGTACAAATGCTCAATGATACTGCAACCGAGTTCAATATTTCCCAAATCATCCAGACCTATTCAGATGATTGGGTGCTTACTGGTCTAAATGTACGCGAGGACCACGGTGTTAAGACTGCTGTGGTGTATGAAGACCCGGCGGTGGATGCCAATCTTCAGGATGATCTGCCCTTGTTATCCCTGGCGCAGGGGCTTGGCGGCACTTTTCTGGCGGGCAGGGCGTGTTATGCTTTTACCGGGGATGGTGAATGTATTCCCTCTCCAGAAAGGGACACCGGGGTCGACCAGATTTATACCCGGTTCAACCATGCGACCAATGATGATGGGGATGTTCTGAGCCGGTGGGGAATTAGCGATACCTTAACCGTTGTCCCCAAAGCGTACACTGGTTTTTATGAAATGCTGGTGGACCTGGCTGGGGCGACAACCACAGAATTGCTTTCTTCTGTTTTTGATCCTCACTGGTCCTCAGCAACCCCAATCAGTCCTACCTTGCTGTTTGCAACCGAAACGAACCTGCGCAGCCAAAACCTGGATTTCCCAGCCAGCACAGGCTCTCCGTGGTCCGGAGGAGAGCTGACACTTTCCCTGGCGGGTGCGCCCCTGATCACCCAGGCCCATCTAAGAATCGCCCCTTACAAATATTTTGCGGGAGAATGGCGCACCTTTCCAATTGGTGATTATCTAACCGAACTGGGAAACCGCTATGCGGGTGAATTTGATGGTGATGCAGATACCCAGTTAGGCAAAATGTATGTTTTTCAAATCTATTATATGGCTTTATATTCAGGGCTTTCATCAATTGTGGAAGAAAGCGGTGTGCCTGACCAGAACTTTGACACGATGATCGTCGATAAAATTTCGGATCCAACCCAAGCTCGCAACGCAGCAAAATTTGTTGTAAACGTGGTTTTCAGTGTTTGGATCGATAACACAACCGTATGGAAATCCGTTAAGGCTACTTTTACGAATTTAAAATATTCGGCAAGTCAAATCAAGCTGCCAAAACTCAGTGTCAAAAACGGCGTAATTGCTGCGGCAGTAGTGGCCGGAATTGTTACGGCGAGTGTTCTCACGTTTGTTGATTTCGGGGGAGATGGGGAAGGTGGAACCATTCCAATCGCAGCCACCGCAACCGTGTTGGGTGGGGTACTGACGGGATATGGATTATATAGCGCCGGGTTGCAACTGGCCCAAGAGGTTAAAACCATCAAAAATCTTTCAAAACTGACCGGCGCCTCGAAGCTCAGTCTTATCAAAGGCACTGCCAAGATGGCAAAGGGTGCGGCGGTGGTCGGCCTGGTGGTTGAAGTGGGGGTTGCCTGGACGGTCTTTATCTTCGAAGTGGCAAATGGTAGCGACCCAAACAAAGCCGCCGCGGCGGCGGGGGGCGCGACCACTGTGGCGGTTATTTACGCGCTCATTGCCTTAATTCCCTTTGTGGGAGAGATCATTGTGGGGTTATTGATCCTGACCGATCTGATCGTGCTTGGCCTTTGCCAATTGGGCGTTGAGGGCGCGTGTAAGTTTGGGGGAATTGCCCAAACGCTTGCAACCTTTTTTGCTGAAGGTTATTATTCGGAAGACCTGAACAATGTTTTTGATTATGAGCGGGATGATCTCGTTAGGCTAACCAACCTGAATATTAAACCAGTTGGCCCCATCCAATCATTTACTGCTGGGGTAAAAGTTCAATTCTCATTGGATGCGGAGTTTTACTTTGGTTTTAAAGGGCCCATCTATGAAAAAGGCGTCCCTTATTATCCGACATCGGCATCATACGAACTGGATGTGCGCGCAGCGCTTGAGGCGGTACCCGTAGGCAGTGATGACATCAGCAAAGTGCAATTCGTAGCCACTCACTCCCCGGTGCCGATTTGGAAATATGGTGAAGCGGCGCGCACGAAAGACCCCGCATATAGTTTTTACAGCTTACACCGGCTTAACTTAACCAACAGCGCCTACCTGATGAACTATACAACAGACCCACTGCCCGTCGGGATAAATACCTATGTGCCGCTGTATTTCAATCTCTATCTACCCGTAAGGGCTGTCAAGTGCTGGTCCAAGGTGGGCGGCATCAGCACCGGGTGTGAAAGCGCGAATACTTCCAATATGATCTCCAACCCGGTCGGCAACGATGGCGGATTTTATTTTGATATCCTCCCAGCCACGATAGAGGGTCTGGCCTCCTGGGATCAACTGCAGTCCAGGGATCGAGATGGGGATCGATTAGCTGCCAGCGATTTTTACTTATGCAGCACCTTCTCACAACTGTGCGGCAATGATCCAGATGATACAAAATGGGATACCGATGGGGACGGGATTTCTGACAGAGTGGAGTTGGAACAGCGCAGCGCAGGAATTTTGTTCGATTTGACCAAACGCGATACCGACGGTGATGAGGTGTGTGACGCGGATGAACTGCGGTTGGGGACAAACCCGAACAGTGCCGACACAGATGGCGACAGTCTCCCGGACGGTGTTGAGGTTTTCCACCAGGTTTGCGGTACAGCCACCTGGTCGGGCGGGTGGCGCTATTACACCGATGAATCCACCTGGTTTTGGGTGACTTCCAATCCGCGGCTCCCCGACACCGATGGGGATGGGTTGAGCGACGCACTGGAAAAAAACCTGCACGAAGCCGATAAAGTGGGCTTCCCATATAACCCACAGGTGTACAACCAGAGTCCATTGGGAATTACCCAGACTACCGATGATGATGATAACCACATTGCAGCCGGTGAAATGCTTGGTTTTTATACAACTTTAAATAACAATATGGTCAATGGCTACTATGCCGATGGCATCCTTGATACGATCTTTCCTCTGGAACTGGGTGGACAGACGAAAAACGCAAGATTCAGCATGGTGAAAAACAATTCACTCTCTTTTTATTACCCTGTTGCGGCGTACATTGGGCCAACAAAGATTGTATCTGTGGACCAGGCCATTACTGCCCAGGTAAAGCAAACTTCCGGGGTGGCCGTTCCGGGCACACTAAGCAGCGTGAGTTTTGACAATCCGCAGCTGCTCATCACGATTGATAACGATAAACCCAGTACGGAGGTGACCTCCGGGGAGTATGTGCAGGCGGGTGGCTATCGCGTGATTGCCGGGGCGGCAACCGATCCATCTTCGAGCATTGCGCATGTCATGCTGAGCGAAGATGGCGGAACTACTTGGTTGGATACAGGCGAAATCGTTGGCTACAACCGGATTAATAACAAAGAGGTCTGGGGGTACACCCTTAATATCCCGAACGTTGAAACAACGAAGGTGATTCAAACCCGGGCGACCGATGCCGTTGGTAATGTTGAGGATCCAGTCAAAACCACGACACTGAAAATCGATGGAACCCCACCCAATGTGACGACCAGCCAAACCGGGAATCCTACGATCGGGACGCTTCCGGGAACCGTTCGCTTTGCCATCCCCCTGACAGGCAGCGTCGCTGACCCTGATTCTGGGGCGAACCCTGGTAGCGGCATTGCGTCCGTGGAAATCATGGTGGAGCCGCTCAATTACAACTGGCAGCCTGCGAATCTTACCCTGGGGCCTGATGGGCGCAGTGGAACCTGGTATATCCAATACAATCTTGCTGGTTTAAATTCCCTGGGAAACATGGTTGCGGACCCCAGCGGGCAGTATACCGTGACGGTGCGGGCAACCGACAACGTAAATAACGTCATCTCCGACACCAACTACCTGGTGTACCAGGTGAAGGTGGATGGAACCCCGCCGGTGGTCACGATGGATGATCCATACGGGGGACCGATGGTGATTACCTCAACAACGACCTGGGCAGGCGAGGCCCAGGTGATTACCCGGTCGCTCACCTTGCAGGGAACGGTCACCGATCCAAACGCGGGGGCTTCTGGGATTCAGAAGGTGGAAATTTCGTTCACACCAGCCGAACTGGCCGACAGCCTGGATGATCCGGTTGTACTAATGTATTTGAATGACCCGCTAAACGCAACCGATTTTGCTAACAACGGTCCTGGGCCTGATGCAACCTGCACGATTCCCCACTGCCCAACTGCAACGGTCCCAGGGATTTATGGCACTGCCGTTAATTTTGATGGCACCAATGATTACCTGGCATTGACCCAGGATGTCTCTGAAACGGGGTATACCGCTGCAATCTGGTTCAAAACATCCTGCTCGGACTGCGGCATTTTATCGATTGTTCAAGGCAGCCTGGGGAGCACCTTGCATGACCGGGATATCTATCTAAACAACGGCAACGTGTGTTCTACGGTGCTGACGAACACCAGCCCCAAAACCTGGAATACCATCTGCACCGCAACAGGAAATTTTGGGAATACCAGTTGGCACCAGGCCGTTCAGGTCATCGGTCCCGAAGGTCATAAGTTGTATTTGGATGGTGTGCTGCAAGCGGAAAGCCCGGCGGTGCATGATTCGAAATTCACAGCCCAGACTGGCCTGGTGTTGGGATTTGCCCCGATCACCACACCCGCAATCGCGAAATACTTCAACGGCAGCCTGGATGAATTTGCAATCTACGACACGGCCTTTTCCGAGAACGAGGTTGCATCCCTGTACAGCCGCTGGCAGCCGGTTTACCTGGCCGCCTCAGGCGCAGGCGTTACCACGACTACCTGGACGTATGATGTGCCTTTTGGATTGGAGGGCTTTTACCAGATTGACCTGCGCACTGAAGATGTGAAGGGGAACCGCAATGATGCGCAGCGGACAAAGTGGACGCAGTGGCAGGGCGTGATTGACACGCTTCCCCCCCGGATTACCTATACCCGCAACCGGTATGGATACGGCGAAGCATCCTATTTTACCTATGCTGTTACGGCCATCGATGATTTCTTGTCTGAAGATAACGTAATTATCCCCTTCAACCTGGCGTCTCAAACAACGATATACCGGGATTATTTCCTTTCCGGAGACGAGAAAACGTACTACGATGCCCTGGCTGTGAATTGCAGCGTTGAACCAGGTGACCGCACATTTGATGCTTCTGCCTGGTGGGTAAAATTTGGCGGCGGCGCCCAACGCCTGGCTGGCTTCAACACCAACTGTGATGTGCCTTATCACCTCTCCCTCTTTTACAGCTCCGGCGTTAATCGATTAAACCGGCTGGAAGCGATTGAACAGCAGTTGGTGCAGGTTTGTGATGTTTTTGGCAACTGTGCTGCCACGGGACAGTCACAATATATGATTTACAGCGCGGAGTTTGATGGCAGCTATTCATCCAGCCTGTCCAACGGCAGGATTGAACGCGGCCCATCGAACCAGTGGATCTGGCCGAACGAAGTCGTCCTCTCTACTGCGCCGGCGATTCCCGATACGATCCGGCTGGACCTGGATGCAGGAAAAATGTATTGGACCCAATATGATCCCGGTGTGGCGAACAGCGGGGCAATCCTCCGGGCCAATTTGGATGGGTCTAACCCGGAAACCCTGCTGAGCGGGCGCAAGAACCCGGCGCCGCATGCGCATATGGGTCTTGCGCTCGATACACTGGAAAACAGAATGTACTGGACGGAAGGCAAAACCGTCTACAGTGCAAACCTGGACGGGTCGAATGTCTCTACTGTCTTCAGCTTCTCATTTGGTTATGATGATTCATCCCACATTGAATATGACCAGGCTCGAGGAAAACTCATCTGGTTGGTTGGGGAAACCTATCCAGCGAATAAGTATATTGGCTATTCTTTTTACAGGTCATCGGCAATTTATGAGGTCAACCTGAACGGCAGCGGTCTGGTCGAGCTGTTCACCATGGATTATTCCGATTTCTATACAACGTATCCGTTACCCCTGAACAGCCCGCTTTATCTCGATAAAGCGACGGGTGATGTCTACTTTAATTACAGATACTCCGTGCTTACCCGGGGGACGATCTCTGGCGGTGTACTGACCCCACATGATGTCCCATCTGAATCGATATTTATCAATTGGCGAAACCATGTGAGCAACATCACTTCGCTTTTCAAAGATCCTCTCACGAACGAGATCTATGAATTTATCCATACCAACAGCGTGGATGGCGGGTTGGTCGAAACGATCAACTACAGAGATGCTGACCTCGTCCTGACTGCATCGGATTTGGCCCAACAGGCGGCCCCGGGGCTGACGATGCCCTACGGCATCCAGGTAAGAAACGCCGGCGTCATCATCAACAATAATGTTGAGGTCCAGGCCCAACTGCCGGCACAGACAACCCTTCTTGCCACCTATCCCAGCACCATCCCCTGCGTGGAAAACAACCACCTGGTCACCTGTCAGCTTGGCCAGATGGCAAGCAACGAGGTTAAAAAACTGACCTTCCATGTCCAGATTCCATTCACCGCAACCGGTTCGTTAGCAGCTTCTTTTTCGGTGCTGGGCCAGGCGGAAGATTTAGACCGGGCCAACAATGCGGCATCGACAAGCACGCTGGTTGTCGCCCCACCAGCTGATCCTGGAAAGGATTATGCGCCCTACGTGGCGATGACCTGGGATTCCTGGTACGGTGGGACAAAAATCTCTTCCGTCCGGGCTGATAACTTCCTGGATTACGGCGACCTGAAAACAGGCGGGAGCCAGGTTTACAGCTCACCTACGTATGATCCGGTGGGTAATAAGCTCTATTTCTTTAAGAAAGGGGTGGGCATTCAGCAGATGAACCTGGATGGGTCCGGTGAAGCAACACTTATCAGCCTACCCACCGGGAATGCAAAGAATATTCGGGTCTTCGATGGCTACGTCTACTGGTATGATGGCGCTCTCCAAATTATGCGTGCGCCGATCAGTTCGCCAGGCGCCGCCGCAGCGATCATCAACGAACCTTGGCTCTCCGGTGGGTTTGCCATCAGTCCGGTTACCCATGAACTGTACTGGTTTAATCCAACACTGATGAAAAGCAACCTGGATGGCACCGGGGTGCAGGTTGTCAGCGAACCGTGCCGCGGGTGCCCCGATGTTCCATTGAGTGAATATGCCAGCCTGGGGCTTGCCGATGGGATCCACATTGACCCTTATGAAGGCCGGATTTACTTTATCCGCCTCAGCGCTGTGTACCGGATGTTCTTAAATGGCTCCGGGATGGAAAAGATTTACCAGGGAACTCCTGGAAACATAATCCCGAAACTGCCGCTGATGGGTTTGACCCTTGATCTGGATAGGCGGAAAGTTTATTGGGTTGAAACGGAGTACTTTAATGAACAGATTTCCTGCACGTCAGGTGCAGGGTTATGCAACGTAGCGCATTATAAAAATGAGCTGCATGCCGTGAATTTTGACGGCTCGGGAATCGAAAATTTTTCGCTGCCGGATACAGGACGTGGAACAGGGGGGTACGGTAAATATCTGACGGAAGGGTTGGCTTTTATTCCGCTTTACAAACCCGCGCCAACTGCATTAGACGACACATACGGGTTGTGGGAAGACCCCGTTCAAAATATCCCGGGACCTGGGGTGCTGGACAACGACCTTGACCCGGATGCGTCTGAAACACTTGCCGTTACCGGGTACCAGGCGGTCAGTCAGCTTGGTGCGGTGGTTAGTGTTTCCGGCGCTGGCGGCTTCACTTATGATGCTTCTGCTGTGCCAGCAGTTCAATCTTTGCCGGAAGGCGCACAGATCAGCGACACGTTTGTCTATACAGCGGCATATATTTCCAGCGACCCGGTGAGTGCAACAGTTACACTGGTGATTACGGGGATAAATGACGCTCCCACCGCAGTGAATGATTCTGGTGGCGCCATTAGTGAAGACAGTATCCTGGTCGGAACTGGCGCATCCAGGCTGATGCTGAACGATTATGATATCGATCTGGGCGACACCTTTTCAATGGCAACCTATACCACCACCAGCACAAACGGGGCGGTGGTGACCATCACCGCCGATGGCGGGTATACCTATGATCCGCGGTTTGCGCCGGCACTGCAGGCGTTGGGCGTCGGCCAAACGCTGGTAGATTCCTTTGATTATGTGATTGCAGATTCGCATGGCTTGACCTCGACTGGCACGGTGGCGGTCACGGTTCAGGGTGCCAACGATGCACCGGTTGCAGTGGTTTATAACAAAACGATTGACGAAGCGGACCTGCAAAAATACACACTGTTATTTGAGTTTCCGAGCTACATCTGGTCGGCGAACAGCAACAGTGATATCGATACCGGGGATAAGCTTACATTTGTTGGTCATGCATCCACGAGCGCCAGAGGCGCAGTAGTTGGACGGCCGATCTCCTATATTATTACTTACGATGCCACGGGGGTGGGCGTTTTGCCTGTGATTTCGGCTGGTGATATGATCACCGATACGATCGTTTATACGATCACCGATCAGCATGGGGCGCAGAGTTCTTCAATCATTCTGATTACCATTAACGGCGCAAACGACCCGCCAACCGCGGTCTCGGATTCGAACGCGACAAATGAGGACGCGGCTCTGAATGTTGGTTCTGGAGCGGGTGTGCTGGTGAATGACTTTGATATCAATCCTGGTGATACGATTACTGTAACCGGCAGCGATTCCACGAGCGCGTACGGCGCCCTGGTGAGCGTCCAGCCGGACGGAGGATACAGCTACGATCCAACCGGTGCAGTGCAGCTTCAGGCGCTGGCGGTTGGGGAGACGCTTACCGATACTTTTGTGTATCGTGTTGTGGACAGCTTTGGGGCAGAATCCAGCGCTCTAGTGTCCATTGTTGTGAGCGGCGTAAATGATGCGCCCACGGCAGTCAAAGACCTGATTGGGGCGACCAAGACCAGTATTGGGTCTGGGACTGCACCAGGTTTACTCGGCAATGACCGTGATCCAGAAGATGATGTGCTCACGGCAGTGCCGTATACAGGCACCACCACCTTAGGGGCGGCGATTACCGTTCTGGCGGACGGCAGCTTTGCTTATGATCCCAGCGGGTCAGCAACCATCCAGGCGCTGGCAGCCGGAGCAAGCATCACTGATACCTTTACGTATACAGCAACAGATGGTGAATTTTACGACACTGCCATTGTAGACGTAGCGATTTCCGGGCGGCAGATCTATTGGACAGATAAGCTGGACATCTACCGCAGCCCACAAACCGTTTGCACGACCGCCTGTGTCGAAGTCCTGGCGGTGCTATCCGCTGGCGACATTGGCAGCCTGGCGCTGGATGTTGGCGAACAGTGGGTCTACTATACCTGGGCAAGTGGTATCTACCGGATGAATTTTACCGGTACGGTAACGGAAACCCTGGTGACCGGCCTGACAGAACCGCTGGATCTAAAACTGGACCTGGCAAACGGCCAGATGTACTGGACTGACCATGGCGCCAGCTTAATCCAGCGCGCCAACCTGGACGGCAGCAATGTGGTCACCCTGACCGCTGCTGTGGCCGACCCGTTTTTCCTGGCAGTTGACCTGGATCAAAACCTGGTGTTCTGGACGCAGGGGAATTCCTCCGACCAGGACCACCGCCTGTACCAGGCCACATTGACCGGGGATGTCCTGGGTGCGCCCCAGGCAGTCTATACCAGTACCTTCCGCAACTTCTGCCCGAACGACACCTGTTTCGGGGGGTTGACGATTGGGGCTGGGATGACCGGTACCACCCGATTGTACTTTACCGTATCGGAATTCCCACCCGCCGGAGAGCTTGACGGCCATACCATCCGCAGCTGCGACACCAGCGACTGTATGAACACCGTCACAGTTTTGACAAAAAACGGCGGCTTCAGTGGCTTTTATAATGACAAAGGCAGCCTGGCTGTGCGAGCTCCCGTTGGAGACGATTTTTCAACAGGTCGCATTTTCTGGGTCTCCTTTGGAGACATCTATCCTTTAGATCAAACCGTGGCGCCGAGTGGCCCAGGCGGGAACTATTTATATGTCATGATGGATAACTTGATCCCCGACGATGCTTCCGTGCCAACGGTGGTTTTCTCGACCACCCTTGACTATCCCGATTCCCATTTTGGCATTGCGCTGTCTTTTGAGACACCAGTGGCCTACGATGATAGTGGGGTGACCAGTGAATCTGCCGTATTGACCGCCACTGCGCCAGGCGTTATGGCGAATGACACCGCTGAGTATCCGCTCCTGGTAACGGCCTCCAGTGGTACCAGCGCCCTCGGTGCGCCGGTCACGGTGGTCCCTGATGGCAGCTATATCTACACACCCACCCAGGTAAGCGGCTTCAATTCCCTCCGTTTGGGCGTTTTTATTACGGATACTTTCACCTACACCGTGCGGGATACCAACCATTACGGGGCGAGTGCAATCGTGCATATCCGCGTCAATGGTGAGAACGATGCACCAACCGCGTTTGATGACCAGTTTGCGACGGATGAAGATAAGCTGTTGTCGGTCAACCAAGCCGGCGGGGTGCTGTCCAACGATACCGATCCGGACAGCGGCGATACCAAAACCGTCTTTGCGTTTGATGCGCTGAGCGCGGCGGAGGCGATTGTCCTTGTTCAGCCAAATGGGAGTTTCACCTACGATCCGACCGCTTCAGGGGTGCTAAAAGCGCTGGCTATGGGCGATATTTACACCGATACGTTTACCTACACGATGCAAGATTCACAGCTCATCACCAGTACGGCGGTCGTCACGGTGGTGGTCACCGGGGTGAATGATGCACCCATGGGCGAATTTGACCAAGGGGATACCAGTGAAAGCGCAGTCCTAACGGTTGGTGCTCCGGGTGTGCTGGCGAACGACCAGGACCCTGATACAGGTGATGTATTGGTGGTGAACGGGTTTATTTCACCCACGCTGTATGGCGCGGCAGTTGCTGTCTTTGCAGACGGCAGCTACGTCTATACCCCCACTTTGTCCGCCCAACTGCGCCGACTCGCCAATGGTGCCCAGCTAACCGACATCATTTCCTACACGGTAAGTGATGGCAACGGAGGAACGGATGAAGTTGCGATTGAGATTGTCGTAACTGGCGATCCGAATGCTTCGCCTGAGGCGGTTGCTGACTCCTATGCCACCGATGAAGAATCCTCATTTATTATTCCTGCTCCGGGCGTCCTGGCCAACGATACCGACCCCAATGGAGGGGACAGCCTTACCGTTAGCAGCGCTGACAGCGCCAGCTTGTTTGGGGCATTGGTTGCGGTCAATGCAGATGGCAGCTTTACATATACACCGGCTGGCGCAGCCGCACTCCAAAGCTTATCGGTAGGGGAACAGGTGACGGATGTCTTCAGCTACACCGTTTATGATCAAAACGATGGGTACGATACAGCCGTCGTGAGCATCACCGTTACGGGTGTAAATGATGTTCCGACTGCCGTGCCAGATACCGGGGAAACTATCAAGGATGCCCCCTTTGTTACGGCAGCCCCGGGACTGCTGGCGAATGATTCCGACCCGGATACCCAAGATGTGCTCCAGGTTGTAACCAATACATTTACCAGCTCGCTGGGGGCGGGTGTGGTCCTGTTTGGGGATGGCAGCTACCAGTACGACCCGCTGACCTCCCCAACGCTGCAGGCATTAGGCTCCGAGATCAGCCAGATCGATGTATTCACCTACACCCTCGATGATGGGCAAGGCGGCCTGGTTTCTGGGAGCGTAACCATCACGGTGACCGGGTTGGGGCAGCTTTGCGCCGTTGATGAAGATATCAATGAACCCAATGACCTGTACACCCAGGCCACTTTCCTGTTCCCAGAGAGCATCCCGACAGATAACAGTTTCCATAGTTCTGGGGATCAGGATTGGTATGCATTCGAACTTGTGGCTGGGCGTCAATACCAGTTCCAAACCCAGTTAGAAGGGCTGTACCTGGATACGACCCTGGCGCTGTACGGTCCAGATGGGACCACATTGCTGCTTTCCAACGATGATACGGATGCTGAACCTTACAGCACCCTGGTGTTCGAGCCTGACTCAAGCGGCGTGTATTATCTCTTAGTAGAACACAAGGCCGCTCCCAACTTGTGCACCCATTCATATCAATTAAGCCTTGCAGATATCACCCCAGCACCAAAGTATCCAGAAGAACCAGGCTATGATGCACCGCTGCTGTTCAGCACCATTGTGTATCCGTACAGCGGTTCTACCCTGACCAATACGGCGCCCATTTCGGTGACCGTGGGGGTGTATGCAGTTGAATCTGCACAGACCATCACTGTAACGTTGAATGGTGCGGCGCTGGAAACTTCGTCGTGGGCCAGCGGAACCCTCACCGATTCTGCGTGGTCAACCACCTGGGTCCCAACTGGGGAGGGTGTATACACCCTGACTGCCGCTTTGTCAGATTGGGCGGGGCACGTCCAAACAGAGACGATCCCGATAAAAATCACGGTTGATACCAGTTATCCCAGCGTGACATTGACCACCCAGGCCATCACCACCGCACACACCACGGTTCCCTTTGCGGCGCCGCTGATCGGGACTGCAATGGATACGTTAGGCGTGGCCCAGGTGGAGGTTGATCCAGGCGGGGCAGGATGGCAGTTCGCAAATGTTTCTGCCGGAGACTGGCAGTTCCAGTGGGATTTGGAGTGGAATCCGGATGGCGAAACCATCCCGGTATTTGTCCGGGTGATCGACCTGGCAAACCAGGTGACGGAAATCACCCAAAATGTGTTTGTGGATATTTCTCCCCCATCCGCAGTGACGGTGACCCTGGCCCTGTCGCAAAGCAGCGGAAATGTGGTGGTTTCTGAGACACAAACCATCTACCAGGCGAACCCCACCATGCTCATCAGCTGGACCGCCAGCACGGATGGTTACGGATTGGCCGGGTACTTTGTGGGCTGGACCACGTCCCCCACGGCCACCCTGACGGAACTAACCCCGTATGCAGATGCCAGCCTGGCACATGTTCAGGTGCTGGGTGAAGCCGAGATTGTCTATGCCCATATTGTGGTAATCGATAACGCGGGCAACCAGCGGGTACAAACCTTCGGGCCGTTCTATATTGATGGACCTGCAACCCCAGATTTGATTGTGGATTTAGATTACCAGGGCTGGCGTTTCAGTGGGGCGACCCAGCTTTCGGCCGACCAGGAAATTGTCCGTGCCCCAGCCACCGCTGGCAGCATGATCTCTCAAACCATGTTTGCCAGTTGGGATGCGGATGCGCTCCGGTTGGATTGGGTCGGAGGGGATTGGGATCACGATGGTGACATGTTCATCTATCTTGATACCGAATCAGGCGGCGCGACCCGCCTGTACAATCCGTATACGACCACGGCTTCGACTGTGATCACTTTGCCAACTGGGATGACCGCTGACGCCTTGATCTGGGTGCAGACCAACCAGACAGCCACCCTGCTGACCTGGGATGGGATCGCCTGGGTGGCCAGCCAAATCCTGACGGATGCACAATACCGGTGGACGGAAACTGCCCAAGCACAATTTACTGGTTTGTACTTGCCTTTTGCCCTGCTGCAAATAGATGGAACGGATTCACTTGGTTTGCTGGCAGTTGCCAGCGAGGAGAATGCCCTCCAACTTTGGGCCGCCGCACCGGACCGCAATCCTTTGAACAGTCCAGTGGTTATCAACACAGGTGCCCTGCTCCAGGATTTAAGCCGCTTCAGCCTGCTTCATTATTTCTCCTGGCCAAATCTCGCTCTGGGTGTTTTGGTAAATGAAAACCGGTTTGAAAACGGCAATTTATCACTGACCATTGCTGCTTCACCCGCTGGAACCCAGTTGGGATACCTGGAAAGTGACTTGCTTAACCTGCTGAACCCAAGCACCCCATTGGATGCTGACCTGGATGGGGTCGTCGATGTCGCCCTCCCGTTTGACCTGGATATCTACCCAGTCAATCTTGGGCAGATGGTTACCTACACAATCACCTATGTAAATACCGGCCCTTACACCCTGACAGAAGTATCCCTGGTTATGACAGCAACCGATACGATCATCCTCAACACAAGCAGCCCATTCACCGTATCGATTGGCTCGGTTGGCCCGGGTATCACTGGCACAGTCGTACTTACTGGCATCGTCCAAACCAATGCGGATCACAAAGCTGTGGAGCTGGATATCGCCCTATCAGACCAGACCCACGGGACCTATGAATGGTTCTGGCTGCATCATGCCATGGACACACTTGGACCGGATGCGCCTGAGTTTTATCTGATTGATCTCTACACCCCACCATATACGCAAACCATTGGAGGGCAAACCTGGGATCCATCGGGAACCCCGATCCAAACCCTTGAGATCGACCCCCAATCCACACGGAGCATTACTACCCTGACATGTTTTGACACCTACCCAATGGACAGCAGTTGGGGCTGCCATTGGAATCCTGAATTATTCTCGGATTCGGATTGGGTCAAGATGCGGGTTCGCTCCACAGACAGCTTTGGAAATGAGGGGACTTGGTCGGAATGGATTACACTGACCATTGACAGCCAACCGCCAACGATCACGGTAGACCCTGCGTTTGACGGAGCCATTGCAGATGGATTTATTGGTCCGGATGAAGCGCGCATCTTTGGGCAGATAACAGACAATTATGCAGCCACCGGTTATGAGGTGTGTGAATGGCAGAGCAATCTACCGGTTTGTAATCTATACGAGATTATCTCTCCGACATTAACCGCGAATTGGTCCTATGGGATGGCTGTTTTGGACCAAGATGGCACGCCATATACGATAACCTTGCGCAGTCAGGATGCAGCCAACAACTATTCTTCACCCCTCACGCGTACTTTCTTAATCGACAGCATCCCTCCTGTCATTACAAGCACGCAGACCCAAGTTCAAGTTGACGTCGTGAATTATCTTATTGGGCAGGTCACGGGTGGGCCGATCTTGGCAGGTAGCATTGTGGACGGTGGGGCAGTTGGTACGCTGGTCATGCGTGTGATATTCCCTAATGGGGAGATCGCCTGGCAGCCAGTTGCGGCGATTGGAAACACCTGGTTCTACACGCCTGTCCTCACCCTGGCTGGGGAATATTTATTCAACCTGGAGGCATCTGACCAGGCCGGCAACTTGTCCGTTGGCGAAACCTTTACCCTGACGGTGGAAGACCAGGCTATCACAGGTCTACAGGCCATCCAAAATGGCCCGACATTATTAGGCAGCGCCACCAGCTTCACAACCTCGATCACGACCGGCACAAATGTAGCCTACGATTGGGATTTTGGAGATGGCCATGCAGGTAGTGGGGCGTATGTTGCCCACACCTACGCCAGCGCGGGGATCTTTACTGTGGTGGTTACCGCCAGCAACCAGGCCAACCAGGTTGTCACTTCCCTTCAAGTGACCGTACAAGAAACGATTGGTGGGCTTAACATCTTCAGCAGCAGCCCAACCGCATTAGGCCAGGCAACTTTATTTACCGCTACGGTGAGTGCTGGAACAAATACCAGCTATACATGGGACTTTGGAGATGGACAATTCGGCAGCGGGTCGACAATTGCGAACACATATGCGACCTTTGGCAGCTACACTGTGGTGGTCACCGCCAGCAACCAGATCAACCTGGTGACAGGCACTATACAGGTGGATGTGGAGGAAGTGATCACAGGGATGAGCGCCCAGAGCAGCAGCCCAACACCGCTGGGTCAGTTTACCTCACTAACTGCTGTAGTTGAATCCGGGACAGGGGTAAGCTATACATGGGACTTTGGAGACGGGCAATTAGGCAGCGGGGCAGAAGCCAGCCATCTTTATGCGGCTCCCGGCAGCTACACCGCGGTGGTCACCGCAAGCAACCAGGTCAGCCTGATCACAGATACTGTGGTGATCATCGTGCAGGAATCGATCAGCAGTTTGAATGCATCTAGCAGCAGTCCGACGGCCATGGGCCAGGCAACTTTATTTACTGCTACGGTGAGCGCTGGAACAAATACCAGCTTTACCTGGAACTTTGGGGATGGACAATTTGGCAGCGGGTCGACAACCGCGAACACATATGCAGCGCTAGGCAGCTATACTGTTGTGATCACTGCCAGCAATCAAGTCAGCCTGGTGACAGGCATCATACAAGTGGATGTGGAGGAAGTGATCACAGGGTTGAACGCCCAGACAAGCAGCCCAACACCGCTGGGTCAATCCACTTCACTCACTGCTACGGTTGAATCCGGGACGGGAGTCAGCTATACATGGGACTTTGGAGACGGACAATTAGGCAGCGGTACAGCAGCCAGCCATCTTTATGCGGCTCCCGGCAGCTACACCGCGGTAGTCACTGCCAGCAACAAGGTCAATTCAGTCACCACGAACATTGAGGTTCTGGTGCAGCAATCCATCAGCGGGCTAATTGCTTCGAACGATGGGCCTACCACCAGTGGATTGCCTGCGACACTATCGGCTGAGATCATCAGCGGTACAGCAGTATCTTATGGGTGGGATTTTGGAGATGGGATTACAGGCACCGGGCAAACTGTTACGCACACTTATGCCAGTGCGGGAATTTACACTGCAACGGTGTTTGCAAGCAACCTGGTCAGCCAGCAATCTGCCGAAACCCAGGTAACTGTCAACAACCCGGGCCTGAATATCACCGTCACGATATCAGAAAGCCCGGTCATTCTCGGTGCGGAGTTCGTCAGCCAAATCACCGTGACCAACATGACTGCTTTGGACCTTAGCAACCTTATCCTGCTCAACCCGACAATCCCCGAACTGCAGTTCGAGGCAGCCTCCAGCGGTTGCGCAGCCGCCAGCAGTCTGATCACCTGCACCTTGGGAAACTTAGCTGGCAACTCAAGCGTCTTCCTTGAAATCACCCAAACGGTTGCCATCACTGCCGGAGATCATCTGTCCAGCCAGTTTACCGTAACCGGTCAGACCCCATCCAGCGAGGCTGTTTCTACAACCCAAGATGTTGTAATCCACACGGTTCCTTACCTGATGTGGTATGAAAATGATTTTGAAAACGGTGTGGGAAACGAGTGGTGTCTGCCCGAAACCAGCACTACGCCTACGAACAGGAACTACCTCGGTGAACAGGGCAACATTACAAATTGTCTCACCCTGACCAGCCTGCCAGCTCATACCAAGGTACAGGTTGACTTCGATCTGTTCATTATCCGTTCATGGCAGGGCAGCCAGCAGACCTGGCTGCGCTACTTCCCATTTAAGACAAATGGGATGACCATTGCGAATACTGACGCCAATGAATGGCTGGTCCTGGCGAATGACCAAACTCTGATGCACACCACGTTTTCAAACTATGCCAATCTAAACCAGGCCTACCCGGGTAGCTATCCAGTTGCACAATACCCCGGGCGCACCGGTGCGGCCGAAGTCAACACGCTCGGCTACACCTATCAATCCACGCCGTTGGATTCGGTTTATCGTATTCGATTGACTTTTGACCATGTGGAGGAAGATCTTGTCCTCGAATTCCTGGCCAAAGGCTTAGTGCCGATTAGCGGAGCAAGTTGGGGATTGGATAATGTGCGGGTAATATTTTCGGCTGGCGCAGATCTGCAGCCGTATAAGATTTACCTGCCGCTTATCCTGAGATAATTAGCACCTGCTCAGCCCCCCACCCCATGCTTTTAAGGTGGGGCTGAGCAATTCAATTTGCGGTTCCAACACCCTTCAGCAGCCAGTTTCAGCAGTGTAAACTTTTTACGGAAGGCTTCGATGCCTTGCCAAGAGACTGCCGGACAATGTATTACTGGTTTAGGTTTGCAGGGCAACATCCCGGAGGCGATTGTATTTGTCAAGCGAAAAACGGTTCTTCCGCAATTGTCGTGATGCTATTACGAATTAAATTAGAATGGCAAACCATCTTAGTCGTAGAAGGTTGCCATGTTTGGAGAATTATTCTTGCCCAATGTGCGCTGTTTGAGTTTCGAAAAAATAGAAATCAATGCCAACACCGTTTTAGTAAAAGTGGTGAGTGCAGGAAAACAAGCGGTGTGTCCTTACTGTCAGACGACGGCCAACCGGATGCATAGCTGTTATTCCCGTACACTTGATGATCTACCCTGTGGGGAGCGAAGAGTGCAGATTCAATGGAAAGCAAAGCGGTTTTTCTGTGACAACTACGCCTGCTCACATTTCACTTTTAGTGAGCGAATACCTGAAGTAGCCGGTTTTTATGCGCGTAAGACGCGACGATTACAAGATAAGCAAACTGAACTTGGCTTTGAGGTTGGGGGCGAAGCAGGCAAGCGGGTGGCAAATCTGTTGAATATCAGCATCAGTGGTGACCAGATCCTGCGTTTGGTCCATTCGAAAGCAGAAACCGATTACCCAATCCCACGGGTTCTTGGAATTGATGATTGGGCCATTCGCAAAGGACAAACTTATGGAACAATTTTGGTGGACCTCGAAAAACAGCAAGTAGTTGATTTGCTCCCTGATCGAAAGCCAGAAACGTTGGCGGCATGGCTAAAAGAGCACCCCGGTATAGAAATCATCAGCCGAGATCGCGGAAAAGAGTATGTTCAGGGCATTGAACTGACGAAACAGGAGTTCATTCAAGTTGCGGATTGCTTCCATTTACTAAAAAACATGGTGGAAATGCTTCAGCGGCTTTTCGAACGATGCCCAATGGAGTTGGCACTCGCAGCTAAACAAAACTCTTGTGGGCAAATTGTTGCTTCCCAAGCAGAAGCTTCAAAGCAGCCTGGTGAATTAGCGTCAGAAAAAGGAAGTGGCAAAACGCGGCCAGAAGAGAAGAAACCCTATCGCCAAGTTCGTTTTGAAGAAGTGAAATTATTGGCAGAGCAGGGTGTGAGCCAAAGGACGATTGCTAATAAAACGGGATTGGCCCGCCAAACGGTTCGCAAGTATTTTCATTTAGACCAGCTTCCCAAAAAACATCAGGCTGCTGGCTCTGGATCAAAAGCAGCCCCTTTTATGGAATTTATCAGGCAGCGTTGGGAACAAAACAATCCAAGCGTGAAACAATTATTTGAGGAGTTGCAAGCACAAGGGTTTACTGGCGGTTATGCGAGCTTAAATCGGGCGATCCATAGCCAAATGGGAATTCGCAACCTTAAGAAATCCCGCACTCCAACTCGAATACCAATCCAATACTCCCCAAAACAGACAGCCTGGGCTATATACAAACCAGATGAAGAGCTCAAAAGTTGGCAGAAAGCTTTATGTCAAACTTTATGGGAAATATCGCCCCTGGCTAAAAAAGCTCGTAAACTTGCCCATGCTTTTCGAGAAATGATTAGCAACAAACAACCTGATTATTTGGACGAATGGCTGGTGCAGGCTGAAAGCAGCCAAATCGTTGAGTTCGTGCGTTTTGCGGCAAGCTTGCGGAGTGATTACAAGGCCATGAAAGCAGCTTTATCATTTTGCTGGAGCAATGGTCAAGTTGAAGGCCAGGTAAATCGTCTCAAGTTAATCAAACGCCAAATGTATGGAAGGGCGAGCTTCATGCTTCTCCGAAGAAGGGTTCTTGGCCCTGCTCCTGTTTCGTGATAGTATCACGACAATTGATACTGTTGGCGAACCCCGAATTATTTTCCAGCCAAATTTCCGTAAAAGAACTGGCGGGATTGAGTATGATTGGGTAAGAATTTGTAAATGGAGGCCTTCATGTCACTCAAATCCCAAAACTCATACACAGTACCTCAAGATACTGCCAGCGTAATACAAGCCATTTTTCCTAATGGACATCCTTATCTGCAAATGTATGAAACGTTTGGATCCATCTTTCAGGATAACGATTTTGTTGAGCTCTTCCCTCGAGAAGGACAACCAGCTGAAGCTCCGTTTCGTCTGATGGTGGTATTGATTCTACAGTTTTTAGAGAACCTGACGGATCGACAGGTAGCGGATGCTGTACGCACTCGGATCGATTGGAAGTATTTACTTTGCCTTGAACTTACCGACACAGGTTTTCACTATAGTGTTTTGAGCGAATTTCGCACTCGACTTCTCAAAGGCAAGGCTGAACAGAGATTGTTTGAAAAGGGATTAGCCTGTTTCCGAGAAAAGGGATTTTTGAAAGGGCAACGGCAACAACGAACGGATTCCACTCATATTTTGGGAGCTATTCGAGCTATCAATCGTTTGGAATTGGTTGGAGAAACCATGCGACAAGCTCTAAATACTTTGGCCACGGTAACGCCCGATTGGATGCGTACCCATAGTCAATTCGATTGGATTAACCGGTATCGAGACCGGATCGAAGATGCGCGCCTGCCCAAGAGTGAAACGAAACGCATAGCTCTCGCAGAAGAAATGGGCGCGGATGGATTGGTTTTGTTCAACTCCCTTTTTGAAGAGGACGCTCCTCCTTGGCTACGAGAGCTACCAGCCATTCAAACCTTATGGCGAGTCTGGATCCAAAATTACACCTGGCAGGAAGAACGGTTACGATGGCGCACCGTCGATGAGCTGCCTCCTTCTGCTTTAATGATTAGCACTCCCTACGATAAAGAAGCTCATTATAGTAAAAAGTGTATTTTATAAAATAAAAACCGACCACATGCAGTAAAAATTCACAACGAAAAACCGACCACCGAGGAAAAACTCCAGGTAACATGATAGCCTGGAGGCAAACAAGGAGATGAAAACGGTGGAAGATTACGAAGCAATCAGACGAGCATATTTCATAGAAAAACAAAGCATCCGAGGGATACACCGTAGACTGGGATACGATCGAGACACAATCCGGAAGGCAATTGTAGAACCAGCACCGCGACCGTATAACCTGAAGGAACCTCGGGCAGCGCCTGTGATTGGCCCGTATAAGGAGCGAATTGAGGAGCTGCTCAAAGAAAGCGACCAACAGAAGCGCAAACAGCGCTACACTGCCCACACGATTTACGAAATCATCCGCAAGGAGGGATATGCTGGGAGTGAAGGAGCGGTGCACAATTATGTCAGCCGAGAGCGGCGTAAGGCAAAACACCGCAAGAAATATCTGCCATTGGAGTTTGATCCAGGGAAAGATGGACAAGTGGACTGGGGAGAAGCAGAAGTTGTGCTGGCAGGAAAGCGCACCATCGTTCAACTATTTGCAATGCGGCTGAACTATTCCAAGGCCCGATTTGTGATGGCTTTTCCCTTTCAGAAGCAAGAGGCATTTTTTGAAGGACATAACCAGGCTTTTCGCTTTTTTGGAGGGATTCCCCAGCGGTTGACCTACGACAACCTGAAAACGGCGGTTTTCAAGATTTTGAGTGGGCATACTCGCCTGGAACAAGAGAGCTTCAAGAAGTTTCGCAGCTATTACCTGTTTGAAAGTCACTACTGCAACCCGGCCCAAGGCCACGAGAAAGGGGGAATCGAAAACGACATTGGGTACATTCAACGCAATCTGATGACGCCACTTCTGACGGTCAACAGTTATGAAGAGTTGAATACTATCCTGTGGAAAGCGTGTCAGGAGGATATGCATCGTCGGGTTCGAGGACAACCGGCAAGTGTGGCAGATTTACTCAGTGATGAACAAAGCCAATTTTTGCCGCTTCCTGGGGCGTTCTATCCTGCTTATGTTAGCTTTCCAACCAAGCCAAACAGCTACAGCCAGGTGGAACTCGATACAAACCGCTATTCGGTTCCAGTGGAGTATGGCAACGGGCCATTGGCACTGCGGGCATATCCATTTCAGGTTGAAATTCTGTATTCGAACGAAATCATTGCGCGCCATCCGCGTTGTTTTGAGCGCGAAACAGATGTTCTGGATCCACTGCACTATTTGAGTTTATTGGCAAAACGACCTGGAGCATTCGACCACGCTAAACCAATCCGACGTTGGCGCAAAAACTGGCCAGCTGAATATCACCAACTCCTTGCAGAACTGCGTATGCGTTGGCCAGACGGGCGTGGGGTTCAGGAATTTATCACGATTCTCAAATTACACCAAGAATACCCACCTGATCAGGTTGTTCAAGCAATTCAAGCTGCGCTGGCTATGGGCGTTCCCCATTTGGACGGGATTCGGCTTTGTTTACGCCAAATCCAAAATCCTGAAATCAAACCGCTGAAGTTGGACGACGCTCACTTCGTCCAACTGCGCGAATATGGCAATCAGCCTGTCAACCTGCAACAATATGATCGTTTACTAACGTCGAGGTAGCGCTATGGAAAGAGCAGATCTCCTTGAAACGTATTTGCGCCAGTTGCGTTTACCCAGTTTTGCCCGCAACTATCAAGCTTTTGCAGCCGATGCTGCCCGCAACAACCTGGATTATCCGCGCTATTTGTTGGCGCTGGCAGAACAAGAAATTCAAAAACGTGACCAGAACCGAATTCAAAAAAGAATCAAAAATGCCCACTTCCCGGTGCACAAAGAACTGGCCGATTTTGATTTCTCGGTCGTGCCGACCCTCAACAAAGCCCAACTGCTTGACTTGGCGCGCGGTGAATATATTCGCAAAAAGGAACCAGTGGTTTTTCTTGGCAACCCAGGCTTAGGAAAAACCCATTTAGCCATCGCACTGGCGCTGGCGGCTTGTCGCCAAGGACGCAAAGTGCACTTCTGGACCGCAGCTGGCTTGGTCAATGAGTTGCTTCAGGCCCAGGACCAACACCGGTTACCCAAGTTTATCGCAGCAGCTCTTAAACATGATTTGCTGGTTATTGACGAATTTGGCTTTATTCCTTTTTCCCCCCAAGGTGCCCATGCCCTTTTTACCTTTTTTTCTGAGGTGTATGAGCGCCTGGCTATTATCCTGACCACCAATCTTAAGTTTGCCGATTGGGTCCAGGTGTTGGGGGATGAACGCTTGACCGCTGCTTTGCTGGACCGGATTACTCACCATGCCCATATTCTGGAATTAATTGGCGAGTCTTTTCGTTTCCGGGAACGTTTTCGAGATGGCTAGCTCAGGTTTTTCGCTTTTTTGCCCTTTGCCAGGGCAGAAAAAAGAGCAGAGAGCATCTTTTTTGATGCGGTTCTCTGCCCTGGCAAGGGGGCTCACTCGGCGCTCAGGTTGCTCCTCAGCATTGCCCTATCCTCCGGTGAGCATTTCGATTTTATCACCATGCCAATTTTTGTCCACTGGTCGGTTTTTGGCAGTGAATTCTAATTTTTTCAACTGCCTTGGTGGTCGGTTTTTCGTCATTAAAGTGGTCGGTTTTTCGCTTGACAAATACAAAAAAGCGCAGCACCTCTTGGGTGGGCTACAAAGTGCATTTGACAGAAACTTGCACAGAAGATGCTCCACACGTAATTACGCATGTTGAAACCACACCGGCAACGACGCCGGATAGTGAACTGACCCTGGATGTCCAAACTGCGCTAAAAGCCAAAAATTTACTTCCGCAAGAGCATTTGGTTGATTTAGGATACATTGATGCAGGCATTCTGGCTGCAAGTCAAGATGAATTTGGCATCGATTTAATCGGCCCAGCGAAAGGTGATTACCGCTGGCAAGCCCGTGCCGACGAAGGATTTGCAGCGGAAAACTTTCAGGTGGATTGGCAACAGCAAGTAGCGATTTGTCCAGCCAATAAGACCAGTAGTAGCTGGACCGAGGCTTTGGATGCGCGCAAACTCGAAGTCATCAAGATTAAGTTCTCGCAAAAAGATTGTGTTCCTTGTCAATTTCGTCTCAAATGCACTCGTGCGAAGAAATCCCCCCGTCGAACGCTTACCTTACGTTCTCACCGACAATTTCTGGCTCAGCAAGCTGCAAGAGAACGCGAAAAGACGGTTGACTTCAAAGAACGATATGCTCGTCGAGCTGGGGTGGAAGGCACGATATCTCAAGGGGTCAGATCCTTCGATCTACGGAGGACTCGGTATATTGGATTGGCAAAAACCCATTTACAGCACTTGCTGATTGCGATAGCCATCAATCTTGTGCGGATTGTGCGCTGGTTAGCTGGAGAAAAACTCGCGGCGACGCGCCAGTCACCTTTTTCCAAGCTTCACCTGCCGATAGTAGCCGAACCTCCTCTTGCCTGAGTTCGCCAACAGTATCACAATTGCGGAAGAACCACTTTGGGTAAATATGCCTGGTACATTATAGGGCGTTTAGTGACAGTACTTCGTCTCGCTGTGCAGTTGGCCGTTGGCGTGGGTGGTGATGCTGGTGGAGCCTAAATGATCGCCCAGGATCAAGTACAACACGCCGTTGACTCGCATGGCGAGCGGGCCGCTGCCTGCGGAGTAGTATTTGCGAACGGTGACCACCGTGCCTGTCAGGCTGGTGGTTTGTTGGTATTCGTACAGGTTGCCAACGTAGAAGGTTGTGGTGGTTATGCCAGTCGTTGTCTCAACCAGGATGCTGACCACCCGCTGCCCATCGCCATTATAGACAAAGGCTGCGCTGGCTGCCCCGCTCACACCCACCAGCCGGTTGGCGGCATCGTGGGTCAGGGTGAAGTTGCCTTCGGGTACGTTGCGGGTG
>CAZAYY010000005.1:0-172601 GCA_964489525.1 uncultured Anaerolineales bacterium
CAATAGTTAGGTTAGATTGCATAAGGAGTTTCGATTTTGCGGTGTGTGCGGCGACGCCGCGCAAACCACAAAATCGATCACCTGATCTATTTTCGGATAGATACATCATACAACAAGCCCTGCAGGTGTCAGAAGCAGGTGCATCAGGCAGGTTCGCCAACAGCCTGGCGGATGGTCTCCGCCAGCTGGCGAGCGCGTTGCGGGGCGTCGCCCAGGTGGTAGGCAGCCACCATCAGATCCCGGAGGTCAGGCTCGGCCAGCCAGGCAAGAAATTGCTCATCGCTGCAGACCATCTCGAGCAATGGGTTTGGCTCGCCAGCCTGCACAGCCCCCCAGGCGGCGAGAGAATGGCGGCGCAGGCGCTCGTGCGTAACCTGGCGGTCTGCTCCCGCCCGGCTGAGGGACATCAACACCCGCTCTGTCGCTGCAAAGGGGGCGTAGGTTTGCAGGTTGCGCTGCATGGCTGCATCATTCACCCTCAGCCCTCCCAGAATTTTACTCGACACAAGCAATAATTCATCTGTCGTTAAGAAGGCTTCGGGGAGTAATGTGCGCCGGTTGGCCGAGTCGTCCAGCGTGCGCTCCAGCAAGGAGTGCGCCGCGTTATCCCAGGCAATTCGCGGCATTTGCGCCAAAGAGCGAGCCAGCGAATTGAGCTTTTCTGCTTGGATGGGATTACGCTTGAATGGCATGGCCGATGAGCCAACCTGGTGTTTGCTAAAGGGCTCTGCCAGCTCGCCAAACGGAGGAGATTGCAAAATCCGCAGGTCAAAAGCAAATTTATGCAGGGATGCGCCAATTCCCGCCAGGGCGGAGAGAATGGCGTAATCCTGCTTGCGCGGGTAGGTCTGGCTGGCGACCAGGAAAAAGGGCAGTGATAATTTTTCTGAAAGGCGCTGCTCAAAAAGCGCCAGGTTTTCGTCACCCACAAGGGCAGCATACGAAGCGCTGGTACCCACCGCACCCTTTAAGCCCTTGCCTTTCAGACCTAACCGCAGCCGGGTGATGATTTCAAGGTCATCCAGTAAATCCTGGGCGGACTGGGCCAGGCGATAGCCCAATGTGGTGGGTTCAGCCGGCTGCAGGTGGGTGAAACCCATCACAGGTAAGCCGGCGTAAGATTGCAACAGCGAAATGAAAATTTTTAACACCGATTTCAACCGGGCTTCAACCAGGGCAAGCGAGGCGCGCACCCGCAAGGCGTCGGCATTATCAACAATATCCATCGAGGTCATTCCCAGGTGGATGACACCCCCGCCCACCGGGCACTGCTCGGCAAAGGTGCGCACTTCAGCCATCAAATCGTGGTGGATTTCGGCTTCAATTGCGTTGGCACGTTCGATATCAATATCCGCCAAGTGTGCCCGAATATCTTCCACCTGTTCGGGCCTGACCAGGCCAAATTCCATTTGAACTTCGGCCAATGCTGCCCAAATTTGGCGCCAGAGCAGGCGTTTGTGGGTTTCACTCCACAGGCCGCGCATCTCTGCTGAGGCATAACGCCAGGAAAACGGGGAAAGGTAGGTGGTGTAATCCATCTTAGATACTTAATCCATTGGCAAACAAAGGCGTTCCGGGAGCGCCTTTGTTGCGTCGGGTCCAGCGCAAATATTGGTAGGGGTGGATGTGATCTTCGGGGTGGGGCATCAGGCCAAGAACATTGCCTGCAGCGTTTGTCACGCCGGCAATATCGTTTGGCGAGCCATTGGGGTTCTCAGGATAGGCCCCACCTGCAAGGCGGCCAGTCTCCCCGGTATATTGGAAGGCAACCTGGGTTTTGGCAAACCGCCCGGCTGTTTCTTCTGCCAGCAAAAAGCGGCCCTCTCCATGCGCAACCGGGCAATCGATGGTTTCGAGTCCCTTGAGCCATGGAGAGGAATTGCCCGGGTTGGGCCGCATTCTCACCCAACGACACTCAAAATGGCCAGAGGCATTGAACGTCAGGGTGGCCGAGGCACCGCTCCCTGGCAAAATGCCCGCTTTCACCAAAGCCTGGAAACCGTTGCAGATGCCAATGACCGGCCGCCCAGATGCCACAAAAGCAGACACAAACTCGTGAAACCAGGTTTGCAAATCCAATGCCCACAACCGGCCTGCACCAAGGGCATCACCATACGAAAAACCACCTGGCAGGGCCATCAGGTGGTAGCGCCTCCAATCAGGCAGGGACTCTTTTAACACGGCCAGAGAAACAATCTCTGGGGTGGCACCTACCACCCGAAAGGCTTCGGCAAGGTCACCGTCCCGGTTAGTGCCAGGCGCATGCAAAATCAAGACTCTTTTGGCTCCCATTCAGGCCTCCTTTTCGGGGGTAACCCCCAGGGCAGGCGTGCGCCAGGCCGCTTGCAAATCCTCCTGGGAGAGCGAACCCACAGACTGGCGCAGATGGAACACCTGCAGCCAGGGTTCTGCGGTCACCTCCCCCACCCAGCGCAACGGCAGGCGGGTGGCAGTCCCAGGCGGGTTAATCATCTCATCAAAGGTCTGCTTAAATTCGGGGGGAATTTCCACCAACAAACATCCGTTGGTTTCCCCAAACAGGGACAACCGGGCATCCGGGCTGCCTGGAGGCAGGCGAAGGGTCAGCCCCAACCTCCCGGCAATAGCCATTTCGGCAGCACAGGCCAACAGGCCACCTTCGCTCAAATCGTGCGCCGAGCGCACCAACCCGGCCCGTACCGCCCGGTGGTATGCCCGATAAACCGCAAGGGCATTCTCCGGCACAGGGGGCAGGGAGAGCGGCAGCCCGGCAAAGTATGCGGGGGCAGCCAGCATCCAGGCATGGCTGCCGCCCAAGGCTGGCTGCCAGTCGCCCAAAAGGCAAAGAAGATTGCCAGGGGTTTTGAGGTCCATGGTGACTGCCTGGCGAATATCGGGGTGGATCGCAATGCTGGAAATCAGGAGTGTGCCGGGAATGGCATGGCGCTCGCCATCTGAGCCTATATATTCATTGTTCAGGGAATCTTTTCCAGAGATAAACGGGGTGTTGTAATAGAGTGCAGCATCATGGCAGCCACGCGCAGCCTGGAGCAGTGAGCCCAGGGTTTCAGGACGGCGCGGGCTTCCCCAACAGAAGTTATCCAGAATGGCAATCCGGTCCGGGTTGGCACCAACCGCCACAGCATTCCGAACAGCCTCATCTACCGCTGAAAAAGCCATGGCATAGGCATCCAACTCACCTATAAATGGGTTAATGCCATTGGCCAGGGTAAAACCCTGCCAGCCCGCGGTTTCAAGCGGCTTGAGCACAACAGCATCCGACGGGCCGTCGGCCATTAGACCGACAAGCGGCGGCACAATCGTCATGCCGCGAACATGATGGTCGTAGCGGCGAATGATTTCTTCTTTGGAGGCCAGGTTGGGGTGGGCAAGCAGTGCCAGCAAAAGCGATTCGAGATTGTGCGGGCCAGCCTCACCAGAAGAAAACGGCGCTGGCAGCAGTTGAGTGGGATCGAACCGGGGCAGGGTAGCCTGCAGCTGCATCCTGGGTAGGCCATCGTGCAAAAAGTTGTTATCCAGGTCCACTACCGGAATCGATTGGTAGCCCACCACCAACCGCCCGGTGGACACAAACACGCCAATATCCTGCCATTCCACCCAAAATTCGGCACACAACGCCGCCAGGGCGCTGACCGAATCCGGGGGAACCGCCAGCACCATGCGCTCTTGAGCCTCACTCAGCCAGATTTCCCAGGGCTGCAGCCCGGCATATTTTAAGAGCACTTTCGACAAATCCACCCTCGCACCCAGGCCTGCGCTCATTTCACCCACAGCGCTGGACAAACCTCCCGCGCCGCAGTCCGTGATGGCATGGTAAAGCCCCTGGTCGCGCGCCAACGTGACTACTTCAATCAACCCTTTTTCGGTGACTGGGTCGCCAATCTGAACCGACGCCCCGGCCACTTCACCCGTCTGGGCATCCATGGCCAGGCTGGAGAAAGTGGCCCCTCTCAAACCATCACGCCCGGTTCGTCCACCCAGGACGATGATGCGGTCGCCGGGCTGTGGGGTGCGGGGGTGTGAATCGCGCGGCCCCAACCCCACACAGCCGCAGTAAACCAGTGGATTGGCCGTGTAGCCGGGATGGTACAGCACTGCCCCGTTCACGGTGGGCAGCCCAAGTTTATTGCCATAATCTTCCACACCCGCCACCACCCCCGCGCGAATTCTTTGGGGGTGCAAAACACCCTGGGGCAGGCTGGAAAGCGGCGTTCCGGCAGGGCCAAAGCAGAGCACATCTGTGGCGGCAATCGGCCGGTGGGAAACTCCCAAAATATCGCGAACAACCCCACCTACCCCGGTATTGGCACCTCCGAAAGGCTCAATCGCCGAAGGGTGGTTGTGGGTTTCAACTTTAAAAGAAAGGTCATATTGATCGTCGAAAGCAATCACACCCGCGTTGTCCACAAAAGCAGAACGCACCCAGGGCGCACCAATTTTTTGGGTTGCCGAACGCAGGTAGGTTTTGAGCAAGCCATCCACAGAGGTAGGCTCCCCGGCAACGTCTATCCGCGCTTTAAAGGTTTTATGAATGCAGTGTTCCGACCAGGTTTGCGCAATCGTTTCCAACTCAGCGTCGGTTGGGATGCGGTTTTCCAACCCGAAATAAGCCTGGATGGCCAGCATCTCCCTACCATCCAATGCCAACCGGCGCCTGGCACTGATTGCCTCCAGTTCTTTTTGAGAAAGCCCGGCCAGGGGAATGCGTTCAGGGGGCTGAATATCCACCTCGGGATGCAGGAAAACCGGCGACAGTTCACCCAACGAATAATGTTGAATGGTGGCATTTACCAGGAGGTTGCGCGCGATATGGGTTACCAATTCCGGCGTCACCTGGGTTTGCGCAACGGGCGAGAACACATAGCGGATGCCGGTGGCTGCTCCCTGGATACCGGCCAGGCCAACCCGCCGGGCGGCATGAAGCAGTTCTACCGCGACCGTGTCCGTCACCCCAGGCCGGAAAGAAACCTCAACGGCCAGGCTGCCATCAGGCAATAAAGAAGCGACCCTGTTCCCGTTCAGTTGTTTCCAACGATATGTCTCGGTAACAGGGTCGCAGATCAACGTTTTGGCGATTGTGCGAAGGGCTTTTTCGTCCAACCATCCTTCAATAAAGTACAAATCGGTAATTTTTAAGTGCAGAGGCACCATCACACCCAGCCCGGAAAGCTGGGATAGAACCCCCGCACTGCGTAAATGGAGAGACGAATCCACCTCGATACGAAAAACTGGAGGACGGTCGGGCTTATCAGATGTTTTCATAAGGCTTAAGGGAATTACTCATCAACAAAAATGGACATCATCATCACTTCGGGTGAAATTATACTGTAAAAACCGAACCACCAAGCCGGAAGCCGGCAGTTTTAATGTAGCTCAGAGAGACATCACAGCGTTCATCAAAGGCCGGAAATCGGGGGTTATAATAGTTGCCATAAAAGGAGTTTTTATGGCTCAACCTCCAGAACTTCCCCTCCCACCCGGCGAGTTGGGCCTGCCCATTGCCGGGGAAACCATCCCATTTGCCCTCGACCCGGCTGGCTTCGTGCTGGAGCGCCGCCGGAAGTATGGCGATATTTTCAAAACCCACCTGATTGGCGCACCAACCATCATCCTCACCGATGCAGATGCCAACCAGTGGATTTTTGCTGGCGAGAGCAAATACCTCCAAAATAAGTGGAATAAAGCAACAGCCCGCCTGTTGGGCGAGTTCAGCACAGCCATGCTCACCGGGCAGGCCCACAGCGAACGCCGCGCCTTACTCATGCCGCACTTTCGGCACAGCGCGATGCGCGTCTTTGGAGACACAATTTACCACACCAGCCAGGCCCATTTTGACCGGTGGGCAGACCAGCCAAAGCCATTTGCCCTGCTCTTTGCCATGCAGGAACTGGTATTTGAAATCATTGTTAAGCTGCTGCTGGGGGACAATCACCATGTGAACATTCCCTATCTGAGCCGCCTGTTTCGCGCCTGGACGGCGGGCATCTCTGCGCCGCCTGTCAACCTGCCGTTCACCACCTTTGGCAAGGCGCTGCGCGCCAAAAATGCCCTGCTCGTTGCCATTAACCACATTGTGACCGAACGGCGCAGGCTTGCCCAACAACCCAACGATATCCTTGGATCACTTCTCGGAGTGCGCGATGAAACCGGCCAGCCCCTACCGCAGGAGGCCATTGTCCACGAACTGCACAACCAGCTTTTTGCCGGGCACGATACCACAGTGACGGTGATGGTAAACCTGATGAAAACCCTGGCCGAACGCCAGGACGTGGTGAACGCCGCCCGGCAGGAATTGGCCAGTCCAAAACTGAGCCGCCCCATTGACCTGGAAACCGTGCGCGACCTGCCCTATCTCAACGCCGTACTCAACGAATCCATGCGCTTCATCGCCCCGGTTTCGGGCACCTTCCGCACCATGCTGCATGAAATGGAATACAAAGGCTTTCGCATCCCCCAAGGTTGGACAGTGCGCCTGGAAATTGCCGGGACACACACCAACCCGGATATCTGGAGCCACCCGGAAGCCTTCGACCCGGAACGCTGGCTGCCAGGCCGGGAAGAACACAAACACCGTCCATACAGCTTCATCCCCTTTGGTGGTGGACCGCGCCTGTGCCTCGGAATGAACTTCGCGATGGCAGAAATGCGCCTGATGCTTGCCCTGCTGCTCAGCGATTACGCCTGGACCCTCACCCCCGGCCAGGACATGAGCTACACCTGGGTACCTTTCCCCCGCCCTAAAAATGGGTTGTTAATTGCGTTTTCAAAACATCCATGAACCCAACGAAGATGTGACGATGAAGCAACCAAACACGATATTTGACCCCAAATCCAGCGCGATTTTGGGTGGATTGGTAAGCCATTTCGCCATATTTATTTTTTTTGTTGCACTTACACTGTTCTGGAATTGGATGTTAATCGCCTTGTTTGTTGGGATACCTATTCCATTTGCAGTAGGGATTTTTGCAATTCGGTTGGATTCCAGGCTTGCGTTATCTCTGAAACCAGGCCACTTTTTTTGGATTTCCGCGGGCACGATTCCGCTCGCCCTGATCCTGGAAATCCTCTTGTTGGGAGCTGGTTTATCAAAAATTCGCGAGATGGTCAGCACAATTGTATATTCAGGGATACTCCTTCTCGCCTACTTGGTAACATCGCTTTTCGTATGCTGGATTTTGCTGGTTTTCGCTGCCATCATCAAAAACAAACAAAATTAGCAAGTAATGACCCGCACCATCTTAAAGCCAATATCGTGCAATCAGAATGGATATCTTGACGCAAGGCCCAAACCTTCGTATAATTACTCAAGATGCAAGAACGCATTGATTAGGACTCCAAGCGAGCGCATGAGAGGAAAATTCTCACGCGCTTGCTTTGTCTGTTTCTTATGAGGTTTTGATTTATCCAATAGGAGGCCGCACAGTGGAAACAAAAGACTTAACCGCACTTCGAATCAGCCTGGCATCGCCAGATGTCATCCGGAGTTGGTCGTATGGCGAGGTGTTAAAACCTGAGACCATCAACTACCGGCGTTTACGCCCGGAGAAAGACGGCCTGTTTTGTGAGGCCATCTTTGGGCCAACCCGCGACTGGCAGTGCTACTGCGGTAAGTACAAAAACATTCGTTACAAAGGGATCATCTGCGATAAATGCGGCGTGGAAGTCACCCGTTCAGCCGTCCGGCGTGAACGGATGGGCCATATCGAACTGGCAGCCCCCGTTGCCCATGTCTGGTACACCCGCCGGGTTCCCTCCTACATGGGCATGCTCCTGGATATTTCGCGGCGCAACCTCGAACGGGTTTTGTACTTCGCACAATATGTCGTGACCTATGTGGATGAGGAAGCCCGTCAAAAAGCCCTCAAACGCCTCGAAGAAGATCTGGAAAAGAGCGAACGCGAACAGGGCGATCGGATCAACGCGAAAATCGCGGAACTCAAAACCATGCGCGATCAGAAAATAGCCGAATTCGAATTGCAAATTGAAGAGATCAGCGCCCGTTACGAAGAAGAAATCGCCACCAAGCTCAATCCGGTCATGCTGGAAGGCCAGCGGCTGGAAAATGAGCTGCGCGAGAAATCCGGCCAATCCCTCCGCAAAGCCATGGTGTTCACTGGAACCAATGATGTCATCGCCGAAGCCAACGAACCCATCACCAGCCAGCACATTGTCCGGGTGCAAAAAGTGGTTAAAGAGGCCCTGGACAACCTGGAAAAGGAACTGCAAGGCCAAAAGCAGCGCGAAGCTGAAAAAGTAAAAATGTCCATCGAGAAAATCCGGGCAGAGGTAGACCTCGCCATGGAAAAACTGCGCGGGGAACTGGATGACCAGGCCGGCTCTGCCCGTTCTGAAATCATGGCCCAGAGGAATGAACTGCTGGACCTGCGCCCGTTGACGTTCATCGGCGAACACCGCTACCGCGAACTTCGCTCCCGTTGGGGGCAGGTATTCCGGGCAGACATGGGCGCCGAAGCATTTCATGACATTCTGCGCCGCCTGGACCTGGACAAACTGTCGGAAGAACTGTGGCACGAAGCCCGCACCACCCGCAGCCGCCAGAAACGCAAGAAAGCCACCAAGCGCCTGCAGGTGGTAGAATCGCTGCGCCGCTCGGGCAATCGCCCAGAATGGATGATTTTATCGGTACTACCGGTTATTCCACCAGAAGTCCGGCCGATGGTTCAGCTGGATGGCGGCCGCTTTGCCACTTCCGACCTGAACGACCTGTACCGCCGCGTCATTAACCGCAACAACCGCTTGAAAAGGCTGCTGGAATTGGGCGCACCGGATGTCATTGTCCGCAACGAAAAACGCATGCTGCAAGAGGCCGTAGACTCGTTGATTGACAACTCGCACCGGGGTAAAGCCCTATCTCGCCGTGGCCGCCGTGAATTGAAGTCCTTGAGCGACATGCTCAAAGGCAAAAAGGGCCGCTTCCGCCGCAACCTGCTGGGCAAACGCGTAGACTACTCCGGGCGCTCCGTCATCGTTGTTGGCGCCCAGCTCAAACTCTACCAATGCGGCTTGCCCAAAACCATGGCCCTCGAACTGTTCCGCCCATTTGTGATTTCCCGCCTGGTGAAACACAATTATGCCGCCAATGTCAAAGGTGCCAAGCGCTTTATTGAACGCAACCGCCCTGAAGTTTGGGAGGTGCTGGAAGAGGTGATTAAAGAACGCCCGGTTCTGCTGAACCGTGCCCCCACCCTGCACCGCCTGGGCATCCAGGCGTTTGAACCGATCTTGATTGAAGGCAATGCCATCCAGCTCCACCCGCTCGTGACCACCGCCTTCAACGCCGACTTTGACGGCGACCAGATGGCTGTCCACGTACCACTATCCCAGAAAGCCGTTTGGGAAGCCCGCAACCTGATGCTTTCTTCCCGCAACCTGCTGAAACCAGCCGATGGCGAACCGATTGTTGCCCCTTCCAAAGATATGGTGTTGGGTGTGTACTACCTGACCATTGAAGACCCGCGCACCTACCCCGGAGATGGTTATACCTTTGCCAACCTCAACGAGGTTGAATTGGCTTATGAACTGGCCAAAGTTCATATCCACGCCAAGATCAAAGTCAAAACCAAAACCTGGTACGATGACCAAAATAACCGCCTCAGCCAACCTGAAGAACACATGATTGCAACCACCGTTGGCCGTGTACTGTTCAACCGCATTCTGCCCGAAGAAATTCAATTCGTAAACGAAGTTCTGGACAAAGGCGGGGTAAAAGACCTGATTGCCCAGATTTACGAAATCTGTGGTGAGAGTGTAACCACCCAGGTGGCTGACCAGCTCAAGGACATTGGGTTCACGTACGCCACCCGCTCTGGGACCACCATCGCCATTGCCGATATCACCATTCCAGAAGAAAAGCAGGTCATTATTGACGATGCCCTGAAAGAAGTGGAAGTGGTGACCCGCGACTACCGCCGCGGCTTGCTAACGGAACAAGAACAAAACTCCAGAGTCATTGAAATCTGGCAAAACTCCAATTCCCTGGTTTCTGGTGCTGTTCAGCGGCGCATGGACCCGATGGGCAACCTGGCCACCATGGCCAACTCCGGCGCGACCAAAGGTGGCTTCACCACCATTTCCCAGCTGGCCGGTATGAAAGGCATGGTTGCCGACCCCTCCGGGCGCATCATTCCGCTCCCCATCCGCTCGAACTACCGCGAAGGCCTGACGGCACTGGAATACTTCATCTCCACACACGGCTCCCGCAAAGGTCTTGCAGACACCGCGCTGCGCACCGCAGATGCAGGCTACCTCACCCGCCGCCTGGTTGATATTGCCCAGGATGTCATTGTTCGCGAGATCGACTGTGGAACCGAGGATGGTATCACGATTCGCCGCAGCGACAACGTAGCGGGCCAATCCTTGGGCACCCGCATTTATGGCCGGCTCGCTGCCGAGCGCATCTTTGACCCGCAAACTGGCGAACTGTTGGTGGAACGCAATGAAATCCTGGACCACGAACAGGTGCGCAAAATCGCCAACAGCAAAATTGACCAGCTTAAGGTTCGTTCCCCACTCACCTGTGAATTAACTCGGGGCATTTGTGCCAACTGCTACGGCCTCGACCTCGGTCGCGGCCGGCTGGTGGACATTGGCTCCGCTGTTGGCATTGTGGCCGCCCAATCCATTGGGGAGCCCGGCACCCAGCTGACGCTGCGCACCTTCCACACCGGCGGTGTCGCCGCTGGTGGCGACATCACCACTGGTTTGCCCCGCGTGGAAGAACTGATGGAAGCACGCCGCATGCCTAAGGGTGAGGCAGTGGTCTCGGAAATTACAGGCCAAGCAGAAGTGGTGCAGTCCGATCGCTACAGCGACCTGCGCACCGTCATCGTAAAACACAGTGAAATGGCCCACGAAGAATACGACCTGCCCGAAGATTGGGCCATCACTGTCCAGGACGAAGGCGAAGTATCCGAAGGGGATGTGATTGCCACCCTGGGTGACGCCCGGGTGACTGCACAAAAAGCTGGCCGGGTTCGCATTGAAGGCAAAAAAGTTTTCGTCTCCTACGAAGTGCAAGACACCCAGGAATACGACATTCCCAGCAACGCCCGTCTGCTGATTCGCACGGGTGACACCATCCAGGCCGGTCAGCCACTGACTGAAGGCCCACTCAACCCCCATAAAATCCTGCGGATTTTGGGCCGTGAAGCCTGCCAGCTTTACCTGCTGACCGAAGTTCAACTGGTTTACCGTGCCCAGGGCCAGAACATTCACGACAAACACTTTGAAATCATTATCCGCAAGATGATGTCTCGCGCCCAGGTTGCACGAGCAGGAGACACCGGATACTTGCCTGGAGACTATGTGGACCGCCTCGAACTGCGGCGGATGAACGAACAGCTGCTCAGTCAGGGTAAAGCCCCGGCCAAGTACCTGGATGCCCTCCTGGGTGTGACCAAGGCCTCCCTCAGCACCGATTCGTTCCTTTCTGCAGCCTCCTTCCAGCACACCATCAAAGTGCTTGCCGGTGCAGCCATGGCCAACCTGGAAGACCCGCTCTTCGGGTTGAAAGAAAACGTCATTATCGGAAAGCTCATCCCAGCCGGAACTGGCTACGCCAGCCACGAAATGCATGCCTCAATGGAAGAACCCGAAGCCGAAGAGGACCTGCCTGCCAACATCACAGAAACTTTCAAGTACGATGACGACTTCGACCTGGATGGCAACGGCTACCAATTTGACGACTGATCTCAATCTTTAAAACCCAAGAACCACCCAAAACACCCCAAAGGCACACTTTGGGGTGTTTTTTTTAGCCCTCTGCCCAAGCCGTGATAAAATACCCAAACTTTGGTGCAAATTGACAGCCCGGCCTTTTCCGAGTTCGAAACAGCCGGGCACCGGCCCTCAACCCTGGCCTAATGCCATGGAGAGAAAATAGGAGAATTGTCAGACGGGCAGCAAACCCGCCTGCCCAACCCTGAACCCACATTTCACCCCTTGACTTGCAATCAAGAGCGGCGTATGATGGATTTATAGTAGAACTTATATTCTATTCTGGAGAGACCTTGATGGAAGTTGGATTAATTCGAAAAATTGATATTGACAAGGAAATGCAGCAGTCGTACCTCGATTATGCCATGAGCACAATCGTAGCCCGGGCGCTGCCCGATGCCCGCGATGGGCTGAAACCCGTCCACCGCCGAATCTTGTACGCCATGTACGACATGGGCCTGCGCCCGGATGCATCTTTTAAAAAATCGGCAAGAATTGTAGGCGAGGTATTGGGCAAATATCACCCCCATGGGGATGCTGCGGTGTACGAAGCCATGGCACGCATGGCTCAGGAATTCTCCATGCGCTATCCCCTGGTGGAAGGGCAAGGCAACTTCGGCTCGATTGATGGTGACCCACCCGCTGCCATGCGCTACACCGAGGCCCGTCTGGCGGCGCCCGCGGTTGACATTCTGACCGATTTACACAAGAACACAGTTTCCTTCATTGAAAACTTCGACAGCACACTGAAAGAACCCACCGTGCTGCCCAGCGCCATTCCCAACCTGTTGGTTAACGGCGCAATGGGAATTGCGGTTGGTATGTCCACCAACATCCCCCCTCACAACCTGGCCGAAGTGGTGGACGCTTTGAAATATATGCTCAACCACTGGGAAAAACAGGACGATATTGACGTTGACCAGTTAATGAAATTCATCAAAGGACCCGACTTCCCCACCGGTGGGATTATCCTGGATGAAAGCGAAAGTGGGGGTTTAAAGAGCGCCTACGGTACCGGCCGTGGCACAATTACCGTCCAGGCCAAAGCCCACATGGAAGATATGGGGCGCGGCAAAAAACGCATCATCGTCAACGAACTGCCTTATATGACCAACAAAGCCGCGCTCATCGAGCGCATCGCAGATCTGATCCGCGAAGGAAAGCTGGAAGGAATTTCAGATTTGCGCGATGAGTCCGATCGCGAAGGCATGCGCATCGTCATTGAGCTCAGCAAAACCGATGACCCTGAATCCGTTCTGCGAGACCTATACAAACGAACACCGATGCGCAGCACTTTTGGCATCATTACCCTGGCCCTGGTAAACGGCGAACCCCGCATGTTAAGCCTCAAACAGGCGCTGCGGGTTTTCCTTGAACATCGTTTAGAGGTTGTACGGCTGCGCAGCGAGTACGATCTGGAAAAAGCCCGGGAGCGAGCCCACGTGCTCGAAGGGCTGCGGATTGCCCTGGCCAACCTGGATGAAATCATTACCCTTATCCGGCGCTCACCAGACGCAGAAACCGCCCGAGAACGTTTGATAAAGCGGTTTAAACTGAGCGAAATCCAGGCCAATGCCATTTTGAACATGCCGCTGCGGCGTCTGGCTTCGCTTGAACGCCAAAAAATCGAAGCGGAATATAAAGAGGTTCTGCAAATTATTAAAGACCTGGAATCCATCCTCAGCTCCCCCCAGAAAATGCGCGAAGTGATTGCCGGGGAGCTAACCACCATTCGAGAGGCCTATGGCGACCGCCGGCGCACATTAATTGTGGCGCTTAACGCCGGCGAGTCAAAATCCGCCTTGCTCACCGCCTCAGACCTGACCCCCGACCATAAGGTGTGGATATCCATCACGCCTGAAGGACTCGTTTCGCGCACCCTGGACGAAAACCCACCGCGCTTAAGCGGAAGAGCCGCCCCAGCATGGCTGCTTCAGGCCTACACCCGAGACACCATTTACCTGGTTTCAACGGATGGTAAAACCGCCGCAGTAGCCGTACATACCCTGCCTCAAACCGAAACCCCCGGTGACGGAATCGAGTTCCACCGGGTCTGTCCGCTGACCCCAAAAGACAGCCTCGCCGCTGTATTAAACCTGCCCCCAAAAGAACAAATACCGGAAGGCTGGTTTGTTTTTAGCGCAACCCAGGGAGGCATGGTCAAGAAAAGCCCGCTTGAAGAACTGCCTGGCCCAACCGCCCAGTCCTTTACTCTGGTGAAAGTAAACGAAGGTGACCGGCTCGGTTGGGTGATGGTTACAGATGGCAAAAAAGAAATCCTGATGGTAACATCCCAGGGCATGGGCATCCGCTTCAATGAAGAAGAGGTCCGGCCGATGGGCCTGGTTGCAGCCGGGGTGATGGGCATTAAGCTGCAAGTCAGCGATATGGTTGTCGGATGCGCTACCCTGCCCCAAAAGGGCGATATTTTGTTGGTGCGAACCGATGGGCAGGCAAAACGAGTTAAAGAAAGTGAATTCCCAATGCAGGGTCGCTATGGACAGGGTGTGCAGGCATGGAAAGTACCTCCTCGCAACCCCCTGGCAGGCATGGGCATCGGCAGCCCAACCACCCGGGCAATTCTGCACCTGGACCAGCTAACCGCCAAAGCCATTCGCTTTGACGATGCCCCACTGCGCAGCCGGCCTGCCAATGGCCAAAACATCGTAGATTTGAAGAGTGGTAATTACATAACCCGGCTGACCGTTCTGGAAAGCCACGAGCGCCCCGGAACAGCCCAAGTAAAGCCCCAGGCTGTCAAAAAAACCAAACCCGCCGGGTCTGAAACCGTGAAAACGCCAGAAGAACCAGCCCCGGAAAAACCCGGCCCAATGCCTTCCCCGAAAGCCGCAAAAGTAGAGGCCGCACCCCGATCGGGCAAAACCAAAACCGCAAAGGGCTCTGCCCCCAGCAGCAAAAAAACCACCAAATCCACCCAGGCCGTTAAAGCAGCCACGCCGGATGCCAGGCCTGCTAAAACCCCTCAGGCTGCAAAAATATCCACACCCGAAACCAAAACCCCGAAAGGCAGGGTAGCCCCAACAAACCAACCCCAAAACACATCTGGGGCTTCACCTGCCCCTGAAGAGAAAAAACCCGCCAAAAAAACCCCCAGCCAACCCGCTTTGATGCAGCTGCCTGATATGGCTGCGCCAAAAAAGGGCACGGGGACAAGAAAGACCCCGGCAAAAACCGAGGCTCAGAAAAAACCAGACCCGGATGAAACCGCCAAGCCCGGTGAGAAAAAACCCGGTCAAATCAGGAAAAAAAGCGGGTAAATCGCTCATTTAACCGTTATCACCAACAACAACGCCCCTGGCGCTTGCAATGCAGCCAGGGGCGTTGTTTTGTTCTCAAAAAGAGAGTAGGGTTTACTGGTACATGTAAGAAGAAAAGTGGTAGACAATCTGGTTATCTTGCAGGCCGAGGGTATCGTTTCCAGAAATGGTCTGACCCTGGTTGTTTTGAGCGGTCCAGGTAAAGCTGCGTGAATTTCCGACGCCCGTAAAACCAGTCAGCTGAAGACCCGTCCGGGGCGAAACCTGGGACAACAAAATTTGAAGCCGGGTTTGGATCGCTGGGCGGCCCTGAACCGTACCCAGTGCAGTGACATGCACTGCCGAGGGCGAGTACAAAGCCCCAGCCGTGGTAACCATGCGTGTGTTGAGGGCCTCAACCCAACGTTCCACAATATCCCGCGCGGGTTGGACGGGTTGGCTGCCCGATCCGGGCTGGGAACCGGCAGCGGGGGGTGCAGCAGCAAGCTCCCTTAATGCCGCTTCACTGCCCTGGAAAACGTTGATATCCATGAATTTACTGCCGACACCGTAATTCACCCCAGGGGCCTTTTCAGAGAACTGCCAGAAAAGCCATTTTTTCCAGCTTTTTGGCAGCACAGGCTGGTTGTTCATGGTGTATGAAATCACCCCGTTCGACCAGGCCGTGTAAGGATATTGGGCAATCCAAAGGGGATATTGCTCTGCCCAGGGCACCTCGCCAATCTGGTTCCAAACACCCCTGGCTGTATAGATGATGGGGCGGCGGCCAAACAGGCGTTCAATTTCGTTAAGGGTGTCTAAAATCGGACCTTGTAAAAGGGGTTTACGGTCTGAGTTGGGATGGTGTTCCACATCCAACACGGGCGGCAGTTCGCCCAAAGCGCCGGTGGACTGGAGCGCATTGAAAAAAAACTGGGCCTGGGAGGCTGGGGGGGTGTTGGGCATATAAAAATGATACGCTCCGCGCAAAATGCCCACCTGGGCAGCACTGCGCCAATTGGCCGCAAAACGGGCGTCGGTGATATTATCTGCCTGGGTGGCTTTAATAAACGCAAACTTGATGGCCGCTCCGGCCATACGGCCCCAGTTGATGCTGCCCTGCCAGTGAGAGACGTCAGTTCCTAAGACTCGATCTGCCATGGTATCTGCACCTTCTGCCTTTCAGGCAATCGAAAAATATGAGAAATGGTAAACAATCTGCTGGTTGATTGTACTAAAAGTGTCGTTGCCATTAAGAACACTACCGGCAGAGGATACGGCAGTCCAGGTAAAGTGACGATTGGTTCCGGTTCCCGAATACCCGGTTAATGTAAACTGAACCTGGGGCATCAGCACGGTAAAAAGACGTTGATACCAGGCCCGGATGTCTGCCAGCCCCTGCACCGATTGAGATGGGTTAACCAGCGCCGCATTGGCAGCATAAAACTTGATCACCTCATCCGGATTGCGGGTGTTGAGGGCAGCCACCAGGCGTTCGACAATGTCCTTGGGCTGGGGGTTGACGGGAGGCCAATTGAACTGGGCAATCGTGTCCCAAAGTTGGTGTTTACGGGCTGCTGCCCATTCCCAAAAGCTGACGGCGGGCAGTTTGAAATCGCGGGCCGCTTGCAAAAACCCCTCCAAATCTGCGGTGGTTGGGGTCCAATTGTGCTCAGAATAAGCAGCTCCGGTAGGGATCACCGGGCGATACGGGAACATCCCGTTAAACTCTCGAATGGACTGTTGAAGTTGGATACGAGGGTTGTGGGCGCCCTGCCAATAGACCTGGGGAAAATTTAAGTCCACCACATCCAAAAATTCACGCCAGGGGAATTGGGGGTGGTATGAAGGAAAACGGTAAGAACTGAGGGCAAGTGGGGTATTGGGCAGTTCCCGACCAAGCGTATACAGGTAGGTCCTGGCGGCTTCCGCTTTGCCAGGCTGTTTAAACTCACCCTCGGCGTTGACTACAAACCCATCCAGACCCAGGTTTTTTACCTGCTGCGCCGCAATCCTGGCCTCTGCAGCGGGTTCGACACCATAAATGTACTGCCAGCCCCAGGGAGAAATTCCACGGGAACGCAAAGCCGCAACCAGGGGGGCCAACTTGGCTTTATTTTTGAAATACTCAAATTTGCCATCGGCAACTTTGACCATCACAAAGGCCAGGTTGGCCTGTGAGGCAAGCTGGGCAATCTTCTCTACATCCCCATTTTCGCACTGTTCAATTTGCCAGACATAAAACCCTTTTCCGGAAAGCTCCATACAAAGCACCTCCTACCTGGGGCAAGAAAATTTCAAACATCACATTGGATTTGCGCCTGTATTATTTATAGCACAAAAAACAAGAATTTTTGGGACCAGTTTAATCTAAGGATAATTGCATCGAAGTCCAGATGTCAATTCGATATTTCGAAAAGATCATTCAGTTGACAGTCACTTTTAAGGTGGGTATTTTGCTTCATCCAACCTAAGATAAGAAGAAAATTCCCTTGGATCGTTTCCTCGGGGTTGACGCCATTTTCTCCGGATTTTTTTTCAAATCCTTTAAGCTTCTGCAGGGCTGCCAACCAGCCCCAAGTCTGGGGCAATCCGCTGCATGGCTTCAATCACATTCGCCACATGCTCCCAAAGGTCAACCCCAAATTCTTTGGCACCGTTGGCAATATCATCCCGGTTAGCCCCTGCAGCAAAGGCACGATCTTTCCATTTTTTCTTAACCGATTGATAGGTCATATCTAAGATGGAGCGGGATGGACGAACCAGGGCAACCGCCGTCACAAGGCCTGTAATTTCATCACAGGCAAACAGGGCTTTGTCCACGAGCCTGGTGCGAGGCACCCCCGTATGGTCTGCATGGCTGAGGATCGTCTCGATCAGGTCTTCAGGTAAACCAGCAGCCCGTAAGATGGGCGCGCCAGCCTGGGGGTGCTGCTCCAGGGTAGGGTGAATTTCCCAATCAAAATCATGCAGCAAGCCTACCAGCCCCCAGGCTTCCACATCTTCTGGCGCCATTTTATCGGCATACCAGCGCATGGCGGCCTCAACCGCCAGCATGTGCCGGACCAGGCTTTCGTTTTTCACATATTGCCGCACAAACGCAAGGGCTTGGGTCCGTTCCATATTTTTCCTCCGGATCAAAACACTCTTTTGGGCAGTTCTGGTTGGGCAAAATGCACCAACCAGAACATTGCCAGGGTCGCTACGCTTTCCCGCACATTCCAAATCACCAGCGTTGAAGTTCGGTAATTAAACATTTTTGCCGGAACCCCAGAGGCTGAAACGCCGTATTGGTCGCAAAGGTACAGGGCCCGTGGGAGGTGAAACGACTGGGTGACCAGGATGGCGTTTTCAACACCAAACTCGGAGTGCAGGCGCAAACAACTTTCCTGGGTGCTGTTGCCAGCATAATCTTGCAGAATCGCTTCGGGCGGCACTCCCAATTGGATTGCATAACGGGTCATGGAGTCGGGTTCGTTGTAAAATTCACCACTGACACTGCCTGTCATCAGCAGCCGGTCTACCTTGCCAGCATGATACAGGTCTACGGCAACCGCGACCCTTTCTCGCAGCACAGTTGTAGGCGTTCCATCCCGGCGCAGACCTGCCCCAAAAACCACCCCAACCGGGCTGGAAGGCACATCCTCCAGCGTGAACAGCCGGGGGTGAGCGTTAAAGGCAGTGATCAACCGTGCAGCAACCAACGCCAAGAGACCAAACCTGGTTACATTGAACAAAAATGCAAAGATCCAACGAATGCTTTTGGAAAACATAATCCAGATTTTAACCCGACAAGATGACAGGAGGGTTAATTTTTTTTAGAATCATCCCAAAGCCAGGGAAAGTACTTCCCTCATGCCAAGGTCAAAATCCTGGATGCCCTGGATCGCAAGGCTTTCAACCACACCATCCAGGGCATCCGAATTCGGTCAAACAGAAACACCCACCGGTTCAGACAACCCGCTCGCGCAGGACCGAACTGATGTAATCCATGGTCGCAACAACAATCGCAATCGCCAACATCTGAGCGCTGGCTGCCCGGTAGTTGAGCAAGTTAATGTTCTGCTGCAGCAAAAAGCCAATGCCGCCGCCACCTGCGAAACCGATAATGGTAGACATACGCACATTGATATCCCAACGATACACCGTAAAGGCAATGTAGGGTGGAACAATTTGAGGAATCACTGCATAGATGATGGTTTGCAAACGGGTTGCCCCGGTGGCCTTGATGGCTTCCAAAGGACCCGCCATAATGCTTTCAACCTGCTCGGAGTAAAGCTTGGCCAGCGAAGCAATGGTGTGAAGGGAGAGGGCAAGCACCCCCGCGAACGGGCCAATGCCCACCCAAACCGCAAACACAATCACCATAATCAGGGCTTCAATCGAGCGGAGGGCATTTAAAAAGGTCCGAACCACGTAATAGACCGATAACCCCACTGAAACCACATCTTTACGCCAGGTTTGGATGGCAATCACCAACCCAATAACCGCACCCAAAGCCAGCGGCCCATAGGGGAAATAGAGCGGGTTGGAAAATTGGTAAAGCCAGTGCAGGCCCGCTCCAATCAGCCAAAAAAGGACTGCCATAGAAACAATCGAAAGCGGAAAATTCATCAGCCGGACCGTCTGGCGAGGAAGCCGTTCGGACAAGGTTTGTCCCAGCTGGCCACCCAGGCTGCCCACGTATGCACCTGCTGCCAACACCAAAACGGCTCCAACCATCGAAACAACCAGTTCCCCCAGGTCTTCAACGAAGGTTGCCAGGAAGAGATAGGACTGCATTTTAGAAACCAGCCAACCACCAGCCTGGGTAAGTGCGATGCCGGCGAACAAAACTGCCAACGCCGTGAGAAAAACGGTAGAAATCAGAACAACAGCGTTGAGCAGCCGGTCTTTCATGGTGGGGGCTTTATCTTCACTTTCGGGTATGGCATAGCGGGTAATGAGCCAAACCAGAACCAGGGTGACAATCATTCCACCCAAAACCAATATGAAATTTGAGCCAAGTGAGGTGGTGATTTGCGTAAGCCATTGGGCCAGGATGCGTCCGACCCAAATGCCCACCGGCCACCCCAAAATGACCAAGGAAGCACTGGCCAAAGGGCTGGTAACATCCTTCATCAGGTTGCGCGCCGCAAAAAAACTGACCGGAATGGCAAAAATCGTGCCAATAACCGTGGCCAGCAATGCCATGAACACCGTCTCCACAATCTTATCCCAGGTTTCATGGGCGGTTCGGGTCAGTTTGGGCAGCCCGACATTTTCTCGCAAAATCGCCTGGATAGTTTGAGGCTCTGGCAGCGGCTGGCGATTGGGCAGGGTGACTTCCACCTCAAAATTTCCAGCCGAATCGGTTTGCACCCTACCCAACTGAATGACCACTTCACTGGGAGGAATAAAATTCACCGGCCCGGTCACATTGGGTGTGAAATTATAGCCCCGGACCATAATGGTCTCACGGGGGTTTGCACAAGCCGGTTCAACCACAATATACGATTCGAAAACATTGTGTTCCGGAAGGGGCAAATCCTCTTCCGGGCAGCCCACCCAAATTGGATGGGTAACAATCGTATCTTTGGTTTCATATTCAAAAATATCCGGACGGGCAAGCGCCCGTAAAATCCGCACCAGTTGGGTTTGGCGGCGTTCAGATTTGGTTTCTTCCAGGTTAAAGCCCACAACCTCAAAACCATAAGCAAAAACGACAATCCCGATAAAGACCGAAATGCCAAGAACCAAAGAACGCCATAAAGAAGGTTTATTTTGCATAGAATTATCCTACCCGTTCTGCTTCTTTGCCGTAAATATCTTTAAATTTCTTATCGTCAATACCTTCGGGCGGGCCATCATACACCAGCCGGCCTTCATTCAAAGCGACTGCCCGGTCTGCGTAGCGATGAACCAGGTCCAGGAAGTGCAGGCTGCAAAGCACGGTAACCCCATCTTCTTTATTGATTTTTTCAAGATACTGCATAATGCCATGGGCAAGCACCGGGTCGAGGCTGGCGACAGGCTCGTCTGCCAGAACAATTTCGGGGTCTTGCATCAAGGCGCGGGCAATCCCCACCCGCTGTTGTTGGCCGCCGCTGAGTTCATCCGCTCGATAATAGGCTTTGTCACCAATCCCAACCCGGTTGAGCTGTTTCAGGGCTTTGTCCACATCCGCTTTGGGAAAGCGGTTCAAAAGGCTCCAGGCGGGGTTAACATAGCCCAGGCGACCCGCCAACACATTGGTCAGTACCGAAGAGCGGTGAACCAGGTTGAAGTTTTGAAAAACCATACCAATTTTTCGGCGAATTCGGCGCAGTTCTTCTTGCGAGGCTGTGGTGATGTTGACCCCATTCCAAATTACATACCCCGAGGTGGGTTCAATCAGGCGGTTAATGCAGCGCAGCATGGTAGATTTTCCAGACCCCGAAAGGCCAATCACTGCCAGGAATTGGCCCTTGGGCACCTCAAAGCTAACTTCACGCAGCGCCTGTACGCCACCATCATACGTTTTTGAAAGGTTTTGAATCTTCAGCATAGGCTCACTTTAGAAATATCCTGTGGGCAAACCCGGTATTGCGAATTTGCCCACAGGCAAAGAAAAAGAAAGGGCTGCCAAAAAGGTTTTTGGCAGCCCTTGTGGTTGAGAAAATTACCGGCCGAGGTCTTCGAGGGTCAGGCCAACGGCAGCAACCATCTTGCGGACAAAGTCGTATTCTTCATCCGTAGCAGGTTCCATACCGGACCAACCATAGAAGTCACGGTTGCCAATCGAGGTGGCCCAGGCTTCGGTCTGGGAAAATGCGGCCAATGCTTCCTCAATTTGGGCACGCAGTTCAGCCGGGAAATCCGGGCCAAACGACAGGGTGTCGTTGGGGATGCGAGGGGAAATGGCCAGAACACGGACTTTTTCCATGACGTCCGGAGCTTCTGCCCGGATGTTGCGGCGGGCATCCAGGATGGTCCATTCGCCGCAGACGATGTTAGAGCCGTCTTCGGTAACGGCGCATTCACCAGCAGCCTCGTCGGTGACATCAAACGGCATGGATTCATCCCAAACACCGCCCCCAGCGAGCAGCGGCGGGCTAAAGTAGGAAGTGCCAAAGTCTACTTCGCCGTTATAAACTGCCTTTACACTCTGGGTGTGGCCGCCAGTTTCAACAGTTTCACCATAAGCAATGCCTGCTTCCTGAAGCATAACCAACGGAACCATATAGCCAGAAGTAGAGCCAACGTCACCGTAGCCCCATTTCTTGCCGGCCAGGTCGGCCAGGGTCATGATGTCGCTGTCGCGGGCGACCACAATCTGGGCGTAGTAATAGGCGAGGCCATTGCGGATGGCTTTGAAGGAAACATCCACACCACAAAGTTGGTTGGCCAGGGTATAGCCCAGGGCAGGGATAAAGCCCATGGTGTCTTCGGGAGAAGCGCACATTTCTTCGATGGTGGCTGCGTAGGAGGTCGGGACGGAAACGACAAAATTCAAGCCAGTGGCTTCATTCAAGGCAGCCGCCATGACTTCGCCGCCGGTAACAATAACCTGGGCTTCAACCGAAGGAACAAAGAGAACTTTGATCGGGCGGTTGGTGCCGCCGATTTCGTTCGGGTCCACGCCATAGGCGCCAGCGCCGATATCGTCATAAGTCAGGTTGAAGTCCGGGCCAAACCATTTCGCGTTAATGGTCGCCAGGGTGCCATCGGCCTTCATCTCGGCGATGACCATGTTAAAGGGCTTGACCAGGTCGCTGCCCTTGGGGAAAATGAAACCAAGCTGGTCGCTTTGAATCGAGGGGCCAAGCAGCTTGACTTTGTCGGCGTTCTCACCGCGATAGCCCTGCCCGGCAGTTTCGTCAATGATGACACCATCCACATCACCGGCAATCAGCGCCTGAACAGCCAGGCCGAAGGTGTCAAAGGCTTTAACCCGCTCTTCGCCCACGAGCGCGATCGCAGTGTTGTAGTTCGAGGTGCCCACCTGCTCGGCAAGCAGCAGGTTGGGGTCGGCTTTGAAATCATCCGGACCGGTGAAACGAGTTTCATCAATGCGGACCAGCATGCGCTGCTCGGTTGCAATGTACCCATCCGAGAAATCAACCTGCTGGGCGCGTTCTTCGGTGATGGTGATGCCATCGGCAGCCATGTCGAACTGGCCCTGGGCAACGGCGGCAATCATGGTGTCCCAGGCAAACTCAACATAAACCGGTTTGCAGTTCAGGCGTTTGCAAGCCTCTTCCAGGAAATCGTAATCCCAACCCTGGGCTTCGCCTGTTTCCAGGGAAATATAGTTGAATGGCAGGTAAGCGTTTTCAACCGCGACGGTAATTTCACGCCCGCCCAGGTCGGGCAGTTTGCCATCATCCATCTGGCCTGAACCGGCCTGGGTTGGTTGAACCTCGGTGGTCGGTTCCGCTTGGCTGGTGCAGGCTGCTAAAACAAACACCAGCAGCAGGCCCAAAATAATAAAGGTCTTCTTCATTGGTTCTTCTCCTTAATTCTTTAAAAAAATGGTGATTCAATGCAGTTAAACGAAAGGATATCCATCCAGGTTTTCAGTGAATAAAACCACCTCCTTTTTAGCGCTGTTGGTCAGCGTTCATTTTTCTTTCGAGGTAGCGCACCCCGGCAGAAAGAATCAAGGTCATGGACAAATATAAATAGGCCATTGTGTTATAAGTTTCGGCAAACTTAAAAGAAGCATTGGTGTATTTCTTACCCATCTGGGTAATTTCTTCCACACCAATCACCGAGACTAGAGAAGATTCTTTAAGCATGGCAATAAAGTCGTTGCCCAAAGGGGGCAAAATCCGGCGAAAGGCCTGGGGGAAAATGATGAAACGAAAAGATTGAAACCAGTTAAGCCCCAAAGCCTGGGCGGCTTCAATTTGGCCCCGCTCGACGGACTGGATGCCAGCCCGAAAAATTTCGGATGAAAATGCCCCATAACTGATGGCCAAAGCGATGATGCCCCGCGTCACGTAAGAAATATCGCGGACCCCCAGGGAGGCCAAAGCATTCGCCTCACCCAACAGGGTTGTAACCAAGTTGGTTTGACCCAACCAATTAATCCCAGTCACGGCAGCGGGAACCAACACCAGTGCTACATAAAAAATCTGGACGATTATGGGCACACCCCGGATAATTTGAACATAGAACTGGGCCAGGTTGCGCCAGAAAGCGTTTTTCGAAAGCTGCCCTAAAGCCGTAATGAGCCCTAAAATAATGGAGAAAAAATATGCCACCAGGGTGACCTGCAGGGTCACACTTAAGCCCACCACAATTTTACTAAAGGCTTCCTGGTAATCTTCGTTGACCTGGACATTCCAGACAATTAGAACCCCCAAAAGCAGCACAACAATCGCCCAATATGGAAGTGTCGAAAGCCTGTCGGTGATCCGCGCTTGAAAAGCATTGGGCATAGAAAAACCAGTGTTTTTTTCAGAACTGGAGGGAGAGGGCGCTTTCATGGGACACCTCAATTTATTTAAAAGTAGGGTTGGAAAAAACCATTACAGGCAACAATAATAACCCATTAACAGGTGAGATGCAAGGAAAAAATCAACAGTTTTGCCCCGGGGAGCACTCCAAAAGCTGCTTAACTGGCCCACATGTACCCACCTCTACCCAGGTTGTCCTTGCTTACCGGGCATCGCAGGGGTAAAATCCATCGCTATGGCAGAAGAAAACCGTAATAAACACGCAAATGCTTTGGACTTTATTTTCCAATTTGTCGAAAACTCTCGGACGCACAGCATCGGGCATTCTGCGAATCCCGAAGAAGGACTGCGGCGCATGGGAATCCTGCTTACGCGGCTTGGGAACCCGCATCAAAACACCAAAATCATTCACATAGCTGGAACAAAGGGCAAAGGATCGGTTGCCAGCCTGTGCGCCAGTGCCCTTCAGGCTGCAGGTTATCGAGTTGGGTTAAACACGTCTCCCCATCTGCAAGATTTTGAAGAAAGAATCCAGCTCAATGGTGAACCCATTTCCCCGGAAGCATTGGTTCGCCTGGTTGAAAGGGTCAAACCAGCCGTGGAAAACATCAACGGCTTGACCACTTTCGAATTAATTACCGCGCTCGCACTTTTCTATTTTTCAGAACAGAGGGTGGATTTCGTTGTGCTGGAAACCGGGATGGGTGGGCGGTTAGACGCTACCAACGTCGTCACCCCAATCGTTTCCATTATCACCTCTATTTCGTATGACCACCAGGAATACCTGGGAAATACCCTGGCAGAAATTGCCGCTGAAAAAGCAGGCATTATCAAACCCGGGATTCCGGTGGTCATTTCTCCGCAAACGGAGGAAAGCCGCCGGGTTCTCACTCAAACCGCTTACCAAAAAGGCGCTCTGCTCATCGAAACCAACGTGGCGTTTAAAACCATTTTCATCAACCACACCCTGAAAGGACAATCCTTCTGGATTTGGCCTGCCCACGAACAGGCCATGATGGATAATTTTTTAGAGGGTAAAACCAACCCGGGCTGGCAGCCCACCCGCTTAAACCTGCGGCTTTTGGGCAAACACCAGCTGGAAAATGCCGCAACCGCCTACAGTGCACTCAAAACCATCGAAAGCACCGGACACCCCGTGCCCACTTCGGCCATACAAAGCGGGTTTACCAGCCTCACCTGGCCAATCCGCTTTGAAATCGTCCAGGAAGACCCTCCTGTCGTCCTAGATGGGGCGCACAATGAAGATTCCGCCCGACGTTTGCGCGAGGCACTGGACGATTATTTTCCTGAAACCCCAGTGATTGCCATATTTGGCACTTCCGTCGGCAAAGATGCTGCCGGGATGCTGACAGCCCTCAAACCCCGACTGTCAGAAGTGATTCTCACCCGTTCGATTCACCCTCGATCGGCACAACCAGAATCCCTGGCCGAAACCTGCACATCCCTGGGTCTTCAATACCACATCTTCCAAACCGTTGAAGAAGCTCTGGCTTATGGGCGGGAAAGCATTTCAAATGGAAAAATGCTGCTTGCGACAGGCAGCCTGTTTGTGGCAGCCGGCGTGAGGGCGGCCTGGCAGCCTTCAAGCCTATCCAGCAGTTTAACCACCCCTACCCTCGCGAAATAGCCAGGTTTCAGCACCCGGGCTGCCCGGCTGGGGAGGGGTTAGAAGGTTAGAACCGCAGGTTCTCATAACATACCCTTGCACCTCCCCGCTGCCGGGGACGAACCTTTCCCCTTAAAAAGGGATATAATCTGCCTGTTCTGTCGAGAACCCCCAGAAAATAAACAGAGGAACGCAGTATGAGAGATAATCAATGGATGATGGATGACAGCGAAGATGAAGATGAGGATGAAATCCAGGAGCTGATTCAAAGCAGAACGGATGAACTCTACGCAATTCCAGACGCCACGCCAGATGAGCAAGGGATCATCACCCTGCCAGTGATACCGATGCGCGATGTGGTCATCTTTCCGCGCATGCTTTCACCCATTTTTGTTGGCAGGGAAATTTCGCTGTTAGCCCTGGATGAAGCCCAGGAAAACAACCACACCCTGATTGCCCTGACCCAGTTGGACAACAGCGAAGACGCCCCAACCGCAGAGAGCTTTTACCCGATTGGGGTAGAAATCGCGGCCGGGCGCCTGCTCAACATGCCCGATGGCACCCACTCCACACTCGTCCAGGGCCGGAAACGAATTGAGGTCGTAGAGTTTATACAAACCAAGCCGGTGATTTACGTCCGGGCCAGGGTGCTTAGCGACCCAATTAGCTACGACCGGGAAACCGAAGCCCTGATGCGCACAGTGAAAAACCTGTTTGAAAAAGTGATGCAGCTAAACGAGAGCATCCCCGAAGAAGCCTTCTTGTTTGCACTCAACATTGAAGAACCCGGGTGGCTGGCCGATATGGTGGCCACTTCTCTCTCATTGCCGCTCAGCGACCGGCAGGCCATCCTCGCCGAACTCAACCCCACCCGGCGGCTGCAGCTCATCAGCGGAATGCTGGCCAGCGAACTGGACATGCTCGAATTAGAGGATGAAATCCAAATGCGCGTGCAAAGCCAGGTGGACCGCTCACAGCGTGAGGTATACCTGCGCGAACAAATGCGCGCCATCCAAACCGAACTCGGAGAAGGGGACCTTTGGGCACAAGAGCTGTCTGAAATTAAAGAAAAAATTGAAAAAACAACCTTGCCCGAAGAGGTGCGCGCTCGCGCCACCCGTGAGATGCTGCGGTTATCCCAAATGCCGCCCATGTCTCCCGAAGTGGGCATTATCCGCACCTATATTGACTGGATTTTAGATTTGCCCTGGGCAGAAACCAGCACCGACAACCTGGATTTAAGCCATGTGGCTCAAGTTTTGAACGAACATCATTATGGACTGAGCCAAATCAAAGACCGCATCCTGGAATACATCGCCGTACGCAGCCTGAACCCCAAACGGCTGCGCCAGCCCATTTTGTGCTTTGCTGGCCCACCGGGCACCGGTAAAACCTCCATGGGTCAATCCATTGCCAGGGCATTAGGCCGGGAATTCGTGCGCATTTCACTGGGGGGGGTGCGCGACGAAGCAGAAATTCGAGGCCACCGCCGCACCTATATCGGTGCCCTGCCCGGCAGAATTTTGCAAACCATGCGGCGCGCAGGTACGCTCAACCCGCTCTTCATGCTGGATGAAGTTGACAAACTCAGCTCTGATTATCGGGGAGATCCATCCTCCGCCCTGTTGGAAGTGCTCGACCCGGAACAAAATTACGCATTTTCCGATCACTATCTTGAACTGCCTTACGACCTTTCCAAAGTAATGTTCATCACAACAGCCAACTGGATTGGCCGGATACCCGACCCCCTACTCGACCGGATGGAAGTGATTGAATTTAACGGGTATATCGAAGAAGAGAAAATTGAAATCTGCCACCGCTTTTTGCTCAAACGTCAGATGGAAGAAAACGGGGTGGATGAAAATGAACTGCAAATCACCGACCAGGCGTTGCAGCGAGTGATTCGGGAATACACCTACGAATCAGGGGTGCGCAACCTGGAAAGAGAAATCGGGCGAATTTGCCGCAAGGTGGCCCGTTTGAAAGCTGAAAAGCGCCCATTCCCCAGCCGGATTATGGCCGCAAATGTGGTAAAGCTGCTTGGGCCCCCGCAATTTTTCCAGAGTGAAGCCGAGCGACAGGACGAAGTGGGGGTTGCAACCGCCCTGGCATGGACCGAAAACGGGGGAGATATTATGCCCGTAGAAGTGCTTCTGCTGGACGGCAAAGGCAACCTTCAGCTTACCGGCCAGATTGGGGATGTCATGCAGGAATCCGCCCAGGCCGGTTTGTCATACCTGAAATCGCGGGCCAGCCAATTAGAGATTGCCTCGGATTCATTTGAAAACCTGGATATCCACCTGCATATACCCGAAGGCTCCATCCCCAAGGATGGCCCTAGTGCGGGTATCACCATGGCCACTGCGCTGATATCCGCCTTCACCCGGCGCAAAGCCCGCAAAGAAGTGGGTATGACAGGCGAAATTACCCTGCGCGGGCGTGTGCTGCCCGTGGGGGGGGTGCGCGAAAAAGTGCTGGCTGCCCACCGTTCCGGAATCAAAGAGGTCATTCTCCCTCAAAAAAACGCCAAAGACCTGGTAGATATTCCCAAAAAAGTACGCCAGGAAATTAAAATCATCCTGGTGGATCATATGGATCAGGTTTTGGACGTTGCACTCCACACCGAACGTGCTGAAAAGGAAAAAACCCGGGCCACCCGGCGGAAACCAGAGACTATCCAGGCTGAAAACACCGAGGCCAGCGAATAGCCTTTCGCAAACGGTTTCCTAATCCTTATGTATATCAACCCATAAATGGGTCATTTTCAGGGCGGGTTGCCGCCCTGAAAATATTTAACCGGAAAGTGTTTTTGGAAAACTCATGTTTAAGATGAAAACAAGTTTGCAACACTGTGTAATTCATGCCATAATTAGACCGTGAATAGCGTTGACCTGCCCCCCAATATTCAACAGGTTATCGAAAACGGGATGAGTGACGTTTTGCACTGGTTCCCGGAAGATGTGCCTGTTTTGAAACTTGCCGAAACCATGGCAGGCATGGCCAACCACCTGGGCGGAAGTATATACCTGGGGGTTGCGCCTCGCACTGCCAGAATCCAGGGTATTTTGCGCTATCCAGAAACCCTCGAACGAATCCAGCAAGCCACTCTATTATGTGACCCAACTTTGGTCATCCCAATACCCATCCTCCACCCAGAAGAGGTCATTGAAATTATCATCCCATCTGGCCTGCCCAATGTGTACAGCCTGGATGGGCGGTATTTCGGGCGAGATAAGGCCTACACCATCCCCCTGCCGGCCCGGAAACTGCGCCATTTGTTGGTTGAACGGGGGGTTATGCCCTTTGAAAACCGGACGCCACCCGAAGCAAGCCTGGAAGATTTAGACCCCAACCTGGTTCAAGAATACCTGGACAAAATCAGCCTGCCCACTGGAACCAGCCATGAAGAAGCTTTGTTTCGCAGAGGATGCCTGCGCCTGGAATCGGGCAAATATATCCCCACCTATGCAGCCTTGCTCTTATTTGGCAAACACCCACAGCAGTGGCTGCCAAACGCCACACTGCTCGTGGCGCGTTTCAGTGGGCCCGATTTTTCGGATATCTTTATTAAACAAGATATTACGGGTAACCTTCCCAGCCAATTACGGGCAGCAGAGGGGTTTATTCGCAATCACCTGCGCAAAGTGGTCCGCATGGAAGGGTTGGAGCACAAAGAATTACCCGAATATCCCTTCGAAGCCGTCCGTGAGTTGTTGGTGAACGCCGTTGCCCACCGCGATTACAATCTTCAGGGCGACAACATCCACCTTCACATTTTTTTCGACAAGCTGGAAATCCACAGTCCAGGCACACTGCCCGGACCCATTACCATCAGCAATTTGCTCCAGGCCCGGTTTTCCCGCAACCCCATTATTGTGCAAATTCTTTCAGACCTTGGGTTTGTAGAACGGCTGGGCTACGGCCTGAACCGGGTGGTTCGGGCAATGCGCCAGGCTGGTTTGCGCCCGCCATTTTTCGAAGAGGTAGGCGGGTCATTTCGGGCAACCCTGTTTAACGACGACCTGGGGGTACCGCAACCACCACCTTTGCTGGCGCGCTTACCCGGGCTGGAAACAAACCATCGTCAAACCCTTGCGTTAAATTTCATCGGTCAGAACCTACGCATAACAAACCGAGAATACCAGGACCTATGCCCGGAAGTACACCCGGAAACCCTCCGGCGAGACCTGGCAGAACTGGTGGAAAAGGGGTTGTTGGTAAAAATTGGCGATAAACGAGCAACCTATTATATTTTGAAGGCGAACAGGCCCAGGTAAGGATAACCAAGCATGCAAACAAACCAAGAGCAACGCGTTGTTTTAATCACGGGTGCATCTTCTGGCATTGGAGAGGCCACCGCCCGGCTGCTGGGTGCCCGGGGGTTCCGCCTGGCGCTTGCCGCTCGCCGGATAGACAGGCTGGAAAAGCTGGCCCAGGAGATTGGCGCTTTAGGCAGCCAGGCCATTGCCATCCAAACCGATGTCAGCCAACCAGGCGACGTGGAAGCCATGGTAAAAACCTGCCTGGATGTGTATGGGCAATTGGATATCCTGGTCAACAACGCCGGGTTTGGGAAATTTGGTTGGCTGGAAAACCTGGATACCCAGTCAGAAATTTTGGACCAGGTAAACACCAACCTGGTTGGCAGCATTTTGGCCAGTAAAGCCGTTTTGCCACACATGATCAGCCGGAAAAGCGGCCATATCATCAACATGGCTTCCGTGGCCGGGTTGGTGGCCACCCCTACTTACAGCGTGTATGCGGCAACCAAGTTTGGGCTGCGAGGGTTCAGCCAGGCATTGCGCCGCGAGGTTGGGATTTTCAACATCCAGGTTTCTGTTATTTATCCAGGAGGGGTTAAGACCGAATTTGCAGAAAAAAGCGGCTCCACCAGGCGCAAAACTGGCATTTCAACCCCCCGCTTTTTGGTTTTAACCGCAGATGACGTAGCCGAGAGCATCGCCAGCGTCATTAAAAAACCGCGTCACCTGGTTGTGGTTCCCTGGTTGATGCGGTATGCAGTTTGGTTGAACAACCTGGTGCCCGGGTTGGCCGACAGGATCATTGTCAGGAAATTTGTAAAACCAGAAAGAGGGATTTAGGATTCAGCCGCGCCTTGCTTTTCTTCCACCCGCTGCGCCTGGAGGCCGTCTTCAACAATTTGGATCCCGTTATTGACCTGGTTTAAGAGCCGTTCCAATTCAATTTGCAGCCGGCCCAGCGTGCGAACCACATAGGCATCTGCTTCTCGCCGAATCTCCTCGGCTTCCTGGTTGGCTTCTTTGACAATTTGGTCGGCCTTTACTTTTGCAGACTGAACCACAGTATCCCGCTCGACCAACTGGTCGCTTTTCTCGCGGGCAAGGTTGAGCGTGCGGGTGGCTTCTTCTTGTGCCTGGGCCAAAATTCGGTCGCGCCGGGCCAGCAGCTCCTGGGCTTTTTTGACTTCTTCCGGAATCGAAACCCGCATCTGGTCAATCAAATCTAAAATCCGGCCTTCGTCCATAACCACCTGGCGCGTCAGGGGAATGGCGTGGCTGGCATTAAACAGCTCTTCAAGACGATCAACAAGATGCAGGATATCCATAAAGACCTCCACAAAGGGTAGAGACGATAACTGGTGATTAACTATATTAAGATTACCCTATAACAGCCCAATCCGTCAACAAACACAAATAAAGTTTACCACACCCACCCAATAACAGGTGTGTCTATCCGCAGTCGGATGGGACCTCAGAATCAATCTCGCAGGGAGGTTGGCGTGACCATTTTATACCCGTCTTCTCCAACCGAATCGAACTGGAGTTTTAACGCCAATTCTACATGCGGCGGAACCATGCTGCGAATATCGCCATGCAGCGAGGCAATTTCTCGCACCGTCGTTGAAGACAAAAATGTGTGCTGTTCGCGGGTAATCAGGGCAATGGTTTCAATGTCTGAAGCCAAACGATGATTGGCAATTGCCATCCGGAATTCGTGTTCAAAATCAGAAAACACCCGCAAACCCCGCACAATCACACTGGCTCCGATGCTCCGGCAAAAATCAACCGTCATACCGCTGTACCCAACTACGGTGATCTTTGATTCATTTACAAAAGACTCGCGCACCAGTCTAAGGCGTTCGTCCGGGCTGAAAACAAGATTTTTGAGGGGTTTGTCGTACACAGCAAGCACAAGCTCATCAAACAACCGGGCAGCCCGAAGAGCAATATCGATATGCCCATAATGGATAGGGTCAAATGTGCCGGGAAAAACTGCTTTTACCATGTTCTTACTTCCTTATGTGGGATGTGGGATGTGGGTTAACTTACATCACTTTTGCCGGCTTCCCAAAACTGGTTCACGGCATTCAACAATGCGGCGTGTTCCGGCTGTTCAAAAAGAGGATCGGATTGGAAAAGTTCCTGGGCGTGTTTACGCGCTTTTTCAATCAGCATTACATCGGTTAGACTCGCCATTTTAAGGGTGGAAAAGCCCGATTGGCGTGTACCCAAAAATTCGCCCGGGCCGCGTTGTTCCAGGTCTTTTTCGGCAAGCTTAAAGCCATCCGAAATTTCAACCATGGCCTTAAGACGTTCATTTTCCTGGCCATCATTTTTATCGGAAACCAGAAGGCAGTACGATTGATGTTGGCCGCGCCCAACCCGGCCTCGAAACTGGTGAAGCTGGGCAAGGCCGAAACGGTTCGCACCATCAATCACAATGACGGTGGCGTTGGGCACATCCACCCCCACCTCTACCACCGACGTGGAAACAAGAATGTGCTCCTCCCCAGCTCGAAATCGTTCCATAACCAGGTCTTTTTCATCCGGTTTCATCCGGCCGTGCAAAAGGGCGAGCCGTAAATCGGGGAAAACATCTTTCTGCAAACGGTCGCGTTCTTCAACGGCAGCCTTGGAATCGGTTTTTTCACTTTCTTCTACCAGCGGGAAAATCATAAAAGCCTGCCGCCCCGCAGAGATTTCGCGGCGCACCAGGCGGTAAGCGCGTTCGCGCTCCAGGGCGCTGAGCAGGTGCGTGCGAATCACCTGCCTTCCAGGGGGCATTTCATCAATCACAGAAATATCCATATCGCCATACACAGAAAGCGCCAAAGAACGCGGAATCGGTGTGGCGGTCATCACCAGCAAATGGGCGTTCGGCCCCTTTTCGCGCAAAGCGCCGCGCTGCTGCACACCAAACCGGTGTTGTTCATCAATGATAATCAGCTGCAAATCTTTAAAGTTGACCTTAGGCTCCAATAAAGCGTGGGTTCCCACCAGTAGTTTGATTTCACCCGCTTCAAGCGCCTGGTAAGTTTCCTCTTTTTTTGCTTCTGGCGTGGCCCCAACCAACAATGCCAACTGCTCCGGCTGAAAAGCCCCGCCCGGGCCCGCCAGCAGCCGGGAAAGACCCTTGAAATGCTGCTCGGCCAGGATGCTGGTGGGGGCCATAATGGCCGCCTGGGCACCCGTACGAGCAACAGCCTCCACCGCTAAAGCAGCAACCACCGTTTTTCCGGAACCCACATCCCCCTGCAAAAGGCGGTTCATCGGTTCGGGCCTGGCCAGATCGCGGATGATATCCGTTACAGCCCGGCGCTGTGCACCCGTGAGTGCAAAGGGCAGCGCCTCTTCTCGTTCACCCAACCAGGTTTCGGGGGTAAAAAAGGGGCAGGCTGTGCGAGTTTTAACCAGGCGGCGCTGGCGCAGCACCCCCAATTGGAGCAGAAAAATTTCGTCGAAAGCCAGCCGGTGACGGGCTTGCTGTAAAAATTTTTGGGAATCGGGGAAATGGACCTGTTGAAGGGCCAGCCCAAGCGGCATGAGCCCTGCAGATTGGCGAACTGGTTCGGGCAGCGGGTCGGTTACCCGCTGTGCCCAATAACCCGAAACCTGGTACAGGGTTTTCCTCAGCCAGCGTTGGGTAATCTCGCTGGTGGTCGGGTACACCGGGACAATCCGGTTTGTATGCAGGGTTTCCCGTTCGAGCGGCTCCCATTCCGGATTTTCCAGGCTCAGGCGGCCCAAATATTGCCCAACTTTGCCCGAAAGAACCACAGCCTGGTTGGCCAATTTTTGAACCAGCCAGGGTTGGTTGAACCAGGTGGCCCGAATGGAGCCTGTGCCATCATTGACCAGCGCTTCCACAATCTTAAAACGACCTGCAACTCGCAGCGAAACATTTTGAACCGTACCAATAATGGTCACTTCCTCCCCAAACCAAAGGCGATTAATCGGTTTCATTTCCGAATAATCGTCATATCTGCGAGGGAAATAAAACAAGGCATCGCGCAGGGTTTGCAACCCTAGCCGAGCCAGCGATTTGGCTGTTTTTTCACCCACGCCGGGTAAAACCGTCAGAGGCGCATCCAGGGCTACCATTTGGGTCGGCGAAACTGGGGCAGCAAGGCCGCGCAAAGCCCCCTCCGGCCGGTTCTTTTCCTCCCACTCTTCCTGGGGCTTAGGCGCTGAAGGCTGAAGGGCCAGGGCTGGCCTGGCAGGTTTCTTTTTTGGGGGTTCAGTTTTGCCTGCAGCCTGGCTGTGTTTTTGTGAAACCCGAATTTTCCCCTGAGCAACAGGGCCAGAAGCCTGAGGGGCCGTTTCTGCCTGGTCAGACCCAGATTGAACCCGGCGCCACAAACCCGACAGGACTTCTTTGCGTGATTTCGCATCCAGGTTTTGGTAAGCGCGTAAATGCTGACGAACCGCGAGCACAAGGGCTTCGTCCAGGCCTTCTGCCCTGGCTTCACTTTCCCAAGATTGGAGGATAGAACCCAGGCCGCCAACCACAGCACCGTTATCGAAACCGCGGCCGGCTTCCAGCTTTAAAAATTTATGCAGCTTTTGAATAGAAGGCTTCATTGAGGCAATTTTACCAGCATCCCACAAACGCAAATACCGCTTTAAACTATGGCTGCAAACCCCAGGGCGTTGGGCCCAACATGGGTCCCAATGACCGTGGTGACGTTAACCAGGTAAGAGCGGTTCACCAAATGGGGTAAATACCGCTGTAAAAACGCCTGGGCATCATCAATCGCGTTGGTATGAAGCATGGCGAAATGGCGGGGCTGGCCGGCGCTGGTAAGGATTTCACCTAATTTTTCGATGCTGCGGCTGCGAGTTCTCTCCTGCCCGAGGCGCAGGATCTGGCCATCTTTAACTTCCAAAAACAAACGCAGGCGCAGCATTGCCCCCACACTGGCCCGCAAGAAAGAAACCCGACCACTGCGGCGCAGGTATTCCAGCGAATCTAACATCGCCACCAGCCGCAGGTTTTGGCGCGTGACGGCAACCTGGTCCAACACCTGGGCAAGATTGGCACCCTGGCTGGCCACCTGTGCGGCCATAAGTGCCTGGAAACCCAGGCCCATGCTGAGCATTCCGCTGTCAACTACCTTCACCTTTTCAAAAAAGGGTTCTGCTGCAATTTTGGCCGAAGCAAAAATTCCGCTTAATAGGCTGGAAAGGTGAATTGAAACGATTTGGGTATAACCCAGGTGGAGTAATTTTTCATACATTTCCTGAAAAACACCCACAGATGGAGCGGCAGTGGTTGGCGGTTCAACCAGGGACGGTAAACGGGTATAAAACTCGGTGCGGGTCAGGCCTTCTCCATCCAGGTAAGTTTTTCCATTCAGAACCAGAATCGCGGGAATCACCTGGATTTGATGCTGGTCAGCGATATGTGTGGGCAGGTCACTTGTGCTGTCGGTAACGATGGCGATTTTTTCAGCAGCCATTTTTCCACCTTAATTCAGTTTTACGCAACTGCTTACCCATCCCCTTTAGCATCGTTTCTCGCAAATCTTGTGTGGGGAGTGGGCCGGAGAAGCTACAGTGTTAATACCATTATACCTGCAAGATAAATAGACCCAACACACCTGGCCCGAATAATGCTGCCAGGCAGGGCGGCACGGGCAGCTCCCGCAGGGGCAAACCTGGGTGATCCGTGAGGATCCGGTCGCGCAGCAGCCTGGATTCGTTGCTGAATCCCGGGCTGTCGTGAATTAACACCACTTCAATGGGCTTTGTAAATTCCTCGATAAACTCAAAAAAAACGTCCACCAACTGCCGGCTGCTCTTAATTTTGCGCATGGGTGTAAGCCGTCCGTTTTCCAACAAAAAAACGGGGGAAATTCCCAAGATCTGACCGACCTGGGCCTGGACAGGTTCCAGCAAACCAGAAGAAGCCAGGTAGCTCAGTGAATTTACACAAAACATGCCATAAACCCGGGGTAATGTACCTAAAATTTGGTGCTTCAAGGCCTCACCGGCAAACCCCTTGGCGGCTTGCCCCGCGGCTTCCTGAACCACATAGCCCAACCCGGCCGATATGGTCTGGGTGTCAATGACCTGGATGAAGTTCCAATCGCCAGGGGCATGCAGCGTTTGGGTTACCAATTGGTAAAAAGGGCTGAGGGTTTGCGAATGCGTAAGCACCAGGATTTCAGTATACTCCTGGCGCATCTGATAAAACACATCCAACAGTTCTTGTACTTCCGGATAAGCCAGGCGGACTTTCCCAACGGATGGGCTGATTTTTGCAGGGAGCTGGTGAGTTCGCCGAATTTCCTGGCTTTCACCCTGGCCATTTTCTAAAAATACCCGAAAAGGCAGCACCCGGACATGCTCCATTCCCGCCCCGTTTGGGTTTGGGAATTGCGCTGTACCATCTGTCAGGAAACCTACCTTTGGGAGCATATCAGGCCAGGTACCAGGAATTACTCCACAGAGATGATGAACTGGTAATGGGGCTGTCCTCCAGCCTGCAGTTCAACCTCGTGGTCAGGGTATTTCTCCTGAATGGTTTGCTTAATTTGTTCAGCCAGTTCTTGAGTAAGGTCAGATCCATAGAACATCGAAATCAATTCATAATCTTCGATACCAATATGCTCAAAAAAGGCCGAACAACCGGTCAACAAATCGGGGGCAGATAGCACCAATTTGCCATTGTGCAGCGCAATAATTTCACCATTTTTCACTTGAACCCCGTCAATTTCCACATCGCGGGTTGCTGTGGTAATTTCCCCCGTTTGGACGGAATCGAGGGCAGCCGTCATCACTTCAACCGCATCCTCCAATTCCCCAAACGCATCCAGGTTGAGCAGAGCGGCAATCCCCTGGGGAAGGGTTCGAGAAGGAATCACCTTCACCTTCTTCACCGATAACTCAGCAGCATTATTGGCAGCCAGGATAATATTCTTGTTATTGGGTAAAATCACGATGTTATCCGTAGGCAAATTTTCAAAGGCAGAGAGGATTTCTTGGGTGCTGGGGTTCATGGTTTGCCCGCCTGCGACCAGGGCGTTAGCGCCCAAACTGGCGAACACCCTGGAAAAGCCCTCGCCTGGAGAGACAACCACAACCGCAATTTGACCCGGTTCGACCGGGTTTAGCTTAACGGGTTCGGTTTTTTCCAGGGACTCCATTTGGGCCACCAGGTTTTCCATATAGACTTTTGTAATGGTTCCAATGCCAAGGGTATATTCAATCGGCATATAGCGGTTATCCAATGGCACATGAATATGCACCCTGTACATTCCATCCCCTTCTCCAACCTGAATGGATGTGCCCATCTGCTCTAGCTCAGCATAAAAAGCCTGCAAATCCAGCGGTTTGTGAGGGCGAAAATCCACAATCACTTCATAATCCTGGCCGGGTTCAACAGCCTCCATCGTATTCTCAAGGCTCATCGCAGAAAGAGGCTTGACCGCCAGGGTGCTGACGTCCAGGGATTGTTCATTCATATAGCGCAGCATCCCTTCGAGAATAAAGTAAAAGCCTTTACCACCAGAGTCCACCACCCCGGCCTCTCGCAAAATGGGCAGCAATTCAGGCGTACGTTCAACCGACTCCCCTGCCGCTGAAACAATCCATTCCATGAAGGTAACCATGTCATTGGTGCTCTTAACCGCCTGCTCGGCTGCGAGCGCAACGTCTTTGGCTACGGTTAGGATGGTCCCTTCCACAGGCCGGACAACCCCCCGGTAAGCAGTCTCACGGGCGGCCCCAAAAGCCCTGGCCATTAACTCTGGTGTCAGGTTAGGTTGGTCGTCCAGGGCACGCGAAAACCCCCGCCAAAGTTGAGATAAAATCACCCCTGAATTTCCCCGGGCCCCCATCAAAGCCCCATGGGCGAGTGAATGAACCAATTTACCCAGGTTTGATTCGGTAGATTCAGCAATTTCCTGGTAGGCCGCTTGCATGGTCAGCACCATATTTGTACCCGTATCGCCATCCGGTACGGGAAAAACATTCAAGCTGTTGACCAATTGGGCGTTGGTTTTCAACCAGGTAAGGCCTGCAAAAGCAAGTTCCTTAAATCCCTGGCCATCGATCGGGGCAAATTCAAACCGCTGGCGGCGGTTTTCAAAATGAGATGGTGTTTTTGGTTCCATTAACCAACCTGTATAAACATAAATTTTGAATTGGTAAATTTAATCGGTATGACTTACCCGAAGCCCCTGGACATGAACATTGATCATATTGACCTGCGCACCAATCGCCTTTTCTACGAAATAGCGTACAGCGTTCGCCACGCTGGCAGCCACAGATTTAATCCGGGTGCCATATTCCACAATGATAAATAAATCAATATCAATTTTCCCATCGTGGAAATGAACCTCAATCCCGTGAGAGGGATCTTTTACCAGGACATTGGTCACTTCGTCCAGGATGTTTTTCGAGGCCAGGCCAACAACGCCGTAAGACTGCATTGCCGCCTGGTAGGCCACCGTTGCGATGGCTTTGGGGGTGATGTGGATGGTGCCGGATGGTAGGTTGTTTTCAATCATATTTACCTCTACTAATTAACCACGAACCTGCCAAGAAGATGCGGTCAGGATAAAAATTGATCGGAATATTTCGCCCTGAACCTGGCAGCAATGCAATCGCACAGGATTTCCCTGCTTCCCTTCTTATGGCTATATTATACAGCAGATGAACAAAGCCGGGCTAAAGCCAAAAAAGATCGGATTACTTTTTATTAAAACATTGTTTTTTCTATGGGTTTATGGTAATATTGCAAGCCGGGTTGAAAACAACCATTATGCGGGAACCTCCGCCAGAGGGTTGCGAAAGAACCTCAAACACAACAATGGCTTTACGAATCAGGGCAACATGGGTTTTTCTGATTGCGTAAGAGAATCAGCCGAAACCTTAGTTTAGAAAGGACGTGGATTATGGCAGTATGCATGAATTGTGGGAAGAAGACAACCTTTGGACAGAATCGCCCGTGGTCCAAAAAAGCGACCAAACGGACCTACAAACCAAACCTTCAGAAGGTTTCGGTGTTTGAGGGTGGGCGTTCCGTTAAAAAAGTTCTTTGTACCCGGTGTATTCGCAGCCTGAGCAAGGGCGCCTGATATTTTTATTTTTCTCCGAATAAAACAAAAGAAGCTGTCTTTGAACGGCTTCTTTTTTGTTTAACCGGCTTGCTCACCCACCCTGTATCTTGAAAATGCAAGTCTCAAGGAACAGGCGGGTTATACACAAAATAAACCCAAACCCAAAAAGGCACCAAACCTCCCACAGCAATCAATGCCACCAGCCCCAAGAGAACCCCTAACCAATCTACCTGGAAGATTTCTGGCTCATCATCAGGCTTTGCATCCTCAACCGGCTTCGGAACCGGCGGCCTGGGGGCAGCGTTTGAGGTTGGACGCGCAGGGGTCGGACCTGCCGTCGGGCGTGGCACTCGGGCTGGTTGTGAAGGCGGACGTCCATAATTCCCAGAGGCTGGCTTGTTCACAGGCGTAAGGGGGCCAGATTGTTCTGAAAAAGTCATCAAAACTCGACCCAGTTGGTCGGCAGTGCGGTAGCGTGCTGAGGGCTCTTTTGAAAGCACCTTCATCACAATGTGATCCAAAGATTCGGGAAGGTCAGGAACAATCGTTCTGGGAGGTTCGGGCTCAGAAAGCTGGTGCTGCCTGGAAAGTTCTGCGCCAGTTTCCCCATCAAAGGGCAGGCGGCCCGTAAGCATTTCGTAAAGAACAACCCCCAGGCTGTACACATCGGAGGCAGGCATGGGGGGTCCGCCGCTGGCTTGTTCAGGGGAAAAATATTGGGGAGACCCCCAAACCACGTTGCTTTGTTCATCCGGGCGAATGGAAGCCAACGCCCGGGCAATGCCAAAATCGGTCACTTTAAGGCGGTTGTCGGGCGTAACCAACATATTATGAGGTTTCACATCACAGTGAACCAACCCGGCCCGGTGAGCATACCCGATACCCGCACAGGCCTGAATGGCCAGGCGCATCGCTTCGTCCACCGTGAAGCGTCCACGATCTTGTATGATGGTTTTTAAATCGGTCCCAGGGATGTATTCCATCACAATAAACAGACGATCCGCATCAAAACCAAAATCGTGAACGGTGACAATATTCGGGTGGCTCAAATTTGCGGCTGCTTTGGCTTCCTGGCGAAAGCGTTCGCGGAACCGGGGGTCTTGAGAATAGTCAGGGCGCAGCACCTTGATGGCAACCGGCCGCTCCAACATCAAGTCTATCCCACGGAAAACAACCGCCATCCCCCCTTTTCCCAGCCTGGCTTCCAGGCGGTAGCGATTATTAAGTAAAGTAGGGTTTGTGGTCATGGGCAGTGTTTTCTTCCAATTTGCATGAGTGCCAGGGTTTATCGCTTCACGAAATACAATTCTATTTTACCGGAAACAAATCAGAACTGCCAGATATGCAGAGTTGGATTACAATCGTGGTATGCCTAGAGGACATCTTATTTACAACCCAAGTGCCGGGCAGCAATCGCCCGAAGAACCTTTAAGGGAAACCATTCAGCTTTTTCAGGAACGAGGCTGGGAATTAAAAATTTTTGGCTCCGAAAGCCCACAGCACCTGACCCAACTTGCCCAAAAAGCCAGCGAGGAAAATGCGGATGCCGTGTTTATTGCCGGAGGAGATGGCTCTATCAACCGGGTTGCAGCGGGTCTGATTCAATCCAACACCGCTTTAGGGGTGCTGCCGGCTGGTTCTTCCAATGTACTCGCCCAGAATTTAAATTTACCCTACAGCAACCCGGTTAACTCACAAAAATTACGCCAGGCAGCCGCGATGCTTTTGGATGGCAGCCTCCATTCGATTGATATTGGCCTGTGCAACGCCCACCCTTTTGTGCTGTGGGCAGGTGTTGGAATTGATGGGCGGGCTGTTGAGCGAATGGAACACCAAAGAAAACAAAACAAGAGCGTACATTGGACATTTAACTACATCCTGGGCACCATTCAGGAAGCCTGGAATTGGCCGGGGATGAACGTGAAACTGATTCATCATGACCGGGTAGACTACAATCATTCGATTATGATCGTTTGCTGCAACACCCGCACCTATGCTGGAGGCCTGGCCAACCTCGCCCCAACAGCCTGCTTAAATGATGGCATTCTCAACGTTTGGGATTTTTCCGGGAACCGGTTTTCCCATGTTGTGGCCCAGGCAATGAGCCTGATTTTCTTGAAACAACCCCTGAAATATCCACCTGCCAGAGAATTTTTAAGCAATCATCTTGAAATCTTGCTGAACGAAGTAGAATATTGCCATGTAGACGGTGAACCTATTGGATTAACCAACCGGGTTGAAATCAAATTGATCCCCAAAGCATTAAAATTACTCACACCCAAAAATGTGACCCCTGGTTTAATACACTAAAACAATGATCGAGACATTAAGAGTATTCATCAATCGCTGGGTTATTCTGGGTGCAGTTTTGCTGGGCTGCGGGCTGAGCGGGGCACTGATTTGGGCAATTCAACGCAGCCACAGCGAAGCACCCCAGGCCATTGGCCCTACCCTGGTATTCACCAATGTGGCTGCACCCACAGCCACGATTCCGGGGATTGTCCGCCCCACCAATGCTCCCGAAACGCCCACGTCCCCACCGCCCACCCTACCCTCCGGCTCTGAGCAGATTCCCCAGGGCGCAACCGTCCAGATCCAGGGAACAGGAACCGATGGCCTCAACCTGCGAGCCAGCCCTGGTATGAACCAACCCGTTAACTACCTGGGATTTGAAGCCGAGGTATTCATTGTGCGCGATGGACCCACTTTCGCAGATGGACTCAATTGGTATTACCTGGTTGGGTTTTATGACAACAACCGGAATGGTTGGGCAGCAGCCAATTATTTACAAATGATTCAAAGTCCCTGAGAGGAATGGAAAATGCAAAAATTCACCCCTACCGATATCGCCATACACAAAAAAGACAGTTTGATGACCATAACCTGGGCAGATGGGCACACCAGCCAAATTCCATTCGCGCTGCTGCGCAACGCCTGCCCTTGTGCAGAATGCGCTGGCGGCCATGAAAATATGCGTTCAGACCCAAATCCGGATGTTTTCTTTATTCCCCTGCACAATTCACGCGAAACCGAACTGGTGGATGTCCAACCCGTTGGCAACTATGCCATCACCATCACCTGGGGCGATGGCCATAAATATGGAATTTACCAATGGGCCTACCTGCGCAAACTGGACCCTGAGGAGGCAGGGCAAGGGTAAACCCGGCCTGCCTCCTGCAATTAGGGCTGCTGTTTGCGGTAATCCAAAAACCGGTAGCCAATTCCGCGTTCCGTCAGGATATATTTAGGGTTGGCCGGGTCTTCTTCCAATTTTTGACGCAGATAATTGACATATAACCGCACGTAGTGGGGTTCATCCCGATATTCATACCCCCAAACTTTAACCAGGATTTGGTCATGGGTTAACACCCAACCAGCGTTTTGAACCAGGTGGTAGAGCATGCGATATTCCGTTGGACGCAGCTTAACCAATTCCCCTTTAAGCCAAACCTGCCGGCGGTCGAAATCAATTTTTAAATCCGGGTCAATTTCCACCAGGCCATGGGTCCCACCACGCATCGAGTCTGAACGGCGCAAAACTGCCCGAACCCGGCTAACCAGCTCTCGCGGACTGAAAGGCTTGGTGACATAATCATCTGCGCCCAATTCAAGCCCACGAACACGATCATCCTCTTCGCCCTTGGCTGTAAGCATGATTACAGGAACATCACTCACTTCACGAATCATTTTCAGGATTTCAAACCCATCCAGGTCTGGAAGCATCACATCTAACAAAATCAAGTCGGGCAAAGATTGGCGCAGTTCTTCTAAAACAGGTTGCCCCCGGTTAACCTCAACAACCTGGAAACCATCATGTTCCAGGTTCAGGCGGATAAACCTTGCCATTCTTTTTTCATCTTCGACGATTAAGACTCGCCGGTTTTGAAAGGATTGATCACTCATACATCACTCACGCACAAAACCGATAATTTCATCTTCCTGGTCCGTTGGCATAATTTCGATAAAGGCAACCCTGGCAATCGGCCAGATTACGTTTACCACGCCAGCCGCCAGATAGTGTAAATCTTTACCATCTACCCGCCGGGGATTCATCACCAAAATGGTCTGGTCGGTGGTGGCAGGCAATTGTTCAAGTTCGCCTGCAATTGGGTCTTCATCGTTAATGTGAATGATTACTGAAATTGCCATATGCTCTCTCCATTATTTGCGAATCAGGATTTGAACCAGAAGTTTACCAAGGGCGACCACATCCCCATTTTGTAAGTCTACGGGTGAATTGGCCGCAACTCGGGCGCTGTTCAGCCACGTGCCATTAGTCGAAGCCAAATCCACCAACTGCACCCGGTTGTTTGAATTGAGGATAATGGCTGCGTGGATCCGGGAAACGCCAAGCCGATAGCCATCATAGGGCGTCAGGTCCACATCGGGTTTTTGGACGGACGGGTTATCCAGCCGGCCCAGTTTAAAATCCTGGCGATCTTGAAGGGGGATAATTTGGCCAGAGTCTACAAAATGCAGCGAGACGCTGAGATGCTCCGAGGCAGGCAGAACGACCGGTGGAATGACGCCAGAAGAACCCAGATGGGGCGGCGTGATATCCACTGCATTTAAATTTTCCAGGTCATGCAGCATTTCACCTGCCGACTGGTAGCGATCGGTAGGTTTTTTGCACATACTCCGCAGCACAATATTTTCCAAATTGGCAGGTAGGTCTGGGTTAATGGAACGCAGTTTTGGAATTGGGGCGTTGACATGCTTGAAAATCACAGCCACCGGGGTCTCGCCAACATAAGGAAGCTGGCCCGTTAGCAGTTGGAACAATAAAACCCCCAGAGAATACAGGTCCGAACGGGCATCACCGGGGTCACCCTGTCCTTGCTCTGGAGAAATAAAAGCGGGCGTGCCCACCATCGCCCCCGTAATGGTGAATTGGGGACCAGCAGCAAGCCGGGCCAACCCAAAATCGGTCAGCACCACCCGGTTTGAAGGGTCCAGCATGACATTACCGGGCTTAATATCCCGATGAATTACCCCTTTACCATGGGCGTAATCAAGGGCGCGACAAATATCCTTGGCAATGCGCAAAACCTCAGGAATGGCGATAACTTTTCCCTGTTGGTGCATCTCCTTGAAACGATCTCGCAGAGTGGGCCCCTCAATTAATTCCATCACCATGTAATACATCTCATGATCCCGGTCAAAATCGAAAACCCGGACGATGTTGGGGTGGTTGAGGGCAATTACGTTTTGGGCTTCTCTGCGGAAGCGGTCCAAAATACCGGTCTTTTCAGCCAAAAAGCTATGCAGCACCTTTATGGCCACAGACCGGTCCAGATGGGGATGGTAGGCCTTATACACATCGGCCATTGCGCCCCGGCCAATGTGCTGGTCTATTCGATATTTTCCGAATTTTTGACCGATAATTCTATCCATTTGCCATTCGAATGATGGTGCGCATTTTTAAGCGACCTAAAGCGATGATATCGCCACTTTGAAGTTGAGCTTCTTCATGAGGGTTGAGTTTCTGACCGTTTACCCGGGTCCCATTGGATGAGCCCAGGTCAATTAATACCATCGAGCCTGGGATTTCGCGCAAAATTGCGTGAATCCGCGAAACTCCCCGCTCAAAAGCATTGAAAGGGGTAAGATCAATATCTGGAAGAATTTTTTGATCTTCGCTGCTGCGCCCAATGGTATATTCTTTTTTGCCTTTAAGATAAAGGATTTGGTCTGAATCTACAAATTGAAGCACGACCACTGAATTGCCATCGGACAACTCATCTGTACTGATGGAATAAACCCGGCTTTCACTTTTAATTGGGGACATTTCCTGGCTTTCCAGCAGTGACTGCGTGGAAGATGTGGACCCTTTATCCAGGCGGGTTCCACATTCGGGGCAAAAAATCGAACCCAGCAAAGCCTCTTTTTTACAATTCGGACATTGAATACCCATGAGACTACTCCGAAGATTTGCTCAACATCAAAGCCCGGGTGCCATATTTGATTCTCTTTTCGCCATCCAGGCTTAAGTTCTCTCCCTTATGCAAACGCCGGGCCTCGGATAGCACCGAGGTGGCCAGGGCACTTTCCCCTTGGGCGAGCAAGTTGGTTGCGAGGTTCTGCAGCCTACGGGTCGCTTCGACGATGCGTCCCTCGCTGATATCTGCTTGGGCCTGTTCCTGCATCCGGTACATGGTTAATTTGGACATTGCATCAAGAAGCCTGGCAGGAGGAGGATCTGTGTGGGTATGCGGGCTGGTTCTTAATTGGAGGGTTAAAAAGGAGCGCACCGTTGGAATAACCCAGGAAGGAATTTGCATTCCGATTTTGCCCTCTGCCAGGTTAAAGGTTGCGTCATCACGCGGCACACGGTTGACCAGGAACTCTAAAATCAGGACGGTCTCTTCCTCATAATGCAAAGAGCCAAAAGGAAGCGGATAAGTCTCCACCGGGATTTTGGCAGGCTCTGGGCGCAGCCGAAAAGCATATTTTAAAGATGCGTCCGGGTGAAGGTCAAGCTCTATCCGGAGGGCTTCAGCAAAGGTTTTCTGAATTCCCTGGAATTTTTTTTCAAAAAAATGGCGAAGGTCTTTGGGGTTGGAAATGAAAACACTCGATCCCCCGGTGATGGCGGTCAGCTTGTCCAAAAACTCGTCATTCCACTCTGCGCCAATCCCCAGGCCGCTGATGGAAACCCCGGCCTGCCGGGCATGTTCTGCAGCTTCATAACAGCGTTGCTCATCCCCATAGGTGTGGCCATCTGTAATCAAAATCAGGTGAGAAAACACTCCCGGACGAGCGTTTTGCAAAACTTGCTCTAAACCTTTATTCAGACCATGAAAAATTTCGGTTGCCCCATGGGTTTGAATCATACTGATCCGGGCGTTCACCCGGGATCGTTCAGGCATTTTGCCAGCCGGGATAATCACTTCGGCGCGATCACTGAACGCAATCACAGAAATGGTATCTTCAGGTCGAAGCTGGGCTAATAACTGCTCAACTGATGCTTTTACCAGGTCCATACGCAGTCCGTGCATCGACGTAGACCGGTCAATCACAAAAGCAATGTTCAGGGGAGGAATTACATTTTCTTTCTCCGAGACCAGTGCTTTAATCGAAAAAAGCAGGTAAACCAGCTGGGGTTCCTGGGAATGTAAAAGGGACGTGCGGCTGTATTCGATTGAAACGGTGGCCGGAAAGGGGGAGTTGTCGGATGGCAGGGTTTTATCATACACGCTGCGCCGGTAGGGGTTATTCAGAACTTCATAAGCCTCCTGAATGCCCAGGAAAAGTTCCGTTCCGGTTTTCTCAAGGCGCGTATCCGGGTGGAAACGCCGGGCCGCTTCACGGTAGGCTTTCTGAATTTCATCTGCCGTGGCATCCCGGGGAAGCCCCAGACGAACGTAATGATTATCCACAAATCTTGTCATTGGACAAGAGTTTATTCAAATAAACGGAACAGGATAGCCGTGATATTATCCGGTCCCCCTGCTGCATTGGCGGCATCCACCAAGCTTTGACAGGCCCGGTGGGGGTTTGGGGCTGTGGTGATGATGCGGAACATTTCTGCATCTGGAACAACCCCCCAAAGGCCATCGGAGCAGATCAGCACATAGCCAGGTTGGGGAATAGGAGCCGTGGTAATATCCGGTTCAAAGGGTTCTTGCTGCCCTAACGCCCGGATGAGTACATTGCGCTGTGGATGACGCTCGGCCTCCTCGGCCGTAAGCTGACCCAACTCCTCGAGGCGCTTCACAAAGGAATGGTCACGGGTTAATGGGGTCATCCGGCCATCAAGATAAATCGCATAAGCCCGGCTGTCACCAACATGGGCGATCGTCATGCGGTTGCCCAAAACCACAATCGAGGTTAGCGTGGTTCCACCACCTGGTGCCTTTTCCAGCACTGCTTTTTGCGCCTCTTTGACGCCGTTAGACAATATCTCCTGCAGGGAATCGGCTGGTGATTCTGGTGTAACGGAGAAGATTGGCATATACAGGTTTTTGACCAGGAATCGCGACATGGCGCGCACGGCAACCTCGCTGGCAATTTCTCCATACTGGTGACCGCCCATGCCATCCGCGATCACAAAAACACCAAAGGGGAGGCTGCTGCTGTTGCCCGCAACTGTTGTGGTCAGGGTAAAGAGGGCATCTTCATTATGATCCCGCTGGCGGCCAACCGAACGAGCGCTGCCCACAACAAGCTGGGCAGGTTCCAATTTTGCAACACCATGGGCCGCCGGCTCCAGTTGGTCAGGAGAAAGCGGGGCAGTGGTTAAGCTCTGCGGGGGAAACGAAGGAGGAGTTTCTTTTTTGAAGAGCTTTTTGAAAATATTCACTGAGTTTTCCTCCTGGCCAATAAGAGAATAAAATTATGCCAACAAAGCATAGATATGTTGGTCATTAGAACCAAAGTAAACCACATCATCATATACAACCGGTGTTCCGGTAATGGGGCCACCGGTTCGGAATTTCCAGCGCAGCTGCCCATTTTGAAGATTAAGACAGTAAAAATGATGGTCAACCGACCCGATGAACACCCGGTCTTTGTAGATTACCGGTGAGCCAGTTACCTGGTGTTCGGTTGAAAAACGCCATCGCTCTTTGCCATTGTTGCTATCCACACAATAAACCTCGCCATCCGTGGCCCCGGTGATGACATATTGTTGGAAAGCCGCTGGAGACGAGATGGAAGGTTTGTTCATCCGGTAACGCCACAACACCCATCCCGCCTGGGCATCGAGGGCATAAAGCGTCCAATCCAGGGAGGTGAAAAACACGGCGTTATCTTCCACCACCGGGGAAGAGGTTACCGCCCGCTTGGCTTTATACCGCCATTTTACAGTGCCACGAAAATCAATTGCCAAAAAGTCGCCATTTTCAGAACCAACCAGGACAAGATCATTATAAATATAAGGCGAAGAACGCACAGGGCCGCTGGCGTCTACCTTCCAGGCCTGGCGAGCCGTGAGCGCATTGATGGCGTGAACATAACCGTCATCAGAACCGATGATGACATGCCCTTCAGCCAGACGGGGCGAGGAGCGCACCGGGCCATCTGTATAATAAGTCCAAACCAGGCTGCCATTCCGTAAAGAAAGTGCATATACAGAGCGGTCTTCGGAACCAAACACCACTTTGTTGTTATCGTGTACCACAGGCCGACTAACAACCCCCCCGCCGGTTGGAAATTTCCAGGCAAATTCACCATTCGAAGCATTCAAGCAGTACAGGTTGTTATCATAACTACCAACAAGCAGCCCGCCCTTGTAAAAGGTAGGCGTGCCCCGGACCTCATCTTCGCACTTAAAGGTCCAAAGTGGTTTTATTGCCCCAGCATCCACCATGGAGGTGGTAACAGGAGCGCTGCCTGCAGGCAAATGGGCAGTAGCCAGTGCACCCGTGCGTTGACCAGCCGCAATCAGAGCCTGCTTCATGGCATCTGCCGTTTTAAAGCGTTCATCCGGGTTATACTGCAAGGCCGTGTTGATAACTGTTTCAAACTCGATGCTCACACTGGGGTTTACAGCCCGAATCGGGCGTTCTCCAAATGAGAACGGTGCTTCAAAACGGGGGTCTCGCTTGGTTAAGAGGTGGTGCAGCGTTGCGCCCATGGCATAAATATCCGCCTGGGGAGTTGCATCACCCCGGTATTGTTCGGGGGGTGAATACCCTTCGGTGCCCACCTGGGTGCCGCGTTCGCCCACCTGGAAATGCTTGGCAATGCCAAAATCCACCATGACCACATGGTTATATTGGTTAATCATGACATTGGATGGCTTCATATCCCGGAAGATGATTGGCTCTGGTTGGTGGGTGTGCAGGTAGTGCAATACATCGCACAATTCAATCGCCCAGGATAAAACCTGCTGTTCCGGCAGAAACCCCCCAGTCTCGCTGACGATTTCTTCCAGGTTTTTCCCCTTAATCAGTTCCATCACCAGGTAAGAGCGTTCGCCCTGGGAAAAATAATCAAATATCCGTGGGATCGCAGGGTGGTGAAGGGTGGCCAGGATGTTGGCTTCGCGCTCAAAGTTTTGGATAATCGTGCGGCGGACCAGGGGTTCACGCGCCTGGTTCACCATCTCTTTCACCGCAACCAGTTTGACCAGCTTGGGGAAATGCAAATCGCGGGCCCGGTAAACTGCCCCCATTCCACCCACGCCAACCACATCTTGAATCAGGTAGCGGTTAGAAAGGGTAACACCTGAAGACAACTGCTGTCCGGGGACAGGGTCACGAGGGTTCAGACTGTTCGTAATTCTATGGGTTTCCATATTAAGGGTAAATTATAACACCCTTTTTTGCCCTATCATTCAACCAAACGGGGTTGCGTTCGTGGAATTTCAAAGTAAAAAGAACTGCCCTGCCCCACCTTGCTTTCAGCCCAGGCTTTGCCCTTGTGTTGTTCGGCAATGGATTTAACCAAGGAAAGACCCAGGCCAGTACCTTGCTGCGAACGGGTTTCGCGATTAGCAACCCGGAAAAATGGTTCAAAAATTCTTTCCAGGTCTAACGGTGGAATGCCAATCCCATCATCCTTGACAGAAAAAAGGACCTTTCCATCCACAGGGTTGTTTTGCAAGGCAACCCAAACATTTCCGTTATATTGGGTATATTTGATGGCATTTTCAACCAGGTTCATAAAGGCCTGGGCCAATAAGGCCGGGTCTGCTTCGACAATCAAAGGCGTTGGAGGCATTTTAATATCCAGGTTAATTTTCTTTTGAGCAGCCATTTGTTGAAGGTTTTCTAACAATTGGGAGAGAATCGTTTCAACATTGATCTTATCAATCCGCAAACCCGCACCAATCCCAATACGACCCAGGTCCAATAAATCATTCACCATGCGGGTCATCCTTTGTACACCGGTCCGCATTTTCTGGATTAATAATTTTTGCTCCGGGTCCAATCTGCCGTGCATTTCAATCATCGTTAAGTGCCCGCCAATAACGGTCAGTGGGGAGCGCAAATCGTGGCTGACCAAACGGACAAATTCGGATTTTTGTTTGTCGAGTTGTTTGTAATGGGAAATGTCGCGCAGCACACACACCCGCCCCACCATCACGTCATCGGAAATCACCGGGGTAACCGTTGCAAAATAGGTTTTATTGGCGTCAAAATCCACTTCTGTACTGACGGGATTGTTCGTGCAGCTGGCCACCAGGTTTGTAATGGTTGGGTTGGAAAGCAGCTCATTCAGTTCCCGACCAATGCCAGAGCGGGGGTCATGGTTCAGCGTCTTCCAGGCTGAGGGGTTCGCGAGCAGCAGGCGGTTATCCCGGTCGGTTACCCAAACCGGGTCAGGTGTTGCCTGTAATATCGCTTCTAACCTGCGCCGGCCAATTTCGGCATTCCGGAATAAGATTGCATTCGCAACTGCAAGCGCAATTTGCCCGGCCAGGGTCGCAAGAAAGCGCATTTCATCTTCCGCAAATTGGTGGGGAATGGTGTAGCTGACCCAGAATACACCATAAAAACGGTTTTCGTGTTTTAAGGGGAAGGCGATAATCGCTTGAGGAATCGCAGTAACCCCCTCAAAACTCAATAAACGCGTCCGGACTGGATTGGTCAACACCAGCCGGGGTTGGTCGCCCACAAGGGGGATGATTTGGGGGTCCAATTTCTCATATTCTCGGGTATGCTGGCCTATCCCAACCCGGTTGGCAGTCCGCCGGGTAGAAAGGGGGACTTCTGTTTCCACCAGGGCAACCCGCGCAGAGGCAGCACCAGAGGAAAGGGAAGCCTTGAGGGCAGGGATAATCGCTGATTCCATTTCAAGGCTGCTGGCAACCGCCCTCGAAACCAGTAAATATTGTTCTTGTTCATCCAGACGCGACTTGAGGCTGACCCGCAGACGCTCAAATGCCCGGCGCAAACGACCGACTTCATCCTCTCCGCCTTGTTTCAAAGGAGTGGCCAATTCAGCCTGGTCGCGTGCAATTCTGCTGGCATCCGTCGCCAGTTCTTCAAGCGAAAAGGTGATTGACCGTAACAGAAAAAACAGTGAAATCAGGACAACCAACGAGAGAATCATCAATAACAGCCAGAATGGCGTGACAATCTCTAATGCCTGGCTGCGCAGCCCCAAGCTGGATACAGCAGTGTAGACCGTCCAAGAGCGCCCAACAGCAGGCTGGCAAAAAAGCAAATCCACACCACCCAGGTTGCTGGGCATTTCCAGGTTTTCGGGCACAATGCAGGGTTCCGAGCGATATTCCTCCAAAAGCAGGTTATCGCCCTGGCTCGAATAAACCACCTGGTTAAATTCATCGGCCAAAAAACCATAACCATCAATATCGTTCAACGGTGCAATTGCATCCAACACCAGGGAAAAAATGGGGTTTTCCTGTAAAACTGTCCGTGCAATCAAAGCACGAGCAACACCTTCACCCGGATTGACAAGCGCGATAAAAGAAAGCTGGATGGTTTCTCCCTGTCTCAAAGATGGTGTTGCATAGTACTGAACAGGCACGCCTGCTTCAGCAAGGCGCAGCCCCACAAGTTCTTCCTCTGCCAGCAAAAAATCGCCTGAAAGTGAGGACGTTGAACGCAAGGCCATAACCACAGGGGTTGGCCCAAGGGCGACTAACATCGTTTCTTGAAAAAAGGAGGAGAATTGAAGAGAATCCTCCAAGGCGAGTTCCCATTCCTGGCTGTTTTCCCCGCGCAATCGGACATCGGCTGCATATTTGGAAGCCAGGTTGTGGCCAGTTTCTAACAACAAGGGAATGGTGTTCGAAGCCAAAACCGCCGAACTTTCCAGGCGCGAGGTGATCAACTGTCGAGCCGATGCAGATGCAATCCGCCAGCTGGTAATCATCAGGATCAAAAATGCCCCGATAATTGCTGGAACCAGGATATAAAGAGTTCGCAAATAGATACTGCGCTGGTAGGGTGCTGGAACCAGTGCCGCTTTTTCGGCCCAATGGTCACCAAAGCCATAAGCGGCAATCTCACCAATCGCACCAGCAACCAGGATGACAACCAGGAAAGCCAGGGCATGTTCTCGATAAATCGAAAAGATATATTCCAACCGAATGGGCAGCGACGCAGCCGTTGAAAAAAGGGTGTGAATCCCCCAAAACCCACTGTAAATCACGCCAATCAGCAAGGCTGCTGCAAACGGCTGCCGCAAAACCCGAAATAACCAACCCGCATAGCGCTGCTGAAGAAAATATCCAAACAGCAAGGCCACCAATAAATACGCTGGCATGGTGAAAACACTATAGCCATTGATTAACATTACAGCCCCACCCGCCACCACGGCTGGGAAAAGTGCGGTAATCGGACCCATAAAACCGGCCGCCAGGACGACAGCCACAAGTGAAAAAATAAGCACTGCCGGTTCAGCCGGAGGACTCAGTGTCCCCGGAGAAGGCAAAGCGGCCTGGTATTGGATTCGAAATCCTAAGAAAAGCGCGAATAACAGCTGAACCGCAATAATACCCACCATCCAATAGCGATAAGTGGGTGGGGGCAATTTTTCATACCTTTCCCACCGAAGGGCCAACCAAACCACCAGCCCAACCTCCCCCAAAAACAAGATCCAACCCAAAAAACCCAAAGGCCATTGGATATAAAACTCTTGCAGAGGAAGGAGGGTCAGGAAAAATTCCATATAATTCAGGGCGAATCTTGGATGGTCCGAAAAACCACTTGGTGATAATCTGCGTAATAACCCCGCAGTTCAGGCGCGAGCAAAGGCGCCAGTTTGTACATGGCTTCATCCGCCATCAAGCGTAGCTCCTGACCTTTTGCCTTGCGGTATTCAGGTTTATAGAGAATTGGAGGCCCATACCGGATGTGGGCACCCGGTTGACGCCATCGGGCTGAGAAAGGATGGGAAGGGAAGCCAACTGTGGATTGAATTGCCGTGGGGATGATGGGCGCCCCACTGCGGCTGGCAAGGTAGGCTGCACCCTCTTTTGCAGCCTGCATGGACTTGTTTCGAGTACCCTCGGGAGCAACCAGAACAATTTCACCTGCAGCCAGAACTTCCAAAGCTCGCTGAATGGCCCGCCTGTCGGCGCCTTCGCGTTTAACCGGAATGACACCCCAGATGCGTGGGAATATCCCGATGATCGGGTAATGGTAGGCCTCTTCCTTGGCCATCGGCACAATATCGCGAGGAGAGATATGGACCAGAACCAGCGGGTCTATAAAGGCGATATGGTTAATCATCAAAATTGCCGGGCCAGATTGGGGCACATACTCCTGGCCTTCAACCCGTTCCACCCTGGCAAGCATCGTAAAAGCAATCGTGCGCAGCAAAAATTTGCAAATTCTCCGGCGCAGCCAGTAAGATTGATGGTTATAGGGGTGGGCTTTGGTGGACCCATTTGCTGCTGAGGTAGAGGGTTCAGGGATATCCATGCTCATCGCCATCAGTCAGCCCTGGCCGCCAGTTTACAAACCAGTTCCAAAACCTGCTCTGCATCCAGGTGATCAGAATCCACAATTACAGCGTCATCCGCTACCCGCAGTGGGGCCACCGCCCGGGTGGAATCAATTTGGTCCCGGGCAGCCAGGGAAGCCCTGATATCTCCAAGCTCGGCTGGTTTGCCAGCAGCCAAAATCTCTGCATGGCGGCGGCGGGCCCGTTCTTCCAGGGATGCATCCAGGAAAATTTTTAAGTCCGCTTCCGGCAGTACTGCAGTACCAATATCCCGCCCCACCATCACAACCCGACCGCGCAAACCAATTCTGCGCTGTTGAGCAGTGAGCGCATGGCGCACACCCGGATAAGCTGCCACCCGGGATACATTCTGATTGACTTCAGTTGTACGAATTTGCAGGGTAACATCCCGGCCAGAAACCAACACATCACAATCGCGCCCATCCTGTACGGAGGGCGGAAGAATTTCGATTTGAAGTTGGGCGGCCAATTCAGACACAGCTTTTTCATCCTGAATTGAAATGTTTCGCTGCAAGCAGGCGTAGGTCAGGGCACGATACATGACACCCGTATCAAAATAAAGATAGTGCAAGAATCCTGCCAGGCTCCGGCCCAGGGTGGATTTACCCGAACCAGCCGGGCCATCTATGGCAATCATTTGAGCAAAAGTCATTGAAACTCCAGCTTAATAGATTTACGCTTTTCATAGGCTTCCAACGGGCTGCCCATCAGGCTGGGTATACCGAAATCGCTTGGCCTTGAAGAGCGTGTTTAAATTAATTTTCGGTGCCCAGGTCAATCTCTGGGGTTTCCGAAGAAGCGCCTCCGGGAAACACATCAGAGCGTCCCCAAACAATAATGGCCCGGTTCTCAACGGGCAGACTGCGCGAAACCAACCACTTCATCCAGGCAGTGGTTTCCATCCCGGCATATTGTGGGGAATAGTCCCAGGCAAAATCCTGGCCGCGATAGCTTGAAGCAAGGTCAAGCGCTGCTTCTTCATCCCAGGTGATCACCACATCGGGCAATTCCTGCTCTGGGGGTAAAACACTGGCAAACGTGACATTGTCAAAATTGCGCAGCTGCCAGCGCATTGCCGGTGTATCTACATGCGATAGGATGGCTGCACCAGCACGCCTGCCGCGTGCCCACACACCCAGGTCTTCGAGCGTTTTCAGAAAAACATCTGAGAGGTGCGATTGGGGTACAGCCTGCCACAAATCCAAGGCCTGCGAACCTGCCCAAGGACGGACAGCCCACCCTGCAGAAAGACTGTTGAAGGCAAAGAGCAAAATCACTCCACCCACAAGCCCGATTCTGGCAGTCTCCATTTCGGTCAAAATAGAAACCAAAATGGTGGTGAGCAAAGCCAGGAGCAGCGCCCCGAAAACGGCCAGCCAACGCAGCCAAAACAGACGGTCATCCGCCGCAATCCCGGGCATCCCCGCGATATTGAGTTGGGCGTTAAACCCCAGAACAATCACCCAAAACGCCAACAGCCAGGCAGCCCAGGGAGTCTGTGCGGGTTGGCGCAGATTATGGGCAATTTCCTGAGCAGCCAAAATCCAAAGGGGTATGCCAACCCAGGCCAACATCTCAACCGAGCGTGCCGGGTGAACCAAAGCAGCAGCCAGGGCAAGCAGCCCCCAAAGCAGTGCAGGCAGGGTGAGCCAATCCAGCTGCTTGATCAAAACCTGGCGAACCAGGCTTATTGCGCCAAACACCAGGGCGGGGAGCAGGTAAGCGATTGCACCCATTAAAAGGCCGGGAGAACCCGCCCCCGATGGGGCTTCAAGCCAACCCGATAAAAATTCAGAAATTGCGGAAGCGGCTGCACCAAGCCCTGAAGGTGCCTGGAGCAAAACTGTTCCGGCACCCAGAAACGCCGCGAAAAAAGCGAGCGAAAAACCAAGTTCACGGCTGGGGTCAGAGGTTCCTTCGGGCCAGGCAACCTTTACTTTAAACAGCCGGCCCAAACCCAACCAGGCCAGCGCCAACACACAGCCAAAATAAAAATGCGGCCCGGAAAGCGCTGCGAACCCCGCCACCACGCCTAAAAGCCAACCCGGCCCAGTTTTTCGCAAAGCCAGCAGCCACAAAAAAGCGGCAATTCCCAGCACCGGGCTGCCGGCGACTCTCCCCATACCCACCAGAATCGGGTCTATTGCAAGCGCAGCCGCCAGCACCAGGGCAGCCCTGCGCCCCAGCTGTTGGCGGAAAAAATAAGGAATCCAAACGAGGCTGCTGGAGGCTAAGAGAGACGTAAAACGAGCCAAGAATTCCCCGGAGCCAAACCCATAAAACCAAACCGAAGTAAAGAAAACATAACCAGGCATCGGCCCAATTTCAACCGATTTCCCCCTAACAACATCTAAAGCCTGGAGTGCCCAAATCGCTTCAGAATCGGCCAGGGGAAGCTGACCCAGGTGGTAGCCGCGCACCAACAGCGCAATGAGAAATGCCGTGAAATAGAAGATGATTTCATTGTTAATTTTGCTGCGCATGTCCATAATTATAATCTGACCCGGGTAATTATCCAACTCATGGGACTTTGAAAACAACAACCTCTCCTTGCTCAAACAGAACCAGGAGGTTTTGGCGCAGCAGGGTTTCATTCACCCGGTAGGTGCTGCGCTCAAGGGGGCCAATATAGATGTAGCGAATGTCATAGGTTTGGATAATCCGGCTTACCGGATCCCAGGTTGTGGATTGGTAAAGCGCCTGGATATCGCTCTCCCGATTCCCCATAGGCTCCACGCTGCCGCGCCACTGCTGCTGGTGAAATGGCCAACCCAATAGAGCCGGGAGACCGGTATGTACTGAAATGCGCCCCCCACTGGTGTAGCTGCCGCCAACCGCCTCCACCAAAGTTCCCATTGGCGCCTGTTGAAGAAAATCCACTGCCGCATGATCATCACGGCTCAAGTAAGAAGCGTGGTCCGCCCCATCCAGCGTGAGGCCTCCTGGGGGATTAAACCCATTGGTTTTATCTGGCAGCGCAAGGGCCGGGTACGACAGTCCAACCACCAATACTGCACTGAATACAACCAAAAAGGCCGCTCTTGCCACCCGGGGCAGCCTGCCTAACAACCAGATGGACCCGGCGGCACCCGCTAAAGCCCAAAGCAGCCAGGCCTGGTAATAAAATTTAAAAACGGTATTCATCCGGGTGCCAAACAAATCGCGCAAGTAAACAAATTCGGGAGCAAACACCAGCAACGCCCCCAACATAACCAAAAGCATTACCACAGGCAGCCCTGAAGACGGGTGCTCGCGCTTTACGGGGATACTCTTAAAGAAATAAGAAAGGGCCAGGCCGATGAGTGCCACTAACGTGATCAGCCCTCCAATTCCCTGCAAGCGGCGCTGAAGACCCAACACAAATACCGCCTGGGCATCTGGCGCGCCCATACCCGAGAGCACTCCCGAACCCGCCGGAAGCATGAGGATAAAGCGCCCGAGTGCGAGCGAGAAAACCCAAACCGCAACGGTGAATGTCAAAGCCAGAAAAAGGCCATTCTTAAAATCCCCACCCTCCCGCCTGAGGGCAAAAGCCAGGAAACCAAACAAGGGAACGAACAAAACCCCAAACATCACCCAAAGATGGGCCCCACGGGTAGGATTGATGATGTTTGGCAAAATCCCCCCGGCCTGCGAAGCAAACCCAACATAAAAGGGCAGGTAGAGCAGTGCGCCGCTGATTCCCAACGCCAGGCCTAACCCCAAAAATTCTCCGGCCCGTTCCCAGGAAAACCCATGAAGATACAGCTGGCGCAGCACAAAAACACCCGAGAAAAGCGCAACATAAATGGGGAAATCCCAGGTGTTCAAGAAAGCCAGGCCGCCCAAAGCCAGCGCGGCGAAACCAAAAGTAGGCCAATCCAGGGGATATTCACGGTCACCCAACCGGATTGGATTTAAAGGCTGGCCATAAAAAAGATGGATCGCCAGGGCAACTGCTAAAAGGGTAAATGGAATGGCGAGAACATGGGGGTGCAAATCGCCCAGCAAGAAAGAGAAAAAAGGGAATTCGTCAATCACCTCTTGCGGGCTGCCCGTAAAACTAAAATCCTCGACCACGCGCGAAGAACGCCACCACCACCAAAAACGCTCGATTACCCCGGTTTCCGGAGAAGCCGGCGGGTCTACAAGATTTTCAATGTTGAGCCACGACCAAAAAGGCGAAACCAACTGCCCATTTGGGCCAGCCTGCCAGAACACCCCGCGGGCATGCAGGCGCTCCAAAAAGCCACCCGCATTACTCAACAGCAAAACAAAAACAGGCCCCAGCAGCGCCGAAAAAACAGTGTGGGTTGGCGCAGCGTCGCGCTCCTGGCCATACAGGCGAACCACCAGGTTATAAACCACCCCATAAGCCCCAACGGCACCCAGGGCAAACACGAGCGCCAACCCCAGGTTGAAAGCCACGCTGCCCACAGTTCCCGTGAACATGGCCAGCATTCCCACCATCACATATCCAAAATAATAATATGAGATTGCATACCCGGACAGCCAGGGGTCAAGCGGCGGGAACGAGGGGGAGCGCAGGATGGAATTGATAAAGGCCAGCTCCATTGGCTTCTCGGTTGCAATAATTTCTGGGTTTGCGGCCCGAACAAACGCCCAGGCGGCGAAAGAAACCAGAAAAAGCCCCTCCACTACCCAAACCACAGAGATGTTGACCCGGAACCAGGCGACCAGTTCAGCAAAGCCAATTTTTCGCAAAACCAGGGCGCTGAGCAAAACGACCAGCGCAAGCGAGAAAACCAGGCCGCCTGCGTTGTTGCCCAGGAAGCCTAATGAACCCAACAGCCAATACAGGTACGCCCAAATCAGCAGGCCGGCAGTGCGCGCAAAAGCATAGCCACGCTCGTGCAATCCAGGCAAAAGCCAATAAACCAGGGGAAAAACCGCAAGGCCAAGAAATGTAATCAGCAGATACCAAAGTAAGAAACTCAGCATGGCAATCCTTCCAAATGGGTCAATTCTCCTTCAGAACAGGTTCGCGAATTACCTGGTAGATGGATGTTTGCCCGTCGCGGTAGACGAGGTTCCAGAAATAACCCGTGTAAATCTCAAACTTATCAATCCCAGAACCTTCATAATAGGCTCGTTCGAGCTGCCCTACCACGATATATTCAACCGGATAATTATCGAGGAAATATTTCAGGAAAGTTTCGTTAGCAGTCCGATAAAACATGTCAATATCGCCAACCCGGCTGGTGACCTGGTCGGTAGACACCACACCGCGCTGCTGGCGTTGGTGCCAATTCCAACCCACCACACCAGGTAGGCCGGTGTTGATGGTGTAGCGCGAGCCCCAGCGATATTCCACGGTGTTGGCTTCGAGAATGACCGGTGTCCCCTGAATATGATCCTGCATCCACAAAATGGCCCGATAATCTTCATCCAGGGTAAGGGTGCGGCCCTGCTCGCCATAAGTGCTCAAGGGCATATATGTCATGCCATCCAGGCTCACAGGCACATTGGCCGCCATTCGGTCCCGAATTTTGGCACTGCCCCCCAGTAGCGGGAAAAGCGCCGCAATAAACACCAGAACCACCAGGCCAGACAGCCAATACCTGCGCAGAACAGAAGGCCAGTCCTCAATCCGGCTGAGCAGCCAGGTCAGCATTGCCGCAGCAGAAATGCCAAATAAGACCCATACCTGCAAATAAAACTTAAAGACGGTGTTCATTCGCCCAATGTCTCCACTGAGTACAATGAATTCCACCATGAGGGTCAGGAATAAGCCTGTGCCCACCAGGAACAAGACAAAACGGTGGGCATCTGGCAAGCCCGGTCGCAGCAGCAGCACAGCTGCCCAGGCAGCCAACAGCAGCACCAACCAGGTAATCGAAACCCCGCTAAACTGACCATACGCCACCAAACCTGCAAAAATCAAGAACAGGGCGTAAATAACCCCCTGGAGAGGCTGGAGCTTCTTGACGGCGGAAATTGGTGTGGAGGCAAGCCAATCCAGGGTTAACCAGGCCATCCAACTGGCAATCACAAACAGGAACAATCCCCAATGAACCAGGTAAGCCCCCAGGGGCGTGACGGTGCCCTGCCAACGCTGAACTTCAGTATAGCCCAAGGCATAAGCATTCGCATAAGGTTGAAAAGCCACAAAAGCCAGCCCAATCAGGGTGCCCGGCAGCAAGATTGCCGCAGCAGCGCGATCGTAGGGTGCTCGCAGAAAAGAAAATACCCCGTTGGGTAGAACTCGGAAATACATCCAGGCAGAATAGGCCAGCGCTAACACACCCAGGGCCAGGTAGGTCGGGAAATCCCAGGTGTTGGTTGGACGCAGGACGCCAATCGCCAGGCCGCCCACCAGCAGTGATACGACAATATGGGCAAACCGTCCGATGGGGCTGCGCGTATCCTCCCAACCCCGGTTTGAAAGCATGGCGAATGCCCAGGTCAAGGCCAGCAAGGTGAGCGGCAGGGCCATCATGTGGGCATGCAAATCGGCATACAAAAATGTAAACATCGGAAATTCGGTAATCGGCTCAACATCGCCCGGGGCAGGGATGGCGCGGCTGGGAAGCCAGTACCAATCACCCAGGGAATAGGGCATGCCCTGGCCGCCAAACACCCGGAAAAAACCCTGAAAAGTCCAGAGTGCACGCTGGAAAAAGCCAACCGATTCCAAAGGAACGCCTTCAGCCACCAGCATCTGGTAGCCCCGCAGAACCATTTTTAACGACCCAAGGTTGCCCAGGAAAGCCACACCCAGGCTGGCCACCACCCCTGCCACCAGGGGCAAGCGGTGGGTTGATAGGAACCCCCCGGGCGATTGGGCCTGCACTTCAACCGGGGTTTCAGCCTCTCCCTCTAAGGGCTTTTTTGCCCTGGCCACAGCACTGACCAGGTTCCAACCCAAAGAAAAAGCACCCAGCACCAACATGGCATAAAGGGCTGGCAAAACCAGGTTATACGCAAAAGAAGGCACCAGCCCAAGCCACTTAACCAATACACCCACAAACACAAACCCATAGTAATAATAGTTGATATACCCACCCGCAAACCAGGGGTCATATGGTGGAAAATGGGTGCTGCGCAGAACGGCATTGAAGTACGAAAAATCCATCGGTTTTTCGCCGCCCTTCCACGGATGCCACAGGTCGGGGTTGCCCAGGCGAATCAAAAGGAAAAAGAGGAAAGCCGCCAGCGCCAAAAGTTCTACGGTCAAAAAATATTTTTTCTTCTCCTGCCACTCCTGGCGCAAGCCTTCCCACTGGAACCAGGCCGCTAAAGCCGCAAGCAGGGCAATCAAGCCGGCTGCAAGGGTGATGGTTTGCGCATTAAAGGTAACCCCAAAAGAACCCGCCAGCCAGACCAGGTATGAAAGCAGCAGCATTCCAAAGGTACGCGCCAGTGGGTAAGCCCGATCCGCCAAACCCTTGGTGGCTATGCGCAAAATGGGGTAGCTTACCCAGCCCATCAGGCTGAACACCAGGTAATACACCACAGCCCCCACCACCTGGCTGCGGTTCAAAATGCTCTGGCGCGGAAACAGGTCTGCCCAGGTACTTGAGGCTGTTTGTTCTGCCACTCTTTCTGGCGACAACAGCAGGGTTTTTCCATTCCCTTGCGCCCCAACCTGCCCCTCTAAAGGCGCATTATTAAAAAGTTCCTGGGTAAAGTTCGGGTCATATGCACTGGTTTTTATAAATACAAAAACCTTGGGATGATCGTATACCGTGAAGGCTTCTTCGGCAAACTGGGAATTCAGGGTGATGTTTCCTATTGATGGTTCTGAAGAAAACACCCGCACAAGCTCGTAGCCCAATTTTCCCTGGAAGGTGCCCACTTCGGCCACGTTGAAACACCATTCTATGGTGCGCTCTTCCGGGCAGCCGAGCAGGTTGCGATAGTAGGTAACCACCAGGGGATATTTCTCCGGCAGGCGGGTAAGGCTGCCCCACTGGCGGCTGGATGTGACCATGATGACATCCGCCTGGTCGAGGTTAGCGATAAACCGCTGGCGTTTCTCTGCGTTGTCGGGCCAATACATTTCGAAATTCAGTCCGCCCTGGTAAATGCCGCCAAAGCCGTCGTACCCATCAATCCGCATGGGCTGGCCATCATCCCAGGAAGTCTCGTTGGCAATGGCTGCGCCCAACAGGGTGATGGGTCCATCCCCTTGAACCAGGGTTAACTTAACGGTCACCCCCTGCCCCTCCTGCACCTGTAAAGGCGGCTCCAGCTTAATGACCTGGTTCAGTGCAAACAGGTTAGCAGCAGGGCCCAGATTCAAATCCACCGTACCCTGCGCAAGAATTTCTAACTCGCTGTGCTGGCTGAGCACCTCCAGGCGCAGGGTGTGTGGCCCGAGTGAACGGGGTACAACCTGCACCTGAGGCATAGTGATGGTGTACAAATCCCCGGTGTGTTGGGCAACAAATGTCTGCAAGAAAGGTTCACTGGGGCGATAGATGCAGTTATCCGTCACCGGCAAATCCTGTTCCACCAAACCAACGGGAGTGGAATATGCCAGGCGGAAAGTGAGGCAGAAATTCAAATCTACACCTACATCTACAGGCTCAAGGGCAAAGGTGTAAGACATCCCCTGCTCCACCGCAAGCGGCACATCCAGGTTGAACGTATTTAAACTCGGTTCCGCAAAATCTTTAATCAAAAAGCTGCGTGCCAGCAGTTCTTCCTGGTCAGGAGAATCGTACACAGACAGCATCAGCGTCATTTGTTGAGAACCTGCAGCCAGGGAAGCGGCTCTCCCAACCACAATTTCATTTAGCTGACCGGTTTTTTGTGGGTAAAGCACCGCGATAAAAGGGCTGCCAGACCGAACCTGGTTCCCATAGGGCAAAGGAACTGGCTGGGAAAACACCTGCTCAACGCCCTCAGGCGCGCCAGTGGTTATTTTTAAGTTTAAAGGTCCAGGGATGGATTGGTAAATCCAGCGGGAAGATTCAATCCGGGTAATTTCCCGAACATAAATCCGGGTGAACCCATAGGCATAGGCGGCAGTAGCAGCCAGGGCCAACACCCCCAACAAGGCTGCGGCTGTATGCAGAGGCACCCGCCCGGCAAGACGGGTCAGGCTGCCCTGCGCCCCCCCTCCGGAACGATAAGCTTTTTTCCCCCAGTCCCAGGCTTCCACCAGCACCCACCCGGCAATAATCGCCAGGCCGGGGTACACAGGCAGTTGGTAGCGCATGGTTGGGTTCCAAAGGCTGGACTGCCAGGCGAAATACAAAGCCGTCCACCCCCAAACCAGCAGATGCTTGCGCCACTGCCCTGTAAACGTTTTGAAAGCCATCAAGATAAATCCGGTCCAGGCAATCAGAGCAGCAGGTAAACCAACCCCCCAAAATGTCAGGTTTTGGCCGGAAAACCAGATGGGCCGGTCGTACCATTGAACGGAAGGAGGAAAACCAGAATCGGGTTTTACCTGGTTGCTGAGCGAGCGGATGTTGTCCATCCACTGCGGGTTAAGCCCAACATCAAAAAAGCCCGGCCCCTGGAAGGCATAAGGCTGGAACACCCGGAAAGAAACCAGGCTGCCCAGGGCAGCCAACGCCATTACGCCAAAAACCACCACGAGTTCGCGCTCGCGCCGGGATGGGGGAACGGAAGCAAAATACACCGAAACTGCAGCAGGCAGTATAAACGCCAGCGGCGCCGCTGAAATTTTGGCCGCCACTGCCAGACCCAACGCAACCCCAAACCAGAAGGCCAATTGCAGAAGCGGGTGGCGCCAGATTTCCAACAGCAGCCCAGTAACAGACCCACCATCCTCCCTGGCAGACGAGACCGGCACAAAGCGCCGCACCCCAATTTTGATGGCCATATATATGGCGAACCAGGTAAACAGATTGACAAAATTATCCACAGTGAAAAAGTGGGACTGCTGGATTTGCATTACCGCCAGGGCAGAGAACGCAGCCGCCACCAGGCCCACCCGGCGGTTGTATAAGGCTGCTGCCGCCAGGTAGACCAGGATAATCACGCCCATATCGGCCAGGGCAGAAGCTGGCCTACCCACCAGGTGCAGGCTTCCATAGCCGGTTTTCTCTAAAAACTCAGCGGCGTAGCGAACCAAAATCACTGGAAAAGTGCCGTAAACATAAAAGCCGAATCCCCGGTTATACGGGTTTAGATTGGATTTTGCGGTTTTGAAGTAATCGCCCACACCCAGCCATTTCCGTTGGTCAGAGGGACAATTTTCAATAGATAGGTCCGGGTTCTGGCAGGTTAGGGGACTGAGCGCCGAACCGACCATAATCAAGAACCGCTCATCCGGGTGAATATAGGTACCCTCATCCCAGTTCATCCCCACCAGGCGGAAATATGCACCCGCCAGCAATACCACAATCAACAGGGCGCGGTAGACCCAGTCCCAGTCGGGAGGATGGGAAGCAGACCACTGCGGCCCAGTTTCCTGAGGGGCCTGATCAACAAAAACAGGCTCTTCTACCGGGCTTTCCTGGATTGCCTGGGCGGTGTCATCTTCCACAGGTTGTTCCTGAGGGGTTTCGCTGGAATTTAGCATACGGCAATTACTCTTTTCCGTGGTTTGGTTTTTGCTTCTCAAAGGGTATATTTTACCGTTGATTGACGCGGTTGGATATCCGGGCCAGAATTCTCACCTGGATCGGAACTGCGTGCCCGTCCAAATCAGCCCGGTGGAACAAACACCACCCAAAAATCCCGGCCAAATTGGGATGTGTAGGGTGTTTGGACACTTTGAGGGAACAGCCTGCTCAATTCGTTGAGGGTTTCCACATCTTCCCAATGCACGATATAGGCTTTAGCGCCCGGAACCAATTGTGTGCGGAAAATGTCGTGCCGCCAGAGGGCGTAATCCCGGCGAGGAAAGCCAGCCTCGATGCCCACGAGCCGGGTGTCCACCCAATGGGGGTAGGGAACCACCCAAACTTGAAGCGGGCTTCCCACAACAGCAGTCATCTGGCGCACCGCGCTGCCCACTTCAGAAGTATTGAGAATATAAGTGCGGTAATGGGTGGCGTATTGATTAAACACCAGGTCGTAGTTGCTGGCAGCAGACCCAATCAGAGCAGCGCTCACCAACCCTGCCGAGAGGACTTTGCCCAGGCGGCCAGAAAATCCTTTTTCCAGGCTGGTGGCCAGGGTGTGGAGCGCAAAGCCAATCAGCACTGCAGCGGGGACCATGGCCGCTCCGCTGCGGTTGAGAGAAGGATTTTCCCCTGGAAAGGCAATCGAAAGCGCAGAGGGCAGCAGTAACACTACCAAAGAAACCGGCAGGGCCAGGTCTTCCCAGGAGCGCCGCCGGATGTACCGGAAGCCCACGAACAGCAGCCCCAGGGCAAGCAAAACCGCCATCACCACATCCAGCGCAGGGCGCAGCCGCACTGCGTGAACCCAAATATCCCCGTTATCCCACCAAAAAATGGCCAGGGCCTGCCCCGTTTCCCGTAGGAACACCTGCCAGGCCGGGCCCGGCAGATCGGTTTCCAGCGAAGTTAGACGGGTCAGCGAACGGTAAAAAAATATGTTGAAATTTGCTTGCGAGTCGAATATAAACCGCAGCAGGGGCAGAAAAACAATTAAAGAAAAAATGCCGATAATCATCGTGTGCCAGGCGGCCTGCCAGCGTCGTAAAGCCGAACGGGTATGCAGTAAATATAAACCCACCAAAAACAGCACCAACAGTGGGACAATCCGGTAGGCGCTGTAGCCATGCAATCCGATTCCTAGAAATATACCCGCCCGGATGGCATCGGCCCGGCTGCCACGCCGGAGCCCACGGATCAGGTAATAGAGCAAAGGGGCAAGCAAAAAGGGGTAAAACGTGTAGCGCAGGGATACACGGGTAATCACATTTAACCAGTATGAAATACCCGCAAAAAAAGCCGCCAGCCAGCCGGTGCGTTCTCCGCCAAACTCCACCCCTAACCGGTAGACATACGGAATGGTCAACAAACCTGCCAGCAGCGTGGCAATTTTCATACTCATAAAGGTCAGGCCCGTACCGAATACAACCGAAACCGCAGCCGTCAGATACATTTGCAGCGGTTCGCGGCCGGTGTTGCGCACAAAAAATATCGGGTATTTACCATCCAAAATCGTGGCAATGTCCAACAGTTTTTCTGCGTGGTCGCTGTACATTTCCGGGGGAACCGAATCCAGGCGATATGCCCGGAAAAACACCACCACAAAAACCAACAGCCCCAGTAAAATTACCCGGTTGGAAAGGTAAAACGACCAGTGCCGCTTAAAAAACTCGCGCCCGGGTAAACGCGCCCACAGAGAACCCTTTCCAGGCGCAAACGCCCAGGCAAAAACCGCCAGGCAAGCCAGCCACAATAAAACATTGACCCACGTAAACTGATTGTCGGAAAACAGCAAGAAAGCAGCCGCAAACAGCACCATGCCAACCAGGAGCGGCAGAAGACTCACCTCGCCATCATCCACCGGGGCAGCGGGCGGGCGTGAAATGGCCGGTAGGCGGATTTCCCCTTTTGATATCGCCCAGGTTGCCAGGATCAAAGCCAGCCCATACCCCACCAGCCCCGGCCAGGGCTCAAGCCGGGGCGGTTCAAAAGATTGTTGGGCAAGCAGTGCAATTCCGAGCGCGGAAAACATCCGCCAGGGAAAACGGAATTGGGTGCGTAAGACCGTTAAAATGCTGGGTTCAACCTGCATACTTCCTATTCAGCCAAACGCCGGGCAATGTAAAACGTATAGACACCATCTGAAAGGTCAAGCGGTTCATCGTAAAACCGGCGAACATATTGTTCCGTAAGCGACAGGTTCCAGGATGCAGACGAAACCAGCCAGCGGCGCGTCAAGGCATGTAAAATGGCACTCGGCAGGCCAAAATAGTGTCCCCATTCCAGGGCGGCCTGGGCAGCAGGGGAAAAATAATGCCAATACTTCTCAATGCGGAAGCCCGCCTTCGCCAGGCGAGCCTGCCATTGTTCGGGTGAATCGCAGTGATGGTGGCGAGAGATGCGGTTAAAAAAAGCCCGGTAAGCGTTTGCCAGGAAGCCCAGCCGGATGCGATCCAGAAAACGGCCCACCGAAAGCGTGGAAAGAAAGCGGTCATTGGGCACACAAAACACAAAAGCAGCCCCTGGCTGAAGCACCCGGGCGGTTTCCGCCAAAACTGCATCGAGGTGGGGAATGTGCTCCAACACTGAGTTGCTCACGGCGCTGGCAAAATAGCCATCCGGGAAAGGCATTGCCGCGCCATCTGCCAACACCAGAACCGGGTAAAAATGCAACTGGGCCGCTTTATACAGCGGACCTGTCCAGGGGTCCAGGCCAACATCCGGCGGTGTGGCAAAAGCATGGGTGGCAAAACTGCCGTCACCACAGCCCAAATCTAACACCGGGCCAGGGAGTTCAATATCCTGGTAAAAGCGGGCTTCTACTGCCCGGAGCAAAGCCCGAAAATAGGGCAGCTCGCGCAGTTGGGGGAGCAGGAAATCTTTCACAACAACTCCGCCACCAGCCGGTTGGGGGGCAGGCGGGGAAACCGACGGTGCCAATTTATCCATCCTTCCACAGCTCCTTTACATTTCATCCAATGATTTGTTGGTATCCTTACCGATTGCGAACCAACCGAAAAGGCAATCCGTGCCAACGCAATATGACCACAACGATTACAGCCAATGCCAGCCATGCCAGTGGTTCTCGCAACCCTGACCACCCGGCAGACCATCCAAGGGTGTTGGGTGTCAGCAAAGCCAGGCCCATGCCAGCGCGTAAAAGCCCTAACAAAACCAGGCCCAAAGCAGGCAAAAACATCCAGTGACGCAGCCAGGCCGGGGGTTCTTGCTTACGACCACCTTCAGGAAAACGGTATTCAATACGCCAGCCCCAATCCCAATGAACCCATAACTTTTTCGGGGAGCGGCGAGAACCACCGTCTGGTTTGGGCGCAGTAATGGTACGAACCTTAGAGACCAGGTCGCTCCAGCGAACATGGCTCATATACACCAGCATAACCGCTGCCCCTAAGGCAATAAACGGCCTGGCAGGCAAAAGTCCAGACAATGGCTGCGCAAGAATTGCGTTCATATCCAGGCCAGCCAGCACAATTGCGGCCAGGGTTGCCCCAAAAATGAACCTTGCCTTTTTCAAGGCTGGCCCCCTCCAGGCGGAACAATATACAGCGTAGCCCGGGCGCCCAGCTCACTATCGGTTTCGATGGGAACGATCGTCCCCATGGGATACCCCTGCTGGACAAACACCAATTCGTTTTTCCGGGGTTCCATCACAATAAACACCAGGCCTCGCTCTGGGGTAAGCGTTTGTGGTTGGAAAGGGGCTGTAATCGGCTCCAGCACATCTTCTACGGTTGCGCCTTGCACCAGGAAATTAAACACAGGAAAGCCCCAATACACAAACGGTGGACCAATAAAGTAAAACTGATGGGTATCTTTCAAGTCGTTCAACAGTGGGGCCGCTGCTGTTGCAACCGCAGCATAAGGGCTATCGTACACCCGCCTGGGTGTGTAGTCCTGAAAATAGGTCGTCAGGCTGTAATACCCAAACCACCCAATCAACACGACCAAAACCGCCCCATAAAGAATGCGATTTGGCGGCTCAACATCCTTTGAATCCCCATGATTTGCGCCGATATTTAACATTCCCCTTTGCCCAACTGCTTTCCCTGCCAAATCCAGCAGTTCAAAAACGGCCATTGTCAACAGCATCACCACTGGCACCGTTAACGGCAGTAAGCGATGGCTTTGCGGCGGGGTCAGGCTCAGGACGCTCCCAAACACCACCCAGGCCCAATACCAGGCCGCCAGGGGAAACAGGCGCGGGCTTCCCCCTGGAAGCAAACCCAATACCGTCACAACTCCTAATCCAAACAAAAACAGAACCCCAAAAACGGGATTGAGGAATGGCTTCCCCAGGTTATAAAAAGGCGCACGATCCGGGTAAATGTTAAACGCCAGTACCGAACGGATGAACTGATCCCATAAGATTTCTTGGACAGGCTGGTTTGTCAGTTCCACTTCCCGCGCCAACCAACCGGATTGGACAATCCCCACCTGGTTTAACCGGCTGTTAAATTCATTGGGATAACGGTAAGCATACTGAAGGAGGGGTCCGGTGAGAAGCAAAAAAGCCACGAACGCAATTACCATCCCCCCCATATTGCGGCGAGTCCACCGCGAACGATCATACAACAGCCAGTACAACAAAATCAGGGGAATGAACAGAACGATAAAACGCGCCCCAATATACACAAAAAATGCCGCTCCCGCAAATACGCCCATCCAAAACCAATCCATCCGGCGTCCAGTATCTGAAGCCCGGTACAAAAAGTAAAGGGCAAATACAATACAGAACGGGTCGCCGATGCTGTTGAGATTCAATCGCGAGTAGTGAATATGATAATGATAGAACGCCAACAACGCTGCAGAAGTCAGGCCAAACGCCTCAGCCTTCCATCCGGTGGGTGTGCTCCCTCCATACAACCGGCGACCCAATAGGTACACGCCTAAAACGGTCAGGGCTCCCACCACAGCCCAGGGAAGTCGCAGAGCCCAAACACTTTGACCGAGTGCCGCCTGGATATAAGCGGATGCAAAAATGCCCATCGTCGGCTGAGAAGCATAGGCTGTTTTGAAAGGGTTTTGATATTCCCCTTGCAGCACCTTTAACATTTCTAAACCGTACTGAGCCTCATCACCCCCAAAGGTAAAGGGGATATCGGATAATTTCCAGGTTCGCAAAAACAGCGCAACCAGAATTAATCCCACCAAAATGAACCCTATAGGGCGCCCCGGGGAGGTGGTAGCAGTCTTTTCTTCAGGAACATCCGCCAGAGAAACCGCAACCCCAAATAACACAATCGCGATTAACCACATCAAAAATGGCACCAAATGAGAGTGATTATCTCCCAAGGCTGGCAAGATATCCAATATTGCAACCAGCAAAAACATGGAGAGCAGAACCAAAGCCACCAACCTTGGATTGGAGCGCAGCCAGGCAACCAGGTCCCCAGGTAGGCCCATCAAATCTCGAAAAATGCCGGTTCCCAACGCAGCCGGATGTGAGGATTCATGATCAACCGGAATCGGGGCGGGGGCAGCATCTGAAAACGATTCGGCGGGTGTTGGCTCATCATGGTAAGCCTGGTTGATGCTCGCACCCCGTTCTACCAGAAAGACCTCATTTTGCAAAGAATTGACTGGAACAGCATTCTCGTGGCGAGGCAGGCTTACCTCGAATAACCGCATGGCGGCAATTTTCACCCTCTCCACCCAGGCCTTGGACCCAGAAACCCAAGAACGCTGTGCGAAAAGAATGGCAGCCGCACCCATGAAAATCAGGCCAATGGCCAGCAGCGGCGGTTCTACCTGTGGCCGGATCGCGTAACTTCGCTCGAGCAAAAACCCACCCAGGGCAATTGCAAGCAAAGGCAGAGCCAACCCCAAAAGGCCCCGGCGGGCAAGCCGGGTTGATTCGGGGGGAAGTTCTTCCGGGTTTTGTTGGGTTTTGGGTACCGAATAATCTTTATCCATCTGCACACCCGCCTATGGAGTGACCTGGTATAAAAACAGCAGTGGGCGACCATCTACCGGAGAGTTAATTACGGAAGAAACCCCACCCGGGTAGCCACTGGTGATGTACGGCAGTTCTCCCTCTCGCTCAGGAAGCACCACAAAAAGCGTATCTCCCTGCAAAGGGTACAAACGGGCATCCTCAGCGTTGGTGAACGCCTCGTGGATATCGAACGCATCTACCTCAGGCGCCAGGTAGGGCAGTGTGGCAAAATCCCAGTACATGAAAGGCGCTCCAACAAAATAAACAAAAGGTTTACCAGGCATGGGGGTAAGGTATTCTGCCAGTTCGCGGGCTGCTTCGGCTCGCCGGCTGCCGTAGATTCGTTGGGGAGAAAACTCCACAAAATAGGTCTGGATGCTCAAGAAACCAAAGACTCCGACCAAGACCAACAAAAGCACATTTTGCGGCAGCCTGGGTTGAAATTTTTTCAGGTACTTGACCAATGTCCACAGCCCATACCCGACAATAAACATCGTCGGGACCGTCAGGGTCACAATGCGCATGGTGGAAGGCGGGGTGATGGTCAGCATCCCTCCCAACAGGGTTCCTGCCCACCACCAACCCACGAAAGGCGCGATACGCCAATCTCCGGGCGGAATCATCACCCGGAGCGTGGTGAAAATGAGTGAGAAAAGGAACACTGCCCCAAAATATGGGTCAAGCAGAGGCTCGCGCAAGCCATACCAGATGGTTCGGTCCGAGTAGTAATTGAACGCCAATACAGACCGCTTAAACTGGTCTACAAGAATCTCCGCTTTCGTTTTTTGGATGATGTCCACCTCACGGTCGAGCCAACCGCTTTGGAAGATGCCCACCTGATTAACCCGGGCATTAAACATATCCGGAAAGCGTTGGGCATACTGCAGCATGGGTGCAGCAGTGATCAAAAATGCGGCGAGTGCCAACCATGGGCCGGTGCGCAGCCTGGACCGCAGCAGCGGTGTACCATACAAGGCGAAATACAAAATAATTGCAAGCAAGAGCAAAGGCGTGGCCCGCCCACCCGCGTAAAAGTACATCACAAACCCGGCCACAACGCCCGTTAATGCCCAATCGCGGGGTGAGTCCAGTTCAACTGCCCGGTATAAAAACAAGAACATCAGGACCATAAAAAATGGATCGCCCACCTGGTGGGAACCTAACCGGGAATAATGAATGTGAAAATGGTAAAGGGCTACCAGGGCAGCGACCACCAGCCCCAGGCGGGGACCATGCACCCGCTTAACCACAAAAAAGGTAAGCGGGACAGTCAGGGTGCCGTACAAAGCCCAGGGAAAGCGCAGGCCAAAAATGGTCTGGCCAAAGACTTCTAACCAGATGGCGTTGACGAATGCAGCCATGGTGGGCACAGAAAGCCAGCCGGTTGTAAAGGGATTTTTGTATTCCCCGGTCAACACCTTCACAATTTCCAAACCCTGGGAAGCCTCGTCGCCGCCCAGGTTGTAAGGGATATTAACCAGCTCCCAAAAACGCAGCCCGGCAGCCAAAACCACAACACCCCCCAAAACCAACCAGAGCCTGGAAGAAAGCACAACCGTTTGCTTCTTTGGGGCAGGCAGGGTCCAAACCACCGGCATAAAAACCCCAATGGAAACCATCCAGGCCAGGGTAATCAGCAAATGGCTTTCTGTACTCTCCCGCCTGGGCAGTGCCGCCAAAACATACAGGCTGGCAGCAAGAGAAACCAATAAGAGCTGCCACCGCAAAGGCTCCGAACGAACCAGAGTCCAAAGGTCGCCCAGGCCGCCAAACACACCATTCCACAGCCTGGCCAACCATTTCCCCAGGGGAAAAGGCTGGCCGGCTTCCGGAAGCGCTCCGGCAGGGGTCTCGATTGAGGAGGGTACTGCTTCTGGGTGGCCGGCAGGCGCGCCAATGGTCAGCGTTTGCACCGGGTTGACCGGTTGGGCTTCGGGCAAATCGGACTGCAAAGAAGGAGGTTGTAAAACCGAATCGCCCGGGCGCGCCCAGCCATCCAGGGTGATGTCTTTGCGGCCAGATAACCTGGCTTTAAGATAATCCAGGATGCTGGGTTCATTCTGCGGTGTGTTGCTCATCAGGCAAAACCTCTTCTGCAGAAATTTGCGGAGGGCTTTGTTTGCGCCAGAGCCACACTGCCAGCACAAGCCCCACAAACGAGAAAAACAACCCCAGGGGCACATCCCACGGTTGATAGCGGAACACAATCGTTTTCTCACCCGCAGGAACTGGCACGGTGAGCCATGGCGCATCTTCGACCAGGGAGACAGCCTGCCCATTCACCCAGGCTCTCCATCCTGGATACATATTTTCTGTCACCGTTAAAACGCCCGGTAAATTATCAGAACATTGAACTTCAATTTCTCCGGCCTGTGCTTGTGCCCGGCATGGGAATGTACCGGCTTGCGTACCTAAAGAAGCATATTCCACATTTTCTTGAAGGTAAACATAAGGCGGATTCTCCCCTTCTCCCAAACGAGCAAAAATCTCCCCCGCTCCTACGAGTTCTTCGCGAGAGGAAAGCAGCTTGGGTTGGGGCATGGGCCGGTTTGCCCAATTCCAGGCCCAGACCACGTTGGCAAGTTTCAGCCTGTTATCCAGGGCAGGTTCAATCCAAAAATGTTCCCCAAAAGGCGTACTTACCCATTGGGTAGATTCAGTGTCTAACACGCCAACAGCTTCAAATACTGGGGCGCTTCCTTGCGTCACACCAATATATTGTGAAGAATACTGGTAAGCAGAGCGAATCGAAAAAACAAGAGGGATAAGCAGAAGCAATTTGAGATCGAACGCTATGGATACTTTCCGATTGTTGAGGCTTAAATCCAGCGCTAATTTAGATAAAGGATAAGCCCAAAGTTGGTGCACCGCGATTGCGGCCAATCCTAACAAACCAGAAATTGCAAACCCCGCTAACAGGGGTGGCCAACGAACAAAAGCAATTCGAGGGAAATAAGGGATGAGCTGCTTGAATGGGAAGCCAGTCCCCACCAAAACCGGAATTACAAACAATGCAGAAAGGAACAGGATGTCCATCCGGCGTTTTTTGAAGGCCAGGGCAAAGCCCAGGACAGATAGGATAACCGGAATCCAGCCGACATACATGGAATATAACCAGGCGCCGCCCGATTTTCCTAAAGATGGATCTTCCAGGAACACCCGGTCTCGAATCACAAAATTGAGGAGGAAATATTCTAAAGGTTGGGTAAATTCAAATGAAAATGTCAGAGATTTGGTGATGTTTGGATAAAACCGGAGCACAGGTAAAAGGAAAAACCCTGCCAGCAAAACCGCGAGAATTACCGAAGCACCGAAATGTTTGAGCAATGTTTTCGCCTGTTCTTTGCCTGCAAAGAAATAAACCCCAACCGAAATCAAAGCAAAAACCAGGCCTGCCTGCATATACCCCTGGCCCGACAATAAAGCCAGAGCGCCAGTCACGGCTAAAAGGACAGAGGCTTTGTAGGATGGATTTCGAGCCAGGTGCAGCGCAGCCGCAATCACCAGGATGCAGCTGGATGTGGAGATAATCAGGGCGTGGGCCCCAAAGGTCATTCGTGCGGCCAGGTGGCCTGCAACCATCAGCATCAAGGCTGCCCAGGTACGGGCAAGAGGACTTAGCCCCAAGGTATAGCCGAGCCACCATTGGGCAAAACCAGCCAGACCAATAAAAAACCCCAGCGACAGCTTGATTCCGTTAACGGTTCCAAACACGCCAACCAACACAGCCACAACCGGGTGCAGGTGGGCACTGAAGACATCCCCCATGGCCGGTGCCCCGCCATTAATATTTCCATTCCACAACGCGCACCACCCACAGGCCTTTAGATCATCCCAAAAATGGTATGCCTGGATTTGCGACCCAAACTCTCTGCCCTGGGGCCAGGTATATGGGTCCAGGTTCAGGTAGGGAGCCGTAAAAAATCCTGCCAGGAGCAAAATCAGCCCAAACTCAAGCAGCAGTATATGCAGGTTTGCATGCAAACCCAACCAGTTTTTCAGCCGAAGCCAGAGCGGTGAATCCATAAACTTTATCCCTGTTTGGAGAGTTCCCGTTCCAAGGTTAAGAACATCTTTTCAAAAGCCTGCGAATTCGTGTCCGGGTGGAACATCTGGCGTACTTTGGGCGGGTTGCCCTGGTACTTTTCCGGGTGGTCAAAAATATCCAGAATCGCCTGAGCGAGGGCGTCGGAATCGCCAATGGGGATGACTTTACCCATGCCCGTCATGGCCACAGGCTGGCGGACACCGGGCAGGTTGGAGGCCACGGCGGGCGTGCCGTTCATCATGGCTTCAATCTGGACGAACCCAAAGGTCTCGGTGGAGTTGAGGCTGGGAACCACCAACACATCCAGGTTCGGAAAGTAAGCGGCCATCTGTTCCAGGGTGAGCACCCCCAGGAACTTCCAATTACCAGCCTTTTCATACGCCTGGATGCGTGGCGCAAGCCGGTTGAAATAGTCGGTTTCACCCCAAACATTCTGGTACTGCCCGGCAAACAGCACACGGGCACCAGGGTAGCGGGTCAGGATGGCTGGCATGGCATCGAGCAGTACTTCGACCCCTTTTTCAGAAGCAAAGCGGGTGGCCATACCGATCACCTTGCGGCCTTCGGGGTTGTGGGCTTGCTGGAAAGCGGCAATGTTCTCTGGCGGCGCTTCCGGCAGGTGAACATTCGGGGCAATCACCGTGCGTTTTTTGGCGAAATAGGTCAGGTAGGGGGAATGATTGGCAAAATCTTCTGTGTAGGCCACTACCCGGTGTGCAAAAAAACCGGCCAGGTAATTCATGGTATGCACAACCAGGTTGACAAAACGGTTAAACAAACCGGGCGGCAGAAGCAAGTCAGAATGGTAGAGGATTGCGGTAGGTTTCTTAAAAAGGCGGCCGCGCAAGGCCACGCCGGCAGCGTCAAACTGGGGCAGGTGCAGCAAAACCGCATCATGCTCCAACACCATACGGGTGGCGACCCACCCAAAAGACGGGGCAATCACCCCTTTGTTCACGCGAGCCACCACCGGCAAACGCACCACGCACACACCATCCAACACTTCTTCGCGGGGGAGGTCTTTTTCGTATTGGGTGGTTAAGACAGTGACCTGGTGGCCGCGCCGGACAAGGGCCTTGGCCAGGCGTTCGGCGTAAATGGTCAGGCCGCTGGTATGGGGACGGTAGTAGGTCAGAACGGTGAGAATACGCACAACTTGCAATCCTTTCGCGGGCCTACCCGGCCCCCAGACTATGCGCTCGTGAAAAGCGCCGGGTTGTCTTTCACCCAGTGAAACAGGCGGGTGATGCCTTCTTCAACACCAATTTTGGGCGTCCAGCCCAGGTCATAAGCGGCTCTGGCAATATCGGACACATAGACCCGTTGGTCGCCTGGGCGCCAATCGCTCCATGAAACCGGGATTTCAGCACCGAAAAGACGGGTTAGAATGGGGCCAAATTCTGCCCAAACCGAAAGCGTATTGGCAGGCCCACCCCCAATGTTAAAAACCTGGCCAGCAACCCGGTTGGGGTTGGCAATCGCGGCATCATAAGCATCTAACAAATCTTCGACATAAAGGACATCGCGTACCTGCTTGCCATCGCCATAAATGGTGATGGGTTTTCCAGTCAGGACAGCGATAATAAACCAGGCAACCCAACCCTGGTCTTCGACCCCAAACTGGCGCGGGCCATAGATGCAGCTTTGGCGCAGCACCACCGTAGGCAGGTCGTAAATCCGGTGATAATCCCGGACATATTGGTCACCGGTCCCCTTGGAACAGCCATATGGCGAGTGAAAATCCAGGGAATGGCTTTCGCTGATGCCGTTGGGAAAATCGGCATAATAGTAGTTCGTGTCGCCTTCTTTGACAACCACATCCTCCATACCGCCATACACCTTGTTGGTGGAAGAATACAGAATGGTGGGGAAACGACCAGAAAGGCGGGCTGCTTCGAGGACGTTAAACGTCCCCAGGGCGTTGTGTTCAAAATCTTCACGAGGATGGGTCACCGAAGTGGTGACAGCCACCTGGCCGGCCAGGTGGACAATTACATCCGCATCACGTGCCACAGCCGTGAGAAGCGAAACATCGCGCACATCACCCTGCACCAGGCGGAAAGACCCCTTGCCGTGGGTTTGCTGCAGCCAGGCCAGGTTGAGGCCAGCCCCCCGACGCGACAGGTTGTCGTACACGGTGACATGCTCGCCGCGCTGCAGGAGGCGGTTGACATAATTAGAACCAATAAAACCGGCGCCGCCGGTGACAAGATATTTAGGTGTCATAGCGTCATGTCCAATCCGGGTTTACAAATCTGAAGCAGCCGGGGTTTCGCCATTTTCGGGGGAAACCGGGGCACGGCTGCGCAGCGCCCGGTATAATCCAACCAGCGATTCACCCTCCACCATCAGACCGTAAATCCCAAGTAGGGATGTTATAAAGTAGTATACCGCATGGACGGTAATTGCATACGCCAGGGCCTGGACATAGGAAACATCGAAAAGGCGCAGCACAAACACCAGCGCGGCTTGCACCACCCCCAACCCACCAGGAGCAGAAGGAATGGCAACACCCAGACCAACCATCCCCAGGCCAAACGCTGCCCACACAAACCGGGCAGAAGGCACAAACGCCAGCAGCGTAAGGTAATATAAAAAGGCTGTAATGGACCAGTTCAGCACAAGCCAGAATAAAACCGCGCTGAACCGGCGGAAATCGGTCATCACACTCAGCCCATCAAAAAAGGAATGTACCTGGGAGGCTTTGATAAACTTTAAGAACGAAATCCTGGCTTGAAACCACCCCAGTACCCGGAGAAAAAAATCGCGGTTGCGCGCAGCATAAAACAAAAAAAGCAGCCCAACCGCCATAATCAGCACAGCCAACAAGGCTTTGGATTCCGCCCCTTCCATGCCAACTACAAAGGGCAGTGTCACCAGTACAAGGCCGCCAATCAGCAGCACATCCAAAATGCGCTCCACCATGATGGTTGAAAGCGCCTGCCAAAAGCGAACTTTGCTCTCCCCCCGGCTGATGAGAAACGCCCGCCCAACTTCACCCAGGCGAAAGGGCAGGAAGTTGTTGAGCAAGTATCCTTCGTTGATGGTCAGGAAAACTTTCCCAAACGAAACCTGGTTCTTTAACAACGTACGCCAGGCAAAGGTTCGGGCAAACAAGGACAAAACAAAAAGAAAAATGGCAGGGACCACATAGCGGTAATCTGCGTTGCGGAACTCACCTGCCAGTTCTCGAAAATCTACCGTTGAAAACAAACCCACCAGAAGGACAGCGCTGATGATCAGCCCAGGCAGCACCCGGGCTGCTTCTTTTTTCAGGGAAGTGGGTTTTTGAGCTTCCATTAAAAAGCCCCTAATCTTCATCCAGTTTGAGCATAACCAGGAAAGCTTCCTGGGGAATTTCTACACTGCCAATCATCTTCATCCGCTTTTTGCCTTTTTTCTGCTTTTCCAACAGTTTGCGCTTGCGGGTGATATCCCCACCGTAGCACTTGGCCAACACATCTTTACGGATCGCGCTGACATTGGCACGCGAGATGATGCGCCCACCCGAACGTGCCTGGATGGGCACAACGAACATCTGGCGGGGAATCAGTTCTTTTAACTTGGTGATCATCGCCTGGCCGCGATGGTAGGCGTCGTCTTTATGCACAATGGTCGCCAGAGCATCAACAGGTTCGTTGTTGACCAGGATTTCAAGGCGTTGAAGTTCATCGGCACGGTATTCCAAAAACTGGTAATCCATGGAGGCGTAGCCCCTGCTTTTCGACTTTAATTGGTCAAAATAATCAATAATCAGTTCGGAAAGGGGTATTTCGAAATTTAACTGCACCCGGTTGGGGGCAGGATAATCCTGGTCTACAAACACCCCGCGGCGTTTGCGGGTCATTTCCATGATGACACCGTAATATTCCATCGGGGTGAAGATTTGGATTTTCATCCAGGGTTCGCGAATTTCGGCAATATTCCCTTCCTCTGGAAGTTCTGCAGGAGAAGAAATCCGGATGACCTCTTTGGTGGATAACAGGACGACTTCGTATTCTACCGAGGGCGCGGTGACGACGATGTCCAGGTCGTACTCACGCTCCAGGCGCTCCTGGATGATTTCCATGTGGAACATCCCCAAAAAGCCGCAGCGGAAACCAAAATTAAGCGCCTGGGATGTTTCAGGTTCGAATACCAATGAAGCATCGTTAAGCTGGAGCTTTTCGAGCGCTTCCCGCAGGTTGCCATAGTCCTCCCCTTCCACGGGGTAGATTCCGGCAAAAACCATGGATTTGGCTTTTTGGTAGCCAGGGAGTGGCTCGACAGCCGGGTTGCGAACCAGGGTGAAGGTATCACCCACCCGGCATTCGTGAACCGTTTTCAAACCCGTCGCGACATAGCCCACTTCACCTGGAGCAAGGCGCTGGGCTGGTTTCAGGGTTGGAGAAAACGTACCAATTTCAACCGGTTTGATGGCTCCACCCGTGGCCATGAGCGCCAGGGTGTCCGTGGCATTAATTTCGCCTTCAACCACACGCACATAAGCCACCACGCCTTTATAAGAGTCGTAATGCGAATCAAAAATCAGGGCGCGCAGGGGGGCATCGGGCTTACCTTTGGGCGGCTTAACCTGGGCAATAATCGTTTCCAAAACCTCTTCAACATTTACACCCTCTTTGGCGGAAATGCGCAGAATACCGTCCGCAGGTACCCCCAACAGGCTGCTGACCTCCTGGGCAATTTCATCGGGACGGGCTGAGGGCAGGTCAATTTTATTGATAATCGGAATAATTTCCAGATCGGCTTCAAATGCCAGGTACAGGTTCGCCAGGGTTTGGGCTTCCATCCCCTGGGAAGCATCTACCACCAGAACAGCCCCTTCGCAGGCAGCCAATGCCCGGCTGACTTCATAGCCAAAATCCACGTGACCCGGAGTGTCAATCAGGTTCAGCTGGTACTCCAGGCCATCCCTGGCTGTGTACAACATCCGGACAGCGGAGGCTTTGATCGTCACGCCTTTTTCGCGTTCGAGGTCCATGCTGTCCAGTACCTGTTCCATCATTTCCCGATCGGAAATCGTGCCGGTCATTTGAAGCAAGCGGTCCGCCAGGGTAGATTTCCCATGGTCAATATGGGCCACAATACAAAAATTGCGTATGCGTTCGATAGGAATTTCTTTGCTCATAATCCGGGGAAGTATACCCGATTTATGGATAGTTTGGCATTTGAAGTTTGGAGGTAGAAGTTGGTAGTGGGCGTTGGTCGCAAACCTGTGACACAAACTTGCTTTAGTTGATTTTCTTAGTGATTCTAAACCAACCTTTACTTGTGGATGGCTACAATTCAAACCATCCAACTACTAAGTTATTGGAGTAATCCCGGGGTTTTCGAGATGAATATTTATCATAAAACTCTTTCCATAATTCTCTTGGCGTAATATCGCCTATAAACCTATTCCCATGTGCGTCATAATCGGTATGATTTCCGACTTTCTCTTTGAATAACTCATGCCAAGATTCTTCTTCACGTAATTGTGCCTCTGATAATTCAATGATAGCAAATCTTCTGTGATAACTTTCTTCATCACTTTCCTTGAACATTTGAAACCAATGTTTTTTATTTTGAAAAAGAACAATACCGCTTTTTGGACCGTCCCAATAATCACAATGCCAAAGTAAGCGAAATTGGCTTTTCTCTATCTTCCGTAATTGTGAAATTTGTTGATGGCTTTGTAAATCAGAGAAAGTAATCATACAATTTCAGCTACCAAACGGTTGAAGTTTGCCGTTTGGTGTATAGTAAGTTTTTCTATGGATACCTCAAAACCAACTCAGATCGTAATTTGAGCAGATATCGAATGAGCAAAGATAAGCCCCAAAAAAACAAATAAGAAGCAAAAAGGCCAATCAATTCAAACGACCGATCAAATATCACCAAAAGTTGATTCGTAAGAATATTTTGATCACCATACAAGTTTTGAAACTCTGCCGATGTTAGAATCACACGAATATTGATTGCGGTCGATAAAACTGAAAGGAAAAATGAAACCAGCAAAAACCTGGATATTCCCCTTGACCATTTTTCAATTCGAATCAATTTCACTTGATTTGTGTACACAGGTTATCTCTACTAGATGACAAAAGGGTTGATAAGTTCTCCAGGATCGCATCCAGTTAATCTTCTTCCGAAGTATCCTCAATGGGTTCAACCAACTCACGGATTTCCATCAATAGATATATGATTTCTGAGATCGCTTGTAGAATAATATAGGTGACAAATGCCCCTACTATTGAAACAATTTCACCCAACACTGGGTACAAGAGTTCAATAAAACTGACATTTGGCCAACCTCCCAACGGTGTTCGATATCCATAATAATTTACCAGATATAAAATTGATTTTCCTATTGCAACAAAAATGACGATCCAAGCTATGCGATCAGCCCAATCGGCAAGCCAGAAAAGTTTTCGGTCAAAAAGAATACCAAATTTCTTGTCATCTAATTCTCTAGCAATTGTCTCTTGTTCAGATTTTTCCACCTTGTAATCCTCCTTTGTAATCTTCCCAACAATTAGTTAATTGGACATCTGTTACCCTGCATAACCGCCCGATAATCGCATCATTAGGGACTTTTCGGTATTACCCTGCTGCGAAAATTATACACCGGGCCAACTCCACTTTTAAGCGATTCTCTTGAGGGTAAAGCAGGGCTATGAATCTGAAGGTGAACCTACCAGCGCTTTGGCAACCAGCGGCTGGATTTCGATAGAGCCGTCTGAAGGAAGGCGAAGCCAGGCCAAAAATTCGGCGTTGCCCTTCGGCCCCACCAACGGAGAGCGCACCAGGCCGCGAATAGCAAAACCCTGCGCCTGGGTAAAAGTGAGTGTATCTACTAACACTTGCTTGTGAACCGAAGGGCTGCGAATCACCCCATCCCCCCGGGCGACTTCATCCTTGCCCGCCTCAAACTGGGGCTTGATCAATGCCACCAGGTCTCCGCCTTCGGGGGGAAACCACCCAGCAGCAACCGGCAGCAGCACCTTGAGCGAAATAAATGAAGCATCAATGGTCACAAGGCTAACCGGCTCGGGAAGCTGCTGCACATACCGGGCGTTGGTTTTCTCCATCACCACCACGCGGGCATCCTGGCGGAGCTTCCAATGCAAAATGCCAGCACCTACATCTATGGCATATACCTTTGCCGCGCCATTTTGGAGCAAGCAGTCCGTAAACCCGCCAGTAGATGCGCCAATATCGGCGCACACCTGGCCTTGTGGGTGAAAGTCAAAGGCTTCCAGGGCAGCCGCCAGCTTCTCACCGCCGCGCGAAACGTAGGGCGGGCCTTTGTCAATCACCAACCCGGCGTCCAGGGCAACCGGTGTGGCGGGTTTGATGACCATTTCGCCATTGACCCGCACCTGCCCGGCCATCACCAGGCGCTGTGCCAGTGAGCGACTCTCCACAAGCCCGCGCTCTACCAGCAGAAGATCCAGACGCTGTTTCAGAATTTTTGGATTCATAACTCAATTGTAACACCGCCCCTTTTCCAGGGATATAAGTCATGCTATGATACATTTATGTTTTGGAACCTGCTTAAAACGATGCGCCCCAAGCAGTGGGTGAAAAACGGGTTTTTGTTTGCTGCCCTGGTGTTCGACCGGCAGTTAAACAACCTCCCGGCTATCCTGAACACCGTTGCCGGTGTAATTGCTTTTTCCATGATTGCAAGCGCCATATACATTCTGAACGACCTGGCAGACATTGAATCGGACCGCCAGCACCCGGTTAAACGAAGCAGGCCGCTGGCATCAGGGAAACTTTCTCCCAGGGTGGCATGGGGCGGGTTGGTTTTGCTGCTGGCAGCCGGGTTAGGCATCGCCGCCAGCCTGGATGTGCGCTTCCTCGGAATCTGCATCCTCTACCTGGTGACCAACCTGGCCTACTCCTTTAGGCTAAAGCATATTCCATTGGTAGACATTTTGCTGCTGGCCAGCTTTTACGTTATGCGGGTCGGGGCGGGGGTTACCCTCATCGAGGTAGAGCGGTTTTCACCCTGGCTGTATGTATTCACCACCTTCCTGGCCCTGTTCCTGGGAATTGGCAAACGCCGGGCTGAACTTAAGAAAATGTCCAATGAAGCCGGAAACACCCGAAAAGTGCTGGAAGGGTACACCCTGCCCTTCCTGGACCAATTGAACATCATTGTCTCCAGTATGGCCATTATTACCTACAGCCTGTACACGTTTTCAGCACCCAACCTGCCAGACAACCACACGATGATGCTGACCATTCCATTTGTGATTTTTGGCATCTTTCGCTACCTGTACCTGGTGCAGGTCGAAAACGTGGGTGAAGCGCCAGACGACGTACTCTTTTCCGACCGGCAGGTGCAGCTCTCCATCGGGCTGTTCATCCTGGCAATTTTAATCATTTTTTACTTTGCCTGAAAGAAACCATTATGCCTGGAACCACTGCAACCGCTCCTGGGAAAATCATCCTATTTGGTGAACATGCCGTTGTGTATGGCCAACCCGCCATTGCCGCCCCGGTGCGGCAGGTTGGCATACAGGCCACCGTCACCCCTGCGCTGCGCGCCCCGAAGGGAAGCGTTCAAATCCAGGCGCCCATCGTGGGCCTGGACGCAGAACTGAACAGCCTGCCGGAAGGCCACCCCGTAGCAGAGGTTCTGCGGCTCTTGTTTGCCCGGACGAAAGTGGTCCGGGTGCCTGCCTTCAACCTGCGCATCAGTGGAAATATCCCCGTAGCCGCCGGGTTGGGGTCTGGTGCGGCAGTCTCCGTGGCCATCCTCAGGGCTGTTTCCGCTTTCCTGGGCAGGCCATTAGAGGATGCCGCGGTGAATGACCTGGCTTTCGAAATTGAAAAAATCTACCATGGCACGCCTTCCGGCGTGGATAATACGGTGATTACCTATGCTCGACCGGTGTATTATGTCAAAGGCAAACCACTCGAACTGCTGCGGGTGGGCAAGCCGTTTGAGATTGTGATTGGCGATACGGGAATTGCCAGCCCCACTTCACAAACCGTGGGCAATGTGCGGAAGCACTGGCTGGCGCAACCCGAAAAATTCGAGAGCCTCTTTGCAAACGTGGGCGCTCTGGTGCAGGCTGCCAGGCAGGCCATTGAAGAGGGCAAGCCTGAAAAGCTTGGCGAACTGATGAATAACAACCATCAATATCTATGCGCAATGGGCGTATCTGCCCCTGCCCTGGATAAGTTGGTAACCGCAGCCCGTTCCGCCGGGGCCGCAGGGGCAAAACTATCTGGCGGCGGCGGAGGGGGCAACATGATTGCCCTTGTGCAAACCGGAACCGCCTCGGCAATCCAGGCGGCTCTGGAAGCAGCCGGGGCTGTTCGCACCCTTCACACCACGATCCAATGAACCCGTTGAATTCAAACCTCGTTTTTCTCAAGCTGGGTGGGTCCCTCATTACTGATAAGGACCGCCCCTCCACTGCCCGGTTCGCCATCATCGAAAGGCTCGCCGGAGAAATTCGGGCTGCCATGCGCGAAAAACCCACCATGCGCCTGGTTTTAGGGCATGGGTCTGGTTCTTTCGGGCACGCCGCGGCCAGCAAACACCAGACCCAAAACGGGGTCCAAAGCCCTGCAGAATGGGATGGGTTTGTGGAAGTCTGGCGGCAGGCAGCAGCCCTCAACCGCATTGTTGTAGAAACCCTGCACCATGCCGGGCTGCCAGCCATCACCTTCTCGCCCTCGGCTGGTGCCATAACCCGCAGCCGAAAAACCCAACGCTGGGACACTACCCCCATCCAGTCCGCACTGCAAGCAGGCCTGCTGCCCGTGGTGCACGGCGATGTGGTTTTTGACGAAACGCTGGGCGGCACCATCCTCTCAACAGAGATGGTGTTTGGCTGGCTGGCAAAAGCCCTGCAGCCCCAAAAAATTCTGGTCAGCGGCATTGAAGAAGGGGTGTGGGCAGATTACCCGGCTTGCACCCGGCTGGTGGCGGAAATCACCCCGGCAAACCTGGCCAAAATCCGGGCAGCAATCGGCGGCTCAAGCTCAGTGGATGTCACCGGGGGAATGGCATCCAAAGTAGACGAAATGCTTTCTCTTGCCCGGCTGGTGCCCGGCCTGGACATTTTGATTTTCTCGGGTCTTCAGCCTGGAAATGTTCACAATGCACTGCTCGGCCAGACCCTGGGCACCCGAATTCATGATTAAAATAGAGATGTTGACACTGTTTTAACCATCGAGTACACTTTTTGCGAGGTAACCTTATGTATATCACCCGCCAACAGCTTGAACAGCACGAAAATACCTTCCTGGCGCCCTGGGGAATTCGCAGCCAGGATTCCAAAGGCCGTGAATATCCGGATTCCGAACCCGATTACCGCACAGCCTTTCAGCGCGACCGCGACCGCATTCTGCACACGACAGCCTTCCGGCGGCTGGAATATAAAACCCAGGTTTTCATCACCTCCGAAGGCGATTACTACCGGACTCGCCTTACCCACACGCTTGAAGTTGCTCAAATTGGGCGAACCATTGCCCGGGCTTTAGGAGCCAATGAAGACCTGGTCGAATGCATCTGCCTGGCTCACGACCTGGGTCACCCACCTTTCGGTCACTCGGGTGAAAAAGCCCTGAACCGCCTGATGAAAGACCAAAACGGTTTTAACCACAACAAGCAGTCGTTCCGCATTGTGACCAAACTTGAAAAACGCTACCCCGATTTTCCCGGGCTCAACCTGACCTGGGAAGCGCGCGAGGGTATTGTCAAACACGAAACCGAATACGACATTGCAGATGCCACCGATTTTGACCCCGAACTGCGCGGCCATCTGGAAGCGCAAATTGCCAACGTTGCCGATGAACTGGCCTACTCTACCCACGATCTGGATGATGGGCTGCGCTCCGGGATGATTACCCCAGCCATGCTGGAGGGGATTGCCCTCTGGGAAATCCTGGCAGAGATGATTGGCTGGCGCCGCAAAGAAACTCTGGATGAGCTCACCCGCCACCGCCTGATTCGAAAACTGATTGGGCTGGAAGTAACCGACCTGGTGGACACAACCGCCCAACGCCTGAGAGAAGCCAAAATTCAAAGCGTGCTGGAACTGCAGCAGCTTCCGTACAGCATTCTTGGCTTCAGCGAAGACATGCACCGGCGCAACCGGGAATTGAAAGATTTTCTATACGCCAACCTGTACCGCCACCACCGGGTGGTGCGGATGCAAACCAAAGCCGAACGGATCATCACCGATTTGTTCAAAGCCTACCAGAGCGAACCAGAGATGCTGCCCAAGCAGGTCCAGCTGCTTGTCCCTGAACGCGGCCTTGCCCGCACGATTTGCGATTATATTGCCGGAATGACGGATCGCTACGCCGGGGATGAACACCGGAAGCTTTTTGACCCTGCCACCTTACCTTGAACCAATTTTTATGGAGATGTTTGAATGAGCAATAAACCCATGTACCTGACCGCCGAAGGCCTGCAAAAGCTTAAGGATGAACTGCTTTATTTAAAGGAAACCAAACGGCTAGATATTTCCACCCGCCTTCGGATTGCCATTCAGCAAGGCGATTTAAGCGAAAACGCCGACTACATCGCCACCAAAGAAGAACAGGGCTTTGTGGAGGGCAGAATCCAGGAATTGGAGTACATCGTATCCAATGCTGTCGTGATTGAGGACTCGAACAGGCCTAAAGACGAAGTGGGCCTGGGCTGCCGGGTTACCATCCGGGAGGAGGACTTCGACCCGGAAGTGTACCATGTGGTTGGCGCAAACGAAGCAAACCCTCGCGAAGGCCGTATTTCAAACGAATCGCCCATTGGTCGGGCGCTGATGGGCAAGAAAAAGGGCGCTAAAGTGAACGTTGAAACGCCCAGCGGGAAAATTACCTTTACCATTGTCAACATTGAATAACTTTCCTGGAACAACCCAGGGTTAAACAAAAAAACGGGCGGGTACGAACCCGCCCGTTTTGATTGAAAAACCAGGAAAAATTTAGAGCGTTTCTTCTTCGCGCGGCCAAACAGCCAGTTCCAGGGTCAGGCGGCCCATGAAGCTGTTCTCGGGCAGTGGGCCTTGCCCATAGTCCATATCCACAATGCGCACAACCATCTGAAGGGTTGCTGTGTCGAGCACAAAGCTGCTGCCAGGTTGGGCTAAAATGGGCTCGCCTTTGGCTGCAAGACGTTCACGCGTGGCGGTATCGTTGTAAACATATTCACTCATCAAAACCTTGGTGATGGTCTGGATGTCATTTTTGTCAAACAGCCAGATTTCAAAGGCGCTGACCTTCTTGGGGTCGCCAACGCCAATGGTCTCTGCCAGGCCAACCCCGCATTCACCGAGGAATTCACCAGCACCGGATTCAATGCTGAAAGAATCATCAAATAAATCATCACCAAGCATATAGGTGGTGATAAATTGGCCAAGCGGCGGCGCAGTTCCGAGGGACTGGTAATCGGTTCGCTCAGCCTCTTTTGAAGCCCGGGCAGCCTGGGCTGCAGCCGATTGGCTGACCACACCCGGTCGAGAACGGCGGGAATACATCAGGCCAAACACCAACACCGCCAACAGCAGCACCACCAGGCAAAGCCCAAAATACAACAAAGCGCTGCTGCCAGTGGTTTCTTCGACAACCGCATCTGGTGCGAGCACACCAGCTGCTTGCTTAAAATCTTCAATCAGGGCAGGCTGCCTGTCCACCACGCCCTCCAGGGCTGCGGGACCGGTTTCGCCCAACTCTTTCCAGCGCCGCTGGGCATCCTCCGGGTTGGTGGTAAAAGCAAAGGAATCAATGGCCATGCGCAGGTAATCCACCCGGGCATCTGGGCGCAAATCGGCCGGGCCAGCGTCCGTCCAGGTCACGGGCCAAATTCCCCAACCAATGACGAACCAACCAAGAATCAGGCCAACAGCAAAACCAGCCGCTGCAGCGATGATTGGGTTTTTAAGTTTTTCCTGTATCTGTTGCATCTCTACCGCTCCTCTAAACAAGTTCACTTGTTGGATTTTGATCCATGATCCAGGTTCTGCATCCAACAGGCCTGGTTGTTTTTATCTGCTGTTCATATTGTAGACTATTGTTCTAAAATACGCAACAGTATAAAGGCAATCATAGATCAGATTACCTTTAACAGGTGCAAAAAACATGCCAACAAGTCACACTGGTTTAAATTTGGGTCAGTTCAATTTCAAGGTCGCTGGCAGAAAAAACACTTTCGCACTGGGTGCAGCGAACGGTGCTTTTGTTCTCTTGAACGAGCATCCCGCCGCACTGTGGGCAGGGTTTGGCCACCGGCCGCTTCCAGGTAACAAAATCGCACTCCGGATAATTGGCGCAGCCATAAAAAACCCGGCCTTTGCGGGAGCGGCGTAACACCAGGTCACCGCCATCTTTGGGACAGGCAATCCCAATTTTTTCCAGGATGGGTTCTGTATGGCGGCACTCCGGGAAGCCAGAACAACTGATGAATTTTCCATACCGCCCAATCCGGATAATCAGGTCCTTTCCGCAAAGTGGGCAGGGGCGGCCCACAGATTCGGGCTCCATTTTCACTTCGGGCATCTCAGCGTTCGCAATATCCAACTGTTCACTGAAAGGCCAGTAGAAATCGCCCACAAGCTGGGTCCAAGAGGCTTCACCAGAGGCCACTTTATCCAGGCCTTCTTCCAGGTTTGCAGTGAAAGCAGTATCTAAAATGTTCGGGAAGTAGTGGGCGAGCAAATCATTGACCACAATGCCCGTTTCGGTTGGAAACAAACGCTTCTTCTCACGGGTAACATAGCCACGCTGCTGGATTGTGGAAATAATTGGCGCATAGGTCGAAGGCCGGCCAATGCCGTTCTCTTCCAGGCTGCGCACCAGGGTGGCTTCGGTATAGCGCGGGGGCGGTTGGGTAAAATGTTGTTCGGGTTTCAGGTGAACCAAATCCTGGCGCTGGTTCTCTTGCAGCGAGGCGGGAATACGAGCGGCGGCATTTTCGTCTTCAAACTGGTCTTCGTCCAGGGTTTCTTCGTACACCACCAAAAAACCAGCGAACTTGATCAATGACCCGGTAGCTCGAAACAGGTATGCGTGCTGGGCTGTCTCAGCCGGGATATCAACGGTTACGGTGTCGTAAATGGCATTGGCCATTTGCGAAGCCAAAAAGCGCTGCCAGATTAGTTTGTACAGGCGGTATTGGTCTTTATTGAGGAATTTTTGCATTTCTTCCGGGTCGCGCAGCACGGAAGTCGGCCGAATGGCTTCGTGAGCCTCCTGTGCACCCCGAGAGCGGGTTTTGTACACCGGCGGTTGTTCAGGGATAAAAGAAGCACCATGCTTGCTGATGATAAATTCTCGTGCCTCTTGCTGGGCAATTTGAGAAACGTTAGTAGAATCAGTTCGCATGTAGGTAATCAGCCCCACGCTGCCATCCCCACCCGTATCAATTCCTTCATACAGCTGTTGGGCAAGGGACATCGTCCGGCTGGTGGTAAAGCCCAGGCGGCGCGAAGCTTCTTGCTGCAGTGTGCTCGTGGTGAAAGGCGCAGCAGGGCGGCGCTGGCGTTCCCCGCGTTTGATCTGGCTGATGATGTATTCTGCTCTTTCCAGGTCTTTCAGCAAAGGCAAAACAGCCGCCTCGTTTTCCAAAAGCGGGTCCGTGCTATCCAGTTTTACCAGACGGGCAACGTAATGGTCTGTTTTGTGCCGTGCTCCGGCGGGTTTCAGTTCGGCTTCTATGGTCCAATATTCCTGGGTGACAAAAGAATCGATTTCGCGTTCGCGATCCACAATCATGCGCAAGGCAACCGATTGGACGCGGCCTGCCGAAAGGCGCCCGCGAACTTTGCGCCAGAGGATTGGGCTAAGGCTGTAACCTACCAGGCGGTCTAACACCCGGCGGGCTTGTTGGGCGTCTACCAGGTGGTGGTCAAGTTTGCGAGGGTGGTTAAAGGCCTCAATCACCGCCGTCTTGGTAATTTCGTTGAATTCAACCCTTTGGGTCAGTGCCGGGTCCATGCCAACCGCTTCGGTAAGGTGCCAGGCAATGGCTTCTCCTTCGCGATCTGGGTCGGTTGCCAGGTAAATTTCTTCGACGCTGTCGGAAAGTTTCTTGATTTCTTTGATCACCTGGCGTTTTTCGTTGGGCACACGATACTTGGGTTCAAACCCATTGTCAATATCCACCGAAAGCTGGGATTTTAACAGGTCGCGCACATGCCCCACCGAAGCACGAACGGTGTAATCTTTCCCGAGGTATTTACCAATGGTCGTTGCCTTAGCCGGGGATTCTACAATGACCAGTTTCCCTTTACGGGAATTCTTTTTTTCGACTTTGGGTGGGGTGAGGCCTTTATGCGCCTCCACCCGGCCCATCCGAAACAGGCGGGTTCCGCAAACCGGGCAATCACCGCGCACAGCCGGGGTTCCAGTGGCTGTAAACATGGCTTCCGGGTTAACAATTTCCCGCTTGGTTTTACATTTTACGCAATAAGCCTCCAAATCAGGCCTCCTATCCGTTAATATATGGCATCAAAACCACAGGCAGGGCTACGGTTCCGTGGAGTATTCTCCACCCGCTTCCCGCACCGCGACATAATTCATTCCACCAACCTGCCGGACCATGCCTTTTAATTCCATCATGGCGAGGTTCGCCGCAACATCGTTGACCGGCAGATTCGATTTGACACAAATTTCATCCACATGCAAGGGCTCCAGGCTGAGCAAACTCAACAGCTGGGCTTCCATGGGGTTTTCGGGCAGCACCTGGCGGGCCTGTTGAAACTGAGTGACCCGGGTCAGGTTGAGAAAGTCGAGCACATCCCCAGGCGTTAACACGGGGCGAGCGCCCTGCTGAATCAGCCAGTTGGTTCCCCTGGATTGGGGAGCCGTAATATTGCCTGGCACAGCCATAACCTCACGCCCCTGGTTAAGGGCAAAATCGGTTGTAATCAGGGCGCCACTCTCTCGGGCCGCTTCCACCACAACCACCGCCAGAGATAGGCCGGAGATAATCCGGTTGCGAGGGGGAAAATTGCCAGCTTCGGGGCCAGCGCCGGGTGGATAGTCGCTGATGAGTGCGCCGTGCTCAATAACGCCAGCGGCCAGTTTTCGGTTTTCAGGTGGGTAGATAATATCTACTCCACTGCCCAGAACAGCCAGGGTGCGCCCACCGGCGTTTAACGCCGCCTGGTGAGCCAGGGTGTCTACCCCTCGAGCCAGCCCACTGACAATGGTCACACCATTGTGGGCCAGGTGGGTGGCCAGTTCGGAGGTCACCTGGCGGCCATAGGCAGTGACCCGGCGTGTACCCACAATTGCCACTGCCCACATATCATTGGGTTCAATGCTGCCATGCACATACAACACAGGTGGTGGAGCATCAATCTCAAGCAGGCGGGCGGGGTAGCCTTCATCTTCCCATGTCAGCACATTAATCCCGTCATCGTGCAATTTTTGCATCACCAGGGAAAGGTCCACCCCATCGCGCAAACGGACAAGCGCATCCACCGGCTTATCGCCAAGACCAGCCGCACGCAAATCGGCTGGTGAGGCGTACCAGGCAGTTTTCAAGTCGCCAAACGCATCCAGCAGCAGTCGAAAACGAGCCGGGCCAACCCCTTTGACAAGGTTGAACCCTACCCAATAGGGCTTTAAGGTTTCATCAGACATGGTTAATGAGTCGTTTTACCTGTTACGCAATCCGGGATAGGACAAGTCGTTAGAGAATACCATACTTATTTTTTTTATGTCAAGCAAAAACCCAGTGCCAGGTGTAATTTTGTGAGATGACTGCACCCCAAAAAACGCTTATGGGCAAGATGCGCAGTGGGCAGGATGCGTCATTGGCAATTGAAAAATCCGCCAATGCGTCCCCCTGCCAGATTTTTTACAAGATAAGGCTGCAGATAATCCGCTCACTGAACCGCGTCAGTACAGTCCCTCAGGAAGCTTCATCCGAATTTTTCCCTCGGCAAGGGAAACTTCAGCAACGAATGTTTCAACAAACGGCAGTAGAATTTCGCTGCCATCCGGGCGTCTGACAATCAGCACATCGTTGGCGCCAGTTTCTAAAATGTCCACCACTTCGCCAAGGGGGGTATCCGGGTCGTCCACCACATTCATGCCAATTAGCTGGTGGTGATAGTAATCGCCATCCGGCAAATCGGGCACCTGGGCAGCGCGAACAAATACATATTGGTTGCGCAATTCCCCAACTTCTTCCCGATTCGTCATGGTGTTAAATGTCAGCAGTAAAAACTCTTGGTGGGTGCGCACCCTGGCCAGGCGCAGCGGGCGATAATTTTCACCCACATAAAGCATTAAACCCCGTTTAAGGCGTTCCGGAAAATCGGTTAGCACCACCATTTGAATTTCACCGCGCACACCATGCGGCTTACCCAGGCGGCCCACCGCCAAGAAGACAGGCTCGCCGGCTGGCGAGCCTGTCTGGGTTTCTTGTGGGTCTAAGAATTCAGAAGATGGAGGCTGCGCGGTCATTCTGGTTCAACAACTTCCAGAGAAACACGCTTGCCCTGGCGGGCAGCCGCAACCCGTAGCAAAATGCGCATAGCGTTCGCCACCTGGCCCGATTTCCCAATTACCCGGCCCATATCGTCCCTGGCCACCTGTAATTCGAGGTTAATGTCGGCACCACTGGCCACCTGGGTAACAGAAACCTGTTCCGGATGATCTACCAAAGAGCGGGCAATAAATTCAACAAGGTCTTTCATCAGCGTAACTCAAGAATGCTTGCCAATGCAAGAACCCTATTTGGTTTTGGGGCTGGGGCGGCGCTTGTCTGCAGCGGCAACAGCTTCAACCAACAGGGCTTCCAGCTCTTCACCCGCTTTCAAGCGAGCAAACCGGTCGAGCGTGCCAGTGAACTTAAAGATCTGGGCAACCGAGTCGGAAGGCTGGGCTCCAGTGCTCAACCAATGGAAAACGCGGTCTTCCTGGAGTTCAACGGTTGCGGGCTGGGTGCGGGGGTTGTAGTGACCTAAAATCTCCAAGAAACGACCATCGCGTGGGGCATCTTTATCGGTGGCCACGATGCGATAGCTGGGCTGTTTTGTGCTGCCTGTTCGGCGTAAACGAATACGAACCATGAAATTTTCTCCTGTAAATAAAAAAAACTGGATTATCCAAGTAACCGGGACAAGCCGCCCATTCCACCTTTGCCAATTTGCTTGAACACTTTTTCCATGTCCCGGTACTGCTTCATCAAGCGATTAACATCCTGGACATCGGTTCCTGACCCCTGAGCAATGCGCCGGCGGCGGCTTGCATTGAGAATTTTTGGTTTCCGGCGCTCTTCACGGGTCATTGAGTTGAGAATGGCTTCGGTTATTTTAAACTGTTTTTCTGCATCGCGCGGGTCCACCTGGCGGGCAACCTGACCCAGCTGGCCAGGCAGCATCTCCAGAAGCTGCCCAATAGGCCCGAGTTTGCGAATCTGGCGGAGCTGCTTGGCGAAATCTTCAAGGGTAAATTCGCCAGCCATCAGCTTTTCTGCTTGTTCCTGGGCTTCTTTTTCGTCCAAAGCGGCTTCTGCTCGTTCAATCAACCCAAGAATATCTCCCATACCCAGGATGCGGGAAGAAAGACGACCGGGGTCAAATGCTTCGAGGCCATCCAGGCTTTCGCTGACACCAATGAACTTAATGGGAACGCCCGTTACCGAACGGATCGAAATGGCCGAGCCACCGCGCGAATCGCCATCCATTTTCGTCAGGATGAGCCCTGTAAGCGGTACAGCATTGCGAAAGCCCTGGGCAACGTTAACCGCTTCCTGGCCGATCATCGAGTCTACCACCAATAAGACTTCACCCGGGTCCACCCGCTTGTGGATGTCCATAATTTCGGTCATCAGGGTGTTGTCTAATTGCGAACGGCCAGCCGTGTCAATAATCATCACGGTATACCCGCCTTTTTCGGCCTGGCTGAGGGCATTTTGCGCAAGCCGGGGCGGGGCTACCCCTTCCTCATAGAAGACAGTGATGTTTAAGCGCTCGCCGAGTGTTTGAATCTGGCGCACGGCAGCAGGACGGTAAGGGTCTGCCGCAACCAGAATCACACGCTCGCCCTTAGAGCGCAGCATTTTGGCCAGCTTGGCCGCTGTGGTAGTTTTACCCGAACCCTGCAAGCCGACCAACATGATGGTGCGGGGTTTTTTCCCCGTCAGGTTCAGGCGGTCTGGCTCGCCCAGGGTGGCGATCAATTCTTCATTAACAATTTTCACAACCTGTTGGGCCGGATTGAGCGCCCGAGAGACTTCATGCCCAATCGAGCGCTCACGCACCCGGGCGACGAAGTCTTTGGCTACGCTGTAGTGAACGTCTGCTTCCAACAAGGCGCGGCGAACCTCGCGCATCGCCTCGTCTACATCCTTTTCGGAGAGTTTTCCGCGGCGGCCAAGCTGTTTGAAGACTTCATTTAATCGGGAGGTCAGTGTTTCAAACACAGGTTATGCCTTAATGCAACCATAAACTGCCGTTTTCCATTGAAAACGGTATGATGCGAGGACAGATTTTAGCCTGGATAGGGACAAAGGTCAAGGGGAGATTTTTCTTAGAAATTTTCCGGAATCCGCAACCACTTCTGGTAATTGGGGTTATGATATTGACCAGAAATCAATTTTTCCGGATGATTGAGGAGTAATTAAAATGGCTAAAGTCGCAATTGTAACGGACAGCACCAGTTCAATGCCTGTGGACCTGGTAAAAAAATATAACATCAATGTCGTTTCACAGGTCATTATTTGGGGCGAAAAAACCTACGAAGATCAGATTGACATCACCTCGAGCGAGTTTTACACCCGTCTCTCAACCTCCAAAACGATGCCCACCACTTCCCAGGCATCCCCGAACACTTTTGTAAAAATGTTCTCTAAACTGCGCGATGCGGGTTACCAGGATATTTTATGCGTTCTGATTTCAAACAAACTATCGGGGACGATTGGTTCGTACAACCAGAGCCGCGAGATGTTCCCAGACCTGAATATCCAGATGGTCGATTCGCTCTCAACCGCGATGGGCCTGGGTTTTCAAGTGATTACCGCAGCCCGCACCGTGCAGGAAGGCGGCACCATGCAAGACGCCATCAAAATGGTCGAACAGGCCCGCGACCGGACTGGCATTATCATCACCCCGGCCACGCTGGAGTTTTTACACCGGGGTGGGCGAATCGGCGGCGGCGCCCGGTTTTTGGGCACCCTGTTGAACTTTAAACCCGTGCTGGAATTGGTCAATGGGCGCCTGGAGCCTGTGGAAAGAGTGCGCACCCGGCGCAAAGTATTTGAACGCATTGGTGAATTGATAAAAGAACGCGTGGGCGACAGCCAGCCACTGCATTTAGCAGCCCTGCACGCCAATGCGCTCGAAGAAGCCCAAGAACTGCTCGATATCGCTGCCCAAGGCTTAACGGTTTCCGAAAAACTGATTTCGGAAGTCAGCCCGGCTGTTGGTGCTCATACCGGTCCGGGTACGGTTGGAATTGCCTGGATGCACGGGATGTAAACCCCTGGTTTAATCAAGATTCCCATATGGGGCAGGCCGGGCAATTTACCCGGCCTGCTTTTTATTCGGTGATTTTTTCGTAAAACAAAGGCAGCGGTTCAACTGGCTGGCTTTGAAAGGTGTGGGCTGCCAAAATTCGCTCGCGCACTTCTGCCAGCAATTCGGGTTGGTTCGCATGCAAAACAAACAGGGGTTGGCCTACCTCAACGGTGTCCCCCACTTTATGGTAAACCTCGACCCCTACCGCGTGATCTACCGGGTCGCCTTTGCGAGCCCGGCCTGCCCCCAGCAGCATGGCCGCCAGCCCGATTTCTTCGGCATGAACCTGGCTGAGGCAGCCCGTTTGGGGGGCAGAAACAAATTCTACGTAGGCCGCACTGCGCAAACGTTCAGGTTCATCCACAAAGCGAACATCGCCACCCTGGGCTTGAACCATTTGCCGGAAGCAGTTCAAGGCAGAGCCATCACCAAGGACCGTTTCCAGGCGATTGTGAGCTTCAAGAAACGTGGGTGCAACCTTCCCCAAAAGGAGCATTTCTGCAGCGGCTTCCAGGCAGTGATGCCGAAAATCTGCCGGGCCAGCACCTTGCAAAGTTTGGATGGCTTCATACACCTCCAGGGCATTTCCCACAGCACAGCCCAAAGGCTGGTTCATATCGGAAAGCAAAGCAACCACCTGGCGGCCAACCTGGCGGCCAATGTCCACCATGGTTTGGGCCAGCAAACGTGCCTGGTCCAGGGTTTTCATAAAGGCGCCGTTGCCCACTTTGACATCGAGCACAATGGCCTGGGCGCCTGCCGCAATTTTTTTGCTCATAATGGATGAGGCAATGAGTGGAATTGAGGGGACGGTACCCGTCACATCGCGCAAGGCATAGAGTTTTCCATCTGCCGGCGCCAGGTCGGCGGTTTGCCCGTTGAGGACAATTCCAATGGCTTTTAACTGGGCCAGGAATTCATCTTGTGACAGGTTGCAGCGGTAACCGGGAATGGATTCGATCTTATCCAGCGTACCGCCAGTAAAACCCAACCCCCGGCCAGACATTTTGGCAACCGGCAGCCCGCAGGCGGCCACCATCGGCCCCACAACGAGGGTGGTTTTGTCGCCTACACCCCCTGTGGAGTGTTTATCTACTGCAAAGGGGACCACTGCAGACAGGTCCAGCACTGCACCTGACCTGACCATGGCCATGGTCAGATCAGCCACCTCGCCAGAATCCATTCCCTGGAATAATACGGCCATTGCCCAGGCGGCGGCCTGGTAATCAGGAATTTCACCCCGGGAATAGCCATGAATGAACCAGTTTAGGTCATCTTCAGACAGGCGCAACCCATCTCGTTTCTTGGTAATGATGTCCACCGCGCGCATAAGGCTCCTCCAAATTTATACAATCAACATGGCATCGCCGAAAGAATAAAAGCGATACCCTTCCTGAACAGCAAGCTGGTAAGTGTTTAAAACCCGCTCGCGCCCGGCAAAAGCGCTTATCATCATAATCAGGGTGGATTTTGGCAGGTGAAAATTCGTGATGATGGCATCCACGGCTTTGAACGAATAACCCGGGAGAATATACAAATCGGTTGACCCCTGAAACGGGGCAATGCGTTCCCCGGGTGAAGCAAATTGGGCCGCGGTTTCAAGGGAGCGCACACTGGTAGTCCCCACCCCAACCACCCGGCCGCCAGCCCTGGCCGTTTGGTTCACCAGGCGAGCAGTCTCTTCTGGAATTTCACACCACTCCGTGTGAATCTGGTGGTGCGAGGGGTTTTCTTCGCGCACCGGTGCAAAGGTATCCAGGCCAATATGCAGGGTAACGTAGCCCACCTGCACACCCTGGGCCTGCAGCATTTCAAGAAGTTCAGGGGTGAAATGCAATCCTGCGGTTGGCGCAGCAGCCGAACCATTCACCCGGGCATACACCGTCTGGTAGCGCTCGGCTGGGGCTGTGCTGTGTTGGATGTAAGGTGGCAGAGGGGTGTGACCGATTTTTTCCAGGTAGGGCTCAACGGGTTCGCTGAAGCGCAGCACCCGGCGCGGCCCATCAAGGGCTTCAACCACAACCGCTTTTGGCCCCCCCGAAAAAGCCAGGGATTTGCCAGGGGTAATATGCTTGCCACCCACCAGGGCTTCCCAGGTCGTGTCATCCAGCCGGTGCAAGAGAAGCGCTTCACAGCGCCCGCCATCGGGAATTTTCTTGCCCACCAGGCGGGCTGGAATGACCCTGGTTTGGTTAAGAACCAATAAATCGCCGGCAGAAAAAAATTGGGCAATATCGCGAAATACAAAATGCCCCACACTGTCTGCGGAGCGGTTCAACACCAGGAGCCGGGCTGCATCCCGCGGTTCAGCAGGGTTTTGGGCGATGGATTCAGGAGGAAGATGATAATCAAAATCAGAGGTTTTCAAAGGCGTGTCTTTCTTTTATTTGCCAAGCAGACGGGCTGCAATGTTTATAAGCACCGTCAAAACGATAGAAACCAAAAGCATGGTAACCCAGGGAAAAGCCAGGCTAAAGTTTTCTCTTTGGATAAAAATATCCCCAGGCAAACGCCCCAAGGGAATGTTAAAACGGGCCAAGAGGTACACCACACCACCTGCAGCAAACAAAAGCAAACCAACAAACATGAGCAGGCGTGCAATTGAGTAAAGCGACATAAGGACAACTCCGCAAAAATACCGGGGAGTGATGCGCCTAAAACAGCTTGGGCTGGGGAGGGGGCGAGTCTTCCAACCCTTTATGGGTAAGGTTGAAGTGCCGGTATGCACTTGGCGTGGCAACTCGGCCCTGGGCAGTACGCTCAAGAAAACCCAACTGCAGCAGGTAAGGCTCGACAACATCCATAATCGTGTCGCGCTCTTCGCTCACCGAAGCGGCAATCGTACTTAACCCAACCGGGCCACCCTGGTATTTTTCGATGATCGTTAACAGCACCCGCCGGTCAATATCATCCAGACCGAGGGGGTCTACATTTAAAAGGTCAAGGGCCATGCCGGAAATTTCACCGGTGATGGTGCCATCCCCTCGCACTTCGGCAAAATCGCGCACCCTGCGCAGTAAACGCAATGCTACGCGCGGTGTACCCCGTGAACGACGGGCAATTTCCATAATTCCAGTTTCGTCCGAAGGAACGCCCAAACTGACAGCAGCCCGACGAACAATTTCAAGCATGGCGGGCAGTTCATAGTAATCCAGCCGGTAAACTGCGCCAAAGCGCGCCCGTAGGGGTGCTGTAATCAGCGCCAGGCGGGTGGTTGCACCAATCACTGAAAACTTGGGAAGCTTCAATCGAATGGAACGAGCCGCCGGACCCTTTCCTATGACGATATCCAGGGCAAAGTCTTCCATCGCCGGGTAGAGCACTTCTTCCACGGCGCGCCCCAACCGGTGAATTTCGTCAATAAACAGAATGTCTCCCGCCCTCAGGTTGGTGAGGATTGCGGCAAGGTCTCCCTGCCGTTCGATAACGGGCCCGGCAGTGATTTTGATGTTCACACCCATTTCGTTGGCCAGGATGTGGGCCAGGGTTGTTTTTCCCAGGCCAGGCGGACCGTAAAAGAGAACATGGTCGAGGGCGTCTTTGCGCTGGCGCGCAGCGTCTACCAGGATTTGTAAGTTTTCACGCACCCGGTCCTGGCCTATCAGGTCGGTCAAACGCTTGGGGCGCAGCGCGTAATCCTGGCGGTCGTCAGGACGAGATTCAGGATTAATCAGACGATCTTGGGAATTTGTCATAATCGAAATTATAATATCATAAACGCTGGAGGTCGTAGGCTATGTCAAATATATTTGCTTCAAAACACCCGTTGGTTGCCCATAAAGTCGCCAGGCTGCGCGATGTCAAAACAAAACCCAAAGATTTTCGGGAATTGGTGCGAGAAATCAGCGGCTTGCTGACGTATGAAGCCACCCAAAACCTGGCCACCCACCCCATTGTGGTTGAAACCCCAATGGGCACAGCACACTGCGAGACCCTGGCGCAAAAAATTGGGCTTGTACCCATCTTGCGGGCCGGGCTGGGGATGGTGGAAGGGGTGTGGGAGCTTATTCCCAACGCAGAAGTCTGGCACATTGGCCTGTACCGAGACGAACACACCCTGAAACCCGTGGAGTATTACAACAAGCTGCCCGTAGAACCCACGGTTTCATTTTGTTTTGTTCTCGACCCCATGCTGGCTACCGGAGGTTCGGCGGTTGCAACGATTGATATCCTGAAACGATGGGGCGTTTCCCATATCAAGTTTGTGGGCATTCTGGCCGCACCTGAAGGGGTTAAGGCCTTAAGCCAGGCGCATCCCGATGTTGACATCCACGTGGCCGTGATTGACAGTCACCTGAATGAAATTGGCTACATTGTTCCCGGGTTGGGAGATGCCGGCGACAGGCAGTTCGGAACCGGATAACTACCCTGGAAAAAAGAGCAACTACTCAGCCCCACATACCCTTAGAAGCCGGGGTGTGTGGGGTTTGGTTCACATTGATTTGACGCTCAGGCGAAGCTTAACCCGGTGATCCGGTTTAACACTCTCCGAATCAACATCACCGGAATCAGCAGTAAGACATGGACCCCCACACTGATGGCAAAAACAGACGAGACCACCAGCATAAAGGTATTGAAAGGGGGTGCAATGTTTGCTAATAACCACGGTCCCGCCCCAAAAAGCAGCAGCAAGGCCACCAGTAATCCCGTAAATACCATGACAGGCATCCAGGCCTGGCGGTCTGATTCGGATGGGAACATGGTGCTGCTAACCGCAAACAAAAGGTAAAACCAAAGCCAAAAATCTGGCTGCTGGACGAGCCCCTGCAGTGCAGGCCAAAACAGGCTGGAATCTTGCAGAAATAAATCCAACAAGTTGGCAATATCCAGGCGCACCACCCCTACCACACCCACAAAAGCCCCTCCAAACAACAGCGGGGCTACACCAATCAATGAATCTTTGATTGGGTTTGTGCTGACCACTTCAACCGACCCCATGCGCAGTTTGCCATCGTTTGTCCATTCAGGAATAAGGGTCATGCGCCCGGTGGGAACGCGCAGCATACCTGCCATCAACCAGTGGCTGATTTCATGAAGCAGCACGCCGGGAAAAAACACCAGGGTATACAGCACCAGGGCAATGTTGACCCGACGAGTTAAGAGAACAAAAACATACATCAACTCGGTGTGGAGCTGGTGCTGTAAAAACAGCAAAGGCAGCAGCAAGCCAATTGCCAGGATGGAACCATCAAAGTGCTGCCATAGGGCCATGTTTTTTTACCTCTGCCCTGCTGAGACCCGCAAAATTGGCAAAGAGAATCGATTACCCGTACAGCGCTGCGGCCCGGACAATTCCCAGGAAATCGGGGGCTTTCAGGCTGGCACCGCCCACCAAAGCACCATCAATATCCGGCTGACCAAAAAATTCGGCAGCATTCGCCGCAGTGACCGAACCACCATACTGAACCCGAACTGCCTGGGCGGTTTCAACCCCGTACATTTCAGAGATTGGGCCGCGCACATAATTGGCAATGACCGCATTGGCGCCTTCTCCCGTGGCAGCCAACCCGGTCCCAATGGCCCAGACGGGTTCATACGCAATTACAAAATGGGCAACCTGCCCGGGTTCAAAACCTGCCAATGCAGCCCGTACCTGGCGGGTGACCACGTCTGCAGTTTGACCGGCCTGGTTTTCCTGGAGCGTTTCACCCACACAGATGATCGGGGTAAGACCATGCGCAAGGGCTGCGTGGGCTTTGCGGTTAACGGTTGCATCGGTTTCGCCAAAGTAGGTCCGCCGTTCAGAATGACCAATGATGACATACTGGCACAATTCGGCCAACATCACCGGGGAAATTTCGCCAGTATAGGCTCCTTTGGGCTCCCAATACAAATTTTGAGCGCCCAAACCCACCCCGGCCCCCAGGACCAGGTCGTGAACCGAAGCGAGCGCGGTGAAGGGTGGGCAAAACACTTTCTCAACCCCGGCCACCAGCGCCAGGTCGGGCAGCAGTTCCGAAACCAATTGGCGTGCTTCGCCAATTGTTTTATTCATTTTCCAATTGCCAGCAATAATGGGAGTACGCATGTTGTTAAACCTCTCTTAGAAAAATACGTTTGTAACCTTTCCCCTTTCACCCCTTAATATGGGTAAGAAGGATTGGGATGAATCCATGGGTTACTTCGTTTTTTGATTATATTCGAGCGTGGTAGAATGCACAATATGGAAAACAAAAACTACCCTCCCCCTCCTCCTTCTCGTGAACGGCCTGCACTTTGGGCGGTTTTGGGCGTCGTTGTGGGTTTCACCCTGCCCATGCTAGCCTGCATTGGAATGTTCCTGGCTGTGTCTTTTGGCTTTGGGCTGATGGCCACCCAGGGCAGCACAGTACCGGTGAGCAGCCCGGTTTATGTCTCTGGACCCATCACAGGCCCTGCTGTGGCCATTATTGACGTGGCCGGGCAAATTGTCAGTGGGGAGGGTACTTCCTTCTCTACAAGCACTGAAGCAGCCTCGCGAGTCATTGCCCGGCAAATTCAACTGGCTGCCAATGACCCGGATGTGCGCGCCATTTTGCTGTACGTCAACAGCCCCGGCGGTTCGGTGGTAGGCTCGGATGAAATTTTTCATGAACTTCAGAAGGTAAACAAACCCATCGTGGTATACATGGGCGAACTGGCTGCCTCAGGCGGATACTATGTCAGTATGGCCGGGGAGTATATCATCGCCAACCCCAACAGCTTGGTGGGCTCAATTGGGGTCATCAGCACCTTCCCTAACGTGGAAGACTTGCTGGATAAAGTTGGGGTGAGGTTCAATGTGTTCACCTCTGGCGATTCTAAAGATTTCGGCAGCCTATACCGGGAAATGACGCCAGAAGAAGAAGCCTACTGGCAAGGTGTGATCAACGAAACGTATGAAAACTTTGTCAATCTCGTTGTCGAAGGTCGTTCTCTAACCAGGGATGAAGTCCTTGCCTTCGCCGATGGACGGGTATACACTGCCCGCCAGGCCAAAGAACTGGGGATGTTAGACGAACTCGGTTACGAAGAAGACGCTATCGCCAAAGCAGCCGCCCTGGCATCCATTCCCGGGTCTCCACGAGTTGTGCGCTACCCTGCAAGCGACAGTCTCCTATCACTCCTGGGCGGTCTGGGCATAGTTCCCCAGCAGGCAGCCCTGGATGACATGGAACAGTGGTTGGCGCCCCGGTTGGAATATCGCTGGACGCCGTAAAATATAAAAAAACGGCGCTGGCATGGTTGTGCCAGCACCGTTTTTTTAATTGAAAAAGATTACTTATCTTGCAGTGCGGCCACACCAGGGAGGGCCAGGCCTTCGAGCATTTCAAGGGAAGCGCCACCGCCAGTGGAGATGTGGGTGACTTTCTTGGCCAGGCCAGATTGGTTGATGGCTGCCACGGAATCACCGCCACCAATGATGCTGGTGGCTTTGCTCTTCGCAACCGCCTTGGCAAGTTTGAAAGTGCCCTTCGCGAATTCCGGAAATTCAAACACGCCCATGGGGCCGTTCCAGACCACCGTTCCCGCTTCAGCAATCTTTTCCGAGAACAGTTTGACCGTCTTCGGACCGATATCCAACACACGCCAGCCCCGCGGAACGTGGCGCACCAGTTGGGTTCGTTTTTTGGCCTCGGCAGCAAACTGGTCACCAAGCACCAGGTCAACGGGCAAAATCAGTTTTCCGCTGCTCAACGCCAGTAGTTCCTTGGCGGTTTCCAGGGCTTCATCTTCCACCAGGGAATCTGCCATGCGCAAGCCCTGGGCCTTGAGGAAGGTGTTGGCCATACCGCCGCCAATTAAAATTGCATCGGCTTTGGTCAGCAGGTTCTTGATAACCCCAATCTTATCGCTGATCTTGGCACCGCCAAGGATGGCCACAAAGGGCGGTTTGGGGTTGGCAATCGCCTGTCCGAGATACATGATCTCCTTTTCCATTAAGAAACCAGCCACCGCCGGCAGAAAACGAGCCACGCCCTCCGTGGAGGAGTGGGCGCGGTGGGCAGAGCCAAAGGCGTCGTTAACATAGATGTCGGCAAGGGCAGCCATTTTCTTGGCCAGGTCAAGATCATTCTTTTCTTCTTCCGGGTGGAAACGGGTATTTTCCAGAAGCAGGACCTCACCGGGCTGCAGGGCCTTGGCAGCTGCTTCAGCCAGGGGGCCAACGCAGTCTTCGGCAAAAGCAACCGGTTTGCCCATCAGTTCACTTAAGTAGGCAGCAACGGGTTTCAAAGAATACTTCGGGTCTGGCCCACCCTTGGGACGGCCAAGGTGCGAGCATAAAATCACGGCAGCGCCTTTTTTAAGCAGGTGATTGAGGGTGGGCATGGCCGCCCTGATGCGGGTGTCATCGGTTACTTTGCCGTCTTTAATCGGCACATTGTAATCTACCCGAACCAGGACACGCTTGCCTTTAACTTTGATATCTTTAATGGTTTTCTTGCTAAACATGGTCGAACTCCATAAAAAAGGCTGCGCACCCTATCCTGGGATGCGCAGCCTTAAATTGCGGTTTTTAGAGGTGCTTTGCCATCATGGCTGCCAGGTCGGCAGTGCGGACCGAGTAACCCCACTCGTTGTCATACCAGGCCACGATCTTGGCAAAGGTGCCGGCCTCTTTGCCCATAACGAGGGTGAAGGGCAGGTCAACAGAAGTGCTGTGCGGGTCGCCTTTGTAATCAATGCTCACCAGGGGTTCTTCCACTGCAGCCAGAATGCCTTTCATCGGGCCGGCGGCAGCAGCGCGGAAAGCGTTGCGCAGTTCTTCCGTAGTAGTGGGCTTGGCCAGTTCAGCAGTCAGGTCAATAACAGAGACTGTCGAGGTAGGCACGCGCAGGGCGTAGCCATCCAGCTTGCCAGAAAGTTCGGGAATCACCAGCTTGAGTGCTTTCGCGGCGCCGGTTGAGGTTGGGATAATGGACATAGCAGCAGCGCGAGCGCGGCGCAGGTCGCTGTGGGGCAGGTCGAGAATTTTCTGGTCGTTGGTGTAGGCGTGGATGGTGGTCATCAGACCGCGTACCAGGCCAAACGAATCGTTAATCACCTTAACCGCCGGGGCCAGGCCATTGGTGGTGCAGGAAGCGTTGGAAACGACATGGTGATTGGCTGGGTCGTATTTTTGGTCGTTGACGCCCAGCACAATTGTAATATCTTCACCTTCAGCAGGCGCAGAAATAATCACTTTTTTGGCGCCGCCTTTGGTGATGTGATTCTCTGCACCCAGGACGGTTTTGCCTTTCTTGTTGACACCGTCTTTTTTGATGGTGAAAATGCCGGTGCTTTCAATAACGATTTCTACGCCCAGGTCTGCCCACGGAATTTTGGAGGGGTCAGCTTCTTTGAAGGCGCGTACGGGTTTGCCATCAATGAGCAGGGCGTCTTCGCGCACCTCAACCGTACCATCGAAACGGCCATAATTCGAGTCGTATTTAAGCAGGTGGGCCATGGTGGGCAGGTCGCCAAGGTCGTTAAACGCAACAACCTCAAGTTCTGAACCATGGTAATCGCGCATGGCTTTCAAAACCTGGCGGCCAATCCGCCCAAACCCATTGATACCGATTTTTGTTGTCATAATATTCCTCCGGTAATAAGATGTTTTTTTTACTGGATATCCAGTTAAATTGCTTTGTGGAATGCGTTTTAACGCATCCAAGGAACAATCATACCAGAAACCAGCGCTTAAAAGGGAGAACTTTGAGAATTTCGGGACAAATGTCCCCTCCTTTTTGTGACAATTATCACAATAGGGGTTATAAAGTCAGGGGTCCTGTTTTTTCGAGGTATAGGTTCATGATGGTGCGCGCCAGTTTTTCGGAATCATGTCGCCAGGGGATATTTTTGTCGGCAATATCTGCCTTATAAAGCGGTGGTAACCCCTCTTCGCTGCCAATGGGCACCCACTCCACCCCGTGGGGCGGAGTCGCCTGTTGGGGCTGGTGCACAATCACCAGGTCGAACAAATCCTCACCACCGACATGCTCGTCAATTGCCTGCAGGTGGTCAGCCACGGTGTAGCCATGCGTCTCTCCAACCTGGACTGCAATATTGCACACGTACACTTTCAAAGCGCGGCTGGCTCGAATGGCCTCAGCAACGTCTTGAACCAGCAGATTGGGCAGCACACTGGTATACAGGCTGCCAGGACCTACCACAATGACATCAGCGTTGAGAAGTTCGCGCACCACCGGCGGAAAGGCAGGTGGACTGCCTGGCTCTAACCAGACCCGGCGAACCTGGCCGGTTCGGGCGACTTCGGGAATCCGGCTCTCGCCTTTGATGCGCAGTTCGTTTTCCCCATATTCGGGCACGATATCGGCAACCAGGTGAACATCGTGCAGGGTGGAAGGAAGCACCCGGCCATGCACCGACAGCACCCGACCCGACTCAGCGATTGCCGACTCGAAAGAACCGGTGATTTCTGTCATTGCACTGATGAACAAATTCCCAAATGAATGGCCTTGCAGCCCCGCTTCTTCAATCGAAAAACGGTATTGAAACAGTTGGGTGAGCAGCTTTTCATCATTCGAAAGGGCCGCCAGGCAGTTGCGAATGTCCCCTGGGGGCAAAATGCCCAACGACTGGCGCAAACGCCCAGAAGAGCCGCCATCATCGGCCACGGTAACCACAGCGGTCAGGTTGTGGGTGTACAGTTTTAACCCTCGCAGCAAGGTTGAAAGACCGGTTCCGCCTCCAATAGCAATAATCCGGGGCCCGCGCTCGCGCCGGCGGTAGCTGGTAATGGTATCTACCACGGGTTGTCCGGGCGTTAGAAAAGGGGTCATCAATGCAGCGTTCATTTTCCAAACCGCCCAGGCCAGCACACCAAACCCCAGGCCAGCAAAGATAATCACCCGAATAGGCCGATCGAGGGAACGCAGGGCAATGGTGGATATCACGGGCAGCCACCAGGTATCGGGCGCAGTGCGATAAATTTCAAGCAAGAAGAACGCCGCACCAATGGCGATCAGGGTAACCCCCAAAAACATTACTAAAACCCAACGCTTGATACCCAACCCCGGTGTCAGCAGGCGAATCATGTTCCGAATGGAGTTCCAATATGCTTTCAGTTGGTTGTTTTTGGGCATCTCACACCTGGTATGAAGGGGAGTTTCCATTTGATTATACCAGCGCCCATGTTTTCAAAGCCCAGGCATGCTATACTAATGCAAAATAGCCTTGTCAACCCTACCTGGAAGGACCCGATCATGCCCGATTCTCAAAACAAACGTTGGACCATCGCTCCATCCATCCCACCAGAAGTAAACAAAGCCCTGGAAGAATTCCACCCGGTCATGCGCCAGGTGTTATACAACCGGGGTAAAACTACAGCCAAAGAAGCCCAGGCCTTTTTAACCGCAGCCCCACCATCCGACACCAACCCCCTTTTGTTTTTGGACATGGAAAAGGCTGTTGAGCGGATTAAGAGTGCCATTGAAACCAAAGAACTCATGGCAATTTACGGAGATTATGACGTAGATGGCGTAACCGCAACCGCCTTAATGACCCAGGTTTTAGGAGACCTGGGCGGAAATGTTAAACCCTATATTCCCAACCGCTTTGATGAAGGGTATGGGTTAAACGTAGAGGCCCTGGCCACTTTAAAGGAGGAGGGCGTTGGCCTGGTGATCACCGTAGACTGCGGCATCCGCTCCACCGGGGAAGCCCGCTTTGCGAAAGAAATCGGCCTGGACCTGATCATTACCGACCACCACCATCCGGCCAATGAAATTCCCGATGCCCTCGCCGTCATCAATGCCAAGCGGCCGGGCGATTTGTATCCCGATAAAAACCTGGCTGGGGTAGGCACAGCCTATAAACTGGCTTCAGCCCTGATTGCTGAATTGGCCGAAGAATCATTTTACGAGGGCAGCGTTACCGATATCATGGACCTGGTTGCCCTTGGAACCGTTGCGGATCTGGTGCCATTGGATGGCGAAAACCGGGCGTTAGTTCGATCTGGTCTTGAAAGGCTGCGTTGGCCACAGCGCCAGGGCCTGGTTTCCCTGATGGGAGTGGCGCAAATTCACCCAACCACCATCACAGCCCAAAACATCGGCTTCGGCCTGGGCCCCCGTTTGAACGCGGCCGGGCGGCTGGATTCTGCCATGGCTGCTTATCATCTACTCACTGCTAAAACCGTCCAGGAGTCTGGCCCACTGGCCCAACAGTTGGACAATCAGAACCGGGAAAGGCAGCGCATGACCCGGGTGGTCCAGGAACAGGCCGAGGCGCAGGCCATTTCAAGCGGCAGTGTGCCCTTACTGATTTTCGCTGCATCCCCGGATTTTAACCAGGGAGTTCTGGGTTTGGCCGCATCGAAACTGCTCGAAAGCTATTACCGCCCGGCAATTGTAGCCCACCAGGGGGAGGATGTCACCCGGGCATCTTGCCGGAGCATACGCGAATTTCACATCACAGAAGCCCTGGATGCATGTGCTGACCTGCTTGTCCAGCATGGCGGTCACGCCGCAGCAGCCGGGTTTACCGTGGAAAACCACAACCTGCCTGCCCTGATTGGGCGGCTGCAAGCCCTGGCTGATGAAAAACTGGCAGGGAAAGATTTGCGTGCCCAAATCCAGGCAGACGCTGAGGTGGATATCAACGACCTGAGTTTTGAACTGTTGAAAGACCTGGAAATGTTAGAACCCACCGGGTTTGGCAACCCTTCGCCCATCTTTGTGACCCGTGGCTTGCGAGTAAATGGCACCAAGGCGGTGGGCAAAGATTTTTCCCACCTGAAAATGGGCGTTACCAATGGAAAAAAGAACCTGGACGCCATTGCATTTCGGCAGGGCCACTGGTACAACAAACTGCCCAACCGGATTGATTTAATTTACAGCTTTGAGAAAAATGAATATAATGGGATGATTTCACTTCAGCTCAACGTCATTGACATTCGCCCCGCTGAATAAACCCGTCCCCGAATAGGGTCAGTCCACAAAACGGTATTTAAACAAAGTCCAAACTGCCTCGAATGCATCTTTGAGCTTAATTTTTTTGCCTTCGGTGTAATCGCGGGGGTTAAACGTGATGGGCACTTCGAAAATGCGGGTTTTCCGTTTGAGCAGTTTTGCAGTGATTTCCGGCTCGATATCAAACCGATGGGCGTGCAGCGGAATGGCCTGGATAATTTCGCGCTTAAAAAGCTTATACCCGGTTTCCATATCGGTCAGAATGTTGTTGTATAGGACATTGGTAATGAGCGTCAGAATTTTGTTGGCGACCATGTTCCAAAACAAAATTGGCCGGCGAGCAGCTCCCAAAAAGCGCGAGCCATAAACCACATCGGCAATACCTTCATCAATTGGGCGCAGCAGTGCGGCATAATCGCGGGGATCATACTCCAGATCCGCATCCTGAATCAAAATCAGGTCGCCCTGGGCGCTCTGAATACCTTTACGGACGGCAGAACCCTTGCCCTGGTTGGAGGGTTGCAAAATGACGCGCACTTTCTCGTGGCCATCCATGGCTGCCAACACATCGCGGGTACCATCTACAGACCCATCATCAACAATAATGATTTCATGAATGTCCACCTGGACGCCATCGTGCATTTTTGCAACCCGACGGACAATTTCCTGAATGGTGGTTTTTTCGTTATATACGGGGATGACAATGCTTAACTTCATGGGGTAAATTATAGCCTAGTTTTGTAAAATTCTGATGCCATGCGTAGAAAACAAACTCAAACCGTTTGAGGACGGGCGAACATGCTATAATCAAAGCCAATCGTTCACGAGTAAAAAAGGGAACATGCTATGACCGCCAGACCCGCAAGACCCTCTGGTCCAACCCCTTCACCCAACAAACCAAAGGGGTTCATACCACCGCCCATCAGCAAAGTTGAAGACACAGGTCTTTCACCCCTTTGGCTGCAAGACCTGGCGCTTAAAATCATGTACTTCCAGGGCTACTTGTCCGGGTTTAAGATTGCCGAATATCTTTGCTTGCCTTTTGCGGGAATTACCGACAGCATCCTGGAATCCTTGAAAAGGGAAAAGCTGATTGAAGTCAAATCGTCTCAAATGGGGCTCGGGGAAGGTGCATATACCTATGCCATTACCGGGGCAGGGATTGAACGCGCTCGGGAAGCCTTGGAACGCAGCCAGTATGCTGGCCCGGCTCCTGTACCTGTGGAAGTATACAACGATTCCGTCAGGCGGCAAAGCCGGGGCCGACCGGGGGTCAATGAACAAATCCTCAAACAAACCCTGAACCAACTTACCCTTTCTGAAAAAATCCTCTCCCAGGTTGGGCCAGCCGTTAACTCTGGCACATCCATTTTTATGTATGGCCCCCCGGGCAATGGCAAAACCTCAATCGCTCGTTCCATTGGTGGAATGATTTCCCAGGGCACGGTGTTCATTCCCCATGCAATTTATATCGACGGACAGGTAGTGAAGCTGTACGACTCCGTTAACCATGAAATTGCTCCAGATACCGAGGGGGGAACCGGGCAAACTGGCCAGCTGCGTTCCAGCCGGACCGACCCGCGCTGGGTACGCATTCGCCGCCCGTTCATTGTGGTTGGCGGCGAATTAACCCTTGAAGGGCTCGACCTGGTTTTCGATGATGTTAACAAATTTTATGAAGCCCCCTTCCAGGTTAAAGCCAATGGCGGAATTTTACTCATTGACGACTTTGGCCGCCAACTGGTTCGCCCTCGCGACCTGCTCAACCGTTGGATTGTCCCCCTGGAAAACCGAATTGATTTCCTCACCCTGCACACCGGGCGAAAAATTGAAGTTCCTTTTGATGTTCTCATTGTATTTTCAACCAACCTGCCACCCAAAGACCTGGTCGACGAAGCGTTTTTGCGCCGCTTGCGGCATAAAATTGAAATTGGTGACCCGGGTTACCAGGAATATCGTGAAATATTCAAAAAAGTTGCCACTGCTAAGGGTGTGAAATACAACGATCAGGGTTTGGCGTATTTACTGCAGGAGTGGTACATCAAACCCAACCGCAAATTACGGGCTTCGCATCCACGCGATATTTGCGACCAGATTTTAGATATTGCCCGTTACATGTCCATCGAACCTGCCATGACTCGGGAACTGCTTGACCGGGCTGCCGGGGCATATTTTGTGGATATATAAAACCCAGAAAAGACTCGTTTATGGTTTTTGACCGCTTGCCCAAACCCGCTATCATTGCCCACAGAGGCGCCAGCGCCCACGCGCCTGAAAACACCCTGGCAGCCTTCCAACGGGCCGTTCAGGAGGGGGCAGACGGGATTGAACTGGATGTGATGCTGACTGCAGACCGCCAGGTTGTGGTCATTCATGACACCCGGGTCGAGAGAACCACCAATGGTAGCGGCCAGGTTGCCGCCATGACCCTGGCAGGATTGAAACAGCTCGATGCCGGAAGCTGGTTTGATGGGGCTTTCATGGGTGAAAAAATCCCCGGCCTGGATGAAGTGTTTCACGCGGTTGGGCAAAAAACAGCCATCAACATTGAGTTAAAAAATTATCAATCCCTGTGGGATGACTTACCAGAAAAAACCGCCAGAATAGTCCAGAAACATGCCCTTGAGCAAAGTGTATTTTTCTCTTCCTTCAACCCAGCGGCTCTTTGGAAAATCAAAAAACTGCTGCCGAACTGCCCGATCGGGCTGCTCACCACACCGGGCAGGTTTGGCAGGGTAATCCACACCCTGGGGGGTGCAGTACTCCAACCCCAAGCCCTGCATCCGCATTATTCGCGTGTAAATTCCGCCTATGTTCAGGCTGCCAGAGACAAATCTTATCGAATTATGGTTTGGACAGTCAACCAGCCCGAAGAAATGCTTCGCCTGGCTGAACTCGGTGTGGACGGCATCATCACCGATGATCCAGCTCTGGCTCAGATAACCCTGGGAAGATAGCCATGGTGCAGGTCAGGAATTCAAGGAAATCTTTTCATCGAGTGGTAATTTGGGCAAGGGTTGCTGCCATCCTGATGATTTTCTCCAGCTTATTTGCAAGGGCTGGCGAGGTGGCATTTAGCCAGGAGGAAACCTTCTTCCAGGATACACTCGAAGCCCAAAAAGCGTTGGCTCTCTTAGAAAATATGTCACCCGAAGAACGGGTGGGGCAGCTTTTCCTGGTCACCTTTAATGGAACCGACGCCAGTGAGCTTTCGCCCATTTATGACCTGATTGTCAATTACCATGTTGGCGGGGTGGTACTTGCCTCCCAAAACAACAACTTCACCTTTCCAGAAACCCCCAAAGGGGTTCAGAGCCTGGTTGGAGAGCTGCAGCAAAACAAATGGATCGCCAGCCAACAAGAGTTTACCCGCACCACCAACAGCGATCCCTACACCCCAAATTTTATTCCACTTTTTATCGGGCTTTCCCAAGAAGGCAACGGACATCCCAATGATCAAATTTTAAGCGGCGTCACCGTTCTGCCAAGCCAGATGACCATTGGCGCAACCTGGAACACGGATTTTGCCCGTCAAACAGGGTTTATGCTCGGCAAAGAGCTCTCAGCCCTGGGAATCAACCTGGTTTTTGGCCCATCGCTGGATGTTTTGGAAAACCCGAACGCCGAAACGAGTTGGGACATGAACATACGTACTTTCGGAGGCGACCCATTCTGGGTCGGGCAGATGGGCAAAGCCTATATCCAGGGGGTCCATGAAGGCAGCCAATACCAGGTGGCAGTCATTGCCAAGCATTTCCCTGGCCTGGGTGCCGCCAATCGTTCGCCCTATGAAGAAATTCCTTCAGTACGAAAATCGCTCGAACAATTAAGACAAATTGAACTGGCCCCCTTTATTGCCGTTGCAGAAGGCGACCCCACCCTCGACAACACCACAGACGGCTTATTGGTCACCCACATCCGCTACCAGGGCCTTCAGGGAAACATTCGAGCCACCACCCGGCCAGTGAGCCTGGATGAACAAGCCTTGAGCCAGCTCTTAAGCCTTCAGGGTCTGAGGGCCTGGCGCGACAATGGCGGTATTCTGGTGAGTGACGACCTGGGTGCCAGGGGCATCCGGCGGTTAATTGACCCCGAAGACACCAATTTCAACGCCAGGCTGGTGGCGCGCGACGCCTTCCTTGCTGGAAACGACCTGCTGAACATGGGAAACATCATTGAAACAGGGGATCCGGACAACACCACCACAGTCAAACGGGTGATATCGTTCTTTGTCACCAAGTACATCGAAGACCTGGCCTTCGCCCAGCGGGTAGACCAGGCAGTTTTACGCATCCTGACGTTGAAATTCAGATTATATGATGATTTCACCCTCGAACAGGCATTCCCTCGGGCAGAGAACCTGGAAAACCTGCAAACCTCGCCTCAATTTGGCCTGGATATCCTGCTCAATGGAGCCACCATCATCAGCCCCCCCCTCGAAGAGCTCAACAACGTTCTACCCAGCGGGCCAGATGTATCTCAAAAAATCACCATTTTTACCGATGTTCTGAATTACACCCAGTGCATCACCTGCCCTAAAGTTCAAATTCCAACGGTAGATGCGCTGCAGCAAACCATTGTGCGGCTGTATGGGCCAACCACCGGCGGTCTTGTGCTGGCCCGCAACCTGTCCTCCTACGCCTTTGAAGACCTGACCGCCTTCTTAGATGGCGTTGGAAATCCAGATTTAGAAAGGCAGGTTCGAGAAGCTTCGATTCTGGTGTTCTTAATCAGAGATGTATCTCAAAACCGGCCCGAATCCCAGGCGCTGCTACGGCTGCTTTCAGAGAGGCCAGAACTGATGCGAGGCCGTTATGTAATTGTTTTTTCTTTAGGCGCGCCTTATTACCTGGACACAACAGACATCACCAAAATTACCGCTTTGTTTGCGTTATACAGCAAAACCCCCCAGGCAATTGAAGTTGCGGCCCGTATTCTCTACCGGGAAATTGATTTTTCGAACGGCAGCCTGCCTGTGTCCGTTCAGGGGATTGGATATGACCTGATCACCGCCACATCGCCAGACCCGGATCAAATTATCCCAGTTTTTTTTGACTACCCCCAAACGACCAATGGGGATGCAAATGGCGCCACCCCCACCCCCACAGCCACACCTGCATACCGCCCTGGGGACCAGGTTCCCATCCGGACGGGCGTAATCGTAGACAATAACCAGAATCCTGTTCCAGATGGCACCCCGGTTCAATTCATCATTACCCAGGGCGGCATTGAAACTTTTGCCCCGCGAGTTGAAACCAAGGGCGGCATCGCCAAAGCATTCTTAACCATTCCCGGAAGCGGAAACCTGGAAATTCGAGCCGTAAGCGAACCCGCCACCCAATCGAACATCATCCGGATCGAAATGCAGCCGCCGGAAATTCCGTTCACACCAACCCCAACCAGTACAGAAATTCCAACACAAACCCCAAGCCCAACCCTGGAGCCAACTCCCACGGTAACCCCAACAGCCGAACCGGAAGCCCTGCCAGAACAAGCCCCCCACACCACGACAGATTGGCTGGACTGGCTGATTACGCTGGTGGCGGGCAGCAGTGTTGGAATCTTTGCGGCCTGGCTGGGCCAAGGAACCCGGCTCGCTCAATGGCAGATTCGCTGGGTTTTAAGCACACTCATCGGCAGTTTTGGGGTCTATTTATATCTTTCGCTTAACCTACCTGGCAGCGAAATTATCCTGGGTATATTTGGCCGTTGGGGAATATTCATCATGGCAATCACCGGAGCCGGGCTGGGATTTATTGCCGGAATGGTGGCCTTCTTAACGTACCAGCGAAATTAGCAGGCTGAACAACATCAGCAGGCTGGCAACAGCCGCCAAAACCCGCTCCACCGTTCCAAAAACGGTCTTCCGGGCTTTGGGTCGCGGCACCGTGTGAATATAGCTGGCATAGCTTTTTTCCCCCAACAACACTTTTCGAAACGTATCCACATCCTGAGGACGTTCATCGGGATGGAGCGCCAGCGCCCACAACACTGCCCGCTGCACCCGAGGGCTGATGTTTGGGTTAATTTCCTGGGGTGGAACCAGCTTGACCGGGTTCAAGAAGCGCTCCCGCGCTTCCTGCGGCGGTGTCAGGGTGAGCAGGTGGTAGAGGGTGGCACCAAAAGCGTAAATATCGCTGCGCACATCGGTGTGACCCGTGTCGCCACCGTATTGTTCAAGGGGAGTATACAACGCAGTGCCCCGCCCCTGCAGAATGGTAATGGTCATTTCATCCGGGGCCATCAGTTTAACCAGGCCAAAATCCACCAGTTTTAGCAGGCCGTTCGGGGTTACTTTCATGTTGCTGGGCTTGATGTCCCGGTGCAAAATGGGGGGATTTTGGGCATGCATATACACCAGAGCATCGGCCAACTGGTCGGCCCAACGGAGAATATCATCTTCAGGAATGAATTCTTCGCGCTGGCGATATTCAATCATCCAGGTTCGCAAATCCTTGCCTGGAATAAAATCCATCACCAGGTAATCGCTGTCTCCCTCGGCAAAAAAATCCGAAACCTTGGGCAGGTTCGGATGGTCCAGGCGGGCAAGAATTGTGGCCTCCCGTTCAAATTGGTCTCGTGCCTGTTTGAGCAGTTCGTCTGAAAGGCTGAAGTCCTGGTGAACCTCCTTGATTGCGCATACCCGGCCTTGAAGGCGGACATCCTCAGCCAGGTATACGTTCCCCATGCCGCCCTGGCCAATGATTTCCTTAATCCGATAGCGCTCTTTTAGAATTAAATCCGATTTCAGGGTTCTAGACAAAATGCCTGCCTGGTTTAACCATAAATAAACTCCGCAATAAAGCGGGTTTTCAATGCTGTTTTTCTTTGGTATTATACTCGGTAGAGGTCAGCCTAATGCATCTGAAATCTGAAGAAAAGCCTGTAATTATCGCGCAAACCGGGCCGCTCAATGGCAAAAAATGGATGCTTGGTGATGAAATTGCCATCGGAAGAGACACAACCTGTGAAATTGTGATTTCCGACCGGCAGGTTTCACGCCGCCACGCGACCTTTACCCTGACGCCTGAAGGGATTTTATTGACAGACCTGGACAGTAAAAACGGCACCCACCACAACGGCAAACGCATTTCTGAACCCGTTATCCTGCAGGATGGCGACATTATCCAGGTTGCACTGGCACAAGAATTTCTCTACCTGAGCGCGGAAGCAACCGTACCCTTAAACCAACCTGGCACCCAACCTCCAACGAAAAAACTAAAGCTGCAGAAAAAATCGCGGCGGGTTTGGGTTGGCACCACCGAAATTCTCCCACCCCTCTCGGTTGCCCAATTCCGGCTGCTTGAGCTGTTGTATGAACAAGAAGGCAAAGTCATCCCCCGCGAAACCATCACCACAGGCATATGGGGAGAGAAAGGGATTTTGGATATCTCCAACCAGGCGTTAGACGCACTCATCCGCAGGCTGCGCGACCGCCTGGCTGAGGCAGATGCTGCCCACACCTACATTGTCACCATTCGCGGGCACGGCCTGCGGCTGGATAACCCCGCCGAAACCTAAATTCGTCCCAGCCACTTCCCCATCCCATGGTCTGGGATGGGGATTAGGGAGTGAGGCTGAGCAGGTAGGTTAAGTAATTTTCGACCGTCTACCTAGCCTTGCTTTAAGGAAGACTGCATTGAGAAACGAACCACGTCACGGTACAGTTCGCCGATCTGCGCCTTGCTGGTTTCGTCTTCACTCTGATTTACCTGGGAAAGCAGCCCAGTCAGGATTTCCATCATTTCGGGTGTGACCATTTCGGGGGATTGCTGCAAAAGTTCCCAACGGGCTTCGGGGGTGGGTGCTTCCATGAGCGATTCGATAAAGGCCACTTCAGAGGGGGGCGTGTTGGCCTCTTCAATGGCCTCACGCAAAGACCTCAGTTTTCCACTGCGAACAAGATCGTTGGCACTGCGAGCACGGCTGATTTCAGCCTCTAACACCTGCAAGAACATATCATCCACCAGGTGCATGTTTTGAATAATGGTTTCTTTCGGGTCTTCGGTAGAAAGGATCTGGTCAATCACATCGCGGAAGCGGTCTACCCGCGATTGAATTTGTTGGTCGTAGTCTCGTGTATAGGTTACCAACTTTTCGCGCAGGGCAGACAGGCTTTCTTTTTCACTGTCAGCGGCCTGGTCTATCCGTTGGCTGAGGATTTGGAAAAACTCGTAATCCATGCCATCGCGAGCAAGGCTGACAAAGGCGCGTAAGCGAGTGTCGTTTGGAGCCTCAACCACTAAATCCAACAGGTGGGTGCGTGTGAGCTGGCTGCCCACTGCTTGCAGAGCTTCAATGGCCAACTCCACTTCACGGGTTTGCTCAATGACCTGGTTGCCGTATTCTGAAAATGGCAAAACAATTTCTTGAATTTGCCCCAAACGCTGGGCCAGGGCCTGGTTTCCAGAGGAAACTGCGTTTTGTGCAATGGCGCTGATGAGGGTGAAAAATTCCCGGTCGAGCAGGTCAACCTTCTCCTGGGCGCGGGCTGCTGCAGCCTCGTCGCTCAGGTTAACCAACTCCTGAAGCAGATTCAGGCGATCTTGTTGGGATTGAAGCATCTCTTTGGTAATCCCATCGCTGGCCAAAATGGTTTCATACAGGGTGGCCTGGGTCAGCATGGTTTGAGGTTGGAAGAGGTAAGCCTTGCGCATTTCTGCTGGCAAACCATTGACCACTTTTTTGATCAAAGGACCAATCATCTTTTCCTGGGCATCGCGGTTCATGCCAAGTTCTGGCGGGAAAAAGGTGAGCAAGAGTTCTTTCGCCGGATCATGATAGACAATTACCTGGGGAATCTGCCCCTGGTATCCGCAGGCAGTGCAGCGAATCAGGTTCACCTGACCGGAAAGCAGGCGCTGCTTGGCCTGGGGATCTTCATGCAAATCAAAAAGTTGTTCAACTTCCACCATGTTAGGTTGGCGGCAGTTCGGGCAGCTGACAGGGGCTTTTACAGGGGCCATTATTTTTATACCTCACAGAAAATTTTTGCCTGAACCAACAAGGGGGATACCCAATTAAAAACCCGGTTGTTCCCTTGCCGGGGCACACGAAAAGATATTCTACCCGACAAATCTATGAAATGTGTAAGAACTGGGCAAATTGGGGGTTATTCTTCCCCACGGGGCAGGCTGAAGCAAATCCGGGCACCTTCTCCTGGGCGGGAATCCACCCATGTACGCCCGCCATGCGCCTCAACCACAGCCCTGGCCAGGTAAAGACCCAGCCCAGCACCCTTGGTGGTTTTGGCTTCCCGGTCTGCCCGGTAGAAACGATCAAAAATATAGGGAACATCCTGAGAGGCAATGCCAGGCCCCTGGTCGCTCACACAGAGGATCACCTGGTCGGGGCGAGCCTGGCCTGTGATGCGAATTTCACCCCCTTCAGGCGAGTATTTGATTGCGTTTGAAATCAGGTTAGAAATCACCTGCCCAATGCGGGTTTCATCTGCCAGCACATAGGGGAAATCATCTGGAAAATCCACCTCGATTGCGTGATGGGTAATTTGAGTCCGAAACCGCTCGGCAAGACGCAAGCACAACGTTTTGATAGAAATATCCGAAAGCGTGAGGGACAAACCGCCAGCCTGCAACCGCGAAGCGTCCAAAAGATTCTCAATCATTTCCGTCAGGCGGTCGGCTTCTTCTTCGATCACCTGTAAACTCTCATCCACAAATTCTCGTTCCCATTCCGCGTCATCCCTACGCAAAGTGGAAACATACCCTTTAATTAAAGCAACCGGGGTCTTTAATTCGTGACTGACAACCGAAATAAAGGTGCTCTTGAGTTCTTCAGCCTCCCGAAACCGGGTAATGTCGCGGACAACGACAATGATATTGAGCAGCTGCCCCTCTGGGGAAATCAGCGGGGCATAGGTAATCCCCACAGGGACAGGGATGCTGTTCGGCCGTTTGAGGTCGCCTTCAACATACAACGTTGCGTTCGGCGTCAAAGGCCAGCCGCCTGCTTCTGCCTGCTCCAGGGTAAGCCCCGAAGGGCGGCGTTCCCAGGCAATAATTTCTTCGTGCAAAGCCTTTTGAATGACCAGAGCGGGCTGACCGTAAAGCGTGGCAAAAGCCGGGTTGGTGCGCTCAATCCGGTGGTCGGGCGTCAGAATCAGCATGCCATCTGCAGCCGAGTCCAGGATAGCGTACATGCGCTGCTGCTGCACGAGACTCTGGCGGTACAGCTGGGCATTGTACACGGCAATGGCGGCCTGGTCGGCAAAACTTTGCAGCAGCCGTAAATCTTCATTGGAAAAACGCCCGGCGTAGCTCCGAAAAACAAAAATGACGCCAATCACTTTTTGGGAGGCAATGAGTGGAAGCCCAATTCCGGTCATTAAACCCAGGCTGGCGTTGCGGGCGACACCTTGCAAAATCCGGCTAATTTCGGGAAGTTCAAATCGGGCGGGGTCTTCATGATCGGGCACTTGAGCCAGAAGCGGGTCCAGGTAAGCCAAAAAAGAAGGGGAAATGCCGTGAGAAGCGGTCACCTTCCACTGGCCTGTCTGGTCGCGCAGCACCACTACCCCGGCCTGGCCTGCCAGCATTTCGGCCGAGAGGCGCAAAATGCGCGGCAGCAGTTTGTCCAGGTTGAGTTCCTGGGTCATACTGCGGGCAATTTCAAGCAGGTAATCGCGCTGGCGAACTCGAAAATCGGGCAACATCGGGTGTTTGTGTGTGAAAAAAACCAGCCTGGCAGGGTTTTAAGACTGCCAGGCCAGCAAGAATATTCGCGCAAGCCCGGGCAGGTTAACCGTCAGGCTTGTTTTTCTGCAATTTGGATGGCTTCCTCAAAAATCATCAGGCCCTCATCTGCGTGAGCTTTGGTCAGGGTCAACGGGGGAGCAATGCGGATGGTGCTGGGGCCGCAGCCCATGGTCAGCAAGCCCCGCTTGAAGGCCAGGTCTTCAACCTGATCGCGCAGTTCACCATGAGGCTCGCGAGTTTCAGGGTCTTTTACAAAATCTACCCCAATCATCAAACCGCGGCCCCGCACCTGGCCAATACTGGGATGGCGTGCCTGGATTTCTTCAAGGGCATCCATGACATAAGCGCCAACTTCTGCCGCGTTGGCCATCAGGCCTTCCTCAATCAAAGAGAGAGTTTCAAGACAGGCCACACAGGCAATCGGGTTACCGCCGTAGGTATTGCCGTGAGCACCCACAGGCCAGGTGACAACGCTTTTCCGGGCAATCATTGCGCCAAAGGGGATGCCTGAGGCAATGCCCTTGGCAGAGCAGACAATATCTGGCTCTACACCAAAGTGTTCAATCGCCCACCATTTACCGGTCCGGCCAACCCCGGATTGGACTTCATCCACAATCATCAGGATGCCATATTTGTCGCATAACTTGCGCAGGGCCGGGAAAAAGCCAGGGGCAGCCACCACGTAACCACCTTCACCCTGGATGGGTTCAATCAGAAAACCGGCCACTTCGTGCGGGTCGTGCAGGCGGCCGAACACCTGTTCTTCGATGTAGCGCACCACGGTTTCGCCATAGTCCTCACCCGGGCGCGATTGCAAAATGGGGCGGTAAGGGTCGGGGTAAGGCACATGGGTGACCCCATTCAAAAGAGGGTAAAAACCCTTGTGGTATTTGGATTTACTGGCAGTGAAGCTCACCGAGCCCATGGTCCGGCCATGAAATGCACCCAGGAAACCAATAAATTGCGAGCGGCCCGTGTGGTAGCGGGCCAGTTTGATGGCGGCTTCCACGCTTTCGGTGCCAGAGTTGGTCATGAAGGAAACTGCCGGTTCGCTGAAAGGCGCAATGGCGCTCAGTTTTTCCCCAACCTGCACCCAAACCGGATGATAATAATCGGAAGAAATGTGCAGAAAGCGTTCGGCCTGATCCTGAATGGCTTTCACCACGCGGGGGTGGCTGTGACCGGTGGAATTAACTGCGATGCCGCTGACAAAATCTAAGAAGCGGTTGCCATCCACATCCCATACTTCATTGCCTTTTCCGTGGCTGATGACCAGGTCGCCGGCACGCGGATAGGAAGGCGAAATGACCGCACGGTCGCGCTCAATGATTTGTTTGCCAATGGGCCCAGGTACGTTTAATTCTTGCATTGTTATGTCTCCTGAAAAAAATAAAAAACTCAATTGGTTGGCACACACCAGATGCACAACCTTCAGGATTATATCACCGCGTCAGGTATAATTTGCCCGATGACACAACCACAACCATTCACTTACCAACTGCAGGCCCAGGATGGCCGGGCAAGGGTTGGCGTGTTCCATACACCCCACGGCCCAATTTTGACCCCGGTCTTTGCCCCGGTCGGCACCCAGGCCACCGTAAAAGCGGTTACGCCTACCCAACTCCATGAATTGAATGTCAACATGGTGTTGGCGAACACCTACCACCTGTATCTGCGCCCCGGCGATGACCTGGTGGCCGAGATGGGGGGGCTGCACACCTTTATGAACTGGCCGCATGCCATCCTGACCGATTCGGGCGGTTTCCAGGTGTTCTCCCTCTCCGGCACAAACAAGATCGACAAGGATGGGGTCACATTCAAAAGCCATATTGACGGTTCTACCCACCGCTTCACCCCCGAAAAATCCATCGCCATCCAGGAAAACCTGGGGGCGGATATCATCATGGCCTTCGACCAGTGCCCGGAACCCTACGGGCGGACAGGCGTGGAAGCCGCCGTTGAACGCACCCATGCCTGGCTGGAGCGCTGCCTGCACGCCAAAACCCGGCCCGACCAGGCCCTGTTTGGGATTGCCCAGGGTGGTATTTACGAAGATCTACGGGTTGCTTCGGCTGAATTCGCTGCCTCTCTCAACCTGCCAGGCTACGCCATTGGCGGCCTGGCTGTGGGGGAAAGTAAACCAGAAATGCACCGGGTTCTGGAATGGATGGACCAGGTTTTGCCAGAGAACAAACCTCGCTATCTGATGGGCGTAGGCACCCCTCACGACCTGGTTAACGGCGTGATGCGCGGGGTAGATTTCTTTGACTGCGTGATGCCCACCCGCATGGCGCGCAACCACGCGGTTTTCTTGCGCAATGGCGGGCGGTTAAATCTTAAAAATGCACCTTACGCCCGTGACCCCCGCCCCATCTCCGAAGACTGCACCTGCTATACCTGCCAGCACTATACCCGGGCCTACTTACGCCACCTGATTGCCGCCAAAGAAATGCTTTCAGCGACCCTCCTTTCGATTCACAACATCCACACCCTGGTGCAGCTTGCTGCTGAAATGCGCAAGGCCATCCAGGAAGGCCGGTTCAACGACCTGGCCAATGAAATTCTGGGCGAATCCCAACCAGAGGCATAATGACCATTCTGCAAGCGCTTATCCTGGGCATTGTCCAGGGATTGACCGAGTTTTTACCCATATCCAGCTCTGCACACCTGGTTCTTACCCCCCACTTTTTGGGTTGGGACCTGCCAACTGAGGAAGCGTTCGTGTTCAATGTGCTTGTTCAGGTGGGAACGCTGGTTGCGGTGATTGTTTATTTCTGGAAAGACCTGTTGGATATTGCACAGGCAGTTGTCCAGGGGTTGTTTAAACGCCAGCCTTTCTTGTCTGCTGAGTCCCGCCTGGGGTGGTATATCATTCTGGCAACCCTGCCTGCAGGCCTGGCAGGTCTATGGTTAAAGAACAGCGTTGAAGCGGCTTTCAACAGTGTGCCAGCGACGGCTTTTTTCTTGCTGGGCACTGCAGGTCTGTTGGTGGCTGGTGAATACCTGGGCAAACGCCAGCGCAGCCTGGAAAAACTGGGGTGGACAGATGCCCTGGTGATGGGGATATTCCAGGCATTGGCCATTTTTCCAGGCATTTCGCGATCGGGCAGCACCATCAGCGGGGGCATGCTGTGCGGATTAGACAGGCAGGCAGCCGCCAGGTTTTCTTTCCTCATGTCGATTCCCATTATGCTGGCCGCTGGTTTGCTGTCCATTTTGGACCTGAGCACAATCCCCAACGCGAGCCAATTTGTACCAGCATTAGCCGCCGGGTTTATTACCAGTGCAGCGGTAGGGTATCTTTCCATTCGCTGGCTGTTAGCCTACCTGAACCGCCACTCCTTCTACGCGTTTGCCATCTATGTCAGCCTGTTGGCGGCTGCTGCGCTGGTTTGGAACCAGGTATTCTAGCGGCTGCTATGGCTCTCTTCGGGATCCCTGGCCAAAGAACAGCAAAAACAACCCTGGTCGGTTTGTGCGCAGTGGCCCTGGTTATCCTGGCAGGCTGCGCCCAACCCGGCCTTGCTGAACCCACCGCAACCCCAATTGCCACCCCGCATATTCTGACCGTTGCCCTGCAAGAAAGCCTGGCCCCCATGCAGCCCGGAATTTCGGTTTGCGCCCATCAGCTGCCTGGAGCAGGGATTGTATTAACCTGGTTTGCAGGTGAGTTTGCCGCACAAAGCACAGACGTTATCCTTTCCTGGGGGCTGCCTTATTCGGATGGGTTTACCGCCTATCCTTTGGTTTATGAAAATCTGGTGTTCATTCTCCACCCCGAAAACCAGGAGGAATCGCTCAACCTGGAGCAAACCCTGGCTTTTTACACCACCGCAAACCCAATCTGGCCAGAAACCAATCGCCCTGTAAGGGTTTTCATGCTGCCCCAAAGCGAAACAGCCAGCCAAATGATTCTAAGAAACCAACCCGGCACTTCACTGCGCGGGGTGATTGTGCCTTCTTTCGAGGCCATGATAGCAGCAGTACTGGCAGAGCCGGACGCAGTGGGGTATCTCCCGGCAGCCTGGGAAAGCCCTGGCGTCAGAACATTCAGGCCGCCCCAAGAGGCAGGCGACATTGTATATGCACTGGTTCAAGGGGAACCCACGGAGTTTGAGCGGGATTTTATCCACTGCCTGCAAACAGGAACCGGGCAGGAAATATTGCTGAATGAGTATGCTCCGGTACCTTAAGACCGGGTAGATTCAAAGCGCTGCCCCACAGCATCGAAGTGCGCCTGCTCGCGCGGGGTGAGGGGTCGTTTAACCGAATGTCGCAGCGCCAGGGCTTGTTGGAACAGGGTTTCGGCAGACGCATTCTCAGCCTGGCTGGCGATTTCAGCATGGAACAGCAAAACCGAAGAGATGAGTACCACATCCTGGCGAGCGGTGTATTGGGCCAGAGCCTGATTCGATAGCGCCAGGGCTGTGGTGGTGTCGCCTTCGGCAGCAGCAATTTGCGCCAGGGCAAACTGCGGATCTGGTAAATAATAGCTATCGCCCATGGCTTCATATAGAGCAAGACTCTCCTGGACGTATACCCTGGCCTCTGGCAAGCTGCCTGCTTCTCGCAGGGCTTCTGCAAGGTTATCCAATACATACGCCCTCAGCCAGCCCGCCTCTTGCTGGATCACCCGCTCCAGGGCTTGTTCCAGCCAAATCTTTGCTTGAGGCAGGTCCAGCATTTCCAAAGCAATAATCCCTTTATGCACCCATGCCTGGGTGGGGTCTGTAGAGGGAGATACAGCAATGCTCTCATCCAGATAAGCCAATGCCTCAGCGTAGCTGCCCATCATAAAGGCCACCAACCCCAGGTTGTGAAACACAGTTGCCAGGCGGTCGGGGTCACCTAGCTCACGACAGATAAGCAGGCCTTCCTGGTGGCGTGCCAGGCTCTGTTCGAACTCTTCAAGGTTGAGGTGAATGGAAGCAAGTCCATTCAGTGCCCTGGCCCGGGCGTGCAGGTCTGGCTGGGCTGCCAACGGAAGAGAGAGTGCAGCCTGAAGCATCTCTTTCCCCAATTGGAACCATCCTCGCCGGAACCAGAACCACCAAAGGCTGCTTGCCAGCGCAACAGCCCCTTCCCCATCGGAACCGGAAATGAGCCAACGCAGTGCATCCAGGCAGTTTTGGTGTTCAACCAGGGCGCGCTGCATCCAATCTGCCTGATCATCACCCAGCAAGCCAGAAAAAACCAACCGAGCAAACCCGGTGTAAAAAGCCGCATACTGGGCCTGGCAAGCGGCTAACTGCCCGGAACCAATCAACTGCTCGAGGGCAAAGGTTCGCAAGGTTTCCAATAAAGTAACCCGACCAGCATCGAACCCAATCAAATTGGTCCTGGCAAGGGCAGCCAGGAGGCGCTCATCCGCGCCTGCCACGGCTTGGGCTGCCTCCGGCGAACAGCCCCCAGCAAACACCCCCAGTCGAACAAAAGCAGCCTGCTCAAGAGGGGGGAGCATATCAAAACTCCAACTGATGGCGGCTCGCAGGGTGCGGTGGCGTTCAGCCACGTTTCGCCAGGTTTGTTGGAACCAGCTGGAAGATAGCTGGGCGTTGCCGCGCAGCATCAGAAGCTGCTGTACGAGGGATTGGGGAGTTAGCTCACGCAGCCGCCCGACAACCAATTCGAGGGCCAGGGGCAGACCGTCTAACGCCACGCATAGGGTTGCCAAAGGAAGAAGATTCGCCTGGGTAAGCGCGAACGAAGGGTCCCCCGCCCGGGCGCGCGCCAATAAAAGCTGCATCGAAGCGCATTGACCCCAGGTGTCCAGGTCGGGGGGCTGCGCCAGATCAGGAACGGGCAGTGGCGACAGTGGAAACTCTTGCTCACCATACAAATCCAGGGGAGTTCGACTGGTGCAGAGCAGCTTGAGCCGCGGCGCCAACGCCAGCCATTCGGCAAAATTCGAAGCGCTGTCCAAAATATGCTCGCAGTTATCCAATACAAGAAGCAGGCTGCGCGGCCGCAGGTAGGCGCTGATGGCTTGATTCAACGTTTGGTGGGCTGCAGGAATGCTTCCCAGGTCGCCCAACGCAAGCGCCTGTGAAACAGCAATTACGACTTCCCCGGCCGTTGGTACATTCGCCAGGGAAACAAATACCACCCCTTGGGCAAACTTATGGGCAACCAGAAGGGCAATTTCCATCGCCAGCCGGGTTTTGCCAATCCCGGGTGCGCCAATAATCGTAATTAAACGGTTCGCCTGGAGTAAGTCCAGGATGCCCGCAACTTCTGGATCGCGTCCCAACAAGGGCAGCAAAGGTGTTGGCGGAAAATGGACTGGCTGCCCGGCCAGCGCGACCGGATCTGGAGAAATTACGACAGGAGACGACGGGGTGAAGTTGGCCGCTGCTTTTATTCCCATCCGCCGGGGGGATTTCCCAGCTTTGTTGGTTTCAGACGCATGGCGAGATTGGGCCATGCGCGCTTTTCCGGCCAGCGCCTGGAGTTCTTCCGCCAGCCGTTCCTGCCGGTCCAGTCCTAAAGCAGGGATAAACAATGCTGCTACCACAACCAGGTCAGGCAGGCGCGAACCATTCTCTAACCGGGCAATTTGCTCCCGGCTGTAACCCACTGCCTGGCCCAGTTCACCCTGCGTGAGGCGGGCGCGTTTCCGCAGCAGGCGCAGCGCCTCACCAAAAGAAGCAGGAAGCGTTTTTTTTGGGGTGGGTTTTGTCACAAAATGTCACCTTAATGAAGATACAGCCGGGTATAGTTGCCACATCATCAGCAATGCCTTTTATCTGGCCCATGCCTGCACCCGGCTGAACCGGTTAATTATACTCCTGCTGAACGGGGCAACTGTGCCCCGTCGCTTCAGGCCGTGTTTAATTCGGTTTGGGGAATGGTGCTTTGGACCAAAAGGGAACCAGGGCAACTCAGGTGGAAGGCTATTGGTTCAAAAGCATTTTTTGAAGGAGTAAAAAATGAAAAAAACTTTGATCTTTTTTGGATTGGTTGTGGTTTTCCTGTTTTTCTTGGCCGCCTCTGCCCCATCGGTCTCTGCGGCAGATTCGGTGGTCGGGAACGGCACACCGCAAAGCTGCACAGAATCCGCATTCAATTCCGCCCTGGCGGGAATGGGCGGCGGGGGAACCCTCACTTTCAACTGCGGCAGCAACCCGCACACCATCCAGGTAACCAGCCCCAAAAACCTCGTAAACGGCATTGTTGTAGACGGCGGAGGGTTAATCACGCTTTCGGGTGGGGATGCAGCCCGAATTTTCACCATTGATGCACAGGCAAACGTCCAAATTCAGCATCTCACCCTGGCCGATGGCAGCGCCGCAGGCGGGGGTGCTATTCTTTCTGCAGGCAATATGAACGCGGCGTATAACGCTCTCACCCTGCTCGATGTAACCCTGGTGGGCAATCATTCCACGGGCATCGGCGGGGCAATCAGCGCACAGTACACCGATTTAATCATCACCAACAGCACACTGCAAGAAAACACATCCAACGGTGCAGGCGCAGCCATCAACCTGTACGGCGGCTCACTTACCATGACCGAAACAGATGTGTTCACCAATACCACCCTGCAGGGCGGGGCTTCGAGCGGCGGTTTACAACTTGCCTATGCAACTTTCACCATTCAAACAACGGAACTGCGCGGCAACACAAGCACGTTTTCTTCGGGTGGGGCAATCACCTTGCTGAACAGCACAGGGGACATTATAGACAGCCTGTTTAAGAATAACACGGGGTACGAATCGTTTAGCTACGGTGGAGGGCTGTTTGCCAGCAGTGCTTCCCAGGTAACCCTGGAAAACGTGACCTTGACAGGCAACCGTGCCCGCAATGGCGGCGCGGTTGCCAACGAAGCCAGCACAGTCATCCTGGATGGCGCTATCCTTGCTGAGAATGAGGCCGTAAGTGGAGGAGGGGGGCTGTATAATTATTCCGGGGGAAATACTGCGTTTAGCAATGGCTCAATCATCCAAGAAAATGAAGCCGATTACGGAGGCGGCATTTATAACCTGAGCAGCAGCCTGCTGGTCTTGCTCGATACCAGCATACTGGAAAACACGGGCCTGTTGGGTGGAGGCGGCATTTACAACATAGGCACGGTGCAGATGGAACGGGCAACCCTGGCCAATAATACAGGTGGGGACGGCGGCGGCCTGAACAACAGCGGCAGCAGCAGCATGATCAATGTAACCATTGCCAACAATGCGGCCAATTTCGGCGGCGGCATTTTTAACAATGGCACCCTGGACCTGGTGAATGTAACCATTGCCGGAAATGACGCCAGTCAGGGCGGCGGCGGCGGGCTGTTGAGTAACAATGGCAGCAGTGTCTCTCTCTCCATGCTCAACACCCTGCTGACGGACAATCTCGGCAGCAGCACTGCCAACGACCAATGCCTGCTGTATAAAGCCCCTGACTCCCTGCGCTACAGCTTATGGGAGGGGACCAGCTGCGGCAGCAGCACAGAAAACAACAACCTGCCCAACACCGATGGCAGGGTAATCCCTCTCGGCTTTACCGGTACTGGCCTTCTGACCGAACTGACCATGACCCAGCCCATTCGCTTCTTCAGCCCTGCAAAAAATGCCGGGACCTGTGAAGATGGGACACCTGAAACCGATCAACGTGGGGTACTTCGCCCCTTTGATGGTCAATGCGATATTGGCGCTGTTGAAATCGTTTATATCGAATACACTGTCTACCTACCCCTTGTCAACAATCCGGGACAGGAAAACAGCCGCTAACGAAAAAACAACAAAACCGATTGAGCAAGTGGTTGGCGCAGCGTTTTTGCACTGCGCCAACCACCGTTTCTTTTTACCGAGCGACATCACTCAGATTTCAGAACCCCATATAAATACCAGAAAGGCTCACGCGGGAAGGATGGCTCATAACCCCGGTCCCAGGTAAATGGACCAGGAACCAGCATGGCTAACACCAAAGTGTCCAATGCCTTCAGTAAGTCGGTTTGTGCCTGGTGTGGCCTGGCAAAGGGCAGCAGCAGAGACAGCATGACACGGCGCTGAACCTCGTAGGCATACCGCCCAGCCTGGTTTTCTGGGTCTTCACGATAATCGTTCAGGTAATTTGTCCACAACGTCAGGCGGGCTTTAAATTCCTGGGTCGCCTTGGCTTCCCAGGCGTGCCGCCAGCGCTGGCTGATGACATAGACTTCTTGTTCCAACGAGTTTAAAACAGCAGACTGAGCAGGTGTAAGGGCAAGGGCTGAATAGCGTTGGAGGGCAAGTAAAAGCCAACCCAGCGTAAAACGGGGGTAGCCCGGCATTCCTGCAGGGGCAGCAAGGTTAATGGGCCAGTATACTTCTTTGGAGAGTAGGTAATTTTCCAATTCAGGGACGCCGGCCCTGGCAAAGGCAATGTCGTAATCAAAGGTTTGCATAAAAAACTTATACCCTTCAAATTCGTGCAGGTTCACCCTACAAAGGGCGCCAAAAGTGCCCTAAAACCGGCTGATAGGGTCGCCGCGCAGCACTTCTTGAATGCTGTTGAGCAGTTTTTCCTGGGTGGTTGGCTTGGTAAGATATTTGGTTGCGCCACCTTCAAGGGCTTTTATGGCTTCCGACATGCCGCTGAGTGCACTGAGCACAATCACTTTCGGAACCGGGTTGAAATACATTCGGAGCATCTCAAGAATATCGTAACCCGAAAAACCGGGCATCATCAGATCGAGAATAAGAATATCAAAACGAATTTGGGTTGGGCTATTTTTGATGTAATCCACCATTTGTTGGTAACCCGAAGCAGTCACAATCTCGTGACCGGCTTTTTTCAAAATCATTTCCAATAAGCGTAACGTATCCAAATCATCGTCGATGACCATAATGCGGGCTTTTTGTTTTGCGGTTATGCTCATTTTTCCATCCTCCTCAAAACTTCGATAACAACTCACCCATCCTCGATCTTGGAACTGAGTCGTTAAGAACTCCTGTTCATATTGTAGACGAAACGCCGAGAAATTGAAAGAGAAATGTAGAAAAGAGGATTGTTCTGTTACAATTTAAGGAAATTTGACCAACCGATCCATCAAAAATGCAGCTGCTTAATCCACCTGCCTATCTTATGCAAACTCCCCTAAAATTACTCCTGATTGAAGATTCTGAAGCAGACACCATTCTGTTAACCCGAAACCTCGAAAAAAATGGGTTCAAAATCACCCTCAAACGGGTAGATACCCAGGAAGCCTTTGAACACGCCCTATCCCAGCATGGGCCTTGGGATGTGATCATCTCTGATTTCAACCTGCCGCGCTTCAGTGGCGTCCGGGCATTGGAGATTTTCCAGCAAAAAGGTCTGGATATTCCCTTTATTGTTGTTTCAGGAACGATTGGCGAGGAAATGGCCGTTACCCTGGTAAAGGCAGGCGCCCAGGACTACATCATGAAAGATAACCTCACCCGGCTTTCGACGGCGATTTTGAAGGCATTGGAAGAAGTCGCCCTGCGGAAAGAAAAAAGGGAAATGGTCATCCGGCTGCTAGAAAGCGAAGCGCGCTACCGGGCTGTGGTTGAAGATCAGACCGAATTGATTAACCGTCACACCCTCGAAGGAATTTTCACCTTTGTAAACCTTGCCTACGCCCGTGAACACGCCACCACACCTGACAAGATGGTTGGAAAACACATCGCATCCTATTTGCCTGCCGAAGATGTCACCTATTTATTAAACCACTGGAAACAGCTCTCCAAAGACAACCCGACAATAACCTCAGAAACCCGGTTTATCAACAATAACGGACAGGAGCGTTGGTATCTCTGGCGCGACAGGCTGGTTCTAAACAGTGAAGGAAAACCGATTGAAATTCAGTCGGTTGGCCATGACATCACCGAGCGCAAAATCATGGAAACTGCGCTCAAATACAACGAAGAAAAGCTGCGCATGGCAAACCTGGAACTGGAAAAGGCCTATGATACGACCCTGGAGGGCTGGGCCCAGGCGCTTGAACTGCGGGATAAAGAAACCGAAGGCCACAGCCGCAGGGTGACTGCCCTGACCGTTGAAATTGCCAGGCAAATGGGATTTTCGGAAGAAGCCATCACCCATATTCGCCGGGGAGCCTTGCTTCACGACATTGGGAAAATGGCCATTCCCGACAGTATCTTATTAAAACCAGGCAGCCTGGACCAGGCTGAATGGGAATTGATGAGAAAACACCCCGAATATGCCCAAAAAATGCTGTCTAAAATTGATTTTCTCAAACCCGCCCTAACGATCCCGATTTACCACCACGAAAGATGGGATGGCTCTGGCTATCCGCATGGATTGAAAGGCACGGAAATTCCCCTGGAAGCACGCATTTTTGCAATCATTGATTGCTGGGATGCTCTGCGCTCCGACCGGCCTTACCGCCAGGCCTGGAGCAGGGAGCAAACCCGGCAGTACCTGGAAGAACAGTCGGGAAAACTATTCGACCCCGAGGTAGTGCGAGTTTTCCTGAAAGAAATCGAAAAACAGGAGTAAAAAATCGGGGTGGGTTTGAAGCCCACCCCGAAAGTGATTAAAATTCTTTCTGATCAACCCCTCTGGGGGTTTCAACAGACTAAAGCATCAGGCGCAGCGGTTGTTCAATGTACCGGGCCAGGGCCTGCATAAACTGGGCAGCTTCTGCACCATCACTGACACGATGGTCCACCGAGATGGTGGCGCGCATCCGCCAACCAATCGCCAGCGCCCCATCCACGACGACCGGTACCTGCTTTGCAGCACCAACGGCCAGAATGGCGGCTTCGGGGGGATTGATGATCGCAACAAATTCATCCACGCCGAACATACCCAGGTTGCTGATGCTGAAGGTGGAGCCTTCAATATCTTCTGTTCGAACCTTGCCCTCACGTGCACGCTGCAGCACGGGCTTAAGCTCTGCAGCCACCTGCCGAACAGATTTTTGATCACTGCTGCGGTTAACGACTGTGAGCAGCCCCCCTTCAACCGCCACAGCCACGCCGATGTTTATTTGCCCATGTCGAATGACTTCCTTTTCGCCCAACGAGGCGTTCAGGTTGGGGAACTCACGCAGGCAAAGTGCAACCGCTTTGATTAGAAAATCGTTGACCGAGAGTTTCTCCCCGGTCGGAGCGATCATTTCATTCACCTGTTCGCGCAGCGCCATGAGCGGCCCCAGGTCATACTCGTAGGTAACATAAAAATGGGGCACGAACTGCTTGGACTCGGTCATGCGGCGGCCAATTGCCTGGCGCAGGCGAGTAAGCGGCACGCGCGAATCTTCGGCTGTGGCCTGAACGAAGGCAGGGGGAGCCGAAAAAACCTGGGCAGGCGCAGCCGGTACATTCGGCTGAAAGGCCAGAACATCTTTCTTTAAAACCCGCCCTTTGGGGCCAGAACCAGCAACCTGGCGCAAGTCCAGGCTGCGTTCTGCGGCCAATTTTCGAGCCAGCGGGGTGGCACGCACGCCCTCTGGCAGGCGGGTTCCGGCTTCGGGTTCAACCACTGGTGCTGGCTGCGAGGCAGCAGGCTGGGCGATAGTAGCCGTAGAAGTTGGCTCAGCCGTTTTCGGCGGGGCAGCAGCCGGTTTCGGGGCAGCTGAACCAGCCTCGCCAAACCCCAGCGCACCCAGGTCTACATCTTCACCTGGAGCAGCGACAACCGCAATCGGTTTGTTCACAGGTACAATCGAACCTTCTTCAACCAGGTGTTTGAAAATCACTCCGCTGTGGGTAGATTCCACTTCCACCGTGGCTTTGTCAGTTTCAATTTCAGCCAGGAGCTGGCCTTTCTGGATGGGCTGGCCTTCGCCAACGGCCCAGCGCACCAGCAGGCCTTCGGCCATGTCGAAACCCAACTTGGGCATGGTTACCACATCGGCCATTACAACACCTCCTTGACGGCCTTGACGATATCCGCCACCTGGGGCAAAGCGCTTTGTTCCAGCGCCCGGTTATAGGGAAGGGGAACTTCTTTTTGGGCCACCCGCACAATGGGGGCATCCACATAATCAAAGGCTTCTTCGTAAATCCGGGTGGAAACTTCTGCCCCCACACCAAAAGAGCGCCAGCCTTCTTCTACAATCACGGCGCGGTTGGTCTTCTTGAAAGATTCCAAAACCGGGCCCATGTCCAACGGGCGCAGGGTGCGCAGGTCCACAATTTCGACCTCAATGCCTTCTTTGGCAAGCTCATCTGCCGCCTGCATGGAAACCTGGAGCATTTTGCTGTAGGTCACAATCGTGACATCTTTGCCAGGGCGTTGAACCTTCGACTGGCCAATCGGCACCAGATGTTCGCCATCGGGAACATCGCCGCGCCATTGATACAGGGTGGCATGTTCAATAAACAAAATCGGGTCATCGGAACGAATGGCGCTCTTGAGCAAACCCTTGGCATCGGCCGGGGTGCCCGGAGCCACCACCTTCAAACCCGGGAAGTGGGCAAAGACGGCATCTGGCGTTTGCGAGTGGGTTGCGCCCAACTGGCGACCACCACCGCCCGGAGCCCGGATGACCATCGGGATTTTAAACTGCCCGCCAAACATATAGCGCAGCTTGGCGGCTTCATTAACGATGTGGTCCATCGCCACAAAGGCAAAGTTGATGGTCATCATCTCGGCAACGGGGCGCAAGCCCACCATGGCTGCACCAATTGCGCCGCCAATGATGGCTGCTTCGGCGATCGGGGTATCTTTAACCCGGCGAGCGCCAAATTTATCGTAGAAACCTTTGGTCACTGCGTAGGTGCCGCCCCAAACCCCTACTTCCTGGCCCATGATAAAGACCTTGTCATCGCGCTCCATTTCTTCCATGAGCGCCTGGGAAATTGCTTCACGTACAGTAATTGCTTTGGCCATGGTTAGTTTTCCTCTGCGTAAATGTCGGCCCAAAGTTCTTCAGGGGCCGGTTCTGGGCTGTTTTCAGCAAACTCAACAGCATCCGCCACTTCTTCTTCCACTTTCAGGTCAATGGCGTCTAATTCTTCAACCGTGGCAAGGTCCTTATCGGTCATATATTTACGGTACTTGCCAATCGGGTCGGATTCCAACCACTGCTTGACTTCGCTCTGCTCGCGGTAGCGCTCCGGGTCGCCCATCGAGTGGCCGCGGAAGCGGTAGGTTTCAATTTCGAGGAAGAAAGGACCTTTGCCGCTGCGGATGTATTCCAGGGCTTCCAGGGTGGCTTCGCGGACCGCCATGACGTCCATACCATCCACCTGCTTGCCAGGAATCGAATAACCGCTGAATTTCTGTAAAATGGTGTAGGTAGCCGAGGCGCGCTCAACGGCGGTGCCCATGCCGTACTGGTTGTTTTCGCACACCCATAAAACGGGCAGATTCCAAACCTTGGAGAGGTTCACCGCTTCGTGGAAGAAGCCAATGTTGGTGGCGCCATCGCCAAACATGCAGATGGTGACACTGTCATTGCCCATGTACTGGTCGCCAATGCCCATGCCGGCAGCAATCGGCAGGTGGGCGCCCACAATCGCATGGCCGCCCCAAAAGTTCTTTTCAACATCCGCCATGTGCATGGAGCCGCCTTTGCCTTTCGACATGCCGGTGGCTTTTCCCAGCAGTTCAGCAATTACGGCCCGGGCTGTAATGCCCACGTTGATGGCCAAACCGTGGTCGCGATAGGCCGTGATCATCCGGTCTTGCGGTTTGCGAGCCGCAACCAGGCCGGTGCTGACGGCCTCTTGCCCGATGTAGAGATGCAAAAACCCACCAATTTTACCCTGCTGGTACAATTCGGCGGCCCGTTCCTCTACCCGGCGGATTAAGACCATCTGGTGATATAAGTCCAGGTATTCCTGTTTTTCCATTATTATGCCTCCATGTTTAATACCGGTTGGAAAACCGGAGAGTAATCCTGTATTTGCGCTACCTGCATTGGTTTGGGCATTGGTGTGTTCCAAAAGGGATAAAACACTCCAGAACTGCAAGGGTTACGTTATTCGCCAGCCCGGTTTATGCAAAGTGTGTCCAAAAGATTGGTCATTTTCTTGTGCAAAGCCGCGACCCTACACAGCAATAATTTATTAATTTTCGACTTCAGGCAAACAGAGGGATTATATCAAAATGAGAGAGATTCGAATATGAACATAAGATGAGTCGGCGGTCCTCGCGCCCCGCTGGGGCGGAAGCACGGTTGAAACCGTGATGACACGGGGAGAGGGAGTATTGCAGTTTGCGATGCGGATTTGCCCTGGTGTCTAAAACTACGGTATAATTCATCAAAACAATTGTTCTACTAAGGCAATCAAACCATGACCGTAAATTTTCAACAAGTGCGCGAACAAATTTACAAGATGGGCGAACAAGCTTCACTCAGCGAACAGCGCCTGCAGGAATACCTGAAAAAGGCGCTCGAAGTGCTGGAGAAAAATGCGAATAACCTGGACATTTTGCGCGACAAAGTTCGCAGTGCGGTGGTGTTTAACCCCAATTTACGCTCGGCTTTGCCGCTCCACGAACCCTTGAGCGCCTGCTACCCTGTGGGCAGCCCCCCGAACCAGGGCAGCCTGCTGGCTGCGGATGGCTCGCAAATCAACCCCGACCGGCACGCATCCGTGGACTACTGCCTGGTGAACGTGGGAGCCATCCAGGTTTCACTTGAAAACAAAGGGGCACCTACACCCACCATCCAAAGCAGGCTGCTGTACGCAGAAGAAATGTACACCCCCTTTGGCAGGGTAACCGAGCAGTGGGTGGCCCTGATGCGCGATATCAGCGAACGCAAACTGCTGGCCGAACTGGCCGAAGGGCAGCAAGGACCCATTATCACGCTGACCGATGGGCCATTGGAGCTGTGGATTGGCCGAGAAACGCAGTTCGAACAGGAATATAAAGATCGATTTAATGAATATCTGCACACCCTTAAGCAAATGAAACTGCTAAACGCCTCCACAGCCGGATATGTGGATAAGCCCGGCTCCGACCTGGTGGTGCGGCTGGTGGAAATTGCCGAGATGGATCTCAGCCAGCTGAACGAGGCCGTCCAACACCGCACGCTGCAAGGGCTGACGGATTCGGAAATCTTTTCCCGAATGCTGCAGCCGGGCGAGCGGTCAGCGGTTTTTGGCATCCAATCCAAAATGTCAATCCGCTATCCAGAAGATATCGCTCTGCATTTCTTTTATCTCAACGTTGGCCGGGAAGGCCACCCTTACGTGGTTCGGGTGGAAATCCCCGCCTGGGTAAGCCAGCAGGCAGAAATGCTTGGAGAACTTCATGCGGTACTGGTGAGCCAGTGCCGGGCGTTGGGGGCGCGTCCCTACCCCTACCTGCTGCACCGGGCGCATGAAGTGGCGGTGGTCAGCAAGGACGAAAAAGAACAAATCGAAAATATGATTGCGGTTGAACTGCGCCAACGAGGCCTGGACGTGGGCAGCAAAAGCAGCAAACAATCCGCCAAAGATGTCACAGGGAATCGAAAGCGCTACTAAAAACCAGAGTGGAGGTATTCATGCAAAAAGGGATTGAAATCGGCCGGCTACTTCGGGCTGGCACAAATGGGTTCGTGGTCGGCTGCCGGGTTTCCCAGGTGGAAACGCCCAATTTTGGCGGGTTGGTGCGGGTCAGCCTGGGGCCTAATTACCAGATTTATGGATTGATTTACGACATTCACATTGATGACGATGGATTGGTCCGCCAGTTAATCACCGCAGGAGATGTGGACCAGAGCATTATTGCCGACAACCGTGAGAACCGCAACATCCCCCTGGAAATCAGCGTACTTTCGGTGGGCTACCGGCAAAACGGCCAGGTGCGCCACCTGCTGCCGCCCCGCCCGCCCCTGAGCCTGGACATGATTTACACCTGCTCGCCGGATGAACTGCGCGAATTCACCCAGGCAGGCCGGTTTGGCTATTTCCGGCATGTGCTGCGGGCCAAGGATGCGCCCATTGGCGAACTGCTGGCCGCCCACATCAGCCAGGCAGACGAAGCCCACCGGGAGACTGGCAAAACCGATTGGACTGAAAAAGCCGCAGAAGAATTGATTGTGCTGCTGCGGGAAGATTACCCCACTTTGATGGGCGTGCTGCAAGCCCTGGGCGATGCCATCCCGGCGCTGTGGCAATAAGCGGAGGAAACCATGCAAGACCCACAACACACTTACATTGGCTACGTGGTCGGCGGCGGGCTGAAAGAAAGCCTACGCATCCGGCTGGAGGTTCCCGCCAACCAGGTCCAGGAAGGGGCTTTCCTGGTCGTTGAAAGCGGAGACTGGTTCTTTTACGGATTGGTGACCGATTTACAGTTAGGCGCAACCGATGACCGTTTCGCCGACGAGCAAGAAAACCGCCTTGCGCCAAAACTACGCGAACTGCTGCATGGCAAAACCCTCTTCACCAACGCCGAGCTGCTGCCCGCACTGATGCTGGAAAGCTGGCCCAGCGACCCTGTCGCCTATGCGAAATGGCGGCAGTCCATTGAAGACGGCCTGCGCGATGAACCCCGCCCGCTGCCCGTGAAAACCATCCCCCCACACCATGCCCGGGTGCGCCTGGCCGGGCCCGGCGATATCGCCGAGATTTTCGGCAAGGATGAAAAAGGCAATTTTGTGATTGGCTACACCCGCGAGCAGGGTCACCCGGTCCGCATCAATTTGCAGAAATTTGTCCAGCGTTCTTCGGGCATTTTCGGCGCAACCGGCACGGGAAAATCTTTCCTCACCCGGATTGTGCTGGCCGGGCTGGTGCAGTACAACGCCGCCTCGGTGCTGGTGTTCGACATGCACAACGAATATGGCTTTGAAGATACCTCTTCCGACACCCACGCCAAGGTGGTGGGACTGAAAAACAAATTCCCCGGCCAGGTGCGCGTGGTCGGCCTGGGCAAAGGTTCGCTGATTCGGAGCAAAGCCCCCGATTTCAACCTGGAAGTGCCCTTTGCAGCGCTGATGCCAGAAGATGTGGAAATGCTCAGCCGGGAATTGAACCTGAAAGAAACCACATCCACCACGCTGGAAGCCCTGGTCAACACCTTTAGCCGCCAGGGCTGGTTTAAAGCATTTAAAGAAATGACCCAGGATACCCTCGTCAATGACGACGGCAAACGCGTCCCCGCCCCGGGCAGCGTGGCAGAATGGGCGAATGACAACGGGGTGAACGTGATGGCTGCCGAAGGGCTGCACAGCAAACTGCGCCGGGTGTTCAACAAAGAATACATTGTAGAAAAACCCGCTGCTAACGGCATCCAGGAAATCATCAAAGCCCTGGAGGCCGGGCAGCATGTGGTTTTGTCTTTCGGGAACCATGAATCTGACCTGGACTACCTACTGGTGAGCAACCTGCTGACCCGCCATATCCGCGAAGCCTGGGAAAAACGCACCAACCACTACCGCTCGCATGGCGAGAAAGAACCCCGCCCCCTGGTGATTGTGGTAGAAGAAGCCCACAAACTGCTCAACCGCGAAATGGCCGCCCAAACCTCGTTCAGCACCATCGCCCGCGAGCTGCGCAAATACTACGTTACCCTGCTGATTATTGACCAGCGGCCCTCCCAAATTTACGACGAAGTCATGTCCCAGTTGGGCACCCGCATTTCCGGCTGGCTGGGCGATGATGAAGATATCCGGGCGGTTCTTTCGGGCCTGCCGGGGCGCGACGCCTTGCGCGGAATGCTGGCCCGGCTGCAGCCGAAAGAAGAAGTGCTGCTGCTGGGCTGGGGTGTGCCCATGCCGCTTCCTGTTCGCTCCCGCAGGTACGACGACGCTTTCTGGCAGGACCTGTTTGCCGGCGGTGGAACGCCGCCAGCCGACAAGTCTACCGACGATTTATTAAAAGAAATCGGATTTTGAGCAATTTCCTTTTTGAAACCGCCCGGCTGCGCATTCGCCTGGCAAATGAGGGGGACGCCGGGTTGTTCCTCGCATTGTGGAACGACCCGGCAGTGATGCGTTTTGTGGGTTTCCCGCTGGGGCTGCAAACCAACCTGGATGAAATCCGGGCAAACATCGCCCGGCGGGCAGACGCCCCTTTTACCCGGCTCCTGGTGGTGGAGCGCAAAGAAGATGGTTCAGCCATTGGGGAATGCAAAATGCAGCAGCCGGATGCAGAAGGCATTGCCGAAACCGATGTTAAACTGCTTCCAGTGTATTGGGGAAACGGCTATGGAGTAGAGGTGAAACGCGGGTTGGTGGCATACCTGTTCGAACACACCCACTGCCTGGCAGTCCAGGCAACACCCAATGTAGAAAACATTGCCTCCATCAAAATGCAGGAAGCCGTGGGGGCTGTCCGCGTGGGTGAAGGCATTTTCACCTTCCCCGATTCGATGAAAGCCTTCACTACCCCTGTGGCCCACTACGTATACCGGGTTTACCGCCCAAACAGCGGACAGGCAACCGAAACTGGTGAAAACTCACTCAATCCAACGACTTTGCACCTGGAAAAAGAAAACCTGGGGTCGAATCGCCTTGAGACGCGCCGCATCATCCACCTGGATCTGGATGCTTTTTACTGTGCGGTGGAAGAGCAGCGCGACCCATCCCTGAAAGGAAAGCCGTTCGCGGTGGGTGGAAAACCCACCGAGCGGGGAGTGGTTTCTTCCTGCTCGTACAGCGCCCGGCGCATGGGGGTGCGTTCTGCCATGCCCATGAGCACAGCCCTGCGCCTGTGTGCCAACCTGCGGATTGTTTCGCCCCACTTTTCGCTTTACGAAAGAGCCTCGCAGGCGGTTATGGGTAGGCTGAGAGCCGTAACCCCCCTGGTGGAGCAAATCTCCATTGATGAAGCCTTCCTCGATGTTTCTGCGCTGCCTACCCCGGCAGTTGAGCTGGCCCGACACCTGCACACAAGCATTCTCAATGAACTGGGTTTGCCAAACTCGGTTGGAATTGCCAGCAACAAACTGGTTGCAAAAATTGCCTCGGAAAGCGGCAAAAGCCAGCACAAAGGAGAAGGCCCTCCCAACGCCCTGGTGGAAGTGCCGCCGGGCACCGAAGCAGCGTTCCTTGCGCCCCTGGCGGTGCGAATGTTGTGGGGGGTGGGGCCAAAAACCGAAAAACGGCTGGAAGAGCAGTTTGGTGTCAAAACCATCGGCGAGCTGGCTGCTGTTTCTGAAAAACTGCTGGAGCAGCACTTTGGCAAGCACGGCTTGTGGCTTGCCCAGGGAGCCAGAGGAATTGACAACAGCCCCATTGTCACCTGGCACGAACCCAAATCCATCAGCCAGGAAACCACGTTTGTGCGCGACGTGGCTGACCCGGCATTTCTCGAAAAAACCCTGAAAGAACTGTCCGGGCAGGTAGCCAGCAGCCTTCAGCTGCAGGGGGTAATGGCCAGGACGATCAAAATCAAGCTGCGCTGGCGCAATTTCACCACGCTGACCCGCCAACACACCCTGGCAATCCCCACCGACCAGCCGGAAGAAATCGCCCGGCTGGCCATCCGGCTGCTGCACAAAGCCTGGACGCCAGGTTCGGCCGTGCGTTTAATTGGGGTGGGCGCAGCCGGGTTGGAAAAAGAAGTTCGCCAGTTGAAACTGGAAATTTAACGGCATCTCCACCCCCCACCGTAAAAATTACAGGTTGGCCAGCAAAATCTCTTTAACCGGGCGCATCAGGGCAAGCGTGCGGGCCGCAACCGCTTCGCTGACGGTGCCCAACCCGCAGCTTGGCGTCAGAATGCTGTGATTGCGAAAATCAGCCGGAGCAATGGCAACTCCCTGGCTTTCCGCCCGGCGAGAAATTTGGGTCAGGCCTTCGAGCAGTTGGCGAGCCACAGACTCCGGGGTAGCCGTCAGGGCATTTTCGTCGTTGGGCACACTTCCCCAGGCAACAATGCCCCCGCGATTCAGGAACCGGCATAGGGCAGATGGGTAGAGGGAAAGATTTTCAATGAACCCACGTGCATCCAGGTTAAGGATATCCACACGGGTGTCGAGCAGTAAAGACCAATCCGTGTTGCCACAGCAGTGCACCCCGGCCAGTGCGCCCTCGGTGTGAATGGCATCAAACACCTCATCCATATAGGCGATGGCCTGTTCGCGGCTGAGCGACAGGTAGGCAGAACCAAAAGATGCCATGTATGGCTCATCCACAAACATAATCACATTCGGGCGATGGGCGCGCAGCAAACGGGTTTGCCAGCGGGCCTGCATGGCCATGTTCTTAACAATCACGTCGGCCAGCATATCATCATACAGGCTGGCGCGCAGGTTTTGGTCGGTCACGGCCAGGCCAAAACTGATCGGGCCAATCACCTGCCCCTTTGCCCAATCCCCAGGCGTGCGGGCGAGAAGTTCCAACATGGCATAAAAGCCCTCGGCAAAGGCCGGAGGCATGCCAAAAACGCCCAGGTTCTCGCCCAGGTAGTCTTCGTAAAAGCGCTCTAAACCAGCAGAAAGGTCCCGGGTGGTGTCGAAAATGGCCTTTTCCCGAGCTTCATCAATCACAATCCCGGGCAATGCCGCACTGTATTGGACATAGATGCTCTCGCGAAAATCGCGCCGGGGAAGCTGGGGCCAGACCGGGATATCCAAATTAGAAAGAATGGATTCAACCAGGGGAACTGGTTGTTTGTGGGGGTAGCTGCCCACGTGCGTGGTTGTAAAATCCAGGGAAGGCGTCATATGCGGTATACTCCTCGTGAATATTTTAACCCCTTCCCGGGAAACCGCAAAAAAATAAAATGAGGAAATTCCCATGAAATTTGTAACCTTACATAACGGCGAAAAACTCCCTGTAATCGGCCTGGGAACCTGGGCGATGGGCGGGCAAATGACCGCCGACCCCACCCAGGATGAACGCGCCCTCAAAGCGATGCGTTATGCTCTCGAAATTGGGTACACCCATATTGACACTGCCGAAATGTACGCAGCCGGCCACACTGAAGAACTCTTGGGCCAGGCCATCCGGGGTTACGACCGGAAGAACCTGTTTATCACCACCAAGGTGCTGCCCTCAAACCTGCGTTATTCCGACGTCCACCGGGCCTTAGAGGGAAGCCTGGAGCGGCTTGGGACGGATTATGTTGATTTGTACCTGGTCCATTGGCTGAATCCGGGTATAAAATTGGGTGAAACCTTTAAGGCTCTCAATGAACTGGCCGCCAGCGGCAAGGTGCGCCATGTGGGGGTAAGCAATTTCAACCTGGCCGAGCTAAAAGAAGCCCAGTCCCTGTGTGCAACCCAAATTGTGACCAACCAGGTGCCGTACAGTGTGGCTACACGCGAATACGTCCACAACGGTGTGGTTGATTACTGCCAGGCAAACCAGGTGGTCATCACCGCCTATTCCCCGGTGGAAGTAGGAAAACTTAAAGCCAACCCGACACTTGAAAAAATTGCCATGCGGCACAACATCACCCCCTATCAGGCGGCTATGGCCTGGTTGGTACAGCAGCCCTGGGTTATCACCATCCCTATGTCGCATCATCCGAAACACCTGGAAGATAACCTTGCAGCGGCAGACATTGCACTAACCCCTGAAGAAATGGCGGAACTGACCTCCATTCGGTAAAACCGCAGCCTTAAGGAGCAAACCATGGAACCATCCATACCAGGCAAACCCATCGCCTATGGCCGCACCGCCGAAATTTACGATTGGGAACCCGGAAAAATCCTGAAGCTGTACCAGCAAGGCTGGTCAGAAAACATCGTCCGTTATGAAGCAGAAATGACCCACCAGGCCAATGCAACGGGCTACCGGGTTCCGGTGGTGTTCGGACAGGTGGAAGTTAACGGGCGGCCTGGGCTAATCCTTGAGAAAAGAGCAGGCGTGCCCCTCACACAAAGCATTTTAAAACAACCCTGGAAAACTACCCAATTGGGCCAGGAAATGGGCCGCTTGCACGCCGAAATGCATACCTACCAGGCCCCTGGTTTAACGTCCCAGAAAGAACGGCTGCGTAATAAAATTGATTCGGTTAAAGGTGCGCCTGAACCGATTAAACAAGCCGCCCTGGATGCGGTGGAAACCCTGCCGGATGGCACCCAGCTGTGCCACAACGATTTTCACCCAGAAAACATTCTACACAGCGAAACCCAGCTAACCGTGATTGACTGGATAGACGCCACCAGTGGGCACCCATTGGCAGATGTGTCCCGCACCCTGCTGCTGCTAACCCTCGGAGAACTTCCCGACAACCTCGCCTTGAGGCTTCTGGTTGCTGTGCTGCGCAACCGATTCATTAAATCGTATCAATATGCATATTTTTCAAAAAGCGCTTATTCACCAGCGGAATTAAAGCCCTTTCAACTGCCGGTTGCCTTCGCCCGGCTCAGTGAAGACATTGCCCCAGAGCGGGGAAGGCTGGTTAAATTTATTCAGCAAAGTTATCCAGCATAAGATTTGGATTGCAATATAATTTATCAGCAGAATATTGGATTGGCTTGTATTCGAGGCCGAAATTATCACCGATGAACCCGACCCCAAAGGAGAAAACCCCATGCTTGTAATCATATCCGACCTGCACCTGACTGATGGAACCTCGGGCACCAACATTTCGCCAGATGCATTCCGGGTGTTCATTGAAAACCTTGGCCGGACAGCCGCCAATGCATCTGAACGCTCTAATGGGGAATACCGGCCCATAGAACGGATTGACATTGTGATGTTGGGTGATGTTTTCGAACACCTGAGAACAGGAAAATGGTTTGAATTTGAAAAAGGGGAACCCGGTTATGTGCGCCCGTGGGATGACCAGAACAGCCCATTGTTTATCAACCTCATTGAACGCATCACAGACGGTATTTTGGAATATAACAACGATTCCTTTGCCATGCTGCGAGAACTGGCCAACGACGGTTTGCTGATTCCAGCCCGTGGAAAAACCGCCCGAAAACCCAGCGATACCGAGATGGTCACCGTGCCAGTGTATATCCATTACTTCGTAGGCAACCACGACTGGTTTATGTGCATCCCGAACGAAGCCTATAACCCCATGCGCCAGCGGGTTATCGAGGCAATGGGGTTGGCCAATGACAACGGCCCCTTCCCACATGACCCGAGTGAATCGCCCAAAGTGAAAGAAGTAATGGATGCCCATGGTGTCCTGGCGCGCCATGGGGATATTTTTGATAAGCTGAACTACGAACCCGAACTGGGCCGGTCTGCGGCCACCCTGGGCGATGCGTATGCCCTGGAGCTTTTTGGGCGGTTCCCCTTCCTGGTGCAGCGCGAAATGGGCCACGAACTTCCCCCCGTTTTCCTCAAGGGACTTAAAGAATTTGCCAACGTGCGCCCGGCAATCCTGGTTCCAGCCTGGATTGATGGTGTGATGAACCGCAACCTGCCCGATCAAAAGCAGCGGAAAAAGGTGGAAAAAATCTGGAACCAGTTAGCCGAGGATTTGTTTAAAAACCCCTTCGTTCAATCGAAAGACAGCAAATTGAACCCATTTGAAACTGTGGATGTACTCAAGGCTGTGCTCACCCTTGGGAACCAGGCCGGCTTCAATGCGCTGGCCGATTTCAGCACCTGGCTGAAGCAGCGTATGTGGGGCGGGGCCATATCTTTTGCCAACCACGCCCTGAAAGAAGAAGCGTTTTTGAATCGTTCAGCCCGTTATATCGTATATGGTCATGTGCACAACTACGAAGTGGTTCCGCTGGATTCAAATATCGTGAACGGCAAAATTGTTGACCAAGTATACGTAAATTCGGGAACCTGGCACTCGGTTCACGACTTGAGCATTGCCAACCCATACAGCCAAAAATTCATGGCCCAAAAAGTGATGACGGTTTTATTCTTCTTTAAAGATGACGAGCGCGGCGGCAGGCCGTTTGAATCCTGGAACGGCACATTGTCCTGGGCAACCAACCCGCCACCGCCAGACGCACAAACATTCCAAGAGGTATAGGGCACACCCCAACCCATGGTTTATTCGTACGAAATTAATGGACTGCCGGTCCAAACCGGAGATTTAATTTGCACCATTGCCGGCGAGGATGAAATGATCACCGGCCACTTCTGGTGGTTCATTGGCAGATTGCTGCCTGGCGCTGTGGACCACATCGCAGTATACGTTGGGCCAGAGGGTCGCTGCGTCGAATCTGCAGCCAGAGGAGTGACTGTTTTCACCATTCCAAACGGCACATGGAACTGCCGCCTGATGTTTAAGCAGCGCGGCCCCCTGGTGGACACCCTGCACGGGGTGGCTTACCCCCTGGCCAATGTGGATTGGGAACCAGAGCGCCAGTTTGCCGCCCGGGCTGCTGTCGCAGAATACTGCCTGGCCCAGGCGAAAGCCCGTAAACCCTATAATTTCAATTTTTTAGACACCGGGCGAGAAGACGCTTTTTACTGCAGCCACCTTGCCTACCAGGCCTGGCTGCGCCAGGGCATTGACCTGAACACAAACATTGGGATGGCCAACTTTCCCGGAACCAATACGATTATCTTCCCGCAAGAAATCTGGGAAGGCCTGCCCCACAAAGAGGTGGAAAGCAAATGAAGCTGGCAACACTCTGTTATGTAAAACAAAACGGTTCAACCCTGATGCTGCACCGGGTAAAAAAGCAAAACGATATGCACCAGGGAAAATGGAACGGCCTGGGAGGCAAAGTTCAGCCAGGCGAAAGCCCGGAAGAATGTGCCCTGCGCGAAATTGAGGAAGAAAGCGGGCTGCGGGTAAAAAAACTGCGCCTGCACGGCTTTATCACCTTCCCGGCATTTGATAATATTGATGACTGGTACTGCTTTTTGTTTACCGCCACCGAGTTTGAAGGAGAACTAATTGACTCAAACGAAGGCGTGTTAAAGTGGATTCCAGACCACGAGCTGTTTAACCTGACCATGTGGGATGGAGACAAAATTTTTATGCGCTGGTTGGACCAGCCGGAGATGTTTTCTGCCAAGTTCGATTATGACAGCGGGCGCATGACCGGCTACACCGTCCATTTTTACCCGACTGGCAAAACCACAATCAGCCAGGCGGACCCAACCACCCCCTGACGCTCAGACCAACCCAGGGGGCGCAAGCGGAAGGGTAACGGTCACGGTGGTGCCTTTGCCTTCCTGGCTATCCACCTGCACACTGCCCCCATACGCTTTTACGTATTCAAACACGATGCTCATCCCCAAACCTGTCCCCGAAATACCGGCACGTTTGGCGTTAGGCGCCCGGTAGAACTCTTCGCCAATCCGAGAAAGCACCGCATCCGGAATGCCAATCCCAGAATCAATCACCATCACCTGAATCGAATTTTCCAGGCGGCGAGCTTCCACCCGAACCTCTCCCCCGGAAGGCGTGTATTTAATGGCATTACTCAGTAAGTTGCCCAGAATTTTTAACAACCCAATTTCAGTAGCCTCCACCCAGATATCTTCTGCAGCCTGGACGGGAAAAATCAACTTTAACCCGGCAGTTTTGGCTTCCACCTGGTATTGGTCATACAATCGCAGTAAAACCGGGCAGAGCAGCATGCGGGTCTTTTTCTCTTGCAGGGTACGGCTGCCCGCCAGGGCCAGCAGGTCGTTCACCAGATTGAGCAGTTGGGACAGGCGAGCATCTACCCGCTCCAGAATTTCTCGCTGGTTCGGGGCAAGGTCGCCAGCCAGGCCCTGGGTGAGGGTTCGCAGCAGGCTCTGTGCCCCACCTATCGGAGAACGAAGTTCATGGGCAACCACATAGGCATAGTGCGCTTTGAACTCAGCCAGTTTTTCAGCCTCAGCAAGGGCCATCGCCTGGCGGCAGTTTTCTTTTTCAAGCGCTGCTGCCCGACGGGCCTGCTGGGATAGCTGGCGCTTCTCCAGGCCCTGACCCACTGTCATCAACAATGCATCTGCCGAGAACGGCTTGGAAATAAAATCGTACGCCCCCTGGCGAATGGCCTGGACGGCGAGTTCAACTGTGGCATACCCGGTAATAATGACCACCACAATATCCGGGTCTTGCTGTTGGATTCCAGCAAGCAGGTCAATCCCCCGGCCGTCCGGCAGCATAACATCCAAAAGGACCATTTCAAAATGACCCGCCAGAATTTTTTGCAGCCCCTCAGCCAGGGTTTCTGCCGTATCCACCAGGTAACCTGCGGGTTCCAAAACCCGGCGGCAGCCTGCGCGAATGCCAGGTTCATCATCAATAATCAGTAATCCAGATTGTGAAGGGTTCATGACGTTTTTCCTTGAATGGGGGTCATCCGATTAAGTCCTGCCCGGAAACGTTTGGGGGTTGAACTTCGTTTGAACCTTGCTGGTGCAGCATCTTTGCGGTAGACAAAGGAAGCCGGATGGTGAAGGTGGTGCCCTGGCCCAATTTGCTGCGAACCGAAATTTGGCCCCGGTGCATTTTGATAATCCCATACACAATGGCCAGGCCCAGGCCAGTGCCTTTGCCCAGGCTCTTGGTGGTAAAAAATGGGGTATACAGTTTGCTCAAATTCTCTTCTGGAATTCCAACCCCTGTGTCTGTAATTTCAATGACTGCATAAGAGGGCGCTTCCATCCAGGTAAGAATGGTAATGGTGCCGCCTTCGGACATGGCATCGGCGGCGTTGTTGATCAAGTTGGTGAACACCTGCTGGAGCTGAGCCGGGTCGGCCTGAATGATAAGGGGGGAAGGCGCAAAATCCCGAACCAGGCGAATCGCATCAAAAACCGGCTGCCGCGCGACCAGGTTGAGTGTCTGGTCTATCAGGGCGTGGATATCGGTTTCCTGGCTGAGCATTTTTTGTTGGCGGGCAAAATTGAGCAAATCAGCCACAATGGTTTTACAGCGCAGGGTTTCATTGATAATCATTTCCAGGTCGCGGCGGTGAGTGGTGTTTTCCGATGGAATTTCTTTATGCAGTGCCTGCGAAAAAAGCAGAATTGTCCCTAAAGGATTGTTGATTTCATGGGCCACACCCGCAGCAAGCTGGCCAATCGAAGCCAGGGTTTCTTTCTGGAGCAGCTCGTGTTGGGTGCGGTCGAGGGCATCTACCATGGTATCGAACGATTTGCCAAGCTCAGCAATTTCTCCAGAGCCTTTCGGCGAAACCCGGACCGTCATATCCCCAGCACCCAATCTGCGGGTAGCTTCCAATAATTCAGCCAAAGGTTTTATCACCAATCGAGTAAGCGGAAAAGCCACAACAGCCGCAATCAGCACGCATAACCCTCCAATCAACAAAACCTGGCGGTTGTAAAGGTTAACCAGGGCATTAAATTCTGATTCAGAAGCGCCCACGTACAAAACACCAACAACCTGTCCCAAGTGATCTAACAGGGGTTGGTAGCGGGTGATGAACCATTCATCCACCACGTATGCCCGGCCAACATAATCCTTTCCTTGGGTAAGCACGACATCATAGACTTCTTTAGAGATGCGGGTGCCAACGGCTCGCCCTCCGTCGCGGTTCATTACATTTGTAGAAACCCGCATATCCCCAAGAAAGATGGTAACTGTGTCGATCCCGGCTACTTCGCGAATTTTATCCACCAGGGTAAATTCATTGTTCATAAAAGTGACCACCAGCGAAATGGCCACCATTTCTTCACATTCATTGAAGATGGGGTGGCCGCTGGCCAGGGATAAAGCGGCCGTAGATGCACGCGGGTCAAACAACGTTGGAGATGCCAGCGGAGTTTCAACGATCTCAATTTGCAGCTGTTCCGCCAACCCCACCTGCGCAAGCAGGTCGCCTGGGATAATTTCCGTGCCATAACGGGGGAAACCCGTCGCAAGAACCGTTTGAATGATGGGCAAAGACTGCCAGTTGGCAGCGGGAACGGGCATGGCAAGGACACCATTTTGGTAAACCCGGCCTGAAACCAGGCTGCCGTCCAGGGCAAATACCCCCACAAAAGAAAGGCCAGGGAGATTAATGGAATCCAGGGTAGCCACCAGATGGGTATTGAGATTGATTAAGTCCTCCGGGTTCGAGCGTAAAGCACCTTCCAGACTGCTGCAAATTTGTTTTTCAGAAGCCAGCAGGCGGCTGATGGAAGCCACATCGGTCAGCTCGCGGTCATAAAAAGCCCGAGCCAGGTTCATATCACGAGCCACCACACTGGATTCGGCATCCTGCAGATATTGGTTAATCACCCGGGCCACCGCATAGGTGCTGATGCCCACCGTGAGTGCAGCCACCAGGGAAAATGAGAGCACCAGAACAACCTGGAGCCGGTGATTTCGAATAAAGGTTAAGGGCTTTTTCATCCTTTAGGTTAAAGAAAATGAGGTTGCCGGGAGGAGACCGGCAACCTCTAGAAACCCTTTGGCCATTAAGGCTGTGGTTGGGCTACACTCAACCGGGCAAGAGTAAAGTTGACTTTTTTGAGGACACTTTCCGGGTCTACGGGTTTGTCGATGAACATTTCAACGGGCAAATCTTCAATTCCAGTCTCTTTTTGCAGGGGGGTGGTGCTGCTGACGGAAGTGAGCATCAGGATGGGCAGATGGGTATAGCGGGCATCGGCATTAAGCTTCTTGGCCAGTTCGAAACCCTCGGTGGGTGTGTCCATCATGACATCCAGGATGATGACATCCGGCAGAGTGTCTGCCAGAATATCCAAGGCTTCGGTACCATTGCGGGCATCGAGTACGTCATACCCGGCGCTTTGCAGCGTTGTGCGCAGCGCAAAAACAATATCGGGGTCATCATCAATGACGAGCACTTTGCGAGATTCCACTTTCCCTTTTTCTGAATAAGATTTCGCCATTTCTTGACCTTTCAAATAGGTTTCAACTGTAACGCCCAACATCGTAGCAATTTTATCAGTTTCACCGGGAGCAATTCGGGCCCACTTCATAAATTCAATGTCGCCAGCCAGGTTGTAGCGGCCATCATAGATGCTGCCATCGGGCATGGTGGCGCCAATCAGGCGTTTGCAGGTAGCCAACTGCTGCTCCGTCAGGTTGTGGGCATTGAGCAGGTTGGTTTTGAATAGATCGGCGCCTTCCAGGTTGGCAAGGCTGAAATTGGCTCCGTGCAGGTCAGCCCGGTCGAGCTGAGCACCGGCCAGGTTGGCTTTGCTCAGGTCGGCAAACGCCATGTGAACCTGATGGAAGTCAATTTTCGCCAGGTCGGCCTCCATCAAGTCAGCACCCTGCAGGTTGGCATGGCAAAGCGCCATATTGCGCAGCGAACCATCCATCAAAAAGCCACGGACGCGAAGTTCTTCAACCGCTTTGAGGACGATTTTATTATCGGGGGAAAGAAGTTTGTGAGTAAGTTCAATCAAAAGCCTGGACATGTTCGTCTCCTTGTTTGTGATTTATTTCACTTTCAGTTTAACCCCCCATTGTCACAAACCGGTTATATTGCGGTAACAATCTGGTCACAAATGTGCGATTTTTCACAATATAGCGCACTTAACGGACCTGAAAACTATATCCCACCCCGCTGATGGCCTCGATCCATTGACTGGTTAACCCCTCTGGCTCAATTTTTTTACGCAGCCGATACACTAGCTGTTTTAAGGTAGGCCGGTCGCCGCCATTGGCACCCCAAACTTGTTCAATCAGGTAGTTATACTCCAAAACACGCCCCTGGTTTTCCATCAGGGTTTGCAGCAGCCGGGTTTCCAGGTTGGTAAGGCGAGCAGCAGGGATACCATCCCGCAGCACCTCACCCCGTTTGGGATCCAAAACCAAAGGACCAGCCTGGAGCATGGAGGTTTCGGCAGCCAGTTTGCCAGTCCGGCGTACCACGGCTTCAATCCGGGCAAGGAGCTGGCGCGGGCTGAAGGGCTTGACAATGTAATCATCAGCGCCTAACTTGAGTCCATGGACAATGTCGTCTTCCTCGTGACGGGCACTCAGGATAATGACCGGGGTTTGGGAATCCTGGCGAATTTCGCGCAAAACATCCAGTCCATTGCGCTTGGGCAAGTTTAAATCCAAAACGACCACACCCGGAGACTCTGCCCAAAACAAAGCCAGGGCGGTTTGTCCGTCATGGGCAAGCACCACGGTGTACCCCGCCCGGCGCAGCGTAAAAGCCAGCACATCCGCAACCGCAAGATCATCATCAACAACCAGGGCTTTCATGCCATCTCCTTAACCAGGGGAATTTGAAACCAAAAAACCGAGCCGCCTCCGGGGTTTTCTTCCACCCCCACCTGGCCCTGGTGGGCTTCGATAATGGCCTTCACCACAGAAAGCCCAAGCCCAGCCCCATACTGGACGCCGGTGCTGTCGCCAAGGCGGATAAATCGCCTGAAAACCAACAGTCGATCGCCTGGCGAAAGACCAGGACCCTGGTCAATCACCGACATCTTTAAAGTTTCATCCCCCACCAAGGCATGCACCTTAATTTCGCTTTCAAGGGGGCTGTATTTCGAGGCATTGGAAAGCAAATTGACCAAAACCTGTACAATTCGAGTGGCATCTACGTAAATTACGCTGTCTTCTGGCGAAATGTCCAGCGTTAGCTTTTGCGAACGCCGGTTGAGCAGTGGGGCCATCACCTGGACGGCTTCGCGCACCACTTCGGCAAGCGATGCCGGACCTACCCTCACCCGGAAACGCCCGGCTTCGATGCTGACGCTTTCCAACAGGTTGTCAATCAGGGTTTGCAGCCCGGTCACACTGTAGTGAATGGACTGCAGCAGGCTGACGATTTCTTCGCGCGGCAGGTGGTAGATGTCCTCCAGTAGCAGTTCAACCGAAGCGCTGAGCGCGGCCAGGGGCGTGCGAAATTCATGTGAAACGTTTGCCAGGAAGTACGAACGCAGGCGCTGGGCAGATTCAGTTTCGGTCAGGTCGCGCAAAACCAACACCTGCGCCCCAACCAAATTGCCCTGGAAGGGGGTGCAGGAGACTGAAAGAATAATTTCGCGCTGGCTGGCAACCACCTCAATTTGCTGAACACTGCGCACAGCGAGAACTGCTTCCAAAAAGGTTTGCCTTCCAGAAGGCAGAACGAGGTACCCGTCCAGGGGCCGGCCCCTACCCTCGGCCAGGCTCACCCCCAAAATGACCTCAGCCCTGGCATTTAAGAAAACGATCCGCCCATCCGCATCCACCATCACCACACCCTCGGCCAGCGAATTCAGCACAGCCTGAACCAGAGGTTCTGTAGAAATTGGGGCCGTTTCTTCATCCATACAGTCAGTATACACCGAAATTCAGCGGGAACTTCTGCGAAAAAAGGACGTCTATATAAAAGTAATACCACACCCAAAGGAGAAAAAATGATGAAACGTTACCTGATTCTACTCACTGTTTTAACACTCGTTCTGGCGGGCTGCGCCACAGCAGAACCCACCGCAGAGCCTGGCAAACCCACCGGCGAAACAGCTGGAGGCTCGTTCGACCTCACCTGGCTGGCCGCGCTTCCGGAGAGCACAATCTTGTTTCAGCAAGATTACCTCCCCGGCTTTACCCTGATGGAGCTGCACTACGCCTTTGGCCGCTTTGCATCGTTCACCCTATATGCCGATGGGCGGGTGATCTATCTGGAAGAAGGGCCATCCTGGGAAATCCAGCGACTCATGCAGGCTCAACTCACCCCAGAAGAAACCCTGGCGCTATACCAGCAGATTTTAGACCAGGGCCTGGCCCGATTGGAAAGCCATACCGATATGTGCCAGACCTTGCCAGATGGCACACAGGCTTGCATTGCCGACGCAAGCACCACCGTTCTGCGAGCCTGGCTTAACGACCAGCCCTGGGAAATCCAGCTTTATGCGAATTTTTCCAATGACGCCGCAGCGCTGGATGCCATTCTGATGCTGGCTGAACGCTACACCCACAGCAGCGCCCAGGTTTACCGCCCCTCGGGGGCCACGCTTTTCCTGGGTCAATTAGACCCCACCGGGATGGAACTCAATACCCTGCCCTGGCCGCTGGACCCTGCCTTGCTGGCGCAAACCCCTGGCCTTAACAACGGCTCAACCGCCTTCGCCCTTTCCGGGGAAACCCTCCAGGCGCTGCTCAATGCCCTGCCGCGCAACACCGGTGAGTTCTTTTTTGAGGTAAATGGGGCTGTTTACCGGGGAATGGTGGTGCCCTGGCTGCCGGGCCTGGATTACACCGGGGATATCGAAGCCGCTTTCGGTAAGGCCACCGGGTAATTGCCGAGGGGCAGAGTATAATCAAAGGGTTGTGTGGAATGGTTTTCCCCACAACCCTTATTTTTTTATCGGTTTTCACAGCATGGCTGGCTAAAAAAACCCAAATTTTCACCGGAGGAATGGATCAATGTCCTTAAGAAACAAGCAAATCCTGGCATTTTCGCTGTTGTTAATTTTGCTGGTAGGCATTACAGGTTTGGTTTCCTGGCTGAATGGAGGGCTCGCAAAGACCGCACCTTTCATCATGGACGGACAGGTGGAAGATTGGGCCGAGATTGAACCCCTGTTTAGCGACCCCACCGGAGATGCTGGGGCTTCAGGGGTAGATTTTGGCGTGGTCAGTGCCCGCAATGACGCCAACTACCTCTATATCCTCTTTGAAACCGGCAAAGAAGTCAACCTGCAAAACGACAGCAACATTACCCTGTACCTGGATTACGACGCCTCCGCCGAAACCGGGCTCAGTTACAACGGCCTGGGCTCTGACCTGGTTTACCGGTTTGGCGAACGCAACGGCAAGCTATATTCCGGCCAGGCCGGCAGGCAGGTGAGCCACTCGGATGTCGGGTTGGTCACGCTGCCCACAGTTACCGCTACTCGCTTTGAAATTGCGCTGCGCCACATCCCACCGCCCGGAACCGGGCTGCGCCTGGTGGAAGGCCAGGAAATTCGCATTGCCCTGGCTGACACCAGCGAGGGGGGCGATATCGTTCCCAACCAGGGACAATTCATTGTGTATGTCGTCCAGGCCCCGCCCGAAGAACCGGTGGAAATCATCAGCCTGGAAAAAGAAAACCCGGATGCAATCCGGATCATGACCTGGAACATGCTTAAAGATGGCCTGTTTAGAGAAAACCGGCAGGAAGCCTTTGGCCGGATTATCCAGGCCATCCAGCCGGATATCATCAACTTCCAGGAATCCTATGTCTACCCCAGTGAAAATGCCCGGTTGATGGTGGAAGAATGGCTGCCATTGAAAGAAGGTCAATGGTACTCCTTCAAAGGCAACGACATGATCACCATCAGCCGCTATCCCATCGTTATGGAGCGCGCCCCAGGGCTGATTGCCCTGTCCGGCGCCACCCCCTTCCTCCTCCAAATTTCCCCGGACCAGCGGATGCTCATTGTTAACGCCCATTTGCGCTGCTGCCAGGCCGAAGTAGAGCGCCAGCGGCAGGCGGATGGGTTTGTTAAGTTTATCCGTGAACTGCAAAGCACGCCTGAAGGGTTGGCATACCTACCCGAAGGCTCACCATTTTTGCTGGTGGGCGACTTAAACCTGGTTGGCGAATCGCGCCAGCTGACCACCCTGCTGACCGGGGATATCCTGGATGAGGAACGCTACGGACCAGACCACACCCTGGATTGGGATGACACCGCCCTGGCCGACCTGCTCTCCCGCCACACCAACACCAATTTTGCCACGACCTGGCGCGATTCTCAAACCACCTATTCCCCGGGCAGGCTGGACTTTATGATTTACACGGACAGCAGGCTGGAAGTGGTCAAAACCTTCATCCTCGACACGAACGAAATGACGGCCGAGCAGCTTGAGCAGTATGGCTTAAAACGTGGGGATTCTGCCACCGCCACCGACCACCTACCCATCGTGGCCGATTTTGTGCTGATAAAGCGTTAAGCCCGCAAAAAAAGAACCGGGAGTGGTGCATGTAGACCACTCCCGGTTTGAAGGCTAACGCAACCAACCCCCCGGATGCTTGCTTAACCAGCACCCAACAGCGCCAACAAAACACCACCAGCCACCACACTGCCAATTTGCCCGGCTGTGTTTGCACCCATGGCGTGCATCAGCAAGAAATTTTCAAAATCTTCTTCCAGGCCAATTTTGTTGACCACCCGGGCTGCCATTGGAAAGGCACTGATCCCCGCAGCCCCCAGGAGCGGGTTAAACTTACCCCTGCTGAGAAAATTCAGAAAACGGGCAAAAAGCAAGCCAGCCGCCGTATCAAACCCAAAAGCCAGAATGCCCAACACCAGGATACCCAGGGTTTCCAGGCGCAGGAAAGACCCGGCCTGCATGGTTGAACCCACCGCAAGGCCAAGAAAAAGGGTAACTACATTGGCAATCTCCTGAGACGATGCACTCGTCAGGCGTTCAACCACCCCCGATTCTTTAAGCAGGTTGCCTAACATGAGCATGCCAATCAGCGGAATCGCCATCGGAACGAGGATCCCCACAAAAACCACAACCACAATTGGGAACAGCACCCGGGTGCGTTTACTGATGGTTCGCTGGCTGTAGGGCATGCGAATCTGGCGCTGCGATTTGGTGGTAAGCCAGCGCATGATGGGCGGCTGGATAATCGGCACCAGCGACATGTAGCTGTATGCGGTTACTGCAATCGGCCCAAGCAAATGGGGCGCCAGTAAACTGCTGACATAAATGGAGGTTGGCCCGTCAATGGCCCCAATGATGCCAATCGAAGCGGCCTCGTTCAAATCATAGCCCAGAACCAGGGCGAGCATCAGGGTGCCAAAAATCCCAAACTGGCCAGCGGCGCCCAACAGCATCATACGCGGGTTTTCCAACAGTGGGCCAAAATCGGTCATGGCCCCAATCCCAATAAACACCAACAGGGGAAACAGTTCGTTATACACCCCTGCCTGCTTCAGCACCTCAAACATCCCGCCTTCTTCCACCATGGGCGAAAGGGGCAGGTTGGCCAAAATACAGCCAGCACCAATGGGAAGCAGCAGCATGGGTTCATATTCTTTGACAATCGCCAGGTAAATGAGCAGCCCGCCGATGGCCAGCATCACAATAATGCCCGGCGTCAGGCCCTGAATACCCTTTAACAAATGAGAAAACTCAATACCCTGCATGCCGGCCCCCTACGCAAACCGAACCAGGACATCCCCGAAGCCCACCGATTGGCCGGGTGATACCAAAATTTCGGCCACAACTGCATCCACCGGGGATTTTATGGCATTTTTCATTTTCATAGCCTCAAGGGTGGCCACCACCTGCCCGCGCTTGACCTCATCTCCCGGTTGGATGAATACGGACAGAATCACACCCGGCATTGGAGCTGTAATTTGCTGGACGCCCGGTTCAATGTCAAGCTGAGGGCGGGGCGGCAAGGCAGGCTGGGATGCACGCGGCAGGGGTTCAAGCGTTTCAATTGCGGAAGGTTTATAGGAAACCGGGGGAGCAACCTGGCTGAGAGGCACAATTTGAGGGGTCACAATCCCAGGGAGCAAATCAGCCCCAGAGAGCATCGATACCTCATACTCCTCCCCATTAACCAACACATAAAATCGGTTTGCACTCATTTCCTGGACATCAATGGTAAATTGTTTTTTACGGATTTCAATTTGATAGCGGCGCATGGCTTAATCCTTTTTCGAAAACCAGATGCGATTCTGGCGGGTTCGGCCTGTGCCGACCCAACGGCTGGGAAGCTCCCCTGGGCGGTGGGTGCGCATGAGGGGAGCGGCCTGCTTCAGCCGGACCTCACGGTAATTGCTGACCGCAATCGTAATCGCAGCAACCAGTTCAGGGTCAAGTTCTTCAGAGGGGCGCACCCGCGGCGCAGTTGGAGTTTCGGCTGGTTCTTGCGGAGCCGGTTTATCGAAACGCAAAAATCCGGCAGTAAGCCACCACAACGCAATCAGCAGCAAAAACACCAACCCCATCCCAAATATGGTCAGCTGAACACCAATCCAAAGCAGTTCAGACATCATTCACCTCCACCCTTTAAACCGGCATCAACCCATGTTTTTTGGGCGGGTTCTGCTGCACTTTGGTTCTCAACACTTCCAGGGCACGAATCAGGCGTGGACGGGTTTCACTGGGCTCGATGACTTCATCCACCTGCCCCAGGTCAGCAGCCTGGTATGGGTTGAGGAATTTCTCGCGATACTCATCCATGAATTCCTGTTCCATTGCCTGGGGGTCTTCTGCAGAAGCAAGTTCCCTGCGGCGCAAAATGCGCACGGCACCTTCGGGACCCATAACGGCAATTTGGGCAGTGGGCCAGGCAAAAGCCAGGTCGCTGCGCATTTGTTTGGAACTCATGGCCAGGTATGCCCCGCCAATGGCTTTGCGCACCACAATCGATATTTTGGGCACGGTAGCCTCGCAGTAAGCATAGATCACCTTTGCCCCATGGCGGATGATGCCATAATACTCCTGCTCCACTCCAGGCAGGTAGCCTGGGGTATCCACAAAGGTGATGACAGGGATGTTAAAGCAGTCACAAATGCGAACGAAGCGAGCAATCTTGTCACTGGAATCAATATCTAACACACCCGCCAGGTGGGAAGGTTGGTTGGCCACGACCCCCACGGAGTAGCCATCCAGCCGGGCAAAACCAACAATCACATTCCGGGCATAATAGGGATGGACTTCCAGAAAGCTGCCGTGGTCAAATACGCTGTCAATCACATGGTGCATTTCATATGGCTCATTTGGGTCTGCAGGCACAAGGGAGTTGAGGGTGTCGTCCATCCGGTCATAGGCATCGTTGGGGATGACCCGGGGTGGGTCTTCGTGGTTGTTTTGGGGCAGGTAGCCAAGCAGCAGCTTGGTCAGTTCGATGGACTCGACTTCGTTTTCAGCCACGAAATGGGCCACACCACTTTTCGTATTGTGCACCAATGTGCCACCCAAATCACGCGGGTTGATATCCTGGCCGGTAACCACTTTAATTACATCCGGACCGGTGATAAACATCAGGCTGGAACGGCGAACCATGATGACAAAATCGGTGAGGGCCGGGGAGTAAACTGCCCCCCCAGCACAGGGGCCCATGATCAGGGAAAGCTGAGGAATCACCCCGGAAGAGAGCACGTTGCGGGTAAACACTTCGCCATAGGCTGCCAGGCTGCGCACGCCTTCTTGAATGCGCGCGCCGCCAGAATCGTTGAGGCCAATCAATGGAATCCCGGCTTCAAGGGCCAGGTCCTGGATGCGGCAAATTTTGTGGGACTGGACTTCAGAAAAAGACCCCCCCATGACGGTGAAGTCCTGAGCGAAAACCGCCACACGGCGGCCATTGATTTTTCCAAAGCCAGTAACCACACCATCACCCGGATAGCGCTGCGAGGCCATACCAAAATCGGTCACGTTGTGGGTGGCCAGCGCGCCCAGCTCTTGAAATGAGCCCTGGTCAAGCAACAGCGCCAGGCGTTCCCGGGCAGTGAGTTTGCCTTTTTCGTGCTGCGCTTCTATGCGTTCGGGGCCGCCGCCCAGCAACGAGCGTTCGCGCATCTCCCGAAACTTAGTTAAATGATCGGTCATCTTGTTTGCTCCTGTAAAGGGTTGGTTGGAAACATCCTCCACCGGGCGAATGGGCCCGGCAAATTTATTATAATCGCGATTGTGCAGAAAGGAACAATTGAGGCAGGGGGCGCGAATCAATTGAGGAGCAAAGCGGAGCTGCCTCCCACTTCCGAATCATATGGGCTGTGAACACGGTTTACACCGAGAACCACCGAGTAAAAATCCAGAGGACCACCGGGTTTCTTAAAAAACCTCCGTGGCCCTCGGTGGAAAGAGAAGAATACAAAATCAAGAAAGGATATAGCGGGCGTAGGCAAAAAGGGCCGGCGCGCCGCCAGTGTGCCAGAAAAGCACTTTTTCACCGGGTTTGTAGATGCCGCGGCGCACCAGGTCTATCACTGCGCCAAAAGCCCGGCCAGTATACACCGGGTCGAGGAGCAGTCCTTCGCAGCGGGCGGTCAGGTGCAGGGCTTCGCGCTCCAACGCACCCACCACCCCATACCCCGCTCCCAGGTAGCCATTTTCCAGGTTGAAATCTGCCGGAGCATATTCCCAGGGCAAGCCCAGCAGGCCGGCTGTTTGGGACGCCAGGCCGGCCAAACGCTCCGGAAAAGGCAGGCCGCCAATTTCTTCCTTATCAATCCCGATACCCACCAACTCCCCGGTCACGCCAGCTGCTTTAGCCCCGACCACAATCCCGGCATGTGTCCCCCCCGAACTGGAAGCAAAGACAATCCGGTCGAAAACCAGGGAAAGTTCGTCTAACTGCGTTCGCAGCTCAAACATCGCCTGGACAAACCCCAGCGCACCAATAGGATTTGAGCCGCCATATGGAACCAGGTATGGACGATAGCCCCGAACTTTTTGCTCGGCCACCACCGCGGCCAACTGTTCGCCATGACGCTGGGCACCTGTCCAGGTAATTTCTGCATCCAACAGTGCATCGAGCAGCAAATTGCCCTGGGGCGACGCTTCGGGTTCCCCGCCTAAAACCAACACACAGCGCAGCCCGGCCCGGGCTGCTGCGGCGGCAGTTTGACGGCAGTGATTGCTTTGAATGGCACCTGCCGTTACCAGGGTATCTGCCCCTTCGGCCAGGGCCTGGCCTACCAAAAATTCCAGCTTACGAACTTTGTTGCCCCCTAAAGCCAGGCCCGATAAATCGTCACGCTTGACCCATAACTCTGCCCCACCTAATTCGGCAGAAAGCCTGGGCAGGGGTTCCAGGGGGGTGGGCAAATGCGCCAGGGACATGCGGGGAAAGGGGGAAAACAGATCAGCCATCATTCACCTCGTCGAAAAAATTAACCGGTGCAACCTGGCGCGCCAGCGCCATGACGACAACAGCCAGCATCATCAATACTGCACCGACCACAAATACGCTATTGATGGACATACCGAGATTCATCAGCCAAACCCCCAAAAACGGGGCGGCCAACCCACGCAGGCCGGCCACGGTGGTTTGCAGCGTAGAATACTCAGCAATTCGCTTTCGGTCGGCAAGCTGAATCACAGTACTCAACAGACCAATATCAATACCCGCATTGATAAAGCCTACGGCAGCAAAGGCTGGTGCGAGCATCCAGCCCCCCTGGGCAAAAATAAAACTCAACGAAACCACCAGCCCCAGCATAAACACATTCCGCAAAGCCAGGATACCGCCGAATTGATCAATAAACCTGCCTAGCACAAAATAACCCAACAAAAAGAAGGCGGACTGCACCACCCCAAGCCGGGCAATTGCAGCATAGGACAGGCCAAGGCGATCCACCTGGACCAGGGGAAACAAAGGGGTAAGGGCATAAAGCCCCAACCCAAAGATGACTACACTGGCAAGGTAAGCCGTAAAGCGCTTGTTTTGCATCAAAATGGGGAGGGCGCCCAAAGGCTGTGGTTTACGCTCAACACTGGGCACTGTTGGCACTTCTTCTTGGTGAAGCTTGAGCTGGCCAAAGAGCAGGGTAGACAGGCTGCCAAAAATGCCGCCGGCGATAAAAACTGGAGCGGTTCCAAACTGGTCTAACAACCACCCCACCACCGGCGTGGCCAACAATGCAACAATCGCAACACCAATGCGCACCAGCCCCAGGGCACGCGCCCGGAGGTCATCCGGATACACCAGCTGGATGATCCGGGTGTACAGCGGGATGGGGAGGGCTTCAAATGCCCAGAAAAAAAGAGTCAGGACGATCATCCACTCGACGCCCGGAATGAACGCCAAAAACAGAAAAGAAATGCGGCCTAACAGCCAATATCCCCGCGCGGTTGCAAGCAAATGATGGTCCTTGGGGGTAAAGCGAACCGTAAGAGCGGTCAAAATAAAACCAATAAACACCTGAACCAGATAAAAAGCAATCCATTCCGGCGCAGCTCCCAGGCGCCGCAAAATGACCGGCATAAAGTTCAGACAAGCCAAAAACACCCCAAAACAGCTGCCTGCCAGCACATCCACCCGGAGATTCCGGCGGACAGGCGCATCCATGGGACCCACAAGAACCGTTTCAAAATGAAACAGCAAGCCGCTTAACCCAACCCAACCCCGCCGCCTTGAATCTTGGGGCGGCGGGGTTTCGGATGGCACAATTGGCAAATCATCAGGAGGCATGCAGGCCAACCAGCATACTCAGGCGCATATGAGACATTCTTCTATCACGAAAAACCCTACACCAATTTTCGCTGGAGGGCCAGGGTTACCGCTTCAACCCGGCTTTGTACGCCCAGTTTGTTGAAGATGTTGCCCATGTGAAATTTGACTGTTCCCAAACTGACCACAAGATAATCGGCAATCTCCTGGTTGCTCAACCCCTGGACGACCAGCGCCAAAACTTCCAGTTCGCGTTGGGTAAGCTGGTTATCCGAAACTGGGGGGGTATAAAGAGAATGCGCAAGGGCTTCGGTGGCTTCTGAGGCCAAGGTCATCCGGCCCGTGTGGGCATTGCGAATGGCCTGGGCCAGTTCGTCCGCCGTGACATTTTTCAGCAGGTAGCCTACCGCACCGGCCTGCAGAACCCCATGTACAAGGTTATCGTCAATAAAACTGGTTAAGGCCAGCACTTTGATATGGGGGTGCTGCTGGTGAATCTGGCGAATGGCGGTTACACCATCCATTTCGGGCATCATTAAATCCATCAGGACCACATCGGGCTGGCGGTGGCCGCAGAGCTGGATGGCCAACGCACCATTGGACGCCTCGCCAACCAGTTCAAAATCGGGATAAGCCAGCAAAAAACGAGCCAGGCCGCTGCGCACAACCGCATGGTCATCCACAATCATGATGCGAATTTTTTGAGAGAAGTTCATGCTTCACGCTCCAAATCAGTCCACAATAAAACAATTTCAGTGCCCTTGCCAGGGCTGCTTAATATTTCCAGTTCTGCCCCGATGCTGTCTGCTCGTTCGCGCATAATGCGCAAACCAAGGCTGGTGGCACTGGCTGAGTCAAGGGAAAAGCCCTTGCCATCATCGCGCACACACAAACGCGCCCCCCCAGCGCCTAACTGCAAACCAACCCGGACCCTGGCTGCCCGTGAATGTTTGATGACATTGTTAAGGGATTCTTGCAAAACCCGGTATACCACCACCTGAACGTCAGGGGGTAACCGCCGGGAACCTTCAATTTGCAGTTCAATGGGCACCTGGGTGCGGGTAGATAAAGCATTGACCAGCTGGCGCACCAGGTCTTCGATCCGGGTTTGGGTAAGCACGGAAGGGCGAAGTTCGAGAAGCAAGGTGCGCATCTCAGCCAGGGCTGCGCGGGTCAGGTGGGTGAGTTCTTCTGTGCTGGTGGCGGCCTCTTCTGGATGGGTTTTCCAAAGCGTTGGAAGCACCTCCGCAACCAGGCTTGCAGAAAAAAGGGTTTGGGAAACCGCATCATGCAGTTCACGCGCCAGGCGGTTGCGCTCTCCCACCACAGCGTCTTCTGCGGCTTTGGTTGCCAATGTTTCTTCCATGCGCTGCCGCTGGATAATTTCTTGCTGGAGGCGTTTATTGGTGTTTTCCTGCTGAACGGTGCGCTGTTCGAGAAGTTCATAGGCCTGGCGCAGTTCGCGGCTTTGCTCAGCCTGCATTTCAATCAGGCGCCACCAGCGCAAACCAACCACCGATGCCGCCGTTAGCGCCAGGGTGAGCAAAATGGCCGCGGTGTTCATGTCGTAAATGATGAACAACCCGATAACCGCCGCGCCAAAGGCAATCGTCAGTCCAATCAGTACAAATAGTTTAAAAGATGAGGTTTCAAGCATCAGTTTAGAAAATCCAGTCCATCAATGTATGCAAGGTATCTACCAGGGCCAGGCCGCCGGCCACCTGCCAGAAATAGGGCCAGTAAATTGGCCAATCCAAAATCGGGAGTGAATAAGGTGTGAACAGGATGGAAACCTGACGGGCCAGGTAGTAAACCACACCCAACACAACCATGAGATAGACCAAACGCAGGGCGGTGCCGAGAATGGGCCAATGGCTGAGCGGATGGCGGTGGCGGGGAATAAGGCGGGCGTAGGGGTACCAAAATACCCGCCAAAACCATCCCAAAAAACTGCCGCCGCTTTTTCGAACGATTGAAAAAGAGTGCGACCCGGTGCGAACATCCAGGTCTGGACCCATAACCAATCCCAGCAAGCAGCCGGCAGCAACAAAGGTCGCATCCATGAAAGAGGCCCCCATGACAATAACCTGGAGCGGGGCGACAATTCCGGTAGTAATAACGGTTGTGAGAGAATGGGTTTTTCCATCAGGCATGCATGCATTTTAACGCAGAAGGGCCAAACCAAGAAGAAGGGGCTGGTAGTTTTTAACCACCAGCCCCAATGGACATTGCAATTTTGAGTTACTTATCGCCCAGCGATCGGACGGAACCAACTCCGGAAGATTGGTTATCGACTTCCGGGGTGCCATAATAAGAGATATTGCCAGCCCCAGAAATGTTGGTTCTCAGAGACTGGTTCACCCACAGGGTGGCTCCACCGAGCCCGGAAACATTGACATAAGCACTTTCCGCTTCGAGGTCTTCACCCTTGAAACTGCCCATTCCGCTGATGTTGATGTACAAATCATCCACCCGCCCGGCTGCATGGATATTGCCCGTCCCGCCAATATTCACTTCCAGTTGGGTCGCAAAGAGATTATCAATTTGGAAAGAACCCAGGCCAGAACTCGTGAGCGTGAGTTCCTCTGTTTCAAGGGCTGGAATCCTGACTTCGGCAGCACCGGAAATGTCCACTTCTTCCAGGTTTTTCACCGTGAGCACAAATTCAATGGGTTTCCGAAGGGAAAAACTGAACCCAGACTCGGTATCAATATACAGGGTGTTGCCCTGGACACGGGTTACGATGTACTGCTGAATGTTTTGTTCTGCCACAACCACCAGCTTTTCTTCATTGCCCTGGATAATGGTGAGCACGCCCGCAGATTCCACTTCGACTTTTTCCACACCGCTGATGGATCGCACCTGCTCACTGATCACACCCGAGCCCTGAATCCGTTCCCCGGGGCCAATGTTGACTGTGGCAAAAGACCATGGGTTGGTGGTATTGAAGCCCAACTGTGCCCCGTAGAAAATGAACCCAACCAGGGTGGCCAGCACAACCAAGCCCAGTCCACCACTGACCCAGGCGTTGCGGCGGCCAAAAATCAGTTGGACACCAGCGGCAATCAGCAGCAGCGGCCATAAGCGAAGCAAGGAGAGGGGGTTGAACTCAGGCATCAGGTTCATGTCGGACAGGATCACCAACCCACCAATGCCCAGGAACAAAATGGGCCAGAACAAATCATTGCGGTCGGTATCCTCTGCTTCTTGCTGCGCCAAAATTCGGTAGAGCCGGCTGATAAGCATGAGCAAACCCAGGGCAGCCACCAAATAAGCCCAAAAGAGCGCTGGCCGGCTGGAAACCCCGGTGACCGAGAACAGAATCTCGAAGATGAACGCAAACACCACAAAGAGCGTCAGGCCCACCCGGGTCACTTTTAACCCATCTTTGACGGTTACGGAGTTGCCGCTCCACCAGCCAGAGATGGCAATGCCCAAGCCAACCGCGACCACAATGAGCGCCCAGGCGTAGCTCCACGATTCCCACCATCCAAAGGTGTTTTGCAGGAACAAAATCAGGCCAACCATCGAGATGATACTGCCGGGAATGGCCAGCGGGGCGGTAGACTTGCCACCAAGGGCCATGCCTGCAAAAAAGGTTGCGCCTAAACCAATGATGATGAAGGGCCAGAACAGATCCCAGCGCATAAAGTCGAACGCCTGCCCTAAGAGCAGCAGAGCGCCAGCCCCAATGAGGATTGCCCCGATTGCGAGATTTGAACGATTGTTTTTGATGTACATGATAGACTCCTTTTTGAATGGCATTTTTGCCTTACATGCATAGTATCGCACGTTTGCGGCCAGGCTGCCCTTACCGCAGGTATAGTTTTACCCTGGCCGAAAGTTCAGGTTTTTACCCAAATTTATTAAAGTATTCGCCCCGGAACGGGCATTTCCGGGGCGAATACGAAAAAAGGAGCCAGGGCGGGGTCAGGTATCTCGCCAAAAGTTTTTTAGAAAAAACGGTTTCAACGTGGCGAAACCCTGGCGTAAACCGCCGTTTTCAATCGGATGCCACTTAAGAACCATCCGGCGGTTTACCTACCTTGTAACCCACTCCCACAGCCTGGCCCACCAGGGTAAAGGTGCAGGCTCAACTGCTTGTGCATCCTCGCCTGAATACTGCTGGAAGATGATGGGCAAATAGGCCCGCGGGCGAATTTGCTGCGTTGCTGTGGCCGTTGGAGAGGGTGACGGTGTGGCCGTGGCAGTAGGCGATGGCGATGGGGTTGCCGTGGCGGTTGCAGTGGGGGTCAGGGTTGCTGTCGCACTGGGTGTGGAAGTCAGCGTGGGGGTCAGGGTCGCCGTTTCTGTGGGTGTGGCCGTCAGGGTTTCAGTCAGAGTTGCCGTTGCAGTGGGGGTATCCGTGGGTGTACTGGTCGGCGTGTGGGTTGCGGTGTTCGTTGGCGTATGCGTTGCAGTGTTGGTTGGTGTGTGGGTTGCCGTGTTCGTCGGCGTATGCGTTGCAGTGTTGGTTGGTGTGTGGGTTGCGGTGTTCGTCGGCGTATGCGTTGCAGTGTTGGTTGGTGTGTGGGTTGCCGTATGGGTCGGAGGCACAGAGGTATGGGTATTCGTGGGTGTAGGCACCAACGTGTCGGTTGATGTGGGCGAAGGTGTAGATGTAGGCGTCTCGGTTGGGGTTGGCGAAGGAGTTGGAGACGCGGTGGAAGTCGGCGTGGGCGACGGGGTTGCCGAGGCCGTAGCCGTTGGGGTTAAGGTCGGGGTAGCCGTAGGTGATTCCTCCGGGGTGGGTGTTGCTGTTAGGATGCGTGGAATCTTGGGAAACCAGTATGGCGGCCACCACCACCAATACCAGTGCCAACCCCACCATGGCCACCACCACCAATGCCACCAGTGCCAGTCCCAATACCACCACCAATGCCACCAGCCCCACCAATCCCACCACCAATACCAGGGCCACCAACAGGGCATCCAGAGCCACCAGGGCAAAATCCGGTAAGGCCACCACCACCAGCTGCCCCACCAGCTCCATCCCCACCAGATACGATACCACCAGGGGTGCCAGGTCCACCAGTAGGACCAGCCAGACCAGCCCCACCAGTCGGCCCACCACCACCAGGGCAAGAAGGGTTGGAGCGCCCAAGGCCAGAGCGGCCAGATAAAGTAAGGATGGGTCCAACCGCCAAACCAGGGCCACAAGAAAGGCCAGGGTCGCGGCCAGTCCCACCCCCAGGGGGTTGCCCAGGGCCAGGGCCAGGGCCAGTAATGGAAAATCATGGCGCGTGGGCTGAAGGGGGTATAGGCGTAAAACGGCCAGGGTTTGATAACCCAAAGGAACAGGCTGGAAACGGGGTCCCAGGCCTGGCCGTTGCCGAATATGTATAACCTGATTTCAGGGATAAAGTAAGCGCCAGCCCGTCGAATAGGGTTCGTTCCCGTTGGATCGGTCTGCGCCGGGTCGCTTGTGTATTCCTGCGTGATTTCTCCCGTGGTGCCTGAAACTGCCCGCACCTGGCCCCGGCCATCCCAATGGAAAAAGTCTGGCGGTGTCAGCGGACCAGGGCCCACCAGCTCCATAGCGACAATTTCCGTATCGAATACATAGACTTTTTCGAGGTGTCCGGTTTCATTGACTTCGGCTCGAACCTTGCCGTCGTTCAGCAGGCCGCGGAACGGGGGAGCGTCGCCTTGGTTGTGAATCAACGCCAGGTTGCCCAGCGGGTCGTAAATAAGGTTGGTAACCAGACCTGGAGAAGAGGCATCCACCCGGATCAGCTCCATCTCTGGGCTGTAGGAGAACTGGCGCGAGCCGCCTGCGCTGGTTTCGTCTACGCGGGCGCCCATGCTGTTGTAGGTATAGTTGGTTGACGAACTGGCAAGACGCAAATTCGCCGGGTTGACCGTGAAAATATCATCCCCATCCAAAGCGTTAATTGCAAGCAGGTTGCCAACAGCATCGTACGTATAGGTAAGCGGGCCACTCGAAGTCAGGATGGTGGTTGGCCGTTCCAGAGCGTCATATTCATAATTAGTCAATTGCGAGTTATGCTGTTCAACAGCAAGACTGCCGTTGGGGTTATACCCATAAGCGAAGATATGCTCCAACTCGTTATCCTGGTCAAACATGCCCACCTGGGCGATGCGCCCCATTGGGTCGTATTCATATTCTTCGTGGCGGTTGTTTGGGTAGGTCAGGCTTGCGCGCTGGCCGCAAGGATTGTACGCCGTAGTGAACTGATGCCCAGAGGAGGTGACCGTATCCACAAGGCGGTTGGCATCGTTATAGGTGTAGCTGGTTTGGTGAGTGACTGCACCATCTGTCTGGGTAACCTGCGCAAGATTTCCCCGCGCATCATAGGCATACTGGGTTGTCGGGTTGGTGGTAAAACCCGCTGCGCCCATGGAACGCGACACAACCCGGTTTTCATCATCATAATTCATCGTCACTGTGAGTGTAGTGTTGGCCATTAACGTCAGGTTGCCCACCAGGTCATACTCATACCGGTCCACACCCATGTCGTGAGCGCGTTCCGTAAGACGGCCAGCAAAATCGTAACTAAATTCAGTCAGGCGCCCGTCTGCATCAGTGCGGCTTATCAGCCAGCCGTTCGAATCATATTGGTAGGTTGTGGTCATGCTGATCTGGTTGGTTGCAGACACCAAACGATCCATATCATCATAGGCGTATCGAACCGGGTAGTGATTGGCATTCGTAAGCTGGACAAGGTTGCCGTGAGCGTCGTATTCATACTTTATTTGCCCATCAAGAGGGTCAGTCAGCACAACCAACCGGTCCCGGTCATCATACTGGTACGTTGTCACCCCCTCACGCGGGTCCACACTTTGAATCACCCGGCCCAGGGAGTCGTATGCATACACCGCCAAACTTTCATCGGGATAGGTTTTCGCAGCCAGGCGACCCAGGCCATCGTATTCATAATAGGTGGTCTGCATACAGGCGTCCGTTTCGCTTGTAAGCAAACCCGGCATACCATTGTATTCAAATATCCTGATTGGGTTGCCGTTGAGGAGCACCCCAGTCAGATTCCCGTTTGTGTCATACTGGTACATCCGGGTATTTGATGCAGGATCAACCACCTGGATAACATTGTTATAAACCGGATCATAAGCAAACTGGGTCTCGGCCCCAGAGGCCGTGACCACCTGAATAACATTGCCGCGCGGGTCATACGAATACTGGGTCTGGTTCAACAAGGGGTCTGTCACACCGGTCAAAAATCCATCCGGGTTGTAGTCGTACCCATCCATCACCCACCCAGCCGGGCTGGGGCGAAACGATCCAGCGGATGTAATATCAAAGAAAGAGTCGAAGGTCAGGCCGCGCGTAAGACCAGAGCCATTCTGAAACACAGAGGATTGTGAAAAGTAAGTAATAAAATAAAAGGAGTATGGGTAATTTACCTGGGAGACCTTACCAGACGTAAGGGAATAGGAAAAGAAAGCCTGTTTTTCCCCTTTTGGAAGCCGGGAATCCATTACGCTGCTCATGCGGCCCTGGTCATTGTACTGGTATTGGGCGTTAATATCCCGGAGCAAGCTGGACTCCGGGTAATCCACGAGGGCCAGGTGGCCAAAACCATCATACACGTAAGTGACCACCCGCCCGGTCATGTCGGTTGTGCTGGCCAGGGTACCATCGAGGTTATACAAAAAGCTGATGCTCCGGTCTCCGCCAGGGTCGCTAACATATTCAAGTTGGCCCAAGCCGTTGTAAGATAACCCAACAGCATATCCATTTCGATCCACCTGGGCAGTCAGTTTACCAGAGGGGTCAAAAAATTCCACAAAACCGCTTTTATGGGTGAGGGTGTATGCGCTGCCGGGGGTATGCTCCAGGGTGCGGTAAAAGCCATAAGGAGATGTCCAGGGCCCCAGGGGATCTGAAGCCGTATAGGGATACAGCGCGCCATCCCCGCCGCGAATCACCACGGTTGTGCCCGTATCGGTAATTACGGCAGTGTTGTAGCTGTGCGTCCACCCTGGCCCCAATGGGCCTGAACGAGTGTCCAGGCTGTTATAGGAACGGGCAAGCTGCAAGGCAATTCCTGGAGCGGACAGGAAATGGTCGCCCACCGTCAGAAACAGATTGCCATTCACCAGGTTTACCGGCCCGGCAAAGTGCTTCCCTGGGTGGTCTTCGGGGTTATTGGTATCTTTATAGGGCTGGCCGAAATTATTGGCGCCGAGGGGAAACGGAAGGGGAAGGGCATCCATCTGCCGGAGGGAGGCAAACTCCTCTGGATTGGGAGGAGTGGGCGGGGAAATCCCCTTGGGAAGTGGGGTCAGGGCGGGCTCTGGTAGGGCAAGCACTTCGGGGCGCACCCAGGGCAATTCTGGCCTTGGATTATCCAGGTCCACCAAAAACTGGATGTGACCTGCCGTTGCAGGCTGCATCAAAGGTGTAAGAAACTGGGTAAGTAAAAAAATCGCCCCCAGGAGTAATACCACGAGACTCCGTTTCATCACACACCTCCAAACCTATAGCCCCTAGATAAGTGTTTATTTGCTTATATTATAAATTGCGGTTATTGCGCCAATCTCATCGTACAGGATTTCGGGGCACTTGTCAATTAGTAAAAGTAGGCCATAAGTACCATGCCCGATAAATAAAAATAGGTAATATAGGGGATTACCCAAATCTGGTAAAAAGAAAAGGTTCAGGTATAATAAAGGCAACTTAAAAATCCAACTTTACAAAAGCTGTATAAACCATGTACTCTCCAAAGGCTTGTTTTAAGAGACAGGGCCTGGGGGAAGCCAGGGTGCATTTAAATCTTTTCAGTATTCAGCCTGGATTGCCATTCAGAGAAGTTTGACAGTCCTAAGAACGTTTATGGAAATGTTCTCACAATGACGAAAGACAAAGTGCCTGGCAAAAAGGAATACGACGAAATCCACCGGCTTCTTGACCGCGAGTACCTGCGCGCGGGTCTGGCAAGGCTGGATCTTTTCATGCGCAGGGCTGCCCAACGTTGGCAGTTGAGCGGTCAAAACCCGGCTGATGATTTTCGCGGCCTGTATGTTTCCGACCAGGAAGCCGCGGCCCTGCTCGACCGCCCCTTTGGCGCAGGTTGGGGCGACCTGGTAACCCTGCCCGAAGACGACGAAGTGGCTTACGAACGCGGCCTTGCTTCCATTGAAACCCAAATGGCCGGGATGCGAGCCGAAGCAGCCCGCAAGGGTGTGGTCCTGCGCATGCTGTACTTACAGTATGTTTTCCAGTTGACCCCGCTTGAGATTGACTTTTTACTGGTATGCCTGGCACCCACCCTGGACCCCCGCTATGAAAAGCTGTATGGCTATCTGCAAGACGATGTTACCCGCAAACGGCCGACCCTGCAGCTCGCCCTGGCACTGCTGAGCCAACCCGGCCTGGCCCGTATGGATGTGCTGGCCTTCTTAACCCGCCCAGACGCTCCCCTGTTCAGCCACAACTTAATCGAACGCGGGGCTGCCACCCGAACCGACCTGCCCCCGCTGCTCAACACCCCCTTAACCATTGATGAAACCCTGGTGCACTGGCTGCTGGGCAGCCCGGCCCTGCATCCGGCCCTGGAAAACCTGGCCACGCTCGAGTGGGCTGAAAGCAGCCACCCTGAAACCACAGCCGATGCAGCCCAACCCACATTTGACGCGGTTGACCCGGAAACCATCCTGGTATTCTCAGGCCCAGACCAGGCCGCCCAGGATGGCGCCGCAAGAGATATCGCCGCCAATGGAATGTACACCTCCGACACTCACCTGCACCACGGAAATATTGGCATTCGCGTTTTTGCCCGCAGCGGGGATACCCGCTCAACCCCCAGGCCGCTGCTGATTTTGCACCTGGACCAGGCGGTTAACCCCTCAAATTTCGAGCGCTACCCATACGACCAGCTCCACCTGCTCCGGCTGGCGCAGCGCGATGCCCGGCTGCACCAGGCAATTCTATATATCAAAGGTTGGGATAGCGCGCTGCAAGATGGCAGCGTGCGCCAGGATATCTTTCAATCGGTTTGCCAGCATCCCGACCAGGTGATTTTATCGGGCCAGGCAGCCTGGCTTCCCAGCGAAGTTCCAACCAAAGAAAACCAGGCCGAGCGCAAGTTTAAGACCATTTATTTTCCAATTCCGGTATATGGCCAGCGGCTCCGGTTGTGGCAGCGCTATCTGCCGCCCACGGCTGCCCAGAAACTGCCCGCCGAAACCCTGCACCTGCTGGCTGGGCAGTTCGCCCTGACGACCGGCCAAATTCGCGATGCAGCCGCCTCCATTTATTCTTTGCCCGAACCCACAGATGCCTACGCCAGCCAACCTGCCAGCCTTTCGGCAGCGGTGCTGGCCGCTGCCCGCAAATACTCCAACCCGCGGCTCAGTTCGCTTGCCCAAAAAATTGTCCCGCGATACGACTGGGACGATGTCATCTTGCCCGACGACCAGCGCCAGATTTTGCGCGAAATCATCGCAACGGTAAGCGAACGGCCCCGGGTGTTGGACGAATGGGGCGTGGGCCTCAAGCTGGCTTCCAGCCGGGGCATCACGGTTCTGTTTGCCGGCCCACCCGGCACCGGCAAAACCATGGCCGCTGAGGTCATTGCCCGCTCCCTGGGGCTGGATTTATTCAAGATTGACCTTTCTTCGATTGTCTCGAAATATATTGGTGAAACCGAGAAAAACCTGGAAAAAATCTTTAACGAAGCCGCTTCAAGCAACGCGATTTTGTTTTTCGACGAAGCCGACGCGCTGTTTGGCAAGCGCTCCGAAGTGCGCGATTCCCACGACCGCTACGCCAACATCGAAATCAGCTACCTGCTGCAGCGCATGGAAGCCTATGACGGCGTGACCATATTGGCCACAAACCTGCGGGCTAACCTGGACGAAGCCTTTACCCGCCGCCTGCACTTCGCGGTGGATTTCCCATTCCCCGAAGCGCCAGACCGGCTGCGCATCTGGCAAACGCTCTTCCCGACCACAGTTCCCCGCGCCGAAAACCTCGATTTCAACCTGCTGGCAAAACGCTTCAAACTGGCCGGCGGCAACATTCGCAATGTCATTGTCAACGCGGCTTACCTGGCTGCCAGCAATGGCGGCAGCGTGACGATGGATCACCTCTTTCATGGAATCCGGCGTGAACTGCAAAAAATGGGTCGGCTGGTATCTGAAGGCGATTTACTGCCCGATGACAGCCCAATGAGTGCAACCGGGGTTTTTGCCCGCCCTGGCAACCGGGGGTTGAATGAATAAGCCCAACAAAATCAACCAACCCGCCCCTGGCAAAAGCGTTGTAAAGCCAACCCCGGTTCCAGCCCCAGGCGCTGGCTCCATGAATTCAGTGCAAACCGAAACACTCGGTGCAGAAGTGGATACCCTGGCCCAATCCAACCGTGCGCTGACCTCCGGGCTGCCCCCAGGTGTTCCCCCCGCCGATGGACAGGGCCGCAACCTTCATAACCAGCGCCTGCCCCTCAGCCAGCGCCAGGCCATGGCCCGTAAAATGAACCGCAACCAGGGCAACCACCATGTCCAACGGGCCGCCCAACCCATCCAAAAAGCGCCTCCCGCACCGCAAAACCTGGTGAAAATCCCCTATAACTACACCAAAGAAGTTACCATTGATAAGGGCAAATACATCAAGCTGTCCAATATTTCGTTCACGATTGGCGGCTCCCTGGAAGAAATGCCCCCGGCAGGTGGCAGCACCGGGGTAACCGTTGAAGCAGGGGGAACCCAAACCAACAACCCGCGCAAAGATGCCCTCACCATCAAGGCCGAAAGCAAGAAAGCGGCCGACGACTTTTTCAGCCAAAAAGTCGCCTCTTTATCCAGCTCGGTAAAGCCCTACGAGAAAAAAGCCGCTGGTTTTTCGCGCTCGGATGATGAAGCTAAGGTCAACGTGTCTTACGAACACGGCTTTGAAATAGACCCCTTCCTTGTCCAGAATGTGCAGCTCACCACAGCCATGGAGTTCAACATCCTGGAACTCAAAAAAAATCCAGGAACCACACCCAAATTCCATTTTCTTTCTGCGGTTCCTAAAGTTGAAATCCAGGGCAAAAAAGAAAATTTCCCCATCAGCGGATTTCAGTCCAACCTGAAAGGCGAAATTGCCGCCACCTTTGAACCCGATTGGGTCACTTTGGGCCTGCTCGCCCTCGAAACCCCCATCGGCTGGGCGCTGGCCGGAGCCGCAGGAGGGCTGGCGATTGTGTACTTTACCTATAAAGACGTTGAACGCACCGAGCAGTTGATGGGCAAAGTGAGGGGTAAAGCCACCAACATTGTAAGGGCTGCCAGCAAATATGCCGATGTGATCGCCGGAAAAACGGTTGCACCCGGCAACAAAGCTGAAACCGATGCGGTCAACCAGGCCAAATCCGACCTGGCGGCCATTGTCACACCCAAAGATATGAGCCAGGACACCTACTATGCCCTGGTAGAAGCCGATAAACTTGAAGCCAGCTACTGGAAGCAATCCTATCAAAACTATAAAAGGGTTGCCCTCGGCAACCTTGAAGACGACCTGGAGACCGAAATTAAGGCCTGGCACGATGAACACTGGGTCCAATCTTTCTTTGCCGGGCGCTATGCTGCCGACGATATCGCTGCCGCCCGGGCAGCCATTGCGGATATCAGCGCCAGCGAAGGTTCGGGTTTCATCGGTTAAACCGGAAGCCCAGGATTTGTTTATTGGAGAAACGCGATGAAAGAACAAAACACAAAAGAAGATAAACCCGTCAGCAAACTTCGCATTGAGAAGCCCGAAAACCATCTCCACCAGGAGCGTGTTCGCCAGCCAAGGGTACCAAAGCATGCCGAAACCCCCCGCGAGAGCGAACCCCACCAACCCGAAATCAACCGTTTGCAGCAGCAGGTTGGCAACCGGGCTGTGCAAAAAATGACCGGCAACCCGGAAGGGCTTTCAAACCACCTCCAAAGCGCTACACCCATTCAACGATATGGCAACCGGGCGGTCCAGCGGATGATGAGCCGCAGCATGATGGCCCAGCGCGCAGCCAACCAACCCGCCGCAGTAGAAGACGACGTTGCGAAAAAAATTAACAGTGCACGCGGCGGCGGCCAGGCCCTGGATCCCGGGGTTCAAAACAACATGGAAGCCAAACTCGGTGCCGATTTCAGCAATGTTCGAGTTCATACCTCAAAAGAAGCAGGCCAGCTAAATCAGGACCTGAACGCCCGGGCCTTCACTACCGGGCAGGATATCTTCTTTAAAGAAGGTCAATATCAACCCGGCAGCAGCAGTGGGCAGGAACTGATTGCCCACGAACTGGCCCATGTCGTCCAACAGAGCGAAGGACGGGTGAACCTGGGCGGACCGGCAGGCGGCAGCGGGATGGTGGTCAATGCGCCTGGCGACCCCTACGAAAAAGAAGCCGACCAGATTGCCCAGCGAGCCATGAGCCCGGCCAGCAGCGAAGCTCCCGTTCAGCGGCAAGATATCCCTGAAGAAGAGGAAGTCCAAATGCAGGAAGAAGAAGAACTTCAAATGCAAGCGGAAGAAGAGGAAGAGATCCAAATGCAAGAAGAAGAGGAACTTCAAATGCAAGAG
>CAZAYY010000005.1:172701-189599 GCA_964489525.1 uncultured Anaerolineales bacterium
AAGAGGAACTTCAAATGCAAGAGGAAGAAGAGGAAGAGATCCAAATGCAAGAAGAAGAGGAACTTCAAATGCAAGAGGAAGAAGAGGAAGAGATCCAAATGCAAGAAGAGGAAGAAGAACTTCAAATGCAAGAGGAAGAAGAGGAAGAAAAACACGCCGGGATGTAAACCCGGCGAATTGACCATTCAAAAACCCTACCCAACCCAGAAATGGAGCGGGATTCGGCAACATGAGAAAGAAGGACCGAAAATGGACAAAACCTTGAACCTAACGGGAGGCAGCGCATGATCGCAGATCTGGATGAAACCATCCGGCAGATTGTCATCGAAGAACTGCCCATCAAAAATGGCGAAATTGACATTAAATTTGACCAGCCCAAACGCGAATGGTCCTCCCGGCTGTCCAAGCCAACCATTAACTTTTTTCTATATGACGTACGCGAAAACCCCACACTGCGGCAGCATGGCTGGGACCGGCTGGACAACGGAAGCGGGCGAATTACCACCCAAAAACGCACTCCCTTTCGGGTAGACTGTTTTTACCTGATGTCGGTTTGGGCCGCAGACCCGGAAGACGAACACCGCCTGCTCACCCGTGCCCTGATGGCACTGTTTCGCTTCCCCATCCTGCCTGCCGACCGGCTCTTGGGCACGCTGCGCAATCCTCCATTCGACATCAGCGCCCGGTTGGGCGTACACGACCGGCTGACAAACCCGGCAGAAGTTTGGGGTGCTTTGGATAACGAACTACGCCCCAGTATTCCCTATATCATCACCCTGGCACTCGACCCGTGGTCCGAAGTGACCGGCCCAGCTGTACGCAGCTTCACCCTGCGCTTCGGGCAGGCCGACACCCTTCCCCGGCGGCCGCAATTTATTGAAGGAGCTCCCACGGACGATTTCTACTTCATGGGTGGTGTGGTACGCACCTCTGAAAAAGCCAAAACCAACCCTGGCCAACCCCAAGCGGGAATCCCCGTAGCCATAAAAGGCACCGGCTGGGTGACCAATACCGATGATCAAGGGCGTTTTCGCTTCGGGCCTGTTGTGCCTGGGCAATATACCCTGGTTGCCTGGCCTGGGGGAAGCGGCGCCGCTCCCAAGGAGCGAACTGTCTCCGTCCCCGCTGCTGATGGGAATTTCGACCTGGAGGTGTGAAATGGGCGAATTTTGGTGTACAATTTGGTTTCCAAAACATTCCCCCCTTTCCAGGTCGTTTACCAGCCTGCCTGCCGGAAGACCTTCTGCAAGGCTTAAACCAGGCAAAGACAGGCTTACCCGGAAAACTCGCCGTAAGTTAACCCGCGGGCCCCCGGCGTGCTCTATCCATAGGCTAGGGTTGCCGGACCAAATTGACCCACTTGCAGCACTCGATGCGCCCGCACGATTAAAAACAGGAGGGCAGTACGTATACCAATGATTTTGGACCGGACCAAGAAACCAGGCATAACTGCAATAAACAAACTGTATTAAACTGGAAAACACATTTTATTAGGATTCACAAAGGAGAAAAAACAAATGGCACTTTCATATGCATCCCCCGGCGTGTATGTAGAGGAAGTTGACCGCGGCACGAAGCCCATCGAAGCTGCCGGCACTTCCCTCACCGCGTTCATTGGCATCACAGCTGAAGCCAGCTTGAAAGCCATTGATGCAGCCACTGGCGCCCGCGTTGCCGTTGAATCGCGGTTGAACAAAGCCACCCTGGTGACCAGCTGGACCCAGTATGTGGACATTTTTGGTGATATGATTCCAGGCGCTTACCTGCCGGATTCCGTTTATGGCTACTTTTCCAACGGCGGCGGACAGTGCTACATTGTCAGCCTGCGGGCAATGAACGAAGCAGGTGGCGATGTTAAAGCCGCCAGCGCCACCGTCCCGGCCGACAAAGGCACTGCCTTCAAAGCAGTTGCCAAAACTGCTGGCCCGGCAGGCAACAACCTGACCATCACCATCACCAGCGAGGGCGAAAGCGGTGCTTTCACCATGTCGGTGGGTGGCCAAACCAAAACCGGCCTGACCCTCAAAGGCGAAAATGCCCTTGGCCCGAACACCTTTGACAGCATCGTCATCTCCAGCATCGGTGGCGGTAAACCCGTGGATGGCGCTTACGCCCTGAGCGGCGGCGGTATGTCAGCCTTGTCCGTTGCCGACTTCATTGGCTCTTCCGCCGACCGCACCGGCCTGGGCGGCCTGGAAGCCTTCGACGACATTCGCCTGGTGGCCTGCCCAGACATCATGGTTGGCTATGATGGCTCGAATGAAGCCAAGGAACGCATCAAAATGGTTCAGGAAGCCATGGTCAGCCACTGCGAACGCCTGAAATATCGCTTCGCCGTGCTCGACACCCCGCCAGGCCTGAACGCCCAGCAAGCCAAAGAATGGCGCCTCTATGTCAATTTCGACAGCTCTTACGCCGCCATGTACTACCCCTGGATTAAGATTGCCGATTTGAGCGGCAGCGGCAGCACCACCAAGCTCGTCCCGCCCAGCGGCCACGTTGTTGGCCTGTATAACCGCAGCGATTCCGAGCGCGGTGTCCACAAAGCCCCCGCCAACGATGTGGTTTTTGGCGCAATTGACCTCGAACTGCAAATCAGCCGCGGCGAACAAGACACCCTGAACCCCATCGGTGTGAACTGCATCCGCGCCTTCCCCGGCCGGGGCATTCGCGTTTGGGGTGCCCGTACCCTGAGCAGCAACGGCGCCTGGCGCTATGTCAATGTTCGCCGCCTGTTCATCATGGTTGAAGCTTCGATGGACGCTGGCCTGCAGTGGGTGGTGTTTGAACCCAACGACAGCACCCTCTGGGCCAAAGTGCGCCGCGATGTCAGCTCCTTCCTGCGCAATGTCTGGCGCTCTGGCGCTTTGTTTGGCGCAACCCCAGAAGAGGCCTTCTATGTCAAATGCGATGAAGAACTGAACCCCCTGGAAGTTCGCGACCTCGGGCAGTTGATTATCGAAGTTGGCCTGGCCCCGGTGAAACCGGCCGAATTTGTCATCTTCCGCATCAGCCAGTGGGCTGGCGCAAATGCTGAGTAGTCGGTTTTTCCTGCAATGGAAACCCAACACAAAGCAGAAATTGTTTTTAACGTTATACACACACAGATAAAAGGAGAACTATAACATGGCTGGACGTGAAGACCCTCTTGTTGGATTTCATTTCGCCATTGACCTGCAAGGCGTGGTCAAAGGCTTTTTTACCGAGTGCTCCGGTCTCGGCTCCGAACACGAAGTCATCGAGCACAAAGTCATCACCGAAAAAGGACAGGAAGTTGTGATGAAAATTCCTGGCCGCCTCAAATGGGAAAACATCACCCTGAAGCGCGGTATCACCAGCAACATGGACATCTGGGACTGGCGCAAGCAGGTTGAAGACGGCAACGTAGACAAAGCCCGCCGTGATGGCTCGATTGTGATGTACGACCAGAACCTGACCGAGGTAGCTCGTTGGAACTTTGAACGTGCCTGGCCCATGAAGGTGACCGGCCCGCAGCCTAAATCCGATAGCAACGAGATCAGCATCGAAGAACTGGTCCTCACCCACGAGTACATCACTCGCGTGGCCTGACCCTGAACCCAAAGCGGCCTAAAACCGCCGCCCTGGCGGGGACCTTACCCGTTCCCGCCAGGGCAACAACGGGCATTAAGTTATGCAAACAGAATTTAGCTTTAGCTTACCGCGCGGGTATATGGATGCATCTGGGCAGCTGCACCAGGCAGGCCGGATGCGGCTGGCCACAGCCGCCGATGAAATCCAATCCTTGCGCGACCCACGCGTAGAAGAAAACCAGGCCTACCTACCGGTTGTTTTATTAAGCCGGGTGGTCACTGCCCTGGGCAGCCTGCCCCAGGTGACCACACAAACCATTGAAGGCCTGTTTGCTTCCGATTTTGCCTACCTGGAAGACCTTTACCGGCGGATCAACGCCAGTGAACCGGTATTCCTGAGCGTTATTTGCCCTGTTTGCAACAGCCAGTTCCAACTGCAGGCCGCCCCGCTGGATGAGACGGAGTAAGCATGGCCGATACCCCGCTGCTGAAGCGCCTGGAAAACACCCAAAGCCCCCAAGAAGGGACTTCTGGCGCGCCTGGAGCAGGGCAAAGCCCAACTCCAATGGGCGAAGCGGGTGGCCTGGCAATCACCCCTGAACTGGTAGCGCAGGTTGCGGCCAGGGTATACCAGCTCTGGCTGGCCGACATGCGCATCGAAAACGAGCGCCAACGGAAATAAAGAAACGGAGAGCGTGATGGCAGAACAAAATTATCGCGACCAGGCAATTCCGGCCTTTCGATTTGTTGTAGAAGTGGATGGCGAAAGCCAGGGCGCTTTTACCGAATGCACCCTGCCGGTCGTTGAATGGGAAACCGAAGAAGTTAAAGAAGGTGGCCTAAACACCTACATTCATGCGCTGCCTGGCCGCCGCAAAGGTGCGCGCCTGACCCTGAAGAACGGGGTTGGGAAATCCGCATTACTGCAGTGGTACAAAGACACCATGAACGAAAAATTTACTCGCAAACCCATCACCATCACCTTGTTGGATGCTGCGCAAAACACTATCCAGGTTTGGGAACTTAAAGAAGCCTACCCGGTCAAGTGGGCGGGCCCGCAGCTGAAAACCGATGCGAACGCCATCGCCATCCATTCGGTCGAATTTGCCTGTGGAGAAGTGGTGGTTTCATGAGTCGCTACCGGTCTCGAGCCAGTTTAACTTCCCCGCTGGTGCGGTATGTCCAGCGGCATTACCAGGTCTCACGCCTGTACCGCCCCGCCATGCCTCAAATGGGCGGCCCTCCGGCGGCTCCCCAGGAATTTTCCCTGGCTGGAACGGCTTCTGCTGTGCCCACCGCAAGACCCACAGGGGTAGTGCAGGCAAAACTGCTCCCACAAACCAACAACCTGCCCATGGGGATGGTGGTAGGCATGGGCGCACCGACGCCCCCGGTTTCGCAAAACCTGCCCGTCCAGGCAGAATTTGAAACCCAAGCCCCGGCTGAAACCAGCGCCCCACAAGCAGCCCCAACTTTCTGGCGGCGGCTGCAAAACCTGGTTCGCCCCCAGCCGCAAAAACCCCAGGCCGCTGCCCCTAGCCAACGTAGTTTGCCCATCCAGGCAGCCCCCCTACCAACGCCAGCCCCAGGCCCAGCGTCAAGCCCGGCTCCAGTTGTTCAACGGGCGGCCCTTCCAGCCGAACCTGGGCCTGTGATTCAACCTACGCAAGAACCATTGGCAAGTGCGCCAAACCCACCAACCCCTGCTGTGCCCCTCGCCCAGCAAAGGCCAGTCCAGGCTGCAAGACCAGCCCTACAGGCACAACCAGCGGTGCAGACGCCCCCAAAAACAGCCGCACCCACCCCCAGCCGCGCCATACAAACGGCTGCTGAACCTGCCGAAAGCGAAGAAAATTCTGGCACGGACCCGAAAACCTGGAACCGGCTGCAAAATATCTTCCAGCGCCACCAGGAAAAGCAAACTACCCAGGCAGGTGGAGATGCGCCACCCGTCCAAACCCGGCGTGAAGAAGAACCATCTCAACCCATTTCGCCCGAGCAGCCCGCGCAGAAAATTCAACGAGCCGAAGCTGCCCCCGAAGAAACCCAGGTTTTCCAACGCCCCACCAGCGAAATGCCTGCGCCAGCCCAACCCACCGAAACCGCACCATCGCGAACCAGTGCCGCCCCGCAGCATAGCGCACCCGTGCAAAAGGTAGCCCAACCCGCAGTCCCAAGCGCCGCCCCAACCTCTCAAGGCCCTTCCGAACCGCCCACACCCACCCAAGAGCTTGATAACACGGCGCCCGAAGCCCCGCTTGAAATGGCCTGGCCTGTTCAACGCAAAAACACACCGGAAAGCGCCCCCGCCCCAACCACACCCACACCCACACCCACAACCCTGCTGCCCCTGGCCGGAGAAGACGAAAACGGTGCGGGTACGCTGCAGAACATCCTCTCCGGGGTGGAAGCCGGACGGCCCACCGATTCCAAAATCGAAGTAATTCCCCCACGCCGCTCCCGCCCGACCAGCGCGCCCGTACAGCGGACTGCTGACCAGGTAAGCCCGGAACCCGCCCAGCAAAGCCAGCCAGGAATGGATTTCCCCACAACCATCCAGCGCGAACCTGCCGGTGCACCAGAAACCATGGTACCCACCGAAGTTGGCAGCCTTCCCGCTGACCTCTGGCAGTTGATCGGGGAAACTCCGCCACGCCAACCTGCCCGCCCCACTGCCAGCAGCGGGCAAAGCTCAGGCCCAGTTCAGGCTGCGCCCCAAACCCCAACCCCGCAAGCGGCCCTGGCCCCCTCGCTGGCCGTCCCAAACCAGGTGAGTTCACCATCCCCAGCACAACCCTACCGGCCCGCCCCAAGCCAACCGGTGCAGCGCAGTGGACCCACTGCACAAAATGCTGCACCTGAACAGGCGCAAAGCGCAAGTCCCATCCAGACCCCGCCGCAGTCCACAGGTAACATCCAGCGCGAAATGCTTCCCCAGGAAGCCGCAAAAACCAGCGCAGAAATTACCCCCACACCCAATGTTTTTCCCCCAGCCAGCCAACCCACCCCTGTGCAGCGAGAAGAAACCCAGGCGCCTGTATCTTCTTCCAGCTCCCAGGCCCCTGCCGGGACACCCACCCCTGCAGGCTCCGGCGCACCAGTGGACACGGAAGAGTTGGCGCGCAAAGTATATGCAGAACTCAAAAGAAAATTGATGGTTGAATGGGAACGCAACCGGTTTTACGCCAACCCACGCAAGCGCTAACCGGAACCCAACCACAGGCATGACCTCCGTTTGAATCAAAAAGGTACTTATGGCAAACACTCGAGGAAACTTAGTTGCAGCGCAAATTTACGAAGTGGATACTTCGGGCGAAAAAAAGTCTGGCGGTATTGCGGTCAGCTGTATGTTCAACCCATTTGAATACAGTGTCAGCAAAACCAATACCTATGAAGAAAAATCGAAAAACAAATCCGATGTACCCCATGTGGAATTCAAGAAAGCAGGCGCCCAAACTCTTAAACTGGTCCTGACTTTCGATACCTATGAATCGGGTGATGATGTCAGCCTGGAAACCCGCAAACTTTGGAAGCTGATGGAATCCAAAACCCGCCAAGAAGGCAACAAGAAAAAGAAAGTTCCTCCCCCTGAGGTCGCTTTTGAATGGGGCGTTTTCCGTTTCGTGGCAGTCATTACCGCCATGACCCACAAATTCACCTTATTTAAAAATGACGGCACCCCGGTACGCGCCTCGGTGGATGTGACGTTTACCCAACATAAAGACCTGGAAGATTACCCCAACCAGAACCCCACCTCTGGCGGCGGGGATATTAACCGGGTATGGCATGTGATTGCAGGCGACCGCCTGGATACCATTGCTTTTGAAGTCTACGGAGATGCAACCCGCTGGCGAGCCATTGCAGAACACAACGGCATCACCAACCCCCTTTCGCTTAAAGCCGGGCAGCATCTCACCATTCCAGAACTGGATTAACCACACCGGAGTAACCCCATGCCCGAAGCTTCCCCAATGACCAGTCAGGTCCACATCAAGGTAAACGGTCAAGACGCCCAACCGGATGTCATCAGCCAGTTGAACCTGATGGTTGTGGACCAACACGCCCACCTGCCTGCCATGTTTCTGCTCAAGTTTGCCGACTCCAGCCTGCAACTGTTGGACGACGGGCCATTTAACCTGACCGGACAGGTAGAAATTGCCGCCGAAGACGAAGGTGGAAACAAAGTTACGCTGATTAAAGGTGAAATCACCGCCCTGGAACCCCACTTTGGCGAAGGCATGATTGCAGAACTGGTGGTGCGGGGATACGATAAATCCCACCGGCTCTACCGGGAAACCAAAAGCGAAACCTACCTGAACATGAAGGACAGCGACATCGCTTCTAAAATTGCCCGCGAAGGAGGGCTGCAAAGCCAGGTGGATACAACCAACACGGTGTACGAGCACATTTTCCAAAACAACATCTCCCCCCTGGCGTTTTTACAGCAACGGGCCTGGCGAATTGGGTTTGAATGTTTTGTAGCAGACGACAAGCTGTATTTCCGCAAGCCGTCCACATCCAACGCCCAACCCACCCTGACCTGGGGCGGCAACCTGCAAACCTTTCGACCGCGCATCACCCTGGCAGAACAGGTGGATGAAGTGTTGGTAAAAGGTTGGGATTTCAGAAAGCAAGCAGCCATTGTGGGTAATGCCAGCAATGGACGCCTGTATCCCAAAATTCAAGAAAACAAAAAGGGAGCCAGTTGGGCCAGCAGCTTTGGGCGCGGCCGGCTGACCATTGTGGACCAACCGGTTATCAGCCAGGCAGAAGCCAACGCCCTGGCCGCCGCCCGCCTGGATGAAATCAGTGGGGCATACATCGAGGCCGAGGGGGTGGCATTGCGCAAGCCAGATATTAAAGCCGGGCAAATGGTGAAGCTGGAAGGCCTGGGAAGCCGGTTAAGCGGCGACTACCTGGTTACCAGCGCCACCCACACCTACACCCCCGCAGGGCTGCAAACCACTTTTAATGTGCGCGGCGCTCGCACCGGCCTGCTGACCGAACAAATGGGCGGCCAACCCACTCCCGAACGCCTTCCTGGCGTGGTGGTCGGTGTGGTTACCAACACCGAAGACCCCGATAAATTTGGGCGGGTAAAGGTCAAGTTCCCCTGGCTCGCCGACCAGTGCGAAAGCGCCTGGGCAAGGGTTATGGGCCCGGGGGCCGGGCCAGAATCCGGGCTTTTTATGATTCCACCCGTAGGCGCCGAGGTATTGGTGGCTTTTCTGCATGGCGATTTTAACAACCCCTATGTATTGGGGGGCGTGTGGAATGGCAAAGCCGCCATCCCGCCCGAATCCGGGGGAGCCGGAAACGGGGAAAAGCCCACGGTATTTGAGTGGCGCTCAGGCAAAGGCCACCGGATTGTGACTTACGACAACGCCGACAACAAAATTGACATCCAAACTGCGGGAGGGCATATGATCACCCTGGATGATCAAAACAAGAAAATCATCATCACCAGCAAAGGCGGCCACACCTTGACCCTGGACGACTCAGGCAACAAAATCATTGTGGAAAGTAAAAATGAACTTGAAATCAAATCTACCGGCAATATGAAAATCAACGCCGGTGCCAACCTGGAAATGCAGGCCAGCGGCCAGGTGACGATTAAGGGCGCAGTGATCAACCTGAACTAGGAGTATCGAAAGAACGCTATGGGACAACCTGCCGCAAAACAAGGCGACCAAATCACCGCCGTAGATATGCACATTGTCATGGTGCCCTCGCCGGGCGGCCCCGTGCCTACCCCGCTGCCGCACCCTTTTATGGGTCTGATTGACAACGGTCTCAGCACCAATGTCAAAATTATGGGAATGCCAGCCGCCACGGTGGGCAGTACGGCCAGCAACCAGCCACCCCACTTACCCACTCCCCCGGGAACGGCTTTCCAAATTCCACCCACCAACCAGGGTACCATCATTATGGGCAGCAACACGGTGTTGATCAACAAAAAACCCGCTGCCCGAAACGGCGACACAGCCCAAACCTGCGCCGACCCGGTGCCCAATATGAATGCAACCGTCATTGCCGTAGGCACGGTCATGATTGGATAACTTTAAGGAGTACATTGTATGTCAGAAAACCGACCGGTATCATCTCACCGCAACGCCAATGTATTTAATGACCTGGTTGGCCGGGGCTGGGCTTTTCCCCCCACCATTGGCCCACAGGGCGGAATTGCCCTGACCAATGACCGCAGCGAATTAAAGCAAGCCATTGAAATCATCCTGTCTACATCGCCCGGCCAGCGGGTAATGCGCCCTACGTTTGGCTGCCGCCTGCAAGAACTGGTGTTTGCACCCAACAACAGCCAGACCGCAGCCCAGGCCCGCCGCTACGTAGAAGAAGCGCTGGGCATGTGGGAACCGCGCATCAAGGTGGTTGCGGTACGGGCTTTTCCCGATACCGAACAGGACCACCGCCTCGTGATTGAAATTGACTACCTGGTGAAAGCCTCGAATGACCGGCGTTCCCTGGTGTTTCCCTTTTACCTGATTCCGGGCGAATAACGCCAACCGATAAAGGAGTAACCATGCCGCTCTCTGTTCCACAACTCGACGACCGCACATTTCAAAACCTGGTAGATGAGGCCAAAAAGCGCATTCCCCACTACACCAAGGAATGGACCGACCACAACGTCAGCGACCCCGGGGTAACGTTGATTGAATTATTTGCCTACATGACTGAGGTTCTGCTTTACCGCCTCAACCAGGTGCCAGATTTACATTACATCAAGTTCATGGAAATGTTGGGGATCACCCTGCGCGAACCTGTTCCCGCTCGCGCCTGGGTGACCTTCTGGCTTTCTCAGCCCCAAAATATCCCAATTATCATCGGCAATGGCACCGAAGTGGCCAGCACACAAACCGAAAACGAACCCTCAATCATATTCACCTCTGACCGCGATCTAAAAATTGAACCACCTCAACTCGGTTTGGTGATGCAGCGGATGACCGGACAGGATGGCGTGAGCAAAATTTATAAAGAAATCAACATGCGCCGCCTGGAAGCAGGGGTAGAAGCGATGGACGCCTTTACCACCGTGCCCCAGGTGGATGATGCCCTTTATTTTGGCTTTGAAAACAACCTGAGCCGGCATGTATTGGGTTTTGAATTTGATTTTGACCCGGCTGGCGGGGCAGGCATTGACCCCACCATGCCGCCGTATGTCTGGGAAGCCTCCACCGGCAGCGAACAACGCTGGGAAGTTTGTGATATGGAAATGGATACTACCCGCGGTATGAACACCGCCGGCCGCATCCTCATTCATCTGCCCGAAATGGGAAAGTATCGAATTGAAAAAAATGAAAAATATTGGGTGCGGGTGCGGGTGCGAGACATCACCCCATCAGAAGCGCGCCAGGGGATGCGCGGTTATGACCGCACGCCGCGGCTGCGCAAAGCGGTGGTGGCCTCTTGGGGTGGCGCGGTGCAGTCTTCCCATGCCCAGGTCGTTACCAAAGAATACCTGGGGCAAAGCGATGGAACCCCCGGCCAGCGCTTTCTTTTACAGCGCACGCCGGTTCTGCAGCGCCAGCCTGCCGAACACCTGGCCGTTCAGATCGACGAAGCCCCTCTGCAGCCCTGGAAGGAAACCATTGATTTTTCCAACTCCAGCGCCCAGGACCGGCATTATACCGTTGAAAGTGCATCCGGCGAAGTCCGTTTTGGGCCTGCCGTGCGCCAACCCGACGGCACCATGAAGCTTTACGGTGCTGTGCCGCCGCGCGGGGCGACGATTTTCTTCCAGCGCTACCGGCATGGCGGCGGCCAGGTGGGAAATGTGTCTGCCGGGGTGTTGAACACCCTGAAAACAGCCATTCCCTACGTCAGCCGGGTGGCCAATCGCCAGCCAGCCTGGGGCGGGCTGGACGCCGAAACCCTTGAAGCCGCCATGATGCGCGCCCCTGCCATGCTGCGTTCGCGCGACCGGGCGGTAACCGAAACGGACTACGAATTCCTGGCCCGTGAAGCCCTGCCTGCCGCGATTGGCCGGGTAAAGTGTTTGCAGCCGCGTCCCGGCGGGGGCTCTACCATTGCTGCCGGTCAGGTATATCTATTGGTCATTCCTCGCCTGCCTGACCCCAATGGTTATTTAGACCCCAAACACCTCGAGCTTGCCCCAGAAGCCACGGCAACCCTGAACAGCTACCTCGATGAACGCCGCCTGCTCACCACCCGGTTGGATATTCGCCCACCAGCCTATAACTGGGTGGCTGTGCGGGTGCAGCTGCGTGCCGCTCCGGGAGCAGACCAGGCTGCAGTGCAGCGCGCGGTCCTGGCCCGGTTATACAAATTCCTCAACCCGCTGACAGGCGGACCGGACGGGAAGGGCTGGGAATTCGGTCGCGACCTGTTTATATCCGATGTATACCAGTGTTTGCAGGGCCTTCCCAACATCCAATTTATTCGCGGCGTTGAAATGTTTTCTGCCCAACCCGGCGGCGGGCCGCAGGGCAACCCGCTTGAATCTTTAGAACTGCTGGCCCATGCCGTGGTTGCTTCCGGACAGCACACGGTCAACTTCATCTAAGAACCCATTTCGTACCAGGTCACTTAAGGAGAAAATGCCAGGCCGCACCACTCACGACCCTAAACACGGCAAACCCGACCACACCTCGGAAAACCGCCGCACCCCGCGCCCCATGCCCCAGCAGGAATCCGCCTCGCTGGACATTGGGCAGGAGAACGCGCCGCTGGACAAAACCTTAATGCCCGGCGGGATGGCCGCTGCAAGCATGATGTTCTTTCAGCAGGCCGGTGGGAACAAAATGGTTCAGCGCCTGCTGGCCGAGCAAACCACCCCCCTGGTACAGCGCGAAAATGGCGATGCAAAAGCCGAGGAAGAGAAAAAAGCTGAAATCGTCTATAGATATACCCACACCTATAAATCGTATGCTTACTCGACAGCCGCGTTAGACATGATTGCCGGGATGAGCAAAAGCCAGGTGAACAGTTTTATGTCCACCTATTACCGGTTGTATGGAATTGACCTGGTGCAGGAGGCGTATTCGTTCAAATACCTTGCAAGCCAGGATTCATTGATTAAAGCCCTGGCCGTGATGTTTTTTGGCCATGCACTTGGCTATGAAACTTCGCTTGCGCTGGCCCTGATTCCAGAAGGCACTCGCGATTTACAGCTTTTTCAGATTCTAACGGGAATCCCCCTGGCCGCCCGCAAACAGGCCGAAGAACGCTACAACACTGCTTTTGGCAAGCTGGGGCTGGGTTCGCTCAAAGCCGACTTGAGGGATGACCTGGTTGGCGGGCTGGAGTTTGGCAATGCCGAATGGTATAAAGCCCTGGCGCTGCTGCACCGCGAGAAGCTGACCCCTGCAGAAGAGGTTTACCTGAAAACCACCGCCATTGGTGGAACCAAGGAAAGCGAGGTTGTCCAAATCTTCCAGGATGAATGGCTCAAAGGCCCGGACAATTTCGAACAGTTTAAAAAAGACTGGGCCAATTATGTTAACAACCAGCAGGGTTGGGTCTCAGGCCAAACCTGGGACAACATGGACCTGGGACTTACCGACTCCATGGATGCAGAATTTTCCGGCGAAAACTGGCGGATGATCAAAGCCATTTTAGACGGGGCGACTACCTACGAAATGGATTTCACGGATTCACCGGCCGCCCAGATGGCCCGTCAGATGGCCGAAATCATGGGCAGCCCCCGCCCCGAAATGAAAGGCGAGGACAGCAAGAAACTCGCCATTGAGAATATTCAGCTTGAGGTAGCGGAAGATTCGCTTAAAGCAGCCATGTATGGCGGCGGCACAAATGAGGAACAGGTCTTCAAATGGCTGAGCGTCATAGAAGGTATCTGGAAAGACCGGATCAAACGGGTTGAAGGCACCTATCTTGAAGAAACCTTCCGAAACTCCTGGGAAAACAACAAGAAATACTATCTTTCCCTTGTCGCGACGGACATCAAAAAAGGTTCTGATGATTATAAACACGCCCAAATGCTGCTGGCCGGTAATTTGAACGCCGCAGATGAAATGTACGCGGCCATCCAGGAAAACGACAGCGCAAAGTTCACCCAAAAAGTAATCAAGTTCTGGGCTGAAAATAAAATCCCAGACATTTATCAACAAGCCAAAACCCCAAAAGTTCTGGATGATGGCACTGTCGTCCGGCCTGCCTACGACTTCTTCTACAAAATGCTGGGGGTGACGGGTTACGCGGACAAGAATATCGTTCTACCCCTGACCAATACCGATTACAGCCAGGCCGGACAAGGCGCTTTTTATCTTCACCTGACCCTGGACGAACACGCCGGGGAAACCCAGGTTAAACAGGTGTACGACTTCCTAAACCACAGCGAGTTGAAAGACAAAGAAGAACTGCGCAACCAGGTTGTTGAATTGTATGCAAACCGCTACCTGGGCCACGTCGTCCCCGATTTGCAGGGCGAGTCGAACCCGGCCAAAGCCAAAATGATCACCTACATCTTCGACCGTTTCCCCGATTCGGTGACAAAGTTTGACATTCTCAACCTCGTATCGCCCGCAACCACCGCCAAAGAAATGCTGGACCGGGCCAAGCGGCAGTACGCAATGTCCCAGTCGGGTGTCTTAAACGTAGTTTTAGATGCCGGTGTTGCCATTGCCGGAGAACTCACGGCGGAAGATTACGGTGATGTGGTCATGGAATCCATGGCCCGTCTGGAACAATTCGTCTACCAGAACAAAATCACCGGCAGCGAATTAAAGCTGTTGATGAAGGCCTTTAATGTGGATTCTGTCGATAAAATGGCCACGATGGAGTTTGACCAGTTTAAACAGGCCCTGGATAGCTACCGCGCTGCCCAGCAAACCGTAACTGACACCATCATCACCGGGTTAAAATTGCTCAGCGCCGTGTTCATCCCCACCAATGCCTTAAGTGTGGCGGCTTCATTCGTGATTGAAGAAATGCTCAAAGCCGCCTTGTTGGGCAAGCAGTACGACAAATCGGCCGGGGAACACCTGGCCGGGTTTGCCCAAACCATGATTTCGCATGGCCTTGGAAAACTTGGCGAACATGTCGGCAAAAGCATGACCACCGTCTGGAATGTCCAGAGCGACACGGTGTTTACTTCGGGTATACTGAAAAACGCATACTGGAACGAAGTCCTTAAAGAAGGCATTTCCACCACAACCACCAAAGGCGCCGAAGCGATCCTGAACCAAAAAATGCCGGAATTGGAAGATGTGGCGATTAGCGCGTTAGGCATCTTTGCAAAAGCCGGGGCAACCCAAATCAAGGGCGATCTTAAAGATGCAGAATCACCGGAATACAACGCATTAAGCTATGGCGAAAAGTTTGCCAGGACTTTTGAAACCGAAGTCACCGGATACGTGATGACAGAATGGCCCAATTACTTACTCGAAACCATGAAAAAAGATACCGTCAGCCCAGAAGAATTCATGGAAGGGGTGGCTTTACTTTCTTTCAAGGCGGTGGTCAACAACCTGTCGAGTGCTGCAGCAGAGGTTAAAAGCGAAAAAAACAAAGCAGCTGAAGATGAAAAACAGGCAGCATTGGAAAAACAACAGCAAGAAGAACGGGAAGCTTTTGAAGCAGCCAATAAAAAGCGCAAACAACAATAACAACAGGTAGAGTCTATGAGCACATCTGGAATTATGCACAAAATCACCATCACAGGTCCGGAGAATTTCCACCTGGAGCAGGAACTGGATGAAGGAATCCTGGTCATGGGCCGCCAACCCCCGCAGGGGCTGGTCCTGCCCAATGCACGGGTGTCTCGCTCCCATGCCCAAATCCAGATGTCTGGGGGCAAATGTGAGATCATGGACCTGGGCAGTGCGAACGGCACCATACTCAACGGAGAAAGCCTGTTCCCCAAAATCGCCTCGCCGCTTTTGGATGGGGATGTGGTCACGATTGACCCATTCCAAATCACCTACAACATTGTCCAGCGGCCAGTTCAGGCAGCCGGTGAAAAACCGGCTCAAAAACCAGCCAAAGCCGAAAGCACCCCCGCCGCAGCGCCAGAAGGCAGCACAATTCCGCCAAAAGCGGCAGAAAAACCTGCTGCCCCCCAAAAAACGCCGGCAGCCAAAGCCCCGGCTGCGGCAAAACCAGCTGAGAGCGCCCCGGTGCGCAAAGCACCCGCCCCGCCCACCCCGCCCCCGCCCTCCACTCCGGCGCTGGCTGAAAAAATGCCCTCCGAACTGGTTCCCTCTGGAATGACGATTTACAGCGAACGGTTTGTCAATTACCTGCCGGGCATTTACCACAACGATTTTATGCGCCGGTTCCTGGGTATCTTTGAAAGCATCTGGATGCCCCTCGAATGGACAGTGGATAATTTCGACCTGTACCTCTCCCCCTCTACAGCACCCGATGCATTCATCCCCTGGCTTGCCAACTGGTATGATGTGATTTTCGACAGCACCTGGAGCCTGGATCAGCGCCGGGCATTTCTGAAAGAGGCGCCAGCGATTTTTTCCCGGCGCGGCACGCGCTGGGCGCTCAGCCGGATTTTGGAAATCTACACTGGTTCTGCTCCCCAAATTGTAGACACAGGAAGCCAGCTTGAAGCCCATACATTTTCGGTACAGGTAAAAAAGAACAACGCCTCTCCAGAACTGATCCAGGCACTAATCGAAAGCAACAAGCCTGCTCACACCACTTTTAAACTCGAATTTCTTAAATAAGGCCCTATGGACGACCGAACCCTGATTACGCCACCTAATGAACCCGAACCGGAAAAAGAACAACCTGGTTTTGACGCGGAGGAACCAGACCTGAGCAATGCCACGCTCATCATGCCAAAAAACCAGGATTCCAATCCTCCGGCGGGGTCTGAGCCAGAACCAGAAAACGAAAAAGAAGAACAGCCAGAGCCCGAATTTGACCTGAGCAATGCCACGCTGGTGATGCCCCGAACCCAAACCGGGATCGAGAATCAAACGTCCGAAACCGCAAAAGAACCAGAGGAAGAACCTCCTTTTGAACCCGACCTGAGCAATGCCACCCTGATCGTTCCACGCCCCCAAACCGGGATATTCGCTGCCGCACCCGAAACGGAACCAGCCACCGAGCCGGAACCCGAACCCGTGCTGGAGGCCGAGCCTGAGGCCGAACCTGAACCGGAACCAGTCATCGAGCCGGAGCCCGAACCCGTGATGGAAGCCGAGCCTGAGGCCGAACCCGAACCGGAACCAGTCATCGAGCAAGAACCGGAACTCGTGGTGGAGGCCGAGCCTGAGGCCGAACCCGAACCGGAACCAGTCATCGAGCCAGAACCCGAACCCGTACCGGAGGCCGAGCCTGAGGCCGAACCTGAACCGGAACCGGCCATCGAGCCGGAACCAGAACCGGTGATGGAGA
>CAZAYY010000006.1:0-188996 GCA_964489525.1 uncultured Anaerolineales bacterium
GGGGTGGGACCAGCCATGGCATCTGGCAGCCAGACATACAGTGGAATCTGAGCCGATTTCCCGGTCACACCTACCAGCATAAACAGACCAATGGCCGGGATAACCCAGGCGGGAATGGTTTGGGCAAGGTGTTCGGCGGCCTCGAAAACTTCATCGAACTGCAGTGAGCCAAAGTACCAGAAGGTGAGGAACATGGCAATCAGAAAGCCAAAATCGCCCACCCGGTTGGTGATAAACGCCTTATTGCCAGCGGACGAATTTCCGGTACCCACGCTGGCATCCGGGTTGCGGTTAAACCAGAAGCCAATCAGCAAGTAAGAACACAAACCCACACCTTCCCAGCCCACGAACAGCATCAGGTAGCTGTCGCCGCTGACCAGAATCATCATCGCAGCGATAAACAGGTTGAGATAAACAAAAAAGCGGCTGTAAGCGGGCAGGTCTTCTTTATAACGAACGTCATAATGCATGTACCCGGCGGCGTAAACATGGATGAGGGTACCAACCCCAGAGACCACGAGCATCATTGTGACCGAAAGCGTATCCACTCGAAAGGCCCAATCCACATGCAGGCTGCCAATGTGAATCCATTGCAGTACCGGCACGGTTTGGCCTTCAGGATGCCCCATCAACGATACCGCCAGTAAAACCGAAACCACAAACGCCAGGCCAGCCGCCAGGCTGGCTACAGTCCCGACTACCGTTTCACTGGTTCGTTTGCCAAAGATGATATTGAACAGCAAGCCCAAAACTGGCAGCAGGACAATGAGAGGAGCCAGGGCAAAAAACTCTGGCCCCCCACTCCCCCCTTCCGCAGCAAATGCGGCGGCATTTTGTACAGAAGTAAGCATTTCGAATAAACTCATGTTTACCCTCCTAGCCCTTCATCTCGTTCAAATCGTCTACATTGATGGTGTTGCGTGTGCGGAAGATGGCGACAATCAGGGCCAGGCCCACCGCCACCTCCGCCGCTGCGACAGCCATTACAAAAAAGACGAATATTTGCCCGTTGAGTGCTTTGAACACCTGTGAAAAAGCGACAAACAGCAGGTTTGCAGAATTCAGCATCAACTCAATTGACATGAAGATGACAATCGAATTGCGCCGGGTCAGCACACCAATGACACCCATGGTGAATAAAATTGCCGATAAACCGATGTAATGTTCTATTGGAACCATGTCCTCACTCCGTAAAACAGTCAAAGTGCCGCGAATGGCATCAGCCCTGTCCAGCAGCCTCGGATGCAGCGCTTTCTTCCTGAGATTTCTTCGAACCCAGCAAGCGCAGCGGGAAACGTCCGGTTTTGGTCAAAACCACAGCGCCCACCATGGCAACCAGCAGCAGTACAGCGGTTACCTGCAGGGGCAGCATATACTGGCGGAACAACACCAAACCAATTTCGCCTGGACTGCCAAAGTCGGCAGGCATGTTCCGCACAAAACCATCCGTAATGCCCGAAATGGCGAACAGGTAATATAAATCAAAGGCGAAGAGCACAACCAAAACCGCAGCAAACGGTTTTTGCCAGATCAGCTTATCTTCACCGGCAATTTTCTCTACGCCCAGGAGCATGATCACAAACAAGAACAGCACCATGATCGCCCCGGCATAGACGGTGACCTGCGCCATGGCAATAAAAGGGGCGCCTAAGATCAGGTAAAACACGGCAATGGTGGCAAAATTCAACACCAAAAACAAGGCCGAATAAACGGTGTTCTTGCTCACAAGCATTGCGGCTGCGGAGGCCACCGCAATCAACGCCAGGGAATAAAAAACAATCAAATCTGTGTTCATTCGTTTTTCTCCCTAATCTTCCGGGTTCTGCATCAGCGGAACCGAACGGGTAAACACACCTGGTTCCACTTTCTGCGGAGTTGGCTTGCCGCCCGGTTTCACCGGGACAAGCAGCATTTCTTTAGGGTAAATGGCTTGCTCACGACTGGTGAACGACAGCTCATAGTTATCGCCCAACACAATGGCCTCGGTTGGGCAGGCGTCTTCGCAAAAGCCGCAGTAGATACAGCGCAGCATATTGATTTCGTATGTACTGGCATAGCGTTCACCCGGCGAAAAACGCTGATCATCCGTGTTTTCGGCCGATTCGACAAAAATGGCGTCTGCCGGGCAAGCCGCAGCACAAAGCGAACAGCCAATGCATTTTTCCAGGCCGTTTTCATAGCGCATCAGAACATGCCGGCCGCGGAAGCGTTTGCTCACCGGGCGTTTTACTTCGGGATATTGAAAGGTGACAGGTTTATCGAACACAAACCGGAAGGTTTGGCCCAACCCAACCACCAGAGCTTTTACGGCTTCAAACACTTTCATACAGTTTCACCTCCAATCACAGCTTTGTAGCTTCATTAACCGCCCAGGGCAACCAGCACAATCGCGGTGATAAAGACATTCAACAACGCCAAAGGCAGCAGAATTTTCCAACCAAAGGCCATCAGCCGGTCGTAGCGGATGCGGGGAAAAGTTGCCCGAATCCAGATCATCAGCCCAAGACCTATCAAAATTTTGCCAAAAAGGTAAAGCGGGCCCAGCCAGGGATAGGTATCCACACCAATCCCGCGATACCCACCAAAGAAAAGGGTTGCACCGATGGCCGACATGGCGATCATTTTGATGTATTCAGCCATAAAAAAGAGCGCAAACTTCATGCCAGAATACTCCGCATGGTATCCAGCCACCAGTTCTTGCTCGGCTTCAGGCATATCAAACGGCGCCCGGTTAAGCTCGGCAAGGGCCGCAATCGCAAATATTATGAAGGCAATGGGCTGGTAAACCACAAACCAGACCGGTTTTTGGGCAGCCGTGATTTCCACCAGGCTCATCGAACCGGCAATCATCATCGGGCCTACCAGTGCAAGGCCCATCGCCAGTTCGTAGCTAACCATCTGGGCAGAAGCGCGCAGGCCCCCCATCATGGCATATTTGTTGTTTGATGCCCACCCACCTAACACAATGCCATAAATGGCAATTGAGGTCACCGAAAGGATGTACAGCACACCCACATTGATATTGGCCAGGCCAAGAGGGATCTCCCGGTTGAACAATTCAACCGAAGTACCCCAGGGCACCACCGCCATTACCATGAATGCAGGGATTACAGTGATAATCGGAGCAAGCATATAAAGGACTTTATATGCCGAAGCAGGAACAAACTCTTCTTTAAAAATCAGCTTAACGCCGTCCGCAACCGGTTGGAGCAGCCCCATTGGGCCTGCCCGGTTTGGACCGTAGCGAACTTGCATCTTGGCGAGGAAACGGCGTTCATACCAGGTGGTGTAAGCAAAACCGGTCAGCAAAAAGATGACCAGGAAAAGGCTTTTAACCAACCATTCAACAATCAACCAAATATCCATGGTTACCTCCGAACGCGGGCAGCAGGGCTGCTCAGGCGGCCGTCCTTTCAATGATTTGCAGCGGTTCGGGCTGGACAAGCGGCAGCCCAAGGCTGCGCGGCACACCGGCGGTTCCCTGGGGCATTGTGTCATCCAACACAACCTGAAGTTCCAATTGAACCCCGGCCACGCTGGCCAGGATGGTTTCTCCGGCGCCCATCTTCGCCGCATCAGCCGGGTGAATGCGTACATACGGATTGGCCAGGCGGGGCTGGAGTGTTCCTGAGCGTGAGACCAAAGCACCTCTGTCGTACAGATCGGTCACAGGAACCGCCACCCATTCAGCCGCCGGGAGAGACAGAGCTTTGGGCGCCACAGCCGCTGCAGGAGGCTGCCCGGCCGCGAGGTGAACACCCAAACCCTGGCTGTTTTCATAGGTTGTGCCACCATAGTACATATCGCCCCGACCCACAATAGGCCACTGCTCTTCTACCTGGGCCAGGTGGATAAAGGTCAGGCCTGCGAAAGCCGGGAACACACTGCCAATTTGGGCGAAAACCCGGGCGGCCAACCGGCCTTCCAGGGTAAGCCCCAGGCGGCTGGCAATTTGGGCAGTGATGGTGAAATCGGGGCGAGCGCCAGAATGATCGGGCACAGCCAGGTAATAACGCTGGACCCGCCGCTCACCAGAAGTGAAGCTGCCTTCGCGCCCGGTATAGGGGGCTGCAGGCAAAACCACATCCGCCAATTTTGCGGTTTCGGTGAGGAACAAATCTTGAACAACCACAAATTTGTCATTCAAAGCGCTGGCAAGGGTGGGTTGGTCTCCCACCGGGTCAGCAGCTGCAAAATATAGCACCTTTTGGGAACCAAGAGCGCTGGCAAGGTTTTCGGCAGGCCGGAAGCCCATTTCCCAGGCGCCCTGGTCATTTGGACGAGACCAAACCCCCACGAGGCCGCTGTTGGGCTTGCCAACTTTGCCCGTTTCTACCAACAGGTTGGCACAGGCCTGGGCAAGCGCCTGGCTGCCCGCAACGCCCAGACCCTCACTGCCAAAGAAAATCAGCAGGTTGGCATCGCCACGCAGGGTTTGTGCGGCGGGGTGTTCGGATTTGAGCAAGTTTTGAAGGGCTTCCACTTCTTCACCATAGCGATAGGTCAGCTTATAATCGGCCGCCCGGTCGAGTTTGGTTGCGCGGGGATTAAGAACAATCACCGTAGCGCCGCGCTCTGCTGCCTGTTTAACCCGCAGCCACCAGATGGGCGCTTCTTCTTCCAGGTCGCAGGCCACCACCAGAGCGGTGTCGTCCTTACCCAGGCTGCCCAGGTTGCTGCCTGCGGAAAGGCCCAGGCTGGCGGTCAGGTCGCCGCCGCCCATGGTGGTATCCAGGAAGGTCTTCCCGCCCTGGAGTTCAGCCAGTTTGTGAAGGTTGAATAAATCTTCATTGGAAAGCCGGCCGCTGGCCACCACGCCCAACCCGGCGCCCGCTTCCTTGAATTTTTCGGCAACAAGGTCCAGGGCTTCGCCCCAGGTCGCCGGGACAAGTTTGCCCTCACGGCGTACCAGGGGTTGGGATAAGCGGTCGGGGTGCTCGGAAAAATGATAGGCGGAAAAACGGCCTTTGTCACAGATCCAAATTTCGTTTACCTGTTCGTTTTGGCGGGGCATTACGCGTTTGATCACAAAATTGCCGCCGGTTTTGGCCTCGCGCCGGGTGTTAAAAGTGATGTTGCAGCCCACGGCACACTGGTTGCAGATGGAGGCGGCCTGGTTGAGTTCCCATGGGCGGGCACCAAAACGAAAATCGGCCGTGGTGAGAGCACCCACCGGACAAATATCGCTGGTATTGCCCGACCAGTAAGAATCAAAACCGGGGTCGGAGTGTGTTTGAATTTCGAGCGAACGACCGCGACTGTAAAAACCAATCACCGGGTCGTCCACAATTTCGGCCTGGAAACGGGTGCAGCGGGCGCACTGAATGCAGCGTTCGCGGTCCAGGAAAATCAGCTCGCCCAGGGGGACATGCTTGGCCAGCTTAATTTTGTCATCAAACAAAAAGCGGCTCTGGCCGGGTCCGTGGGCCATGGTCAGGTTTTGCAGCGGGCATTCGCCGCCCTTGTCACACACCGGGCAGTCCAGCGGGTGGGATGTCAGGATAAATTCAAGGATATCCTGGCGGCCTGCGTCCACTTTGGCCCCAGAATGGCGCACCACCATTCCTTCAGAAACCGCAACAGTACAGCCCGTTTCCAGGGTCCGGCCCCAGAGCAGCTTGGTGGAGCCATCGTCGTTTTTGGCAAACTGGCCGGTGGCACGGTCAATTTCTGGGCGGCCCACTTCCACAAGGCACATGCGGCACATGCCAACAGGTTTCATTTTGGGGTGGTAACAAAATACGGGAATATCAATCCCGGCGCGCTTGGCTGCATCCACAACCACGATTCCTTCAGGAACCGTTACCTGGATGCCGTCAATGGTCAGGGTGACTTGTTTTGCGTTGGGTTGGTTTGACATCGTTTTTTTTCCTCTGTCGGTTGGGCTACCCAGCCTGCTTTTGTGCCACGGCCTCAAAGTCGGGTTTGAAGCGCTCAATGCCTGTGATGACTGCCTGAACGGAAAATTCGCCTAAGGCGCACAGGCATTTGCCCTGGATGTTGCGAGCAACATTATCGAGGAGCGCCACCTGTTCCCAGCCGCCCCCTTCGTGACGAATGCGGTGGATAATATGGTCCATCCAATAATTGCCTTCGCGGCAGGGAGTGCATTTTCCACAGGATTCATGCTTGAAGAAATGCACTGTCTTCTCGACCACCCAATCCATACTGAACGTTTCATCAATCACAATTACCGAGGCTGAGCCCAATTGAGAGCCAACTTTTTGCACGTTCTCGTAATCCATAGGGGTGTCCAGCGCTTCATCGGTCGCGACAATAACTGCCGAAGATGCACCAGCGGGCATAATCGCCTTGATTTTGTGCCCATTGCTCATGCCTCCACCCAAATCTTCAATGAGCTGGCGGAAGGTGGTGCCGAGGGGAACTTCGTAATTGCCGGGTTTGTTCACATTGCCACTCAAACAAACCACCTTGGTCCCGGCGCTGTCGGGGGTGCCAAAGCTGCGGTACCAGTCGGCCCCTTTGGAAATAATCAAGGGCACATTGGTGAGGGTTTCAACATTGTTGACAATGGTGGGTTTGCCATACAATCCAAAGCTGGGCGGGAAAGGCGGGCGCAGGCGGGGTTGGCCTAACTTGCCTTCCAGCGATTCGAGCAGGGCGGTTTCTTCACCGCAAATGTATGCGCCTGCACCCAGGTGGTTGTAGATACGCAGGTTGAAACCGCTGCCCAGGATGTTCTCACCCAGGTAACCAGCATCTTCTAATTCTTTAATTTTGCCATCCAGCCACGCCCCAATTTGCCAGAATTCACCGCGCATATAGTTGTAGGCGGTATTGGCCTGAACGGCGTAGGCACAAATCATCATCCCTTCTAAAAATTGGAAGGGGTTCTTTTCCATAATCTCGCGGTCTTTAAAAGTACCGGGCTCCGATTCATCGGCATTGGCCACCACGTAGTGAGGCCAGTTCTTTTTATCAATGAAGCGCCACTTCATGCCCGTGCGGAAGCCCGCCCCACCGCGACCACGCAAGCCCGATTTAAAGACCTCTTCAACCACATCTTCGGGTTTCATGGTGAAGGCTTTTTTCAGTCCTTCGAAACCACCATTTTTAAGATATACATCCAGCCGGTCAATGTTGGGGATTTCCCGGTGTCGGAGTACGATAAATTTCTGCAAACCATCATGCGACTGCATATTTCCTCCGTAATACCATTTCCGGGCTAGCTGGTCTGCTTGCGCAGTGACTGGACCACTTCGATGGTTTGTTCAACGGTCATATTTTCAAAGCGAACCTGTTTGCCGTCCAGCTCCATGCCATAAAAAATGCCATCGCTGCTTTGAAGCTGGAACATAGGCGCTTTGTCACAGGCGGCCAGGCACATCACAGGTTCAACGGTCACAAAACCGTCGTCCGTGGTGCCTTTGGGCTCAATCCCCAGGGCTTCGCACAAGCCCGCCAGGAACTGGTCGGCGCCGCGCAGGGCACAGGGAAGATCGTTGCATACCTGGATGCGGTATTTGCCTTCCTGCTTGTCGTAATACAGGGTGTAAAAGCCTACGATGGAAGCCACATGGGTTGAACTTACCCCGCAAATCTCCGCAATATCGGCCATATCGCGCGGGCGAACATGGCCATCGGCACGTTGGGCCAGGTACAGCAATGGCATCACCGCCGAGCGTTTTTCCTCGGGTGGGTATTTTGCCAGGATGGCTTCGACTTCTTTCGGGTATTTTTCGCGTAGTTGGTTCACCGGTCTACATCTCCCAAAACAATATCAACGGTGCCAATCAGGGCAACCAGGTCGGCAACAAAAACACCTTTCGCCAGGACAGGCAAAATTTGCAGGTTTACAAAAGAAGGCGTGCGCCAGTACACCCGGTACGGGTGGGACCCGCCATCCCCCTCAAGAAACACGCCCAGCTCACCACGCGGCGATTCAACCGCAGAATAGACCGATTCTTTCGGCGCCTGGAATCCTTCCGTCCACAGCTTGAAATGGTGAATCAACGACTCCATACTCTCGCCAATTTCCGCACGAGGCGGGGGGACAAATTTGCGGTTGCTGCTCTGAAAGGGCATTCCTTTGGTTTTCTTGAGGCGATTCAAGGCCTGTTCGACAATTCGCAGGGATTGGCGCATTTCTTCGACCCGCAGCAGGTAGCGCACATAGGTATCACCCACGGTATGGGTGGGAACTTCAAAGTCATAGGTTTCGTAGCCCATGTAAGGCCGGGCTTTGCGCAGGTCGTGGTTTACGCCAGAAGCGCGCAGCGCCGGGCCAGTCACCCCCCAGGCCAGGGCCTGTTCTTTGCTTAAAACCCCAATATTGCGGGTGCGATCAATGAAAAGTGGGTTTTTGGTCAGCAGCCGCTCGTATTCTTCGATGCGCTTCGGGAAAATTTTGATGAAATCGGCAACAGCTTCTTCAAAGCCGGCTGGCACATCGCGCCATACCCCACCAGGCCGAATGTAGGTGGTCATCATCCGCTGGCCGGAAACCATCTCCAACATATTGAGGATGTCTTCACGCTCACGGAAGCAGTACAAAAAGACCGACATCGCCGCCAGGTCGAGTGACTGGGTGCCCAGCCAGACCAGGTGAGAAGCAATCCGCTGTAATTCCACCAGCAGGATGCGAATCACCTGGGCGCGTTCGGGAACGTCCAGGTCCACCAGTTTTTCAATGGCCATGCAGTAAGCCAGGTTGTTGCCGACGGTGTTCAGGTAGTCCAACCGGTCGGTCATCACTTCGGCTTTCAGGTAAGTTTTGGCTTCCATGTTTTTCTCAATGCCGGTGTGCAAAAAGCCGACATCGGGAATGCAGTTGACAACAATCTCACCATCCAGTTCAAGCAGCAGCCGCAGCACGCCATGGGTACTGGGGTGTTGGGGACCCATGTTCAACAGCATGTTCTCCCCGGTCAGGGCTCGCTCAGAAATCAAGTGTTTGATTTCATCCATCGAAATTTCATAAATCTGGCTCATAGGCGCCTCATTTCTGGGTATTGAACGCTCCTGGCAAAAGATTATTCTTTTGCGTAGGGTTTGCGTTGGTCAATTTCTTTTGCGTTAAAAGTGAACTGGACTTCTTCATAGCCCAAAGGATAGTCTTTGCGCAGGGGGTGGCCTTCCCAATCGTGAGGCATAATAATTCGGCGCATATCGGAATGGCCATCAAAGGTAATGCCAAACATATCGAAGACTTCGCGTTCGTGCCAGTTTGCGTTGGGGTAGACCTTTTCAATGGTGGGCAGACGCTCCTCATCCGCAGAAACTGGAACCCGCAAAGTGATGATCTGGTTGTGCTGGATCGAGCGAACCTGGTAAACCACATGGTAGCGCGGCTCCATTTGGGGCCAGTAGTCCACAGCCGTCATGGCTGCCAACATCTCAAACCCGAAATCATCGCGCAAGGCCTGGCAAAACAAGGCGATATCCGCCGGTTGAACCACCACCCGGGTATCCCCACGGAATTCGCTGGACGAAATCTCAAAGCGCGCGGATAGCGCCTCCACTACCTTTTTTATTTGTTCGTTCATAGGGTCTCCTGTGCAAAAATCCGACGCCCGATGGGGTTCAGGCGTACTTTTGCAGTTTTTCCGCCATTATCTTTTCATGCAAGGTAATAATGCCGTGAATTAGCGCTTCGGGTCGCGGGGGACAACCGGCCACATACACATCTACCGGCACAATTTCGTCCACACCCTGCACGATTGCATAATTATTGAACACACCACCGCAAGAGGCGCAGTCGCCCATCGAAATCACCCATTTGGGGTCGGGCATCTGGTCGTACAGGCGGCGCAGAACCGGCGCCATTTTGCGGGTCACCCGGCCTGCCACAATCATCAGGTCCGACTGGCGCGGGCTGGCCCGCATCAGTTCCATGCCAAAACGGCTCATATCATAATGCGATGCCTGGGCAGCCATCATCTCAATCGCACAGCAGGCCAGCCCAAACAGAACCGGCCACATCGCGCGTGTCCGGCTCCAATTGACCACTTCTTCCAGGCGCGTGGTCACCACGCCCATATTGCCTAATTTTTGCTCTACTCCCATTCCAGTGCTCCTTTTTTCCACTCGTATAGAAATCCGACAATGATTGGAATATTAAACACCAAAAAGCCCAGGATGCCGTACCAGCTCAATTCTCTTACAACCATTGCGTAAGGCAAAAAGAAAATGACTTCAATATCGAACAAAATGAAGAGGACGGCTACCATGTAAAAACGCACCGGAACCCGGCGGGTGCCCGGGCCAATCGGGACCATGCCCGATTCATACGGTGCGTTTTTGCGAGCGCTGGGGCGGCGAGGACCAAAGGAGTGCCCAATGATCACCACCAATACAGCCAATATGGTTGAAACGAGAAGCAAAACACCAATCGCCAAATATTCGTTCGTCATAAGCCTCCATGTTTTTTAAGCGAGGTTTGTGGTTTGAAACCGTCAAACTCAGGATGTAAACCGGGCAAATTCAGGCAACCCATGCAGGGTTTACCTGGCACTCAAAGATTTTATCATACAACAATCATATTTGGGGCGAGATGTGGCAATTTTCACAAGGTAATCTTTATGAATCAGGGGTTTGTTTTTACAGCATTTTTACGAAATGGTTGCCAGACCTTCATAAATTCTACACACCTGACGGCTATATTAAGGGCAACACAAACAAACAAGGCCTGCCAGGGTCTGTGGAACAGGACAACCGCAGTTTCAATGGCAGCGCCGCCTGAAAACAAAGAAAGGAGATTGATCATGAAGAAAACTTTAGTCCTGATTGCAGTTGTAGGCGCGTTGGTTTTTGCTCTCGGCTTTGCCGGGGCAAGCTTCGCCAAATCCGCAGATGTCGTGGGTGTGCTGAGCGGTGTAGACAGCCCGTGGGGCAGCTTCCAGCAAGGGATCACCGGCACTGAGGAAACCGAAACCAGCCAGGCTTTCCGCCACGGACGCGGGGGTCGTTTTGGAGATGCCCTGCGCAGCTACCTGGAAGCCGCCATCGCCGATGCCTTTGGCATCACCGTTGAAGAACTCGAGGCGAACAAAGAAGCCGGCGTCACGCTGACCGACCTGGCCATCGAACAGGGCCTGACCGTAGCGGAATTCGAAAGCAAAATGGAAGCCGCTCGCACCGCCGCCATTGACGCTGCCCTGGCCGCTGGCGACATCACCCAGGAACAGGCTGATGAAATGAAAGCCCGGATTGCCGAAGGCAAAACCAACGGCAAAGGCCCGAAAGGCGACAGCCCCATCCACGAATACATCCAGTCTGCCCTGGCCGAGGCCTTCGGCGTGACCGTTGAAGAACTCCAGGCCCTGCAGGATGAAGGCCTGACCCTGAAAGACCTGGCAATCGAACAAAACCTGACCGTGGAAGCCTTCCAGGAAAAGATGGAAACCGCCCGCACCACCGCAATTGACAACGCTCTGGCCGATGGCGTCATCACCAAAGAACAGGCTGAATGGCTGCGTGAACACAAGCCCGGCAGCCACCCGGGTGGCCATCCTGGCGGTCGCCCCGGCGGACGCCCTGGCAAACCAGGCGGCTGGTTCACCCCAGGTGAAACCACCCCGCCCGCCGACAGCGGCACAAGCACCAACGGATAACATTTCGTTTCTCCTCCCCTAACCCCCGTCCCCCGGCAGCCCCCGGGGGACGGGCTTTTTTAACAGCACCTTTGACGTCGACACCCTCAGCGGCGAGGGATACGACGTTTTCAACGGCACCCGCAGCAGTGCCACCAGCATGACCTACAGCGCAACCCTGACCTTTGATGGCGCGTCCAACGGCTTTGTCGGCAGCGTGGATGCCTTTGCCATTTTGCCGTAATTCACATACCTACCGGGGTATCTCCGGCAACACCAAAGATGTTCCACAGGAGTGGCTGTGCAACGAGACGTTGCACAGCCACTCCCTTTTCTTAAAGTATCTCAAACCCATATCGAGGAATTTTTCTAATTTTAATTCGCGTTTAATCATGTATAATGTGCAAAAGTTAGGCAGTTTGTACATAACCTAATTGGGTGGAATTTTTTAACCATGCACACTCATATCCAAATTAATTTCATATAAATCAGGAGGTGATACCGGAACAGGGTGGATTTCTCGCGTTTTTATCTCAATTCGAACACAAGAAGATCATTTTTGGAGGAATTAGATCATGTCTCGAAAAGTTGTAGTTTTATTGATATGTCTGGGGGCATTTTGGCTCATGGGTTTTATTGTTGTTTCCCCGGTTCAAAACGTAACTCAAAACACAAGTTATTCTACAATCCAGGCGGCTGTGGATGCCGCCAATCCCGGTGATGTGATTCAGGTCAGCCCGGGCACTTACACTGAAAAAGTTACCATTACAAAATCGTTAACTTTGAAGGGGCCTCATTATGGCGTTTGCGCGAATGACCCCACCGACCTCACTCAGCTCAACACTGGTCGCGATTCTGGGGAAGCCGTAATATCGCCTTCAACCAATGGAAATGCATTCACGATTTCCGCCGGGGTAGACAATGTAACCATTGATGGCTTCAAGATTGCCGGGGGTACTGTAACATCGGCGATCTACCTTTGGAACGGAGATGGATTTGACAATATTAACATTTTAAACAACTATATCCAAAACATTGAAGGTTGGGGAGTGTTTAGCGGTGGTGCAAATCGCACGAATTGGACCATTGACTGCAATCGCTTTGACGGTTGGAGTGGCGTAGATAAAACCGCAGTTTGGCTGGCGGGAAACTTGAATCAAAACACCATAATTGAGAATAATTTTTTCCGAAACGGCAACCCGCCAGCAATTGGGTCGCGCGGCGTGATCTTGGATGGCGCTGTAAATGCGGTTGTACAAGACAATGTTTTTCAATTCCTAAACCGGTACGGTGTTCAGCTCAATAACGGAGCAGATGGAGTTCAAATAACCAACAATACGATGTCCAATCTTCAGGTGGGCATCCAGCTTCTTACCTCAGGAAGTGGCCCAACAAACGGCGCCTTGAAGGATGTAATTGTTGATTTCAACAAAATTACAGACATGACAGCGATTGCAATCTACCTATCTCGGGCAACCACGGGCGTTCCACCTCCAGGAAGTGTTGAAAATTTGTCCATTCGCGATAATACCATTACTCAGGATGTGGGGGTCATGACGAATAGTTTTGGATTGATTGACCTGCGTTTTGACCCGTCAGATGGCCCGCATGGTCTGGTTGAGGTGCTGAATAATGAAATTTTCCTCAACGGAACTTTCGTGAACCCGGTAGGCGCAGCCTATGGAATCCGGGCTCGCGGCAGTATAACCACCCTGGATATTATTGAAAACCACATTGATTGCGATGGTGTAGGCACGAATGGCGGCATCCCACCAACTTCTGGTATCTATTTCCAGCTGGATGATAGCACCTTTGGCCCAATTCCACAGAATGCAGTTATCACCTCTCAACACAATGTCATCACCAATTGTTCCAGCGACGTTTCCGTATATAACCCAATCAATCCTTCAGGCTACTATGTTTCTTCGTCTGCCAACGGCAATCTACAAGGCTCGAATATTTTCGGTCAAAGCTGGGATTTTGACTACTATGACGAAGATGTGCTGTATTTTGATGGCTATGTTTGGGCAATCTTCTTCGATGGCTCCGCCTACGGCCTGGCCAGCAACGACATAGACGGCTTTGCCTTTGGCCCGAACGGCACCTACCTGTTCAGCCTCGAAAGCGCCTGGACCATGCCCGGCGGCATTCCCACCGAAGGTTCGGATGTCATCCAGTTCAACCCGCAAACCGAAACCTTCAGCCTTTTCTTTGACGGGTCGGACGTCGGCTTGAGCGGCTCGGCCGAGAACATTGACGCCCTCCACTGGGTGGACAGCGGCGGCCTGGGCACTCTGTACATTTCAACCAGCGGCACCCCGTTGATCAGCGGTGTTTCCGGGGCCTACGATGAAGACATCCTCAAGTTCACCCCCACCCAACTGGGCGCCACCACCAAAGGCACTTGGAGCATGTACCTGGATGGCTCTGGCGCAGGTGTCAAGCTCTCCCAGGCCAACAGTGAAGACACCAACGCCTTCAGCATGGGCGGCGGCACCCACTACCTGAGCGCCCTGGGCACCTTTGACGTCGGCACCATCAGCGGCGAGGGATACGACGTTTTCAACGGCACCCGCAGCAGTGCCACCAGCATGACCTACAGCGCAACCCTGACTTTTGATGGCGCTTCCAACGGCTTTGTCGGCAGCGTGGATGCCTTTGCCATCCTGGGCGGTGGCGGTTAGTCCCGTCGGGTATCCGGTTAACCTGGCTTAAAATAAAAACAGCCCTCGCAGTATCGAGGGCTGTTTTTATTCGGAGATTTGAAAAAAAATTCCCCATTGCTCCCCCATATTTTTCTCTCCCCGTCAGGCTTTGAGGCAGGGTTGGAATGTAGGAACCCCAGGTTCCCACATTTGCATACATCTAAATGCGGAAATCAACTCCAATTTTTGGGATAGAAACAGTAAAATTCAGGTATGAGCCAACTCCATCGAAAATTCTTGAAACGCAACCTACAAAGTGTGGCCTACCCTGTTCTGGCTTTATTGTCTTTAGTGGTGATAGGCTCACTGGGTTTCTATTGGCTTGAGGGGATGTCCCCATTGGACGCGGTTTACATGACGGTGATTACCCTCAGCACCGTAGGATTTGGAGAAATTACCCCGCTTTCCCCTGCCGGGCGTTTGTTCGCAATGTTTCTCATCATCAGCGGCGCAGGTCTAGTAGCCTATACGCTGACGGCGGGTGTGGATTTTATTTTTTCCCAGGATTGGCAGGAATACCTGAAGACAAGGAGGCGACAAAAAATGCTGGATTCGCTTACAAACCACGTTATTGTGTGCGGCTTTGGGCGGGTGGGCAGGTATGTGGCCCATGAACTGGGCGATGAAGGACTTACCTTTGTGGTCATTGACCCGCTTGAAGAACAAATCGACCATGCCACCGCAGCCGGATACCTGGGGTTTAAAGGCAACGCAGCCAACGAACACTACCTGGAACAGGCAGGGATCCGCCGGGCCAGGGCATTGGTTGCCGCAGCCAATTCAGATGCGGAAAATGTGTTTATCACCCTGACAGCCCGCAGTTTGAACCCGAACTTATTCATCATTGCCCGGGCAAATTATGAAGACTCAGAGCCCAAACTCCGCCGGGCAGGTGCAGACCATGTGGTATTGCCCTACCGCATGGGCGGCAGGCGCATGGTTTCGCTGATCGTACGCCCCGATGCCGCCATTTTCCTGGATGAGGTCTCGCGAAAAGGCGGGGTGGAGCTGATTGTGGAGCAAATGAGCATCAGTTCCCGTTCCCGGCTGGCGGGCAGAACCCTGGCAGGGCTTGAACTGGGGAAAAAATTCGGGGTCACAGTTTTAGGGTGCATGATGCCCAATGGGGAGTTATTTACCAATCCCAAGGCATCCACCCGCATCGAAAGCGGGATGGTTTTGATTGTGATTGGAACGCCGGAGCAAATCCAACAACTCAACCAGATGGCCGAAGGCAGCCCCTGAGTTCATCCTTGGTTAAGTTACACCAGGCTCACTTCGGGGTACCCAATGCCATTATATTCCCTGGCTGAGCTGACGTAAGCCCCTGCGGGAAACACCGCCAGCACATCATCCGGCTTGAGGGAATCCGGTAGCTTTATTTTCTTGCCAAACACATCGTGGCTGTCGCAGGTCGGGCCTGTCACTGAAAACGAAACCATGCGGCCTGCAGATTCGAAAGGGGAAAAGACGTGGTATTTGATGCCTGCCATGCTGAAAACAAACCCCTGGAGCGTGCCCGTATCCACAAAAGCCCAGCGGTGCCCCTGGCGCAGCAGCACATTGTACACCCGCATCAGCATCACCCCGGCGTTTGCCACCAGAAAGGAACCCGGTTCAGCATAAATGGCTGTGCCATAACGGGCGCGAAAGCGCTGCAGCACCAGGGAAATCGCTTCGGAAATGACCGCAAAAGCACCATATTGATCCACATTGTGAGCCGGGAAGCCGCCCCCAAGGTTTACAAAACCCAGGGATATCCCAGCCGCCGCACATTGTTCTAAAACCGTTTCCACATTTTCCAGGGCCGCCAGCCAGGTTTGGATATCGGGGTTATTCCAACCCACGTGAAAAGCCACCCCGGCCGGGCGAAGGCCGCGTTGGATGGCTGCCTGAAAAAGTTCCAGGGCGCGAGAGGGAATTGCGCCAAATTTCCGGTCGAGCGTCCAGGCGGCGCCGGCGTTCGGAATGTGCAGCCGCAAGAAAACCCGGCAGCCCGGGGCGTATGCGGCCAGGCGCTCCACTTCGTTCAACGAATCAAACGCATACGCATCCACGCCGTAAGCCGCCGCCTCAACAATGTGAGCCGGCATTTTCACCGGGTTGGAGAATATGATTTTGTTTGCGGGAACGCCAATCGCTTTAAGCATATCCAGTTCCCCGGCAGAAGCAATTTCAAAATGCGTGCCCATGGCGAACATTTTTTCCAATACGAGGGGATGATTGTTGGTTTTCACCGGGTAATAAATATCCTGCGCCGAAAGGCCAAGCACCTGGGTAAATACCTGCAAATTGTGCGCCAGGATGTGGGCATCCATCAATAAAGCCGGTGTTTGAACACCGGCTTCGATTGCACGCCTGACCATTGGGGCAATGGGGTCAAAATTAAGGATGGATATCATAGGGTATGTTTTACCAGAACATGGTACCAGGCTCGCCTTTGAACGGGCCGGTAATATCTTGGGTGATCCAGCCGCCATAAAAACCCCCGGGCTGTGGGATAACTTTCTCCCCCTCTACCAAACATGCATCCATTGGGCTGGCATAAAATGCCAGGTAACCCGCAATGGGCGCAAACCCTGGCGTGGGCCTGAGGTAAGCCCAGGCGCAGCGCTCTGCCTGAACGCCCAACACATCCAGGGAATAATAAGATGCCTGGCCCTTCCATTCACAAACCGAACTGCCGCTCACCTGCCGGATGAACTGCATCTGGATATCGGCAGGCGGAATATAATACACCGGCGGATGGCTGGTTTCTAACACCCGCCAGGCGCTGTGGCTGTCCACGATCTGAACGCCATTAAAGAAAATTTGAATCCGTTTGGGGGTGCGTTCCAGCCGGGGCGGGCGGGGATAGTCCCAAACCGATTCTTGCCCGGCAGCGGGCTTGTGGGGTACAGGTTTTGAGAACATGGCTGAAATTGTACTGTAAAGCGCGGTAGAACGGGGCTTTTTTCAGCCAGCGTTAATCACCTGGGGGCCAGACGACAGCGCCTGAACCGCTGCAAACGAAGCCCGGGTTACCCCAATCAGGTGGCTGTAGGGGATGGGTGGGGGTCCGGCGGTGGTTACCGCCTGGGCAAAGGCCTGCCAGATGGCCTTGTGGCCTTTGTCCTGGCGCAGGCGAGTTTGGGCCACGCTGCGCCGGCCATCCTGCACCATTTCCAACCGGCGGAAGTCTTCCAAAACGGCCACGCGCCCGGAACAAAAAACCTCAACCCGTTCTTTGGAAAAAGACTTGTCGCCATTGGCCAGGTAAAAAACCGTCCCTACCGAGCCATCCGGAAAAGTAAAGGTCAACTGCACATTGTCCTGGCGGTATTTTCCGGCATCGGGAAGCGAGTGGCCAGCCACGTTCACCGGCGGCGCACCCACCAGGTAGGTGAGAAAATCGATAAAATGGCATCCCTCCCCGATCACCCGGCCGCCGCCCTGGTCCGGGTCGTGCAGCCAATGGGTCAGGGGCAAATACCCGGCATTCACCCGGTAGCTCATCATAAGCGGCTCCTGACGCGAAGCAAAAAAAGCGCGCATCTTCAGCGCCAGGGGGGCAAAACGGCGGTTAAAACCCACGGTAATCAGCGGTCCGCTGGCTTCATCCTCCAGGTAAGGCAGAAGGGCAGCCAATTCATCATCCTGGATAGCCAGGGGTTTTTCACAAAAAACATTTTTACCCGCCTGCAGCCCGGCCAGCACCTGGCTGGCATGCAAATTGTGGCGGGTGAGCACGGCAAGGGTGTTCACATCCGGATGGGCAATCACCTCCATGTCCTGGCTGGCGGCGAACTTAAATCCATATTTGTTGGCGGCGTGCCGGGCAGTCACCCCCGAAGCAGAGGCAACCCCCACCAGGGAAACCTGGGGAATTTGCTTCAAGGTGGGCAGCAGCACCGCCGAAGCAAAATTTCCCGCCCCCAACAACCCAACTTTACAGGCGGTTTGTTGCTCGCGAGGAATTATTCCCGGCTGTGCCGCCGGGGGTGGCGTGGGCTTCAAGTCCGGCAGCGGCTCCAGCGCTTGTGGGTACGAAAGCAGAATACCCAGGAAGGGCTGTTTAACCTTGCCTGTGATCAACTGGTAAGCCTCTGTGGCCTCCTCCACCGAAAAACGGTGCGAAACCAGGGGCTGCACATCCAGGCGTTTTGCCGCCAGCAAATCTACAAAGGCTTCCAGGTTGCGGCCTTCTGTCCAACGGACATATCCAAACGGATAATCCACCCCGCCTTCTTCATAGACCGGGTCGTATCTTCCAGGGCCGTAAGAGCGGGAATTGAGGAAGGTAATTTCCTTGGCAAAGTAGGCTTTACGGGGGATTTCCAACCCCACCGCCCCCACAGCAACCACCCGCGCCCGGTCACGGGCAATATCACCCGCCAGGGTAACCGGGTCGTTCGAACTGGTGTCAGCACAAATCAGGATGGCGTCCAGGCCGCGGCCGCGCGAAAAAGCCAGGGCAGCCTCTTCCGATTCGCTGCGCAGCACAGCCGTGCAGCCCAACGAACGGGCCAAGGCCACCCGGTTTGGATCCAGGTCTACCCCAAACACATGGCAGCCTGCCGCCTGGGCTAACCCGGCAGCCAACAGCCCCAGCAGCCCCAGGCCAATAATGCCCACCCGCTCCCCCAACTGGGTTTCGGCCAGGCGGAAGCCATGCATGGAGATCGCGCCCAGGGTTGCAAAGGCGGCTGATTCAAAATCCACTTCGTCGGGCAGTGATGCCAGCAAATTTACCGGAACCACCGCATACTCCGCATGGACGGCATACCCGCCGCCGGCGCAAGCCACCCGCTGGCCCACCTGCCAACCGGTCACCCCCTCGCCCAATGCCACAATGACCCCTGAAGAAGAGTAGCCCAACACCATCGGCTGGTCGAGCCGGCTGAACGCCGATTCCAGGGCAGTCAGCGGCCCTTCCCGGCGCATTTTGTCCAGAAGCTGGCGCACCAGGTCGGGGCGCGAACGGGCTTTGCCCACCAGCGATTTTTCTGCAAAAGAAACCACCATTCGTTCGGTGCCTGCCGAAACCAATGAGGCCGCCGTCCGCACCAACACCATCCCCGGGCGGGGGGTTGGGATGGGCACATCCATAATTTCGGTTTCACCCGTGCGCATGTTTTGAAGAAGTTGTTTCATGATGGATTCTCTCGTTGTAATTTTTAACCTTTTAACGCGGTTCGGAGCCTGACATTTGTAACCGTGACAAACGCGCTGGGGTCGGTTTGCTCTACCAGGGATTTTAGACGAGGAACCTGGCGGCGGGGAATGCTGCACATTAAAATGCCCACGGTGCCATCTTTGCCCCGCCCCGAAAGCTGCACCACAGGAAAGCCCGCGCTGGTGAGCACCTCAAAAATGCTGGCGCTCCACCGGGAACTTATTACCCGCACATGGCCATAACCAGGCCCAAACTTACCCTCAAGCCAGGTTCCCATTGCCGTCCCTGTGGCAAAGCCCAGGGCATATACCACCAGGTTGAGCCAGTTGCTCATGTCTGCAACTACCATCCGCATGGTAAACAAGAACACCCATGAGCCGCAAAAAGCCAGGATCCAGGCGAGCCGTTTTCGCCCGCGGGTGATGGCCAATAAACGCATCACGGCCAGCGATACATCTAAAATGCGTAAAACGAAAATGAGCAGCAGGGAAAAAATGGAAACGCCCATCAGGGCCTCCAGTAGCCGCGCCGGAGCGGGCGAACCTCCTCGGATGTCACAAACACGTCTGGATCCACTTCCTGGGCTAGGGTAATCACTTTGCCCACATGCTTACGCAGTACATTGCAGTTTATCAACGTAACCATGCCATCTTTGCCTGTGCCCGAAAGTTCTGTCAGGGCAAAACCTTCTTCACGCAGGCGGTTGGCAATCGCCGAGCCGCGCCGGGGGCTGATGATCCGTAAATGGATATGCCCAATGGCCAGCTTTTCTTCCAACCAGATGCCCAGCACATTGCCCGTGGCAAACCCGGCGGCATATCCGAACATCATCAGAATGTTGCTCAGGTTGCTCATAACGGACGTGATCGCCAGCACAAAAACCAGGGATTGGAAAAACCCAAGCACCCAGGCGATTTCTTTTCGCCCGCGCAGCACAAACAAAACCCGCAGTGTATCCAGGCTCATATCCGTCAGGCGCAGGAGAAAAACGTAACCCGCGCCCAACCAAATTTGAGAATCAGCAAACATAGACCAGTCCATTGCTGCCTCCAGAAAAACCCTCTCGGTTTACCCGGCCTGTATCCTCGCACCCCCCACCCCAGCCGGCCGGGATGGGGGGCAGTCACCCCGGTTTTCTTAATCTTCTTCATCCATCTCCGGCTGCAGTGAGGGTGCATACAGCCGGTTCATATATTCCTTAACCATGCGCCGGGTGGAAAACTGCGGTGAAATGGTGCGAATGCAGGCTTTCATCCGGGCTATCCAGTCCCCTGGCAGCCCGTCGGAAGAACGCTTGCGGTAGTAAAGCGGGATAATCTCGTTTTCGAGGGTGTCATACAGGCTGGCGGCATCGGCTGCATCTTGCGACTCTGTGTTGGGGTCGTTACTGGCGGTGCCAATGGACCAACCATTAAATCCATCGTAAGCTTCGCACCACCAACCATCCAAAATGGAGAAATTCAACACACCGTTCAGGGCTGCCTTTTCGCCGGAAGTGCCCGACGCCTCACGCGGGCGGCGGGGAGTGTTGAGCCAGACATCCACACCCTGGGTGAGGTAGCGAGCCAGGTTCATATCGTAATCTTCCAGGAAGACCAGCCTGCCGCCATTTTCCGCCAGCTTCACCGCCCGGTAAACTTCCTGAATCAGGCGCTTACCCTGTTCGTGGTCTGGGTGAGACTTTCCGGCATAAATGATTTGAACCGGCTGATTGGAGCGGTTGAGCAGCTTTAACAGCCGCTCAAAGTCATACAGCAGCAAATCGGCTCGTTTATACGGAGCAAACCGGCGGGCAAAACCAATCGTCAGGGCATAGGGGTCAAGCAGAGCACCCTCGGCAATCACCTGGACGGGGTGATATTTACCCGCAATCCACTGCGCCCGAGCGCGTTCGCGGGCGTAATAGACCAGTTTACGCTTGAGGTGGCGGCGAACCCGCCAGAGGTCCTGGTCGGGGATATCTTCCACTTTTTCCCACATTTTCGGGTCGTCAATGTGTTCGCGCCAATTTTGACCGAGGTACCGATCAAACAGCACGCCCATCCGCCGGGCAAGCCAGGTAGTGGTATGGATGCCATTGGTCACATGGGTAATGGGCACCTCGCTCACTTTGCGGTCCGGCCATAACTTCTGCCACATTGCCCGAGAAACATGGCCGTGCAGTTCCGAAACACCGTTGACATGCTTTGCAAAACGCATGGCCAGAATGGGCATCGAGAAAGTTGCACCCCAGTCCTGCTGGTTGCGGGCCAGGTCCAAGAACTGTTCGCGGGTTAGGCCCAAAACCGGCCACCAACGGGAGAAGTATTGGTCCATAGACCAGATCGGCCACTCATCATTGCCAGCTGCGATCGGGGTGTGGATGGTGAAAACATTGCTTTTGCGAAGTTTCAGACGGGCTTCCTCAAAAGTCATCCCTTGCTGGATCAGCTCACGGGAGAGTTCCAGACCCAAAAAGGCCGCGTGACCTTCATTCAAATGCCACATATCCGGGCTGTAGCCCAAAGAGCGCAAGGCCCGGGCGCCCGCAACCGCCAGCAAATAGCGCTGAGAAATTTTTACATCCAGGTCGCTGCTGTACAGCCGGGCAGTGAGCAGCCGGTCGGTATAGTTGTTGGATTCCAAGTTGGAATCCAGAAGATACAAAGCCCTGCGGCCAACCCGCACTTCCCAAATGCGAACCTGCACCATCCGGCCAGGAAGTTCCACGGAAACCATCAAGGGAGTCTGATCCTCTTTAAGAACGGGACAAATCGGGGAATCTTGGGTTTTAATTTGAAATTCTTTGGTTTCCTGCCAGCCATCTTCGGTGATGCGTTGGGAGAAATAGCCCTGGGTGTACAAAAGCCCTACGGATACCATGGGCAGGTCTATATCACTGGCCTCCTTCACATGATCTCCAGAGAGCACACCCAGGCCACCCGCATACACGGGCAGCACTTCATGCAAACCAAATTCCATGGAAAGGTAAGCAATCGTTTTCCCCATCAACTGGGGGTAGGTGGTCTTGAACCAGGTATCTTCCGCAGCCATATAGGTATCAAAGGCTTTGAACACCCTGCGATAATGGTCCATGTAATAGCGGTCGGCCAACATCGCATCCACCCTGGCCTGGCTGACTCTCCGCAAAAAAACAACAGGATTATGGTAAATTTCTTCCCATAAGTCATAATCCATCAGGCTGAACAGGCGCTGGGCTTCAGGGTTCCAGGTCCACCAGAAGTTATAGGCAAGTTCTGAGAGCCTTAAAAGGCGTTTAGGCAACCCGAAAGAATCGGGCGTAGCAGCACGAAAAGAGGTTGAAGTCATGATGTAGTTTTCCTCGTTTGGGCGCTGGGGGCATCATTGCCCCAGCGTGGGGTTATTTCGCAATCGCCCGAATATCTTACCACAACGAGTGCAATAGGATAGAATTTAATCATAAGCGGTCTGATTGTTAACAATTGACCCAAACGTCAGGAGGATTGTTTGTGAATCCAGGAAAAATCATTTTTCTCAATGGAACCTCAAGTTCTGGAAAAACCAGTTTACTCAAAGCCTTTCAATCCCTTTGCCCAGAACCTTACCTGGATATGGGTATAGACCGGTTCATCTGGATGCTCCCCAAGCGCTACTTGAACCGGCCGCTCTGGGATGATGTCCTGGGGCTGGCCAGTCAGGCCGGGCAAACCGGCCACCAGCTTGTCAGCGCAATGCACCAGGCCATTGCTGCCGCTGCCCTGTCTGGAATGAACATCATTGCAGACCATGTTCTGGTAGAACCCGACTGGGTGGCAGATTGTGCAGCCCGGTTTCACCAGCAACCCGCCTGGCTGGTAGGGGTGCGCTGCCCGTTGGAAATCGTGGAAGCGCGTGAAAAAGCCCGAAACGACCGGACCCTGGGCCAGGCACGCGCCCAATATATCCCGGTTCATGCCCACGGCCTGTATGACCTGGAAATTAACACCGCCCAATTCACCCCCGAGGAGGGCGCGCTCCAAATCCTGGCACACCTTCAAAATGGCAGCCAGCCTTTTGCACTTAAGAAAATATTTGAAAACCAGGCCGGCTTGCCAAAATGACCCCAAACGCACCCGACGCTGTCAACCTGTTTATCACCTGCCTGTTGGATACCTTTTTCCCTGAAATTGGAGAAGCAGTGGTCATTACCCTAAACCGCGCCGGCCAGCGAGTGAACCTGCCCTCAGGGCAAACCTGCTGTGGCCAACCTGCCTACAACAGCGGCCTGCACGAAGAAGCCCGGGAAGCCGCCAGGCAAACCATTCTATCTTTGGAGAAAACCAGCAGCCCGGTGGTGGTTCCCTCCGGGTCATGCGCAGCCATGATCATTCACCACTACCCGGAATTGTTTGAAGAGGAACCCGAATGGCAGCAAAGAGCCCGGAAACTGGCAGCAAGAACCTTTGAATTGAGCCAATACCTGGTGGATGTTCTGGGCATAACCCAATTGGGTGCAGTCTACCCCGGCAAAATCACCTACCACCCCTCCTGTCACTTGCTGCGCGAAATGAATATCCGAACCCAACCCCAAACCTTGCTGGAAAACGTGGGCAAGGCCGAAATTCTGCCGCTGCCCAACCCCGAGACCTGCTGCGGGTTTGGTGGGATTTTCTCTGTGGAACATCCAGAATTGTCCGGCGAAATGCTCCAGCGCAAACTAAACCATATTGAGCAAAGCGGCGCGCCCGTTATTGTGGTTTGTGATGCCGGGTGCCTGGCCAACATCCAGGGCGGGCTGCACCACCAGGGGCTGCCCCAACGCGTGGTTCATTTGGCTGAAATCCTGGCCTCACCCTCCCCAAGAACCAAACAACCATAAGAAAAAATGAACCCTTTGCGCAAATATGCCCTGAAAGTACAGCAGGATCCCCACCTGCAAACCGCCCTGAACAACAACGCCACCAGGCGGCAGGGTGCCTGGGTGAAGGCCTTTGAATCGCTTGACCATGTCGGAGAAATGCGCCGCCAGGCACGGGACCGCAGAACCCACACCATTCAAAACCTGCCGCACTACCTGGAAATGTTCTGCCAAAAGGCTGCCGCCAACGTCTGGAAGGTGCATAACGCCAAAGACGCCCCCGAAGCGAACCGGATTGTCCTGGAGATTGCCCAGAAACACCAAGCCCGCCTGGCAGCCAAATCCAAATCCATGCTCAGCGAAGAACTGAATATCAACCAGGCTCTTGAGGCCGTTGATATTCAGGTTGTTGAAACCGACCTGGGCGAATATATCATCCAACTGCGCGGGGAACGACCCTCGCACCTGATCACCCCCGCGCTGCATTTACAAAAAGAGGATGTTGCCCGGCTGTTTCACGAAAAACTGGGCGAACCGCTGGAGGCGGACATCCCAACGATGACCCTGGCCGCTCGCAAAGCCCTGCGCGAAATATTCCTGAAAGCCGATATCGGTATATCCGGTGTGAATTTTGGCGTGGCTGAAACCGGAGCGGTTTGCCTGGTGACCAACGAAGGCAATGGCCGGATGGTCACCACCTTACCCCGGGTCCACATCGCCCTGATGGGAATCGAAAGGCTGGCCCCGACCCTGCAGGACCTGGCGTTGTATCTCGAATTACTGCCGCGCTCCAGCACCGGCCAAAAACTCACCGTGTATACCCAACTCATCCGCCAACCCCGCCAACCCGGAGAACTGGACGGCGCCCAGGAGCGCCACCTTGTATTGGTGGACAACGGGCGCAGCCTTTTTTTGGGAACCCCACTCGAAGAAGCCCTGCACTGCATTCGCTGCGGCGCCTGCTTGAACATCTGCCCGGTGTTCCAAAACCTGAGCGGGCATGGCTACCTGGGGCTTACCGGAAAAACCACACCCTACACTGGGCCGATTGGCTCGGTGCTTTCTGCGGGCATGTTTGGCAAGGGTGAGTTTACCAGCCTCGCCAGGGCATCTTCGTTATGCGGCGCGTGCGAAGAGGTTTGCCCGGTGGGGATTCCCCTGCCCAGGCTTCTGCTGCAGGTGCGCGCCGGGCACAGTCCGGCCCAAACCCAACCCGCAGAAACAAACCCAGCGCCACAGGGCATTCCCCAAACCATTCAAACTGGACTAAAAGCCTTTGCCTGGGCAGCTGCCCGACCTGGGGCCTGGCGGCTGGCTCAAAAAAGCGCAGCCGCGGCAGCAAAGCTGGTTTCCCCCTCAAAGCGCTGGATGCCGCTCCCCCATTGGACCGGTTGGGGTACCACCCGGAATTTCCCCCGCCCTGCCCTGCAAACCTTCCAGGAGCGGTTTCCCCACATCCAACAACAGCCCTCGAAAATCGCACCCAGCCAGCCGACCTCAGCCAAAAATCTCCCTCTACCGGGCCATAATCTACCCACAACACCGGATTATGTGAATCAATTCAAGCAAGAACTGGAATTTGTGAACGGCCAAATCATCTCGGCTATGCGCAGAAATCTCCCCACGCTGATGCTTGATTTTTTATCCACGCATAACATCCAGGATATCCACGCCTGGGAGGCTCCCTTCTTGCCGATTGGTTTGTGGGATGAGCTGGCCGCCGCCGGAGTGCGCCTATCCTCCGCGCCCCACCCTTCCCTGCGCGCCGGGTTGACTGGCGCTCAAGCTGCTGTTGCTTCATCGGGATCTCTCCTCCTGGCTGGCGGTCCGGGCCGGCCTCAAACCGCTTCACTGCTTCCCGAAATCCACCTGGCCATCCTCAATCCAACAGCGATCCTCCCCACCCTTGCCGATGCCCTGCGCCTCAAGGAATGCAAAACCGCTTCCACCATCAGCCTGGTCACCGGGCCTTCCCGAACCGCAGACATCGAAATGTCCCTGACCATCGGGGTTCATGGACCGAAAAAACTGGTGGTTTTTCTCCTGGAAGATTGATCTCTGTCCTCATTCCCTTTACTTGCCCCAGCATAACCCCCAAAAAAACCACCCCGGCTCGCCGGGGTGGTTATCAAAATCGGAATGAACAGAAGCTGCCTTCGTGAGAAGGGTTACTTCATTTGTTCCATCTGCTCAGCCAGGCTGATATTGGCATCTTCGGTCAGGGCGTCCAACAACGCGTCAATATCCACTGGTTCGGCAATCGCAAGTCCGGCCATGGCCTCTTCAACCATGTCACGAACGAAATCGTAACCCGGAGTGGGCGGCTCGAACTTGGAATACTTCAACAGGTCGAAGGCCTTTTTGTAGTTCGGGTCGGAGTCAAAATAGCTAGCAAGGCCAGAGGCAACGCTGGCACGCACCGGGAAGTACTGCGAAGCCATGGCCCACTTGGCCTGAACCTCGGGGCTGGTGTAGTATTTCAGGAAAATCCAGGCGGCCAGTTCCATTTCCGGCGTGGTCTTCGGAATTGAAACGGAAGCGCCGTAGACATTCAAAACCGGTTCTTCGGTGGTGTGCGGCAGGGCAGACACGGACCAGTTGAACTTGGCACCCTCATCCACAGCCGTCTTGTAGAAAGGCAGGCCAGAAGAAGAACCCACGGTGAACAGGGTGGTGCCCTGGCCAAAGTTGGTCTGGTCGCCGAAGTTTTCGGTAACCACGGTGGCGCAGCCGCTGACAAACAGGTCGTTCAAGAAAGCCATGGCAGCCTTGGCAGCATCGCTGTTATAGGTATATTGGCTGGCTTTGTAATCGAACACATCGCCGCCGAAGGAGAAGGTCCAGCTGGCAAAGCGAGAGGCATCAATGCTCAGTTCGTAGCCCCGGCTGCCTTCGCCAGTGGCTTTGCTAAAGGGTTGAGCGGCAGCCTTGCAGGCCATTTCTTTAAACTGTTCCGGGGTGGTGGGCGGTTCGGTGTAGCCCAGTTCGGCCAGCCAATCCATGTTGTAATAGAGTACTTCAGCCGAGCGATTGGGCGGGAAGGCCAGGCGCTGGTTCCCAAAGTTCGGGAAAACATCCTGGGCAAAGAAGCCAGCGAAAAAGTCCTGCTGTTCAGCCCGGTTCATGCCGTACTTGATGCTGTTCAGCAGCGGGTTAATATCCACAAGGCCATCGGCCAGTTGGTAGGTTGCAGCCTGGTTCTGGTAAGCAACCACCAGGCCAGGGGCATCGGGCGTGTTCATGGAGGTCAGCATCTTGTTGAAGATGTCACCATAACCACCCTGGTATTCAGCAACCACGGTGATGCCATACTTGTTGGTCTTGTTGAATTCATCCACAATTTCCAGCAGCGAGGTTTCGCGAGCACGGGTGTGCTGGTGCCAGAAGATGACCGTCTGGCCGCTGGGGTCTACCTTGGCCCAGGGATCGGGCGATTCAGGAACCAGGGCCATTTGCTCGGCAAAGCTGGCATTCGCAGAAGCATTGGTAGCGTCCAGGGTGGCAGCAACATCCGCGCCATCCATAATGGCGGCCATGGCTTCTTCGGCCATATCACGGACAAAGTCATAACCTGGGGCAGGCGGCTCAAAATAGGAGTACTGCAGCAGATCGAAAGCTTTCTTGAAGTTCGGGTCAGCAGCAAAATAATCGGCCATTCCACTGGCAACACTGGCGCGCACCGGGAAGTATTGGGAAGCAGTCGACCATTTGGCCTGGACCTCTGGATTGGTATAGTACTTCACGAACAACCAGGCAGCCAATTCCTGTTCTGGGGTGGTTTTCGGAATCGAAACCGAAGCGCCATAGACATTCAAAACGGGTTCAGCAGTGGTATGGGGCAGTGTGGATACCGACCACTGGTGGTTCGAGCCGGCTTCCACAGCCGATTTGTAGAAAGGCAGGCCGGAGGAAGAACCAACGGTGAACAGGGTGGTGCCCTGGCCAAAGTTGGTCTGATCGCCAAAGGCCTCGGTTACGATGCTGGCGCAGCCAGAATTGAACAGGTCCTGCAAGAAAGCCATGGCCTCTTTGGCAGCAGCGCTGTTATAGGTATATTGGCTGTTGACGTAATCGAACACATCGCCGCCAAACGAGAAGGTCCAGCTGGCAAAGCGGGAAGCATCCACGCTCAGTTCATAACCGCGGCTGCCTTCGGCAGTGGCTTTGCTGAAGGGCTGCTCAGCAGCCTTGCAGGCCATTTCTTTAAACTGGGCAGGGGTGGTTGGGGGTTCGGTGTAGCCCAATTCGGCCAGCCAATCCACATTGTAGTAAAGAACTTCAGCGGAGCGGTTGGGCGGGAAGGCCAGGCGAGCATTGTTGAACATCGGGAAAACATCCTGGGCAAAGAAGCCAGGGAAGAAATCGGCTTGTTCTTCCTGGGTCAGGCCCCATTTCGGGCTTTCCACCATGGTGTTCATGTCCACCAGGGCGTCGGCCAGCTGGTAGGTTGCCGCCTGGTTCTGGTAGGCTACCACGAGTTGGGCAACATCAGGGGTGTTCATGAAGGTGAGCATCTTGTTGAAGATGTCGCCATAACCACCCTGGTATTCAGCCACAACGGTGATGCCCCATTCGTTGGTCTTATTGAATTCGTCAACAATCTCCAACAACGAGGCTTCGCGAGCGCGGGTGTGCTGGTGCCAGAATACAACGGTTGCGCCCGAAGGATCTACATTTTCCCAGGGGTCAACCTTGGGGGCATCGGGGGCCTGGGTGGGGGCTGGCGCCTGGGTGGGTTGGGCAACCTGACCACCCGTGGATCCGCCAGTTGCCGCAGTGGGCTCAGCCTCGGTAGACTGACAGCCAGCCAGGGCGAACACGGCCACCATGAGAAAAACTAATAAAACAGATAGGGATTTGGAACGAAACATTTTCTGCTCCTTCTAAAAAAATAGGTTTAAACGACACAACATCTTGAAAGATAGATGATATTCAGTTGTAAAAAAATCGCTATAAAATCACCTCCTGGGTTCAAAATTTGTGGGCGGAAAATTGAATTTTTCGCCCACAATCATCAAACCATTAACCTTTTAAGCCCGTCGTGGCAATTCCTTCGGTGAACTGCTTTTGGGTCAGGAAATATAACACCAAAATCGGCAGGATTGCAATCACAGCCCCGGCCATCAAAAGCTGGGTTTCGGGGCCCGCTTCGCTCACAAATGTCCAAAGACCCACCATGAGCGGCCGCCAGGTTTCGCGAGTGGTCACCAGCAGCGGCCACATAAACGCGTTCCAGGAACCAATAAAAGAAAAAATCAGCACGGTCATGATGGGCGCTTTGCTGATCGGAAGGCAAATTTGGACCAGAAAACGAAGGTGACCTGCACCATCCATACGGGCGGCATCCCACAATTCAGAGGGTATCTTCGCAAAAAACTGGCGCAGCAAGAAAATGTTGAAGGCACTGGCCATGAAAGGTACCGTGAGCGATTCCAGCCGATTGAGCCAGGTCCCTCCAGGCAGCGGGATAATATCACCGCGAATGAGCAGAAACTTCGGAATCACCACAACCGATTCGGGAATCATCAGGGTGGAAAGCAAAATGGCAAAAATCACGTTGCGGCCAATGAAATTGATCCGGCCGAAGGCATAACCGGCAAGAATGCTGGTAAAAAGCATGCCTGCCAGGGTGACACTCGTAATGATCACGCTGTTCCACATGTACTTGGCAAATTTGGCTTCATTCCAGGCTTCGACAAAATTCTCAAATTGGGGCGCAGCCGGAATCCACTGGCGGTTGAGGGTTTCTCCGAGCGTCATCAACGATGTTGAAACCATCCAGAAGAAAGGCAGGATCGCAACAACCACACCCAACAATAACACCACATATACAAACAGGTTGAAAGGTCGAATCCGGAATTTATAACCAGAACTGACCTTTTGAGAGATTTTTGAAGGTGCAGAAGCATCATTAATCATAGAACACCCGCTCGCCAAACACTTTATTTTGAATAAAGGTCAAGTACAGAATAATTAAGAAAAGGATAAAAGCCTGGGCAGACGCGTAACCATAATTATTAGCTTTATAGAAGGTATCGAAAATTTCGATACTCGCAACATCTACGGTTCCCAGGGCTGAAGGCACTCGCATCACATACAAGTGATTGAAGGCTTGAAACGTTCCAATAAAGGCAACGAGCGCCAGGTAAAACGTAACCGGAGAAAGCAGCGGAAGGGTAATGAACCTGAACGCCTGCCACTTATTTGCACCGTCAATTTCTGCAGCTTCATACAACTCGGCTGGAATGGAGCCTAACCCGGCCAGAAAGATGACGGTATTATAGCCAATGTAGGTCCAAATCCCGAATAACACCACTGTCGCCAATGCCATACTTGGGCCGGCAAGAAAACCCTCCAGTTCGGTGCCAAAAAACACATTGGTAAAAGACTTGGGCTCGAACAACCATTTTTGCGCCTCGATACCAATCAGTCCCAATGTCTGGTTGGCCAGTGAAGTCTCGCGCGGGCTAAAAATGGTACGAAACACCACTGCAGTAGCCACTACCGGCGTGATATAGGGCAAAAAATAAATCATCCGGAAAAGCTCTTTACCCCTGATTTTCTGGAAAAGCATGAATGCCAGAACCAGGGCAATGGCAATTTCGGCAGGAACTGTTCCCAGGGCGTAAAAAAGGGTTCTTGGCAGCGCTTCAAGAAACCGGACATCTCCAGCAAGCATCATCCGCCCCCAACCTGTAGCCATCAGCCAACCCGCACCCATCAGGCCCAAGGCACCAAGGCTGCCCGCCACCAATCCTTTTGTAGACTCTGATCTTGCAGCCCACTGCCAGACAAAATAGGCCCCCATAATCATTAACAGGCCCGCCACAAAAATTGCAGTTCCAGCCCAATCGGTCCCCAGGGCCCTTTCAAAATTTTCAATCCCAATAAATTCCCCTTTGCGCACCCGCCAGTTGTACAAACTCATGTAAAGAGCATACCCAATTGGGAACAGGCCAAAAACAGAAATGATTAATACGGCAGGAAAAATAAACAGATAGCCCGTGAGCTGTTCTTTGATTTTCATCCAGCGAAGCCACCTGGGAAGCTGGATTTCTCTTTTGGCTGAATTGACTGCCATGGGCACTCCTTTAACCAGGTATTGGGCATAGACCAACAAGTAACGAATGGTAAGGATACTAGATTTAAATCAAGAATCGGGTCAAAACCGGTAAGCGTTGATTTAATAGCACGTTATCATTTGATTAACAATACCTCGCATCCCTGCCAGGCTCGCAACTTGAATTGGTAATGAACACGTTCATTCGACCCGGATGAACCCTGAAGGATGGGAAACCATCTGGGCCACTCTAATTTTACTATGTTAAGAGCAGGGTAGTAATGAAACGGAAGGGTTTTTGAAACATTAATATTTCTCAATCGCACTTTATAATCGTGCCAGCCGGGCTTTATGGATTTCTGGCTCTTGCTCAAACTCAACCAGCAGGTCTCGGCCAGGCGGTTGGTCGAGGTTAATAAAGGATAACGCCCGTCCGCCGCGCGTTTCCCGGCCATAACGCCAATTGCTGATATTAATTCCAGCCTTACCCAGGCGCCCGCCCACTTTACCAATGACCCCTGGCACATCGTCATTCTCCAAAATCAAAACATACCCGTCTGGAACCGCATCCACCCAATAACCGTCATAATGAACCAACCTCGCCGCTCCGTTGGCAAACAGCACCCCTGCAACCGTTCTCGAACCACCCTGCCAGGAAACACGGCAGGTGAGCAGGTTGGGATAATCGCCCAAGGGCAGCAAGTTTTTTACCTGAGCTGTTTTTACGCCTTGTTCCTGCGCCAACAGAGGCGCACTGACCCAATTGGGAGAACGACCATCGGAAAATCGCAGCATGCCAGAAAGGAGCACGGCCGCAACCGGGCGAACAAACGCATCCATCCCTTCCCCCAACAGATCCACTTCTAACTTTTCAATCCAGCCATCTGCCATCTGGCCGAGGAGCTTCCCCAATCGGGAAGCCAGCTCAACATAAGGCCGCAGGCGCACATAGGGTGCAGCCCGGGTAAAGGGCAGGTTGGCTACATTGCGATAGTCTTCATGGCGCAGCGCTGCCAACACATCTGCAACCACCTGGCGTGACGTTTCGGATTGGGATTCCACGGTATTCTGGTTTAAATGGGGGGAAGCCAGGATGCGAGGATGTTTCAACAGAGGGGAGTTCACATCCGGGGGTTCAATCCGAAAGGTGTCTAACGCTGCACCCCCAAGGTGGCCAGATTCCAGAGTAGCCAACAGGGCCAGTTCATCAACCAATGCACCTTCCGCACAGTTCACCAAAAATGCACCGGGCTTCATCTGGGAAAAAGCTGCCCGGTCCATCATCGGGTGGGTTTGCCCGGTGAAGGTGGTGTGAAGGGAAATGACATCCGCGCGCTGAAGGAGCTCAGAAAAATCTACAACCTCAACGCCATCCGCAAGGGCAGCCGCAATATCCGCATACGGATCATACGCCAAAATGGTCATCCCAAATGCCTGGGCGCGCCGGGCAACTTCGCGCCCCAATTTGCCATAACCCAAAATGCCCATGGTTTTACCGTGGAGTTGAAAACCGAGCAGCGAGTGGCGCAGCCACCCCCCCACACGCAAGGCTTCCACACCTTCGGTTAGGCGGCGGGCAAGCGCCAACAGCAAGGCAAATGTATATTCCGCCACTGCGTACAAATTCGCCTCTGGGGCGTGGATTGCCATAATGCCGCGCCGGGTGACCTCATCCATGTCAATGTTGTCAATGCGCGCACCGGCCCTGGCCACCACCCGCAGAGCAGGGGCTGCATTCAACAATTCCTGGTCCACCAGGGTGCTGGAACGGATAATGAGTGCATCTGCGTCAGCCAACCCGGCAAACAAATCGCTTCGGGTTTCAAAAGGACCAGCAATGTCAATACCTGGCTGGTCTCTTAATAAGTCCAAGCCATCGGCGTGTAGGTGATCCGAAATTACAATTTTCAAAGGCCTGCCCCCCGCCGGATAGCACCCCAGAAGGCTCGCTTCAAATCATCGTCCTGAAAAGTTACTTCATTCTGCGTAATCCGGCGCAGACCGTCGGCAAACAACCAGGCAGAGTCCGGGGTGTTCCCCGATTGGCCCAAAGCCAGCGGCAGCACAGGGGAAAGGCTGGGGGTATGGATGAATACAGGGGATTCTTCAGCCACGCGTTTGCGAAAAACCGCCCCACCAAATCCTACAAACAGATCCACTTCTGAAGCGGCCTCCAGGTCCGAACCGCCATCCCCAACCAACAGGGTGCGGCCAGGAAAGATGGCGTGAATCTGGTTAGCAATAACCCGGTTTTTTCCTTGCGTGCCTGCCAACGGGCTGGGCTCGTAGGCCAGGTATTGGGCCCGCGGGTTTTCCCCACCGGGTTGTTCCCAATAGCGCCACCAAAGACCGGCAAGCTGGTCATACTCCATGCCCACCGCAAAAATATGCTGGCGAGGGATGCCCAACCATCCGCCAAATTCGCGCACCGGCTCTTCCAGCCCTCCAGACACAATAAAAACCCGAACCCCAAACCGCTGCAACAGTTCGATGACCGGGCGGGCGGCTTCCATCACAGTTTCCCGATACCGGCGGGCAATCAGGCGCACCTGGTCTTGCGTTGGGCGGGCGGATTGAAGCCGGTACCCATAAACCGCTTCCAAAGGGACATCCCCTTCCATGGCGCGTTTGGTTAGCGAGGCCAGCTCGGCTTCTCTGCCAGCCAGGCGGGCAAGTTCATCAATACCCTCAACGTGGCTCAGGGTGCTGTCACAATCAAAAATCACATTGGCGAAAACCGGCCAAACCGACCTGGATGCTAACATGGCGAGAGCGTATCGCAATTTAGCGGCTGTGTCAACGTTTGGGTGAGAATCAGATTTGCGGAACAATGTCCGCGTTTTGATCGGGTTTCAATACTTCCTGGCTGGGAAACGGAGCAACGCCCAGAATGCGCCGCCATACATACCGGCCAATCACGCCCAGGGAAGCCAAAACCGGCACAACCACCAACGCCCCAAGAATGCCCAATTGTATTACTGCAACAATAATGGCCACAAAAACAAGTCCCTCGTGCATATGGACACTGCGCGCAAACAACCTGGGCCGGATAAACAGGTTTTTGATGTTAATCAACACCATGTACACAGCAAACACCAACACCATGAACCAAAAATTAGAAACATCCAGGCGGATTGAACCTTCCACCAGGGCAACCAGCATGGCTACACCGGCCGCAATTGCCGGGCCAAGGTCCGGAATAATGGTCAGCAAACCTGCCAGAATCCCCAGAACCACGGCTCCGGGAATCCCCAAAATAAGCCAGGCAATGGTAAAAATCACACCCACGATAATCATCAAAGCCAGGTTGCCCCGCAGATACCCCGACCAAACCATCACAATCTCTTTGTGAATCCGGCGGATGTCGGGCTGAAAAGGGACCGGAACCAAATTAATTAAAGACTCTCGCAAATGGTCCCAATCCTTTACCAATGAGTAGGTGGTAACCAATATCACCAGCAGCCATAACGCGTTGGTGGTAAGGGATTCGAGCAGTTCAAAAGCACTTTGGGCAAGCAAGGGAATACCTTCAGAAGGCAGCGCCTGGATTTCAGGAAACAAGTTTCCCAGGTCAATTTTAAAAAAGAAAATATTAACCGGTTGGTTCAAGAAAGCATCGAGTGCCAACATGATATTTTGATATTCAACAGAAAGCGCCTCAAGCTGAATCAGCAGCCAGGGCCAAAGCAGTGCCGGTAATCCAGCCAGCGCACCTACAAATAAAACTGTCACAAAAGAAAGGGAAACCGAGCGGGGAATGCGCGATTTCCGCTCCAGGAAATCCACGATTGGGTTGATCAGGTATGCCAATAATGCTGCAATAATTAATGGGGGAAATATTTCACGAAGATACCAGAATGCCAATGCAAACAGCAGAATAACCACTGTCAGCATCCAATAACGAAAAGACAAATTCCAAACAGGCTGCATTTTTAAGCCTCCGGGCTAAGAAAGAACCAGCAACCCCCAGGGGAATTTCTCACCTGGGGAAAGGGGAATACAATCTACCCCACAACGTGTGCCGCGCATTAGTCCCTATTATAATCTGCGCAACTGCTTCCCTAAGCGAACATTTGCCAAAGATGGCAAAAAAAGAAAGCATATCCAGGATGAGTTTTTCAAACACAAGCGATTTTGGAGTAAAATCCCTTCAGTGGTGCCAGGGACAGGCATTTTGGCTCGCCAAGCAAGGTGTCTGGTAAAGCAAATAACCCCTTACAACGTTCTCTATGGATTCAGGAAAAAACATGTCGAAAATTGTTGAATGTGTTCCAAATTTTTCTGAAGCACGCCGCCCTGAAGTTGTGGCAGCGATCCAGCACGCCATTTTGCGCGTCAATGGGGCGAAAATTTTAGACAGCAGCAGCGATATGGACCACAACCGGACCGTGGTCACCATTGCTGGTGAACCTGAAGCCGTGGAAGAAGCAGCATTCCAGGCCATTGCCCAGGCTGCGGCCTTAATTGACCTGGACCAACACCGCGGTGAACACCCGCGCATTGGCGCCACCGATGTGGTTCCATTTATCCCGGTAGAAGGGGTGAAAATGGAAACCTGTGTGGCAATGGCTCACCGGGTTGGCGAGCGGGTGGGTCGGGAACTAAACATTCCCGTTTACCTGTACGAAAACGCGGCAAGGCGGCCAGACCGGGTGCGGCTGGAAGATATCCGCCGGGGGCAATACGAAACCTTGAAAACAGCCATCGCCACCGACCCATACCACACCCCGGATTTTGGGCCGGAAGTTCTCGGCAAAGCCGGTGCTACCGTCATTGGTGCACGCGATTTCCTGGTAGCCTATAATATTTACCTCAACACGGATGATGTCAGCGTGGCAGAAAAAATTGCCAAAGCCATCCGACATTCTTCCGGAGGAATGCGCTATCTCAAAGCCATGGGCATAATGGTGGATGGGCGCGCCCAAATCTCGATGAATTTTACTGATTACCGAAAAACCCCGCTGCACCGGGTAACCGAGTTGGTCCGCCGCGAAGCCGAACGCTATGGGGCTTTGATTCACCACGCCGAACTGGTCGGTTTAATTCCGCGCCAGGCTTTGCTCGATGCCGCTGTATGGTACCTGCAGCTTGACCAGTTTGAATTCAGCCAGGTGTTAGAAACTCGCCTGCAAAACGCACCCTGATTGAACCCTTTGCACCGATTCGATTTTAAATTCAAAACAAAAGGATGAAAAATGAGCATAAAACCCGATCACTGGATTCGTAAAATGGCCGTAGAACACAAAATGATTGAACCGTTTGAAGCAAGCCAGGTGCGAAGCGGCGTCATTTCCTACGGGGTATCTTCATATGGCTACGACATCCGCGTGGCCGATGAATTTAAAATCTTCACCAATGTATATTCCGCAATTGTAGACCCCAAGCATTTTGACACCAAATCCATGGTGGATTTCAAAGGCGATGTCTGCGTGATTCCACCCAACTCATTCGCACTGGCGCGCACAGTGGAATATTTTCGTATTCCTCGTAGCGTGTTAACCATCTGTGTAGGGAAATCCACCTATGCTCGCTGCGGCATCATTGTAAACGTAACCCCATTTGAACCAGAATGGGAAGGGTTTGTCACCCTGGAAATTTCTAACACAACTCCGCTCCCCGCCAAGATCTATGCCAATGAAGGCATTGCCCAGGTGTTGTTTTTTGAATCGGATGAGGAATGCGAAACTTCTTACAAAGATAAAAAGGGCAAATACCAGGGCCAACAATCCATTGTGCTGCCCAAGCTTTAAGAGGTCCCTATGAACTTCGCGTCGCGCGTCACCCACCTGGAGCCAGAAGGAGCCTACGCTGTATTGGCTCGCGCGCAAGCGTTGGAAGCCCAGGGGAAACACATCATTCACCTGGAAATTGGTCAACCCGATTTCCCCACTTTTCCCGGGGTGGTGGACGCCGGGGTTTCGGCTATCCGCAACGGACGCACCCGCTATAACCCACCTGCCGGAACCCCTGAATTAAGGAAAGCGGTTGCAGAGGATGCAGGAGCACGGCGCGGGATTGATATTCAACCCACCCAGGTGGTGATCGGCCCCGGCGCAAAGCCCGGATTGTTCTTCCCCACGCTTGCTGTGGTTCAGCCTGGAGACGAAGTCTTATATCCAGACCCCGGTTTCCCAACCTACCGGGCAATGATCCAGCTTGCCGGGGGTGTTCCGGTTCCCGTTCCGCTGCGTGAGGAAAACGATTTTTCATTTGACATTGAAGCCCTCGAAAAACTGGCTGGACCCAAAACCCGGATGATCATCCTCAATTCCCCTGCCAACCCAACCGGCGGTGTGATTCCTCTTGCCGACCTGGAACGCATTGCCAGCCTGGCGCAGCGCTGGAATGCATGGGTAATGTCCGATGAAATTTATGCCAGGCTGGTTTATTCAGGCGACTTTGCTCCTTCCATCGCCAGCTTGCCCGGCATGCAGGAACGCACCATCATTGTTGACGGATTCTCCAAAACCTTCGCGATGACTGGCTGGCGGTTAGGCTACACCATCATGCCAGAAGCCCTGGCTGAACGAGTGGAACTGCTTCTTACCCATTCGGTTGGCTGCACAGCCACATTCACCCAGGACGCAGGCCTGGCGGCCTTGCAAGGGCCACAGGACCAGGTTAGCGCTGTGCTGGCTGATTACCGCCAACGAAGAGACCGGATGGTCGCCGGGTTGAATGCCCTGCCTGGCGTGCACTGCCAGGTTCCAGGGGGTGCGTTTTATGCCTTTCCCAATATCACGCAAACCGGGTTGTCTTCGCGGCAGCTGGCCAGCCGCCTTTTGGACGAAGCCGGGGTCGCCGTTTTAGCCGGCACAGACTTCGGCCATAATGGGGAAGGCTACCTGCGGCTGTGCTACGCGGCTTCCCCGGTACAAATTGACGAAGGCCTGGCTCGTATTGCAGCGTTCTTAAATTCATGATGAACCTGGAAGCTCTGCAAGCCTGTTGCCTTGAAAAACCTGGAACCGCAGCCGAGTTCCCCTTTGGGCCGGAGGTGGTGGTTTTTAAGGTTCGGGGAAAAATGTTCGCACTCACCCAAAACGACCCAACCCCCGCTTCTGTGAGTGTAAAAGCGCACCCGGATGATGCTCTGGCACTTCGTGCTTACTTTAAATCCATCACACCCGGGTATCACCTGAACAAAAAACACTGGATCACCATCGAACTGGACGGCGATGTTCCAGAAGAGGAACTGATAAACTTGATTGAGGACTCTTACCGGCTGGTTGTTTTAAGTCTGCCTGCTGCAGAACGTAAAAACCTGCAGCTCGGGCACCCACCCACCAGCCAAAATCCATCCCCAGGGGATTAAACCAGCCATCATTATGATAATCCTCCCCAGAAATCATCATCAACTTATTAACTTCTCTCAAAGATTAATCCAGTAAAATAAGGCCATTCTCAACCAATTACAGGAGTTTGTAAAATAATGGAATCAAAAAACCGCGAATGGGTGCAAATTGTCAAAAAGTACCAGCGGGCAGATACACGCAAAGCCATCTGGCAGTTGATCAACACGGCTGTGCCATACCTGGCACTTTTCGCTGTGAACTATTACGCAATGCAGTACTCTTTCTGGCTTTTTCTCCCGGTGGCAATTTTAAGCGCCGGGTTCATGGTTCGCCTGTTCATCATCCAACACGACTGCGGCCACAACTCTTTCTTGCCCAGCACAAAATGGAACGATATCCTGGGTGTTATCCTGGGTATTTTCACCCTCACACCCTATTTTCGCTGGCGCAAAAGCCATGCCATTCACCACGCTACCGCTGGTGACCTGGACCTGCGCGGCATAGGGGATGTGGACACCTTGACGGTGGATGAATACTTTGCCCTTCCCTGGTATCGCCGATTGTTATACCGGGTCTACCGCAACCCCCTGTTCATGTTTGGCATCTCCTCCACCCTTTTATTTGTCGTGGTGCACAGGCTGCCGGTGGAAACCCCCAAAGAATGGAAAAAAGAACGCCGCAGCGTTCACCTGACCAACCTGGGTATCGCCCTGATGCTTCTTGTGGGGGGCGCGCTGATGGGCTACGGCCGGTTTTTACTCATGTACCTGGTCATCACCATCTTCGCTTCTACGGCCGGGGTGTGGCTGTTTTGGATCCAACACCAATTTGAAGACACCTACTGGCGGCGCCACAAAGAGTGGGACTACGAAAAAGCGGCCCTCGAAGGTGCATCTTACCTTAAACTGCCGCGAGTACTCCAGTGGTTTTCCGGGAATATCGGCTTCCACCACATTCACCACCTTGCCCCGAAAATCCCCAATTATTTACTGGAAAAGGCTTATAAAGAAACACCTATGTTCCAAAAAGCCTACACCCTCACCTTTTGGACTGGGATGCGCACCATGTTTACGCACCTGTGGGATGAAGAAGGCCGCCGCCTGATTAGCTTTGCAGAGGCCTATCGCCTGCGCCGGACCCCTGCTGCCACTGCCGCCTGAAATCCAACCCCCGAAAATTGTACGATCCAGCCCCCCGGATGATTCACCGGGGGGCTTTTGTATTTCCGGGCATATCGCTGCATTCAAGAGGACTCATAGAAAGGGGGCAGGACTGAGCATTTCCAAAAACACATTTTTCTCAAATTTATTTATTCGTAAATTTGTAAAATATCATTTATTTATTTCGGAATTTGTGGTAATATCACTTATAATAAACACCTAAGAGGCTGTTATGACTGAACAATCTTCATCCGAAGGATTAGATTCGCTGGATAAATCCATTTTACGCCTGCTGCAGGCCGAAGGGCGCACCAGCAATGCAGAACTGGCCAGGAGGGTGAACCTTTCTCCCCCGGCTACCCATGCCCGTCTTAAGCGGTTGGAAGAACAAGGCTACATCCGAAAATATGTCGCCCTGGTTGACCCCGAAAAAGCCGGTTTTGATATGCTCTGCTTTATCAATGTTGGGCTGCAAATGCACACCGCAGAACATGTAGCCCACTTCAGAGCGGCTGTAAAAGAGATTCCTGAAGTCCTGGAATGCCACCACATCACCGGAGAATATGACTACCTGTTAAAAGTGGTCATCCACAACCGCAAAGATCTGGAGAATTTTGTCGTTAACCGACTAACCCCCATTCCTGGTGTTGCCCGAATTTACACCAGCCTGGTGCTGTCTGAGGTAAAAGCCACCACAGCACTGCCGCTGGCAGTCGAATAACCCATTTTCGGAGATTGATCCCATGGAATTCCAATTAAGTTCCGAAGTTGCGCAGCTCCAGCGCTCCATCATTCGCGATTTATTGAAGCTAGATAATTCCCCTCAAACCATCTCGCTGGCTGGCGGGCTTCCGGCTGGCGAACTGCTGCCTCTTGAAGAATATCAACACTGCCTTGAAATGGTGCTGAAGCGCGATGGTCCCAAAGCCCTGCAATACAGTTCACAATACGAACCCCTCCGCGCCTGGATTGCAGCCTATATGCAGCGCAGGGGTGTGGATTGCACCGCTGAACAGGTTTGGCTCACCAACGGCAACCAATATGGATTAACCTTGCTTTCCCGCCTGCTGCTTAACCCTGGAGACACGGCGGCAATCGAAACGTTTACTTTTACCGGGGTGCAGCAGGCCACCCAGGGACGCGGTGCCCATATCCGCCCGATTCCGGTAGATTTGGCAACCGGGGCAGATGTAGATGCCCTTGAAGAAATTTTCAAAAAAGAACCTCGCCCGAAACTGGCGGTGATTATTCCCGATTTTCATAACCCCTTAGGGGTCAGCCTGACTGCAGAAAAACGGGAACGCATCGCAGCCCTGGCTGCGACATATGAAGTACCCGTAATTGAAGATGACCCCTATTCCGCCCTGCGTTTTGAAGGGGAAATGCTGCCGCCAATCAAAGCCTACGACCAGGAAGGCTGGGTGTTTTACATGGGTTCTTTCTCGAAAATGTTGGCACCCGCCCTGCGGTTGGGTTGGATTATTGCCCCCAAACAGCTTTCCTTGAAAATCCAAACCCTGCGCGAGGCCACCGACCTGGAAACCTCCACCCTCACCCAAAGGGCTACCGCAGCTTTCTTAAATGAGGGCCTGCTCGAACCCCACCTGGAACGACTGAACGCCGAAAACAAGCGGCGACGCAATGCGCTTTTGGATGGGTTGGAAACCCATTTTTCTGGCACAGCCACCTGGACCATACCTGCGGGCGGACTGTTCACCTGGATGAGTTTTCCAGAGGATGTGGATGCTCACGCACTGTTCGAACAGGCGTTGGACCGCCATGTCATCTATATTCCCGGCCTCGCTTTTGATGTAACCGGTCAACGCCGAAATAATCTTCGCTTGAATTTCAGCAACAACACCCCAGAACGTTTGCAAATTGCCACTTCGCGGCTGGCAGAAGCCTTTCTCATTGGGGTAAAGTAACGGAAACCATTTTCGAAAAAATTCGTTAAAAAAATCCTTGACAAAGAAATCGCACAGGTGTATATTATGGTCACTACCGACCAGGGTGCCCCCCTCACCCTGGTCGGTAGTATTTTAAGTAGTTATTTAAGGGTGAAAACGTAAATTCCAGCTGTGGGGGCAACCTGGGTATAAGCCATGTTTAACCGAGCAGCATCCAACGCCATCAGGGTTTCGTCGGCTGCCCAATAATACTCATCTTCATCCCAAACGGATCCATAGCGTTGATGCGCTGCAGAACGAGCCTCTCGGCTGGAAAAGCTGATATCCCCAATGACCAACCTGCCCCCAGCATGCAGGTGGTGTTCCACAATCCGGTGAACGAGTGAAATCTTCTCAGCCAGTGGAAACTCATGGAAAACATAACCCGAAACCACCCGGTCAAAGCGCCGTTGGAGCGGCTCGGGCCAGGTATCCAAAATATCCGCCCGTAAAAAACGAGCCTGGGGAAGTTTGGTTTGGGCTTTTCGCACCATTTCCAATGCAAAATCTAACCCGGTTACCTGGCAGTCGGCATTAACAAACCGGGTAGAAAGGTTGCCTGTGCCGCTGCCCAGGTCTAAAATATCCATGTAAGGGGCAACCGCCGCCTGATTTAGAACAGCGTCTAAAACCGCCTGGTACCCACCAAATGGAAATTCATTCAACCCAAAGTTGGTATCAGCGTCATAACCAGGCGCCCAATGGTTAAAAAGAGAAACTCGATTGGAATGATCCGTCATATGCTTTTCAGAAAAACTTAGCACTTTCTTTTCCCATTCAACAAAACATAGCTGCAACTTCCCAACCCCAATCCATCCATATCCTGGCGAACCGGTGAGTCGTTATCAAAGTTGGCATTCTGCCTGGCGGCAGCGCGACCGGGGATTATACCTGAAAACAACGGATGTCAAATGAGAAAATCATCATCCCCAGAAGTTTATCCGGGTCCATTTTTCGGTTACAATTTTGGGAGTATGAGATTGAAATCCATCACCAGTCTACTTGTAATGATTGGCATAGGTTGGGTCTTTGCCAGCGGTTGTGTGCGACCCGCAAATATAGATGCCAATGCATACCAGCCAGCCCCAACTGCAAGAATTGTGGCAAATGCCACAACTGCTCCTGGCAGCGAACCATACCCAACCGCAGCGGTTTTGCTGCCCACCCAACCCGAATCTGCCAGCCTTCCCCTGGGCGAACCCACCCCAGACAGTCCTCACCCGGTACCCTCACTGCGCAATAACTCGCTTGAGTACCTGGTGAAATCCGGAGATACCCTGATGCGTATTGCACAGGAACACACAGTAACGCTGGAGCAGCTCGTAGACGCCAACCAGCTCGCCAACCCCAACTTGCTTTCCGTCAACCAGCTTCTGGTCATTCCGCCCCCAATTCCCGCTGAAACAGCCCCAGCCTTCAAAATACTACCTAATTCCGAGCTTGTGTATGGCCCAAACACAGCAACCTTCAACGTAGAAGGTTATATTCTTACCTCAAAGGGCTACCTCGCGCAGTACCTTGAAGAAATCGGGGACGATATCTTCACAGGGGCACAAATTGTTCAAATGGTTGCCCAAAACTATTCCGTCAATCCACGCTTGCTGCTGGCAATTTTAGAATACCAAAGTGGTTGGTTAAGCAGCCCAGAAGTGTCTGAATTTTTTGCCGTGTACCCGATTGGGCACAATGACCCCCTGCGTGAGGGGTTATACCGGCAACTTGCCTGGGCGGCCAACCAACTCAACCTGGGATACTATACTTGGCGCGTTGGCGCCCCCCCCGCAGCATTTCGCCTGGCTGATGGCGCCCTGGTTCTGGCAAACCCAACCGTCAACGCAGGAACCGCCGCCGTCCACAACCTGTTTAGCCAGCTGAGCACCCTGGAAACCTGGCAAACAGCCACCGGGCCAGACGGTGTTTTTGCAACCTATACCCGTTTTTTTGAGAACCCCTTTGTCCACGGGTTCGACGAGGTAGTCCCGGCAGGCATCACCCAACCCGAATTTCAACTACCCTTCGAGCCGGGGGTAAAGTGGTATTTTACCGGCGGCCCTCACCATGCATGGGACAGTGGTTCTGCCTGGTCTGCCCTGGATTTCGCCCCAGAAGATTCTGGCGGCTGCAGCCAAAGCGAAGCCTGGGTGACCGCAGTTGCAGACGGCTATATCTCCAGGGCCAGCGATGGCAGCGTGGTACTCGACCTGGATGGAGACGGACTGGAAACCACGGGGTGGTCGGTCCTGTATCTGCACATTGCAACGCGTGGGCGGGTGGACGCAAACCGCTACGTCCAGGCCGGCGACCTGATTGGTCATCCCTCTTGTGAAGGGGGTATTTCTAACGGCACCCACGTTCACCTTGCCCGCAAGTATAATGGAGAGTGGATACCCGCAGATCAACCTGGCATCCCCTTTATTATGGATGGCTGGCTCTCCGTCGGCACCGGAGAGCTGTACAATGGCAATTTAATCAAGGATGGGATTGTGATTGAGGCATGGAATGGGCCTTTTGAAATCAATGAAATCTCTCGCTAAACTCAAGCTTGTCCTGGCCGTGGCTGCCCTGGTGGCCAGCGGCCTGGCTTGTAATATACCCGTCATTGAATCGCGCACCATCCAGGCTGCGCCAACCGCCATCCAATGGCTGACCAACACCCCCGCCCCCCCGCTGGACATTGAAACCCTGGCCCTGACCCCCACCCCCGACCCAAGCCTGACCGGGTCAGCATCGGGTCAAACTTCTCCTGACCCCAATAACCCCACCCCCTTGCCACTGATTGTCACCCCACCGGCTGGCATTGTGGATACCTCACCGTTTTTGTATTACACCCAGGCCGGTGATACCCTGGACGTTGTTTCGGTGCGCTTTTCAGTTTTGGCAGGGGAAATCACTTCCCCAGACCCCATCCAAGAAACCGGACTGCTCAACCCCGGCCAGTTACTGATAATTCCACGAAGGATTTACAATACCAGCCCATCTCAAAAATTAATTCCCGACAGCGAAGTCATCTTCTCACCCACCGCCCTGGATTTTTCTGTAACCGAGTTTGTCGAAGGAGCGGGGGGCGACCTGGCAAGTTTCCGAGAGTACCTTGGCAGCACTGGAACCACCAGCGGGGCAGAAATTGTGAAAAGGGTCGCTTTGGAAAACTCCATCAATCCTCGGCTGCTTCTTTCACTTCTGGAATTCCGCAGCGGCATGGTGTTAGGCCAACAAACCACGCCAGATGAGTTTCCTATGGGCGTAGTAGAAGACCGCTACAAAGGCTTGTTCCGCCAGCTTGTGTTAGTGGTAAACCAGCTTTCGATTGGTTATTATGGCTGGCGGGAAGGCCGGTTGACCAGTGTAGCCTTCCAGGATGGCATTCAAATTCGGCTTGCCCCGGATTTGAACGCAGGCACAGCCGCTTTATATTATTACTTCGCCCAAGAGCTGACCAGCGCCGAATTCGCCAGGGCGATAGACCCCACTTCAGGATGGTCTGCCCTCCACGAGCAAATGTTTGGCAGCATGTGGCTGCGAGCCCAACAGTTTGAACCCATCTTTCCCCGGCAGGTCTCTCAACCCGCGCTGATATTGCCCTTTTTACGAAACCAGGTTTGGGCTTTCACAGGGGGACCCCACGGTGCCTGGGAAAGGGAGGGCTCGTATGCCGCGCTGGATTTCGCCCCCGCAGCTACAGAATCGGGATGTGTCAAGTCGGAACATTGGGTGTTGGCTTCAGCCCCAGGCCTGGTGGTGCGCTCTGGACGGGGAGTCATTGTAATTGACCTGGATGGCGATGGTGCTGAACAAACCGGTTGGGCGCTGGTTTACCTGCACCTGGCCACCGAGAACCGCATTTCTGAAGGCACCTGGGTCACCACGGGCGACTTTTTGGGCTACCCTTCATGCGAAGGTGGCTATGCAACCGGAACACACCTGCACCTGGCCCGAAAATATAACGGGGAATGGATTGCAGCAGATGGCCCCCTGCCCTTTAATCTTGGGGGTTGGATTGCCGAGGCCGGCAGCCGGGCTTACCTGGGATCACTTACCCGAGATGACCAGGTAATCGAAGCCAACGAATTGGCACCCTTCAGCACCCGAATTATCCGTTCAAAAGAGGATCCCTGAAACATTTCGCGAAACCACTCTGTACAAATTCCCCCAAGCGTGCTAAAATTTTGCTTCGTGCTTTCCGCCCCTGTGTGTGCAGGGGCTAAAATCCAAGGAAAGGAGATACCTTATGCACCAGTACGAAATCATTTATATTGTTCATCCAGAGATGGATGAAGCCCCCCTGGCCGAGTTGAACGAACGCGTTTCCGGTTGGATTACCGAAAACGGCGGCAAAATCACCAAGGCCCAGCCCTGGGGCAAGAAGCAGCTGGCTTACCCCATCCGCAAGAAAAGTGAAGGGAATTACATTTACATCGAAGCGGAAATGGAACCCAAAGCCTGCATCACGCTGGAACGCAATTTCAACCTGCTCGAACCCGTGATGCGCTTCCTGATCACCCGCGTCGAATAAATGACTCGCACGGGCTAAAGCAGCCCAGCCTTTTGAACGCGCCTGGGGTTTGCCTAGGCCGGTTTAGTGTTGCAGGCATCTTTGTGGCAACCTGGCTAATCCGTTCAATTTATCCCTGGCTGCTTTTTCAGAAATCCCTTTTATTACCTGTTAACCAGGGCAAGCGAAATTTTTATTTTTGAGAGTTTGGCTGAAAAGGAAACGAAATGAGAGATTTGAACAAGGTGATGATTATTGGCCGCTTGGGGCGTGACCCAGAAATGCGCTACACACCTTCTGGTCACCCACGCACAAAATTCAGCGTGGCTACCAGCCGCAATTGGACCACCCAGGACGGCGATAAACGTTCGGAAACTGAATGGTTCAATGTTGTGGCCTGGGACCGCCTTGCAGAAATTTGCCACCAATACCTGGCGAAAGGGCACAGAGTCTACATTGAGGGCCGCCTGCAAACCCGCCGTTGGGACGATGGAAACGGTAGCAAACGCAGCATAACCGAAGTAATCGCCAATGAAATGCTCATCCTCAGCGAACGGCGAGAGAACGGCAGCATTCATGAAGATGAAGACCTGGATATAGATGAGCACATTGATACTGAAGACGACTTTGACGAATTTCCCTTCTAAATTAAATCCTGAGAAAACCTAGGAATTTTTTACCCGAAAACAAGAGGAGTTTCACCATGAACGAAAGACCCCCCCGCAGACCCGGCGCATCCAACTTCCGCTACACCCGCCCCCGCACCTGCCAGTTTTGCTCGGAAACCGAGACCAAAATTGATTACAAAAACGTAGACCTGCTCAAACGCTACATCTCTGAGAGCGGCAAAATTCGCCCCCGCCGCCAGACGGGCGCCTGTGCCCGGCACCAGCGCGAAGTTGCCCTGGCTGTGAAACGCGCCCGCCATATCGCCCTGCTGCCATTCATTGGCGAGGTTCTGCACTAATTCCCAAACCAGGCAAAGCGCGGCCTTGGCCGTTTACGCGCCTGGTTTTCAGCGGTATGATGCTAATAAGCGGCCCAGTGGCCGTAAAATCGAGGTATTGTTATGGCTAAACGCGAAGAAAACCTAACCCTGAACCGCAAACTGGAAGCCCGTAAGAGCCGCGAAAGCCGCCAGCAGCGCCTGATTCTGCTCGGCAGCGGTCTCGTCCTCACTGTGCTGGTCATCATCCTGGCAGCCGGGTTTGTCGTGAACGGTATTATCCGCCCCAACCAGCCCGTTGCTGTGGTCAATGGGGATACCATCACCACCCGCGAGTTCCAAACCCTGGCCCGGTACCAGCGCCGCAATCTGGTTGCCCGCTACCTGAATACCCTGGATACCATGCGGCTGTTCCTCAACGACGCCAACACCCTGGCGTTTTTCCAAAATTCCCTGGACCAGATTGAACTCCAATTAGACCCAACTACCCTGGGTCGCGAAGTTCTCAATCAGCTGATTGAAGACCGGCTGATCCGGCAGGAAGCATCCAAACGGGGCATCTCGGTCACCGAAGGTGAAATTGACAAAGGCATGGAAGAATTTTTCGGGTATTACGCGGATGGCACACCCACCCCAACCACGTCGCCAACCGCCGCCCCGACGTCCACCCTTTCCCCCGAGCAGCTGGCAATCATCACTGCCACCCCAACCCAACTGCCCACGGCTGCCCCAACAGAAGGCCCCACCGCCACCAGCCTGCCACCGGTTGACACCCCCACCCCGGCGCCCACTGCCACCCCCTTCACCGAAGAAGCATTCCAGGAATTGTATGACCAAACCCTGGACACCCTCAGAGCCGATGTGAGCGTCAGCGAAAAAGATTTGCGCACAATTGTCGAATCGCAGCTTTATCGCGAAAAACTGCGCGATGCGCTGACCGCCGACCTGCCCGCCGTTGAAGAACAGGTTTGGGCTCGGCACATCCTGGTAGATACCGAAGAGCTGGCCCTGGAAGTGATTGGGCGGCTGGATGCTGGCGAGGATTTTGGCGAAGTCGCACGCGAAGTCTCCATTGATACCGGTTCGGCTGCACGTTCTGGCGACCTGGGCTGGTTTGGCCGCAATATGATGGTCAGCGAGTTCGAAACCGCCGCGTGGGATTTGGAACTGGGCGAGATTAGCGAGCCTGTCCAATCCCAATTCGGTTTCCATATCATTCAGAAACTCGGCATGGAAGAGCGCCCCATCAGCGGGTTTGCCTTCGAAAACCTGCGCGATACAACCTTCACGGAATGGTTAGACGCTGGCCGGAGTGGCACTGGTGTTGAAATTAGAGAATATTGGGCCGACCGCGTACCCACCAGCCCGGCAATTCCTGAAGGATACGCAGAGCAATACCTCAGCCAATTCCTTCTGACCACCCCTCTCGCACCAACGGAAACCCCCACTCCCTGACCCTTCCAAACGATTATTTTGAAAAACAGGGCTGATGTAAAAATCAGCCCTGTTTTTTTGTGTTCAATCCGCAGGTGAACCTTGGGGAGATGTCGCTGCCGGATTATGCCTTTAAGCGTTCTTCTACTTCATCCATCCGCAGGGAAAGCACCTGGCTGGTCGAATCGCGCCCCATGGTAACGCCATAAATCACATCAGCCACCTGAACCGTGTTGCGGTTATGGGTAATCACAATGAACTGGGTTGTCTGGCTTAACTCCCGCAGTACATCCGCAAAGCGGTTGACATTGGCTTCATCCAACATTGCATCCACTTCATCTAACACGCAAAAAGGCACCGAAGAAACCTTTATCAATGAAAAAACCAATGCGGTGGCAGTCAGGCTTCTTTCGCCGCCTGAAAGCAAAGCCAACCCTTGCGAACGTTTGCCGGGCAGCCGGGCATCAATATCCACACCCGTTGAGGTCATATCATCGGGCAGCGTCAACACCAACCGGGCGGAACCACCCCCAAACAAACGGGTAAAAAACTCACGAAACTCCCTGGCCACCGCCTCGAAGGTTTTCCGGAAGGTGATTTCCATCACCATATCCAGTTCACCAATAATCTCTTTAATACTGACTTCGGCCTTTTCCAGGTCTGCAACCTGTTCAACCAAAAAGGTATGGCGCTCGTTGACTTCTTCGTATTCTTTTTGGGCTTCAAAGTTAACAGGCTCCATACGGCGCAGTTGAGCCCGCATGCGTTTTATGTTTTCTCCCAGGTCTGGGGCGAGTTCTTTCACTACAGGCAAACGTTCGACCATGGTTCCCATGGGCAAAGGCGACTGGCCAACAATTTCATCCTCATAAACAAATTCCACCAGCCCGAAATCTTCCTCAATCCGGCTGCGCAGGGTATCAAGCGATTCTTGTGCCCGGCTAAAAGCAAGCTGGGCAGATGAAGCCGCCCGTTCGGCAATTGCCAGAGATTTAATGGCCTCTGCTTCAGCCAGACCATGGATTTCCTGCTCTTGTTCCAAGGCGGCGAGCTCCGATTCACCGGGCTGAATGAGGGTTTGCAGCGCACCAATTTGTTCGTCCAGGGCTGCACTTTCCGTGCGGTTTTTTTCTCTGGCAGCCTGCATGGCGGCAAGATCTCGCTCCAGGTCGGCAAGCTGTTGGCGGCGGGTGGCACGCCGGTCTGTATTGGCAGCGAACAGCTGTTCGCGTTCCCCTCGCCGGCGGTTGGCGTCTTCAACAGCCCGGTTAGCAACGGCGAATTGGGTTTCCCAATGGCGCAAATTGGTTTCAAGTTCATCCAGGGGGAGGTTGGCAAGCTCGGCAGTATATTCCCGGACCTGCTGGTTGGCTTTTTCGCTCTCTCCATCCATCGAACTCCGTTGGTCGGCCAGTTCGCGTAAGCGAAGCTGGCTTTGCTGAATGCCCTGGCGCAGGTTTTCCACCTGCTTTCGCTGCCAATCGCGCTGACGCTCTGCACCCGCCTGGGATTCCTGAGCGAAGCGCAAGGCAGCCCTGGCTTCGTTTTCTTGCCGGCGGGCAGTGTCCAGGCTGGTTTGGAGCTGTTTTTCCACAGATTGCAAAGCCTGATATTCTGAAGCCAGGTTTTCCAATTTCTGGGCTGCCATCTGCAAGGCAGAACGGTTTTGTTTAAGGGCTTCCGACAACTCACGACGCTGGCGCTGGCGGCCCAAGGTGGATGCTGCAGTTCGCCGGGATGAATTCGCCGCAGCAGATCCCGCCCCTGGCAGCATTCCACCCGCGGAAACCTGCCCTTCCGCATAAAAAACTTCAGCCTTCAACGTGACCACCCGGGCCCCTGGAGAAAGCAAGGGGAGCACAGAAATTGCAGCCTGGCGGTTTTGAACCACCAAAACCCGGCCTAACAGCAAATCTACCACCGGACGGAATTTCGGCCCGGTTTTCACCAGGCGCGAGGCAATCCCCAGGCAGCCCGGATGGGTCAAAAGGTCTTCAGAAAGAGGTTCCGGTGGGGCAAGGTAAGCCAGAGGCAGCAGTGTAGCCCGGGCTTCGGATTGTTCAAGCAAGGTGAGGGCCTGAATTACCAGTGCAGAAGGAAGCGCGATCCCATCTTTCAACGGGGCCGTGGTTTCAACAGCCTGGGCAGCTTCAAGCAGAACCGCATCCACTGCTTCTCCCAACACGGCAGCAATGGGGGTTTCATAGGCCGCGGGCACGTCCAATTGGCTGCTGAATGCGCCTAACACGCCGCTTAGTTTCCCCTTTCGGGCCGCCTCAAGCAGCCAACGGGCGCCATCGGCATACCCAGCAAGGCTTTGCTCTGCCTGGTCTAAAACTTCCAACTGGGCCTGCAGCCGGGCCTGGGTGCGCTCCAGTTCATCTCGTGCAGCGCGTTCCGAGCGGGTTTGGGTTTCCATCCCGCTCATCTGCTCGCGGTGGGTTTTGAGCATTTCTTCTGCCTGCGTTCGCCCAACAATCGCCTGGGATACGCCGGTTTGGGTAATTTCCACCTGCTGTACGGTTTTCCGCAAAGCATTCTCGGCAGTTTTTAGGGCTTGCTCGGCTTCTGCCAGGGCGTTTTCATCGTGAGCAAGCCGGTTTTGTGCCTCTCCCTGGCGAACTTCCACCTGGATACGGCGGTTGTTCAGGGCTTCAAGGCGAGACCGGGCTTCTTCCAATGCTTTGATCGCAGCGCTGCGCTGTGCCCGGCGCTGCGCCAAAGCCTCGCGGCCTGCGTTCACCTGGCTCCGGGCTTCGTTTACCTGGCCAGCCAGGGCTTCTACCTCTGCCTGGGCCTGGATAAGCCTTTCCTGATTGAGGGCAACTTCCTGGTCTAACTGGCTTAACTCCGCTTCAACCCGGCTGCGCCGCTCCAAGGTGGCTCGCTGCCGCTCCTGGGCAACAGCGCTTTCCCGGCTTGCGGCTTCCCACTGGTTGTGCAGTTCGGCCAGTTCGCGATGCCAGGCATTCACCTGGGAGCGCAGCCGGTGGATCCGGTCGCGCAAAGCGGTGGATTGGGCGCTGAGGCGGGTTTGTTCGGTGCGGGCAGCCTGGAGCGCTGCATCCTGTTGGCGAGCATTCTCGCGAGAGCGGGTTAAATCCAACTGATCTCGCCGCCAGTGATATCCGTACCACTCGCGCAGCAAAACGAGCAAATCGGTGCGCACCTGCTGGTATTCCAAAGTGCGCCGGGCCTGGCGTTCCAGGCTTTTTAAGCGCGGGCGGAGTTCGGCCAAAATATCCTCAACCCGGTCAAGGTTGCGGCGGGTAGCTTCCAGCCGCCGCAGGGCCTCATCGCGCCGGCTGCGGTATAAACCAATGCCTGCGGCGTCTTCAAATAGTGCCCGGCGTTCTTCGGGCTTAAGGGAAAGAACCCGGTCTACCAGGCCCTGCCCGATAATGGTATAGGTTTGTTCTGCCAACCCGGTGCGCCCTAAAATTTCGTTCACGTCTTTTAAACGCACTTTTTGGCCATTCACCAGGTATTCATTGCTGCCATCGCGATAGGCGCGGCGGTTTATTCCCACTTCACTGTAATCAATCGGAAGCCAACCCGAAGTATTGTCAAACAACAGAGCTGCCGAAGCCATGCCAGCCCGAGCGCGCTGCTCGGAACCCGAAAAAATCATATCTTCAGTTTTCCGCCCACGCAGCATACTGTAGGTTTGTTCACCCAACACCCAGCGCAGCGCATCAGCAATATTTGATTTCCCTGACCCGTTCGGGCCGACGATAGCGGTGATTTTTTCCCCAAACTCAAACAGGGTTTTCGAAGCAAAGGTTTTATACCCGACCAGTTCTAAAGATTTTAAACGCGTCATCCAGGAGAATCCTTTATAAAGAAAATTATTCGATACCCAGCCCTGCCAGGGCATTCCGGGCAGCATTCATTGAGGCAACCTGCTTGCTGGGTCCGCTGCCCTCGGCAAGGACCACACCGGCCACAGAAACCTCCATTTTGAAAAATCGGGCATGGTCTGGTCCGGTGGATTCTACCAAACGGTACAGGGGAATGCCTTGCCCACCACTTTGAGACCATTCTTGCAGCCTGCTCTTGGGGTCTTTATCGCGCTGGCGAAGGAGGGCGTCTTGGGTTGCCTCAGTTAGGAGGGGATGGATGAAATCTTTCACAGCCTGGATGCCCTGGTCAAGGTAGAGTGCACCTACGACGGCTTCAAATGCACCGCATAAGAGCGAGTCTCGATCCCGGCCGCCACCCTCCAGCTCTCCTCGCCCCAGGCGCAGCGCCTGGCCGAATTCCAGGTTGCGAGCAAATGCGGCCAGCTGATTGGTATCTACCAATGCAGCCCGAAGGCGGGTTAACTCTCCCTCGCGCATCTCTGGGTAGCGGCTGTATAACCAGGCGGCTACTAAAAAATCGAGCACGGCATCCCCAAGAAATTCCAACCGTTCGTTATCTTCTACTGCGGTTGAATTTTCATTGACATAAGAACGATGGGTCAGCGCTCGAACCAGGAGGGCCGGCTCTTGAAAAGGCAGTTTTAACCTCCTGGCGAAATCATCAGGCTGCTCAGAAACCATTTGGGAACCATTTGCAGAATTGGGTGCGCTATCTTCAGATAAAGGTTTAAAAGCCACAGATACAGTCCTTTCCCGCAGAGCCCTGCGGACGTACTTTCTGACCTGGTTCGCCATCCAGGCCAGGAAAAAGGGTTGGCGCGTAGTTATGGGACTGACTGTGAACGGGAAAGCTCTGCTTTTACACAAACGGGCGGCTCATTGAACCAGGGCTTTCACATGCCAGGCAGCGGCGAACGATTTAAGAATGCCACACCAAGACAACAACTGAACGGATCAATTTTACCGCAAAAAACTGGCTTTCTAAAGAGGCTGGATCAAGAAAGCAAAACTGGCAGCCCCATAAATTCAAAAAAATTCACCTTCCTCAATCGTCACTCAGGTATAATATGTGCAAGCGCTTACATGCGTCACAAATCCGGGTGCCTGAATTGGGAGCATGAAAATACTCCAGGAGAAAATGGAATGCAAATTGTAACGGACAGCGGAACCGATATCTATATCAGCCAGGAAGAAGCCAAAGAACTGAATATCCATATTGTGCCACTGTATGTAACCCTGGATGGAAAAACCTACCGAGAAGGGATCGACATTCAACACGAGGATTTCTACACCCTGCTGGAATCCACCAATGGCTTACCGACAACCTCTACCCCATCCGCCGGGGACTTCGCTGCCATGTATCGAAAACTGGCGGAAACAGACCCCAACATCCTATCTGTCCACATCAGTTCCGGCTTGAGCGGAACTTACAATGCGGCTCTGGCTGGGGCGGAACTGGTTCCCGAAGCCAAGGTTACCCATGTAGACGCAAAAACCCTCTCGGCAGCAGCGGGTTGGCAGGTGGTTGCTGCAGCCCGGGCTTTTAAAAAAGGCGCATCTCTTTCGGCTTCGTTGAATATCGTTCAGAAAATCAGTGCGGCAAGTGAAAGTGTTTACTCCTTAAAAGAACTGAAATACCTCATCCATGGTGGGCGCATCAGCCACATGAAGGGGGTGATTGCAAACTTATTGAACATCAAACCTGTGATTGGGGTTGAAAAAGTCAAAGGGACTTACGTACAAATTACCCAGGCCCGCACTTTCCAAAGGGCATTACAAAGCCTGTCTGACCACATCACAAAATTCCATGCCGAGGGTTCGGCAATTCGGGTTCAGGTGCTGCATGCTTTCAACCCGGAAGGTGCAGCAGAACTGCGCAGCCTGATTGAGGGTCGCTTTCAATGCACCTGGCTTCCGATGGGCCCCATGTCTTTGGTATTGGGAGCACACACCGGACGGAGTATGGTCGGTGTCGCATTTGCTGCAGCCAATGCTGCAGCCTGGGATGGCTAAACCAACGCTGGCTTAATACTTCCGTACAACCAACACCGCATTATGTCCGCCAAAGCCAAAGGCATTGCTGATGGCAGTGTTCATTTTGGCCGCGCGTGCCTGGTTGGGGACGTAATCCAAATCACATTCGGGATCGGGGGTTTCGTAGTGAATGGTGGGGGGCAAGATGCCTTCGCGCACCGCATTGACACAAAAAATCGTTTCCAGCGCGCCTGTTGCGCCCATCATATGGCCTGTCATGGACTTTGTGGAAGAAACCGGAATGCGGTAGGCCAACGCTCCAAACGCGGCTTTAATGGCACGCGTTTCCGATAAATCGTTAAGTGGGGTGGCTGTGCCGTGGGCATTGATGTAGCCCACTTCATCCGGATTAACCCGGGCAGCCTGGAGCGCCAGGCGCATGGCTGCAGCACCGCCTGCCCCATCTTCCGAAGGGGCGGTGACATGGAATGAATCCGAACTGGAAGCATACCCCGCCAGTTCGGCCAGGATATTTGCCCCGCGTGCGCGGGCATGCTCTTCCCGTTCGAGAACCAAAATACCTGCTCCTTCTCCCATCACCAACCCATCGCGATTGCGATCGAAGGGTTGGGGAGTCATGCTGAAATCGTCACTGCGGCGTGACATGGCGCCCAGGCGGTCAAAAGCCCCCACCCCCACCGGAACTATGGTGGATTCGGCTGCCCCGGCAATGGCAGCATCAATGATTCCAGCGCGAATTAACAACCATGCCAACCCGATTCCATCCTGCCCGGAAGCACAGGCTGAAGCCACCGAAAGCGCTGGTCCTTTTGCCCCGGTTTGAATGCTAATCAGGCCTGCTGCGCCATTTGGCATGAGCATCGTAATCATAAATGGGCTGATGCGCCGCGGACCCTGGTCGAGCATGGTGCGAACGCCCTGTTCAAGGGAATCAATGCCGCCAATGGCAGCCGAAACAATGACCCCCACCCGGCCTGCGTTCGACTCGGAAATTTGCAGCCCCGACTGTTCCAAGGCTTCGCGAGCGGCAATCAGAGCGAATTGTTCAAAATAATCCAGGCGGCGGGCTTCGCGGGGTTCCAGGAATTTCCCTGCTTCGTAGTTTTTCACTTCACAGGCAATTTTCACCAGGTGGTCGGTAGTATCAAAGCGGGTAATTGGCCCAACCCCAGACACGCCGGCAAGACACGCCTTCCAGCTCTCGGCCACCGAATGACCCAAAGGATTGATGGTTCCCATTCCCGTGATCACAACTTTCGAAGCAGGGTTTAAGTCTGACATAATTTCTCCAGCGGTTAATTGTTCAGGCATTAAAGGGCAAATTAGATTTATAACCCGCGCCCGTGAGCACCAACACAACCGGTTCGGGCAGCTGGCTGGCCGAAAGCTGAGCCAGGGCATCCCAAACCAACGCTGAGGTTGGCTCTACTTTAAACCCCCGCCGAGCCAGTTCGTCGCGACCAGGCAGTATCGCATCTTCCTCTACGGCCAAAAACGCACCGCCCGAAGATTCAACCGCCTGAAGTAAACGGTCTCCTCGCACAGGGAACACCACCCGAACCCCTTCAGCAAGGGTTTCACCTTCGGAGACCCACTGCAAACCCGCTCTGCCCATGGTTGAAACGGCCCAAAGGGGCGCACACTTAATGGCCTGCACGCCCACCAAGCGGGGCAGCGACGGGATGAGGCCAGCGCGGCGCAGGTTTTCAAAACCACTGGCAAGCCCCAGAAGCAGCCCACCCTGCCCTGCTGGAACAATCACCGTGCCGGGAGCAGAACCCAGGTCTTCAACCAACTCGTAAGCCAGCGTGGCATAGCCTGGTTCCATAAAAGGCATATAGGCATGGCTGGCGTATACATCCCCTTCGGCTGCAGCCTTACGCACAGCATCCGTAACCGCCTGTCGTCCACCCGAAATGGGGAAAACTTCCGCCCCATAGGCTTCAATTTGGTTTCGCTTAGGGCCAGATGCGTAATCCGGAATATAGATTCGCGCCTGGATTCCAGCAGCCCGGGCATATAACGCAAAAGAAGCCCCTGCATTACCGGATGAATCTTCCACAGCAGCCCGCACACCCCGGGCCTTTAGAAAAGCAGTCATCACCGCCACACCGCGGTCTTTATGCGAGCCGGACGGGTTTTCGGATTCTAACTTGAGGGCCACCCGCCTGCCAAAGCCTTCAACCCAATGGAAGGGTGTTCGGCCTTCACTCAACGAAATAACCGGTGCCCCTGGGGGCAAACCAAAGGTATGACGGTAGCGCCAGATGCCGGGCTGGTTTTCTTCTATCCGGGCAGGGTCAAACCCGGGCAGCCCTTCCCAAAATTCGTACACACCCGTGCACAATGGGCAGGCGTAGGGCGTGCCTTCCGGGTATGGCCGGCCGCAGTTGCTGCAGTAAATTTGTCCGGGAGTTTTGGGCTGCATCATAGTTGGCTCACTTTGAATGGGTATGGGCGGGTTAAGGTTCAGCAGGCACAGCCGGGACGGGTTCTTTCGGAGGCGCCGGGATCACCGGGCCCTGGTTGCGGGGAATAATCCCTTTGTGATCTGCGTAAAACTGCTGTAAAATTTCAAAATCCTGGTAAAGGTTTCCGCTGGGAACAAAACTTTTCCCCCAACCAACGATTTTCCGGCCTCCGTCAACAAAGGCCATCACAATGGGAACATCTGCGTTCAAGGCCATGTAGTAAAAACCAGTCCGCCAGTAGGGGGCCAGGCTGCGGGTGCCTTCGGGGGCGATGGCAATCCGAAGAGTGTCGGCCTGGTTAAACATGCTCACAATTTGGCCAACAAAATCCTGCCTGACCCGCCGGTTGACGGGGATTCCACCCAACGCCGTGAACAGGCCAGCAACAGGCCAGCGAAAAATTTCTTTTTTACCAATCCAGTGGAAACGGGTGCGGGTAACGCCCATCAACAACAGCGCAAAAACCAGGTCCCAGTTGGATGTATGCGGCGCTCCGAGGACAATGCAGCGGCGGGGTAAAGGGCCAGAAATTTGCACACGCCAGCCCAATAAAAACAGCAAGAATCGCGAAAACCAATGAATGAGGCTGCGAAGCATTATTCACCCGGTTTTGGAATGTAATCGCCCTGGACCCATTCCTCTGTAAGGTTTTCCCCATCGGGCATGACCTCTTTTTTCCAGATTGGAACAATTTGCTTAAGCCGGTCAATGCCATAACGGGCAGCGTCAAAAACACCCGTATCCCTGTGGGGTGCGGTGCAGGCAATCAGTACGGTGGGTGTGCCTGGATAGAGCCGGCCTACCCGCTGAACAATGGCCACACCCTCAACCGTGGGCCACTGCTGGCGAATTTCCGCGGCAACTTGCTGCATTTTGGCTTCAGCCATGGGGATATAGGCTTCGTATTCAAGGTATTGGGTTTCGTGGGTACTGCCTCGGGCCGTCTGGCCGCGCACCATCCCGGTGAATATCGCCGCCGCGCCGGTGCTGGGCAAAGTGATTTGGGCCAGCAGACCATTTAAGTCAATTTCGTTTTCGGTAATTTGAAAAACTGTGGGCAGCACTGGCGAACTGCCACCGCTGACTGGGGGGAAAAATGCCACCTCCGAATTGCCAGTTACCAACTCATCATTCTCGGCATAGCCTTTATCCAAAGCAGCCAAGGCAAAAGGCAGCTTTCCTGCCAGGCCTGGAAACCTGGTTTCGAGGTACGCCTTTAGCTGGCCAACGGTCAGGCCATCCGGAACCTCCACCTCAAATTCCCGGCCCCCAGCCAGATCCCGATACAAGGCAAAAAACAAGACTTTAATTTGCATCAATCACCAACTCATTATGGTTATTTGTCAGGGATTAACCACGTCCCCTGATTGCCCACCATGTTTCTCCACGAGGCGAATGTTTTGGATGACCATGGTTTTTTCCAGGGCTTTGGCCATGTCGTACACCGTAAGGGCAGCGATGGAAACCGCAGTCAGCGCTTCCATTTCTACACCTGTTTTTCCGGTTACTCTGCAGGTGGCCATGATTTGCACACCTGGCAGGGCCGGGTCGGGCTTCACCTCAACTTTAACCTGGTTAAGGGCCAAAGGATGACAAAGCGGAATCAGATCTGCGGTGCGCTTGGCCGCCATCACCCCGGCAATTTCCGCAATTGCCACCAGGTCGCCTTTTTTGAGGGTGCCGGCCTGGATGGCGGCCAGGGTTTCAGGGCGCATCCGAACTTCGCCGCGAGCCACAGCGGTGCGCTCCGTATCGGGTTTTGCACCGACATCCACCATACGGGCGCGCCCTTCTTCGTCAATATGGGATAGTTTTTTCTCGATCATGGCTGTAATTATGTTGGATTATACCCGATGAAACCATTACAGTTTCACCGGTATGGAACCAGGTGCACGGAAAAGTTTTAAAGAACAACCTGCCTGCCTACGTCAGCGGTTAAACCTGGCCAAAAGCCAGTTCCCAACCTGGTTCCATAATTTTTGGAACCAATTTTCATCCAACAATGCAGGCGGTTCAACCAGGTTTTGGGCGGCTGGTTTTTGAACCAGCGGCAAATACACCTTGTGAGGCCGGTCTACAGGTTCGGGTGTATCGGTGGAGGTGGGGGCAGCCAACCCGGTTGGGGTTTGGGTTGGGGTTGCTGTCGGGGTAGGCAGTGACTCGGTGGCAGTCGCAGTGGGTGTGACTGTTGCGGTTGGAGTGGGGGTATTCGTCTCCGTTGACCCGGTGGTTGGGGTAGGTGGTTCATCCGTTGGTGTGGGTGTGGGTGTGGAAGTCGGGGTGAATGTGGCGGTTGGGGCAGCGGTGTTTGTTTCAGTGGGAACAGCCGTTAAGGTAGGGGCCGATTCGGTGGGCGTGGGCGAAGGAGTTGGCGTGGTTGTTTCAGTGGAGGTCGCTGTAGCCGTGAAGGTTGGCGTGGGGGTCGCTGTTTCCGTCGGAATCACTGTCGGCGTGGGGGGTGCATTAGTGGCGGTTGGGGTCTCTGTTTGCGTGGCAGTTACCGACGGGGTAGGTGTATCCGTCTCTGTCGGTGCTGCAGTCGCACTGGGGGTGGAGGTGGCCGTTGATGGGGGTGTTGGCGTGGAAGTCGGGGTGGCTGTTTCAGTTGGGGTTGGCGGCACATCCGTGGCGGTGGCCGTAGGTGTAGGGGTAATCGTATGGGTTGGCGTAGGTGTCGCTGTGGCTGTGGCTGTTCCGGTTGGGGTTGGCAGCTCGTCCGTAGCGGTGGCCGTGGGCGTAGCAGTTGCTGTATGGGTTGGCGTGGGGGTGGGGGTAGCCGTAGTGGTTGGGGTTGGTGGTAAATCCGTAGGGGTGGCCGTGGGTGTAGGGGTTGGGGGTGTTGGGTTAACAGCAGAACCAGAATAGATTGCCAGGGCGCTCATCCCCGGAAGGTTGTAATTTTGAATTTGCCCGCCGCTCACAACCACCGAATTCCCGGTGCAGCTTAAGCCATCTTCCGAGCGCTGGCCGGTGATGATATCGCAGTAGGATCCATCGGGCAGCCCTGTAGTGTAGGTATTGGTGGCGCCTGAAGAAGTGCGGTTGATGGCAACAAACCCGAGGCTGCCCAATCCGAACGCAATATGGTTGCTGGGTGCGCCGCCCATATTTTGCCAGTGGATAATGGGCTGCCCGGCAGTCGTCAGGCGGAAACCCACCATATTGCCAATGGCCAGGTCGCGGTGTTCACAAACCCACAATCCCAGGTTGGCTGCATTGAGAGTGTCGAGTGGGTAAGCCATGGAGCAGTTCTCTGGGAATTCACCCGCTGCCTGGCCAACCCCATAAACCGGACGGGCATCCAGGCCCAACCCAGGCCCCCAGGTTGTGCCGCCATCATTCGTACTCGGCGGGCCGAGGCTGTCGGAAGCCTGGCTGTCGGGGTTGGTGGTCCAGTAATAGCTGGATGTAAGCATGGGATAGCCAAACGGGTAAGCCAGGGTAAAGATATTTGCCAACCAATGGAGGGTTCCATCCCGGTGATCCACGATACAACTCCCACCGGCTCCATGGCCGCGCTGGTTGTCGTGGTTGTCGGTGAAAATCGCAGCGAATGCCGAAGGCAGCATGGAAGAATAAGCCGCGATATCCTCCAGGTCGCTCAGGCTGCCGCCGCAGTTGAACTTGCTGCCCATAGCCGTTACGCTGTATTCAAACTCGGAAACCAGCCCGTAAGGGGTGTATTCCCAGTCACGAATGCGTTCGGTAGCATCCGTGTCAATCACCTCAAAGTAAATGAAAGGCTGGCCACCACCAGGCAGCTCCAGCCCGGATAAAATGGCGTTCAATTCGTGGGCGGCAATGTGCTTGGCGGCATCAATGCGAAAGCCTTTAACGCCTAAATCGAGTAATCCCTGAAGATATGCGCGAATTTGAGCCTGCACATAGGCCGCTGCCGTGTCGAGGTCCGGCAGGCCGGTTAGCTTGCACGACTGCACCTGGTTGCGGTCAGTGTAGCTATCAATATCACAATCATTGTGAAAATCATCGGCAGCATACTGTGTACCGTAATAACGGGTGCTGGGGGCGGGGTAGCCATTGTCGTAGGTTGTTCCAGAAGTCCCTGCAGGCGGATCGCCCACTTCATCATAGGCCATGTGGTTGATCACTGCGTCCACATACACCGCCACACCCGCTGCATTGCAAGCAGCCAGCATGGATTCAAACTCGGCAAGCGTTCCGCTGCGGCTGGTGAATGCCGCCAGGTTGTGACTGATAGGCTGGTAGCGCGCCCACCACGGATAATCCGCTTCGGCCTGCCCGCCCTGGTTCGCTGTGGGAACCAGGTGTTCATTGGGCGGGGAAACCTGCACGGCACTGAAGCCTGTGTCGCCCAAATAGGTGCATTCTTTGGCCACATCGGCCCAGCGCCACTCAAACAAATGAACAAAAGCCCCACCCACAGGGGCAGGAACTGGCGAAGCCATTGGCATAATGGTAATGATGCCATCCCCCTGATCGGTGTTAGATGGGTCTTCTACATCGTAGGTATCTTCTTTCCAATAAACCCCATCTTCCCCCTCTTTCTGACAATACGCAGTGAAGCCATACGTACCCGATTGTAACGCGTTCAGGCTGGCTGCCGGGATAGGGGCCTTGTATTCATCGTTATCCCCAATACTCGCATTATAGGTCATTGGAATATCACTCCAGGCAGCCCCGTACTGCCCCCAATGCAGGAAGCAGGCAATCCCGGCCCCCTGGCCTGCTCCTGGTGTCACCTCGGCTTCATACACCTGGACGAAAACATCAAACCCTACGGGTTCAAAATCGCCTTCAGAAACCTGGTGGGAGATGCCGCCGCGCGGGTACATCGCGCCGACCCAATCCAGCGTGCTAGGAGGGGTGATTAACTGCGGCGAGACAAAAACCACGGTGGTCCGTGCCGAGATGGTGAATGTGTCGGTACTCTCATCAAATTCTGCCCCAGCCGTGATAACCGGGTCGTCGTCCACGCCGTCCGTGTGAACCGGGTGCAGTGTAAAGCCAGCGGCATTGCTGATTGTAATCTGTTGGGCAATTTTATTCGCATTGAAAAAGACCAGAATGGTTTCGTAATTCGGGTCCAGGTCAACTGCGCCGTTGTCTTTTATTTCCATCGGTATCAGGGCATCCAGCGTGTTGCTATTGTTGTGGAAAGTGACCTGGGTGTTAATTTCAGCCATGCTGGTCAGGCGGAAAAGGGGCGAGCTCTGGCGAATGCGCAGAATTTCGCGAAAATGAGAAGCGGCGAAGACAATGTCACTTTGAGCGGGGTCGAAGGCCGTGTTGTTTAAAAGCGGGGTCATAATGCTCCAGCGGCTGCTGTTATCCCAGGCGGGTGGCAGCCCAACCGCAAAGTTGTTGTGGCTGTAATCCCAAAATACCCGGTTGAACCAGTCGCCAGAGTCGTAGCTGTTGCGATCAAGCGACTTGGAGCGCAGGATATCGCTGCCCATATGAAAAAACGGCACACCTTGGGCCAGGCCGATGATGCTCAGGCCCATATTTTGCGCCCTCACCCGCTCGGCCATGCTCACCCCAATGGGCAGCTTAAACACATTCTGGTCGAACAAGGTTTCGTTATCGTGCTTGGAGATATAGGGCATGGATTCCTGCGGGTCATTGGCAAAGGGCGCACCTGCCCCACTCCAATCTGTGCCGCTGGCACGCAGCCCCGAGCGCAGAATATTCATGACATTGTGCAGGTCGCTTTCAAAACGGTTGTCATAAAGATACCCATTCCAATCGTAACTAAGGCCGTTGATAAAGCCCTGCTTGCGAATGCCCAGCGAATCGGTGCTGTAGCCGCCGTGGCCCGCATCGCGAATGATATCGTTGAACAAACCAATCCCGGTGCCGGTCATATTGTATTTGTGGGCATAGCAGTCCGGGCAGGTGGTCAGCCCTTTGGCGGCGGCAGATCCAAAGTCCCAGCCCTCGCCGTACAGGTAAATGGTTGGGTCAATTGCGTTCAGGGCGGCCTGGACATTGAGCATGTTTTGGCGGGTGTGCAGGTTCATCAGGTCGAAACGGAAGCCGTTCACCTTATAGTCCAGGGCAAAACGCTCCAGGGTATCCACCATCAGTTTTTCAAACATCGCGTACTCGCTGGCGGTATCATCGCAGCAAGATGACATGTATAAAGACCCAGCGCTGTCATAGCGGTGGTAATACCCGGGAACCACTTTATCCAGAACTGATTTATCCGCCTGCCCGGAAGCAGCCGTGTGATTGTAAACCACATCCATCACCACCCGCAGGCCGTTTTCGTTGAGCGCCTGCACCATTTTTCGGAATTCCAAAATGCGCGTTTCGCCATCCGGGTCGGTGCTGTACGAGCCTTCCGGCACGCCGTAGTGCAAGGGGTCGTAGCCCCAATTGAACCCGTCGGCAGCGCGGTTGGTTCCCACAATATCTTGGGGTTCTTCCCCGGCGCGATCGTACCCCGTCGGGCTGGGCCAGACATCGCGTTGCACACCGGCTTCAGGAACGGAGGCAATATCAAACGCAGGCAGCAGGTGCACATGCGTCAACCCTGCTTCTTGAAGCTGGAGCAAATGGGCCATGCCATCGGAAAGCGAGCGGCTGGCGCCATCATACGTAAAAGCCAGGTAAGTACCGCGGTGTGCCTGGCTGACCGTGCTGTCGTTGATGCTGAAATCGCGCACGTGCATTTCATAAATGGTGATATCTTCAAACTTCTCCAGGGACGGCTCCTGAAGTGTGTCCCAACCTGCGGGTTTCAGGTTGGTGTCATCCAGGTTGACAAACTGGCTGCGCAGGCTGTCCGTAGAAAGGCTGATGGCATAGGGGTCAGTAACGAGGTTGTTCACCACTGCATCTTGACTGCGCACATATACCGCCACATCCAGCAGGTAAAACTGGCGGTCCCAGGAAGAGTCGCCGGTTATGCTCCAAACCCCGCTGGCAGGGTCCAGCGTCATGGTGTGGCTGGTATAGGTTGGCGTGGTGGAATCCCCATAACGCCGCAGGGATACCGACTGGGCGGTAGGCGCCCAAACACTCACGGTGGGCACACCACCGGTGTAGGTTACACCCAGTTCCGCCAGATCTGCCGTGCCATGGTTAACATACAGGTCATCCAAGACCCCCTGAATCTGCACGGCGGTGCTGTCCACCCGTGTACCGTTCGAGTTATACGCCGCCACAATCAGCTGACCGCGCAGCAGCTCTTTGGACTGGTTTGTGCTCAGGCTGTTGGTCAAACGCAGCATTCCAGCAGCATTGGGATTTTTGGCATAGCCGCTGATGGTCCCACTCTCCGTAAGCGCAACATAGCACGGAGAAACCGGGCTTGGGAAGCTGCACGCTGTGGTGTCTGCCACCTTGCCCATTAGCCCATCGGCATCATACAGCAGGCGGTAGTTCATCCCCGAAGCCTGGGTGCGCCTCCAGCCCAGGGTTGCGGAATCGAGCCACATGGCGCTGGCCTGGTAGGGGCTGATGGCACTGCTGTTCTCGGTGACGGTTAATTTTCCGTTGCCCGCCCCCTGCCAGAGCTGGTGGTTGTCGTTGGTATCTTTGCAGTAAGCGGTGAATTCATACAACCCGGCGCCTGGGGCCAGGGTGGCTTTATATTCATCATTGTTGCCAATATCGGTGTGATAGGTCATCGGCGTTTGCATTGCCATCACCCAGGACCCACCAAAGGAAGACACCTGGCTCCAATACAGGGTGCAGGAAATTCCCCAACCCTGGCCAGCTGATTCAGTTGTCCCGGATTTGTATACCTGGACATATACATCAAACGTGGCGCCATCAGCAATCGTGTTTGAGCTCCCTCCGGTGGGGAACATATTGCCAACCCAGCCCAGCGAAGCAGCACCCTGGGAATATGTCAGACTTAAACCCATTCCAACCAACAAAAGCAGTGCGAATAACCTGGCAAATCGGGACATACCACGCTCTCCTGAATAATCTTCTCATTCCATATGTCTGCCTGCCTTGGAAGCCGGCATAATTTAAAAACCACCAGACAAGATATGTTGAGATGAATTTATCTTAATTCCGAAGGAATGTCTACCGGTGTTGAGCGCGGGCAGCAAAAAGGCAAATAACTCAAGTTAACCAGCGATGACGCCAATAACACTGAGAAAACCAGGGTTTGCCGGGCCGTAGGAATGGTATTTGGGAACGCGACCCGACTTATCGGTTCACCTGGATATCGCAGGTTTGCTCAAATATTTGTTCACCAATTCTCTAGCCGTTGGCTCGTCTACAATTAACTCACTGATCAGGTTTCCTTTCAAAGCCGAGAATAATCCATTTACTTTGGCTAACCCTGAAACCGCGCAAATGCCATGCTTTTTTTGAAACATTTCCAGGTTAGGACCACAAGCTCGCTCATTGATAGGAATATTATCAAAACTCCCATCCTCTCTAAAAAACACGGTAGCAATGTCGCCTGCAATTCTTTCTTTTTTTAATTCTTTATAGTCTTTTTCCTCCAGGTACCCACCGCTGTACACATGACTCGGAATACCAGCGTTCACGGCACCAATGCTGTGAAGAAGGATGTCTGCCCTTTCTTGTAAGTCCAGGATTCGCTTGATACTCCTTTCTTTCCATAGATATTTTTTCGTTTCAACATAATCAAAGAATGTGGGTACCGGGAAAAGGTGGGCTCTGGCCTGGTAATTTTGGGCGAACCGCATAATGATTTCACTTGCATAGTCAATCCCCATGGATTGGGTGTTTCCTGCCCCATTTAGCTGCACGATTTGGGAATTATGCGTACTTTTTTTGAGTAAATGCCTGGAAATTGCACTCATGGTCGTTCCCCATGCAATCCCAATAATCATGTTTGAATCAAAAACTGTATTGAGGTGATTCACGGTAAATTGAGCAACTCGATCTAGCCAAATTGCTTCCCCGGCAATTTCTGGAACGGGGACCACATAGACATTTTTGACCTTAAAGGAAGTAAATATGATCTTTTCAAGCTCAAAAAGTTTCTGATCCGGGGTGGAGATTTTAATACTGATCAGCCCTTCATTTTTTGCAAAGGTGAGCAGCCGTGAGACGGTTGATCTGGAAACATTCATTTCCTTCGCAATCGCATCCGTTTTCATATTCTGGTAGTAATACATACGAGCCACATTCGCCGCACTCTCAATTTTTTCTGGATCATTAGAAAACATAAATAATCACTCCTTTTATAAGCCGTTTGAATGCTTTGAACAAGTGTGCAGGATGAAGGAAATTTCCTCCAAAAACACCAGCCCCAAATATTGCCTTTTGCACGTATGTTCAGTTTACATTGACATTTCGTGCAGCATTATCTTATTATACATTAATGTTTCAAAAGGTATCTATACTGGAGTGTGTTTCAGATGAATGAATACATAGCGGCAATAGATCAGGGGACCACAAGTACTCGTTGTATGATTTTCACCCATCAAGGAGAACCCATCGGTGTCCACCAGCTTGAGCACAAACAGTTTTTTCCAAAACCTGGTTGGGTAGAGCATGACCCACTTGAAATCTGGGAGAAGACGCAAGCCGTAGTACGTGGAGCGATGGAAAAAGCCGGAATCAGCGCGAAGAATATTGCGGCAATTGGGATTACCAATCAAAGAGAAACAACCGTTGTATGGGACAAATTAACAGGGCAGCCTTTTTACAACGCCATTGTCTGGCAAGATACGCGCACAAGCGAAATCGTCAACGAACTGGCAAAGGAAGGAGGGCAAGACCGTTTTCGCAAGACCGTTGGACTTCCTTTAGCAACCTATTTCTCAGGCCCCAAAATATCCTGGATATTAAGAAATGTGGATGGTGTCCGACAAGCGGCAGAAGAAGGGCGCGCCTTATTTGGAAACATGGATGCCTGGTTAATTTGGAACCTGACCGGAGGGGTTGAAAGCGGTAAACATGTTACAGATGTGACGAATGCCAGCCGGACCATGCTGATGAACCTTGAATCGCTGGCCTGGGATTCGCAAATGTGTGAAATCATGGGCATCCCCCAATCCATGCTGCCGAAAATTTGTTCCTCAGCAGAGGTTTATGGGCATACCAAAATCAATGGGCCTTTTGCGGGTGTCATCCCCGTGGCAGGTGATCTAGGCGACCAGCAGGCGGCGACGGTCGGGCAAACCTGCTTCGAGCCCGGCGAGGCAAAAAACACCTATGGCACCGGATGCTTCATGATTCTCAACACTGGCAACAAAGTCGTTCAATCCATGAATGGATTACTTTCAACGGTCTGTTACCAGTTTGGGAACGAAAAGCCCGTCTATGCTTTAGAAGGTTCCATTGCAATTACAGGAGCATTGGTCCAGTGGTTGAGGGATAATCTCAAGCTAATCAATTCGGCGCCAGAAATCGAGCAGCTGGCAATGACAGTTGCCGATAATGGTGGGGTTTATTTTGTGCCAGCCTTTTCTGGTTTATTTGCTCCTTACTGGCAGCCAGATGCGCGCGGTGTAATTGTTGGGTTAACGGGTTACATTAATCGAGGGCATATTGCACGGGCTGCCCTTGAAGCCACCGCATTTCAAACCCGAGAGGTGCTGGATGCCATGAACAAGGATTCAGGCGTTGCGCTAAAAGCACTTAAAGTGGATGGCGGCATGGTGCAGAACGAATTGCTGATGCAGTTTCAGGCAGATGTACTTGGCGTACCGGTTATTCGTCCCAAAGTTTCTGAAACCACAGCACTGGGGGCAGCATACGCAGCCGGCTACGCCGTAGGTTTTTGGAAAACAATGACCGAAATGACTCAAAACTGGAAGGTTGATAAAACCTGGTATCCGGACCCGCTGAGTAAGGCTGGAACGGAGTCATTTGCACAATGGAAAAAAGCGGTTACCCGAACTTTTAATTGGATTGAATAGGTGCAAAAATGCTGAGCCGCAAAGAAAGAATTCAAAGCATTGAACAGAACCCTGAAATTAGCGTCTTAATCGTTGGAGCAGGAATCAATGGCATTGGAACATTTCTAGATCTCGCGCTTCAAGGAGTGGATGTTTTATTAATTGATCGAAGCGACTATTGTAGTGGGGCAAGTGCGGCTTCATCCCACATGGTCCATGGGGGTATTCGCTACCTGGAAAACGGAGAGTTTCGGCTGGTTCGGGAAGCCGTTCAGGAACGAAACCGTTTGCTTGAAAATGCACCCCATCTGGTAAAGCCGCTGCCAACAACTTTTCCAATCTTTAAATGGTTTTCGGGCTTACTCAACGCGCCATTCAAGTTCCTGGGCCTACTGGACAAACCCGCTGAACGAGGCGCCATTGTCATTAAAATCGGAATGATGCTTTACGATTTTTATACTCGAAAACAAAAAACTGTCCCTGCGCATGTATTTCGGAATACCAAAGAATCTTTAAAGTTGTTTCCACTGCTTAACCCTGAGATCGTTTTTACCGGTACCTATTATGATGGCTCCATGCCTTCTCCAGAGCGAATCGCAATTGAACTCATTACCGACGCTGTGGATGAAAACGAACGCGCCATCCCTTTGAATTACACAAGCCTGGTTTCTGTCCAAGGGGATCAAGTCACCTTAATGGATCAAGTGGACGGCATCACGCTAACCATCAAGCCTAAGGTTGTGATTAACGCAGGCGGACCATGGATTGATAAGATTAACACATCCTTCCATCGAAAAACCCAATACATTGGGGGCACCAAAGGGTCCCATATCATTGTTGAAAACCCACAACTTCGTACAGCGATTGGCGAAAACGAATTTTTCTTTGAAAATGAGGATGGGCGAATTGTTCTCATTTATCCACTGCTGGACAAAGTGCTGATCGGGACTTCAGATATCCCCATTGACGACCCAGATCAAGCTGTAATTACAGATCAAGAAGTTCAATATTTCATTGGCATGGTTAAAAAAGTTTTCCCAACGATTACAGTTGAGCCATCCCAAATCGTCTTCACTTTTTCGGGTGTGCGCCCCCTGACCAAATCCAACTCCCAGCTAACCAGTCAAATTAGCCGAGATCATCAGTTTCTAGTGGATGAGCCTGGCAGTGAAGTGCATTTCCCAATTTTCTCCCTGGTTGGAGGAAAGTGGACAACTTTTCGGGCTTTCGCTGAAAAGGTTACCGATACCGTGCTGCACCGCCTGGGTATTGACCGCAAACAAAGCACCCGAGACTACAAGGTGGGGGGCGGAAAAGAATACCCAAGAACACAACAGTCAAAAGATTTGTTTTTCGCCAGCATACTGTCGAAAACGAATATTCCCGAAGCCCAACTGGAAACCCTTTTTTCCAGATATGGAACCAGGGTAACCAAAATGCTTTCAAACATTCATGATCCAAAAGCCTCGAACCTCAAGAGCATCCCGGACCTGGCAATATCCGAAATCCAACATATCGTTGAATCTGAAGATGTGGTCCATCTTGATGACTTTATTTTCCGCCGCTCCATGCTTGGGAAATTAGGCCAGGTAACCCCCGATGGGCTGGAAGAAATCGGCACAGTCGTTGCTCAAGTTCTTGGCTGGGATTCAATAAAACGAAGAGAAGAAATCAATCGAGTCATGGATATTTTAAAAACATCCCATCGAATGAATTTCAATCAGTTTATCAAGGACTAATGATTTCAGAAAACAGAGGAGGTACCTGAAACTATAAAATCAACTTTGTTCGATGTATTCATAACAACCCATAAATAAATTTTTGAGGAGAAATTAGCAATGAAAAACAACAAGTCCCCCCTGTTTTGGTTGAGAATCGCATTAATCTTGTGTCTCGTGAGCATGCTGGGCGCAAGCTTCGTTCAAACCAATGGCGGAAAAATTGAAGTAAAAGATATGCGCTGGGAAACCGGTTCGGGCAAGTATATGAGCGCCTTGCTTTTTGTGCCCGAAACTGCCACGGTGGATAACCCGGCCCCTGCAATTATTACCAGCCATGGTTGGTTCAACAATCGTGAAATGCAGGACATGAATTTTGTAGAATACTCCCGCCGTGGTTATGTCGTCCTATCCATCGATATGTATGGGCATGGCAATTCCGAAGTTTTATACACACCTGAAATCGCACCCACATCGGTGGGCATGTATGATGCTGTAAAATTGATCGCTGCACTGCCCTATGTAGACAAAGACCGCATTGGGGTTACTGGCCATTCCAATGGTGCCATGGCATCCAACTTTGCAGTAGATTTAGATAACCTGGCAGAAACCAGACTCATTTCTTCCGTCCTCTTGGTTGCAAACAATGCCACCTACAAAAACCCGGATGGCGCATACTACAACAAGTATGGTAATCGGGATGTGGGTATCGTTGCCGCAAAATACGATGAATTCTTCTTTAGAGTCGCCCTGCCAGATGGGAGCCGCACAGCTCCTCGTGATTATATTAACCAGGACACCGCTCAATCCTTCCTGAATTTCGGTATAGACCCGGCTCAAGGTGAAAAACGCGCCGCTTACACCATGTACAAGCAAGTGGTAGACGGCAAAGAAACCATCAGAGTTATCTATACGCCCAACCAAATTCACCCCTGGAACACCATATCAAACAATGTCGTCACTTCAAGCCTGGAGTTTTTTGAGGATTCCCTGGGCGCCCCGAATCCGATTCCAGCCACAAATCTTGTTTGGTTTTGGAAGCAAGCTTTTAACGTGATTGGTTTGGTTGGTTTTTGTATCTTTGTCCTGGCCTTTACCAAGGTTTTGCTCGACACCAGCTATTTCAGTTCGCTCAAAACCAAAACCGCAGTGGTTGCCCAACCCGCACCTGTTGGAAAAGCCAAAATCTGGTTTTGGGCCAGCCTGTTGCTGAGCGCCTTCTTCTCGGGCTACACTTACCTGATTATTCCCGGGAAGATTACCGGGGATTCCGCCTGGATTACCCGTCCAGACTACTTCCTCCAGTCGCCAGTGTTCTTCATTGGTGTGTGGGCAGTCGTCAATGGGATATTTGCACTCCTCCTGATGGTGATCACCTGGTACTTCTTCGGTGGAAAATCGGTTAGCCTGAAAGATAGAGGCGTAACCATTAGCCTGCAAAATCTCTGGAAAACGATCTTGCTTTCGCTGGTCGTGGTCTCCGGTGCTTTCTTAATCGTCTTTTTCTCCGACTATCTTTTCAAGGTGGATTTCCGTTTTTGGGTCATCCCGGTGAAGGCATTTATGCCAGACAAAATCGGAATTATCTTGATGTACCTGCCCTTCTTCCTGGTTTTCTACATCCTGCATTCGATTGCAGTCAACAGCTTCAACTTCGTAGAACAAGGTAAGGAATGGGTCAATGTTGCGTGGCTTGCACTTTTCACCACGCTTGGCGCTCTGGTGTATGTGATTATCCAATACAGCGTCTTCTTTGCTACCGGAAAATCATGGACAGAGGTAATGGACCCAGCTGTTTCCAACATCTATGGCATCTGGCTGTTCCCAATTCTCGTCTATTTCCCACTGGCTGTAATCTTGGATCGGAAATTGTTCAAGGTGACCAAAAACCCATACCTGGGAGGGATCATCTTTGGCCTGATCATGACGATCATCGCTTGCACCAATACATTGAGCCAGCTGCCTTAGGGAAAGCACTCACAATAACCTGTTTTTCAGGCCTGGAGGTTTTCGTCCAGACCAAAAGCGACCCGGTTAAACCCGTGAGTGTATGAACCCTTACGACTGATATCCACTCCGAAAAGTCCTGGGCAGCGGCACGGATCAAGCAGCCTGCTATACTTCGCAATTCAGTATAGCAGGCTGCTGACTTAACCTTACATTTGAATTTCGGAAAATCCCATAAATTTGCGCTTAAAACGGTAGTTGACCTGCTGCCTGAGGTTCAATGAGGTGCATGCAGACCCAATAATAACCGCCACTCACTTGTGATAGAATTCACGTAAGAGGCATACAAACCCCATACCCTGGTTACCCAGGCCAGTTATGGTTCCGCTCAACTTCCTCCTATGAAAACCAACCAATTTATCTCGATCGCGATCACCGGGCTGCTTGTGGTTTTTCTGGCAGCAGCCTGCAGCCCGACCGAAACCCTGGTGGTTTCACCCATCCCAACCCGGTTTGCCCCAAGCCTTACTGCCCCAACACCAACTGCCCCACTGGCCATCACCCAAACACCAATTCCTACCCAACAAACTCCCACTCAAACCCCCCGCCCCACCCAGACAGCCACGCCCACCGCCAGACCGGCCGATGTCCGGCCTCATTTTCAATATCCCGATCATTTTGGATACCTGGATCTTGAGGGATCCTATATGTTTGGGATTCGTACGGTTAGGGGTGCCAGCGCCTACCGCTGGAAATTTATCCAGGGGGGTGTTGTGGTTTACGAAACGATCGAGGAAGCCCAGGATGCCAACCGGCAAGATATCGGTATTCATCCAGATAACCCTGCCCATGCAAAATTTAAAGAAGGGAGTGTTCAGGTCATCGTCCAGGCCAAAATTCAGGAAGAATGGAGCCGGGAAGGCACCATCACCATTACCCTGGTTCCCCGTTCGCAGCCATCAGGGGCAGCAACCCCCACCGCCTCCCCTTTGCGCGGCCTGCCAATTAACACCCTGAATGCCGGCCAGGTGGACGAACTGGCCAGCCTGGACAACGTCCACAACCCAACAGACCTGGAATTTGCTTCTGATGGTTTCATATTGGCAGCCGACGGGCAGGATGGCTTCTACCTATACACATTGATACCCGGACAGCGCACTGTGCTAGAACCCAGGCTTTCTGTGCTCACCGAAAAAGTGGTGCGGATGATTGCAATCTCTCCGGATGGCCAGAAAATTGCCGGAAGCTACGATAATGGCCTGATCACGCTTTGGGACGCCACAACCGGAGCCATGCTTGCCGAGCTGCAGGGCCACCAGGAGCCTGTTTACGGGCTGGATTTCTCCCCAAATGGGGCTTTCCTGGCAAGCGCCTCGCGAGATGGTACCCTTCGCATCTGGAACACCACCGACTATGCGCAATTCGCTCTATTGGAGGGTCACACCAAAACCGTGTGGTCAGCTGCCTTTTCCCCCAACGGGCAGCGGCTGGCTTCAGCCTCCGCGGATGGCACCATCCGCATCTGGGATATGACCAATCAATCCCTGGAAAAAACCATCACCGGGCACACAGGCGCTGTCTTCGCCATGGCTTTTTCCCCGGATGGCAAAACCCTGGCATCGGGCGCTGAAGATGGCAAAATTATGCTGTGGGACACCGCGAACTGGAACCGCAAGGCCATTTTCACCGGCCATTCAAAAGCCGTTTTTTCGCTGGACTTCAATGCGGATGGCACCGTGTTGGTATCTGGTAGTGAGGAAGGAACCATTTTGCTTTGGGACACCAGCGCCGGGTTGATCTTGAGTTTTCTCAGGGTCAATGGCGTCATGGTTAACAGCGTGGTGTTTTCACCCGATGGAACTTATATCGCTGCAGCCAGCCAGGACAACTTCATCCGAATCTACGGCACACCATAACTAACTAAAAGCCTTCTACCGCACTACCAACGGCAGGTAAATAAACCAGTCCAGGCCTGCAGGCAGCGTTGGGCTGGCGGTTCGGGTTGGGCTGGCGGTTGGCGAGGGCGTTCGCGTCGCGGTTGGCGTGTTTGTTGAAGTATGGGTCGCCGTGGGGGAAGGCGTCGGTGTGCGGGTTTGGGTTTGGGTCGGTGTAGGGGTGTGGGTTCCTGTGTGTGTGGGGGTAGCCGTGTGGGTTTGGGTTGGGGTCGGTGTAGATGTGGCAGTGTGGGTTGCAGTGGCAGTTGGGGTGGGGGTGTTCGTTGCCGTATGGGTGGGCGTTTGGGTTGGGGTGGGTGTGGCTGTGGGGGTTGGAGTAGCTGGCGCCTGCACCCGAATTTCATCCAGAGCATAGCCATCCGAGGTAATGCTCCAATTGTCATAATACTGAAACTTGACCAGGAAATGATCGTTAAACGGTACCCCGGCCCCGGCCGCCAGGGCATCCAGGTCCAGGGTGACGTGCTGGTAAGCAGAGAGGCTTCCTGTAAAGGCAAAAATTTGCGTCCAATTTAATCCATAGTCTGCGCTGATAAATACGCCATCATCTGCATGATCCTCATCGTTAAACTCGCGCCACCAGAAATCCAGCTCCAGTTGAGATTGGCCGGTAAGGTCCAGGGCCAAAATTGCGCCAGCGTAAACATAATACCCATCCTGGGCAGTATCGAGCAAAAGGCTGTACCCCCCCTGATACGGATAGGTTGAAGAAACCTGCACCCGGCCCTGCCCGGTTGTTTGGGAGGTCCAATGTTGGGCAAGAGTTCCTGTTTCAAAACCATCATAAAAGGGAATGGAGGCCGGATAGAATGCTTCTGTCGATGCAGAAATTTCCGGTGCAAAGGCACTGGTCAACATGCTTTGCTGGGGTTCATGCGCTTCTGTAATCGTGCGAATCACAAAGTAATGCGGCGTACCGGGGGCTAACCCTTGGGCGGTGTAGGTTGTGATGCCTTTGTTCGCTGTCTGGCCATGCAACGAATACGGCCCACCGGGGGTAATTCCGTACCAAATTTGATAAAACCCCGGGTCCCAGGTGTAGGGGATTGCGGTCCACCCAAGATTTACACTGGTCGAGCTGGTCGAAAGCACCTGGAAATTGGATGGCGGAATGGTTTGGGTTTGGGCAAAATATGGGTCTTTGGCCGTGATCAACGTCAGCACAGCCGGGTCAGCAGCGGTAAGCATGTTGTAGGTCATGCCCAACCCAATCAGGGACGTCAGGTTAAGGAAGCTGGCCGGAACTTCCCCTTCGAGCTGGTTGTTGGCCAGGTACAGGTGGGTAAGGTTTGACAGGCTGCCTAGGCTGGCTGGAATGGGGCCGCTCAACCGGTTCTCGTACAGGTACAAATAGCCCAGGTTTGCCAGGCTGCCGAGTTCCACAGGAATCGAACCTTCGATGTGATTGTTATGCAGATAAATTGTAAACAGATTGGGAAGAGACCCCAACCCCGCAGGCAAGGTTCCGGTGAGCGCATTGTTATACCCGGACAGCGTAACCAGAGCCGTCAGGTTGCCCAGGCTGGAAGGCAGTGCTCCGGAAATTTCATTGTTGTCAAAATACAGGTAGTTCAGTTTTGTCAATGCCCCTAACTCAGTTGGAAGGAACCCTGTAAGCTGGTTGTCTCCCAGGTCCAACGAGAGCAGGTTGGACAGGCTGCCAAGCTGCGGGGGAATAGACCCGCTAAGAAGGTTGGCATCCAGGTATAAGGAACCCAATTTCGCCAGGCTGCCCAATTCCGGGGGGATTGGCCCACTGAGCTGGTTGCGGCTCAGGTCAAGCAGGGTCAGGTTGGCCAGGTTTCCCAATACTGGGGGAATGGAACCCGTAAGCAGGTTGTTCTCCAGTTCCAGGTTGGTCAGCGCAGACAAAGCCGCCAGCTCCGGAGGAATGGGGCCTGAAAGCAGGTTGTTTTCAATATCCAGGATGGTCAACGAAGAAAGCCCCCCAAGTTCTGGCGGAATCTCCCCGGCAAGCTGGTTATTGTAAAGGAATAAATAATACATACGGGCAGCGCTGCCCAATTCTGGCGGAATTGCCCCGCTGAACTGGTTGGCATTCAGGTAAAGAAATCGCAAATTTACCAGTGAGCCCAACTGAGGGGGAAGCGATCCACTAAGTTGGTTGCCATTTAAATACAGGTAATTCAAGCCACCCAGCGCCGATATTTCCCCTGGCAGTGGACCTGAAAGGTTGTTTTCGCTCAAATTGAGGGTATAGACATGCCCCGCGGAACAGGTAACCCCAAACCAGGTGCACGGGTCGGGATGGTCAAGCCAATTGGTTTTATTCGTCCAGGAATCCCCTCCTGTGGCGTTGTATAAAACCACCAGTGCGCTGCATTCCGATTCAGGGATGGCAGTTTGGGCTGCACACCCTGCAAAAACCGGGGTTGGGCCAAGGTGAATCGTCACCACCCATCCGCTGGCAGTCTCGCTATCTATGGTTACGGTAATTCCATAAGTGCTGTCCACAAAAGTTTCGCCAACCACCCACATCGCCCCGTCGTCGCCGTTGTTGCCATTGCCATCTACATCCACAATCCTGGTAACCCCGGCATTGACCTCGTGAATGACCACGGCGCTGCCAGGAACCTGCACATCGTACCCGACCTGCTGGCGCGCCTCCAATGTGTAGTAGTGGGATAAAGAACCCCAGAAAGGAATTATCCCCATTAAGGGGCTGCCGGTTTGGGGTTGGGCCAACCGCTCCAGGGTGATGGTTGTGATAGAGTCCGGGCTGGCAGTAAATATCTGGCCCAAAGCAAGCCATTCCAGGCGATTTTTATAAGCAGCAATTGTGTGCTGCCCGATGCAGCCATAGGTCGGGTCCACCGTGCTGCACGTTCCGCCCGCATCGCTCATAATGTCCCACGGGTTGTCGTACACCTCCCCGTAGTTGCCAGATGAATGCGGCAGCCCGAAGCCATGTCCCATTTCGTGTTCAACGATTGCGATGGACTGGAATCCCCAGGGGGGCAGCCAGGTAACCCGATAATTCTTGCTGACCCCGTCCAGGGTCATGGACCTTCCCCCGCCATAAGCATAACTACCGAAGGTATAGTTGAACGCCATGTTGATGCCGGCGTAATCCGGGAAGTACACAGAGGAATCTGCTGCAGCGGTGCAGTCCGCAAACATGCTGTTCAGGTCGGGCTCTGGAATCCCATCCCCATTCTGATCATAGTAATAATATGCCCGTTCATGGGGCAGGGTGTGCCAGCCGGAGGCTGAGGAACCCACCAGGTTGATGGCGCCATATGAAAGCTCCCGCCAATAATGGTCAAGCGCCGGGTATACATTAGCATACTGGTTTTGAAAAAAAGAAAGAGGACGAGGTTCGTCCGCATAATCGGCAAACTTGCACATAATCGTCACCCAGGGGTGGCTGCCTGTCAGATCCGGGGTGCGCAGGCCGCTTTCAGCAGGTAAAGGCAGCCATTCGAACACCTCAAATTGCTCCGTGGAGGTGCGCAGATCAGAGCCAGGTCGCCAAGCGCCTAGAACCGAAACCTGGGGCATTGACCCACCGCGGTTGTTTTGGGCGGCGGTCAGCCGTTGATAAAGCTCCACTGCCCTGGCAGTTTGGATTTCATCCAACACCAACTCGATTTGTTCGCCAGTTTCAAGGGTGAGGGAGACAAACGGGCCTGCCTGCAAACCAGTCCCTGGCTGGCCATCTCCCCAAATGACCGACAACCAGCCAGTCAGCACGGGCAAAGGGTCGGGAGAATCGGTTCCCTCCGCAATTTGGGGTGGAGATTTTTCAAAAACGGTTTGGACGGGCGTAGACAGAACGGGTCCTGCCACCTGCTCAGCCGCCTGGATGGGCACCCCCGGGCCGGGTTGAACTGCCAACCCCAACGAAAGCATACCAATAAACACGACAAACCAGAAAAACCGAGCAGCCATCTGCGTCAACTCCTGAAATCCAGGCCTGATGATTCATCCAAAACAGGAATCCAGACCACCCTTTAATGATAATACCAAATCCAACAACAAAAGAAAATGCCGGTATACAAAAACAGGGATTAACAGGATAGGGAGAAATTGAACCCAGACGGGGTAATTAACCGGGCTTTTTCAACGTCTGGTAATGGAAGCCTACGCTGGAAAGGATTTTTTATGACGAAAACGAACCCCGCAATTGTGATGTACGGCGCCGATTGGTGCCCAGACTGCCGCCGCAGCAAGGCGGTTCTGGAACGCAGCCAGGTTGCCTACACCTATATCATCGTAGATGGAAATGAAGAAGCCTCGGATTTTGTGCGCAGCAAAAATAATGGGCGGCGGACAATTCCTACAATCATCTTCCCCGATGGATCTCACCTGACCGAGCCTTCCGACCCTGATCTCGAACAAAAACTAAAAACCCTGGGCTTTTTAGCCTGAGCCAGGCCCGATAGCTCCACATGACCAGGCGGGTACGCGGCCAGGCAGCCACTACCGGGCGCAGCTCGCTGGCGGCAACCCCCGAAGGGCTGTATTGGGATGCTTCATATACCCCTGCAAGCAGGTCAATTTGGTTTTTTAAGTAACCAGACAGGCTTTGAACCCACCTGTTTGCCGATGGCTCAGGTGTGCAGCGCACCACCAATAAGCGGGTAAATTCAGAGGGGGTGCGCGCCGGGTTTGAGGGTATCCCCAGGATTGCACCCCAGTCATAAAGACTGTGGAACAACGCTGCTGCCGCCTTTTTGGGGGGCAGGCGTCTCAGATGCCAGCGAACCCATGCGGTCCAACCCCATCCGGCCAGTGCTGCAACCACTACCCCACTCCCTAAAAGCCAGGCCCACCCTCCTCCAGGCAACTCTGACAAATACGCTCGTAATAAAGCGATCAGCCCTGGTGTATCAGGCGCTGGCACAGCACTGGAATCCGCATCTGGGAATGGAGGCGATACCAGGCCAGGATGAGCAGACTGCACAGAATCATCTCCCACCCGCACAATCCCAGCCCGCCCGCCGGTCGGTTCAAATTCCACCCAACCCACCCCTGTAAAATACACTTCTACCCAGGCGTGGGCATCGGCCTCCGTGACGATAAAACTCTGGGTGGTATAACTGTACTGCCCGGAAGCATATCCACTCACCAACCGGGCAGGCAGCCCGGCTGCCCGTGCCAGAACAACCATCGCCGTGGCAGCATAATCGCAGTAGCCGCGTTGTAAATCAAACAGGTAGTAATCCACCAAATCCACGCCAGGGGGTGGTTCAGGCAGGTCTAGCGTATACGGAATGCTGCGCAAATAGCCCTCGATGGCCAGGGCCTGGTCATAGGGGGTTGGTTGAGGGACGGTCAGGTCCAGGGCAAGTTGGCGCACCCGGTCGGGCAGGGTTTCGGGCAAAGCCAGGTAGCGGGCACGCACCCAATCCGGGTAGTTTGGCCCAGATTGGCGTAAAAGGCTGGCAGCCGGGCGCAGCACATAAGACTCAACCGAGTAAAACGCGGCGTTCACCTCCGCCGCTGCCGGGCTGAATTCCCCCCAGGGCGGCGGGGTATCAATTGAAAAGGGTGCGCCTAAGGCATAGACCACAGTAGAAGGCTGGTCCACAACCCGGTACAGCTCTCCAGCAGAATAAAGCGGGGCAGGAAGCGTCCCAAACCAGGTTACCTGGTGTTGGACGATCCGCAGTCCCTGTAACGGATTGGGTTCCGCTACCGCTGGCTCGCCCGGCAAAAGGGTGCGCGCAGGCAGCGCACCGGAAACCCAACCACGCCCATGATAAACATCAAATATCCGGCTGCGCCAGCCATGCTGCGGCGGTGGGAAGTATTCCGCCAGGTTGGTGGGGCCAGGAGAAGGCCGGTACCCCTCCACCTGGATAGCCATCACCACAGCCTTGCTCAGCTCTGGACCCGAACCCAGCAATTGGCTGGTTGGCATGGTCACACGATATGGGAGCGCCTGCGAACCGGTGCCTGTGCTGCTTTCGATGGGAAGGTGCCAGGGAGAGCGCTCATCCACATAAGCCTGAATTTTAGCCACGGTGTCGTTCAGAATTTCGGGCAAGGCATAAGCTGCACCCGCCCACCCGGCGGCCAACACAACCGCCATCACCGCGTAATCCATTTCAATGGTTGCCACACGGGCACGCACCTGCGCCCAACGCCGGGCCTGGCCTTCATAAGCAAACAGCGCCTGGAGAAACAACCCACACACCAGTGCGAGCCAGAAACCCCAAAAACCGCTGCCCTCCGGCCGGCCCGAACGCAGCACCCCTGGCTGCGAAAGCAGCAGTATAAGCAAAACCGGAAGCACCGCCGGAGCCACAAATAGGGAAGGTGTGGGATAAGCTGTCGTTGAGCCTGCAGCACCGGATTTTTTCGGTGGATTCAGGCTGGCCCACCCGGCCCAGGCGCCCAACAGCCAAAACACCAGCCCCCAGGCCAGCGCCAGGACAAAGGGATCGCTGGCAGGCGCTCCGGAAAACAGCGCGGCCAGCCAGGCCCCAACCCGCCGGACCAACGCTGCCAGGTGTTCCCCCAGCCCGGCAATCTGAGCGAGCAAGACCAGGGCGGCGGGCAGCTCTGCAGACCCCTGGGCTCCGCTGCCAGGCAGGGCACGCAGATCCCAGGCGTAGGTAGCAAATGCCTGCCCTAACTTAAGCAGAGGCACTCCAAGGCGGCCATGCCAGGCAAACACAACCGTGAACCCCCCAGCCACAAGCGCCACACCAGCCTTCCAACCCGCCGCCTTTTTGACTCGAAAAAACCAGGCCAACACCAGCCCACCCAACCCCACCATGCAAAGTGAAAGCAGGTCGAGCGCGGGTTCATACCGAGATACCTGCACCGCAAGCGCAATCAATGGTATGGCTAACAAACCCCAGACCAACAAAGTGCGCACCCCAAACCAGCGCACCAACCAGACCACCCCTCGCCAAAGCCAGGCATCCAAAGCTACACCACCCTGCGCCATTCAAGGTTGGCCGGGCGGCGCAGCGGTCGCGTCGCCCCGGTGGATGCAGGGAGCCAATCCCACTGCCCCTGCCGTCCCGGTTGGGCTTCGGGCCGGTCAAGCAGGTCTTTAGCCAGCAAATAGTGGGCAATGCCCAGGCTGCGCAGCCAGCCCTGGATGGGCAAAGGTGTGTCCAAACCACCCGCACCAAAGGTCCGGCGGTCCAAGAGCAGCACCGTAGGCGTCATTCCAGCCTCGCGCAGAGGAAGCAAAGACTTGAGCCAGCTTCCTTCAAGGTCTGGAGTAATTAAAACCAGGCAGCCACCCACTGGAAAACCACCACGAGCCGCCTCAAGAAACGCTTCCAGGCTGTGTTCCCCCGTGGCGGCCTGTGCCAGAAGATGCAGGGCTCGCACCTGCTGCATAGCACCCACAGCGCCGGGGGGCAGCCAGGCAGCAGCACTACCATTAATGGCAACACCCACAGCGTGCCTTTCTCGCAGTCCTTTTTCTACAAGCGAAGCAGCCAGGATGATGCCATGCTCAACCGTGCTTTCTGCGCCATCCCCCACCTGGGCAGGCGCCGCCAGGTCCAGGCATATCCACCAGTTTCCTGCCGGGGTTGACTCCTCCTGGCGGACATACAAGCCGCTTTCCCCGGCCCCCTGGCGGCCCGCCTGCCGGGCACTGGTGGGCCAGTGAATCATGCGCAGTGGGTCCCCGGGCAGATAAGCCCGGACACCCGCTGCATTAACGGTCATTTCAAACGGGTCTTTACGCAGCCGCCGCCCCTCTCCAGCGTGGGCTCCACTGGCAATCTGAATTTCTGGCAGCGGCAGCGTGGGCGGCATCACCAGCAACTGCATTTGTTGGGGGTAAACCCATTCTACAAAAAACCAACCAAAAGGGTCAGCCGCCCGCAAAGTGGTGGGACCCAGGGTATACAACCCTCGCCGGGTGCACACGCCCTCGGTCTCAATCACCTGGCTGGCATTCCCATCCACCCAGCTCACCTGGCAGCCGCCGATATGGGATGGAAGGGTTTGCTGCGCATTTCCGGCGTCTTCAATCTCCACCCAAATTGCGGGAAGCCAGGAATGGTTTTCCAGGGTAATCCGTTCTTCCAACCGGTCGCCCACCTGCGCCCAGCCATAACGTAACTCCCGCCGAAACACCAACCCGCGTGCAAGCTGGCGCATCCAGAAGAAACAGAACCCCCAACCACCGCCCAGGGTCAGCATAAGGAAGGTCCAAACACGGTGGGGAACGGCCAGTGCCAACCCGGTGAGTACCACCAGGAAAAGCAGCCCCCAAGTCCATCCCGGAGCAGAAATGCGTCCTCGAACAGGGGTAATCATAAATTTATTGTAGCATGGGAACGGTTCAGTCCCACACCGGGCCCCGCCGCAGGAGCACGCAATTGTTGTTATTGAATCCATCCCCCTGTCCTCGCCGGGAAGGGGGAATTCTTAGGGATTGGAAAGTGAGAACCGCAAATTCTAAGAACCTTTGCGCGCACCTCCCGCTGCAGGCTTGTCTAAGCCGGTGGTGTGAGTTACACCGGAGGTTTTCAAATAAACCCTACAGGTTTTAAACACCTGTAGGGTTTTCCCCACTACCCCAAGAAATCCTCCTTATTTCCCCCTGGGCTGGGGTAAAATGAATACAATATCTTTTTGAGGTTAACCCATGCCAAATCTTTTTGAAAAATGGCGCGAGGGGCTGGCACGAACCAGTAAGCGCACTTTTGGGCAGATTGCCACCATCCTCGGCGCAAGCGAAATTACCGAAGAAACCTGGGACGACCTGGAGGCTTTGCTCATCCAGGCCGACCTGGGAATGGAAACCACGGATGCCGTGTTGGATGCCCTGGAAAAACGTGTAGACCAGGAAGGCCTGACCCGGGCGAGTGAACTGCGCCAGGGATTGCGCGAAGAACTGCGCAAGCTGCTGGTCTCCCCACCCAATATTACGTTTCAACCTGGCTTGAATGTGGTTCTTCTGGTTGGCGTCAACGGTTCCGGAAAAACGACCAGTGCGGCCAAGTTGGGCTGGCGGTTTAAGCAGCAAGGCAAAAATGTGCTGCTGGCCGCAGCAGACACCTTTCGCGCTGCGGCAATTGACCAGCTCGAAGTCTGGGCCAGCCGGCTGGATATCCCGGTGATTGCCGGGCAGGCGGGTGGTGACCCCGGCGCGGTGACGTTTGATGCCATCAAAGCAGCTGAAGCCCGTAATGTAGATTTGCTCCTGGTGGATACGGCTGGCCGCCTGCACACGCGCTTCAACCTGATGGAAGAATTAAAGAAAGTGTATCGAGTTGCGGGTAAAGCCAGGGAAGGCGCTCCGCACGCCGTCTGGCTCGTAATGGATGCCACCAACGGACAAAACGCAATGCAGCAGGCCAAAGCCTTCAGCCAGGCAGTCAAGGTCAATGGGGTCATCCTTGCCAAGCTGGACTCTTCCGCCCGGGGCGGCATGGCTTTTGCCATCCAAAAAGAACTCGGCCTGCCCATTTTATTTGCGGGTTTGGGTGAAAAACCAGGCGACCTGGAAGTGTTCAATCCAGACGGCTTTATTGATGGTGTGCTGGCAGATTTCTAACCATGAACCTTCCCTCCCTCAAACCAGCCATCCTGGAAGGACCCAACCTGCGGTTGGAGCCATTTGAAGCCAGGCGTGCTCCAGATCTGTTTGAGGCATCGCAATATCCAGAAATCTGGACGTACATGTCCTACGGCAAAATGCCCGACCTGGCCGAGTTTGACGAAATTCTGGCTGTTTCAGAACAAAATCGGGCTGCTGGCCGCGAGGTTATGTTCACCATTATCCAAAAACCCAACGGGAAAATCATCGGCTCCAGCCGCATTTTTGAATATGCGCCCCAACATCGTACTGCTGAAATTGGCTGGACCTGGATGCCCCCACACTACTGGCGCACCGGGGTAAATTCTGAAACCAAGTACCTGCTGCTGACCCACTGCTTTGAAACCCTGGATTTGGTGCGGGTGCAGTTGAAGGCCGATGCCCGTAACATCCGTTCACAAGAAGCCATTTTACGGCTGGGGGCTGTGCGCGAGGGGCTGCTGCGCCGCCACATGATCCAGCGGCACACAGGGTTTATCCGCGATACGGTGATTTTTTCCATCACAGACCTCGATTGGCCGGATATTAAAAAACGGTTGGAAGAGCGCCTGAAACAGCCATGAACCCATCACCCGGAAAGCCGCTATCTCCTGTTCAAATCCTCGCTGCCACCAGCGGCATTTTCCACCCGCCCCTCGCTGCAGTCCATGAACTGCGAAAAATCCTACGATCCGCCCAATCTGAATTTTCTCCACATCCTTACCATGTCCGGTTTACCCACTTTGGGGCGCCTATGGAAGCCCTGGCCCGCCAGGATCTTTCCCGGGTGCAGGTGGTTGTACTCTACTTCCATCAAATGACCATCTCCCCAAAAGCTCTGGCGGTATTTGATCAGTATGTCGCCAGCGGCGGGGGTGTGTTGGCCATCCACAGTGTTACGGCATCGTTCAAGCAAACCCTGGATTTTTTAAATATCATCGGCGGGCGGTTCACCGGCCACGGAGAGGTAGAGGCTATTGAAATGCTCCCCATCCCAGGCAGCCCCATATTTGGGGACTTACCATCGTTCACGGTAACGGATGAGCTGTACCTGCACGAGCAGCAACCAGGCATCGAACCCCATTTCACCGCTGCCCACCAGGGCCAGAGGGTTCCGCTAGTGTGGACCCATTGCTATGGACAGGGTCGGGTGTGCTACGCCTGCCCGGGGCATACCGCCAGCGCCCTGCGCCATCCGGTTTACCAGCAAATATTACGCAGAGGGCTGAAATGGGCAAGCGGCATTTAAACCTGGGGATTGTAGGCTGCGGCGACATCGCCGGATATACCGCCGCACTCAGCAGATTGGTAAGCCCGCTCCGGTTGGCAGCCTGCTGTGATATTCGCCTCGAACAGACCCAGGCCTTTGCCCGGCGGCACAACATTCCCCGGGCCTACCGTGATTTTGAGGAACTTCTCAGCCATCCAGGCCTGGATGCGGTGTACATTGCCACCCCCCATAACCTGCACGCAAGGATGATCGCAGCCGCCTGCGAGGTCGGAAAAGCCGTGTTGGTTGAGAAACCTCTCACCCGAACCCTGGCCGAAGCCCAGGCCCTGGCGCTGTTTTTACAAAACCACCCGAACAAAGTCGGGGTCAATTACCAGTACCGCTACGACAGCAGGTGTTACGCCCTGGCAAGAGCGGCTCAGGCAGGTGCACTGGGCAAAATCCACGCCATCCGGGTCAATGTCCCCTGGCGCAGAACCCAGGCTTATTTTGACCAGTCGCCCTGGCATAAAACCATCGCCCAGGCAGGTGGGGGAACCCTGATCACCCAGGGCAGCCATTTTCTGGATATCGCTCTTTGGGCAGCAGGCAGCCGGGTGGTTTCTGCTTCGGGAGTCATCAGCCAGCCCGGCGGATTCGAAAATATTGAAGTAGAAACCCTGGCCCAGGGCATTGTCCGGCTGCAAAATGGCGCTGCCATCACCATCACCAGCAGCATGGCCAGCGCAAAAGAACAGCCTGCCACGATTGAAGTATATGGAGAAAATGGCACAGGCATCTACCAGCAGCCCGGGTTGGTGGGTTTTACTGGCGGCGTCCGGTTCCATTTTGATTCACCAACCCATTCTGCCGGGTTTAAGCCGCAACGCCCGCCTACCTGGGGGGTTCATGCATTACATAGGAGCCTGGCTGCCTTTACCCAATGGGCTTTAGAGCCTGAAACCACCGGCCCAACCAGCTACCTGTCCCCAGCACTTTCAACCATCCCAGTGCTTGAGGTCGTAGACGCCATCTACCGTTCAGCGGCGAACGGAGGAACCCCGGTTGAAATCGCCGGAAGTCAACAAAGCAGCGCAGCAAACCAGCCAAACCAACCCCAATAACCACAGTTTACATAGGAGCGAGGATGCAAACCAACAACCAACCCCTTACCTTCTGGCAAAAAATAGGCTATGGCCTCGGCGATATTTACGGCGGCGGCTCTGGCACGGTTATCAGTTTCTTTTACTTAGTTTTTCTCACCGATGTGATTGGGCTTCAACCTGGCCTTGCCGGGACGGTCATCTTAATCAGCAAGGTCTACGACTCGATTACTGACCCGTTCGAAGGTGTAATTTCCGACCGCACCCGCACCCGCCTGGGGCGGCGGCGGCCGTATTTGCTGGCGGGGGTATTCCTGGTGTTCCTGTCGTTTTTTGCCCTCTTCTACCCGGTGGCTTATGAAAGCGAAGCCGCACGTTTTGCGTATGTGATTTTTTCTTACCTCTTTTTCTCCACGGTTGTCAGCATCGTCATGCTGAACTACAACGCACTGCAAGCCGAGCTTTCGCTGGATTACAACGAACGCACCTCACTGACAACATTCCGGATTTTTTTCTCCACCGTGTCCTCGATCCTTTGCGCACTGCTGCCCCTGGAAATTGTTAAATTGTTCGATAACATCTACACAGGTTGGACGGTGATGGGCATTTCTTTTGGGATGCTCTTCGCCCTGCCTTTCATCTTCACCGTTGCCGTTACCCGGGAGCGTCCCGAGTTCCAACGGCCCAACAAGCCTTTCCATTGGAAAAGTGTTTTCGTCGAGCCGCTGCAAAACCGTACCTTTGTCTACGTGCTCATCATGTATGTCAGCGCTTTTGTGGCATTTGATGCAGTGTCCAGCATCGTGGTCTACTATGTGAAAAGCTACCTGGGGCGGGGTGACGAAGTCAGTTTTGTCTTGGGGGCACTGTTGATTGCCCAGGTGGTATCCCTGCCGTTTTACCAGTGGCTCAGCAAGAAAACCTCCAAACCCGCCGCCTATATTGTCGGAGCGGCTACTTTTGTGATCGTCATGCTGGCCAGCATTGCCATTGTTCCCGGGCTGCCTGCTGCTGCCCTGTACATTTTCGCCGTACTGGTCGGGCTGGGCTCTGGGGGTGTGGTGATGATGGTCTATGCGATCTTCCCTGATATCCCCGATACCGACGAGCTGAAAACCGGGGAACGCCGCGAGGGGGTTTACGCTGCAATCACCACGTTCACCCGCAAAATATCCTCTGCGATTGCCGTCTTTATGGTCGCCCAGGTACTGCAGTTTGCCCGGTATATTCCCCCTGTTGAAGTGGCTGGAAAACTGGTCGAACAGCCCCAATCAGATGCATTTATCCTGACCTTGCGCCTCGTGTTCATCTTGCTTCCCGTAGCCTTTATCGCTTTTGGCATCTACTTCGCCCGAAAATTCCCCCTGGATGTGGCCACCAACCAGCGCATGAGCGCCCTCCTGGCGGCATCTCGAGGGGGCCAGCCCGTAAACGAAGCGGAACGAGCGGAGTTGATTCGCAAATTAGTTGGTTGAACCTGACAGCCAGGACCCGATACCCCTATGACCGTGCATGCTTCCCCCGATTATGCGATTGATCCCGACAGGCAGTTCCCTGCCAGTGCGCTGGCGGGCTACCCCACGACGCACTCACCATCCACTTTCCAAACCCAACCCGGCCAGGAAAGCGCTGCAACGCGCCGGGCATCCTACATCCAACACTGCCTCGCCAACCCGGCACCGCGCAACACTAAGCCAATCTGGCACGAACTGGTGCGCATGGAAGGCGGCGCCCAACCGCACGAGGGCGTAATCGAAAGTTCATTGGAATTCATCAACAACCGCAAAGACTGCTCCGACTTTGTGCTTCATGGGGTGCTCTGGCTGCTCTACCAAAAAGGCTACAAAATCTCCCCTGCGTTGGCAGAAAAAGCCCGGCAAACTGTGCTGAATTTTAAATATTTCCCCGATGAGCCCGGGATAGACTCACTCTGCACCTGGACCGAAAACCACTACATCCTCTACACCTCCGCCGCCTACCTGGCCGGGCAGCTTTACCCAAATGAAGTCTTCGCCAATTCTGGTCACAGCGGGCAGCAAAAAATGGACTTGAACCGCCCTCGCATCTTGCGCTGGCTCAAACTGCGCTTCCAAACCGGGTTTAGCGAATGGCTTTCGCATGTTTATTACGATGAAGACCTGGCCGCGCTGCTCTCCCTGCACACCTTCTGCCACGACCCCGAAATTACCCGCAAAGCCGAAATGGTGATTGACCTGCTTTTGCTGGATATTGCCCTGAACAGCTTCAAGGGGGTGTTCGGTTCCACCCACGGGCGCAGCTATGAAAACACCAAGAAAAGGGCCAGCAACGAAGGCACAACCGACACCACCCGGCTGCTCTTTGGCACAGGTGTTTACTCCGGATTCGACAACATGTCGGCTGCGGCCTTTGCGCTGGGCAGGTATCAAGTCCCCCCCGCGATCCTGGCAATTGCCCTGAACCCACCCACCACCCTGGAAAATCGCCAGCGAATGGGCATTCGCCTGGACGAAATGGAAAAATGGGGAATCCAGCCCACCTCGTTTGAAGACGGCATGGTCTACCTCACCCTGGAAGCCTACATGCACCCACGCACCGCAGAAAACACCCTGGATATGTTCGACATCTGCAACTGGTGGGAAAATGATTTCCTCAATGCCTTCAAGCCATACCGGGGCCTTTTAAAGTTTCTGCGTAAAACTCGCATCTTGCGCCACTTTGTCCGCCCATTGGAGCGGGATGTTTGCCGGAACACCCGCGAAGAGGTTAACATCTCCACCTACCGCACACCGGACTATATGCTCTCTACCGCACAGGATTACCGCAAAGGCTACGGCGGGGACCAACAGCACATCTGGCAGGCCACCCTCGCCCCAAATGCGGTGTGCTTCACCACCCACCCGGCAAAACTATCGGGTGCATCTCCAAACTACTGGAGCGGCTCAGGCCTGCTGCCGCGCGCTGCGCAGTATAAAAACCTGGCGATCATCCTGTATAAACTGGAAAAAATCCCAGCGCTGTATGTGCCCACCCGGCTTTTCTTCAGCCACGCCTGGCTTCACGTGGCCACCTTCGATGAGGTGCATGCCGTTAATGGCTGGGTGTTCGCCCGTTGGGGGGATGGTTATCTTGCCCTTTACGCCAGCCAACCTGGCTATTGGACCCATGACCAGCTCCCCAAACAGCTCGACCAACTTCCCCAAAAATTGGGTGAAATCCACGAACCGCCTCCCCCTACCGCCAACGAATGGGTATGCCCGGGTCAGCAAACCGCCTGGTTGTGCCAGCTGGGCCGCAAGGAAGAAGATGGATCGTTCCAAAACTTTATCCAGGCCATCACCCATGCACCCCTCTCCATCCACGGCCTGGAAGTGCGCTACCATGCCCCCGGCATCGGCCCGGTCAGCTTTGGCTGGGATGCCCCACTGGAAGTCAATGAGGTTCCTGTCCCGCTTTCCGGATACCCGCGCTACGACAACGCCTTCGCCCAGGTGGGCTTCGGCGCACTGCATGCCCGGGTTGAGGCCAACGGACATTCTCTGGAATGGGATTTCGAGGAAGGCAGACGCCAGGAGTCAATTCTCGGATGAAATCCGGGTGTTGACCACAGCCGAGAACATTGGTTCAGGGATGTCTACTCCAGGGCGTCAAAATCGGACGGGGTGCCGAGGTTGATGCGGCGGCTGTCGCGCAAAATTCGCTTAACCAACCCGGTAAGCACATTTCCGCTGCCAAATTCAATGAAAGTGTCCACACCCATATCGGCCAGCATCTCAATGCTTTCGGTCCAACGCACGGGGGAGGTAAGTTGGGCTTTCAGGTCGTCTTCAATATCGCGCACCCGGCGCAAGGGCAGGGCAGAAACGTTTCCCACCAGGGGAATCTTCGGGTCGGCTTTGGGCATTTCATCCACCGCCTGGTTGAAGGCGGCCTGTGCAGATGCCATAAGCGGCGAGTGTGCAGCAATGCTCACAGCCAGGGGAATTACCTTACGGGCTTTGGCGGCCTCAGCCAGAGGAATAAAGCGGCGCAAGGCTGCCCCATGACCGGAAACCACAACCTGCCCAGGGCAGTTGTCGTTTGCTACCTGCATCACTTCACCGGGCGCACTGGCCTGAGCGCAAATTTCGGCTAAAATGGGCGCGTCCAATCCCAGGACAGCAATCATGCCGCCGGGGTTGGTTTGCCCGGCCTGTTTCATCAACTCACCGCGCCGGCGGGCTAACCGCAAGCCAGAGGGGAAATCCGTTACTCCAGAAGCCACCAATGCACTCAATTCGCCCATGGAATGCCCGGCAGTATAAGCAGGTTGAAAATTTGGAAATTTTTCCTGGAATACCCGCAGCGCAGCCACAGCGTGGACCAGCAAAGCGGGTTGGGTGTTGATGGTGTCGTTAAGTTCGCTTTCTGGCCCATCAAAGGCAAGGTCGGAAATTGAAAACCCAAGCAGTGTATCGGCAAGCGCAAAGGTTGCACGAGCCACGGGGTAGGCAAGTGACAGGTCAGCGCCCATTCCAACAGCCTGGGAACCCTGGCCAGGAAAAAGGAAGGCGGTCTTTTCAGGGTTGAGTTCAATCATGGGGATCTCCTTGGTTGGTCTGGGCTCTATTATAAAACAAAGCCCCCGCTTTTGGCGGGGGAGCTTATGTCGAGAGAATCATATTGGCAGCAGCCAATATTTTGGGTCGGGCTTATTCGCGTTCTTTAACTTCGATAATTTCGCGGCCCTGGTAGTGCCCACAATTGGGGCAAACCCGGTGGGGCAAGCGCATCTGGCTGCAGTTGGAACAAACAACCAGGTTGCGAGCCTTCAGCGCATCATGAGCGCGGCGGCGATCGCGGCGGCCTTTAGCGGCTTTTTTCTTTGGAAGCGGGGTCATAACTCACTCCTGTACTCAATCATTCCGAAAAATCCAATTAATTGCCGCCATCCTTCCCAGGTGACAGCGAAGATAGATTATACGAGGCTGGGGCGCGAATGTCAAGCAAAAATGAAAACTTATGCAGATTTACCACCAACGTTGGCGCGCAGGAAGGCCTCGATAAAGTCGTTAATTTCTCCATCCAAAACTGCCTGGGTATTGCCGGTTTCGTGTTCTGTGCGGTGGTCTTTCACCATCTGGTAAGGGTGCAGCACATAGGAGCGAATCTGGCTGCCCCATTCTGCTTTGACGTATTCGCCGCGCAGCTCGGCCAGGTGTTTTTCTTGATCCTGGCGTTTGAGCTCCAGCAGGCGGGCGCGCAGCACCTTCATTGCATTTTCGCGGTTTTGGGATTGGGAGCGTTCGTTCTGACAGGAAACCACCAACCCGCTGGGCAGGTGGGTAATGCGAATGGCGGTATCGTTTTTCTGGACGTTCTGCCCGCCTGCCCCGGAGGAGCGGTAGGTATCAATGCGCAAATCGTTCGGGTTGATGTCAATTTCGCTGTCATCTTCCACCTGGGGCAGCACTTCGACCTGAACGAATGAGGTGTGCCGCCGGTGGTTCGAATCGAACGGTGAAAGCCGCACCAACCGGTGAACCCCTTTTTCGGCGCGTAAGTAGCCGAAGGCGTATTCCCCTTCAATAGAGATGGTGACTGTCTTAATCCCGGCAACTTCCCCTTCGGTGGTGTCGAGGATATCAGTTTTGTACTGATTCAGTTCTGCCCAGCGCAGGTACATACGCATCAGCATTGCGCCCCAATCCTGTGAATCGGTGCCACCCGCACCCGCGTTGATGGTCAACAGGGCATCCCCTTTATCATACGGACCGGAGAGCATGGCGGTCAGTTCCCGGTGTTCAGTTTCGGCTTCCAGGGCGGCGGTTTCATGTTCCAACTCTGGCCGCAGGCTTTCATCGTCCAGGGCGCTTAACTCCAGCGCGTCATTAATCCGGCGCACCAGGGCGCGCCAGCCGTCCACCTCTGCCCGGCTGCGGGCAAGCTGCTTCATAACGGATTGAGCCCGGGCCGGGTCGTTCCAAAGGGCCGGGTCTTCTGATTGGGTTTGAAGTTGGTTCAGGTGAGCTTCTTGTTTGGCGAAGTCAAAGACGCACCAGGAGATTCTGGATTTTATCGTTTGCGGCCTGCAGCCGCGCAATCAGGTCTTCCATAGGGCTTTTTTTGACTCCTTCAACAATCTTTTTCTGTAGGATGCTGGCAATCGAGCAACCCTAATTATATCATGGGCGCCGGGCAGGTCTTGGGTTGGGTTTTTTGGCGCGAATTGGACAAGTTTGGGTCAAGGTTTGGTTAGATACAGCCAGGCCGGTGGGCTTACACCCTTCGGAGTAACATGCGGGGTTTAAGTCCCCTTATTTTGCCGCAGGCAAAATGGGGGGACCCGGCGCAGCCGGAGGGGGGTCAGTTCACCGTCCACGAATTTTGCGCCACGAATACACGAATGGGGAACCCCCTCCGGCCTGGCGGCCACCTCCCCCAAATGGGCTCCGGGTACGGCGCACCATTTATGGGAGGGTTAAATCCAGGTTATCCTCCGGTAGGGGCGGGTCGCAGCGCAGCGGAAACCATTCCAGAGCCACCCCTGGCTCATTCCGGCCCAGCCCGTTTGCCCACCCGCTGACCCGCCCTTGGTAAAAAGTTCCTCCGGCTGCGCCGTTCGAAATGACACGCATTGGGAACCGGTTGCTCCTCAATTATACGAATGACATAAAAACCTGCAGCAGGTGGTACAGCCAGCCACAGAGAATCAAATAGGAATTCCCTGCATTTTCCGTACAGGCATTGTATTAAAACCGACCGGTCGGTATAATATGCAGTATTCAGAAGGCCCTATGATGCAGCAGCGCAGTGAAGAAACCCGGATGAAAATATTCGCCTCCGCCCTGGTTGTCTTTGGCCGGGTGGGATATGATGCCGCCGGTGTGGCCGAAATTTGCGCCGCAGCCGGGGTCAGCAAAGGGGCATTTTATTACCATTTTCCCAGCAAACAGGCTTTGTTTATGGCATTGTTGGATGATTGGCTGGCAGGGTTGGATCAACAGCTTAACGCCATGCGCAGCCAGCAAGGCTCTGCCGGGCAAACCCTGCTGCACTTGCCTGAACTGATTCCACAGGTGGTCGCCTCGGCCAGCGGTTACCTGCCGATGTTTTTGGAGTTTTGGGTACAGGCCAGCCGCGACCCACAAATCTGGCAGCATACCGTGGAACCTTACCAGCGCTACCGGAACTTCCTTACCGACCTGGTTCGCCAGGCTATTGAAGAAGGTTCTATTAATTCGGGGGTAGATGCCAATGCTGCAGGGTTCACGCTGGTTTCCTTGGCAGTGGGCATTTTGCTGCAAACCCTGGTTGGTCCTGCTCCGGAAGCCCTGGCGCAGCCTGCCCAGGCAAGCCTTGAACAGCTCTTGGGAGGCTGGTTGGTCAGTAAAGTTTAGGCTTCCAACTTTTAGGAGATTGTTTATGAATCAAAAAATTCTAGTCACGGGTGCAACCGGGCATATTGGGAATGTGTTGGTGCGCAAATTGGTAGAGGAAGGCAGCGACGTACGTGCCCTGGTTTTACCTGGCGATTCACTCCGCCCATTGGAGGGACTGGAAGTGGAAACTATACCCGGCAACGTGCTGGACCCACAAGGAATGCGCCCTGCGTTTAATGGTGTGGATACCGTTTACCACCTGGCCGGATTGGTGTCAATTTTGCCTGGTAAACAACCCCATGTGCGCCGGGTGAACGTGGAAGGAACCCGCAATATCCTGCGCCTCGCCAGTGAGGCAGGTGTTCGCCGGTTGGTGTATACCAGCTCGATTCATGCCTTCAAACGTATCCCTGCCGGGGCAGCAATGGATGAAACCCTGCCTTTTGACCCGGATAACCCATACGGAGCGTATGACCGGTCGAAAGCAGAAGCCACTTTAGAAGTGATCCAGGCTGCCCAAAAAGGGTTGGATGCGGTGATTGCCTGCCCAACCGGTGTGATAGGCCCATATGATTACGCAGAATCGGAGATGGGCCGGCTGATTTCCAACGTGCTGCGCAAAAAATTCCACTGGTATGTGGATGGTGCATACGATTTTGTGGACGTGCGCGATGTCGCCACCGGCCTGCTTCAGGTTGCTCAAAAAGGGAGAACGGGCGAAGCATATATCCTGGGTGGGGAACAAATCACAGTTCGGAGGTTATTGGATGCTGTCCAGTCGGTTCTCCATGGAGAGCTTTCCAATGCACCCAAAAAACGCTTCCTGCGGGTTCCATTTGCCATGGCCCAGGCAGCCGCGCAATTTGCAGTGCCGTTTTACACCTGGCTCAAAACCCGGCCGTTGTTTACGCCGTATTCGTTGGATGTACTGCGCTCAAACTCCACCATCAGCCATGCCAAAGCAGCCTGGGAGTTGGAGTACTACACCCGGCCCATATTCGAAACCTTGCGGGATACCGTGCGGTGGCTGCTGTCTCACCAAAGCCATACACCCGCCTGAAACCCACTTCTCGCCCAAACGCACGTTCGGTCCCGGGTGGGCACACGCCAGGGGAAGGCTGTCTGTAAAAATTTCTTTGCCGCGAATTCCGCGAATTTTCGCGTGGTTTAACCCCACAGACAAGAGCAGGGTTGGCAGACAACGAACAAAACCGACGGGTTTTCGAAAACCTGTCGGTTTTTTAGAAACCATCAAGTTCAGCAAACATTAAGCGCAGCAACCCTACGGCAGGATATACTCTTAGAAATTTAAACCTGCAAAATCGAGGAAGTCATGAACCTGAACCTGACCGGTATCCACCACCTGACCGCAGTTACAGCCCGCGCCCGGGAAAATTATGAATTTTATACCCAAACCATGGGGATGCGCCTGGTTAAAAAAACCGTGAACCAGGATGATGTGCGCGCCTACCACCTGTTTTATGCGGATGGCGAAGCCACTCCTGGCAGCGACCTGACCTTTTTTGACTGGCCGCACGTACCCCAGGAACGCCGCGGACGACAGTCCATTACCCGCACAGGGCTGCGGGTGGATTCGACCACTTCGCTGGAATTCTGGCAGAACCGGTTTAACCAGCTGTCCATTTTCCATTCCGGTATTGTCCAGCGCGATGGCCGCCCTACTCTGGATTTTGAAGATTTCGAAGGCCAGCGGCTCAGCCTGGTGGCTCCAGCCAGCGGCGAGCCTGTTCCTGCGGAAGGCGGCCCCTGGAGCAGCAGCCCTGTCCCAGCCGAACACCAGGTGCGTGGACTTGGCCCCATCACCATGACCGTTGGCCGGCTGAACCCCACAGATGTGATTCTTACCCGCGCCATGGGCATGCAGCCCGTCCGCACCTACCCCGACCCGGAAAGCCCGCTTCTACCAGACGGCACCCGCCACACCGTGCATGTATTTTCCATGGGCGCCGGCGGACCCGCCGCAGAGCTGCACGTGGCCGTTCGCCCCGATTTACCCCTGGCCGGCCCCGGCGCGGGCGGCGTTCACCATGTCGCTTTTCGGGTGACCACCCCCCAGGAACATGAAGGCTGGCAGGAATTTCTGACCTCGGTGGGCATTCCAACCAGCGGAATTGTGGAACGCTATTATTTCCGCAGTATTTACTTCCGCGAGCCAAACGGAGTGCTGTTTGAACTGGCCACCGATGGCCCAGGCTTCACCGTAGACGAGCCGCTGGCCAACCTGGGCAACGGCCTGGCACTCCCGCCATTTTTAGAGCCTCGCCGCGCTGATATTGAAGCCCACCTGAAACCCCTGGTTGTGTAACCCTTGCACAAAAATCTACCCGGTTCTTTGTTACTTATATCCAATAGCGGAGATTGAGATCTCGTTGTACACTTGATGAAACTAGAGACACTCTTTTACCTGGAATTATTTTTCTGATGTTTACACTCTCTGTCATCGTTATCCTGATTAGCATTCTGGTTCTCGTCCTTACGGTTGAGAACCAGTCACGCGTTAGGGCAGTCTTGAGCGTAAAAATCAAGAACTGAGTGCCAGGAACAACACCAACGTTACCCAGGGCTGCCCTCCAAAGGAGAGCAGCCTTTTTTTATTCAGTCCCAAACGGACGAAAGGAAAAAGCCATGACCCCCAACAGTGAAAAACCAACTCCCGATTATTCGTACCCGAAGAAATTCCCCCCTGTTACCGGCTACCCCATTCCCCTGGGCAGCGGCGAAAGCATGTCCCCTCGCCTGTTTCCCGAATACGCCCGTACCGACACACCCAAAACCCCCCAGACCCCAAATCAGCAGCAGGATAACTAACCATGGACCAGCAGCAATCTACCCCACCCGAATACCCCGAATTTGACACCCTGGATGCCTCCGGGCAGGATGCCGCAGCCCAATCCCGGCCAGCCAGCCAAACCCCAGAACAGGAAGCCATGGCTCAAACCTGGCTTTCCCAGTCTATGTTCGATTGCTATAACGATTAGACCGGTCTGCTATGCGATCCGATCAAATCAAGCGCGGTTTTGAACGAGCCCCCCACCGGGCACTGCTCAAGGCCACCGGTGTAAAAGATGAAGATTTCACCAAACCGTTTATTGCGGTGGTCAATTCGTATGTGGACATTGTTCCAGGGCACGTTCATTTACAATCCTTTGGCAAAATCGTCAAAGAGGCCATTCGCGCAGCCGGCGGCGTCCCCTTTGAATTCAACACCATTGCCGTAGATGATGGTATTGCCATGGGGCATGCCGGAATGAATTTTAGCCTGCCCTCGCGCGAACTGATTGCCGACTCCGTAGAAACCATGATCCGGGCGCATTGTTTTGACGGCATGGTTTGCATCCCCAACTGCGATAAAATTGTCCCCGGCATGATTATGGCCGCTTTGCGTGTCGATATCCCGGCGATTTTTGTGTCAGGTGGGGCAATGGCAGCCGGAAAAACCCCGGATGGCCGGGTGGTGGACCTGATTTCGGTCTTTGAGGGGGTTGGCGCTTACCAGGCCGGGAAAATTGACGCAGCCCAACTTAAAATGCTTGAAGACCATGGCTGCCCAAGCTGTGGCTCATGTTCCGGAATGTTCACCGCCAATTCAATGAACTGCCTGCTCGAAGTGCTCGGGCTGGCTCTTCCTTTCAATGGTTCAGCGTTGGCGCTGACCGAGGAACGCAATAGCCTGGCTCGCCAGGCTGCCTCACAAATTCTGTACCTGGTGGCGAAAAACATTACACCACGGACATTGGTAACCCAGGAAACCATTGACGATGCCTTCGCCCTGGATATGGCCATGGGCGGCAGCACCAATACCGTCCTCCACACCCTCGCTTTTGCCCACGAAGCCGAAATTGATTACCCCCTGGAACGGATTAACGCAGTTGCCGACCGGGTCCCGCACATTTGCAAAGTAAGCCCCGCAGGCAAATGGCACATGGAAGACGTCCACCGGGCGGGGGGTATCCCGGCAATTTTGAAAGAAATCTCGCGCGCCCCAGGTGCGCTGCACCTCGACCGCCCAACGGTAACCGGGAAAACCCTGGGAGAAAACATCGCAGCCGCCCAAACACAAGATGCCGACGTGATTCGCACCCTGGATACAGCCCACAGCGCAACAGGCGGGTTGGCCATGCTATTTGGCAACCTGGCACCGGAAGGTGCGATTGTAAAAACCGGCGGCGTGGCCCCCGGCATGCGCACCTTCAGCGGGCCTGCCCGAATTTACGAAAGCCAGGAATCGGCCATGCGCGGCATTCTAAACCGGGAAGTTCAGCCGGGTGATGTGGTTGTCATTCGCTTTGAGGGTCCACGCGGCGGGCCTGGCATGCAGGAAATGCTCTCGCCCACTTCAGCCATCATGGGCATGGGGTTGGGCGAGCAGGTGGCCCTGGTGACAGATGGCCGTTTTTCAGGCGGTACGCGCGGCGCATGCATTGGCCATGTCAGCCCGGAGGCGGCAGCGGGTGGACCGATTGCTGCCCTGATGCCCGGTGATGTAATTGAAATTGACCTGGATGCCCGCACCCTGCAGGTTCGCCTCAGCCCTGAGGAACTGGATGCACGGCTGGCAGCTTTACCCCCATTCCGTTCAGAAATCAAGAGCAAGTGGCTGCAGCGCTATGCCCGGATGGTGACCAGTGCCAGCCACGGTGCAGTATTAGTTTGAAACGCAAGCCTGCCGCATACCCCCAAAATTCACCCCTGATCGTCTTAACTTTTTTCAAAGGAGCATTGATTTATGATTAAAACTGGCGCAGAAATTTTATGGGAATGCCTGGTGCGTGAAGGTGTAGAGGTGGTCTTTGGGTACCCTGGCGGGGCAATTATGCCCGCTTACGATGCCATGCTCGATTACCCGATTCACCATGTACTGGTTCGCCACGAACAAGGCGCCGCTCATATGGCCGACGGCTACGCTCGGGCAACCGGTAAAGTCGGCGTTGCGATGGCCACCTCCGGCCCTGGAGCCACCAACCTGGTGACGGGAATTGCCACAGCCATGATGGATTCCACCCCAGTGGTTTTCATTACCGGCCAGGTGGCCGCACACCTGATTGGCGGCGACGCCTTTCAAGAGATTGACATTTCAGGTATCTCCCTGCCCATTACCAAGCACAACTACCTGGTGACCCGCGCCAGTGAAATTGCCCAGGTCATTCGCGAAGCCTTTTATATTGCTCGCAGTGGGAGGCCTGGGCCGGTGTTGGTGGACATTTGCAAAAATGCCCAGGTGGAGAAAACAGAATTTGTTTACCCCGAACAGGTTCGCCTGCCAGGCTACCACCCACCCCGCCATGCCCCAAAACCAGACCTGGAAAAAGCCGCCAACCTTATCGCCCAGGCTCGCCGCCCGGTCATCCTGGCGGGACACGGGGTGCTTAAATCCGGGGCCATGGCAGAACTGCGCGCTTTCGCTGAAAAGACCCAAACCCCGGTTTCAATGACCCTTTTAGGCCTGGGCGCACTGCCTGCTTCCCACCCGCTCAGCCTTGGCATGATGGGCATGCATGGCGAAGCCTTTGCCAACAACGCCATCCAAAACGCCGACCTGCTTCTGGCATTTGGGATGCGTTTTGATGACCGGGTCACCGGAAACCTGCGCACCTATGCGCCGCGTGCGCAAAAAATTCACATTGAAATTGACCCCTCGGAACTGCACAAGAACGTGCGGGTGGATGTTCCCCTGGTGGGCGACCTGAAAACCGTTCTTGGTGACCTCATTCCAATGGTCTCCCCTGGCGACCATGAAGAATGGATGGACCAGATTGAAGCCTGGAAAACGGAAACCCGCGAACGGGATATTTTGGCCTGGAAAGAAGATGGCATGCTCTATGCTTCCCATGTCATCCGCGACATCTGGCAGCATACCAGAGGCGATGCAATCGTTGCAACCGACGTCGGCCAACACCAGATGTGGGCCGCCCAATATTACCACCTGGAACAACCCTACCGCTGGCTCACTTCCGGCGGGGCAGGCACGATGGGTTTTGGCATGCCCGCGGCAATTGGGGCCTGGTTTGGCCACAAAGACCGGGAAATTTGGGCGCTGGTGGGGGATGGCGGCTTTCAAATGACCCAGGCCGAACTGGCCACGGCCATCAACGAGGGGGCCAATGTCAAAATTGCGATTCTCAATAACAGCTACCTGGGGATGGTGCGGCAGTGGCAGGAATTCTTTTTTGAAAAACGCTACTCCGCAGTTCAAATGAAAAACCCAGACTTTGTTAAATTGGCGGAAGCCTACGGAATTCCAGCCCGCAAAGTGCGCACCCGCGAAGAAGTGGCTGAAGCCGTCCGCTTTGCCCATGAAACCCCTGGCCCGGTGCTGTTGGAGTTCGTGGTAGAGCAGGAAGATGCCGTCTACCCAATGGTACCTGCTGGGGCTGACCTGGACGCCATGATCCGGCGCCCAATCCGCGAGTGATTTCGCAATGGAGAACCCGATGAAACACACCCTGATTACCCTTGTAGAAAATAAACCCGGCGTGCTCAACCGCGTGGCGTCGCTCTTTCGCCGCCGCAATTTCAACATTGACTCGCTCAACGTAGGCCGGACCGAAAACCCGGATGTTTCACGCATGACCATCACAGTAGACAGCGCTTCCACCCAGGCCCACCTTGTTGAAGCCAATCTGTATAAACTGGTTAACGTGATTGACGTTCAGGATGTCACCCACCAGCCATTGGTCATGCGCGAATTGGCATTGATTAAGGTAAAAGCCCAACCCGAACAGCGCGCCGAAATAGCCAGCCTTGCAGGCATTTTTCGCGCCAGCATTGCCGATGTTGCCCCAGACTGCGTGGTCGTGCAAATCACTGCGGCCGAAGAAAAAGTGGACAGCCTGGTGGAACTCCTCCGCCCGTTGGGCATCCTGGAAATGGTGCGCACTGGCAGAGTGGTCATGCTGCGCGGGGCCACCAGCGGCGTTCGCCACACCCCGGGAGCCAACGGAAACGGAGCAGCCGATTGGCAGTTTGACATAGAAATGGACGAAACTGAACCCGATTTCTCATAACTGAAACCCAAAAAAGGAAAACCTGATGGCAAAAATGTACTATGACAAGGACGCAAGCCCGGCACTGATTCGCAGTAAAAAAGTGGCGATTATTGGCTTTGGATCACAAGGGCACGCCCACGCTCAAAATTTAAAAGATAACGGTGTAGAAGTTACCGTGGGGCTGCGCCTTGGAGGAAAATCGTGGGCGAAGGCAGAAGCAGCCGGGCTTCGGACAGCTGAAATCCCTGCAGCAGTGACCTGGGCCGACACAGTGATGGTGCTGGCACCCGACACAGAACAACCGAAAATTTACGCGGAACAAATTGCACCCAACCTCTCCCCGGGCAAAACCCTGATGTTTGCCCATGGTTTTAACATTCGCTACAATACCATTACCCCGGCCCCAGGGGTGGATGTCAGCATGGTGGCGCCCAAAGCCCCCGGTCACCGGGTGCGCGAAGTGTTTCAGGAAGGCGGAGGTACCCCCTGCCTGCTGGCAGTCCACCAAAACGCCACCGGGCAGGCATTGGAAAATGCCATTGCCTATGCCTGGGGCATTGGCGGCACCCGGGCCGGGGTGCTGCTGACCACCTTTGCGGAAGAAACCGAAACCGATCTGTTTGGCGAGCAGGCAGTTTTATGCGGTGGAGTGTCTGCCCTGGTCAAGGCCGCCTTTGAAACCCTGGTAGAGGCTGGCTACCAACCCGAACTGGCCTATTTTGAAACCATGCACGAATTAAAGTTAATTGTAGACCTGATGTACCGCGGCGGACTGAATTACATGCGCTATTCCGTTTCAGACACTGCCGAACACGGCGACTATACCGCCGGGAACAAAATTGTCACAGAAGACACCCGCTACGCCATGTCGCAAATCCTTAAGGACATCCAATCCGGTGAATATGCCCGTGGTTGGATTGAGGAAAACCAGCAAGGCCGCCCCTGGTTCAACCAGCGCCGCCGGATGGAACAAGACCACCTGATTGAACAGGTTGGCGCCCAACTGCGCGAAATGATGCCCTTTGTGCACCCTGTTACGATTAAACCGGGCGAATAGCCAGGAGAAAACCTAATGAATGCCCCATCCGTCCCAAGGCCCCACACCAACGCCATCCGTATTTTCGACACCACCCTGCGCGACGGTGAACAATCCCCCGGGGCCAGCCTGACCTCAGGAGAAAAATTGGAAATTGCCCGGGCCCTGGCGCGCCTGGGAGTGGATGTGATTGAGGCGGGTTTTCCCGCCGCATCTCCGGACGATTTGGAAGCAGTGCGCCGGATTGCAATTGAGGTCGGCTCACCCGAATCTGGTGAGAACACAACAGACCCCCGCACCCCACCCATCATTTGCGGATTGGCCAGAGCTGCCTATGCTGATATTGACAAGGCCTGGGAGGCGGTGCGCCATGCCCAGCGCCCCCGCATCCATACCTTCCTGGCTACATCTCCTATTCATATGCAGCACAAACTGCGTATGGATCCCGAGGAAGTTGTGGAAAGGGTGCGTGAGATGGTGACATATGCCCTCAGCCTGTGCCCGGATGTAGAATTTTCGCCTGAAGATGCCGGGCGCAGCGACCCGGAGTTCCTGTACTTGGTCCTGGGCGAGGCCATCAAAGCGGGTGCAACCACCCTCAACATTCCCGACACAGTAGGCTACACCACGCCTGCTGAGTTTGGCGGGCTGATTTCCGGGATTATCGCCCATACCCCGGGCATTGAAAACGTGGTGGTCTCTGTCCACTGCCATAACGACCTGGGGCTGGCCACAGCCAACACGCTAGCCGGGCTGCAGGCCGGGGCACGCCAGGCCGAGGTCACGATCAATGGCATAGGAGAACGTGCGGGAAATACCTCCCTTGAAGAAATCGTGATGGCGCTCCACACGCGCCGCCCGGTTTACCACCTGGAAACCGGCATCGACACCACTCAAATTACCCGGGTCAGCCGGATGGTTGCAAATTATACAGGCATTCCAGTCCAGCCTAACAAGGCCATCGTGGGCGCGAACGCCTTTGCGCACGAAGCAGGCATCCATCAAGATGGAATGCTGAAACATGAAGCCACTTATGAAATCATGCGCCCCGAAACGGTTGGCTTGCAGCGCTCTTCCCTGGTGCTGGGCAAACACTCGGGCCGTCACGCCCTCAAGGTCCGTCTGGTAGATTTGGGATACGACCTGAACCCAGAGGAATTGGATGAGGCCTTTACCCGTTTCAAAGAACTGGCGGACAAAAAGAAAAGCGTAACCGATGCAGACCTCGAAGCCCTGGTAGCCGACCAGCTTTACCAACCCCGCGAAATCTTTGCATTGGATGGCCTGCAGGTGGCCTGCGGCACAATGGGCCTGCCCACGGCAACGGTTCGACTGGTAGGGCCGGATGGACAGCTGCACATTCGCGCTGCGGTGGGCACCGGCCCGGTGGACGCGGTATACAAAGCCATCGATGAAATCGTAGCTCAGCCTGCCCGGCTGTTGGAATACGCCGTGCGCGCCGTCACAGAAGGCATTGACGCCATTGGGGAAGTGACCGTGCGCCTGCAAGGCGCGAATGGGGTGAAACTTCGCCGGGCATCCCCGCAGAGCGATAATTTGCAGGTGGTAACGTTTGGTGGTCATGGCGCAGATACCGATATCATTGTTGCCAGCGCCAAAGCCTACCTGGCGGCCCTGAACAAACTGCTTGAAGCAGCAGGCGCCTACGCCGGGGCTGACCTGGAACATCAAAAAAGTATGTAATTTCACATAGCAAATTACAAATAGTAATTTGCTATTTGCGATTGGAAATGGCAATGACACAACCAAAAACACTTCTTGAAAAAGTTTGGGAAAGCCACCTGGTTGCAGAAGAACCAGGCATCCCGGCAGTATTGTATATTGATTTACACCTGGTCCACGAAGTGACCTCTCCACAGGCGTTTTCCGGGCTGCGCCAGCGCGGTTTGCCTGTGCGCCGGCCCGACCGGACAGTGGCTACCATGGACCACTCCACCCCGACCCTGGGCCTGGCGCTTAACCTGGTGGACGACCTGGCCGCCCGCCAGGTTCGCATGCTTGAAACCAACTGCCGTGATTTCGGCATCCGACTGTACAACATGGACTCGCCAGATCGGGGCATTGTGCATGTCTTGGGTCCTGAAAAAGGCCTGACGCAGCCCGGAATGACCATTGTATGTGGCGACAGCCATACCGCCACCCACGGCGCGTTTGGCGCGCTGGCGTTTGGGATTGGCACCAGCGAGGTGGAGCATGTCCTCGCCACCCAATGTTTGCTGCAAGACCGGCCTAAAACTTGCGAAGTACGTTTTGACGGCCAACTTCAGCCCGGTGTGACCGCCAAAGACATGATTCTTGCCCTGATTGCCCAAATTGGCGTGGGCGGTGGAACCGGCTATGTGTTTGAGTATACAGGCGAAGCGGTGCGCAGCCTGACCATGGAAGCCCGGATGACCCTGTGCAATATGTCCATTGAAGGCGGTGCACGGGCCGGAATGGTTGCACCGGACGAGACCACATTTGAATATCTTTCCGGGCGAGAGTTCGCCCCCCAGGGCAAGGCCTGGGAGCAGGCGCTAGCCCGTTGGCGCGCTCTGCCTTCCGACCCAGGTGCAGCCTACGACCGCACTGTGGTCATAGACGCCGCGGCGCTGGCTCCCATGGTCACCTATGGGACCAATCCGGGTATGGGCCTGTTTATTCACGAACCTGTGCCCGACCCAAACACCGAACCGGATGCCAACCGGCGAGCCGCCCTGCAAAAAGCCCTGGATTATATGGACATTCAACCCGGAAAGCCATTGGAAGGCCATCCCGTTTCGGTCGTGTTCCTGGGCAGCTGCACGAATTCGCGCCTGTCCGACTTGCGCCAGGCAGCGGACCTGCTGAAAGGCCGCAAAATTGCCCCTGGTGTGCGCATGCTGGTGGTTCCTGGTTCAGAATCCGTTCGCCGCCAGGCTGAAAGCGAAGGCCTGCACACCATTTTCCTGGAAGCCGGGGCAGAATGGCGCTACGCCGGTTGTTCGATGTGCATTGCCATGAATGGCGACCAGCTTCAACCCGGCCAATACGCCGTCAGCACCAGCAATCGCAACTTTGAAGGCCGCCAGGGCCCTGGTGGGCGCACTTTCCTTGCCAGCCCGCTGACGGCCGCTGCCTCGGCGCTGCACGGCAAAGTCACCGATCCACGCACCTTGTTGGCGGCAGCTACCTTGTAGGCAAGCAATAGGTTTTAACACAAAGTTCACAAAGAAGACTCAAAGAACATTAAACCTTTTTACCCAAAGGAATCCCCATGCAACCCTTTACCACGCTACAATCGCGGGTCATTCCCCTGCTGCACAACGATGTAGACACCGACCAGATCATTCCAGCCCAATACTTAAAAGTGACCGATAAAACCGGCCTGGCTGAAGGGCTGTTTTATCGCTGGCGCTACCTTCCGGATGGCCAACCCGACCCGGCCTTTCCCCTCAACCAGCCCAGCCACCAGGGCGTTGCAGTTTTGCTGGCGGGGGACAACTTTGGCTGCGGTTCATCCCGTGAACATGCCCCCTGGGCACTGTTAGGCTGGGGGATTCGAGTGGTCATCAGCACTTCTTTTGCGGATATCTTTCGCAGCAACGCCCTCAAAAATGGCCTGCTGCCTGTGATTGTGGACGCCCAAACCCATGCAGAACTGGTCAACCACCTGTTTGCTCACCCCAACGCCGAGGTCTCGATAGACCTGGCCGCCCAAACCGTTACGCTGCCAGGAGGGCGCCAGGTTTCATTCCCGATTGAACCTTTTAGCAAAGCCTGTATGTTAGAGGGTGTAGACCCGCTTGGCTACCTGCTGAAAATGGATGAAAAAATCGCCGCATTTGAAAAAGCCTACGAGGACCAGGGATGACTCACAGCGCCCAGGTAAAAATTTATGACACCACCCTGCGCGATGGAACCCAACGCGAGGGCATCTCCCTTTCCCTGGCCGATAAGATAAAAATTGCTCTAAGGCTGGACGATTTTGGAGTTCACTATATTGAAGGCGGCTGGCCGGGCTCCAACCCAAAAGATGCCGAATTTTTCGAAGCCGTCCAGCATATGAACTTCAAACACGCCAAAATTGCCGCTTTTGGCGCCACCCGCAAAAAAAACTGCCCCCCACAAGATGACCCCAACATCCAGGCCTTGCAAGCTGCGAATACGCCTGTGGTCACCCTGGTGGGGAAAAGTTGGGACTTGCATGTGCGCGTTGTACTCGAGGTGGACCCAGAAGAAAACCTGGCCATGATTTCGGAAAGTGTTACCTATTTTAAAGACCTGGGCAAGGAAGTGATTTATGACGCCGAGCATTTTTTTGATGGATACAAAGCCAATCCGGAATATGCCTTACTCACCCTCCGGGTGGCAGCAGAGGCCGGAGCCGATTGCGTGGTGCTGTGTGATACGAATGGCGGCTCGCTGCCCTGGGAAATCGGGCAAATTGTTGGCCAGGTCCGAGACGCTTTGAAAACAGCTGGTTTGGCTGTCGCCCTGGGCATTCACACCCATGACGATGGCGGCTGCGGGGTAGCAAACTCGCTTGCAGCGGTCCAGGCGGGCGCTGTGCAGGTCCAAGGCACCATCAATGGCTATGGTGAACGGGTGGGCAATGCCAACCTGTGCACCGTCATCCCGGATTTACATTTCAAAATGGGCCGACCCACCAGCATCCCCGCCGACCGCCTTCCTCGCCTGACAGAACTATCCCACTTTGTCGCCGAACTGGCCAACCTGCCGCATGACGACCACCAACCCTACACCGGCCAGAGCGCTTTTGCCCACAAAGGCGGCATCCACGTTGCGGCTATGCGCAAAAATCCAGCCAGCTACCAGCATATCGACCCGGCGGCGGTCGGGAACCTGCGCCGGACAGTCGTTTCGGAACTTTCCGGGCGCGGCAATGTTCTCGATAAGGCCGCTGAATTCGGGCTGGATGTCAACTCGGCGGATGTCGCCAAAACGTTGGAACGCATTAAAGCCCTGGAAAACCAGGGGTTCTCGTTCGAATCGGCTGAGGCCTCCATTGCCTTGATGCTCATCCGGCTGAAACCCGGCTATACCCCTCCCTTCGAATTGATTGATTTCACCGTTCTCGTCCAACACCGGCTCGACCGGGGCATTTTTGCAGATGCTTCCGTAAAGGTCAAAATTGGTAACCAGGTTTTTCACACTGCCGGAGAGGGCAACGGCCCGGTGAACGCACTGAATGTGGCCCTGCGAAAAGCACTGCACGGCGTTTACCCCCAGTTGGAGCATGTCCACCTTGCCGATTATAAGGTTCGCATTCTCGACAGCGACCACGGCACGGCTGCTCGGGTGCGGGTGCTGATTGACTCTCAAACCGATTGGGGCCAGGTGGGGGCTGTGGAGCGTTGGAGTACGGTGGGTGCCAGTTCAAATATCATCGAAGCAAGCTGGCACGCCCTGACCGACAGCATGGAATTTGCCCTGCTGAACGGCAGATAAAGCGAGGATCGAAAATTTGCGATTTAATATTTGGAATTTGGAAATTGGAATTTGAAATTTATTAAAGGATAATCCGTTGAAAGCGAACCTTGTATTCCTCCCTGGAGATGGCATTGGCCCTGAAGTGATGGCTGCAGCCGCAGCCGTTTTGGAGGCCGTGGCTGCCCGCTTTGGCCACACGTTTGAAACGGAAACCCACCTGGTGGGCGGCTGCGCCATAGATGCTTATGGAATCGCCCTGGCGGACGAAACCCTGGCTGCCTGCCGTCGCGCCGATGCCGTGCTGCTCGGTGCGGTTGGCGGCCCGAAATGGGACGAACCCACCGCAAAAGTGCGCCCCGAACAGGGGCTGCTGGCTTTGCGGAAATCCCTGGGGTTGTTTGCCAATTTACGCCCCGTCACCCCTCACCCGGCTTTGCTGTCTGCCTCACCCATCAAATCCGAGCGCCTGGAAGGAGTGGATATCCTGGTTATTCGAGAGCTGACCGGCGGCATTTATTACGGCCCGCGCGCCCGCACCGAAGTAGACGGGCAGCCGCAGGCCTTTGATACAATGGTCTACACCCGCTCAGAAATTGAGCGGGTGTGCCGCCTGGCTTTTTCCCTCGCCCGGCAGCGCAGAAAAAAGGTCACCTCAGTAGACAAAGCCAATGTCCTCGACACTTCGCGCCTCTGGCGGCAAACGGTAACAGAAGTGGCGCACGATTTTCCCGAGGTTACCCTGGAACATCTGCTGGTGGATGCGGCCGCGATGCACCTGCTCACCCGCCCCGCCAGTTTTGATGTGATGGTGATGGAAAACATGTTTGGCGACATCCTGACGGATGAAGCCTCGGTGTTGTCCGGCTCGCTGGGCAACCTGCCATCCGCTTCGCTGGGCGATTCCATGCCCGGGAGCGGCCAAAACGCGCTCGGTCTGCCGCGCGGCCTGTACGAACCCATTCACGGCTCCGCTCCGGATATCGCGGGCAAGGGCATTGCCAACCCTACCGGAACCATCCTCTCCCTGGCGCTGGCACTGCGCCACTCACTGGGTCTGGAAGATGAAGCCAGGGTAATCGAAGCAGCCGTCAGCAAAGCGCTGGATGCCGGGGCGCGCACCGCCGACCTGGCAGCCCCCGGCCAACCCGCCCTCAGCACCCAAAAAATGCTTACCCAAATCACAGCACACCTGTAATCTCAGCCAGGATACCCGATCATGACCTTTACACACATCATCGCGGCCTTTCAGGGCGAAACAGGCGCATACAGCGAGCTTGCCGCCTACGAGCTTTTTGAAGCCCAGGCACAAGACGACCATTTTTCCACGCTGCCCTGTCCCACGTTCGAGGCTGTGTTCGAGGCTGTCAGCAGCGGACAGGCCACCCATGCCCTGCTGCCTTTTGAAAACTCCCTGGCAGGCAGCATTCACCGGAATTATGACCTTGCCCTGCGCTACCCAGATCTGCACATGGTGGCGGAATATCACCTGCGGGTGTCTCACTGCCTTTTGGCGCTGCCCGGGGTCAGCCTGTCGAAAATTCGCACCGTTCGCTCCCACCCACAGGCGCTGGCGCAGTGCGAAGGAACCCTGACCCGCCTGGGACTGGAGCGGGTGGCTGCCAACGATACCGCCGGCAGCGCCCGCGAACTGGCCGAATCCGGCAGCCAGTCCACCGCAGCCATTGCCTCGCGCCGCGCGGCAGATGTTTACGGCCTGGACATCCTTCAAACCGCCATTGAAGACAACCCCAACAACTACACCCGCTTCCTGGCGTTATCCGGTCCGAATTATTGGCCTGAGTCCCTTGCCCCAGACACCCGCTGTAAAACCTCCCTTGTTTTCAGCCTGCGCAATCAGCCGGGGGTGCTATTCAAAGCCCTGAGTGTTTTTGCCTTGCGCGACATAGACTTAACGAAGATTGAATCTCGCCCGTTTGCCGGCCGCCCCTGGGAATACCTTTTCTACGTGGACATTGCCGCCCACACCCGTGAACTGGCCTGTGAGCGCGCTTTGTCCCACCTGGCCGAAATCACTACGTTTCTGCGGGTGTTGGGCTCGTATCCCCGGCACATGTTGGTGTACGGGTCGGAGGGGGGAGGGTGACCCCAACCACCCAATGAAGTTCAGGGTTGACGCCTGGTATCCAAACCATCCATCGCTTACATTCGTAACCAAGAACAAAGAGAGCGGCGATCATTTTCCAAAACTATTTCCAGACTGAGGGGTTTTGTCTTATCAGGTATAATAAATCTGATAGCCAAGGAGATTTCATTGATGACAGAACTGGAAAGTTTATCCTTAGAAGGACGGGTTGCCCTGGTTACCGGGGGCTCACGGGGCATCGGCCGGGCCATTGCACTGCAGCTTGCCCGAAACGGAGCTGCTGTAATGGTCAACTACAACAGTTCCCCCCAGGCCGCTGAACAAGTGGTCCAGCAAATCACCGCTGCTGGTGGAAAAGCCATGGCTCTACAAGCAGATGTTTCGCAATTTGAAGCCGCCCAAAACCTGGTGCAGCAAACCATCCAGCAGCTTGGCGGTTTAGATATCCTGGTCAACAACGCGGGCATCATTCGCGACAACCTGATTATGATGCTTAAAGAAGATGACTGGGACGCAGTGATGGATACCAACCTGAAAAGCACCTTCAACTGCTCCAAAGCTGCCGTTCGCCACATGATGCGCAAACGCTATGGACGCATCATCTCCATCACCTCCGTGGCAGGCCAGATGGGCAACCCTGGCCAGACCAACTATTCCGCATCCAAAGCCGGCCAAATTGGGTTTACAAAAGCCCTGGCCCGGGAAGTGGCTTCGCGCAATATCACTGTCAACGCCATTGCCCCAGGATTTGTAGACACCGAAATTCTGGCAAACATACCCGCTGAAGCCATGGAAATGATTGACAAAATGACCCCACTTGGCCGCAAAGGTAAACCCGAAGAAATAGCCTATGCGGTTGCCTTCCTGGCCTCTAACCAGGCAGCCTACATCACCGGCCAAATCCTGGCCGTAGATGGCGGGCTGGCCATGATGTAAAATCATTGCCATGCTGTTCTAAACAAAGGAGTAAATCCATGTCCGACGAACCGAGAACCCCAGGAACAACCACCATCGCCCCTGGTGTGCTGCTGCAAATTGCCCGTTTGACCACCCTGAATGTGGATGGCGTCAACCGCCTTGGGCATGGTCCCAGCGGAGTGAACCGGCTTTTTCAACGCAACCAGTCCGAAGGTGTGCGCCTTGACATTGAAGATGGAATTGTCAACCTCGATTTGTACGTTGTTCTAAACCACAACACCTCCGTGCGGGAAGTGTGCAAAAACATCCAACTCGAGGTTACCCGCGCCATTACCGAAATGGTTGGGGTTCCGGTTGGTAAAGTCAACATCCAGGTTGAGGATATCGCTTTCCCCAACCCAGAAGACTGAACCTCTATCCCGAAAGGGAAAAAACTTTGACCGAATTACCTTAACAAATGAAACCGCGTACACTCGCCCGCTGCATTGCACTTCAAGTGCTGTATGAAGTAGATATCGTCAACCACCCTCCTGGAACGGTTTTACAGGAAAGGTTTGAGGAAGAATCCTCCTTACCTCAAGACTTGCAGGAATTTTCAGCGGAAATTGTCCGCGGAGTTCTGCCCCTTCGGGAAACCCTGGATGCGTTGATCAGCCAACATGCCCCAGAATGGCCTATTGAACAGGTGGCTATTGTGGATCGCAACATATTACGGATTGCCTTGTGGGAAATTGCCCTCTATAACCAGACCCCATTAAAAGTAGCCATTAACGAAGCCATTGAAATCGCGAAATTATACGGTTCCGACAGCGCCTCCCGGTTTGTCAATGGGGTTTTGGGGGCATTGGCAGAGCGCCAGAACGAACTGCGCCAGGGGCTTCGAGCCCACGTCCAACGCCAGGCAAAGGAATAGTCCATGGAAATTCTCGGAATCGGCGTCCTGGAACTGGTGTTCATCGGACTGATTATGCTGATCATCCTGGGACCAGGCCAGCTTGAAAAAACCATGCGTATGGCGGGGTCGTTTATTCGCCAGCTGCGCCAGTCTGCCTTCTATAAAGACATCATGCGCACTGAACAGCTCAAACAGCAAGTTATCCAGCAAGTTGGACTGAACAAAGTCAATGAAGAGTTCCGCAGTTTAAATGACTGGCAGCTCTCGCAAAAAGGGTTGGAAAACCAAATTGGCGGCGGACAGCTTGTTCAGGCGAACCCCAAAACACCAAACAACCAACCCGGTTTTCCAGCCTGGAGTTCCAACCAGGCCAGAATCCGGCCTCTTCATGCCGCCACCACCCGGCAAGACGCCCGTTTTCCAGGCTGGATTGACCCGAACCCCAACACCCGGCGCGGCCCACAAAGGAACCCGATTTCCAAGGCTGGCTCGGAGATCCAACCCGTAGAGAAAAACCCACCCACAGGATAACGTTTTCCATGCGCACCTTCCTGGCTGCAACCTGGCGTTCGATCACAGCCCCTTTCCGCCTGTTGGCCTGGCTGGCTGGCTGGCTGGTTTACCCCTTCCGTTCGGCCTATCACCGGTACAAAATTTTCTGGCAGGACGAAACCCATGTCACGGCCCGTTCGCACACCGAAATTATCAACGACATCGCAGAAGACCCCAAAGCCGGCCTGCAAGAATTGCTTAAAAACATTTTTGAACTTCGCCAGTATATTGTGCGGGCTTTGATTGGTTTGATCATCACCACTGCCGCATCTTTCTTTTTTGCCCAACAAATTTTAGCGTTTCTGGCAGGGCCCATTGGCGGGCTTGAAAACACCCAGGCAGTCGAAGTTACCGAATCCATCGGGGTATTCATGCGCATTTCCCTGCTTTCCGGGTTTACTTTCGCGCTGCCGTACATTTTGCTGGAAATCTTGTTGTACTTTGCTGCTCTGCTCAAACCTGCCGACCGACGGTTTGCTTTGCTCAGCATTCCGATTGTTACGGTATTGTTCGCCACCGGAATGGCTTTTGCCTTTTTTGTCATGCTTGGCCCGGCCCTGGATATTCTGGTGGATTTTATGGACATTCCCACGAAAATCCGCCCGGCATCGTACTTCCCATTTGTAACCGGATTGATGTTTTGGATGGGCATTTTGTTTGAACTGCCTATCCTGATTTTCTTCCTCAGCCTGATTGGCCTGGTCCGGCCAGCCATTCTGCTGCAGCATGCCCGAGTTGCCATTGTGCTGCTCTCCGTTCTGGCCGCGGCCATCACCCCTACGGTAGATCCGGTGAACATGCTGTTGGTTTGGGTACCCCTGGTAGGCATCTATTTTCTTGGCATTGGCTTTGCCAAAATCGGTGAGAAAATCCGCAGAAATCGAAAAAGCCGTGAAGAGATTCTAGAACCCATTGAAGCGTAAGAGGGTGTGTGGCAATTCTGAAAACATCCTCCCCTGCAACACGCCCCCGCCTGGGAAAACCGCTGGCAAAATATCCGGGCAAACCGCTCACCCACTGGCAGCTCTGGTTTGGATACGCTCCCGCAATTGGTTTGGCCTTGGCCCTGACCTGGATCGGCTTCCAGCGGGTTGCCCTGGCTCAGGCTTACGGGCCAACTGCTGTTGCCACCTGGGGAAAACCCTGGTTTATTTCGGCAGCGTTGGTTCTCCTGCTGCCTCTGGCACAGGCGCTGCTGCACTGGCGTTCACGTAAGCAGGTGGTGGTGAGATGCGAAAATGGCCTGCATTTTAAACATTTTCGGCGTAAACCTTTCAACTTGTTTTGGAACCAGGTTGCCGGAATTCAAACCGACAGCCGCCAATGGCTGCTTTTCAACCTGGTCCTTCACCAGTCTTACCGGGTGGTGCTGCTGCCCGCTGCAGGCAAGCCAATTTACCTCAACCAGACCATTGCCAAGCTGCCAGAATTGGCGGAGCACATCAAACAAAATATCTACCCTATCCTGACACCACAGCTTTCGCAGCAGTTAAAGCAGGGTCAATGGGTGTTTTTTGGGCCCATTCACCTCCATAAAGAAACCTTGCGCCGAAATCGCAAGCAAATCTCGTGGGAAAGCATTGAAAAAATGGAGGTAGAAAACGGATACCTCATGTTAAAATTAAGAAACCAGGGTGTTTATCGCACTTCCACCAGAAAAATCCCCAACCTTGAAATTGTGCTCTCCCTGGTGGAGGAGGAAATTGCCAGATGAAACGAATCCAAATCTTGTCTCCAAAAAAATGGCATGGGCGAATCCTCCTGCTTGTGCTCCTGACACTGTTGGTTGGGCTGGCTTGTGATATCCCAATCCAAATTGTGCCAGACGCCAGCACACCCCCGGCAACCTTTCCACCCAGCCCTACCGCAACCCCAATTCCCCTCGCCCAGGTCACTTTCAAAGTGACCATTCCGGCAGACACACCTGCCGGAGGCAGCATTTACCTGAGCATCCTGGATGAAGTCACCGGGTTGGCGCTTAACCCCACGCGCTACCTGATGCAAGAAACCGGCGAGCGAACCTACCAGGTTTCGATTCCGTTGGTAAACGGCGCAACCATCCAATATCGCTACAACAGGGTAGGTACGTTAACAGCGGAGGAACACAGCGCAGATGGTCGCCAGGTCCGCTACCGGCTGTACCTGGTGAACGGGCCTGGGGAAGTGAACGACCTGGTTACCCGCTGGAACGACACCAGCTATACCGGGCCAACCGGGCGCATCAGCGGCATTATGACCGATGCAGCCACAGGCAGCCCCATTCCCAACCTGATGGTTACAGCGGGCGGGGTGCAGGTTTTGACTGCCTGGGATGGCAGCTACTTGATTGAAAACCTGCCCCCAGCTACCCACTTGTTAGTGGCCTATGCCCTGGATGGAGGGTATGTCTCATACCAGCAAGGCGCAACCGTTGCCGCCCAGGCCACCACACCGGGCTCCTTCAGCCTGGCGCCGGCCAAAATTGTCAATGTTACCTTTCAAGTGAAGGTCCCCAAAGACACCTACGAAGCCATTCCCCTTCGACTGGCAGGCAACCTTTACCAATTGGGCAACACGTTTGCCAATCTTTCTGGCGGCATCAGCACCCCTGCTTACCGCCTGCCAGTGCTGCAATACAAAGGCGACCACACCTACGAACTAACCCTTGGGCTGCCTGTGGGCGCTGATATCCAATACAAATACACGTTAGGAGATGGTTTTTGGAACAGCGAATTTGAGGCCAACGGTAATTTCCGGCTGCGCGAACTGGTTGTCCCAGACCGGGATATCCTCATCCAGGATGAGGTTCTGACCTTCAAACATGGAAAATCGGCACCGATTTATTTTGAAGCCACCATTCCAGCGAACACCCCCAAAGAAGACACAATCGCCATCCAATTAAACCCCTATGGCTGGACACCCCCCATCCCCATGTGGAAATTTTCGGATACCAAGTGGATTTACGAACTCTATGGCCCCTTGGACATCCTGGGTACCATTGCCTACCGCTACTGCCGAAATTACCAATGCGGCAGCGCAGATGATTCAACAACGGCAGGTCCCAACAGCGCTGGCAGGTTGGTTACGATGAGTTTGTTCCGCCAGGTGCTGCAAGATGAGATATATAGCTGGATTTGGCTCGACCCATACAGCGGACCCATTCAGGTTCCAGGAGAGGTAAAAACCAGGAGCACCCCCAATTTTCCCACCGGGATTGAGCTGCAGCCGGGCTATGACCCAAGCTGGCCGCAGTTGACCGACAATGCCTACACCCAACTGAAAAACATCGGGGCGAACTGGGTGATGATGACCCCATCCTGGACATTTACATCCCATACCCCACCGGTTTTGGAAATTTTGCCCGGCACAGATGCACCCTGGCTGGACCAATTCAACACCATCAGCCAGGCCCGGCAGCGCGGGTTCCGCACAGCCCTGTTCCCAACGGCAAATTTTCCGGGCGCAGCTGAACCATGGTGGGCAGGAAGCAGCCGCGATGCGGGTTGGTGGGGCACCTGGTTCGACCGCTATACCACGTTCGCCCTGCATCACGCTGGCCTGGCGAACCGCCTGGGGGTGGATATGCTGGTTTTGGGCGGTGACTGGGTTCTACCTGCCCTCCCCGGCGGCACCCTTGCAGATGGCACACCGTCTGGCGTCCCAGAAGATGCCGAAGCCCGTTGGGCTGCCTTATTGGAAAAGGTGGATGCCGCCTATAATGGTGAAATTGCCTGGGCTATCCCATTCGAACGCGCCGTTCAAACCCTGCCGCCGTTTATCAACAAAGTCAATGTTGTTTATATCCTTTGGTCGGCAGGCTTAAGCACATCCAGAGATGCCGGGCAAACCGAACTCAATGAACAGGCCCTGCGGATTTTCAACGAACAGCTCAAGCCCATTGCCGAACGATTAGAACCCAAAATTTGGGTTGGCGTTTCCTACGCTTCCGCAGATGGCGCAGCCACGGGCTGCATTTTATCCAATCGCGGGGGCTGCCTGGACAGCAGACTGCTGTCGCGCCCCGCGGAAGACCTGGTTGAAGTGCGCATCGACCTTGGAGAACAAGCCCTGGCCGTAAACGCCTTACTGGTTGCGCTGAACGAAAGCGACTTCATTGACGGTTTTATGGTGCGCGGATACTACCTGCCCGCCACACTTCGGGACAAATCGACATCCATTCACGGTAAACCTTCAGAAGAAGTCATAAAATACTGGTACACCCGGCTGAACAACCAACCATAGCATGATATAATGAAATCATATGGAATCAAACCCACCCCCTCATGAACCCAATACCACACCTGCAGAGGCCAATTACCCGGCGCTGCCTCCCCCTCCAATCGCGCCAGATCACAGCAAGCGCAATGGGATCATCATGGGCCTGGTGGTTTTGGCGATCCTGATTTTGACCGGGCTTGCCGTATATTTCTTATATCAACCCGAAACCCCCACGAATAAAATCCGGGATATCTTCATTATTTTCATGGCGGTTCAATCGCTCGTGATCGGATTTACCCTGGTGATTTTGATCATTCAATTGGCCCGGCTTATCAACCTGCTGCAAAACGAGATTAAACCCATCCTCGATTCAACCAACGACAGTATGAACACCCTGCGGGGAACAATTGCCTTCATCAGCGACAACCTGGCGGAACCCGTGATCAAGGTCAACGAAACCCTGGCAGCCTTCAAACAATTGGGGGATTTTTTCAAATTCACAAAAGGCAAAAAATAGAGAAAGGAGAACAACTATGTCTGACAACAACGATTTTGGAGCATTCTTGAGCGGTTTTATTATTGGTGGGTTGGTCGGCGCGGCAGTTGCCCTGCTGATGGCCCCCCAGGCAGGTGAAGAAACCCGCACATTAATCCGCGAGCGCGGTGTTGAATATCGCAACCTGGCCATAGAACGCGCGGAAGCGGCCCGCCAACAAGCCGAAGAAGCAGCACTCCAGGCGCGCCATAGAGCCGAAGAATTGGCCGCAACCGCCCGAACCCGGGCTGAAGAACTGGCCAACGTCACCCGTGAGAAAGCAGTCCAGCTGCAAGAACGCGGGCAGGTGGTTCTGGATGAACAAAAAGAGCGCCTGACCAGTGCAATTGAGGCTGGCAAGAAAGCCGCCCAACGCACAACCACCCCCGCAGCCGAACCCCCTGCGGAAGAAGTCTGATGGGTTTATTTTCTAATAAACCATAAATTTGTTTACGGAATAAAAGCAGCCAGGATTTCCATTCCAGCATCATCCAACCTGGTTCGCAGAATCAATCATAAAAAAACACCCGCAGCCTCGGGTGTTTTTTTATGGGAGCAATCTGCCCCAGGATGAGGATTTTTAACCAATCTTTCATTGATTTCTCTTCTATATCTTGAAACCCTTTTACAAGGAATCACGTAGAATGGAATTAAGTGATTCAACCTGCCGGGATTGTTGGTTAACCATGCATCTGGAAACAACCAACAAAACACCGGCCCAGAACAAAGGAAGGAAAAGATGAGTAAAACCAACACCACCCTCTCATTCCTCGGCGGCTTAGTGGCAGGCGGGCTGGTTGGAGCAGCCACTGCCCTCTTGATGGCCCCTCGCTCCGGAGAAGAAACCCGCACCTACCTGCGGGAAAATGCCATTCACCTGCAGGAACAGGCCATTCATAACGCAGAAGAACTGCGCGCCCAGGCCGAAGCCACCCTGGAGAAAACCCGAGAAAAGGCACAACAAGCCCAAAAACGCAGTGAAGCGTTTTATCACGAACAAAAGCAGCGCCTGGAGCAAGCCATTGAATCCAGCATCAAACTCGGCAAAGATAAAGTTGCCCAGGTTGTGCACACAGAAACCCCGGCGGCTGAAGAAGTTACCCCCGAACAGGTATAACCCACCATCTGGGCTAAGATGCCAAAACGGTAATTAACCCTTCCAACAAATCACCTGCCAGGACGGCGGCGGAACCACCCAAGGCTTCTTCCGCCGCCAGTCCTGCCTGGGCATGCAGCCAGGCACCCAAAACAGCCGCCCCAAATCCCTGAATATTTTGCGCACAAAGCCCGGCGATAATCCCCGCCAGAACATCCCCTGACCCTGCCCGGGCCAAAGCAGGCGTGGCCACCGGAATTAAGGCAGAACAGCCATCCGGTGATGCAATCACGGTAAACGCGCCCTTCAAAACCACCACGTGCCCCCATTCCCTCGAAAATTTTTCAGCAACCGCCACACGGTTGAGCTGAATTTCATCGCGGGTCAGCCCTGTTAGGGCCGCCATTTCACCCGGATGTGGGGTGAGCACCGCTGGGCCTGGGAGTAAGGAGGGCCAATTTGGAATTGCCGCGAGCAGTTTAAGCCCATCTGCATCTACCACAAGGGGCGGAAGCGGATGGGGGGGTTGGCCAGGTTCCAATAACGCGGCAAGAAACTCGGCCGTCCCAGCCCCCAACCCAAACCCGGGACCCAGCAGCAAAGCAGTGGCTTTTTGGGCTGCAGTTTTTACCAGCCAGGCAGCTGAAGCCGCAATGGCTCCGCCATCCTCTGGCAGCAGCAGCCAGGTTGCCTCCGGAAAATGCCCGGCCAGGACGGTGTGCAGCCCAGAAGGCACCGCCAGGGTCACCAGGCCTGCGCCCACCCGGTATGCTCCCCGGCCTGCCAGCAAAACCGCCCCGGTGTAGGCTTGCGACCCTGCAACCACCAGGGCGGTGCCAAAAGTGCCTTTATGGGCATTCAAGGGGCGGACCGGAAGCAGATTGTTGGCAATATCTTCATCCATCACGAAACGGTTCACCTGGTTCCAGGCGGGCAGGTCTCTGGGCAGGCCAATTCCCACCACCTTCAGCTCACCCACCAGGTCAAACGCCGGAAATGCAAACAAGCCCACTTTCGGAGCAGCCATTGTCACGGTCAAGTCAGCAGGAAAGGCTTGCGGTGCGGCTTCCCCCGTGTCGCAATCCACCCCTGAAGGGCAATCTACCGCGATGACTGCGGGCGGCTGATCGGAAACAGACAGGTAATCGCGCACAGCGGCAAGCACCCCCGCCAGGTGGCCGCGCACAGGCAGTCGCAGCCCGGTGCCCAATATCCCATCTAACACAATGGCATGAGAATCCAGGGCCTGCAGCAAGATTTGAAAATCATTATCCGCCGCGCCATCCAGCACCCGGGCCCCGCTTTCTTCCAACCGGCGGACCAGTGGATCTTCCCGGCGCGCCGCAGCCAGGTAAGCGGTAACCCGCCAACCAAGCCCCGCTAACACCGATAGCGCAACCAGCGTATCGCCCCCATTGTTGCCTTTGCCAACCAACCCCAAAACGCCGTCTCGCTCAAAACCCGGGTATTCTTCCAGAATCACTTCGGCCAGGTTGCCACCCGCATGCTCCATCATCACCCCATATGAATGGCCAGCAGCATCGGCCGCTTTTTCAATGGCTAACATTTCAGCATAGGTGACAAGTTTCATGGCATCCTCCAAAAGAGTGAACCGTTGGGTGAATGATTCTCTTTTAAAATTATAGAGGATTCTACAAATAACATGGAATCATTTTTGGCGTAAATGCTCAGCCCTACCGGTGCAGTCCAACGAGGTTCTCAAACGCAAGAGATTCATTCTTTTTGCTCTCAAAAGGTGAGCTTTAAAAAGGACTGCCCGTTTTCCGGAAATTTGCCTACGACCAGAGATCAGGAATCAGCCAATCCAACCCAAGCGACGCCAGCAAAGCCGGGGTTGGGCGGCCAGTGAGGGGGTCCCAGGAGCGAGCCTGGTAATAAGCCGAGAGCATCGTATCCAGATCGGGTGCAAATCCCTCTGCCCCCCCATCCAGATAGGCTTTGCGCAGTGCCTTGGGCAGCACATCGTTGGCACGGGTAAGCCCCAAACGGTGATTAATCACTCGTTTCAAGGTCCAACCCCTTTCTCCCACCTTAAGCATTTCCTGCATCGTCCAATCCAGTTTCAGACCTGCATTGAGCAATTCCAACACCACCACCGGCGGGACATTGGCAAACATGCACAAAACCAGCGAATTTAACAGCGAAACCCAATCCTGATGACGGGCAACATTGGCCGCTTTTTCGGCACCTGCATGCCGGTCATAATATTCCAACCCAAGTTGTTCTTCCACCTGGCCAATATCCACCACAAAATAATCAGACTGGTTATGACAGGCCCCGCGCGGCGAGGTGGCATAAACCAGGGCCATTCCCGAAGCGCCGCGCGGGTCGTGGTAGGCCACTTCGAGGCCATTCACCTGAACAGCGGCTTCTTCGGCGTTAAAATGGCGTCCCAGGTCCCGAGCGCCCAGGGCGAGCAGCCCACCAAAACCTTGGCGGTGCGCCGCAAGGCGGATCAATTCTTCAACCAAACCCGGATTGCTCCATTCAAGGGCAATGCCTCCGGTGTCTTCAAGCGTTATTCGGCCCTCGTCAAACAGCGAAATTGCAAGACCAATGGTGTTGCTAAGGCTGATGGAATCCATTCCATACCGGTCGCAAAGCTCGCCCATGCGGGTGATCGCGGCAGGGTCATCAATCAACAGGTTGGGTCCAAACCCGGCAAGGGTTTCATATTCAGGCCCTTTCCGAGGCACACCATCCTCAAGCGTCACCACCCGGCCACAGGCAATCACACAGGCGTGGCAGGCACTCACGCCCGTTAGGATGGTTTCAGAAATGGTAGCCCCAGAAATTTTGCCGGCACCTTCGTGGGGCAAACCCGATGTGAAATATTTCTTCGGCATTTCACCCAGGTAGTCAAAATATTCCGCCAACCCGGCAGTGCCCATCTGGCGCAGCAGCACAGTGGGATTATCGTCGCGCAGCTCGCGATTGGCCTGGGCTCGCAGCGGCAGGTAACGCTCCCAATTGACCAGGGGCACCTTCCCGGTGCCGCGCACCACAATGGCTTTCAGATTTTTGGAGCCCATAACAGCGCCCATACCTGTACGCCCGGCCACCCTCCCGTGATCACAGTGAATCAGCGCATACGGAACGGCGGCTTCGCCTGCCGGGCCAACACAAGCCACCCGCCAGGATTTTCCCCCCAATGCGTTTTGCAAAGCAGCCTGGGTGGAATAGGTGTCCATGCCCCAATAATCTGAAGCTGGAGCAATCCCAGCCTGGCCATCCCGAACCCAAATATACACCGGTTCGGGCGAATGGCCCGTAACCCAAATGCCATCAAACCCGGCCTTGCGCAGCTCGGGGCCCCAAAAACCACCACAGTTCGATTCTGCCCACAACCCAGTTGCGGGAGAACGCCCGGCCACCACAAACCGCCCAACAGCCGGGCCGGCTGTGCCGGTCAGCGGACCATTGAGAAAAAGCAGAGGGGCTTCCGGAGAAAACGGGCTGAACTCAGGTTGAAGCTGATCATAGAGCAGGCGGGCAGCCAGGGATGCTGCCCCCAAATAATCCCTTGCCCAATCCTGCGGAACGACAAAAACTTCCTGCTGGCCTGTGGTCAGGTCAATTTTCAAAATCGGTTGGAGCATGTTTATTGGCCTGAAACCGCTGTTGTTATTTCCTGGGCACAGCGCACAAATTCCAAAGAAACGGGCAGGTGGCGGACAATGTAAGCCAGATCCCCCTTCAAGCGCAGCTTACGCGTGGTCAGCGCCGTCATCGGGTGAATTTCGCCCCGTAAAACGGGCAAAAAATTCGAGTAGGGAGCTTGCAGCACAAACCGGGCATTGGGCATGGGCAGCCCCTCTTCAAGGATTGCCGCTTCCCGGCACTCGCCATGCCATAAATCGAGGAAAACAACCTGCTGGTTTGGAAAATGCGAGTCCCGTTCGATGATAAACAGAACCTTTCCCTCCCAACCAACCGCAGAACGCCCATATCGCTCATCTGAGTTGAGCTTATCTTTGAATGCTGCAATCCATTCAGAATTTGGGAAAATGACAGGCATACAGACCACCTTAAGATAATTTTGCGCGCAACGGCTCATTCGCAAGCCTCAACCAGAACACCAATCCGCTGGCTTATGAGGTGGGTAAAGCGTTACAATCTGGCAAATTATACCTTAGGCGAAACTTCAAACAAAGATAGGGTTAATGATTATGCAAATATAAACGGAAAGGTTTCCGGTCTGACCCGGTTAATACAGAAAAGCCCCTTACGGAGCTTTTCAGGAGGACAGGCAGTGCGCTTGGTGGGAGTCGAACCCACACGCCTCTCGGCACATGGCCCTCAACCATGCCTGTCTGCCAGTTCCAGCACAAGCGCAGGCACGTGGTATTATAATCGGGTATTGTGCATTGTCAAGTTCATCACAAATTATTGTGATATTCAAAGGAGAAGAACATGCCGAAAATTATCTTAGACGCAATGGGGAGCGATAAACACCCAGAGCCTGAACTTCAGGCGGCAGTTGAAGCGGCTGGCTTGTACCAGGAGGAGATTATCCTGGTAGGGCAAGAGGACAAACTAAAGCCCTATTTGCAGAGCAAAGGCGCGACCCATGTCCGGGTGGTCCATGCCCCAGATGTATACAAAATGACCGATAAGCTGACCGGTGATGCCCTGCGCAAAGCCCAAAACTCCATGGCCGTCTCCCTGGGCCTGTTAAAATCGGGGGAAGGCGACGCCTTTGTCACCATGGGCAACACAGGTGGGGCCATGGCCAACGCACTCTACCAGCTCCGGCGGATTCGCGGGGTGAAACGCCCGGGCCTGACGGGGATTTTCCCGGTAAAAAATGGGCGCTGCGTGGTATTGGATATTGGCGCCAACACCGAATGTAAACCGGATTTCCTCGTTCAGTTCGCGGTGATGGGCAGCGTTTACGCTGAAACCGTGCTGGGGGTTAAAAACCCGCGGGTTGGCATGATTTCAAACGGCGAAGAATCCAACAAAGGCAACGAACTGGTTAAAGCCACTTATCCGCTTCTCGAAAAAGTGGGGTTGAACTTTGTGGGAAACATTGAAGGCAAAGAGTTGTTTGGGGGCGAAGTGGACGTCGCTGTTACAGATGGTTTCACCGGGAATGTCCTGCTCAAATCCAGTGAGGCAGTCGCCAAGCTGCTGGTGGACGTGCTGCGGGCAGAACTGATGGGTTCCACCCGCACCAAAATCGGTGCGCTCCTGGCCAAACCCGCCTTTAGCAGTTTGCGCAAAATGCTGGACCCATCCGAAATCGGCGCGGCCCCACTGCTGGGAATTAACGGGTTGGTTTTTGTCGGCCATGGACGGTCGGATGCGAAGGCTGTCTTAAGTGCCATCCAGCTGGCCCGTAGTGCTGTTGAGGCCGATTTACTGGGCAAACTTCGCCTGGCAATAGAATCCCGGTTAAGCCTGCTGGGCGATGCCGGTGACGAAGCTTAACCGAGAATGCAAGGAGATTTTTCTTGAACATGGAAAAAAGACGCGTTGTAATCACGGGTATGGGTGCCATTGCCCCCAATGGCAATACGCTGGAAGCGTATTGGGATGGGCTGATTAACGGCCGTTCGGGCATTGGACGCATTACCCAATTTGACCCCAGCAACCTGCCCACGCAAATTGCTGGCGAAGTGAAAGATTTCCGGATTGAAGATTACCCCGTAGACACCAAGGAAGCCCGTAGGCTGCCCCGGTCAGCTCAGTTTGCGCTGGCTGTTGCCATCCAGGCCATGCAAGATTCCGGCCTGGGCGAACAGATGCCCAACCCCGAAAGAGCCGGGGTGGTGTTTGGCACGGCAATTGGCGGTTTTGACCTGGTGATTGAAGGAGTAGACACCATCCGCACCAAGGGACCCGGCCGGGTAAGTCCCTTTATCCTGCCCAATGGCATCATCAATGTGGCGGCCTACCTGATTGCCAAGCAGTTCCAGTGCCTGGGTCCAAATACCACCCTATCTACGGCATGCGCAACAGGGACACAAACCATCGGCGAGGGGCTCGAATTTATCCGGCGTGGGGCAGCCGATGTGGTGATTGCCGGCGGGATGGAAGCCATGGTTAAAGATTTCACCCTGGCGGGGTTCTGCGCGATGCGGGCTATGCCAGTCAATTTCAATGATACCCCTGAAAAAGCCTCGCGTCCCTTCGACGCGCTGCGCGAGGGGTTCATTTTCTCCGAAGGCGCCGGGGCAATGGTATTAGAAAGCCTGGACCACGCCCTGGCGCGCGGCGCCCGGATCTACGCTGAGGTAATCGGCCACGCATCTTCATCCGATGGCTACCATGTTGCCGCCCTCCACCCCGAAGCCGCCGGGCCTATTCGAGCCATGCGTTGGGCGCTGCAAGATGCGGGCATCTCACCCGAAATGGTAGGCTACATCAACCCTCACGGCACTTCCACCCAGGCAAACGATTCTAACGAAACCATGGCGATAAAAGCCATTTTTGGCGAACATGCCTATAAAATCCCCATCAGCTCCACCAAATCCATGGTGGGGCATGCAATGGGCGCTTCAGGCACCTTAGAAGCCATCGTATGCGCCAAGGTAATTGAAACCGGGGTAATTCCCCCCACCATTAACTACGAAAACCCGGACCCGGAATGCGACCTGGACTATGTCCCCAACCAGGCACGCCGCCAGCAGGTGAACGTGGCATTGTCGAACTCGTTTGGGTTGGGCGGCCAAAATGCCTGTGTGGTCCTCAAACGCTATACCCCTGGGAGTTAAACATGCGGATTATTATTGATCACAAAACCATAAAACGAAAAGCCCGCATCGGGCAAATTTTGGGTGTTGCCGGACTGTTGGTGCTGGCCGGAGGGTTATATGTCAGTTGGAACCGCCCAGAACTTGGGTTGTTCTGGCTGGGTACCTTTTTTGTGGGCTTTGCGCTTTCCCAAATCGGGATTTACTATGGCAACCGCTATGCCCGCCCACCCCGCCCCGACCAATCTGTGGATAAGGCGTTAAAAGGGCTGGACAACCGCCACACCATCTTCCACTACGAAACCCCGGTTACCCACCTGCTGGTTGGCCCCTCTGGAATTTGGGCCATCTTCCCGCACTTCCAGCGTGGGCGGATTGTGTATCAAAAAGGCCGCTGGCGGCAGAAGAGTAAAAACATCGCCGATGCCCTCTGGATGGGATACCTGGCCATATTTGCCCAAGAGGGGTTGGGCAGGCCCGATTTGGAGATTGCTGGCGAAATCAGCGGCTTGAAACAGCATCTCCAAAAACATTTGCCCGAGGGTAAAACCCTGCCGCCGATCCACGCTGCCCTGGTCTTTACAGACAGCCGGGCTGTGATTGACGCGTCAGAAGCACCGGTGCCAACGGTGATGGCGGAAGACTTGAAAGACCTGGTCCGCAAAAACGCCAAGCAGAACAAAATTGACCAGGAAATGATAGATTTTGTTCTCGGCCTGTTTGACAAAGGTCAGGAGATCACAGAGGAATAAAAATAAACTGGTAACTGCTCAGCCCCACCCCCCAGCCCCCGCCCCAGGCTTTGGGGCGGGGGAGAGAACGGGCGGATGGGTAAGCAGTTACAAGAAACAGGGATATTTCCCAGCCATTCCCCCTCGTGCGGAAAAGCAACCGGTGAAATTGGTTCAAAAAAGGGTATGGGCGAATTGCCCATACCCTTTTTTGAAAATCTTAAGTGCTTAACCGTGCAGGAAATCCTCGAGGGCTTTCTTGCTCACCCGGTATGCTTCTCCAATTTTGCGAGCTTTGAGATCGCCAGCCTGAATGGCGGCAAGAACATCGGCTTCGGTGACTTTCAGGAAAACCGCAGCCTCGGCGGGGGTCATCACATCCGGCATGGCCTGGCTGGCAGCCGCGCCAGCGGCCGCACCAGAAGCAACGGCGTTTTGTTGTGGTTGTTGAGGGGCAGCCATACCACTCAGCGCCTGGGACATCACATTGCCAATACCCACACCAGCCCCAATGCCAGCGGTTAACCCGGCGCCGCCAGAGGGGTTCTGGGCAGCATCGCGCAAAGCATCGGCGGCCTGAAGCTGGGTGTAGGTTTGCATGTCCAACATGCCCATGGCGCGCAGTTCTTCAGCCGATTTATCGGAGGGTTTGAGGTTGCCAATGTAAAAGGTTTTGAGCGTTAAGCCCAGCGCCAAAAAGTCGTCGCGAGCTTTGGCGCGCACCCCTGCGCCCAACTCTTCCGTCAGACCAATCAATTCCACCACGCTGTGCTTCGCAGCCGTCTCACCCAGGAGGTCAGATAGTTTGGAGAGCAGCATGGTTTTCAGGCGGTCCTCAATATCACTGGTGCGGTACACACCCTGGGCGCCAACCAGCTGGTTCACAAACTGTTGGGGGTCACTGATTTGGAAGCTGTAGCTGCCAAAGCCCTGCAGCAAAGCCACACCCAGGCCCATGCCGGGGTTGCGGACAATAATCGGCTGCGGGGTTCCCCATTTGCGGTCGGCAAATTCGCGCAATGAAACAAAATAAACTTCAGCAGGGAAGGGATTGCGTTCGTTGAACAGCTTGCCCAGTTTGTCAATCAGGAGGGGCACGTTGGCTGTGGCGATAATATGGCGGCCTGGACCAAACGTATCCAGGGCAAGGCCATCGCGGAAGAAAACGGCGGCCTGGCTTTCGCGCACAATGATGTTAGAACCCAACCGGAAATCGCCTGGGCCATTTTCGGGAAAACGGCGGACCAGCTCTTCACGCATTTCATTGGGGTATTCAATCAAATCAAATATTCTTGCCATGTTGGTTTCTCCTCAAAGAACAAAAATTAGTCAGGGTATTTACGCTTTTAAGAGCGCTTCTTTGCGGCGTTCAAACGTGTCAATGCAATCCTGGGAAACTTTCTCAAGTGCCCGGATGGCTTCACCCACGCCAGCAGTACCGATGGACGCCTGGATATTTTCGATGGCATTGGCCACTTCATCCACCAGCGCCATCATTGCAGCGTCGTAGGTATAAACCCGGTTCAAGGCTTCTTCGTCCACTTTTACGGCATCGAAAAAGCCAGAGTAGCCCCGTGAGGCGTAGCGGATCCGGTCGGAAAAGGTGGTCAGGCGAGTTGCGGCTCGTTCCAACTCGTCCAAACGGGCAATTTCCCCTCCGCTAATGAACTCTTGCTGCAAGGCAGAAAGACGGCCAACTTGTTCCTGGATGCGCTGAGAGAGCAAGTCGCGCAGCATTTTGTCTGATTTTCGGCGTTCTTCACGAGCAAGGTACCCTTTGAATCCAGGTATCTTGCTCAATACGGCAGTTAATGGGTCTTTGCTGCTTGAAATGGTAGAGAAGATTTTATCAGCTAAGTCGCTCATGGGTACCTCCTTAAGGAAATTGCGTGAATTCTTTTTGATTATACACCTATCTACGGAGAAATTATACAAAGTGTTGCATCTTTCTTCCGAAAAACGGTTTCACCTGTAATAACAGGATTGGATAACAAGGCCATTGCGCTGCATGATTTCTCTGGGGGTTATAATCATCATAACGATTGGAATTCTATCGCTTCCTTTCAGCCTGCCAGCCCAGGTAATATGGGGATTGGCCCCGTCTATAAGAATCAATCTTAGAGGTATAACTGCAATGCCAGCCAACGAACAAGGTGCATCACCAGACAGGTACATGGTAATTCCTCGCACATTAATTTTTATCCGGCGGGGTGAAGCAGTTTTATTGATTCGTGGGGGGCCGCATAAACGGCTGTGGGCGAACCGATATAACGGCATCGGCGGCCACCTGGAGCCCGGAGAAGATGTTGTCAGTGGTGCACGCAGAGAGTTGGCCGAGGAAACCGGGTTGCAAGTGCAGCCGCTTTTCCTGTGTGGAATCGTGATGGTGCAAACGGGCAGCAACCCAGGAGTGGTTTTATTTATTTTCACCGGTGAATCGGTTGAGGGTGAACTGAACCCATCCCCAGAAGGCAGCCTTGAGTGGGTTTCCCCCGAAGCGCTACCCGGCGTCCCAGTGGTTGAAGACTTACCTGTGCTGCTGGGCAAAACCCTGGCCTGGAGGCCGGGAGACCCTCCCTTTTATGCCGTTTCACACTACAACCCGCTAGGAGAACTGGTGGTGAAATTTGACGCGTAAACTGGTTGTTTTCTTTTGGCTCTGCCTGGCTTTGCTTGGGGCTGGCTGTAGAACACCCCCCCTTACCCCACAAGCCCAATACACCCCAACACACGAGATTAAGGGTACAATAACCCCGATGTCCTTAACCCCATTGACTTTCCTTGCGCTTGGCGACTCATACACCATCGGCACTGGCGTCTCCCAGGCCGAAAGCTGGCCTTTGCAACTCGCCGCCAGGCTGCGCACCGCAAATATCTCGGTGGACAACCCCCAGGTAATCGCCGTGAATGGCTGGAAAACCACAGACCTGATGCGGGGGATCACCAACACCCCCACCCACCCACCCTACAACCTGGTCACCCTGCTGATTGGGGTGAACAACCAATACAACGGTCTGAGCCTGGACGCCTATGCCCAGGATTTCACATCCCTCCTCGACCAGGCCATTCAGTTCGCGGGGGGCGACCCCGGAAAAGTGATTGTGGTTACCATTCCCGATTGGGGCGTAACTGCTTTTGCATCCGGGCAAAACCAGGCAGAAATCGGGGCGCAAATTGACCAGTTCAACCAGACAGCCCTGGGGATTGCCAAACAAGCCGGCGTGAGCACCATCTCGGTGACGGAGATTTCAAGGCAGGCGGGAGACAAACCAGGGATGCTCGCCCGTGATGGGCTGCACCCGTCCGGCGAACAATATGCCCTCTGGGTAGATGCCATCTACCCCCTGGCACAGACCATCCTGAGTCAATCTTCCCAACCCTGACGATTGCTGATGAACAACGAGTGGATCGAAACCCTTTCACAAAATTCTGCTGAAACCTGGTTGGCTTCGGGTGTCATTTTTGCAGCGATATTTTTGGGGCTGCGTTTTGCGCTTTGGCTGATTCACAAGCGGCAGCAATCCCTTTCAACCACCACAGCGCTCTCCGACATCGTTTTCCAGGTCCTTGGGGCAACTAAAACCATTTTCATCTTTTTGGGTGCATTGTTTTTTGCCTCCATTGGCCTGGCACTTCCAGACCCTTTGCGTCAGATTTTTCAAATGATGGGGATTTTCAGCCTGGTTTTGCAGGGGGGATTCTGGGCAAGTGTGGTGATTAACTCGGCCTTTGATTTCCGGTTAAAACAAGAGCTGGATGCAGGCGAAAACGCATCGGTAACCAACTTAAACGCCTTAAAAGTAATCAGCCGGGTGGTTTTATGGGTGGTGGTCGTTTTATTGGTTTTAGACAACATCCCTGGTGTCCAAATCAGCGCGCTTGTGGCCAGCCTGGGCATCGGGGGGATTGCGGTTGCACTGGCTGTCCAAAATATCCTCGGCGACTTATTTGCCTCCCTGGTAATTGCACTTGACAAACCCTTCGTGATTGGAGACACAATCCAACTTACCGAAGGCGTCGGCAAAATTGAATATATCGGCTTAAAGTCCACCCGGGTCCGCCTGATTTCCGGAGAACAGCTCATCGTTTCCAATACAGATTTGCTGAACAGCCGCGTGCGCAACATGCAAAAACTGGAAAGGCGCAGAATCGTACTACTCTTGACTGCAGCCTACGAAACCCCTCCGGAGGTGGCTCGGGAAATCCCAGCAATCCTTGAAAATATTGTCCGCGGTCTGCCCGATTTGACGTTTGACCGGGCTCATTTGAGTGTGTTGGCAGATTTTTCCCTGACCTATGAACTCGTATACTTTGTCGAAAGTTCCGATTTTCTCCTCCATATGAACAACCAACAAGAAATTCTGCTGGCGGTACACCAGCAGTTTGCGCAAAAAGGGATTACCATTCCCTACCCAACCCAAACCATTTACCTATCCAAAAGCGAATAATTTAATCAGGGCAGACTCTGGTTTGTAAAAAACCCAAAAGGTTTCCGGATATCTTTCGGGTTCAAATTCGTTAAAATTGCGATCCGAGGGGCGAATATTCCACCCCCTTTTCTGACACCCACCATATTTTCAGGGGTATCAAAAGTACCAAGTGGGTGTATACTTTTTCCCTGAAATCAATCATCTGAAAACACGAGGAGATGAACCCCCATGGAATGGATCACCGACCCACAAAGTTGGGTTGCCCTGGCAACCCTTACCGCCCTGGAAATTGTGTTGGGAATTGACAACATTATTTTTATTTCGATCCTTGCCGCTAAACTCCCCCTGAATCAGCAAGACCGTGCCCGAAAAATGGGTCTGGCGGCTGCGCTGATCACCCGGGTTTTGCTGCTGCTTTCGCTTTCCTGGCTCATTGGATTGACACGGCCATTGTTTGTGTTAGCCGGGGTGGAATTTTCTGGCAAAGGACTGATTCTGCTGGCAGGTGGGTTATTTCTACTCGGCAAAGCCACCTTTGAAATCCACGAAAAACTCGAGGGTATCGAAGGTCACCGCTCGACCGCCGTGGTTACAACCTTTGGAAGTGTCATTATCCAAATCATGCTGCTGGACATTGTTTTTTCACTCGACTCGGTGATCACTGCGGTGGGCATGGCGAATGAAATAATCGTTATGATCCTGGCTGTGATTATCGCCGTGGGGGTGATGATGTTCTCAGCCGGACCGATTAGCGACTTCGTGAACCATCACCCAACCCTGAAAATTCTGGCGCTCAGTTTTCTGCTGCTGATTGGGTTTTCCCTGGTTGTGGAAGCGATCCACGTTCATATTCCCAAGGGATATATCTATTTTGCGATGGGCTTTTCAGTCTTTGTGGAAATGCTTAACCTGCGCATTCGCGGCCGCGACAAACAACCTGTTCACCTGCACCAACCCTATACCGACGGTCCGGCGAAACCAGCCTGAACCAACCCCGAATATTAGAAATGAACCATGCTACCCGCTGCCTGCTTCTGAGGCGGCGGGTAGTTTTATCGCAAAGCTGCTGCCTTCGCCCAGTCGGCTTTCGACTTGAATTTCGCCTTGATGCTGCAGCACCACCTGGTGGGCAATCGAAAGGCCCAACCCGAGGCCGCCAAAAAGATGGCCACCCACTCGTTCCAGGTGGAAAAAGCGGTCAAATATCCGAGGCATGGATTCTTCGGGAATCCCAACACCGTGATCCTGGACCTCAATGATTACTTCGCCATCCTGCTGCGAACAGCGCACCCAAACATCTCCACCCTCCGGGCTAAATTTGACTGCGTTTTCTAAAATGGCCCCAATGGCCCGTTCCAGGCTGTCGGGGTCTCCCCAAACCCAGGGCAAACCGGGGGTACAGTCCAGGGAAATTTCTACCTGGTTTTTCGCCGCTCTTTCCTGATGGGTGGCAACAACCCCGGCAACAACCGAGGAGATGTCAACGCTGCGGGGAGATTTGAGAATCAGATCCATTTCCTGCAGAAACAAAATATCGTTGCTCAGGGTAATGATGCGATCAATGTTGCGCGAAACCGTATCCACCGCCCCTTGAAGGGATTCTCCTTGAAGGCCAGCGGTTCGGATAATATGCAAAAAGCCACTGGCTGCAGTGAGTGGGGTTCGCAGTTCGTGGGCGATGGTAGTTAGAAATTCGCGCCGGGCAAAATCCATCTCGGCCAGCCGTTGGTAGGCGGAAGCCAGTTCACTGGCTTTGAGCTGCAAATCCTCAAGGGCCATCTCGTCGTTTTCGCGCAAGCGGCGGCTGACTTCGCGCACCATGGCTTTGGAAACTGCCGGGCTGCGGTCGAGAAGTTGTTCAAAGGTTTCTTTATGAATTTCCAAAACCGTAGTGGGGCGGTTGGTGCGAATGGTTGCCGTGCGAGGAGCATCATGAATCAGTGCGTATTCGCCAAAAAAATCTCCCGGGCCAAGGGGCTTTAAGAAACGGGATTCGGCTTCGTTGATGATTTTAGAAACATTTACCTCGCCCTCCAGGACAATATAAAAAATGCGCTCAAATTCCCCTTCCCGGCACAAAAAAACCCCGGGGGGGTAAGAATGAACTTCGCCAATAGAAATGAGTTCCTGGGCTTCATCATCCGGCATCCCCGGAAAAGCTTTTTGGATCACGCGTTGGAGTATCGGACTGCGCATGGTCACCTCGCTTCAGTTGAGAAAAATTGCTTACTGGCCTGATTTTAATGCATAAAAGACAACAATCGTGCTGCCATATTTCCGTTGGTCAAATTCTTCCAGGTTTTCTAACGAAAGGGCAGTATATTCCCTCGGGTGAATCTGGACAATCACCCATCCATCGGGAGCCAACCAACCCGTTTGGGCGTCCACCAGCCGCAGGGCCTTTTGCCAGAGGTCTTTATACTGCGGTGGTGCGATATAGATATATTCAAAAGCACGGTCAGGTGGTTGGCTGAGCAGGGTAAAAACATCCATCCGGCGAACATCGGCCTGGGCACTAAAACCGGTGGTTTTTAAATTTTTGTGTATGGTTGCCACAGCCTGGGCGGCAATATCGGTGGTGCGCAAGAAGTTTGCGCCCCGGCTGAGTGCTTCAATCCCAATGGCCCCTGTACCGCCGAACAAATCAAAAAACGCTGTACCCTCGATATCGGAACCAATAATATTAAAAACCGATTCTTTCACACGGTCGGTCACCGGGCGGGTGGTGTCGCCCGGCACCCCAACCAATCGGCGGCCTTTTGCACTGCCCGCAATGACCCGCAAGCCAGTCATAAGCCCTCTTGAAAGCCAGGTTCTACCGCCCGACGGACTGCCATAATGTTCCCGTGTGGGGTCGTTATGGTCAACACACAACCTGTACCTAAAAGTAAGCGCGACCCTGCCTGGGCAATAGCGTTCTGGGCTTCGACTGAGACCTGTGAGGGTGTGCCCAGTTCCATGGTTTCCAGGCGGCGCAAGCCGCCACACACCATTCCGCCAAATCGTTTTATTCCCTCTGCCAGGTTGGGGCTGGTTTCACGGTCGTGCCAGTTGAGAATTTGGACCGGGTAATCGGCCACAGCGTCAAACATCACATCTACGCCATGGAGATGGAGCATGTTAAGCCAAAGTTGGCTGGCTGGGGCCAGGGTTTGCAAATCATATGCCCGTCCAAAGGTTTGATGTTCGGCGAGGGTGAAAAGGGGGTATTGCGCATGCTGAATGGCATAAAACAGCCCATCAATGCCAGTTTCCATCGCAGCTTCAATAAAGCGCAAGGTGGTTTCGGTAATCATGCGCAGCCCTTCATGCAGCGCATCGGGGTGTTGGCGCATATGAGCCCGCAAAGTGTTTTCTCCAACCAGTTTTCGAGCGGTGTCTAACGGGCTGAAGACGGTTGCCAGAAGGGGCACATCTGGGCCCAATGCGGTCCGGGTCCGGCGCAGGGCATCCAACTGGTCGCCCAGGGAGTTCGCCTTAGGGTTAAGCGCTGGCAATGCCAACCAATCTTCTGGATGGGCAACCGGACGGGACACATAAGCGCGTGTACCCTCGGCAGCGCCGCGCCAGGCGTCTTGCAACCCCCAATCCACCGCCATATAAGACGAAGCAAAAGTAAGCTTGACAAGGTCGAACTGGTACATGCGCTGAAAAGCCAGAGCAGCCGCTGCTAGTGTGCCGGCAGATTGGTCGTCTACGGGGAAATGTCGCCATAAAGCCACGGGAATACGGTCGAGGGGACCGCCAGACAGCGCATTTTCAAAACGTTTACGTGGGTTCATGAATCCTCAAAAAGCTCTTTCACAGCCTGGCGAATTTCGGCTTCTTCAGCCTGTTGGCTGCGAATGTATTGGCTGATGAATTCGGACCGGCGGAGGCGCAGTGCCATGGGTGCAATGACCAGCAAATCATTTTGGGTGACTTCTGTCCGGCCATCGGCTGCAGTATAGGCCCGGGCCGCTTCGAACATGGTGATTTCTGCCCGGAGCGATTCAATCCCCAGGCGGTGAATCAACTGCAGTCCATGCCGGGCCACATCATCTGGAAGCACTACGGAGGGGAGCAATTCACGAGCAGCCTGGATTTCTTCCCGGGCAATTTCGGTTTCGGGAGCATATTGAGCGGCGGTTTGGTGTGGATGCGAACGAAAAGCCTGCACCCGCCGGTAGACTTCCAGGCGTTCTTCCAGGTTTTCCACCCCATGAACAATCAGGCGCAATCCAAAACGGTCCATAATTTGCGAGCGCAAATTGCCCTCTTCGGGATTCATGGAGCCAATCAGGACAAACCGGGCGTTGTAGGTTGAGGTGATGATGCCGCGGCGTACCGTATAGCGGCCTTGGGCAGAAGCATCCAGGATGGCATCGATAATATCGTCGGGCAGCAGGTTGACTTCATCAATATACAGCAGGTTGCGGTCTGCCTGAGCCAGAACACCCCGGCGAATATGAACGTATTCTTTGCGCTCACCGCGCTCCACAGCATGACCAATAACATCATCCAGCGAGACATTCAAGGGAAGCTCAATCAACCGCACTTTGTCCATTAAAGCCAGGGGCTCTCCCCGGCCAAATTTTTCGGCACAGTTGGTACAAACAGCGTCGATTCCGCCTCGCTCAATATCCTCCGGCATACACCCATAATAACAAAGGCTGCGGGGGACATGGGGTAGAAGGTCAACCAGGCTGCGAACCGCGGTGGTTTTACCCGTACCGCGCGGCCCAACCAAAAGCACCCCACCCACCCCTGGGTTGATTAAATTCAACAGGAGGGCAAGTTTCATTTCCGCCTGGCCAACCAGAGCCAGAAAGGGGAAAGGCAGTTGGTCGTAAATCCCCGGTTCAATACCCAGGTCTTCGATGCGAATATTGCGCCCAGAAACCTGGTCAATCAATTCTCGCAGCGAGCGAGGCCCGGTTGAGGTGGGCTGACTGGAGCCTGGTTCGGGGAATGCTGCGCCTGGGTTCGTCATGGGTTTCTCCAATAACTCAATCCATATCTTCGCGAAATTCACCAGAATCAATGGTAGGAAGCAGGTGAGGTTCGTCTTCCAACACATCTAACTCGGCAAAAGAAAGCTCTGGCATCATCGGCGGGAGGGGAGCCGAAGCCGGAACACGCAAGCGGCGCGGCGCGGGCGGCACAACCACCAAAGGACGGTCGAATCCGTAGGATCGCTTGCGCAAAATACGTGGCCCTGCAGCAATGAAACCGACATACCGTCCCTGAACTGAAAAAACCTCGCGCTCTTTAGAAACGAAGCCAATCCACTCGCCGGAACGATTAAAAAGGTAAGGGTAAACCATAAAGGCAGTCAGGTCACCGCTGGTGGTGTAAAATGGGACGATTTTCAGTTCGGGCATAGTTCCTATTATACCGAAGTTGCCGGGAGATTTTTGCCGGGTATATCGCCGAAAGGGTTTAAGAAAATTTCTGGGTACCGCCGGCATTTTACGAAAACAATCGACCTGCCCGGCCTTGAATGTTTATGAAGATAATTACAAACTCTTGCCTACTCAATGTCGGCGTAGGTCCAATAGCGATTCACGAAGAAATTCCAGAACAAAACGATACCAATGGCCACTGCCAATGCCGCGTTATGACCGAAAAACGAGGCGCTGATGGGCAGCGGCAGGTGCAGCCAACCATAGACACTTTCCATAGGCGACTCTACCAAAACAAAAATCCCAGTGCGGATGCCAATCCCGATGGCGTTGACCACGAAAAACTCGAATAACTGGCGAATCACCGCTTTTGAGCGAGAATCCGGGTAGGTCCAATAGCGATTAAGAAAATAGTTGCTTAAAACTGCAACCGAAAAAGAAAACAAGTTGGCAATGACCGGCTTGTACCCTGCATATTTAATCAGGAGGTTAAAGACGGAAAAATCTAACACTGCACCGATTGCACCAACAATGGCAAAGCGGTAGAAACGGGTTCTTTCTTTAGAGGATTTCAGCGCAGCTTTCACGCGTTTTGGGCAAGAGGTTCTTTAAAGTATGCAATCGTCCGGACAAGGCCTTCTTCCAGGGAGATCTTCGCTTCCCAGCCTAAAATGGTTTTGGCGCGCGAGGCGTCGGGTTGGCGGCGCTGCGGGTCGCCCTGGGTGCGTTTAGCAGGCTCAAATCGGATCCCGGCCTGGTTGCCGGTCAGGCGGTTGATGGTTTCGGCAAACTGAAGGATGCTGGTTTCTGCCGGGTTGCCGATGTTCACCGGGTAGTGCTCTTCAGACAGCAGAAGACGATATAAACCTTCAACCAGGTCGTCCACGTAACAAAAACTGCGGGTTTGCGAGCCATCGCCATACACCGTGAGCGGCTGGTTCTGAATGGCCTGGCGAACAAAATTGGGCACGACCCGGCCATCATCCAAACGCATGCGCGGGCCATAGGTATTGAAGATGCGCACAATTCCCGTATTCAGCCCATGAAAACGATGGTAGGCCATGGTCAGGGCTTCGGCAAAGCGCTTGGCTTCATCGTAAACCGAACGTTCGCCAATCGGGTCTACATGCCCCCAATAGGTTTCCCGCTGGGGGTGCTCAAGTGGGTCACCATAAATTTCAGAGGTAGACGCCAGAATATAACGGGCTTGATGGGCGCGCGCCACACCCAGGGTGTTGTGGGTGCCCAATGCACCGGCTTTCATGGTCTGAATGGGCAGGTTCACATACCCAAAGGGGGATTCCCGGTTTGGGCTGGCCGGGCTGGCAAAGTGCATTACCGCATCCACCTTGCCTGGAACAAAAATGAAATTCGAAACATCATGGCGGATAAAAGAAAAATGAGGGTTACCCGCCAGGTGGGCGAGGTTTTGTGGGTTGCCTGTGATGAAATTATCCATTCCAACCACCTGGTGACCCTCGGCAAGCAGCCGCTCGCAAAGATGAGAACCAATGAACCCGGCTGCGCCGGTGATGAGCACACGCATGGAATTACTCCTGTATATAAAAATTATCGCCAATCCAGGCGGTCAATCAGTCCATCGCCAGTTAGTTGGCGGGCTTCTCCGCTGGCGGTATCAATCATCCACAAATTGCCCTGGTAAAGCAAGGCAATCCAGTGGCTTTGTTCAGACCCAAATGGCTGTGGCGACCAGAAAACCTGTTGGGGGTCCACCCCTGGAGCGCCTTCCTGGGGAAACAGCGTTCGGCGGTTGGATCCGTCCCGGTCCATCACCACAAGGCGGTAGCGGCTGGTGTCGCTTTGAGTGGGGAAAATCGCCTGCAAGAAAGCCAGCTGGTAGGCCTGCTCTCCACCCGGCTGGAGCTGGATGGGCGAGGGAGTGGGGTAGGCGAACATTCCCACCTGGGGAACAATCGTGATGGGTCCTCCCCCCAACAAAGGCACAGCTACCAGGTCGAACAGCGGGGAAAGCTCCTGAGATAGTACATCTGCTGCGGCTGCATGAGCCACTGTAAATAAAACATTACCTGAAGGTGCCCAGGTTGTACCCGGCACCCAGGCCCAATCACCCTGGGTTTGTAGGGGCACAATATCATACAGGGGCTGCTGCCGGGTGGAAGGGTTTTGTGCCCCTGGGTCTACCAGGCCAATGCCATCCGCCCGATGATAAAGGAGGCGGCTGCCATCGGGCGAATAGGCAAATGAAGCACCCCACCAACCGTAAATGCCACCGAAGTTGGTCTCTACCACGGCCTGAGGTTGGGATACCCAACCACTCAGGCTGAAATCCACGGTGCGCAGGTCATTATTGGCCTGCCAGCCCGGGGCGGTGGTGCGAGGCTCTGCGGTCGAGAAAATGACTTGATTGGCCACACCAGGAACCCAATCCGCAAAATGGATTACATTGCGCACCTTAAGGTCAAACACCTGTTCAGGTTCGTCTATGTTGGCTGCCCAAAGGGAATTGATATCCTCCCCCTCGGCCTGCGAACGGGTATAGAGCAGCCATTTGCCATCGCGCGACAGGCGGAAGATGCGCCCGTCCAGGTCGCCCGTTGGGACTACCAATTTCCGGCTGCCGGAGGAAGTTTCCATTAACCAAGCATTGCCCGAAGAAATGTACACCAACCGTCCCGGAAAAGCCAGGGGAGCGTATGGATTTTGGCTGCCAATCATTTCCACTTCAGGTACAGCAGCCTGGATATCCACCGCTTTTACCTGGTAGCGTGCAACTTCCACCCCATCCTCAAAAACCACACGTTCGGTTATCTCCCGAATGCCATTGGTGCCCGGCTGGACCAGGCGAGATTCTCCCTCTGGTAAAGATTCGTTGCGAATAATCTGCTTATCAAAAGGCAGGGTTTCCTGGCGGATGGAAAACTCCTCCGTTACCCGGGTTACCTTTACCTGGCTGCCCTCTTTTAGGATGGTGAAAAGGGCGGGGTCAGTGCGGTCTAACGGATTGAGCGTGACATTGGCAATGGTCAGAAGCTGCTGCACAGTGGTTCCCGCAGGCAGCTGGACCTCGGCAGTCTGACCATCCACCGTAATCCGAACATTCACCAAAACCTGGGTTGCTTCAGGTTGGGCACAGCCAGCCCACAAAAATGCCAGCAAAAACACAGGCAAAAATTGCTTCATCAGTCGGTGGTATAATCGCATCTCGCAGGTAAACCTCAGCCTGGGATTTTCCCCAGGTATCACCAGGGCATATCGCGGTTGATTATAGCATGACAGAAGCAGAAGAAACATCCTCAATAAGTTTACACGCCAGGCTCGAAGCGCTCTTGTTTGTGGCAGGTGAGCCTGTCAGCCCGAGCCAGCTGGCCGCCGCACTGGAGACCACCCCTGCCCAGGTGGAAGCCGCCCTTGCGGATATGGAAAAGGCGTTTGTGGGGCGTGGAATCCACATCCAGCGGCACGCTGGCAAGGTGCAGTTTACCACCGCCCCAGAAGCAGCTGCATCGGTTGAGGCTTTTTTGGGGCTTGATTCCACTGCCCGGCTCTCTACCGCTGCAGTGGAGGCTCTTGCCATAATCGCCTACAAACAGCCGGTTACACGCCCCCAAATTGACGCAATCCGTGGTGTTAACAGTGATGGCGTTTTACGCAGTTTGCTGCGCAAAGGGCTGGTGGAAGAAGCCGGGCGCAGCGAAGCAGTGGGCCGGCCCATTCTGTACATCACCACAACCGATTTCTTGCAGCATTTTGGCCTGAACTCACTGGATGAACTCCCCCCATTAGAGGTAGAACTGCCAGAAGAACCAGCCGGCTGAAATCCGTTTTTTATGCAAATCAAAAACGAACCGCCCCTTCCCCACCTGGACAAAACAGCAGCCCCGGCGCTGATGCAAGTGTATTTTGAGTTTATTCACCTCAAACAGCTCTATCGCCAGGGTTGGCTGAGAAGGGAAATCAGCCGGGAACACTGCGAAAGTGTGGCAGAACACAGCCTGGGAGTGGTTTTCCTGGCAATGACCCTGGCCGAAAGTCATTTTCCAAACCTTGATTTGCTTAAAGTGTTCAAAATGGCGCTGCTGCACGATTTTGGTGAAATCTATGCGGGTGACATCACCCCGGCAGACCGGGTAAGTGACCACACCAAAAAAGCCCTGGAGCAAGAAGCGGTTCACCAAATTTTCGACAAACTGCCTGGGGGTGATCGGTATATTGCCATCTGGCAAGAATATGAAGCTGGCACCAGCCCGGAGGCCCGGTTTGTTAAACAAATCGACCGGCTCGAAATGGGGCTGCAGGCCGTGGTGTATGAATACCAACACCCCCGCAACCTGGCAGAATTTATGAATTCAACGAGTGCTGCCCTGGTAGAACCGGACCTGGTGGCGTTTTTTGACAGGGTGCGCGCCGCCCGGCGCCAAACCCGACCATGAGTTTACAAGAGATTCGACAAAAAAGCCTGCTCGCTGTCTTTTTGCGCAGCCACCCGGCCCTCTATCTCTACCACCTGGGAGACCTGGATGATTTTTACTGGCCGCAAACGAGCTGGTTTGGCTGGGTGGAAAATCAAAACCTCGAAGCGGTTCTGCTGGTTTATAAAGCTTTCCGGCCGCACATAGCCTTGACCCTGGCCGCCCCCGAACACGAAATGGCTATGCGCAAACTGCTGGCTGCTGCCGTCCCACGGCTGCCGGACCCGGTTTATTTCCATATCTCACCAGGGCTTACTGCTTCTGTCGAACAGGCTTTCGCAGTTGTTTCCCACGGCCTCCATCTGCGTATGCGCCTCGCCAACCCCCTGTCAGTTCTGCACAACCCATCCGCAGTTCCCCTCTCACCCGCTGATTTGCCAGCCATCCAGCAGCTTTTGGCCCAGGCCAACCCTGAGAACGCCTTTGACCCTGCCCTTCTTCCCACCGGGCATTTTTTCGGCATCTGGGAAGACGGCTATCTGGCCAGCATGGCGGGCATCCATGTCCATTCCCCGGAATACCGGGTGGCCGCCCTGGGCAGCGTGGCCACGCTCCCGGCCCACCGCGGAAAAGGCCTGGCCCGGCAAACCACCGCAGCAGTGATTCACAGCCTGCTCCCCTCTACGGATGAAATTGGGTTAAATGTACGGGCAGACAACACCCCGGCTGTACGCCTGTACCAATCCTTGGGGTTCAGTAAAGAGGCCAGCTATTACGAATGGATGGCCTGGCAAAACCAATGCCCGGTTTCAGGAAGTTAAAAAAAGCCAACCAGTTCCTGCGAGACCGCTTCGGCTTCGTCATGCTGCACCCAGTGGGTGGCAGTCTCATAGAAAACCAGGCGGCCCTGGTCGCACAACGCCAGGCTGGGCTGCACCATGGCCGAGTCCAGGGCAATGTCATTTTTCCCCCAAAGGATCAGCGTGGGGACCCGAACCTGGCGGGGCGGTTGGCGGCGCAGTGAAAACAAAGCCCCAAAGCCAGATCGAAACATAGCCCGATACCAGGCAATCATGCCCTTAACTGCGCCCGGTTGTGCCCAGGCGGCTTTATACTGCTCAATATCCTCCCGGCGGAATGTTCCTTTTTTGCCACTGCCCACCAACATCCGGGCAAGATTGCGGTGATGATCCTGACTAAGCACCCTTTCTGGAATCCACGGAAGCTGAAAGAAAAAGATATACCAGCTTTTCCGCAGTTGGGCAAAACTGCTGGTTAAGTGGCGCTGCATCACATCCAGGTGCGGCACATTGAGAATGGCCAGCCTTTCGATCCGCTCCGGGTAGCGGATGGCGGTTTCCCAGGCAACAGCAGCACCCCAATCGTGCCCGGCCAGCAGGCACTTTTCCACACCGGCTGCGTCCAGCAAACCCACCACGTCTTTGGCCATCTCGTCCACCCGGTAGCGGGCCACTTTTTCTGGTTTATCGCTCAGGTTGTATCCTCGCTGGTCGGGAACCCACACCCGAAAACCCGCATCAACCAGGGGTTGAATTTGTTTGCTCCAGCCATACCAAAATTCCGGGAAGCCATGCAGCAAAATTACCAGGGGTCCATTTTCAGGGCCTGCCTGGACGACATGTAAACGGATACCATTGGTTTGGATGTAGGTGTGTTTCATACCACCCATTATAACGGAGAATGCCAAAGAACCGCAAATTCTCAACGATTGCGCGCTCCTTTTACGTTGGTTTGCCCCCGATTCATAGGGCTGCATGGTAAAATTTATAGGTTCGTATTAAAATAGGCAGCGAGAAGCATGTTAAAACAACCCCTCGACTCAGGAAGCGCACCCCTTAACGGAATTACCCTGGCAGCCCGCATTTTTTCAGACGTATTCAGCCCGCCCAGTGTTTTCGCCGCATTCGGGTTCGTTCTGGCCTGGTCGGAGCTAACCTTTTGGCCTGGGCTTGCCCAAGGTGCAATTTACGGTGTACTGGCCTCTCTCCTCCCCATCCTGACCGTGCTTTACCTGTTGAAAACCGGGCGCATCTCCGATATCCATATGAGCAACACCCAGGAACGTAACCTTCCATATGTCGTTGGGCTCGCAGGTTCGGCCTTTGCGTTCCTGATTCTCCAATCGATGAATGGCAGTAACTGGCTTCAAGCCCTGGCCTTAAGCAACATAGGCGCAATGCTCGTGCTGCTGGTCGTGAATCGGTTCTGGCTGGTCAGCGCCCACCTGGTGGGCATCACCATTATCACCGGCCTGGGTGCGGCTGCTTTTGGGCAGATGGCTGGATTGGGGCTGGGAATCATCGGGCTGCTCACGTTCAGCGCCCGGCTGTACCTGAAACGGCACAATATCCCCGAACTTCTCGGGGGAATTCTTTTGGGTGCAGGCATCGTTCTGGCTGTTTTATTCTGGCTCGCCCCCGGCGCTTAATCTGTTTTTTTGGAGTTTAATTTGTCTCGACCAGATATTGTGATGATTATTTTAGATACCCACCGGGTTGACCGCCTGGGAATGTATGGGTACTCAAAATCAACCTCCCCCAACCTGGATGACTTTGCAAAGGCATCATCCCTGTACAAACAGGCAGTTTCCCCAGGTCAGTGGACGATTCCGGCCCACGCTTCTTTTTTCTCGGGTGAATACCCCACCACCCACCGGACGGTGCAGGGCGATGATGCCCTGCCAGCCAGTTTGAAAACTGCCGCAGAGCACCTGCAAACCCAGGGCTACCACACCCTTGGCCTGTGCAACAACCCTCTGGTGGGCGTGTTGAACAACGGACTGCGCCGTGGGTTTGATGAATTTTATAATTTTGGTGGGGCCATACCCACCCCGCCGCGGCGCGACACCGAAAAAGCACTGTTCAGCCTGGCCAAGGTCAGCTCGGTTTTTCGGGACGTACTGCGCCGGGTGTCCGAACCCATCCAGCAGGCGGTGGCGAGTTCAGATAAAGTTTTCCACTTCATCCTCAATCCCTTGTTGGTGCCGCTCTGGTCGCGCTATGCCAACTTTAAAGGCAACACCGCTGCCTCGATCCAGGAAGCAATCCATTTTATGGACATCCAATCCCGACAGAAAGACCGGGCGCCATACTTTCTTTTCCTTAACCTGATGGGCACCCACCTGCCATACACCCCGCCGCGTCCCTTCACCGAAAAATTTGCCCCGGTCGTACGCGAAGAACGCCATGCGCAGGACTTCATCCAGGCCTATAATACCCAGGCCATCCGCTGGCTTCTACCGATGGAAGAACCATTTTCCCCAATAGAATCCGCTGCCCTGAGCGGGATGTATGACGCTGAAGTGGCCTACCAGGATCACCTGCTCGGCCCGCTGCTGGACCGGCTTTCAGGTCCAGGCGGCAAAAATACCCTGGTGGTCATCCTTGGCGATCATGGAGAAATGTTGGGCGAACACCTGATCATGGGCCACGGTCTGGGGTTGTATGAAGAACTGGTTCATGTTCCACTGATCATGCGGATTCCAGAACAAAACCGCGGACAGGTGATCGAACACCCGGTTTCCACCACCCGGCTCTTTCATACCTTACTGGATGCGGGTGGGGTAAGGCCAAACCTGACCTCTGACACGGAAGAAACCGCCCCTGCAGCGCGTTTCGGCAGCGCATTAACCGGCATGCCAGAGGCCGCCCCCCCACCGGTTTTCAGTGAAGGCTACCCACCGGTGAACGTAATCAAAATCATGGAAAAAATTACACCGCACCTGCTGGAAACGTTTCACAGCCATGCCACCAACTGGGCAGTATACCAGGGCCAACAAAAACTTATCCGGGTTGCTGATGTGAGCGACGAAGTATTCAACCTGGCAAATGACCCAGGCGAACAACAACCCTTGGCTGCTCCCGCTCTTGAAAGTGAACTACAAACCCACCTGGACGAATTCCTGGTCTGGGCCATCGCCCGTCGCCCGGATAGCAATGGAAAACAGCAGGTCATCGTAGAAGATGAAAAACTGCTGGAGCGATTGCGCGGCCTGGGATACATTGAATAACCCCATCCTTCACACCAGCCCTTTTTTGAGGAGACCCTATGATAGACCCCGTCATTTTCAGCATACAACTCACCGACACATTTGCCCTCACCTTCCGGTGGTATGGGCTAATCCTGATGCTTGGTGTGGTGGTCGGTGCCCTGGTTGCCGACCGCCAGATTGTTAAACGCGGTGGAAAATCGGACTGGATTTGGGATCCGATTATCATCGTAGTTCCGGCAGCAGTCATTGGCGCTCGGGTCTGGTTTGTGCTGAACAGCATCCTGGGTGGGGGAACCTATTTCACGGATAACCCTGGAAAAATCTGGCGGATTGATGAAGGCGGGCTGCACATTTTCGGTGCCCTGCTGTTTGGCGGTTTGGCGGCTTATCTCTACACCCGCACCAAAAAAGTGGATTTCCTTCTAATCCTGGATTCAATTGCCCCTGCTCTTTTAATTGCCCAGGCTGTGGCCCGGCCAGCAAACTATATCAACCAGGAACTCTACGGGCAGCCCACCGGCCTGCCCTGGGGAATTTCAATCCTGCCCGAAAATCGGATGTTTCCCTACAACGACCTCCAAGAATTTCCGGAAAGCACCCGATTCCACCCCACGTTTGCCTATGAAATGATTTGGAACTTCCTGGCGGCTGGGTTAATCCTCTGGCTAACAAAACGCTATGGAAACAAGCTCAAACCCGGTGCAGCGTTTGCCTTGTGGCTGGTGCTGGCCGGGGTGGGCCGGGCAATTATTGAATTCTGGCGCCCCGACCAACCTGTCATTCCAGGAACCCTGCTGAGCTATTCCCGGTTAGTCTCGATCCTGATGGCCATTGGCGGAACCTTCTGGCTGCTCGTTCGTTATGAAATCATTCGAATTCCCAGGCTCTCCCCAGGTCCGGCTGCATACCGCATGCCCACCAGCCGGGCTGCTCTGAGAAAAAGCAAAAAGTAAGGGGATGATTCAACCCGACCCCTCTGCCCCCGCCCCAAGCTTGGGGCGGGGGGATGGCCGGCGTCTTATTCCAGGTGGGTTTTGACCCATCTGGAATAAGACGCCGGCTTCTTTTTTCTATCATGTCTTTCTGAAAAAGCGCAGCGATTGAGCAACCTTTCGCCATTCGCAAGCAACCACAGAATTCGCCACCATTCTATCCATATCTATATATTTTTTATTTCCGCCATTTTCCTTGATTTAATTTAGTAAATATGCTAATATTAACGAAGATAAATAAATCAAAAAGGGAATTTTGACGAACATTATTTATTGGTCAAATTTCCTGAAGAAGTGATGACATTTGTCACTTGTGAAAAACACCAGCTTTCGCTATTGTTAAAGTAACCTTCAGAAATAAGGAGCAAAAAATGGCTGACAGAAAGAAAGTTACTCTCCCAACCCTGTTTGGCAAGGTGCAAAAAGGCGAACCCATCACCTGGCTCACCTGCTACGACTACCCCACCGCATACCTGCAAGAACAGGCCGGCATGGATATGATCCTGGTCGGCGACAGCCTGGGCATGACCATGCTGGGGTATGAATCTACCCTTCCTGTAACCATGGAAGACATGATCCGTCACACCCAGGCTGTCCGGCGAGGTGCACCGAACGTATTCCTGGTGGGCGACATGCCTTACATGAGCTACCAGGCCAGCGTAGAAAGCGCAATTCGCAACGCCGGGCGCTTCATGGCAGAAGCCGGCTGCGATGCCATCAAACTGGAAGGCGGCGCAGAAATGGCCGACCGGATTGCCGGCATTGTCCGGGCCGGCATTCCCGCCATCGGCCACCTGGGTCTGACACCCCAGAGCGTCAGCGCCCTTGGCGGCTTCCGCGTCCAGGGTAAGGGCGCTTTACAAGCCAAGAAAATCATTGATGATGCCAAAGCGCTCGAAGAAGCCGGAGCATTCGCCATCCTACTCGAAATGGTGCCCGACCGGGTGTGCGAATTGATCACCGAACGCGCTGATAACTGCATCATCATGAGCCTGGGTTCCGGTCCGAAAGCCCACGGCCAACTGCTCATTTACCATGACATGTTTGGTCTCTACCCACGGTTTAAGCCAAAGATGGCCAAAGTGTTCGGCAATGCCGGGGAGGTTATTTTGAATGGGTTAAAAGGTTACGTCAACGAAGTGACCAACCAGACCTTCCCACAACCCGAAAACTGGTTCGGAATGAAAGACGAAGAATTCGAAGATCTTAAAAAATTGCTGAAATAACGCACCCAACTAACCCTTCAGGAGCAACCATGAAAGAAGATATTCGCCAACGACTCGAAATCCCTGCCGGCGCTCTGGCAGACATTAATGCCGTGCTGCTCGACCCCGACACCCAGCTTGTGAACAACCTGCTGGCTGTTGTGGCCAAATATGGCACGCCAGAAGAAATCAACGCGAAGGCCACCGAAGCCCGCAAGTTGGATAATTTGCTCGAAAAAGTGGCGCAAACCAAACCCGAATACCTCAAAGACCTGGAGTGGCTGGTTGAGCAGCGCGACAAAGGTGCGTTCATTTCCATCCCCGAATACCGCCACAAGGTGCTGGGAGAAAAAGCAAACTCCACGGATTTTGCGGATGATTTTGCCGTTACCCTCGAGGTCAGCGCCCTACAGTATTTCCCCTGGGTCATCAGCGCTGCAAAAAAAGCGATTGCAGAACAAACCCTGATGCCCGGCCGCTGGATCCGCGTTCGCAAAATGAAGGAACAGGAAGAAGATGGCGACATTGCCGCCGTGGCTGCTGCCATGCAAATCATCGGTGCCACCTATGTTGAAACCCTGGACACCAAAGGCACCGATGGTTCGAACGTCCACCTGGGTGGTCCCGATACGATTACCGGATATTTCGGTGGGGTTGGCCAACCCAACCACTACCCGCTCAAATGGATTGACGAATTCCTGTACTACTACACCACCTACGGTGTTTACCAGGTGTTGAACATCAACCCTGGGACGGTGTTTGCCGGATACATGCTGCATAAGCTGGGTGTTAATATCGAGTTCAAGATTTCGGTTTTCATGGGGAACGACAATCCCTTCGCCGGGTTCTGGACGCTGCTGGGTGCAAAGCTGTTCTCTCGTGCCGATGGCACCAGCCCACTCATTGGCTTCAACTGGAGCAACTCAGTCAACAACGAAACCATGGAAATTACCGCCCAGTTCCGCAAAGCCTGGGGCTTTGAAGATGTCGTCCGGTTTGAACACCACATCACCGAAACCTATAAAAGCATTGTCCGCCAACCCTACAACCGCCGGGATGAACTGGTGCAGCTTGCCGGGCATGTGGCCAACATCTCCGCCAAGCATGAAGGCGGTGACCCCGACATTGACAGCACCCGGGCCCACCCCTCCGACATTCTGGATTACTTCCGTGAGAAGAAGGAAATCATCGCCTCAGGCGACTGGGCCGCGTTGGAAATCAACTTCCTGGATAAATACGACGCCCTCAACCGCACCGCCTGGGCATTAACGGAAAACGGTCTTTCGATCATTGCTGCGAAAAACCTGCACAAACAGACCGAACGAGTTTCCGCCTGAACTGGGCAGTAACCTGTTTAAATCTACCACCCGCCCCCTGGAAATGGGGGCGGGTTTGTAATCCCTCAGGTCGGAAGCAGAGGTTGATCCAGCAAAATCAACATGTGCTTTTCGACTATAATAAAATAGCCTTGAGGCTCTTCGGTACCCTTCAGCCGGTTGAGCCATATTCAAATATCTACCTTCAGGAGAGTGTTTCATGATGAAATCCGTATTACAAAAACTCCATATTCAGGAAGTCAACCCTGGCGCCTGCTACGGACCGGACAACTGGATCAGCGACCCAAACGGATCCAAACTCGTCTCGTACAATCCCACAACAGGAGAAGTTTTAGGCAGTGTGGTGCAGGCCACAGCCGCCACCTACGAATTGGTGATGAAGGAAGCCGATGCGGCCTTCAAAACCTGGCGCAATGTCCCTTCCCCAAAACGCGGTGAACTGGTGCGCGACATTGGCAACGCCTTGCGCGAATATCGCGAACCCCTGGGTGAACTGGTCACCCTTGAAATGGGGAAAATTCGCGCAGAGGGTATTGGCGAAGTGCAGGAAATGATTGACATCTGCGATTTTGCGGTTGGCCTCTCCCGCCAGCTCTATGGCCTGACGATGCACTCCGAACGGGTGAAGCACCGCATGTACGAACAGTGGCACCCGATGGGCATCCTGGGGTTAATCACCTCATTCAACTTCCCGGTTGCAGTCTGGGCCTGGAACTCCGCCCTGGCTGCCGTTTGCGGCGACCCGGTGGTCTGGAAGCCGTCCTCCATGACACCCTTGTGCGCCGTGGCCGTGACGCATATTGCCAATGAAGTTTTGGCAGATCACAACCTGAAAGGCATTTTTAACCTCACCATCGGCTCCGGGCGAGACGTGGGCAACCTGATGTTGAACGACAAGCGGCTGCCGCTGATCTCTTTTACCGGCTCCACCCAGGTGGGACGCGGGGTTTCGGAAACTGTGGCGCGCCGCTTTGGCCGCACCATCCTCGAACTGGGCGGCAACAACGCAATCATCGTCGCCGGGGATGCCGACCTCGACCTGGCCACCCGCGCCATTCTCTTTGGTGCAGTGGGCACCGCCGGGCAGCGCTGCACATCCACCCGCCGCATCATTATGCACAAATCCATCGCCCCAGAGCTGACCAACCGCCTGGTGAACGCCTACAAACAGGTGCGGATTGGCGACCCAATGGACCCCAAGACCCTGATGGGTCCGCTGGTGGTCAACACTTCCGTGGAAGAAATGTTTGATGCCATCACCAAAGCCAAAGCCGATGGCGGCCAAATCCTCTCCGGCGGCAGCATGCGCCCCGACCTCGGCCCGAACTTTGTTGAACCCACCATCATCAAAATGCCTGCCCAGACCGAAATTGTCCACACCGAGACATTTGCCCCGGTGCTTTACCTGATGGAATACGAAACCCTGGAAGAAGCGCTCGAAATGCACAACGCCGTACCCCAGGGCCTCTCCAGCGCCATCTTCACCGACAGCATGCGCAATATGGAAGAGTTTCTCTCAGTCAACGGCTCCGACTGCGGTATTGCCAATGTCAACATCGGTACCTCCGGCGCCGAGATTGGCGGGGCGTTTGGCGGCGAGAAAGAGACCGGCAACGGGCGCGAATCCGGCTCCGATTCCTGGCGGCAGTACATGCGCCGGCAGACCAACACCATCAACTTCTCCAAAGATTTACCACTTGCCCAGGGCATTGAGTTCGGATAAACCGAATCACGCCACCTGAGGCGCACAATCGTCTTTAACCGGGGCTGTTCGAAAAACCAAATTTTCGAGCAGCCCCGCTGCTTTTGTCAAAATGTCCCCCAGCCCAGGTGTCATCCCCAAATGCGCAGCCGTGAGCGATCTTTTCCACTGCGACCAACGCTGCCGCAGGCTTTGAAAAAAATCATTAACGAAAATTGACATACCGGATGGGCTGAGATAAGATTACCAAAAACCCCCAATGGGTGGTTCAAAACCTTGTTTTCAGGAGCAGTAAACATGAAAATACGAACCCCTAACCTCACTCAAGCAATGATCTTAATATTCACCCTGATGGTCCTATTTGCGCCTGTGCTGGAATCGCCTGCCCAGGCGCAAATTTTTCCAGGGCGGGATGAAACTGCCATTACTCTGGATGGCATCCAGGACGCAGGGTATATAAGGGTAGCCAATGACCCTGCCAACGACCTGGCCAATCCAGGCCCTGGCGGTTATTCGGGAACCGTATGGGCAGACCTCACCGAACTTTACGTGGCGGCAAACAGCACAACCTTATTTGTGTTTGTACCACTCACATATACAGCCGCATCTGAAGGTCAAATTGGCCTGGCCATTGACACCGATGGCATTTCCGGCTCTGGCGGCGCCACGGACCCCTGGGGCAACGCCATCAACCTTGCTTACAACAACGTGAATGGCCTGGGAACCAGCCTGGCCCTTCTACCCGACACCTTCATTCGCGGCAATGTAAGCAACGCCGGTGGCTGGACTGAACTGCGCACCTGGAATGGCAACTGGAACACCGGCGCAGGCACCAACTGGGGCGGCATCACTTCCGGTCATGTAGGCACCAAAATTGCCTATGCCTACAACAACGGCGTTGAATTTGCCATCCCTCTAGTCGATATCGGCAGCCCCGACCTTGCCAATGTAAAAATCCAATTCTTCACCACACAAAGCGGAGGAAACAAAGGGGCTTACGATACGCTTCCTTCGGATGACCAATCTACAGGATGGGATGATGCCACAACCCTCACCCAATTGGTGAGTGTTCCCCTGGCAACTGACCCCGCTGGCGACCTGGCAAACCCGGGCCCCGCAACCTGGGTGGGCGTGGCCTGGACGGATGTTACCCGCCTGCATGTTTTCGCCGATGCGGCCAACCTGCATGTTTTTATTCCTATGCCCGCCTACTCTGCCGCGGTCTCTACCGGGCAATTTTTGCTGGCGCTGGACACTAAACCCGGAGGCGGTACAACCGATCCCTGGGGCAACGCCATTGGCTTTGACTACAACTATACCCATCAAAACCTGGGCAGCCAACCGCAGGCCGTGGCTACCACTCTGCCAGACTATGTCATTCGCGGCCACATCTTCAGCAACACCGATAACGGCTGGACGGAGCTGCGCACCTGGAATGGCAGCAACTTCAACACCGGGACAGGCGTTGACTGGGGCGGCATTGGCGACAGCGGCTCAGGCAGCCAACCAGGATCCAAGGTTTCGTGGGCCGATGGTTTTGGGCTGCGCCTGCGTATTCCCTTTGCTGATATTGGAATCAACCCAGAAGACAGCGTGAATTTACAATTCCTGACAACCCAAAGCGGGGGCGGCAAAGGCGCTTATGACACCCTTCCATCGGATGACCAATCCACAGGCTGGGATGACCCAACCACCCAGGACTACCTGTCCACTTTTGAAATTCCACGGATTCAAGAAGAGGAACAACCAGAAATCATCGGCACCTGCAGCCCTGGCGGCGCCAGCCAGGATGACAACATCTGGTGGGGCGAAGTTGGGCACAACAGCCGCGACACGCTCTACCGCAGCCCCGCTGGCGCAGTTCCCACCGGAACCCAAATCACCCTGCGCCTGCGGGCCGCCTGCGGCGACCTGTCCAGCGCCACTGTGCGGGTCTACAATGACCGCCTGAACACCGACACCCTGCTGCCCATGACACGCGTTCTGCTCAACGGCCAGTACGAATGGTGGGAAGCCAACCTGCCCGTCAGCAGCCTGCCCACGATTTACTGGTACCGCTTTATTGTCAAAGATGGCACCTCCACAGCATATTACGAGGATGATGCCCAGCGCACCGGGGGATGGGGCCAGGTTTTCAACGAAAGCCAGGATAACAGCTGGCAGTTAAGTATATTTGACCCCACCTTTGCCACCCCGGAATGGGTTAAAAACGCCGTCATCTACCAGATTTTTACCGACCGCTTCCGCGATGGCGACCCCACCAACAACACCCCGGCAGGCAGCTTCCACTATGACCTGGTTGGCGGCTCGATTGAGCGCTCGAACACCGCCGATTGGAACACTGTCGTTTGCGACCCGCGCAGCGCCCTGGAATGCCCCAATATCTGGGGACACAATTTCTACGGCGGCGACCTGGCGGGCATCACCGAAAAACTCGATTACCTGGAAGACCTGGGTGTCACCGCACTGTACCTCAACCCCATTTTTGAAGCCCCTTCGAATCACAAGTACGACACCACGGATTACAGCAAGATTGACGACAACTTTGGCACCTTTGCCGAATTTGAAACCCTCATCACCCAGGCCAACACCAGGGGAATCCGGGTCATTCTCGATGGCGTATTCAACCATGTCTCTTCCGACAGCGTCTACTTCGACCGCTATGGACGCTACCCCGCCGTGGGTGCTTGCGAAAGCCACACCAGCCCCTACCGAAGTTGGTTCTACTTTACGGATGTCACCCCCGGAACGGGCGGCTGCGTCAGTTCCACCGGCGTGGCCAACGCGGCGAACTACGAAAGCTGGTTCGGATTCGACAGCCTGCCCAAGCTAAACGCCTTCAACCCGGAGGTAAAAGACCTGATTTATTCCGGCAGCCTGTGGCAAACCGGGCAAGATGGCCTGGCCAAATATTGGATGCAGTTTGCCGATGGCTGGCGCCTGGACGTGGGCGGCGATGTGGACCCGGGCACAATTAATGACCCCAACAACCTGTATTGGGAAGAATTCCGCGCTGCCATGCGCGCCGCCAACCCCGATACCTATATCGTTGGCGAGGAATGGGGCAACGCAAGCTCGTGGCTGCTGGGCACAGAATGGGACGCCACCATGAACTACCAGTATGGCACCGCCCTGCTGGGCTTCTGGCGCGACACTCAGTTTGTAGACAACGACCACAACCAGGGCTCCTCTGCTGGCGTTATCAACCCGCTCACCCCCCAAATGCTCGATGAACGCCTGCACAATTGGATTGAACGCTACCCATCCGAGGCGCTTTATGCCATGATGAACCTGCTGGGCAGCCACGATACCAACCGCGCCCTGTTCCTGCTCGACCACAATGCCGCCACAGGAACCGATTCCAGCGTGCTGAAAAACCCGGCCTATGACTGGAGCGATGCCATTGCCCGCCTGCGCGGCACCGCCCTGCTGCTGATGACCATCCCCGGCGCACCGACCATCTACTATGGCGACGAGGTTGGCCTGGTAGGCCCGGTCACCTATGCTGGGGGCAAATGGGAAGACGACCCCTACAACCGGCAGCCCTACCCCTGGCTGGATGAAGCCGGTGTGCTGCCATTTTACACTCACCTGCAAACCCAACAAAGCCAGGATGAGCTGCGCGAATATTTCGCCACCCTCACCCAGGCCCGCGGCAGCCACCCCGCCCTGCAAACCGGCAGTTTCGACACTCTTCTGGTAGACAACGCCAACGAAGTCTACGCCTTTGGGCGCAAATTGGTAGAAGAAACCGGGCGAGCCGAGGCGATTACGGATGCCGCCGTGGTGATTGTCAACCGCAAAGGCACCATTGCTGCCCCCACTGCCCAGGAAGTTACTGTGGACGTGAAAGGCTACCTGCCCGTCGGTGCCACCTTCAGCGATGTGCTCTCCAGCGCAACCGCCACGGTGAACAGCGAAGGCAAACTGGTAATCCAGGTGCCTGGGGAAAGCGGCGTGGTTCTGGTTGCCACGGGTGGCCTGGCCAACCCGCCAGCCACCCCCACAAACCTGGCCGTGACCGGCGTTGGGCCGGGCACCGTGGACCTTTCCTGGAGCGCAGCCGCTGGTGCAACCGGGTATGACATTTACCGCAGCCCGTTGAGCGGCGGCGGCTACCGGTTGGTGGGCTCTACTGCAGGGCTGACATTTGCCGACAGCGGGTTGGTAAACGCTTATCCCTATTACTATGTGGTGGTCAGCACCAACGATACCACCCTGCTGGAAAGCGACCCCTCAGCCGAGGTCAGCGCCATCCCGGCCTGGGATCTGACCACCGCTTATTACAATCTGCAGTGGCCGTACAGCATCAACCACACCATCAGCACCATCACCCCCACCGAACTGATTTATGGACAGATCTATGTTGGCGGCGGAACCGATGCCACCAGCGGGCAGCTTCCCGGCATCCGTGCCCAGGTGGGCTATGGCCCGGCTGGCGACCCGCCGAGTGCTGCCTCCTGGGTTTGGACCGAAATGAGCTTCCACAGTGAAGATGGCAATAACGACCAATATGCAGGCATGCTGCTGCCAGACATGGTAGGCAGCTTCCTGTTTACCACCCGCTACAGCGCGGACAACGGCCAGACCTGGTACTACACCGATAGGAACGGCGCACCCTTCAACGCAGCCGACGCAGGAACACTCACCGTCGTCAGTTCAGAAGATACCGCACCGCCAGCCGCGCCTGCCAACCTGGAAATTGCATACACATCCCCCAGCATCATCGTGCTTGAATGGGACGCTCCGGCAGATGCGGATGTTGCCGGGTATGAAGTGTACCGCCAGCAAACCAGCCGGGCAGGAAATGCCTTCGTAAAAATTGGCAGCGTGCCAACAGATGAAACCGAATATGAAGACAGCGCAGTCACCAGCGGGGAAACCTACCAGTATTATGTTGCTGCTTTCGATACCAGCTTTAACCTCTCGGCAGCCTCCAACACGATCGAGGCTGAGGCAGTGGCTCGTTTGGTTGATGTCACCTTTACCGTGCGTGTCCCTACTGGCACCCCGGGCACAATCTACATTGTCGGGGATCAGCCTGTTTTTGGCCCGTGGAACCCTGGCCTGCACGCCATGACCCAGGTAGATGATGTCACCTGGACCACGACTGTACAGATCCTGGACGGCACAACGCTTAACTTCAAATACACCCGCGGCAGTTGGGATACAGTCGAGTCCTGGGGTTCAATCGTCGCCCTGGCAAATCGCCAGGTAACGATTGCTTATGGCGCAGCCGGCAGCCAGGTGGTGGACAATACTGCCACAGATTGGGGCACCGGCTCCGACAGCCTTAAAGCCGTGCAGTACTGGCGCGATCCGTTTGTTCTGGCCAGCGTACCTGCTGATGAAGATACCGATGTGAGCCTGGACACTGCCATTGTACTGACCTGGAGCCTGCCCATGGTGTCGGGAACCACCTTCTCGGTCACCGGGCCGGAAGGCGCTGTTGCCGGAACAATTGGCGTTAACCCGCTGAACAACACCACAACCTTCACACCAACCGCCAGCCTGGCCTACCACACCACCTACACCATAACCGCATCCGGCCAGGTCACCAGTGGTGTCCCCGGTGCGGAATCGGGAACCCAGCAGGTGCCCTTCACCGCCCACTTCACCACCACACCATTTATGGTGTATCTGCCTCTGATTAACCGGTAACCAGGCAGTAAGCCATTCGAAAACAGCCAGGGCAGCATGATTTGCCCTGGCTGTTTTATTATCCGTAGGATCATGGTGGAGCAACCTGTTCCCTCGCGTGTCATCCCGAACCGCGCAGCGGGAGGAATCTTGCCCAACCACAATCAAAGATTTCTCAGTCGCCTGCGGCTCCTTCGAAACGACACGCCCGGTACCATTAAATCCATCTCGGTGGCTCTCTGTGTTTCTCCGTGGCCCTCTGTGTAATCTGAATGATGGATTCCCATGGGTCGCTGGTTTTCGCACTTTGCTTGCTGACACCCGCACCACCGATAAAACCAGGGCAAAAGCCGAAACTTTTCAAAACCATGTGCGTATTTATTGGTGAAATCACCTTACAGACACATGCTTGAGAAGGAGAGAAACCATGTCCACAAGAGGTCCTTTGCGCCGTTCCCGTTCCAACCGGATGATTGCCGGGGTGTGCGGCGGGCTTGCTGAATTCTTCGGCGTCAGTTCGTTCTGGTTCCGTTTGCTGTTCTTCATTTTGTTCCTGCCCGGTGGTGTTCCAGGCCTGCTGCCCTACATCATCCTTTGGATTGTAATCCCTAAAGAACAGTAAACCAACCCCGCAGGCAGCACCCCCCAACCATTCACGCGAAAAATCCGCCTTGCCGGTCCAGTTTTTTCCTGGCCGGCAAGGCCCTGTTTTTAATGCATCCCAGGGTCGGGCTAACCCTCCTCAGTGATCTGGGTGAGCCGGGGGTTAACAGTACAATCTTCCTTTTCGCGCCGGGCAAGAGATTCCTGTACCAGAGACAAAAGGCTGGCGCGGCCCAATTCTCCTACGATCATTGACTGCATCTGGTCCCAAAAACCCAGGCTGGCGCAGGTGCGCGAACGGGCGCACTCTTCGGGTCGCAAAATGCAGGGGTTCAAACACACTGGGCCTTCGATGGCTTCAAAGATATCCAAAAGCGTGATGGCTTCCGCCAGGCGAGAAAGCGCAATCCCCCCACGCGGTCCGGCATAGGTGTTAATCAGGCCTGACCGGGCAAGGTCCGCGATAATTTTTCGCAAAAAGGCCTCAGGTACACCCGATTGGCTGGATAATGTTTCCGACATCACTCGCTCGGTTGAAGGCACACTGCCCAGTTCGATCATAATACGGACGGCATAATCCATCCGGCGGCTGATTTTAAACATGGCGGCTCCTGGATATTTTTTACCCGAATACTCCAGAATAGAATACTGGACCGTGGTTAAAAAAGCCAGGGACAAACATCCTGTTTTTTGAAGGACATATGTCCCGGCTTCACTGCGACAAAATTGGGAAATGTTGCAGGGTTTTGCATAATTTACGCTTATGGATCGGGAATTGGATAAGATTCCCCTTTGGCTATGGGGCAGGGTTAGAAAGGGGCGACTCACGGGCTGCAGACCGTAAAACGGTGAATGGCAAAGGTATGGGTTTCTTCATGTTCGACAGCTAACCCGGCCCTTTCGCAGGTTTGTCTGAAATCCTGCCGGACCCAATAACCCATCCACTCCGATTCGTCAATCACAGAGGCCACCAGCGCCCAGGCAGCCCACAGCCGGTGGTTGCGCGGGGCATGCGGTTCCAGGATGACAATTTTTCTGCGAGTCACTCGCCGCATCTCGCGTAAAACGCGCAATTGAGTTTCTTCAGGCATGTGATGGAGTGCAAGGGAGATCGTGGTAATGTCAAAACTGTCGTCCGGAAAATCCAGGCGGGTAGCGTCCATCTCCAACCAGGTTGGCGGGTTGGATAAGTGTGTGGTTTTTTCAGCAGCCCGGGTCAGCATCGCTGGGGCCAGGTCCACCCCCACCACGGTGGCCCCTCTCCGGGCGAAGGCAGCAGCCAGTTCACCAGTTCCCGTGCACACATCCAACACCTGCTCACCAGGCTGCCAGCTGCTTAAGTCTACGGCCCGTTGGCGGGTGCCGCGCCGCAGCCCCTCGCTCAACTCATAAAACCGGACAAAATTGTTGTAATACCACTGGATGTGCTGCCGAAAATCCTGACCATTTGGATTCAGCCTGGCTCGTTTAATACCCATGCAGGTTGCTCCGATTCACTTGGGATGCACAGCCGCCCGGAATTATCCAGGGTTGTGCTGGCTTAAAAAAGGTGGAACCCATTTATTCTAACCGAGACCAGGAAAAAGTTGTCAGGTAAACCGCCGGACGGTTTAAATGGGATTTGCATCCATATCAATTTAATACAGCGTCAGGTTTTCCTATTGCATTAAAATATTTTTTAATGATAAAATATTCACTACTTACCTTAGAGCTTATTCAAAAGGGCCACTTTGGATGAAAAATCCATAAAACGCCCTGAAATGGCATTAGAAAGAGAGAAAACCGATGGAACGCACCTTTATCATAAAAGACCTTGAAACCCTTCGGGCACTGGCCGACCCGATTCGCTCGCAAATTCTGGAGTGTGTTACGCTCAAACCCATGACCGTTAAAAGTGTCGCTGAAGACCTCGGCGTAGCCCCCAGCAAACTTTATTACCATTTCAGCCAATTGGAGCACTATGGATTTATCCAGGTCATTGAAACCAGGTTGGTAGGCAATATGTTGGAAAAAATCTACCGGGCCACCGCCGAAAAATTCGACCTCAGCCCGGGCCTGCTGGATTTCAGTTCACCCCAGGGCAAAGAGAGCATCAGCGGAATGTTGGATGCCTCCCTGGATTTGATTCGAGAAGACCTGTCGCGCAGCCTGGAGTCGCGTTTCAATCAAGTCGAACAAGGGGCAGTCGAAAATCCCCGCCATGTCATGGTCACCCGCAGCCTGAGCCGGATGAGCGATGAAAAAGCAAATCAATTCTTCGAACGCCTGCGAGCCCTCGTGGAGGAATTTGAAGGGGAAAATAACCCGGATGAGCGCGAATCACCCGACCTGCCAACCTTTGCAATGAGCGTTATTTTCTACCCACGCTATACCTTTCCAGCCACACAACCCGGTGAAGACAACAACCTGCGCCTGGAAACAGGTGCATAACACCTGATTGCACCTTTGGAGGAATCCCCAATGACCCATGCCACAACAACCCCACCCACCACTGGCGCGCCAAAAAGTATGCGCACATTCCTTATCATCTGGTCAGGTCAGTTAGTTTCGCTGCTCGGTAGCGGACTGACCGGGTTTGCCCTCGGTGTTTGGATTTTCACAGAAACCGGCAGAGCCACGCCCTTTGCACTGACCATTTTCTTCAATGTGCTTCCCGGTTTGCTGCTGGCCCCGGTTGCCGGCTCGCTGGTTGACCGCTGGAACCGCCGCTGGGTGTTGATTGCCGCGGACACTGGCACAGCACTGACCTCTCTCCTGGTCTTCTTCTTGCTCAGCCTGGGCGACCTGCAAATCTGGCATATCTACATCCTGGCAGCGGTTAGCTCCGGTTTAGGCGCATTTCAAAGGCCAGCCTACATGGCTTCGGTCACTCTGCTGGTGCCTAAAGCCCAATTCGCCAGGGCCAGCGGTATGACCCAAATGGGTGAAGCCGCCAGCCAGATTCTCTCTCCCCTGTTGGCCGGGCTGCTTTTTGGGTTGATTGGCTTGCGGGGCATTATCCTGGTGGATTTTGTCACCTTTTTGTTTGCAATCGGCGCTTTGCTGTTTGTCCAAATCCCCAACCCACCCCAAACCGAAACGCCCGGCCAGGGCAAACGCTCAGTTTTTGGTGATGCCCTGTTTGGCTGGAACTACCTGAAATCTCGCACCGGGCTGTTTGGGCTGCTTTGGTTTTATGCCCTGGTAAACTTTTTCTTAAATGGGGCCATGGTCATGCTGGGTCCCCTGGTGCTTTCCTTCTCCGAACCTGCCGGACTGGGGTTTGTCCAAACGCTCGCCGGAGTTGGTATGCTGGTGGGCAGCGTGGTGATGAGCATTTGGGGCGGTCCCCAAAAGCGAGTATATGCCATCTTTGGCTTTATTGGCCTGGGGGCGGTAGGCATTTTCGTGATGGGCCTGAATGCCAGCCTGGCTTTTCCGGCCATCGGGTTGGCTTTATTGATGTTTGCGATTCCCCTGGCTTCGGGGCCCAGCCAGGCCATTTTCCAATCCAAGGTAGACCCAGGCGTCCAAGGGCGGGTTTTCGCCATCCGCGGGATGATTTCAGGTTCTATGCTGCCTCTTGCCACCCTGATTTCTGGCCCGCTTGCCGACCGGGTTTTCGAGCCGCTGATGCAGCCCGGAGCGGCCCTGGCCAATTCGTGGGTGGGCAGCCTGGTTGGCATTGGTGCCGGCCGGGGTGTGGGACTGATGTTCATCAGTGCCGGGGTGCTGCTTTTCATTGCAACCATCATTGCCTATTCCATTCCCACCATCAGGCTGGTAGAATCTTCTCTTCCTGATGTTTTGCCTGATCCAATCGAAACAAAACCCGAACCCCAAGCCGTCTCTCCAGCCCCGGCGGAGGCCGGGCCATAAAGTGTAAAGAGGATTGCCATGAACCCTGCCATCCACCCCAAAGCATCCATTGGCCTGGTACGGCTGAAAGTCTCCAACCTGGACCAATCCCTGGCCTTTTACCAGGAACAGCTCGGTTTTAAGCTGCATTGGCAGAACGGAGCCCTGGCTGGCCTTGGGGCCGGAAAAGAGGATTTGCTCGAACTGGAAATGATCCCCGGCGCACGACCCAGGCCCAGGCAGGGTTATTCCGGGCTTTATCACTTTGCCATCCTCACCCCTTCGCGCAAAGCGCTCGCCCGTTCCATTCTCCACCTGGTACAAAACCGAACCCCGGTGGATGGCGGCGCAGACCACCTGGTGAGCGAAGCGCTGTACTTGCCCGATCCGGACGGAAACGGAATTGAAATTTACCGCGACCGACCAGCCAGCGAATGGCCCTTCCGTGATGGAAAGTTGGTTATGGACAACCGGCCTTTGGATGTGGATGGCATCCTGGCGGAACTGGACAGCGGGGAAGAAGAATGGACGGGGCTTCATTCCGACACAACCATTGGCCATATCCACCTGCACGTAGCCGACCTGGATTCATCGGAGCAGTTTTACCATCAAGCGCTTGGGTTTGACAAAATGATGCGCTTTGGAACCCAGGCCGCTTTCCTTTCTGCAGGTGGCTACCATCACCACATTGGCATCAACACCTGGGCCGGGCGAGGCGCACCCCGCCCACCAGAAAACATGGCCGGGCTGGCCTGGTTCACCATCCGCCTGCCTCACCAACTCGCCCTGGACGAAGCGGTTGCCCGGGCTGAATCTGCCAAAGCCAGCCCGAAAACCGTAGAAACAGAAGGGGCCGCTTTTGAAGACCCATCCGGGAACAAGTTTGTGTTTACGATTGGCATTACAACTGAAAACTCGTTTGACCAACCGGGTTAGCGGACCTCACAAACCAGGGGTTTGCCAACCAGGTCGCGGAAATACATCCGGGTAATTTCGTGAACCGAGAGAGTGGTTTGAAACCCCTCACCCTCCATTTTGCGCAGCAATGTTAAATATTCGGGAATCTTGCCCCCCACGGCCAGGCTTTGACACAGGGACTTTACCAGGTGAACCTGGCGCTCGTAGCCTTCCTGGGGGTTCGCCGATGTGTGCGGAATCGAGAGGAAGAAAGCCCTGGCAGAAGGGAACTGCCATTCCTGGTATGGGTCAATGTTATCAACAAGGTCCAGCGCCTGCAGTAAAAAATCGCGCTTAAACACGACCACACCGTCCAATTCACCCAAATCCATTTTTTGCACGCTTTCGTAGAAAGACTCGGCCACCTTGCCATCAGACCCGATTTCAAATTCTTTCACGGCACGTTCAACCTGCTTGGACGCAAAGGTTTGAGGATGAGGGTAAAGCGAATCAATCAAAACCTGCCCGTCATCCAGGCTGATTTTCACGTGCCACAACCCTTCTAAGGCTTCTCCCTCCTTAAAATCGCCTACCCCGGCAACCAGCAGGTTATAGAATAATAAGTCAGCCTCCCTGGGGGATATTTTTGCGGCGAGGAATAACCCAATTAAACCGCCTACCAGGAGAAAAAAAAACAATCGGAAAGGATTTAATTTCACGGCCCCTTCTTCTAACACTGAGAATATGGATTTAATTCCCAAACACAGGTTTGGGCAGCAGCTTTACCATAGAGTACATCCTTTTGTTCGCAATAGAGTCCAGCTGACTAAACCGGTTGGTTTCACTCCGGCGGGTCAAATCGGTTTCTTCCGGGTTGCCCTTCAAACCAATCAGTGTGCCCAGGCGTTCCATAGCCAAATGCAGTGGTTTTTTGGCTTGCACCAATTCTATTTTACTCGAATTCAGGCCAGAATTCAAAGAACCATTAATCGGACCAAAAAAGGCAGCACTGATAAACATTTGCGAACCCAACTGGGTATAAGCCTGTTGAAGCCAATCGGCTTGCCGGGCAGGGATCGTTGCCGGGGTTTGGAGTTCGAGCGGGAAGGTAAACCCGGTTATCCAAACTAACCCATCTTCGTGTCCATTGGTCAACATGACCCGGCGAATTTGTTCATAACTGCGAAAGGCGGTGGGGTTTTCCACACCCGGTTCTTCAGCCAACCCGCCCTGCAAAACAGGCAGCCGCATGCCAATCACAGCATCCTCCCGAATCGCGCCCAAAGTATAAAGACTTTGCAGAAAATCAGCCTCCTGGATGTTGCTTGCCGAGGTTTCGGCACCCACCGGTGCCAATCCGCCTACCAACAGACGCACCATGTATCCATTCTGGTTCAGCACAGACCCTACATGCTGGAGAAGGCGAACATAGGCTTCTGGTGAAGGCGCAGCACCCCATCCTGCCTGGGTGTTTGCCCCTGGATATAATTCAACTGCCTCGATGGCAATATGTTTTTCAAGCAAGGACTGCAGCAAAGCCGAAGTAAGAACCGGTTCTGGACCGTTCTCCGTAAGCGCCCAGGCAGGCGCATTTCGAATGGTGAGCAAAACCGGAATACGGTAATGCGCAGCTATCTCTAAAAAAGACGCCAATGGCTCAATGTCCGGCGCCTGGTCAAATTGAGGCCAGGTTTCTGCCCAATTGAAATCCACCCCCACCCAATCCACCCGCAGCAAACGAGCAGCTTCAAGAGCATTCAGTGCATTCTTTCCCCAAGGGTCGATTTGGACACCATACCCAAAGGCCGGGGAACCGGGTAAACCTGCTCGCATTTGAACAAAGGCTGCGCGGGCCGGGTTTGTGCCAGTTATCCCCAGAAACCAAAGGGCGGCAAACCCCAAGCAGAAAAGAAAAACTCGTTTGGTGGCCATGGTTTATTTTGGAGTAGGTCTACTCGGGATCAAATCACCCACAATCCCACGCCCAACCCCATTCCGACACCAGAAGCCAGGGCAATAAGGTCCCAACGACGCGGTAAAAGCGGTTGAATGGCCAACCAAGCCCGGTAGCTGGCGGGCAGCAGCCGCTGCACAAAGGTAGACTCATCCATTAAACGATTGGCTGTCTGGTATGTCCAAAGCTGAATTCGGTTGTTGAAATGTTCCAGGTTAATCATCTTCATACCTCAATCACAGAATTTACCATTTTGTGTTGCAAGAAATGTGCCAACTCGCTATTTCCCTGTATACCGGCCCCTGCGCATGAACGCCGGAATATCCAGAGGGTCCGTGCGCCCGGTAGACACATGCGACTTTTTTTCCAGCGCAGAAGGCGCCTGTGTTTGAGCAGCGCTTTCCTTTCCAAACAGGTAAAGCCGTCCCCCAGAAACCTGGGCGGTGCTCGGGAAGAGCTCCTCGAAAAGCTCAGGTTCTGGCAAATCCGGCAGCCTGGTAGGTTGCTGCTCTTGAGCCTGGGCAGAGGGCAGGAGCACAGGCTGTGAAATTTCGGTGGAAACGTGGGCAGCCAATGGGCGGGCTGGCAAAGGCTCTTCTACCGGGGTCGCGCCTAAACCCGTGACCACCAATATCACCTGGGCTTTACCCTTTAAGCGAGAATCCTGGCTGATTCCAAAAACCACATCCACTTTCTGGTTCAAGCGGCTGTGCAGGGTTTGCATCGTGCTGTTGACTTCATACAACGTCAGGTCGGAACCCGTGAAATTCACAATCAAACCGGTCGCCTGCTCAATGGGAATGGCATCCAGCAGAGGATGATTAAGCGCCTGGTTGATGGCTTTTTGCGCCCGATCTTCACCCTGGCCAAATCCCATGGCCATGTAGGAGCCGCCCCCCTGCTTCATATGCCGTTTAATGTGGGCAAAATCCACATTGATTAACCCAGGGGTGGTAATCAGTTCAGTGATCCCTTGAACAGCCTGGCGAAGAACGTCATCTGCAACCCGGAAGGCCAGGTCCAGGGGCAGTTTTTTGTTTTCAGGCATGCCCAGCAAACGGTCATTGGGGATTGTGATCAAGGTGTCCGTATGCGACTGGAGCACCCGGATGCCTTCATTGGCATTTTTCGTGCGCCCACCAGATTCAAAACCAAACGGGGTGGTCACCACCGCAATGGTCACTGCGTTTAATTGACGGGCAATGGCTGCCGCCACCGGAATGGAACCGGTTCCCGTACCGCCGCCCATGCCAGCGGTTAAAAACACCATGTCGGCTCCTTTCAGGGCCCGGGCAATCTGTTCGCGGCTTTCAATGGCGGCTTCGCGGCCCACCTTGGGCTTTCCACCTGCCCCCAGGCCACGCGTCAACACCGGGCCAATTTGGATGTTGATATCCGCCTTACTCGACAGCAATGCCTGGTGGTCGGTGTTGCAATTGATGAACTGAACCCCTTGCAGCCCTAATTCCACCATGCGGTTAACTGCATTACAACCTCCTCCCCCCATGCCAATCACTTTTAAGACCGGAAATTTTGGGGAAAACTGCGCCGACTCTTTCGAAGCCGCAGGATGTGAAGATACAATTGGTTGGGTTACGGAAAAATGATTCATGATTTCACTCCTTCATAATTTCTGATAATGGCTACAAATAATCAAGATCCATACCTGATGATGCGTAATCCGGGCACAACCCCAATAACCATTCACCTGAAAGGTTATTGTGCAATTGTCGTGCCATCTGGCTCAAGGCGGTTCACCCGGCAGCCCGCTTGCCGTAAATACTCCAAAACAGATTCGGAAAACGCATCCTCCCCACCTACAACCGTCACAAAATCGGCTTGGCTGGCTTCTTCAAGTTGAAAGCCTACGGTAGGGCGGTGTTTTTTGATAAAAGGACGGGCCTGGTCTAAATGCCAATCCGTCACACCCCATTCATACGAAGGCAGCAAAAGGTAATGGGCAATCCGGCAGCCAATCATCAAAGGGGGTGACTCTCCAGGGTCAGACCGGGAAGGAACGGCCTTGGCAATCTTTGGAAAAACCGTAACAGGTGGTGTGGTTCCAATTGGGCCAGGGATACCAGAAACCGCCATTTGCAGCGGCGCTGGAGGCTCCTGTTTCAAGCTGCGCACCCGGTTGAGCTCTTTAAGCAATGGGACAATGGGCTGATGGCTGCCATCCCGCCGGAACCAGGCCGAACCGGGAAAATCCTGGGGGGTTGGTTCGGCAAGATTCCAAAATGCAGCTCCCAAAAGTTGCGGGGGGAGCGGGTCACACCCAGGCAGGCGTTCTCCAATCAAAAGACGTGCAACAGCCAGATCTTCTTCTGGGCTGGCACTGGAAGCATTGAACCCAGGCGCCCTCCCAACACCCATCAAAACCATCGGCAAGGCTTCGCCGAGAACGGCTTCCACAATTGTGTTATACCAGTCAAAGATTCGAAAGCCCAACTGATCTTGTTCGCCTTCCGGGGTATGGTATGGGCGTGCACCTGGCCAGCGCTCCGGGCCACCCGCACCCCAATTAAGCCCCTGGCTGCCTGTCCAGGCATAAGCGCCAACCACCATTTTTTGCAGCAGATTCCGACTTGCCCGGCGATTGAAACTGAACAGCATGGAGTGTAAAAACGCCGTATCCCAATAATCCCCACCGGGTTCCAACGGGGGTAAAATGACATGCAGCCCGGCGGCTGCAGCGGATTCTGCCCAGGGCAGGTAAATATCCAGAAATCTTTCCACCAGGTGGGGCTGGGTCCAGCCTGCAGGGGTCCAGCTGTTTTTTTGGTTGGGCCGGTCGTACATACAAACATAGTGCACCCCCCAACTGGCATACACTTCCAACAACGGGCGCAGCGCTTCAAGGTTGGGCGGTTGGGAAAGAACTGCCTCGAAATGCAAAACAGGCTCAATCCCTGCTGAGAGCAAACCAGTTAGAAACGGCTCTGGGATGGCTCGCTCCAGAGGCGCCTTTAAAATCAACCAGGTGATGCCCAGGCTTTGCAGTTGGGGCAGCCAGGCAGACAAATCGCGAGCCCGGTAGTGCAGCGTGTCAGGCAGGTAATGGATTCCAAGGCGGGTGTTCAGAGGGGGTGTTGGATAATAGCGCATAGGTTAGTTTCCTGCAAAATCTTTTCAATCATGGTGATTTACCTGTATTCGTTGCAAGGAACATGCCTGTTTTTCACTCCACCCGGGTGACGTGCTATAATCGCCCATGTGATTTTAGTCATTGGCGGCACAGGTTTTATAGGCAGGGCGCTCATCCGGCAGCTGGCAGAAGCCGGACACCCGGTGCGCATTCTGTTAAGACCATCAAAAACCAGCCCAAGTTTGCCTACTGGCATACCACTGGAAGTGGCCGTAACCAGCCTGCGCGATGAACGCAGCCTGCAGGCCGCGATGGTGGGTGTGGACACAATTTTTCACCTGGTAGGTGGCGAATGGGCCGGCAGCCGGGCCAACCTGCTGGAAGCAGACATTCGGCCAACCCAGGCGGTTGTGGATGCGGCCATAAAAACGGGGGTCCGGCGTTTCCTTACCGTCAGCCACCTGGGAGCAGACCGGGCCTCTGCATACCCTGTTTTGAAAACCAAGGGCGTTGTGGAAGAAACCATCCGGCGCAGCGGGCTGGATTACACCATCCTCCGCTCTGCAATTGTGTATGGACAACGCGATTACTTTACAACTGGTTTAGCAAGGTTGTTCCACCTTTCACCCTTTATTTTTCCCATTCCTGGCGATGGCTCCACCCTGCTCCAACCCATCTGGGTGGAAGACCTGGCCACCTGCCTGGTTTGGGCATTGGAAGATGACTCCACCCGCAACCAGACCTACGAACTCGGCGGGCCAGATTTTTTCCAGTTTCGAGAAATTGTCACCATGTTGATGCAAAAAACCCGAACATACCGGCGCATTGTCTCTTTTCGTCCTCCTTACCTGCGCCTGCTCACAACCTACCTGGACACGGTTTTTCCCAACCTTCCTACCTCTGTTTTTTGGCTGGACTACCTTGCCACCAACCGCACAGCCCCCCTCGACACAGTCCCGCGCATTTTCAAACTGATGCCATCCCGAATGCCGCTGCGGTTAGATTACTTATCTGAAATCAACTGGAACCGGGAGTTATGGAAAACCCTTTTTCGAAAAAAATAAGCCCGCGAGCCTCTTCGTCAGGGTATACTTACATAGAAAACATCCCCAGGGTTTACCCTGCAAACCAATCCACCCGAAAAAACATATCGGATTGAAACCCGATAAAACCCGATAAACCCAATGAACAAAGGATCCCTTGTGAAACTAGATATCCGTATCCTCGTATCTCCCGAAGAAATGACCGATGTGGAAAAACTCCAGCATGATGTTTGGGGCGAAGGAGAAATCGTCCCTGCTCATATGCTGCTGGCAACCATTCGCAATGGCGGTTTGCTTTTGGGAGCCTACAACGATGACACCATGATGGGGTTTGTGTATGGCTTTCTTGGGTATTACAAGTCTGAAGGTAAAACCCTTTTCAAACATGCCTCTCACATGCTGGCAATCCACCCCGATTACCGGGGGCAAAACCTGGGCTACACCCTCAAACGGGCCCAATGGCAGCTGGTGCGAACCCAGGGTTTGGACCTGATCACCTGGACATACGACCCGCTGCTCAGTATCAATGCCCATTTGAATATCACCCAATTGGGTGGAATCTGCAGCACATACATTGAAGATTATTATGGCCCCATGAAAGATAAACTGAACGCCGGCACCGCCTCCGACCGGTTCATGGTGGAGCTTTGGGTTCACTCCAACCGCACAAAAAACCGGATGAGCCGCTCAAAACGCCCAAATTTGGACCTTGGGCATTATTTTTCGGCTGGGGCTGAAATCATTAACCCCACCAAAATTGGCGCCGACGGCTGGCCGCGTCCGCCTCAAATTCCCTGGATTATGGAAAGCATCCAATCAGAAGACCCACAAACCAGCCCGGTCGAACTGCCCCGCCCCAAGGCTGCACCCGTTTACCTCCTGGAAATCCCCGCCGATTTTTACGGATTAAAAAACGCCCATCCAGAGCTGGCCCACACCTGGCGCATGCACACTCGGGCTTTGTTCCAAAACCTGTTTGGGCGCGGCTACCTGATCACCGATTTTGTCCATCTGCGCGCCAGCGGAAACCAGGCACGCAGCTTTTACGTCCTCAGCGACGGTGGGAGCACCCTGGGATGAACCCCTCAATTAAAAGAATCAGCCTTTACAATGTGCGGATGCCGCTTGTTGCCCATTTTGAAACTTCTTTTGGGCGCATTTACGAACGCGACTGCCTGTTAGTGGAGGTGGAAGCCGGCGATTTCTGCGGCTGGGGAGAATGCCCGGCCGACCGCGACCCGGGTTATTCATCTGAAACCACAGGCACCTCCTGGCATATTTTGCGCGATTATCTCATTCCGCCTTTATTGGGCAAAGCACTGCCGGACCCACTAACCTTTCAGGCTGGCGCAGCCGCAGTTCGCGGCCACCAGATGGCCAAAGCCGGGCTGGAACTGGCCCTTTGGGATATCCTGGGGCAAATGCAAAACCGTTCGCTGCAAAACCTGTTGGGCGGCGAACGTAAGCAGGTTTCCGTTGGTGTATCGGTTGGGCTGCAAGATACCCCAGAGGCACTGGTAAAAAAAGTAGCGCAATATGCTTCAGATGGCTATGGGCGGGTCAAGTTAAAAATTAAACCCGGGCGCGACCTGGGCGATGTAAAACCCGTTCGGGCTGCCTTTCCAGATCTTAAACTCCAGGTTGATGCCAATTCGGCCTACACACTCGAATCTGCCCGGGGCTTGCTGCCGCTGGATGATTTGAACCTGCTGCTCATCGAACAACCCCTCTCTGAAGATGACCTTTGGGACCACAGCAAACTACAACCGCAGTTAAAAACCCCCATTTGCCTGGACGAATCCATCACCACACCCCGCCACGCTCGCCAGGCTTTGGAAATGGGCGCCTGCAGGGTGATCAACATCAAACCTGCCAGGGTGGGCGGGTTGACAAACGCCCTGGCCATCCACAACCTTTGCCAGGCCCAGGGTGTGCCGGTTTGGTGTGGCGGCATGTTGGAAACCGGGGTGGGTCGGGCTGCCAACCTGGCGCTGGCCTCTTTGCCCAATTTCAAACTACCAGGGGATATATCCGCCACCGACCGCTACTACCAGGAAGACATCACCTTTGAGCGATTTACCCTGAACCCCGACAGCACCATCAGCGTACCAACAGGCCCAGGCCTGGGCGTGCAGGTTAACCGCAAAGCCTTAGCCCGGTATACCTTCGAGTCCCTTACCTTGAATGCATAAAAAGGAATCAAGATGAAAACCTATGATATTTCCCTGCCCATCTCACCTACGCTACCGGTCTGGCCGGGTGACCCACGCGTGGCTTTGCCTCGTGTATCTAAAATTGAAGATGGCGCGGTGGCCAATGTAACCCGTATGGACATGGGTGCCCATACCGGCACCCATGTGGATGCACCTTTTCACTTCATCCACAACGGCAGCACAACCGAATCCCTGGATATTAACATCCTGACCGGGCCCGCTTTGGTTGTGGCGCTGGAAGACGTAAACATCATCACCGCGTCCGACCTGCTGGCCGCCAACCTGCCTGAAGGTGTTACCCGGGTTTTGTTCAAAACTCGCAATTCCCGTCATTGGGCCAACCCGGTGCACACTGAATTTGACGTGAACTACGTTTCTCTGGCCGAAGATGCATCCAGGCTGCTCGTAGAAAAAGGGGTGAAGCTGGTTGGCGTAGATTACCTATCCGTGGCACCTTACGAAGAAGTCATTGGTACCCATGTCACCCTGCTTTCGGCCCGGGTCATCATTGTGGAAGGCCTGGACCTATCCGCGGTGCCCCCTGGTGAATACCAGTTTTACTGCCTGCCGCTAAAATTGGTGGGCGCCGACGGAGCCCCCGCCCGGGCAATTCTGGTGAGTGAATAACCAGTCCCAGTAAGGCCAAACCAAAAGATGCGCTATGGACATCATCCAACGCTACTTACTGATTGACATTGACGGCCTGCGGCGCGATGTCTTTGAAAACGCCCTGGCCAAAGGCAAGCTGCCCCACCTGGCCCGTTTGCTGGGCAGTGAGCCGCTTTCCATTCCCGCCCTTGCTCCGGCGCCCTCGATCACCTTTTGTTCGCAAGCCAGTTTGTTTACCGGCGCTCACCCCAAAGATCACGGCATCCCTGGCAACCAATTCTTTGACCGGTTTGGAACGTTCAACAACGGAACGCCAATCCATTTTGCTTTTGACGTTGGCGACACCCTTGAAGTAAATGATGCCGTGAGCGTATTTACCGATGGACTGGCAGTGCAGCGCCTGATGCGCCCCACTGTTTACGAAAAACTGGCTGCCCGGGGAAAGTTTAGCGTGGTTGCAGGCAACATGTATGCCGCTCCCCTGGCTTCCCCAGGTGTGTGCACCTGGCTGCGCCCGTCTCTCACCAACCTGGCTCGCTTTACCAAAGGTGGCAACCTGTTTGGCATCAGCCCCGGCAGGTATGACCGGGCCATTCTCAACAAGGCATTGAATCACCTGAAAAAGAACGGGCTTCCCGATATGCTCACCGTATACTTCATGGGGTTAGACCACCAATCCCACAAATACGGCCCTGGCGCCCAAAAGGATTACCTGGTTCATCATGTAGACCCGATGGTTGGGGAACTTCTGACAGCCTACGCCGCAGCCGCCAACCCGCAAAACCCTGCCCTGCCTGCCGGGCTGCTGGCTGTGGTTTTTTCAGACCACGGGCAAATAGAAGTAATCCCCGATAAGGTCCATGCCCTCCAACTCGGCTTTCCATTTGAAAAAGAACTCTCCGGCCTATTCGAAGCGTTGGGATTGGATGTTCACGATTACCCGGGGGAAGACCCGGCTTGCGACGCCGTGATTGCCCTCAATGGAGGTATGGCGCACGTCTACCTGCACAACAAAACCGAAAAATGGGCGGCACCGCCCGTGTTTGAGCGCGATGTTCTGCACGTGGCACAAGCTTTTTGGGATGCCAGCCTGGATGGAAAATATTCGCCCTCATTAAAAAATTCGCTGTCCGGGGTTTTGCTGCGCAACGTGCAAAAGGAGGGTTGGACAGCCCGCTACCAGGCACTCACACCTGCAGGTGAGATTGTCGCGTTGGAGGAATGGTTTGCCCTCCAACCCCCCGGCCAATACAGCGACCCGGTGAACCGGCTGAACAACCTGGCTGGTTTGTACAGCGGCGACCTGGTTTTATTGAGTAACTATGCAGATGGCTACTACTTCGGTGGACCCATTCATGGGGTCCACGGCGGCTTGCACCCGGATGATTCTGAAGCTGTTTTGGTGTATGGTTGGCCAACTGTGGATGAAAACTGGCCCGCCTTGAGAAATGCAATCGCCCGTGCAATTGAAACCCGCTGCCAGGCTGAAAACAACCGCCAACCCACCACAGCAGACATGGCCATTTTTTTGAACCTGTAACCAGCCTCTCCCCCGAACGCAAGCTATCTCGATACGGCTCTCCTTGGTCGCCCAAAGCAACCAAAATCCCTATCGAAAGCCGAGGCCGCGCTCTCTCAGGGAAACATAACGGAAATTGGCAATAATCACATGGTCTAACACATCAATATCCAGCAGCTTGCCGGCATCCACAATGGCACGGGTGATAGAAACATCTTCGGGGCTGGGGGTTGGGTCGCCGCTGGGATGGTTGTGCACCACCACGATGGAAGCGGCATTGATGCGAATGGCCTTCTTGAAAAGCTCGCCTATGCGCACCTGAGAAGAATTTAAAGAGCCCCGGTAAAGGTCATCCATCCCCAACACCCGGTTGCGGGTGTCGAGGTGAATCACCCGCAGCACCTCCTGTTCAAAAGCACTCATATCGTACTGAACCAGGTCCGCAATATCTTTTGGGCTGTGAATTGCCGGGCGTTCTTCGAGGCTTTCCATGGTCAGCCGTCGGCCCAGCTCAATTGCGGCCTTGATTTGGGCGGCTTTCGCCGGGCCAATAGCATGTTGGCCAACCAGGTCTTCAAATGGGGCGCGGTGTAAACCCCGCACCCCTTTAAAATGCTTCAACAAACGCTGCCCAACCTGAATTGCATTCTCCCCTTCCACCCCCACCCGCAGCAAAATTGCCAGCAGTTCGGCTGCGCTCAGCACTTCGGGGCCTAACAACGCCAGGCGCTCTCTCGGGCGTTCACTCTCTTCCAGGTCAGAAATCCGAATTGTATACCGGGGTTTTTCCCCTGCGGGTTCTGGTTCTTGCAAAGACATCCGGCCTCCATTCCCAATCCAGGGGTTCCCGAGGGTTCCCCCTGCACGACGACAGAATGATTATACTATGCTATAATCGCCCCATTGGAGGCAATGCGATGACCACTGACCCACTGAACCTGAATAACCTGCTGTTGGGGCTGACCGCCTGGAGTGGAGCTTTTTTGGCGGCCCTCTGGCTGGCGTTGGTTTTTTGGACTTACCGGGATATTAAAGCGCGGGGTAAAGACCCGCTGATGCGTTTCCTGGCCGTGTTGGTGGTGGCCGTGTTGTTCCTGCCCGGGATTGTGGTATACCTGATTTTGCGTCCGCAAAGAACCCTGGAAGAAGAATACCAACATACCCTGGAAGAAGAAGCCCTACTACGTTCGATTGAAGAAACCCCCATGTGCCCCGGGTGCGGACGCCGCACCCAACCCAACTGGCTGTTATGCCCACACTGCCACACCAAGCAGAAAAAACCCTGCCATCACTGCGGGGCATTAATGGAACTCTCCTGGAACCTGTGCCCATACTGCGGAACGCCCGCCCCTGGGCTGCGCCGGGCTTCAATGACCCTCAGCGAGGCGCTCCAACCCCTTGCGTTAACCCAACCTGCAGCTGCAAGCGCACAACCTACCGACACGCTGGATTCAGCAGAGCCGACTTCCGGACTGGCGGAAGCAGACGCAACGATTTTAGAGCTCGAAATTCCGAACGACGATCTGGACGAAACTGACCCCCGGGCTTAGGGGAACAAAGTGTTCATCAGGGCAACCACCGCCTGGTAATCGCCAGATTCCATCAGGTTTCTGGCAGTTTCACAGGTAGTGCTTGGTGCCCGAATGCAAACATTGATCATCGCAAACCAGGCGGCAATAATATCGCCAGCCAATGCCATGATAACAATGACCACAATGGCCACCAACACCAGAATCAGGGCATATTCAACCAGCCCCTGCCCGGTCTCACTGCCAGATGAGCGCACCTTGCCCATGAATAGTCGAACCCGCGCGATAAACTTCAAGAATAACTGTAGCAATAACATCCCACAAATCCTTCTTAAATAAAAAAATGCATTGAAAAATAATGATCAATTTGGCGCGGCTCTGCCCATTCATTGTACAACAAAAAGGCATTTATTGCAAAAACAATTTTTATGGCAATTTCAGGGCACACATAAAACCACCCCAGAAATTGGTATAAAAAAGTATGGCCACCTGGTGAAACCCACCAGATGGCCATTTTAATAATTTTAGCGAGGGCAGAAAACCTGCGGCGGCAGCGCCACAGCCGTTTTCCGAAAACAAAGGAGGTTATTTATATGCGGGTTTTACAGCCAGGGCATCCCAACCTGCATAGCGAGCCGTATCCCCCAATTCATCTTCGATGCGCAGCAATTGGTTGTACTTGGCCACACGGTCTGAACGGGCAGGGGCACCGGTTTTAATTTGCCCCATATTCAGCGCAACCGACAGGTCTGCAATGGTGCTGTCTTCCGTTTCGCCGGAACGGTGGGAGGTAACCGCACGCCAGCCAGCCCGTTGGCACAGTTCAACCGCCTGGATGGTCTCGGTGAGGGTGCCGATCTGGTTGACTTTGACCAGCAAGGCATTGCAGGCTTTTTCCTGGATGGCGCGAGCCACACGAGTTGGGTTGGTTACCAACAAATCATCGCCCACAATCTGAATTTTGTGGCCAAGTTCTGCCTGCATCAACTTCCAGCTTTCCCAATCATCCTGAGCCAGGCCATCTTCAATAGAAACAATCGGGTATTGCTCAACCCAGTTTTTCCAGAAAGCAACCATTTCAGCGCCGGTCAGTTTGCGGCCTTCTTTGCGCAGGTTATACAACCCGGTTTCTTCTTCATACAATTCGCTGGCTGCGGGGTCGAGGGCAATGGCAACCTGTGAGCCCGCTTTGTAGCCTGCTTTTTCAATTGCCTCTAAAATCACCTCAACCGCTTCAGCATTGGCCTTGAGCGCCGGAGCATACCCACCTTCGTCACCCACCAACGCCGTATAACCACGTCCTTTAAGGACGGATTTCAACGCGTGGTAAATTTCTGCACCCCAGCGCAGCCCTTCGCTGAAGCTTTCGGCGCCAAATGGCATGACCATGAACTCCTGCGCATCGGTGGACTGCCAGCCGGTATGCGCCCCGCCGTTCAAAATATTCAACATGGGTACAGGTAAAACATGGGCATACACGCCGCCAATATAGCGATACAACGGCAGCTGCAGCGAATTGGCTGCGGCCTTTGCGGTGGCTAATGAAACCCCCAAAATGGCATTTGCGCCCAATTTCTCTTTGTTATGGGTGCTGTCCAGCTCTAAAAGGGCTTCATCAATGGCTTTCTGTTCGGTCGCATCCCAACCAAAGAGCATATCGGCAATGGGGCCATTGACATTTTCAACTGCCTTGGTGACGCCTTTTCCCAGGTAGCGGGTTTTATCGCCATCGCGCAGCTCAAGTGCTTCGTGAACGCCGGTGGAAGCCCCTGAGGGCACAGCAGCCCGGCCCCAGCTTCCATCTGCCAGAGAAACTTCAACCTCAACGGTGGGGTTTCCCCGCGAATCCAGAACCTGGCGGGAATAAATTGCTTCAATCGTTGTGTCTTGCATGATGTTTGTACCTCTTTAATTTATATTTTCTTCCCATCCTGCAAACAACCAGGAAGGGTTGATGATTTGATTTCAATCAGGGCTTTCGCCAGCCCAATGGACAAGTATAAACCAATTTTGACGATTTGTGAACTGATTGTATCCTGTTTCACAATTCAATCCGCGTTCGGTGAAGGTGCTGCCAGTTCAGCCTCTTGAGACCCATCCGGTTCAAACACCTCTTCCTCTGGTTCTGGGTCTGCCTCCTGGAGTGGTGAAACCCCGGTATATGCGGAAGCCGCACGCATAAAGCCCACAAAAAGCGGATGGGGCCGGTTCGGCCGCGAACGGAACTCCGGATGAAACTGGGTCCCCACCATAAACGGGTGAGTCCCCTGGTTTAACTCACTGATTTCAACCAGGCGGCCATCCGGGGAAAGCCCCGAGAAAACCATCCCGGCCTGGCTGAATCGTTCGCGGTAGGTGTTGTTAAACTCAAAGCGGTGGCGGTGCCGTTCCTGGACCATTTTATCCCCATATGCCTCTGCAGCCAGGCTGCCTGGCTGCAGCATGCAAGGATACAACCCCAGCCGCATGGTTCCACCCATGTCAGCCACATACCGCTGGTCGGGCATCAGGTCAATCACAGGGTGGGGCGTGGAGGGATGGAACTCAGAGGAATTGGCCTGGTCGTCATCCAACACAAAACGGGCAAAGTCAATCACCATCACCTGCATCCCCAGGCATAAACCCAGGTAGGGAATTTTATTTTCACGCGCAAAGCCAGCCGCCTGGATTTTGCCTTCAATCCCTCGCTCTCCAAATCCACCGGGCACAATAATGCCATGGGCACTCTTTACCAAATCCCAACCCCGGCCCTTTTCTAACTGCTCCGAATGCACCCAGGCCAGTTCAAGCTCAACGCCCACTTCCAGGGCAGCATGGCGCAGAGCTTCACGCACGCTGATATATGCATCATGAAGCTCAACATACTTGCCCACCAGGGCAATTTTCACCTTGGGCTTTTCCTGACGGGCCCGTTCAACCAGCCGCTCCCAATCCTTCCACCTGGGTTTGCGGCGTGCTTCCAACTTCAACCGCTTGAGCAGGTAATCACCCAGGCCCGATCGCTCCACGAGCAGTGGAATTTCATACAACTGATCAGAGGTCACCATCGGGATCACCGCTTTTTTCTTCACATCGCAAAACAAGGCAATTTTGCGAGTAAGTTCTTCATCAATTGGGTAATCTGAACGGGCAATAATGACATCGGGGGTGATACCAATAGAGCGCAGTTCCGCAACCGAATGTTGGGTTGGCTTGGTTTTTAGTTCACCCGTTGCCCCGATATACGGCAGCCAGGTAACATGAATGTAAACGGTGTGTTTGCGCCCAATGTCGGTCCGCATCTGGCGCAGCGCCTCCAAAAAAGGCAGGGATTCAATATCACCTACGGTTCCACCCACTTCAATTAAGACAAAGTCCGCTTCGGTTTTGGTGGCCAGCAGGTTAATCCGGCGCTTGATTTCGTTGGTAATGTGAGGAATCACCTGGATGGTTCCCCCCAAAAAATCCCCGCGCCGTTCTTTGGCAATAATTTCAGCATATACCTGCCCGGTGGTCATGTTGCTAAGCTGGCTTACACTGATGTCGATAAACCGCTCGTAATGTCCCAGGTCCAGGTCGGTTTCTGCACCGTCGTCGGTTACAAACACTTCACCATGCTGGTATGGGCTCATCGTACCGGGGTCCACATTGATATAAGGATCCAGTTTCATCACCGCCACGGAAAAGCCCCGTTCGCGCAAAACGCGGCCAATTGCAGCCGCGGTCACGCCTTTACCCACAGAACTAACCACACCGCCGGTGAAAAATAAATATTTTGTTTTCAAGAGGTCCTCCTGTTTCAATCCAACAAACGATGCAACGGTTTGTACTTTTTTTGATTTTAAAAGAGAAGTGGGGAGAGCCGCTGCCGGGCTCTCCCCACCTGTTTATTACCCATTAAGGCTGGCTGGTATTTTCATTACCCCACCAATCTTGCTAAATCCTGTGCAGCCCGGCGCATCTCCAGGAAGATCAACCCCAGGCGCGCATTGTGGCGCGCCAAACCGGTTAAAACCGCCTCATCGCCTACTGCGGTCAACACAACATAACCGCCCACACCCTTGATATACACCTCGTCAAGAGACCCGCGGCCCAGCTCCATCGCAATTCGTTCGCCCAGGCTGAGCATCGCCGCAGACATGGCCGAAACACGGTCTTCTTCCGATCCCTGGGGTAAAGCAGAGGCAATAATCAGGCCATCCACAGAAACCACTGCCGAGGCTTCAATATCCGGGGAGGCTATTTGTAATTCTCGCAATCGAGCAACCATTTGTTCTGTGCGGGAAAGTGCCATCGCTTTTTCCTTCAGATCAGGGTTAACCAAAAATAATTACACCAAAGTTTACCATAAGAAAGTGGTTTTCGCAAAATTTGATTTTTTCTGCGCTTCATGTTAAACTTAACAATTGTCATGCGGCCTGAACGTGCTTTCCTGGTGGTTGTGTTTTTCCTGATGGTGGGAGGTGCTCTCCAACCCTGGCCTGCTCGCGCCCAAGAAAACAGCCCAGAAATCGGGCTGAACAACCCAACCGCAGGGGCTGCTTTGCAAGGCTTGGTGACATTCTCCGGGCGCAGCGCGACTGCCGGGTTTTCCTCAGCAGCGATTTACTTTGGGTATCCAAACGACCCCACGCAAACCTGGTTTGTGATTGCCGAAAACATTCCCCCCATAGAAGATGGCACCCTTGCCACCTGGGATACCTTTCAAATTTCCGATGGCATTTACAACCTGCTTCTGGTGGTTGTTCTGCAAGACCAGTCCAAACTGACCTCCCTGGTTGAAGGGGTTCGGGTACGCAACTATAACCCGATTGAAACCAACACCCCCACGGCTGTCCCTTCTCCCACCCCTTCTCCCACTTTCGACCTGACCCAGGCTTTTCAACCCAGCAGCACCCCAACACCCACCCTTGAACCCTCCTCAACCCCCACACCCACACCAATGCCCCCGAACCCCGCCCGGCTCGAAGTGCCCCAGGTTGGTTGGGCATTGTTGGTTGGCGCAGGTGGCAGCGGGTTAATTTTTATCCTGATAGGCATTTACCTTTCTATCCGGAGGATTGCACGCCGATGACCCCTCAAAAAAACAGCCCTGACATCAACCCCCTGGAAACCTTAACCCAGGCGATTGAAAAGGTGCGCGGCGTACAGCCCACACCCGAACCCGCCAGCAGCCCCGAAAAGGTCCCAGAAACCCGAAAAAACCAGACCTTTTTGATTGTAGGGCTGGGCAACCCGGGAAAAGAATATACCAACACTCGCCACAACATTGGCTTTATGGTGGTAGATTCCCTGGCCGCCAGGCTGGGTGTCAAATTCTCTCGCTTGCAATCTCGCGCCCTGGTTACAGATGCCCGGCATGAAAACCACAAACTTATTCTTGCCAAGCCGCAAACCTACATGAACGAATCTGGCCAGGCAGTGAGCGCGTTAATGAACTTTTATAAAATCTCGCCCGACAACATCCTGGTGGCTTTTGATGATATGGATATTCCTCTCGGCGCCTTGCGAATTCGCCCTAAAGGAGGCTCGGGTGGGCAAAAGGGGATGAAATCCATCATCCAACACCTGGGCAACACCGATGGTTTTCCCCGGCTGCGGCTTGGGCTGGGGCGGCCTCCGGGTCGCATGGACCCGGCCGACTTTTTGCTGCAAAACTTTTCAGCGGCCGAGAAAGTTATCCTCCCCGAAATGCTGGCCAAGGCGGTTGACGCCATCCTGACTTATGTGGATGACGGGCTGGTTGCGGCCATGAACCAGTACAATGCCAGCGCCTGAGCTGGTCCGCGAGGAAATCAAATGATTCTCACTTCGTCTCTGGTTCCTTTCCTATCATCTTCCCTGGTTTTTCAGCGGTTGATGACCCAGGTCCGGGCTTATGAACCCCTGGATAACCTGTCTTTACCACGGGCTGCTCGTTTGGCAGTCACTGCCGCGCTGCATCTGAGCCTGAACGAACCTGTCTTGCTGCTTACCGACAGGGCAGACCACGCCCTGACCCTGGTGGACGAACTTTCTCTCTGGCTTCCCGACACGCCCATTTTACGCTATCGCGAACCCACCCCGCTTTTTTATGAAGATTCTCCCTGGAGTGAAACCACCCGGCGCGACAGGCTAAATGTGCTAACCACACTGGCAGCCTACCATATTCCGGGTGCACTGCCCCCACAGGCAACCACCGATACGCCATGGACACTCGAAAACGCAGAAGGCAGATCCGACCTGAGCCGTGAGGAAACCCGGCGGCAAATCTGGAATCAACTGCGCGGGGTTCTTTCCCCCATCAAAGCCCCCATCATCGTTGCCCCCGTTCGGGCTGTAATGGCGCGCACCTTGCCGCGCCGGGAATTCATTAAATTCACCCGGCGGCTGAAGCCAGGCCAAATCATCCAACCGGCAACCCTGGCTGCAGACCTGGTTCGGATGGGGTACGAATCTGCCGAAACCGTGGTGGCTGCCGGGCAGTTCAGCCGGCGGGGCGGCATTCTGGACATCTGGCCCCCCGCACAAGATTCCCCCTTGCGGCTGGACTTTTTCGGGGACGAAATTGACTCCCTGCGCCATTTTGACCCAACCACCCAAAGAACCACGGAAAAAATCCAATCGGCACTGCTGACCCCGGCCCGTGAATTTATCGTCCCTAACCCGAGCCGCGATCACGCAGAAGAAAAAATCTATTCCGAATACCACTTGCCCCAGCTGCACCACCCGGCCAGCCTGCTCGATTATCTGACAGATCGCTCTTTGGTTTTGGTAGATGACCTGGAAGCCATAGAAGCGCTCAGCCACGAAATTGAAGTCAAAGCGATAGAGCGGCGCTCCGAGGGGATTCGCGATGGAAAATTTTCCGAAGATGAGCCCCTGCCTTACACACCCTGGAGCGAGCTGTTCGATGCGCTTACATTCAAACGCTACATTCAGCTTGGCCCGGTAACCGAAAGCGGCGGGGTTTTTTCTGGCAAATCAGATGTCACCCGCCTTTTCAGCCCCAACACGCGCTTCGGTGGGCGGGTTAAAGCCGTCCTCAATCACATGCAGCACCAGGCCAACCGGGGCGACCAGGTGGTGATTGTTTCGCGCCAATCGTCTCGTTTGCAAGAACTATGGAATGAGCACATTGCCCACCAGGGACAGCCTGCGCTTCCGCCCATCTTCATCCAGGGCACCCTGACCGATGGCTTCGTGCTTTCGCCGCCGGGCGAACGCCGCACCCACCTGCTCACCGATGGCGAAATTTTCGGTTGGCGCAGACCCACCCCCCGCAAAGCTGCCCAACTGGCGGCAAAAACCCCTGAAACCGCTTATGCCGATTTGCAGGTGGGCGACTGGGTGGTTCATGTAGATTATGGTATCGGGCGTTTTGTGGGGTTGGTGCATCGCCTGATTGATCAGATGGAACGCGAGTACCTGGTCATTGAATACGACAATAACGACCAGCTCTTTGTCCCTGTTTACCAGGCCGACCGCCTCACTCGCTACATCGGGCCAGATGGACGGGAACCCGTTCCCACTCGCCTGAACAGTGGAGAATGGAAAAAAGCCCGGGCCGAGGTCTCCGAAGCTGTTAAACAGGTCGCTGAAGACCTGCTGGACCTCTATGCTCGCCGCCAGGTGGTGGAAGGGTATGCCTTCAGCCCGGACGGCGATTGGCAGCGAGAACTGGAAGCGAGCTTCCCGTACACAGAAACCGATGACCAGCTGCGCGTTATTGGCGAAGTAAAAAACGATATGCAAAACCTACGCCCGATGGACCGCTTGATTTGCGGCGATGTTGGTTATGGCAAAACGGAAGTAGCCTTACGCGCCGCATTTAAGGCTGTAATGGATGGCAAACAGGTTGCCATCCTGGTGCCAACCACCATCCTGGCCCAGCAACATTTCAACAACTTCCGCGAAAGGCTGCTGCCTTTTCCGGTTTCCCTGGAAATGCTCTCGCGTTTTCGCTCCGATCGAGAACAAGATGAAATCATTCGAAAACTTGGGCTTGGAGGTTTGGATATCATCATCGGCACCCACCGCCTGCTCTCAAAAGATGTCACCTTCAAAGACCTGGGCTTGCTGATTATTGACGAAGAGCAGCGCTTTGGGGTTACCCACAAAGAACGGCTGAAACAAATGCGCACAGAAGTGGACGTTTTAACCATGACAGCCACCCCCATTCCACGGACCCTGTACATGGCCCTCACCGGGGTTCGAGATATCTCCACCATCAATACCCCGCCCGAAGAACGCCTGCCCATCATTACCCATGTTGGACCGTACGACCAAAAAACAGTTCGCAACGCCATCTTACGCGAACTGGAAAGGGGCGGACAGGTATTTTTTGTTCATAACCGGGTGCAAACCATCTGGGCAATGCACGCTCACCTGCTCGACCTTGTTCCCGAAGCACGGGTGGGCGTTGCCCACGGGCAAATGCCCGAAAAAGAACTTGCTCAACGCATGCAAGAATTTACCAATGGCGAAATTGACATCTTGCTCTCAACCTCCATTATTGAAGCTGGTCTTGACATCCCGAATGCCAACACATTGATTGTTGACCGCGCCGACACCTTTGGCCTGGCCCAACTCTACCAGCTGCGTGGGCGGGTAGGCCGCGGCAACCACCAGGCTTACGCCTACTTTTTGAAGCACCGCAAAAAATCCCCCACACCCGAAGGCCGGCTGCGGCTCGAAACCCTGGCCGAACAAACCGACCTGGGAGCCGGGTTTAACATCGCTATGCGCGACCTGGAAATTCGCGGCGCTGGTGATTTTTTGGGCAGCCGCCAACACGGGCACATCGCCGCAGTTGGGTTCCACCTCTACACCCGACTGCTGGCCCAGGCTGTGCGCCAGCATACTGGTGGAAAACCAACCCCCGAAAAACCAGCCCCAAGTCCTCTTTCCGAGCTGGCAGCCGTATATACCACTCGCCCATTGGTGAATGTAGATCTGCCGCTGCCAGCCTCCATTCCAACCCAGTATATCCCCGACCGCGATACACGCCTGCATCTCTATCGCCGGATTGCCGACCTGAGAACGCAGGCAGATGCGGATTCTCTCGAAAGGGAGTTTATCGACCGGTTTGGCCCACCCCCTGAAGAAGTTGGATACCTATTATTCCAAATTAAAGTGAAAGTATTTGCCGAAATCATTGGCATTCAGAGCGTTTTCCCAGAAGCCGGGGTAATTGTGTTACGCTATCCGGCGCTGCCAGAAAACGCCCCAGCCCGGCGCTTTCCATACCTTGGACCTGACATCCGAACCGGCAAAAACGCCTTAAGAATGCCGCTTACCGGCAGCCGGCCAGAGTGGATGGCGCGTCTGCTGCTGGTTTTGCAAGAGCTGGCGACAGAGGCAGGCCACCAAGTAAGCACCAGCCCGGCGGCCGAACCCATAACCTGAACCAGGAAAAAACCAACCCACCTCCAAAACCTTAACACCAATCACCTGAAAAGGAGTTACCATGCAGTTTAAAAAAATTTGCGTCATCGGCCTTGGATACATTGGCCTGCCAACCGCCAGCACATTCGCCACCCACGGTGTGCAGGTTTTGGGTGTAGACATTGACCCCCATGTCATCAATACCCTGCGCAGCGGAGAAATCCACATTCACGAACCCGGTCTGCGAACCCTTGTGCAGGATGCGCTGCGGTCCGGAAACCTGGCAATTGGCCTTTCGGTAGAACCTGCAGATGCCTTCATCATTGCTGTGCCTACGCCAATTCTGCCAGATAAATCTGCCGATATGCGCGCTGTGGTTTCGGCCGCCGAGAGTATCGTGGCCCACTTAAGACCCGGCAACCTTGTGGTTCTGGAATCCACCTCTCCACCGCGCACCACGATGGACCTACTTATTCCCATTCTTGAACAGTCGGGGTTAAAAGCAGGGGCTGATTTTAACCTGGCCTATTCTCCTGAACGGGTGCTGCCTGGACAAATTTTGCGCGAACTGGTTGAAAATGCCCGGGTAATTGGCGGGATCGACCGCGCCTCAGCTGAAGCCGGGCGGGATCTGTACACTGCTTTTGTGAAAGGCGAAATTGTAGAAACTGATGCAACCGCCGCCGAAATGGTCAAACTCATGGAAAACACCTACCGGGATGTAAACATTGCCATCGCCAACGAGTTTGCCCGCCTGGCAGATAAATTCGGTGTGAACATCTGGGAGGCCATCGAAATCGCCAACCGCCACCCAAGGGTGAATATTCTGCGTCCCGGGCCAGGCGTGGGTGGGCACTGCATCAGTGTGGACCCGTGGTTTTTTGTGCAAACTGCCCCAGAACTGACCCGGCTGATTCTGGCCTCCCGGCAGGTGAACGACAGCCAACCCCACTTTGTTTACCACATGCTTAACCGAATTTTGGGTGGGTTAGCTGGCAAACGCGTGGCCGCTTTAGGTTTGGCCTACAAACCCGACGTAGACGACCTGCGCGAAAGCCCGGCAATTGAAGTGGCCCACCTGCTGGCAGATGCCGGGGCCGAAGTCCGGGCTTTTGAACCCTTCAAGCCCAACGCAAACCCCTCGAAAGTGCAGATGTGTGCCTCGCTGGAGGAAGCATTGAAAGATGCCGACGTCCTCCTGGTTTTGGTGGCACACTCGCAGTTTAAAGCCATCCAACCCCGGCAGGTTGCCAAGCTTACCTCAACCTGCGTAGTGCTGGATACCGTTCACATTCTGGACGAAAGCGAATGGAAAACAGCCGGCTTCAATTTCTACTACCTGGGCGACGGCTCCGCCTTTAACGCTTCCGGCTTACAGGCTGGTTAAGAAAATCGCGGTGCGCTTGCCGGATTGCTGCTTTTATGATAAGGTAAGTTCTTAAACCAACTCAACGCTTGCAGGAAAAAATATGCCAACCAAATTAACCCGCTACATGGAAGGAATTATGGAAGCCGCCTGGCTCGCCGCGGTCGTCTGTATTCCCTTGTTTTTCAACGTCTATTCAATGCGTATTTTTGAACCCGATAAACTCACCCTGCTGCGCTCGCTGGGGCTGATTGTCCTGGCAGCCTGGCTGGTCAAGCTGATAGACATGGGTGGAATTTCGTGGGCGCCTGCTGAAAACAATGAACCGCGTTGGAAAAGCCTGATGCGCACACCGTTTGCATTGGCAGTTGTCACCCTGGTGGTGGCCTACCTGGTTGCAACGGTTTTCTCCGTAGCCCCCAGCACCAGTTTCTGGGGTTCCTACCAACGCCTGCAAGGAACATACACAACCCTGACCTATATTGTTATTTTTGCCGCCATGGCCGTGAATTTGCGCCGGCGGCAGCAGTTGGAACGGGTGATTACCGCCGCCATCCTGGCCAGCCTGCCGGTGGGGTTATATGGCTTACTGCAGCGCTTCCAAATTGACCCGGTCCCCTGGGGCGGCGACACCTCCAAACGCATCGCATCGAATATGGGTAATGCCATTTTTGTGGCCGCTTATGTCATCATGATTTTCCCCCTGGTGTTAAGCCGGATTGTTGCTACCTTCACAGCAATCATCAAAAACGAAGGGAATGTCGTAATCCAAATTGCACGCGGCACAATTTATATCTTCATTGCTGCACTGCACGTGATTGCGGTTTACCTGAGCAACAGCCGCGGCCCGTTGTTGGGCATGCTGGCAGGGTTCTTTTTCTTGATGGTGCTGCTTTCCCTGTATTGGCGTGCGCGCTGGCTCTTGTTTACCATCATGGCCACCGGTCTGGCTGCGGCGGCTTTCCTGGTGGTGCTCAACCTCCCCACCGGACCTTTTGACCAACTCAAACAAAACAACGCCTTTTTCAACCGGGTGGGCAGTTTGCTCAAACCCGAAGTCCAGTCCAACCAGGTGCGTGTGCTGATCTGGGAAGGAGCAACCGAGCTGGTCTCCTCCCAAGATCCGCTTACCTTTCCAGATGGAACCCAGGACCGCTGGGAGCCCCTGCGCCTGCTGGTGGGGTATGGGCCCGAAACCATGTACGTTGCCTATAACCCATACTACCCGGTGGAACTGGCCCATTTTGAAAGCCGCAACGCTTCTCCCGATCGGTCTCACAATGAAACCTGGGATGCAGTCGTGATCACGGGTCTGCTTGGGTTGGCCTCTTACCTGGTCGTTTTTGTTTCAGCTTTTTATTACGGTCTTGCCTGGCTCAAAATGGTGAACAGCCGCAAACAGCGCATCTTGTTTTTTGGGTTGGTCATTGGCGGCGGGCTGGCCGGGGTGATTGGGTTCACTTTTTGGCAAGGCTTCTCGTTTATGGGGGTCGGGCTGCCTTTTGGTATCTTGATCGGTGTGGTGGCTTACCTTGTCCTGGTTGCGGTGTTTTCCCGCTACGAGGCCCCCCAAACCGACGGCGAAAAACTCCGAGCCCTCACCCTGATGGCGTTATTGGCCGCCATCGTGGCGCATTATGTCGAAATCCATTTCGGGATTGCCATTGCGGCCACCCGTACGCACTATTGGGTCTTTGCCGCTTTACTCTTCGTTGCGGGTTACATCCTGCCCCGGCTTGGAGAATACCAAATTGGAGATGACCAGGCCGTACCCGAAACCGAACCTGAAGCCGCAAGCAAAAAACGAGGTCGCAAACCAACCCGTTTATCCCCCAGTTCTGTAAAAGGTGGTGCCGAAATTTGGGTGGCCGGGTTGATCATTGCGTTAATTATGGTCACCCTGGGGTACGATTTTGTCTCCAACAGCTCTCGCGTGACCACCGCCAACGAAATCATCTGGAATTCACTGACCAAACTACCCAATAAAGACATGGCAACCTCGTATGGTGTCCTCACCATGCTGCTCACCACCTGGATTTCCGCAGGCCTGGTGATGGCAGCCGAAATCAGCCGGTTATATCCCCAGCAGTCGATTTTGAAAAACTTCCTCAAAGTGCTTGGCATTTCACTGGGCATCACAATGGTCTTTTACCTGCTGCATGCCAGCAACCTGGCTAACCTGGGCCGCTTTCCACCCAACACCCAACCCACAATCATAGACATTGCCGCCCGGCAAGAAGGTGTGTTGACCCAGTTTTATGTCTACCTGATATTAATGTTGTTTGCCATGGGGTTTGCCAATCCACTTGACTGGCCGCAGAGAACCACCGGCAAAAAAGGCATGGGTGCATTTGCCCTGCCCGTTGTGATGATTCTGGCGTTTTGGGGCATCAGCGTCACCAACCTGCGGATTATCCATGCGGATATGACCTTTAAATTTGCCGACCCATTGGCCAACGGCGCCAGCCCGAACTACGATGCGGCCATCCAACTTTACCGCCGGGCGACTGAACTGGCCCCAGATGAAGATCACTATTATCTCTTCCTGGGCCGGGCTTACCTTGAAATGGCCCGCACTGCCGAAGACCCGGCTGAACGCGAAGAATTGATGGAAACTGCCAAAACAGACCTCATTCGTGCCCAAGGCATTAACCCGCTCAATACCGACCATACCGCCAACCTTGCCCGGCTGTACCGGGTTTGGGCCGGGTTCGACCCGGCGCTGCAGGACGAGCGCGGCCAGCAATCCGCAGCGTATTACGAAAAAGCAACCACGCTCAGCCCCCAAAACACCACCCTCTGGAATGAAAAAGCCATTGTTTACCTGAGTGTGCTCGATGAGCGTGAAAAAGCCCTGGAAATCTTGAACCAATCGCTCGAAATTGACCCGGAATTTGATGGTACCAATGGACTTTTGGGTGATTTTTATTCCCAGGAAGCCCGGCGCGAGCGAGAAGACGAAGCGAAGAGGACGGAACTCCTGGAGCAAGCCGCTGATTATTACCAACGCGCCTTTGAAACCACCTACCTGAACCGGTTGGCCACCAACGCCGTGCGCTACAACTACCTGGTGGCCCAGGCAAGTGTGCGTGCAGAACTAAACGACTATGAAAACGCCCTCGTAGCCTATACGAAAGCCCTGGATTTTGTTGCCGATGCACAGTTATGGCGGCTTGAAGAGACGATTGCCCAGGTTCACGCCCAATTGGGAGAATTCACAGAAGCGATTAAATTTGCCACACAAGCCTTAGAAAGCGCACCGGAAAACCAGGCAGACCGCATCAAGCAGTATATTGCCAGTTTGGAAGCGGCCAAAGTCAGGGAAGAAAGTGAAACGCCAACCGCACCTTAAGGGGTTGGCGATGGCTGTGCAGGCCGGTAATTTCGAAAACGCCAGCGCATCTGCCAAACCCGCAATGCGGCTTCAATTTGGATGCGCAGCGACATTTTCGAAACCCCTTCCGAACGTTCCGCAAAATAAATCGGAACTTCGGTAAACCGCAACCCACTCAGGTGGGCAATATAGGCTGTTTCCACCTGGTAAGCATAGCCGTTCGAGCGAACCAGGTGGAGCGGCATACGCTGCACAGCAGAGCGCTTATAGACCCGAAACCCCCCGGTGCAGTCGCGAATGGGCATTTGCAGCAGGGTTCGGGCGTAGAAATTTCCAAATGCAGAAAGCCCCTTGCGCCAGAGCGGCCATTTCTCATCCACACTGCCCCCGGCAACATAGCGCGAGCCAATGGCAATGTCCACCCCTTCAACGGCCTGGTAAAGTTCCACAAGCTTGGCGGGGGGATGGGAAAAATCGGTATCCATTTGCGCCACCAGATCCGCACCCGCATCTAAGGCCAGTTGAAACCCTTGCTGGTATGCCGCCCCCAGGCCCTGTTTTCCGGGCCTGTGAATGGCGTGGACCCGTCCAGGGTGCTGTGCTGCATACGCATCGGCAATCTGCCCCGTGCCATCCGGGCTGTTATCGTCCAGTACCATCGCGGAAAGTGGCAGCGGCAAGGCAAGCAGCGCATCGAGCATGCGTGGCAAGTTGCCAGCCTCATTATAGGTGGGAAGTAAGACGGTGAGGTGCAAAATCAGGAAAGTTGGGTTTGTAAAATGCTGCGAATTTTTTCTGGCGCAGTGGAGGCAGGGTCCAACCGGGCAGGGACTGCCTGGGAGGTTCGAATGCGCAAACGGTCTGCCGGGAAATGATTGGCTTCGCGAGCTTTGAGGGGGTAAAAATAATCCAGGGATTGCACCAACCGGGAGCGAATGCGGTCGTGTAAATCAGCCATCAAGGCAGGTTCGGTCACCAGGATAAACTGGTGTTTTTCGATATGACCCAAAAAATCAGAATTGCCAAGGTCTTTCAGCGTGTTTTGCAGCATCAGGCTGACAGCCCGCAGCACATCATCCGACGCCACAAAGCCGTAAACTTCCCGAAATGCATCCAGATTTTCCAACGAAATCAGCATCAAGGCAAAAGGCTGCTCGCTTTTCACTGCCTGTAAAATCCGTTCGTCAACCAGCCGGCCTTCGGGCAGCCCGGTAATCGGGTTGGTGAGCACATCCTGTGCAACGCGCTTCAAGGCGTTCCGCACCCGCAGGCGGAGTTCCTGAACATCAAAAGGTTTGGTGATATAGTCATCCGCCCCCAGTTCAAGGCCTTTCAAACGGTCTGTCCGGGAGCGTTTTTCAGTCAAGAAAATGATGGGTATATGTTCTGTCCGGCGATTGGTCCGGAGGCGGTGGGCCACTTCAAAACCATCAATATCTGGAAGCCGGATATCCAAAATTACAAGGTCAGGGACATTGACCTGGCATTCCTTCACAGCATCTTCACCCCAATTGACGGTGGTCACATTGTAGCCCTGGACGCGAAAATAGGCGTTGAGCATATCTGCTACATCTAAATCATCTTCAACAATCAGGACGGAATGTTTCGGTTCGGGGCTCACCAGGCTGCCTCAATAAACTCGGTTAACTGATGGGGCTTTTTTGGATGGTGAACTCACACACATCGTGCCCCATGGCAATACATTTCGATTCGTTTACCCTGAACTCACTGCCGCCAGAAAGCCATTTAAGGCCTTCCTGCAGCAAACCCACAGCAATATAGCAAACGGGTTTGTCTAATCCTTTTCGCCCCCAACAAACCGGGCAGCGATGGATTGTGTAAATAATTTCGTTTTCTTCTTCACGCACGGTGCTGTGTTGGTCGCTTACCTGGCTAAAAATTCTCGCCATGGCCGGTAAACCAATCCGCAGCTTGGTAGGAAGAGAAAGAACTTTAAAAGCCATATCGCCAACACCCGCCAGCGCGCCAAAATTGCGCAGGGCATCGGCAAACAGCGCCCGGCCTGCTCGCAGTGCCAGGCCACGCCCACCCCGCGGGCCATACATCTCTTCTAATGCCAGGTTCAGGGCAGTGTAATCCGAAAAATCGAATTCACGCTCCAGGTTATCTTGTGGGAAATGGTCAATAAATTGGGGAAGATGGGCAAGGTTCAAAATGGCATTTAAGCCATTTTTGCCCATCACCTGCTCAAACGCATCCAGGGTGATCAGGGCAAATTTATTCGGGTAATAGTAACCACTTTTGGGGATTGGATCCATAACCTTGCTACCGGGGTCAGATCAGCTTTTCCAGGTCTTCAGCGGCTCTCCGCATATCCAACATAATTAGCCCAAGCCGTGCTTCCTTGCGCGCCATGACCGTAAGCACCGCCTCTTCTCCAACCGCTGTGAGCAGGACATAGCCATTTACCCCTTTAATATACACCTGTTCCAAAACACCGCGACCCAGTTCGGACGCGATTCGCTCACCAAGAGAAAGCATGGCAGCAGACATTGCCGAAACCCGGTCTTCTTCAATATTTTGGGGAAGTGCTGAGGCAATTGAAAGGCCATCCACACTTACAACAGCAGATGCTTCAACATCCGGTGAGAATGCCTGCAAATCGCGTAAGCGTTCGACCATAAGTTGAGTACGTGACTTGGTCAAGGGTTACTCCTGATTGGGGGAATCGCGTTCCTAAAGCCAACGCATGTATTTGGTCAATAATGTAGCACAGGGCTGGCTTTGTGTCAAGCAGTTTTGTTTTTCCACATCATCAGAAATTCCCAGGAAAAGTCTGCTATAATAACGCAATGGAAAACCTTCTGGGCAGTGATTTCTCACAACTGATTTGGATAATTCTGGTGTTAGGGCTGGCCTGGCTGGCGCTTCGTTTCATCTTGAAATTGACGGTGAAGCTGTTTGTGGCTGGCTGCAGTGTGATTGTTATCCTGGGCATTATTTTCTTTTTCTTTGGTAACTTTTTGGGCGGTTAGGGAAACCGCTGAAAATCGTTATCGAAAATCTCCAAGTACACCTGTAAGTTTCCGAAATCAGCCGGCTTGTTTCCTGATGATTGATAAAGCAGTGATTTAACCTTTTACCTCACCCATTTTGCGAGAAACCACGATGACTACAATTCCCTATGGCCCCATTCTGATTGTTGAAGATGTCCCCAATATTCGGGATTTGCTCCAGGTAACCCTGAGTTTCAAGGGCTACCCGGTTATCACGGCCTCAGATGGCATCCAGGCGCTGCAGCGCGTGGCCGAGCAGCGCCCCGCATTAATCATCAGCGACCTGCTTATGCCAAACCTCGATGGCTTCGGGATGACCCAACAACTGCGCACCAACCCCCTGACCCGCGATATTCCCATTATCCTGATATCGGCAACCTACCTCTCCCCAGAAGACCGGGAATTCGCCCGGCGGCTGGGCGCTGTGCGCTTCCTGGAAAAACCTGTTGACACCGAAGAGTTTCTGCTTACAGTTGCCGAAATTCTCACCCAGGGTTCACCAACGCTGCCAGACCCATTATCCGATGAGGAGTTTTACCAGGAATATCGAGGCAGGTTGGAAATTAAACTGCGCCATAAAAACCGGCAAATTTCGCGTACACAGGCCTTGCTGGTTTCGCTGCCGGAAGAACAAAGGCCGGCTTTTCGCGCAATATTGGACGAGGAAGTGCTCCAGCTGTCGAATATCAAGAAAGAACTGGATAAACTCTATAATATTCTGGATGTGGAAGATCATTCCGAGGCCAGCGAGTAGGCCATTTATCTTAATAAATTTGCCAATTCATCCAGGCTGAGCCGCGAGGTAAGGTCCAGGCTTAAGGGTGTCACCGCCACCTGGCGCAAGATGCGCAGGGTGTGGGCATCACTTCCCGGCTCAAAACTGCTGATGCGCCGGTTTTGACGATAGCCAATCCCCGCTGGCTGCGACCAATCCTCACGTTTTGGGGGCACAGGCAAAAAATAGCGATCACGGGTCAGGCGGGCAACCGACCAGGGGGTTAGCGGGGTTGCCGAAACAGGCACCTCCACCTTTAGCACATCCAGGTCATGGGGAAACTTGTTCGCCAGCATTCGCTCGGCAAAAACCCGGGTGAAATGAGCGGCGGTGCTGAAATCCACGGATTTGGAGAGCGATAAATGATGGCGCTTGGAGGTTTCGAGAGAAATGGCCAGCGCAGGCACACCCATGGCAGCCGATTCAAGAGCAGCACCTACCGTGCCCGAAATCGTCACACCTGTGCCGATATTTTCACCGTAGTTAATCCCCGACACCGTCAGGTCGGGTTTACCCGGCATGACTTCCAAAATTCCAAATTGAACGGCCTGGGCCGGTGTACCATCCACGCCATAGCCTGTAATTTGCTTGTTCTTCAATTGAAGCGGCACCAGGGTAATGACCCCGGTAGATGAACCTGGCATGCTGCGCCCCACCCCACTGCACTGCTCACCGGGAGCCACCACCCAAACATCGCCAATTTCAGAAAGCGCTTCAGCCGCTGCCAGCAGCCCAGGGGAAGAAACACCATCGTCGTTCGTGAGTAAAATTTTATACACGGATTTGGTCATAGCAAAAGTCCAATTTCGCCAAGCCAGAGCCTGGCCGGAATAAGATAAAAAAAGGGCTGTCTAAAAACCTTGGTTTCAGACAGCCCTCAGGCGCCCTCGGCGTGGCTCGAACACGCGACCCCTTGCTCCGCAAGCAAGTGCTCTATCCACTGAGCTACGAGGGCAGGTTGTACACTGGCCAGGTGGGTGACCAGTCAGGCGGGGAGGAAGGGATTCGAACCCTTGACCGAGTTTTAACCCCGGAACCCACTTAGCAGGCGGGCGCACTAGAC